>JAZSLV010000029.1:0-29101 GCA_045535555.1 Bacteroidaceae bacterium | reverse complement strand
AATAATGGCTATTCTTTTGAATATCAAAGGAATAGCCATTGTAGTTTTGATATTTTTCATTATCTTTGTGCTACCACACTCAAAGCATCAAAAGCATCAAAACTATGGCAAAGGTAATCTTTAAATCGTATAATCCCAACGACTCACTGCTTCTTCCTCCATGTCTTGGCGATTATCTTCCCCAGAACCACAAGGCTCGTGTTGTAAGTGCCATCATCGACAGGCTCGACATATCGGACATCGAATCGGGATACAAGGGTGGCGGGACAAGCAGTTACAACCCCAGGATGCTGCTCAAGGTCATCGTCTATGCATATCTGAACAATGTGTACTCCGGCCGCCAGATGGAGAAACTCCTTGTGGAGAATATAGCATACATGTGGTTGAGCGGCATGCAGACCCCGGACTTCCGTACCATCAACCTCTTCCGCAGCAAGCGTCTGTCCGGCTGTTTCGACAGCATCTTCACCCAGATAGTGGTGCTTCTGCACGACGAGGGCCTGGTGTCGCTGAATGTGCAGTACATAGACGGCACCAAGATAGAGTCGGCGGCAAACAAATACACGTTCGTTTGGAAAGGCAGCACGGAAAAGAACATGGCAAAGTTGGAAGCGAGCGTGAAGTCCGTCCTTGAATCGGCCGAAAAAATACTATCGATGGAGAATGCCGATGAGGAGCAGGAACTTACAGCCGATGAGATGGCCAAACGTGCCGACAACATCCTCAACAAGATGGATGAAGCGGGAATAAGCGACAAGAAGATGCGCAAGGCGGTAGAAAAGGTCAAGGCCGAGAAGGCCCCCAAGATGCGCGAGTACGAGAAGAAACTCGATACACTTGGCGAGAGGAACAGCTACAGTAAGACTGACCCTGACGCCACCTTCATGCGCATGAAGGAGGATGCCATGAACAACGGTCAGACCAAGCCGGGATATAATATACAGATAGCCACCGAGAACCAGTTCATCACCAACTATGACATCTTCTGGAGGCCCACGGACCAGGGCACCCTCATCCCGTTCCTTGAGTCTTTTAAAGACAGATACGGTAAACAGAGCGAAGAGGTGTGTGCGGACTCAGGGTACGGCAGCGAGCAGAACTACGAGTACATGTTTGATGAAGGCATCACCCCGTATGTAAAGTACAACATGTTCCATGCCGAGGACAAGAGGAGCCGCCGCAACAACCCGTTCCTTGTCCAGAACCTGTACTACAACGCCGAGGACAACTACTATGTGTGTCCGATGGGACAGCACATGGAGCACATCTGTGACACAACGGTTAGATCAGATCTCGGATACGAATCTGTCATCAGCCTGTATCGTGCACAGAACTGCTCAGGATGTCCTTTGAGATGTATGTGTTACAAGGGTGCTTCAGACCGCAGGACGATAGAAGTCAACCATAAGAACAACGCTTACAGAGCCGAGGTTAGGCGTCTGCTGACGAGCGAACGGGGGCTATACCACAGAAGTAACAGGCCGATAGAGCCGGAGGCTGTCTTCGGAGAC
The DNA here is from genome assembly GCA_045535555.1 of Bacteroidaceae bacterium. Taxonomy (GTDB): domain Bacteria; phylum Bacteroidota; class Bacteroidia; order Bacteroidales; family Bacteroidaceae; genus Colenecus. The sequence goes on along the minus strand of JAZSLV010000029.1, from coordinate 27,590 downwards.
ATCAAATATAACCACGGCTTCAAGCGGTTCAGGCTCAGGTCAAACGAGAAGGTGAAAGTGGAGTTTGGTCTGGTTGCCTTGGCACATAATATCAGGAAATACATGGCCGTCAGAATCAGTAAAAATGATAATAACAGTGCCGATAATGTGCTCAAACAGGCTTGCACAACAGGCTCATTGCAATGGAGCAGCTTAGCTCAGGCAAGTTGAGACATCAAGAAACACTCATACGGCCAAAATCCACAAAGTAAAAATGAGAAACAAATCATATGAACAAAAAAGAGACCGGCTAAAAAATGCTTTTTAGCCGGCCTCTTTTTTTTGTCAAAGCCAAAATGTATATCTTCGCGGAAACATCAATCGCTATGAAGAATATTGTAAAGGGTATAGCCCTGTTTACCATATTGGGACTGACGTCGGCACGCATCTGGGCGCAGAAGACCGATGACCACAACTTTGAGATGGCCAAGAATCTGGAGATTTTCCATGAGATTGTAAGTGAGTTGGACCGTTTCTACGTGGATACCATAAACCCCGGCTCGACCATAGAGACCGGAATACAGGCTATGCTGCGCGGCATAGACCCCTATACCGAATACTATCCCGAGAAGGACATGAAGGATCTCAAGATGATGACCACAGGAAAGTATGCGGGTATAGGAGCGGTGATACGTCAGTATACCGGACGCGACTACATCTATATTGACGAGCCTTATGAGGGTATGCCGGCAGCACGTTACGGACTCAAGGCAGGCGACGAGATCCTGAGGATAAACGGTGAGAGCATGAAGGGAAAGGCATCGGCCTATGTGAGTGATCATCTTCGCGGTGAGGCAGACAGTAAACTTACCGTAACGGTACGCCGTCCGGGCGTGCCCGATTCGCTTGACATTGAAGTGGTGCGCAGCGTGATTGCTCTGCCGGCGGTTCCCTATTACGGAATGTACAAGGGCTATGGCTATATCCTGCTGGACCAGTTTACCGAGAACTGTTCCAAGAATGTGATGAAGGCGTTTGTGGAACTTAAGGAACAGGGTGCCAAGGGAATCATACTTGATCTGCGCGGAAACGGCGGAGGACTGCTCAATGAGGCTGTCGAAATTGTGGGACTGTTTGTCCCCAAAGGCACCAAGCTGGTGGAGACACGCGGCAAGGTTCCTCAGGCTGCAACCACATATTACACACAACGCAACCCCATAGATGAGAAAATGCCGCTGGTGGTATTGACCGATGACCAGTCCGCATCGGCCTCAGAGATTGTGGCAGGCAGCCTGCAGGATCTGGACCGTGCGGTGATAGTGGGCGTGCGTACATTCGGTAAGGGCCTGGTGCAGACTACACGTATGCTGCCGTTCAACGGTACGCTCAAGGTTACCACCGCCAAGTATTACATTCCCAGTGGCCGATGCATACAGGAGATAGATTACTCCAAGCGTAATGAGAAAGGACAGGCGCAACATATACCGGACAGCCTGACCAAGGTATTCTACACTGCAGCCGGCCGTCCGGTACGTGACGGAGGCGGAATCCGCCCGGACGTTCAGTGCAAGCAGGATACCATGCCCGATATCCTTTATTATCTGGCTCAGAACGTGGTCCTGTTTGATTTTGTGAATGATTGGTGCACCAGGCACAAATCAATCGCTCCAGCCGGCGAATTTAAGTTGACCGATGATGATTACAACGCTTTCAAGGAGTTTGTATGCAACAGCGAATTCAAGTTTGAGAGCAACAGCGGCAAGGCGCTGGAATCACTCAAAAAGATAGCCGAGCGTGAAGGATTGGCAGATAAGGCGCAGGATGAGTTCAAGTCACTGGAGAGCAAACTTCAGTATGACCTGAGGAATGACCTGGATGTGTTCCGCAAGGATCTGGAGCGCGTCATTGAAATGGAGATAATAATACGCTATTATTACCAGCGTGGAGTAGTGATTTACAATATGAACTCGGACAGATTCCTGGATGAGGCTGTAAATATCCTGACAGACCGCAAGCGTTACGATTCGATACTGTCCTCTCCCGAATGACTATAGGACAAAAGAGAGATACAGGAACAGAACAACTATTACCAGCACCAACACTATCATCAACAGTGAGCCCAGCAGGAAGTTGTTGTTTGATCTGATTGACCTTCTCTTCTTCATGTTACAATCCTAATTCGGGCACAAAGCTATCCGTTTTTCTTGTATAAGTCATATAAAATTCCGAAAATTGCATCAATTAATCATATTACTAACGTAAAAGAAATGAAAAAATCAGGAATCATTCTGCTGGCAGCATTGATGCTGGCTCCTTTCAAGGTTCTGGCTCAGCCGGATCCCAATTTTCACATTTACATCTGTATAGGTCAGTCCAACATGGAGGGTAACCCCCGTCCCGCACAGCAGGATAAGGAGAATATCAGTCCGCGTTTTGTAACTATGAACGCCGTTGATTTCCCCGACAGCAAGATGGGTGAGTGGCGTACTGCAGTTCCGCCGTTGGCACGCCCCAACACGGGTCTTACACCTGCCGATTATTTTGGCCGTACCATGGTTCAGAATATGCCCGAGGATGTAAAGGTGGGTATCGTAATGGTAGCCGTTGCCGGTTGCTCAATTGATCTTTTTGACAAGGACAAGTGTGAGGAGTACATTCCCAAACAGGCAGATTGGATGAAGAATATCTGCAAGGAGTACGGCGGTAACCCCTACAACCGTCTGATTGAACTCTGCAAGAAGGCACAGAAGGACGGCGTTATCAAGGGCATCCTGCTGCATCAGGGTGAGACCAATACCAATGACCCGCAGTGGCCCGCCAACGTAAAGAAGGTCTATGACGATATCCTGGCCGATCTGGGTCTGGAGGCCGGTTCAATTCCTCTGCTCTCCGGTGAGGTTGTACCTGCCGATCAGCGTGGCGTATGTGCCGATCACAACAAGGTGATGGCTACTCTGCCCGAGACTCTGCCGCAGGCTATGGTGGTTCCCGCATACGGATGCGAGGCCGGTCGTGATCACCTGCACTTCAACCTGAAGGGTTCACGTGAACTGGGTCGCCGCTATGCCGCCCGCATGCTGGGCTATCTGGGCTATTGATTTTTTAAGCATTTTCTTGGTCGGGTGCAGGATATTCTATATCTTTGCACCCGATAAGATGATGTGTGGAGAGGCCGAGGGCCTCTTTTTTGTTACCATACACTTACTTATCAGGAAACAAGTTTAACTTATATATGATTGACAAGCAACAAGTTATCAGTATTGCAGAGAAATGGCTCAACACCAAGGAGGGCTATTTTCTTGTTGATGTGGATGTTACCCCGGACAATCGCATTGTCGTAGAGATTGACCAGGCCGAGGGTGTCTGGATTGACGATTGTGTGGATCTGAGCCGTTTCATCGAGTCCTCACTTGACCGTGATGTCGAGGATTATGAGCTGGAGGTGGGCTCCGCGGGTATCGGCCAGCCTTTCAAGGTGCTCCAGCAGTACATTAACCACATCGGACAGGAGGTAGAGGTGATGCCTAAGAGCGGAGCCAAAATCAAGGGTGTACTTGTGTCTGCCGATGATAAGGGATTTGCCGTCAAGGTTCAGCAGAAGCAGAAGGTTGAGGGCAGCAAGCGTCCCAAGACAGTCGAGACGGAGATGCCGTTCGGCTATGATGAAGTGAAATATGTAAAATACGTAATAAGTTTAAAGTAAAATGGCTACTAAGAAAGAAGAAACGGTCTCATTGATCGATACCTTTCAGGAGTTCAAGGAACTTAAGAACATAGACCGTATGACACTGGTTTCTGTTCTTGAAGAGAGTTTCCGCAGTGTTATCTCAAAGATGTTCGGAACTGATGAGAACTACTCGGTAATTGTCAACCCTGACAAAGGTGACTGCGAGATACAGCGTTCGCGCATCGTGGTTGAGGACAAGGATCTGGAGGATTCCAACACTCAGATTTCACTTACTGAGGCCCGTCAGATTGACGAGGACTTTGAGGTAGGTGAGGAGGTTTCCGAGCAGGTTGATTTCAGCAAGTTCGGCCGCAGGGCAATCCTGAATCTGCGCCAGACACTGGCTTCAAAGATTCTGGAGCTTGAGAAGGACAGTCTGTACAACAAGTATGTCGAGAAGATCGGCACCATCGTTACAGGTGAGGTTTACCAGATATGGAAGAAGGAGATCCTGCTTCTGGATGAGGAGGGTAACGAGCTGCTGCTGGCCAAGACGGACCAGATTCCCAGCGATTTCTTCCGTAAAGGTGAGACCGTACGCGCCGTTGTTGACCGCGTTGACAACGTGAACAACCCCAAGATCATGCTTAGCCGTACATCACCCGTGTTCCTGCAGCGTCTGCTGGAGCAGGAGGTTCCTGAGATTGCCGACGGTCTGATCACTATCAAGAAGATTGTCCGCATTCCGGGTGAGCGCGCCAAGATTGCCGTTGAGTCATATGATGACCGTATCGATCCCGTAGGCGCCTGCGTAGGTGTCAAGGGTTCACGTATTCACGGTATCGTTCGCGAGCTGCGTAATGAGAACATTGACGTTATCAACTACACCACCAACATAGAGCTCTTTATCAAGCGCGCCCTGAGCCCTGCCAAGATATCGGAACTCAATCTGGATACCGAGGCCCGTCGTGCAGAGGTTTATCTCAAGCAGGATCAGGTATCGCTTGCTATCGGTAAGAGCGGTCTTAACATCAAGCTGGCCAGCATGCTGACAGAATATACAATCGATGTTTACCGTGAACTTGAGCAGGAACAGTCCGAGGAGGATATCTATCTGGATGATTTCCGCGGTGACATTGAGGATTGGGTCGTAGATGCTCTGCATGATGCCGGCTTCGAGACAGCCAAGGCAGTTCTGCGCGCCGACCGTGAGATCCTTACCGAGTCTGTAGACCTTGAGGAGGAGCAGGTAGACGAGATACTGGATATCCTGGCACGTGAGTTTGCCGATGAGGAGGAGTTCCAGAAGTTCATAAAGAAGTAAAAACAATCGGGGCAATGCCCTGGAAAAGATACAATATTTTTATAGATGGCGATAAGAATAAGTAAAGCAACAAGAGAGTTGAATGTGGGAGTTTCCACTCTGGTGGAGTTCCTGCATAAGAAGGGTTTTGCCGATGTTACCGAAGACCTGAACCAGAAACTTACCGACGAGGAGTATAATCTGCTCGTGGCAGAGTATAGTCAGGACAAGTCTATCCGTGAGGAGGCCAACCGTTTCCTTCAGGACCGTATCAGCCGCAAGGCTGTTCCGGAGGAGCCCCTGCAGGAGGAAAAACCTGCCAAGCCGGCTAAGAAAGAGCCGGAGATGATAGAGACTGTCATCCCCGAGGAACCGGTAATAAAGTTCAAGACTGTGGGCAAGATAAATCTGGAAACTCCCAAACCGGAGCCCAAGGAGGAACCCGCTCCCAGGAAAGAGACGGTCAAGCCCGCTCCTCAGCCCAAACAGCAGCCTTCTGAACCTGAAAAAGAGGCGGAGAAACCTGCGGAGCCCGTAAAAAAGGAGCCGGAGGTAAAACCCGAGCCCAAACCTGTAGTTACTCCCAAGCCCGAGCCTGTAAAGGCTGAGCCCAAGCCTGTCAAGGTGGAACCTGAGGTAAAGGCGGCTCCCAAGGAGGAACCCGTAAAGGCCGAAACTCCCCAGGAGGAGGTGTTCAAGATTCAAGCTCCACAGAACGGCGGTCTTAATATCAAGACCGTGGGAAAGATTGACCTGGAGGCCATCAACCAGTCAACCCGTCCCAAGAAAAAGTCCAAGGAGGAGAAGAAGAAGGAGCGTGAGGCCAAGGAGCAGCAGCGCCAGCAGCAGCGTCAGCAGTTCAAGGAGTCGCTGATGAAGGAGATCAAGCCCGGTGACAGGAATCAGGACGGTGATGCACCGCGTAAGAAAAACCGTGTACGTATTGGCGGTGAGAAGGTAGACCTTACCAAGGCCGACAGTTACAGCCAGTCACAGAACAATAGCGACAATCGCGGCAAGGATGCCCAGAAGGGCGGAGGCCGCAACAATAAGGACCATCGTTTCAACAAGGCCGACAAGGCTGATTTCTCAAACGAGGATGTAAACCGTCAGATCCGCGATACATTCTCATCGTTCCAGAAGGGTAAGACCAAGTCTTCCAAGTACCGCAAGGACAAGCGTGAGCAGGTTCAGCAGCGTCAGATGGAGGCACTGGAGCAGGAGATGGCCGAGAGCAAGGTCCTTAAGCTGACCGAGTTCGTGACCGCCAATGAGTTGGCAACAATGATGAACATACCCGTTACCCAGGTTATAGCAACCTGTATGAACGTGGGTATGATGGTGTCAATCAACCAGCGTCTGGACGCCGAGACCATCAACATTGTGGCCGATGAGTACGGATTCACCACTGATTTTGTGAGCGCCGAGGTTGCCCAGCAGATCAGCGAGGAGAAGGATAAGGAGGAGGATCTGGTACCGCGCGCACCTATCGTAACCGTGATGGGTCACGTTGACCATGGTAAGACCTCTCTGCTTGACTATATCCGCAAGTCTAACGTGATTGCCGGTGAGGCCGGTGGTATCACACAGCATATAGGTGCCTATAACGTAAAACTGGATGACGGCCGTCATATAACATTCCTGGATACTCCGGGTCACGAGGCATTTACCGCCATGCGTGCCCGCGGTGCCCAGGTAACCGATATAGCCATCATCATAGTTGCTGCCGATGACAATGTGATGCCCCAGACCAAGGAGGCTATCGCACACGCCACCGCAGCCGGTGTACCTATAGTATTCGCCATCAACAAGGTTGATAAACCCGCCGCCGATCCCGAGCGTATCAAGCAGGAACTGGCACAGATGAACTTCCTGGTCGAGGACTGGGGAGGCAAGTACCAGAGTCAGGATATATCGGCCAAGAAGGGTATAGGTGTTCCCGAACTTATGGAGAAGGTGCTGCTTGAGGCCGAGATGCTTGACCTCAAGGCTAACCCCAACCGTAAGGCTACCGGTACCATCATTGAGTCTTCACTTGACAAGGGCCGCGGATATGTGGCTACCGTGCTGGTATCGAACGGAACCCTTAAGATGGGCGACATTGTGATTGCCGGAACATCATGGGGTAAGGTAAAGGCTATGTTCAACGAGCGTAACCAGAAGATGAAATCGGCCGCTCCCGCAGAGCCTGTGCTGATTCTGGGTCTTAACGGTGCTCCGCAGGCCGGTGTAAGCTTCCACGTGGTGGACAGCGAGCGTGAGGCCCGTGAGATTACCGGCAAGCGTGAGCAGTTGCAGCGTGAGCAGGGCGTACGTACCGCACAGACACTTACTCTGGATGAGCTGGGCCGCCGTATCAAGATGGGCGATTTCCATGAGCTTAACCTGATTGTAAAGGCCGATGTGGACGGATCCGTTGAGGCTCTGAGTGACTCACTCATCAAGCTCTCTACTCCTAACATTCAGGTCAATGTGATACACAAGGCCGTAGGCGCCATCTCTGAGAGTGACGTAAGTCTGGCATCGGCATCGAACGCCATCATCATTGGTTTTGATGTACGTCCGTCGGGTGCAGCCAAGCGTCTGGCCGAGCAGAATGATGTTGACATACGTATCTACTCCATCATTTATGATGCCATTGACGAGGTCAAGTCAGCCATGGAGGGTCTGCTTGCACCCAAAGTCAAGGAGGAGGTTACCGCTACAGTCGAGGTTATGGAGGTGTTCCATATCTCCAAGGTGGGTATGGTAGCCGGCTGCCGTGTACGTGAGGGTAAGGTTTCACGTAATGACAAGGCCCGCGTGATCCGTGACGGTATCGTTATCCACACCGGTGACATTCAGGCTCTGAAACGTTTCAAGGATGACGTCAAGGAGGTTCAGGCCGGTATGGAGTGCGGTATGAGCCTGGTATCATACAATGACATCAAGGAGGGTGATATCATTGAGACATTCACTCAGATAGAGGTTAAGCAGACTCTTTAAAACAGGATAGATCATGGTATTGGATTGGATTATCATCATAGTCATGCTGATAGGTCTGATAGGCGGCATCATCAAAGGTGTCATCCAGCAGATATTCAGCCTTGGAGGTCTTATTCTGGGAATTATCCTGGGCACCCTGCTCTATGAGCCGTTTGCAGGTCTGCTGCTGAAAATATTCAGGATGTCGGACCAGACCGCCCGTATTGTGGCTTTCGTGATAATACTGCTTTTGGTCCCCATGGTATGCGGACTGTTTGGAAAGGGTCTTTCCAAACTGGTACATGCAGCCAGCCTTGGTTTCATAGACAGGGCTCTGGGAGCCGTGTTCGGACTCTTTAAAGTTGTACTCATCATGGGACTTGTAATCATGGTCCTGGATATGACGGGCGTATCGGACAAGATAGTAAAGAAGGAGGAGAAAAAGCAGTCACAGCTCTATGTGCCGGTGAGCGAATTCTCCGGTTTCTGCCTGCAGTGGACCTGGAACAAGGTTAAGGAGAATGCCGAAGATCTGATTCCTGACTATAAGAAAGAAGAAAATAAAGACAAGAAAGACCAAAAAAAGGTTTGATAAGTTGAATACCGAGACACAGGACAACAGTCTGATAAGGGAGATCAGTGCCGAGAAGTACAGGTACGGTTTCACTACCGATGTCCACACCGATATAATTGACCGCGGTCTGACCGAGGATACCGTAAGGCTCATCTCAGAGCGCAAGGGCGAACCGGAGTGGATGTTGGAGTTCCGTCTTAAGGCGTACCGTCACTGGCTTACCATGGAGATGCCTCATTGGGCGCATCTGGATATCCCCGAGATAGACTATCAGAACATATCATATTACGCCGATCCCACGGTTAAGAAGGAGGGTCCCAAGAGCCTGGAGGAGATTGATCCGCAGGTTATGAAGACCTTTGACAAACTGGGTATACCCCTTGAGGAGCGTCTGGCGCTGAGCGGCGGCGTGGCAGTTGATGCTGTCATGGACTCCGTATCGGTCAAGACCACATTCAAGCAGACACTGGCCGAGAAGGGTATCATATTCTGCTCCATGGGTGAAGCCGTAAAGAACCATCCTGACCTGATAAAGCAATATCTGGGCAGCGTGGTCAATTACCGTGACAACTTCTTTGCCGCTCTGAACAGTGCCGTGTTCAGCGACGGATCATTCGTGTACATTCCCAAGGGCGTTCGCTGCCCCATGGAACTGTCCACCTATTTCCGCATCAACGCCGCCGGAACAGGTCAGTTTGAGCGTACCCTGATTGTGGCCGATGATGACAGTTACGTATCCTATCTGGAGGGCTGCACCGCACCTATGCGTGATGAGAACCAGCTGCATGCCGCTATCGTTGAGATTGTGGTGCTGGACCGCGCCGAGGTAAAGTACAGCACAGTGCAGAACTGGTATCCGGGCGATGAGAACGGTAAGGGAGGTGTGTACAATTTTGTTACCAAGCGCGGACTGGTCAAGGGTGTGGACGCCAAACTCTCCTGGACTCAGGTGGAGACCGGATCGGCCATAACCTGGAAGTATCCAAGTTGCGTGCTGCAGGGTGACGGATCGCAGGGTGAGTTCTACTCCGTGGCGCTGACTAATAACTGGCAGCAGGCTGATACCGGTACCAAGATGATTCACTTGGGCCGTAACACAAAGAGTACGGTAATCAGTAAGGGTATATCGGCAGGACACAGCCAGAACTCATACCGCGGACTTATCAAGGTGGGTGAGCATGCCGACGGAGCCCGTAACTACAGCCAGTGTGACTCACTGCTGCTGGGAAGCGACTGCGGTGCGCATACATTCCCATATATGGATGTAAAGAACGAGACTGCCATTGTGGAGCATGAGGCAACTACGTCAAAGATATCCGAGGACCAGTTGTTCTACTGCAACCAGCGCGGCATTCCCATGGAACAGGCTATCGGCCTTATTGTTAACGGTTACGCCAAGGAGGTGCTCAACAAACTGCCTATGGAGTTTGCGGTCGAGGCTCAGCGCCTGCTGTCGGTGTCACTTGAAAATACGGTAGGTTAAGAATTATGATGCTGAATATAGAAAACCTTCATGCCGGAATTGACGGCAAAGAGATATTGAAAGGTATAAACCTACAGGTTAACGCCGGTGAGGTTCATGCCATTATGGGTCCCAACGGATCGGGTAAGAGTACCATGAGCAATGTGCTGGTTGGTCACCCTGCCTATCAGGTTACCGAAGGGTCGGTTACGTTCAAGGGCAAGAACCTGCTGGATATGCCGGCCGAGGACCGCAGCCACGAAGGTCTGTTCATGTCATTCCAGTATCCGGTTGAGATTCCGGGTGTGAGCATGACCAATTTTATGCGTACCGCTATCAACGAGAAGCGCAAGTATCTGGGTCTGCCTCCCATGGCTCCTACTGATTTCCTCAAATACATCAAGGAGAAGAGGGATCTGGTCAAGCTTGACGCCAAGTTCATGAACCGTTCCGTGAACGAGGGTTTCAGCGGCGGTGAGAAAAAACGCAACGAGATTTTCCAGATGGCCATGCTGGAGCCGTCACTCAGTATACTTGACGAGACTGATTCAGGTCTGGACATCGATGCATTGCGTATTGTGGCTGACGGTGTAAACCGTCTCAAGAGCCCTGAGACATCGGTCATTGTCATCACTCACTACCAGCGTCTGCTTGACTATATCAAACCCGATGTCGTTCATGTGCTTTATAAGGGACGTATCATCAAGACCGCCGGTTCGGAGTTGGCTTTGGAACTGGAGGAACGCGGTTATGACTGGGTAATTAAGGAATTTGAGGATTCTCAGAAATGACTCCTGTGCAGAACTATATAGACTTATTCAAACAGAACAGAGCCCTCATTGACAGGGGTTCGGCAGGAGCGTTGAACTCAGCACGAGACAATGCCCTGGATTGTCTGCTGCGTTACGGGCTGCCTCATAAGGGGCTCGAGGAGTACCTGCATACCGATGTGGGGGAATGGTTTGAACCCGATTGGGGTATGAACCTGGCCAGATTGGATATGCCGGTTGATTTTGCACAGGCATTCAAATGCAGCGTTCCCAATCTGAGCACCCAACTATATTTCCTGGCAAATGATTCTTTTGCGAGTTCTGAAACGGCTTCCAGAAACCTGCTGCCCGATGGCGTGTATGCCGGCAGCCTCAAGGATGCGGCCTTGGAACGGCCTGAGATACTGGAGAAGTATTACGGCAAGTTGGCCGATATGGACAAACCGGGAATTGCCGCAATCAACACCCTGTTTGCACAGGATGGTTTCATGCTTTATATTCCCGATGGCGTTGTGGTGGAAAAACCGTTACAACTCATAACCTTGCTCAGTTCAAAGGTTGACCTTATGGTAAACCGCAGGATCCTGGTGGTTATGGGACGTGGCGCACAGGCAAAACTGTTGCTTTGTGATCATGCACTTGCAGCGAATCAATATCTGACGACACAGGTGACCGAGGTATTCGCCGGTGAGGGCTCAGCCCTGGAACTTTATGATCTGGAGGAGACTCATTACGCAAACAGGCGAGTATCAGAGCTCTACATAAATCAGGAGGCCGATAGCAATGTTGAGATTGATTATGTGACGCTGCATAATGGCCGGACACGCAACACTGTTTTCTCTACATTTGCAGGACGCGGTTCCAATCTGTCACTTAATGGAATTGCAACTGTGGATAAGGAGCAACATGTTGATAATATGACATTTGTTGATCACAGAGTGTCTGATTGTACTAGCAACGAGTTGTTCAAATACGTTCTGGACGACAGCGCGAGCGGGGCATTCGCAGGCAAGGTGCTGGTACGTCATGGAGCACAGCATACTGAGTCACAGCAGACTAACCGCAATATCTGTCTCACCCGCCAGGCACGCATGTTCACCCAGCCCCAATTGGAGATATACGCCGATGACGTAAAGTGTTCACACGGCGCAACGGTTGGTCAGTTGGACGATAAGGCCATGTTCTATATGCGTCAGCGCGGCATCCCGGAGGCAGAGGCACGCATGATGCTTATGCAGGCTTTTGTAGGGGAGGTTATAGGACGTGTTTCGCTGGAGCCTCTGCGTGACCGTCTGAACCGTCTTGTAGAGAAACGTTTTCGCGGAGAACTTACCCAGTGTGAGGGTTGCCGCGCATGCAGATAATTAAGTGATATGATTGACGTAGAGAGAATTCGCAGGGATTTCCCCATTCTGGGACGTGAGGTTTACGGCAAACCGCTTGTCTATCTGGACAATGCAGCCACTACCCAGAAGCCTCAGTGCGTCATTGATGCCATAAGCGAGGCATATTGCAACGTGAATGCCAATGTTCATCGCGGCATTCATTTCCTTTCACAACAGGCTACCGATATGATGGAGGCAGCCCGTGAGAAAGTACGTCAGTTTATCGGAGCCGGGAGCACTGAAGAGATAATCTTTACCCGCGGAACAACCGAGAGCATTAACCTGCTTGCAAGTTCGTTTGCCCAAGGTTTCCTTAAGGAAGGTGATGAGGTGATCATATCCGGTATGGAACATCACAGCAACATCGTGCCCTGGCAGATACAGGCCGGAAAGTTGGGTTTCACGCTTAAGATAATACCGGTAACCGATCTCGGAGAACTGGATTTGGATGCTTTCAGTTCACTTTTGAGCCCAAAGACAAAACTTGTTAGCATTACACATGTTTCCAATGTGTTAGGTACTGTGAATCCTGTCTCCCGGATTATAAGTCTGGCCCATTCGCACGGAATTCCGGTTGCAGTGGACGGAGCTCAGTCAGTTCCTCACATAAAGGTGAACGTGCAGGAACTGGGCGCTGATTTCTATGCCTTTAGCGGACACAAGATTTACGGCCCTACAGGAATAGGAGTTCTGTACGGACGCAAGGAGCTCTTGGAACAGATGCCTCCATATCAGGGCGGAGGTGAAATGATAAAGCGTGTCACTTTTGAGAAGACCACATACAACGAACTTCCCTATAAGTTCGAGGCAGGAACCCCCGATTACATTGGGTCAATCGCTCTTGCATCGGCCCTGGATTACGTTCAGAGCGTAGGTATGGATGAGATTGCCCGATACGAGTCAGAACTGTGCTCATATGCTCTGGGCAGACTGAATGATATACCCGGTATGCGCATTATCGGAAATGCACCGGAAAGAAGCGCCGTAATATCATTCCTTGTTGGAAAAATTCATCCTTCAGATATGGGTACACTGCTGGACCGTCTGGGTATTGCAGTGCGTACAGGTCATCATTGCGCCGAGCCTCTGATGGACAGAATGGGTATCCCTGGTACAGTACGCGCATCATTCTCCTTCTATAACACCAGAGCTGAAGTAGATTTTCTGGTATCCGGAATAGAGCGTGTGAGAGCGATGTTTTAAAACCTTTTCACATTTTATGGCTCGCTGAAAAAGAATTATACTTACCTTTGAACTCTAAATTGTAAATTAATTATAGTTTTATATAATCGTTGTTTTATGAAAAGACTATTTTTCAGTGCATTAGCACTTGCATTAGGATCAATTGCATTTATTTCTTGCAATGACGAAGACAAAATCAAGAATGACGGCCAGGACGAAAAGTATATGACCGTACCAGAGCAGCAGCAGGCAATTCAGGCTTCTCTTGAGGGTGTGGCTGATGCTATCCAGTTTACAGAATTCTCTGAGGCACTGAACGCTGTTTCAGAACTAATGGGAATGAAATTTGAGCAAAGTGACCTGCTTCAGATTATTACCAGCCCTGAAGTTCTTGAAGATTCTCTTTTCCAGGTTAAGATGTCAGAGGCCGCTATGATGTTCACAGGCGATTCTGTTATCCTTGACCTGACTCCGTTCTATATGTCGGCCGACCTCAATATCAGTGATACAGTCATAGTTGAAAAGACCCGTGGTTATGATGAAGGCGGCAATGTAGTAGAATATGAGGATTCTATCCTTAAACCCGTTCTTGTTCTTTCAAATATCAACCATGACGTGGATCTGTTCCAGCTGAATGTTCTGTTCAACGATCATAAGGTTGAGTTAAAGGCCAAGACAAAGGCTGGTGAGAATACTATTGTAAATACCGATGAGGATGGAACCAATTTGGTTGTTCTGCCCGAGACTATAGAGATTTCCATTACCCTTGACAACGAGGTACTGGCTTCTTACAACGGTAATCTCAAGTCTGACATGAGCCTTTTTGCAGAATCAAAGGACGGTGAGACCACTTTGAAGGCCGAGGGTTCAAAAGCCTCTGTTGCCGGAACCCTCAAGGTCCTGAGCTATGAGTTGGGCGGCAGTTTCAACTATGAAATGAGCAAGGGTATTGACGGCAGCTTCTTTGCCAAGTATGCCGGTGCCGATGTGCTTGCCGGAAATGCTAAGCTTGATGCCGTATTTGACGGACTTGACATTAATGACACTGTTGCAGTTTTGGCTTGGGCACAGGATCCCAACCAACTTAAGGCTGTATCAGGCAACATATCTCTTGGCGGCGGTCAGATTGAGATCAAGGGATCACTTGAGAATCCTTTCAAGGATAAGGATCTGGCCAAGTATATGGGTACTCTCATGACCGGTACTATCCTCTCAGATGAAGAGTTTGAGGATATGGTGGCCAAGTTCAACGAGTTGTTCAAGGTAGGTGTATACTTTAAGGGTCATAATCAGCCGCAGGCTGTCCTCAAGGTAAAATATACCAAGAAAGCCGACAGGAATGACGGTGATCTGGATGATGAGGATAAGTCGCTGATTGATGTCATGGGCGCTGCTATTATGAGGGCAGGCGGATACTTGGTGTTCGTCGCTCATGACGCTGATGGTAATGAGGTTGAGGTTTCTCCCCAGGAGTATTTTGGCGGAATCGATCCCTCACAGTTTACAAGGATCATTACAGAGAAGGCTCTCCAGGTGTTCGGTCCGTATATGCAAAAGGAAGAGGCCCGCTGATTTTCAAGGAGTGTCTTAACTCCGGATATAAGGGGTGACCGCCATTTGCGGCCACCCTTTTTTTTACACATTTTTAATGAGTTGCGAGCGCTAATATTTAGTACCTTTGCATGCTCAAAAAATGAAGGTAAAACAACTCTATATATGAAACAGAAAGCACTTCTTATGATTCTTGACGGCTGGGGCATAGGTAACCGCTCCAAGGCCGATGTGATCTACAACACACCCACTCCCTACATGGATTATCTTAACGCCAATTATCCCAATGCACAGCTTCTGGCATCGGGTGAGAACGTGGGTCTGCCCGACGGTCAGATGGGTAACTCTGAGGTAGGTCATCTTAACATCGGTGCCGGCCGCGTGGTTTATCAGGACCTGGTTAAGGTTAACCGCGCCATTGCTGACGGCAGTATCCGCCAGAACAAAGAGGTTGTATCGGCTTATACATACGCCAAGCAGAACGGAAAGAAACTGCATCTGATGGGTCTGGTATCGGACGGCGGCGTCCACAGTTCATTGGAGCACCTGTTCTGCCTTACCGACATAGCACGTGAGTACGGAATTGACCAGACTTACGTACACTGCTTCATGGACGGTCGTGACACCGACCCCAAGAGCGGTAAGGGCTTCATAGACCAGTTGGTAAAGCGCGGTGACAAGGTTGCCACTATCATAGGCCGTTATTATGCAATGGACCGTGACAAACGCTGGGAGCGTGTAAAGATCGCTTATGACCAGTTGGTAGGTGGCGAGGGCCGTAAGGTAAGCGATATGGTCAAGGCTGTTGAAGAATCTTACGCCGAGGGTGTTACCGATGAGTTCATGAAGCCTATCGTGAATGAGGCTTATGACAGCCGCATTGAGGAGGGTGATGCCATCATCTTCTTCAATTTCCGTAACGACCGCGCCAAGGAGCTTACAATAGTCTTGACTCAGAAAGACATGGATGCCGAGGGTATGCACACCGTTCCCGGCCTGCAGTACTACTGCCTCACTCCGTATGACGCATCGTTCACCGGTGTACACATCCTGTTTGACAAGGAGAACGTGAACAATACTCTTGGTGAGTATCTGTCAGCACAGGGCCTCAAGCAGCTTCACATAGCCGAGACTGAGAAATACGCTCACGTTACATTCTTCCTGAACGGCGGCCGCGAGCTTCCCTTTGACGGTGAGGACCGTATTCTGGTTCCTTCACCCAAGGTTGCCACATATGACCTGCAGCCTGAGATGAGCGCTTATATAGTACGTGACAAGTTGGTAGAGGCCATCGGCACTGATAAGTATGACTTTATCGTAGTTAACTTTGCAAATGGCGATATGGTTGGTCATACCGGCGTATATGAGGCTATTGAGAAGGCTGTCGTTGCTGTCGATGCCTGCGTTCATGATGTTATCGAGGCAGCCAAGGCTCATAATTACGAGGCTATCATCATTGCCGACCACGGTAATGCCGATAACGCCCTGAACCCCGACGGTACTCCCAACACCGCTCACTCACTCAATCCCGTTCCGGTAATCTACGTTACCCCGCGCAAGGACGCCAAGGTAGAGTCAGGAATTCTGGCCGATGTGGCTCCTTCAATCCTCACCATCATGGGTCTGCCCATACCGGCTGAGATGAACGGTAAGGTTCTGGTTAAGTAAGAGTTATATTCAGATACAATAGCCGACGACCTGATATAAGGCCGTCGGCCATGTGTTTTTTATTTTTCCAATAAGATATGAAACTTATACCTATTTATACCTGGAACAGAAGCATGCTCCAGTTTAACCGCAAGCGCGACAGCCTGACACGTCAGCCTTGGTTTCAGGGCGTGATACTGCTCATTTGCGTTATTGTGGCTATGCTGCTGGCTAATCTGCCCGAGACCCGCCACTATTACCATGCATTCCTGGAGACCAGCGTGCAGATTCATATGAAAAGCCCTCACGGCGATGTGGATTGGCTTTTTCCCCACGGAATGACCATTGAGAAGATTATCAATGATGTTCTTATGGTGGTGTTCTTCTTCACGGTTGGTCTTGAGATCAAGCGTGAGGTGGCTCACGGCGAGTTGTCATCGGTCAAGAAGGCATTGCTTCCGGTCATTGCGGCATTCGGTGGTGTGATTATGCCGGCATTGATCTATACATTGGTCAACCGCGGAACGGTTGAGGCATCGGGCTGGGGCATTCCTACGGCTACCGATATCGCATTCGCGGTCTGCATCCTGTCCGTCCTGGGCGACAGGGTCCCCGTCTCACTCAAGGTGTTCCTTACGGCTCTTGCCATTGCCGATGACCTGATTGCCATACTGGTAGTGGCGCTGTTCTACGGCGGCCAGATCAATTTCATGTTGCTGACCTTCTCCGTTCTTGTGATTTTTGTGGCCTGGCTGCTTAAGGATATGGGACAGAAACATATCTGGGTGTATCTGCTGCTGGCTGTAGTGGTTTGGGTACTTTTCTATTACTCTGGAATCCACGCTACCATGTCGGGTGTGGTTATGGCATTCATAATCCCTTCAAAAGCCCGTTATGACAGGCCTTATGTGCTGCACAAGATTAAGTTCTTCAGCCAGAAACTGCTTTCATTTGACAAGATTGACGATGAAACCATGTTTCCCAATGGCCCGCAGCGTCATTTCCTGCGCCGCTTGCACAAGACCGCTTACGGATCACTGGATATGAGCTACCGGGTGGAGCATGCACTGTCACCCTGGGTGAATTTTGTCATAATGCCTATCTTTGCCCTTGCCAACGCAGGTGTGGAGATTCCGGACCTGAGTTATTTCAACATATTCAATACATCGGGAGTAACCGGTGGGATAGGGTTGGGTATATTCCTTGGCCTGGTTTTGGGAAAACCGCTGGGCATTACACTTTTCAGTCTGGCCGCAATCAAAACCAGAATCTGCCAGATGCCGGAGAAAGCCGGTTGGGCAATGTTCTTTGCCGTGGCCTGTCTGGGCGGTATAGGTTTTACCATGTCTATATTCGTGGATACGCTCTCATTCCAGGATGCATCTGCTGTGGAGGAGATGAGAAATGCCGGTAAGATAGCAATCCTGGTAGGCTCCCTGACAGCCGGTATTCTGGGTTCAGCCCTTATTACTCTGGTATCAAAGCTTCATGATTCCAAGTGAAATAGTTACCTTTGCCTATACACAAATAATAAAAAGGCTATGATTAAGAATCTGAGCGATAAGGTAAAGTATATAGGTGTAGATGATTTGGATCTGGACCTTTTTGAGAGTCAGTACATTGTCCCGGAGGGTATGGCATATAATTCATACGTTATCCTGGATGACAAGGTGGCCGTAATGGATACGGCCGATGCCAGCAAGGCCGATGAGTGGAAGGCTAATCTAAAGGAGGCTCTCTCAGGCCGCCAGCCTGATTATCTGGTGGTACATCATATGGAGCCGGACCACTCGGCACTTATTGAGTGGGCTCTCAAGGAATTTCCCGGTCTTACCCTTGTGGCCAGCGCCAAAGCTATCCAGATGATGGAGCAGTTCTTTGAGGGTATTCAGATTGAAGGACGCACTCTTGCAGTCAAGGAGGGATCGGAACTTGAACTGGGTGAGCATAAGCTGCGTTTTATCGGAGCTCCGATGGTTCACTGGCCAGAGGTTATGGTATCGTTTGATGAGGCAGACGGGGCTCTTTACAGTGCTGATGCGTTCGGAAAGTTCGGTGCCCTGGGCAAGTGCGGATTCTATGGCCGCGACGATGATGACTGGAGTTGCGAGGCCCGCCGCTACTACTTCAATATTGTGGGCAAGTATGGCGGTCCGGTACGTACCCTGCTTGGTAAAACTGCTCAACTGGCAATCAAGACCATCCGTCCGCTTCATGGCCCAATTCTTGAGGACAATCTCTCAGAGTATATTGACCTATATAATATATGGAGCAACTACGCTGTTGAGACACCAGGCATTTTCATTGCCTGTGCATCAATTCATGGCGGCACTCTGGCTGCGGCCGAGAAGCTGGCCGATATTCTGCGCTCCAAGGGTGCTGAGCGTGTGGTTGTAAGTGATTTGTGCCGATCGGACTTTGCCGAGAACGTAGAGGATGCTTTCCGCCACTCCACACTGGTGCTTGCAGCTTCATCGTATGATGCAGGTGTATTCACTCCCATGTATGAGTTCCTGCATCGGCTTCAGATAAAGGGATTCTGCAACCGCAAGGTGGCAATCATCGAGAACGGATCATGGGCCCCGTCGGCAGGCCGGACCATGAAAGAGATGCTCTCTACTATGAGCGGCATAGACCTGGTAGAGCCTATGGTTACCATACGCAGCCGTATGAAACAATCGGACATACCGGCCCTGGAAAACCTGGCAGACTCATTGTTATAATGTTCACACAAGAAAAAGAGCGACCTGATGGCCGCTCTTTTTTGTGATCCTTAGCAGATTTGAACTGCTGACCTCTTGCCTGTCAAGCAAGCGCTCTAAACCAACTGAGCTAAAGGATCAATATTTTCACTGCAAAGATATAAAAAACGACGCAAAGAGAAACGACCCCTTTGCGTCGTTTTTCAAAAAAACTATGGTTTATAGTTAATTTTTTGGTTTTTGTGTATCAACTATAAAATATAGTCGTATATTTGCTGCGTCATAAGTTCAAATCGATATGAAAAGACTAAGTAAAAAAGAGGAGGAGATCATGGAGTTGTTCTGGCAGAACGGAGCCATGACGGTGTCCCAGTTGAGGGAGCTTCTGCCAGAGCCCAAGCCTCATCAGAACACCATCTCCACTCAGGTCCGTCTGCTGGAATCAAACGGTTTTTTGGGTCACGAGAAAGAGGGAATGGGTTACCGTTATCACGCCACCATAAGCCGTGATGAGTACAGCAACACGTCTATAGGACGTATAGTGTCACACTGCTTTGAGAACTCTTACATCGATGCGGTATCGGCCCTGGTCAAGGACGAAAAGATATCGGTCGATGAACTTGAAGAGCTGATAAATCGCATTAAGAACGAGAACTGAACCTTATCCTAATTCTCAACAACCTTTTTATAAATAAAAAATGGAGGCATTGTTATTATATCAGGTCAAGGTGGCAGTCCTTGTAGCCGTGCTGTTTGGCGGTTACCGTCTGCTGCTGGGACGTGAGACGTTCCACCGCTTTAACCGGTCGGTACTGATAACCATTGCTCTTCTCTCCTTTGTTTTGCCTGTCTTCCATATTACAAGACATGCTATAGCAGCCGATAACGTAAGTGCAGTGGAAGAGAATACCCCGTTGGTTGCATCAGATTTGGATGCAACAGCCGCACAGACGTCTGCTCCCGTAAACATGTTTGCTTTACTGCTCGTGTTGTACGGGGCAGGTGTTCTGTTCGTGCTCGTTAAAAAAGGTATTTCAGTATGGACTATGTCACGCATCATCCGTAAGGGTCGTTATGCCGACCGTTCCGAGGGTGTTGACGTGATAGAGTCCGACCAGATTCCCGGACCGCTTAACTGGATGCGGTACGTGGTTATGCCGCGCGAGTGGCTGGAGTCAGAGAATGCATCGGTGTGGAAGCATGAGAACCTTCATGCCCACCGATGGCATTCGCTGGACCTCCTGATGGCCGACGTGATGACGGCATTCCAATGGTTCAATCCCGTAATGATCCTGCTGCGTAAAGAGTTTGAGCTTATACATGAGTATGAGGCAGACCAGGCTGTGATTGAGAGCGGAGCCAATGCAAAGGAGTACAAACTGATGCTGGTAAATGCCGTAGCCGCAAGCCGCGGACTTGCTATGACCAGCTGGCTTAAGCAATCCAACCTTAAAAAACGTATAGATATGATGGACAAAAAACAATCAAACGGATGGAGCAGGCTCAGAGTCCTGTTCATCCCCGCAATCGCGTATCTCTTCCTGTTTGCGACTGCAAATGTGGCTGTGGCCAATGCTCAGGACAACACGTTCCGCTGGCCGGTATTTGAGGACGGCAAGACCTGGATTTTCCAGGACGGCAGTGCCAAGGTCCGTACTTTTGACGGCGTTACCGCCAATATGAAGGCCAGTGAGGTGGCCGGGTATCTTAAGAGCTATGAGGGTTTCAAGACCACCCGCATGACCCTTATGTTTGAGTATCCCATTGAGAGCCTGGCCGATGTGCAGCCCTACGCCGAGCAGCTCAACGCGGTGGGTATCAAGACATCGGTGGCTACCAATGAGGAGATGCTGGAGCGTATGACTATGCCGGAATTCCGTGTGGCCCGGGTTTATGATGAGGGTAGGGGCAAGTACCGCTTTGAGCTTATCTGCAACTCGCACGATGACCGCCTGTTGCATTATATGAGAGGTGGCAGTCATGAGTACAAGTATAAGGATATCTCAATAACAGGCGACAAGGCCCTTATGCTCAAGTGGATTGATATGTTTGACGGACACGGGCTGGCTATCTATCCCAAGTCAAGCATGTCCACCGCAGATATGGAGCAGATGGCTCAGGCCGCCTGGTCACGCGGTATAGAGCAGGTATCGGCCGTAATTGACGGTGAGAGTGATATGGATGACCTTAAGCTGTACACTCTGGTGCCCAAGGAGGGTCTGTTGTCAAAGAAATTCCCCGGTGTGAATGCCTATGAGGCTATCAGGAAGTATAATGCCAGCCGCTCATCGGACTATTTCAGCAAGGGCGTTCACATTACGAGACCCAGGTCTTTCTACAATGCCGGTTCCAGTTTCCTGAATGTTACAGATGTGGTCCGTACACCCGATGAACTGATACTTATATTCAAGTCTGTCCAGTACACGGACCTCTGGATTATGCCGAGCGAGGACTGGGTGATTGATGTTGACGGGCAGAAATACAAGTTCTCCAAGTACGAAGGTCTGAATGATATGATAGGCATCCATTACTGGAGTCCCGATAACGGTTATTTCATTGCATCGGTCCATTTTGACGTGGCTATTCCCGATGACGTAAAGACCGTTGACCTGCTTGACGAGGACAGCGAGGCGATATCGGGATTGCAGATATCGGACACCCCGGTTGATTATGACAATATCAGAGTGGTTCATGAAAACAGCAGATTTGTACTCAAGACCACCCATAGGGAGAAAGATGCCGAACGTGATTATGTGTCTGTACACAGGATTGATTTTTCGGCCGATGAGACCAAGGTTTATGCATCAATGGCCATTGCTCAGTCTCACGCTTTCCCGGGTCATCTGGGCAGCGACATTACCCTTACGCTCTCTGACGGCACGGTTCTGAATGCTGTAAAGGTGTTGGGCGTGCCCACCGATGAGGATTTTGACCGTCACGGTGACTTTGTTCAGACCGGTTTCAAGGTGATTTTCCCGCCCATAAGCCAGGAGGATTGGGAGAAGGGTGTCAATATCTTCAGGGCTACCGTATGCCACGAGCCGGTAAGCCTGGAACTCAACATGCCGCGTAGGGCAGGAATTTCGGTAAGTTTCCCCACTGAGATAACCCCCGATACATATCGTGGGATAGTTGCCAGGTTCAAGAAAGTTGGTGAAGACGTAGGAGCAGAGATTGTTGAACAGAATGATGTTGAAGAGATTGTGGTCGATGCCAAAGGAAGGATGACATTCTCCGGCAGCAAGTCATCCATAATACCTGACGGCAAATATTCAATGAACTGGACCAAGCCCGTTAAGGCCAAGGATTCCGATGAAGAAATAGTCCGATTGGAGCTCAAGGGCCGCAAGGTCAAGATGACATTAAGGGTTCAGGCCGTATCTCAGGGTGATCATTTGATGCAGTATATGCTGATTGATGAGAATGATGAAGGCGCCACGGTAGTCTACCTCAACGCAAATGAAAAATAGTACAAAAGGGGACAGTCCCCTTTTGTATCATTTTTTGGTTTTGGCGCGCTGGGCGTTCAGGAAGTCAACCATTTTCTTGAGGTTCTCCTCGGTGTACATGGCGGCACCGCCGTGACTGCCCTCTGGTACGCGTACTATGTAGCTCTCCACGCCTGCCTTCTGCATCTCGTCATAGAGGTACTGGCTTACGCATGATGCTACAATGGGATCTGAATCACCGTGGAACATGTAACCGGCCACATCGTTCTTATCCAGGAAACCGGTGGCACTCAGCAGCATGAACTTATCCTCGTTGCCCTCCTTGGGAGCGCCGATAAGCTGCTCCTCGGGGGTGTTACCGGGACCACCGAATATCATGGCGTTGCCGCAGTCCATGTGCAGAAGCTCTGTGGGACCGGACCAGTCGCAGAATGCGTTGACCATGCTTGACTCCTTGGTATAGGGGCCTACGTTACCTTCGATGTCATACTCGGCTGTGCCGCGCTTGGCAACCTTCACGCCGTTTGACAGAGCTGTAACGGCACTCAGGTGACCGCCTGATGAGAAACCGGAAGTTGCTATGAATGATGTGTCAAATTTGTACTTATCGGCGTTGGCGCGGATAAAGCGGATAACGGCCTTGATGTCGTTAACCTGAGCGGGCCACTTGCCGTCGGCAATTGAACGGTGGTTGGGGCAAACCACTGCATAACCGGCATTCAGAAGAGCCTGACCTATTGTGTTTACATCGGCCATACCCTTTGAACTGTTGCTGCCCCATGCGCTGCCATAGATGTGAACAACTACGGGATACTTATCCTTAACCTCCTTGGGCAGGTAGATGTCAAGCATATGATAGACCTGACCGTCATCGCCGGCATAGTTGATGTCTGTGAATTTCTCGGAGCACTCAACCTGGGCACCGCCCTGAGGACCGCCGAATCCGCCGAAACCGCCGAATCCGCCACCGCCCATAGGAGGCATACCGCCACCGGGAAAACCACCACCGCCCGGGAACTGGGCAAAACATGTGAGCGACATCATGACAGCCGCTGCAAGAAGAATCTGTTTTTTCATATTATTGTGTAATTAAGAAGTAATAATCTTTATCTATTATCTGCAAAGGACAGGCAAAGTTAAACTTTTTTTCAGAATAGTATATAATATGTCATGGTTACTGTGACAATCAGTTTCATGCCTGTACCTACCAGAAATCCCGCAAAAGTGCCCAATGCGGACTTCATGGCCCCGCCGGCGCTCTTGTCTGACTGGAACAATTCTGCAAGGAAAGCACCCAGAAGGCTGCATGGGATCATGCCTAATGGTGTAAAGAACATTCCTATAATCATTCCTATCAGCGCTCCCTGGCTTCCGGCTTTGGTTCCGCCTGCCAACTTGGTGAATTTGGCCGGAATTATGTAATC
Source organism: Bacteroidaceae bacterium (assembly GCA_045535555.1). GTDB lineage: Bacteria > Bacteroidota > Bacteroidia > Bacteroidales > Bacteroidaceae > Colenecus. The sequence continues at coordinate 3,531 of JAZSLV010000029.1, read as the reverse complement.
CAGGATAGTAACGATAATGGTCACTCCAAGCCAGATAAGCACAAAAGTAAGTGACATATCGGCCCCTCCAAGCCTGTGACTCAGGTATGCCAGCAGCAGACCTGCCCAACTGAGCGGTGGCCCGGGCAGTCCGGGAACGATGCTGCCGATGATGCCTATCACTCCCAGAATTATTGCAAGAACTATCAATAAGGTAGACATGATACTTTCATTAATCGTGGGCTAAAGGTAGCAATTATTTCACTACTTTTGCGCGATGGTTCAAATTCAGGATACGATTGTTTCACTTGATGTCATCACCAAGGAGTTCTGCTGTGACCTCAAGAAGTGTCACGGAGCATGCTGCGTTGAAGGTGATGCGGGTGCTCCGGTAACCCCTGAAGAGATTGCACGGATAGAGGAACTCCTGCCCGTAATCAGGGATATGTTATCGGCCGATGCACTCAAGGCGATTGAGGAGAAGGGTATTGCATATCCGGATCCGGAGGGTGAACTGGTAACCCAGATAGTGAACGGCAAGGACTGCGTCTTTACCTGTTATGATGAGACCGGTTGCTGCTTCTGTGCCATAGAGAAGGCATATCGCGAGGGCAAGGTCAGTTTCATGAAACCGGTATCGTGCCACTTGTACCCCATCCGTGTCAAGAAGATAGGACCGTACTGGGGACTGAACTATGACCGCTGGGATGTATGCCAGGCTGCCGCCATCAAGGGTCACCGCGAACATATTCCCGTTTATAAATGCCTTAAGGAACCGCTTATCCGTAGATTCGGACAGGATTGGTATGATGAGTTGGAACTTACGGTCAGTGAAATGAAGAAACAGAACATAATATGAGAATCAGTAGAGGACAATTGGCCGTTCTGATGGCGGTATTCTGCTCTCTGGGCATGATTTCATGCTCAGACCGGTATCAGGAGAAAACGTTTGGCGGTATGCACGGACGCGTACAGAAAGTCACCGTCTACCATATGATGCCCGAATTGTGGTATGCCAATTTCATAGGAACGGACGTGATGTATGTGAACACATCAATCTATGATGTTTACGGCAATGAGATATGTTCGGCCGTAATGGACAGCGCAGAGCGCGTCCTGGTTGAGACTGAGAATATCTTTGAGGACGGAGTCTGCACACGCAGTACACAGAAGGCCGGAGGCAGGGTCAACGCCCGTATTAATCTTATATCCAAAGATAAAGGGACGCTTGTGTACAGTAAGGAGACCAACGGCCGTACTGTCCGCATGACCGTTAAGGAGAGTTCTTTCCTGCGCAGACACAAATCTGTAGTGTCCGAGGACGGCCAGGTGACTACCGTAAGCATAGTGAAGACAGACCGCAAGGGCTATCCGCTTAAAATTACCGTCAATGAGCCTTTGAGCGGCAATATGAGTGTTGAAACCAACAGGTTTGACGCCAATCACAATGTGATAGAGAAGCATGTAATAACCCGTGTGGGCAAGGATGGCAAGGAAAAGGAGGAGATTACTTTTACCGATTACGGTGAAGTGGATGATCACGGCAACTGGAAAGACTGCCGTACATACAACGACCTTCATCTGCCGGTAGAGGTGCTGGTGCGGGAGTTTGAGTATTGGGAATAATAATTGCTGTTATGGCGGGCTATTCCAAAAATAGAGTATCTTTGCCCCGCTTTAGCATGGAGTACCAAACGTTTCGTTAGCTCAGCCGGTTCAGAGCGCTTGCTTCACACGCAAGAGGTCGGCGGTTCGAATCCGCCACGAAACACATAGAGAGAGGCTTGGTTTACAAGCCTCTCTCTATGTGTTTAAAAACCTCTTTTTTGTAATCCTTTTTGTGTCCTTAAGATTGCAATTGGGGTTAAAAAAGTATAAATAGGGAAATTATATGAGATTCAAAAATAGCCGGTGTTACAAAGAGGTGGGAAAATGAGTAATTTCGCGGCCGAAAACGAAAAGTGTTAAAAAACAAGCCGGTAAAGGATCGGCAATAATGATGTTATTTTTATGAGTATCAAAGGTTTCCAACCTAAACTGTTCTCGACTCTAAAGAACGGTTATGACAAACAGACTTTAGTCCAGGACCTGCTTGCAGGTGTAATTGTGGGTATAGTGGCTCTGCCGCTTGCCATCGCATTCGGTATCGCATCGGGAGCAACCCCCGAGGCCGGAATTCTCACAGCCATTGTAGCCGGTTTCATCATCTCATTCTTTGGCGGAAGTAAGGTGCAGATAGGCGGCCCTACAGGCGCATTCATCGTGATTGTTTACGGTATTATTCAGGATTACGGGATGAGCGGCCTGGCGATAGCCACATTCATGGCGGGCGCATTCCTTATACATATGGGTATTCTGCACCTGGGTACCATCATCAAGTATATTCCTTATCCTATAGTAGTGGGCTTTACCAGCGGTATCGCCCTTACAATATTCGCAACACAGATAAAGGATCTGTTCGGACTCCAGATTGAGAGCGTTCCTGCAGGTTTCCTTGACAAGTGGGTGGTTTATTTCCGCAATTTCGGCTCGGTGAGCTGGTGGTCACTGCTGATAGGCGTGGGAAGCATCCTTGTCATTGTGTTTACTCCCAAGATCAGTCGTAAAATTCCCGGTTCTCTGGTGGCAATCATCATTATGACTGTTGTCTGCCTTATTCTGCGCGGTGTAGGCGTGGATGGTATAGAGACTATCGGTGACCGTTTCTCAATAAGCACTGAACTGCCTCAGGCCGAGGTTCCCAAAATCAGTTGGGAAAACATTACCCGTCTGGCTCAGCCGGCAATGGTAATAGCTATGCTTGGTGCTATCGAGTCTCTGCTTTCGGCTGCTGTGGCCGACGGTGTGATAGGTGACCGCCATGACAGTAACCAGGAACTTGTGGCGCAGGGTATTGCCAATATGGTATCGCCTCTGATAGGCGGCATACCTGCCACAGGCGCTATAGCACGAACCATGACCAACATCAACAACGGCGGGCGCACTCCTGTAGCCGGAATAGCGCACGCCATTGTATTGGCCCTTATCTACCTTTTCCTGATGCCGCTGGTTAAGTTCATCCCGATGGCTTGCCTGGCAGGTATTCTGGTGGTGGTATCATATAATATGAGTGAGTGGCGCAGTTTCAGGGCCATCCTCAAGAACCCCAAGTCCGATATCATAGTACTGCTGGTTACTTTCTTCCTGACCGTGCTATTTGACCTTACCGTTGCAATAGAGGTGGGTGTGCTCATAGCCTGCCTGCTCTGCATGAAACGTATGGCCGAAACCACAAACGTATCGGTCCTGAGCGATGAGATCGACCCCAATGCCGATAGTGACGTGCAGGGCAATCTGGAGCATCTCACTATCCCTGAGGGTGTCAAGGTGTATGAGATAAACGGCCCCTATTTCTTTGATATCGGAAATAAATTCGAGGAGATGATGGGCGATATGGGCGGTCGCGCCAAAGTGCGCATCATCCGTATGCGTAAGGTTCCGTTCATTGACTCAACACGAGTACACAAAGTCGGGTCGTAGCCATGTCGTTCTGTGAGCCAAGGAGTTGAATAC
>JAZSLV010000003.1:0-75374 GCA_045535555.1 Bacteroidaceae bacterium | reverse complement strand
TATCCGGATTTCAGAGATGCTATTACTCTCTATACAATTGAGAATACTGATATACCTGATAAGATTGAGATGAATGCCGGTCGTCCTTACAGATATTGGCGTTACATGACGCCTGATGGTTCATGGGGAAGTATTTCAGAACTATCTTTTTATGATAGTGATGGAAACAGACTGGATCGTAAAGGTATAGCCAACCCGGAAGCCGGTCAGGATGCAATAGAACGAGCTTATGACGGAAACCTTCTCTCCAATTTTGAGATCAATCAACCTAATGGGAACTGGGTGGGAATGGATATGGGCAAGCCCATTGAAGTCAGATACGCAAGTGTTTCGCCACGAAGAGATGACAATGATATTTGCCCTGGCAATGAATATGAATTATTTGTTTATGATGGAGTTGCTTGGAGTTCTATTGGTTATCAAAGAGCCACGGGCAATAGTCTACATTATGAAGATATTCCTTTAAACTCATTATTATGGCTACGCAACTATACTCGTGGCAATAATGAACGCCCATTTTTAATAAGGGTCAATGGAGAGATTGATTGGTGGTAATAGTCTAAACGCAAGAGAATAATAATTAATTTGGAAAAGGAAGAGGTAGAATGGTCAAAACCCTTGCAAAGTTAATCTATATCGCCTCCTCCTTTGTCCAAATCTTTGGATGAATTTAAAAAAGTAAAAAGCAAAGGTAGTAATTTTTATTGAAAATTGACAGCTTGATTAAAATAATTAATGCTGTTGTTATAGTGATTGTTAAAAAATCAAAAAAACTCATTATAGTGATTATGAAAGTAAAAATAATAGCATTCATATCATCTCTGATTGTTTTGACTGGTGCAATTTCAATAATTAAGACTTCAACAAATCCTCTATTAAGATTTGGCGTAATTGAATCGTTGACAAGTGGAGATCGATTGGAAGATATTTTGGTACCGTATTCACGAACTATACCATATACGATGGAACCACCTCTTTATTACCCTGGATATATGTTGCAATATAAAACAAGAATTGAGCGTGAGGCCAATTTTAATTATGGTGGAGTTCATTATTGTATTCCATTTATTGCTCATACGGAAATTCAAATTACATGTTGCGGTGTAGGAGGTACTGGCTATGATGATTGTGCAGCTTGGTCTGATGATACTGATAAAGAAAAGTGTACATACTATTGGGGGCAAACTTCACAATCAAGTACAAATTGGTATAAGTTCTGGAATTAGTGTAAACAAATGAATATTGAAGTTGATTCACGCAATAGTTATATGTCGTTGAATCAGTAATAAATTAAAGTTGTTAATTGTTATGAGAAGAAAGTTAATATTTCTGTTATTGTCCTTTATGGTATTGACAGGAGGTATTTCAGTTTTTTTTACCTCTTCAAATAAACTATTTCATTTTGGTGTAATTGAATCATTAACCTATGGCGATAACTTGTATGATCTATTGATTCCTCTTTCGAGAACGATCACTCGTACAGTTGAATTACCGGCATCAATGGGAGATATTCATGGACCCAGAAGAGTTGATGTCCATTTTTATTATGATGAAATACCTTATGTCTACGTTTTCTACAGTTATACAGAAATGCAGATTACTTGTTGCGGCGAGGTTGGCACAGGTTATGATGATTGTGCTGCTTGGTCTAGTGATACAGACAAGGGAGCATGTCTCTATTACTGGACAAGTAATTCTAATTGGAGTTATTTCATCAAGTAATATATTATTAAAAGAAAACTAAACAACTATGAAGAAAAAAATTGTATTTACGATAGGGGCAATCCTTTGTGTGTCTGCTTTATTGTTTTTTTTAAGAGGTAATAATGCACCTCTGTTGTTAAGTGAGAAGACAGTTGAAGCATTAACTGAAGGTGATTTTTCTTGGCAAGATGCTAAAATACCGTCATCTAAGACAATAGTACATACTGTAGAAAGTGATGATAAAGTAAACAATATTACTTTCTCTAATTATTTGTGTGCAATATTTGGTGGCGGTGTTACAGCGGGATCAGGTGCTTGCACTCTTATAGGTGGAGCAGCTGGATGGGCCGCTGCAGGTGGTTGGATAGGAGTTATTGGCGGTGCCGCAGTCATTGTATGGGCCGCGGTAAATTATGAAATGGAATACCATGAGGTACATAAGGGTGAACAGTATACCTGCTGTGGAGATGGCTGCGGCAACTGCTATCCTTATGCTCCTGATAAGTCTTCAATTGAAATGTGTCAGTCTTTAGGTTTTAAGGTGGCATCTAACATGTGATTTATTAGTTATTACATGAAAAGCCAATAGGCAATAGCCTATATAGGAATTGTTTCATTATTGTTTTAATTAAATATTGGCAATTGCCTATTGGCTTTTGAATCGTATATGTGTGCAATTATGAAAAGACTTATTCTCCCATTTATCCTTTTTTTGTTGGTAGGCTGTAAACATTCTGTTAATGTTACTTTGCCAACAAGAATTATTTTTCCTGAATCGATGGTCCTTCATTCATTTGATTATCGAGGACATTTTGATGGTATTAAAAGTAATCTGAAGATTGTGGCATCTTATGATTCTATAATGTGCGGAACGTGCTCAATCAATCGTTTGATAGCTTGGAGAGAGATGATAGAGTATGTAGAAGGAACAGACGGTGTATCTCTTATATTCGTTTTTTCTCCCAAAGTAGGTGATAAGGAACAAATGTTAGAATTGATCGAAAATAACCCTGTTGATTATCCTATTTACTTTGATGTTGAAAATGAATTTGCGAAAAGTAATACCCTTCCAAAAGGATTGTTTGTATGCCTGGTTGATTATAATGATAGCATTCTTTTTTCCGGAAACCCTTTTCATGATGACAGATGGCTTCTGTACAAGCAGATAATAGAAGAACAGCAACAATAAAAAATAATTATTTATATGAAAAAGTATAATTACATCAGTGTATTCATCTTGAGTTTACTGTTTATTTCATGCGCGAAAACAGACGTGAATAGTGTATCATTTAATGGGAAAGTGCTTGAGGCTCCATTGAAATGTGAAGTTGAGGATGATTCTTTATTGTCTTTTTCATCTTTATTCGCGTATGCAGATACTATCAAACTGGAAAGTATAGATCAAGAAAGTATGATGGGAACCATAGATAATGTCAAATTCGCAGATGATCTTATATTTGTCCAATCTAACAATGGTTTGTTTGTGTTCACAATAAAAGGTAAATTCTTAAATAAGATAGGTAAAAAGGGAAGAGGTCCAGGTGAATATCTTAGTTTGGATAAGTTTGACATACTCAAGTCAAAAAAGGAAGTAAGTATTTTGGATTGTACCATGCATCGTGTTCTTGTATATTCATATGAAGGTGATTATCTAAGAAGATTCGAATATGAAGATTTTATTCATGATTTTGCGGTACTTCCTAATGGCCATTATCTGTTTATGAATCCCGATTTTTATAGAGAAGATAAAAGGAGAGGATTATGGGAATTGGATTCAAATGGTGTTTTTATAAAACAGTTGTTTACGATTTCGAATGATTATTTACATGTATCGATTAACAATCATTATTTAGTACACATAAATTCAGAGGAAATAGGTTGTCAGGGCTTGGAAGATTACGATCTTTTCTATCATTATAAGAATGATTCCCTTTATCCAGTGTATAAGTATAAAACAGATATTGTTGTTCCAAGAAAAATAAAAAAGAAAACGGGTAGATGGACAAATCCTGATAAAGAGTATACGAAGACAGGCTATTATGAATCCGATAGATTGTTGGTTTTTACTGCTACAAACTTCATGAATAGCGTGAGGATTATATACGATAAAGTAAAAGATCAATATTACAGGATCTATCCGAGTTATTATGAGAAATTAAAGTATGCGGATAATTTCTTTCCTTTCTTCTGTTCTTGTTATGAAGGTTATTATGTTATGAGTTTTGATGCTCCTACAATACAAGGTTCTCCAGATTTAAAACAGTTATTCCCTGATATTAACGATAATTCTAATCCGGTATTATTCGTTTTTATTGAAAGGAAAGGCTGATTATCTCGATCATATTGTTAACATTTAAATTTTATTATTATGAAACCAAACAATAAAAAAAAGGTGTTTTTCACTTTACTGCTTACAGGACTTCTATTTAACTTAATATCCCTTGCTTGGGAACATCCTTTTTCAACGAATAAGGTGTCGATATTATTAATTATTTCTAATCTGTTGACTTTGTCGTCTCTCTTCTTTTTCCCTAGAAAAAAAGATTTAGATGATAATACAAACGACAAAGATTAATAAACGATATAAATATTTCCATGGTGTAACAATTAAGCTGTTAAACTAGGGGTTAAAATGTATTAATAAATAATAGCACTTTGTCGAGACAAAACCAACTTGATATAATGGATTATTTTGCTATTCTACTGTTATTATATACCGCTGTTTTAATTAGATTATTGAGAATAGTCATACCAAGGATTTTATTTACAATAGTTATAGTAACGATTGCTTGCATTTGCTTTAAAGAAACGTTTTTAGGAATTAGCTACTTTTTAAAAGTTTGGAGATTCAACTCGACGTTATATCCTATTACTGGATCGTTTGTTAATTCTGGTCCATACGGAGGTTTTTTGTCAGTTTGTATCTGTCTTTTAGTTCCTGCTTGTTTTTGCTTAACAAAGGGAAAAAATGATAATAATGCCAGTAGAATGGTATTATGGCTATTGTATATATCTGCTATTTCTGCATTAATAATACTACCTACCACTCAAAGTCGAAGTGCTATTTTGGCTTTAGGATGTAGTTCAACAGCATTTGTTCTTAACAATAAGCAATTAAAAAATACTGTCAAGAAGGTACTCAAAAAGACATGGATGTGGTTGATCCCAAGTTTTTTGATATTTTTCGTGGTCGCTTATTTATTCAAGAAACCTTCTGCTGATGGTCGTCTGTTTATTGATAAGATCAGTATTGAAGCGATGGCTGATAATGGCTTTAAGGGAGTCGGATTACATCATTTTGGAGGGGCTTATGGTGATACACAAGCCAATCATTTCAAAAAACAGATAAAGAACAAAGGGATAGATGATCTTGATTGGAGCGCGATAAATGAGCATGAGCGTTTAACGTCGGATTGTCCTGAATATGCATTTAACGAGTATTTAAATATCGGAATTGAAAATGGTCCTATTTTAATGGCCTTGTTTGTTTTCATTATCATTTGTGCAATAGTTATATCATTTAAAAGGAAAACGATCTGGTGCTATGGTTTACTTTCTTTTGCTGTGTTTGCCTTTTTCTCATATCCGTTACAATGTGTTCAGTTTAAGATACTATTTCCTGTACTGATTGCATGCTGTTATTTTGACAAAGGGTTAATTAAGCACAAAGAACACTATTATTTGTCTACTAATAAGATTGGTAAAAAACGATTTGCTGATATTTTTATTACCGCTACGGCTTTTATTGCATTAACCCCATTTGTTTTAAAGGAGATTAACGCTGTTAAACAACACAATGCTATTTTGTCTTCATGGAAAGAGGTGAATAAATGGTATCAGATGGAATTTTTTGATTACGTTGTAGAGGATTGTGAATCTCTTCTTCCTCATATGAAATATGATCGGCAATTCCTATTTAAATATGGCCATTCTCTTAATCTTGTGGGTAATTATGCTAAAAGCGATTCAATATTGTTGTTGGGGACCAAAATAAGTTGTGATCCCATGTTTTGGAATGTGATGGGAAATAATAGTCTTGCACAAGGCAATTTTCGAGAAGCGGAAGAACGCTATAAGCAAGCGTTTTACATGGTCCCCAATAGACTATACCCTCTCTATCTGTTGTCTAAATTATACTATCTTGAGAAAGATACAGCGAAATTCCTTTATATGACAGAAAAAGTTGAATCATTTATTCCCAAAGTCGAGTCCATAAAAACAGAGAGCATGCGTTCTGAAATTAGTAATCTCAAAGATAGTTTACTTAAAAGCTTTTGAAATATGATAGGAGGAGAAGAATCTACGAATAATACTGAAGACAAATCATTAACGGAAAAGAAAATAGACTTCTTATGGAAGGGAATGGTTTTTCTGTTTGTTATGTTGGCTGTTCATTATTGTAGGCGTATTTTTGTGGCTGAACAATTCAAGATTCCAACAGAATCGATGATTCCTACCCTAGTTCCAGGTGATAGAATTTGGGTTAATAAATTATTGTGTGGAGGAAGAATTTATACTTCATTAAATTTTAACGATCACGCCCCTTTGAAGTGTTTTCGAATGCCAGGGTTAAGGAAAATACGTCCAGGTGATGTTATTTGTTTTAATTATACTCTAGGATATGATGAGTGGACAAAGATTGCCTTCAAAATCAACTATGTTTATTGTAAACGAGTAGTAGGAACTCCAGGAGATACAATAGGCATAAAGGATGGAATTACCTGGAACAACAACTATGAGGGAATCATTGGAGTACTGGAAAACCAGAAGAGAATCCATGATACTCCTGACAGTATTCTTTGGCGAACTACATTTATGGGAACCATGCCGTTTACAAAACCCATGTGGACCATAAAGAATTTCGGACCGCTATACATTCCCCAAAAAGGAGTAACCATAGAACTGGATTCAATAGGTCGTGCCATATATGGACCAGTAATAGAATTTGAAACCGGTTCTTGGCCGAGTGATGATATGACAAGTCATACTTTCATCCATGATTATTACTTTGCCTTTGGTGATAATAGCATGGATTCAAATGATTCCCGCTACTGGGGCTTCATTCCTGAGGAATTCATAATAGGAATAGTAGCGGGCAAAAAAGTCCGTAACAATCCCAATCAAGGAGGATTATGAGGAGGTTGTTGTTGACACTGGTAGTTTGTGCATTTTTAGCCGGTTGCTATCATGATGCAGGATTCATATCGGTACGTCGTGATGTGATCGATGTGGGGCGTGTGGCTGTGGGCGACTCGGCTCACGCTACGTTCAGGTTCAGGAACAGTGCATCGGAACGTGTAAGTGTGGCTTTTATGCCTGAATGTGACTGTACCGCTGTCAGTGCTGACAGCCTTATGCTTGGACCGCGTGAAAGCGCAAAACTTGAGGTTAAGGTAGCGGTTGATACTCCGGGTGAGTTTGTTAAGTATGTGTTTGTTCAGGCACCGGGAGGTAGTGATTTCTTTACTATCGCAGTAAAGGGGACGGGTAAATAACTGCTATACTATTTGCAGTATTTATCATCTAAGAAAACATAGAGCTAAGGATAATGCAATATTAATAAGCGCATCTGTTTATAATTATTGTAATGTTCATGTACAGACATTGTCTGCCATACTGTGCGGCAAAAGGGAAATGACTATACCCCTTTCTGTACGACTGGATGAGGAACTTGGATTTGCACCTGTTGGGAATGAACCTTCTGAACTACATTCTGGCCGTCAAGCTGTTTGCCATTAACAACCCCGATAAATACATTACAAGATATGCAAGATCTTACTAAACTCAAGTCCACTATTGAAGCCGGTCTTACCGAAAGAAGAATTCAATTTCATGTCACCACGTTACGATGTTTCGGCCGTAGAGATCAGGGATCGTAAAAAGCAGGCGATAGAGGTGGAGAATCATAGAGCAAAGGCAGATATCATATAAAACATCACTGACACAGGGAACTGATACTATTGTGTCACACCCAAAAGTGTTGAACCTAATGTGGAACGGCTGGCTGCATCTATTACAAATAATGAGTACTTTTGTGCCAGGTTTTTGAATAGATTCTGGTGCACAACGACAATAATGACATACTGAGGAGTGAGGCGCGTTACCGCCGGCTCACGGAGACTCCGGTTCCACGGCTGGTACTCAGCCTTGCGGTGCCCACCATCATAAGTATGTCCATATCGGCCATCTACAATATTGTAGATTCATGGTTTGTGGGCCACATCAGCACTGTCGCTACGGCGGGTGTGGGTGTGGCTTTCGCATATCAGTCACTTATCCAGGCTACGGGATTCTTTTTTGGGCACGGATCGGGCAACTACATGTCCCGTGCGCTGGGTGCCCGCGATGCCGAGGGTGCCGGCAAGATGGCTGCCACCGGATTTCTGTCATCGTTTCTGGTGGGATTGGTGTTCATGGTGCTGGGCATGCTGTTTGTGACACCTCTGTCACGGCTGCTGGGCGCTACTCCCGATGTGGTTCCGTACTCCAATGCATACCTCAGGTGGATTCTGATTGCAACCCCGTTCCTGATATCGCAGATGACGCTAAACAACCAGTTGCGTCTGCAGGGTAATGCCATGCTGGCCATGATTGGCATTGCGGTGGGAATGGTGCTGAACATATTCTTTGACTGGCTGCTTATAAACCGGTTGGGGATGGGTGTGAGCGGAGCATCGCTGGCCACACTGATAAGTCAGTTCATATCGTGGTGCCTGTTGCTGTGGGCTACCACACTGCCGGGTAACGTGCATATAAGTCTGCGTAACTTTGCCCCGTCACTGGAGCGTTACCGCGAGATTGGGGCGGGCGGACTGCCGTCACTGATGCGTCAGTCGCTTTCCAGCATATCGGCCATCTGCATGAACTGGGCGGCTGCAAGCTATGCATTGGAGGGGCAGGAGGCATCGACCATTGCTGCGTTTACCGTGGTGGCGCGTGTTATGCAGACCGCGATGGCGGTTATTCTGGGCGTGGGCCAGGGATTCCAGCCGGTGTGCGGATTCAACTGGGGCGCCAGGCTTTACGGGCGCGTGCGCGAGTCTTACCTCTTTACAATAGGACTTTGTGTGGTAATCCTACTGGTTACATCGGCAGCGGGATGGATATTTGCACCTGAGATAATTACATTCTTCCGTGATGAGGATCCTGAACTTATAAGGATAGGTACTGTGGTGCTTCGCTGGCAGTGTGTGGCATTCCCGTTGGTGGGCCTGACCACTCCTACGAACATGCTGCTGCAGAACATACGCCGTACAGGCAGGGCCACATTGCTGGCTATGACGCGTCACGGAATAGCTTTCTATCCCACACTGTTCATAATGCCCGCCATCTGGGGCTTGCAGGGTCTTGAGGCAACGATGGCAATGGCCGATCTGCTTACATTCAGCCTGGCCCTGCCGTTTGCCATCAGTATGATACGGGAACTTTCCGCCCGTGAAAAGGGAGAAATTGCATAAAACCCTTACCTTTGCACACATGGAACAACTGGAACTGCTTAAGCGGCTCATTGCCACTCCGTCAACCACGGGTTCGGAGCAGGAGGTATCGGCCATATTGAAGGCCGATATGGAGAGTCATGGCTACAAGCCCGAGTGCATTGGGCTTAACCTGCTGTGCTACGGTCACAGTTATGATCCCGCCAAGCCTACTATTCTGCTCAACAGCCATATGGATACCGTAAAGCCGGTTGCAGGCTGGACAAAGGATCCGTTCACTCCTACCGTTGAGGACGGAAAGCTGTATGGACTGGGCAGCAATGATGACGGTGCAGGACTGGTTTCGCTGTTATATGCTTTCTATGAGTTGGACAACAAACCTCAGTCTTACAACCCTCTGTTCCTGGCTACGGTCGAGGAGGAGCGTAACGGCCAGAACGGCATGAAGCTGGCAGTGCAGAGCCTGCCCAAGGTGGATGTGGCAATCATTGGCGAGCCTACCGGAATGCAGCCGGCTGTGGCCGAGAAGGGTTTGATGGTACTGGACTTTACTGTTCACGGTAAGGCCGGACATGCTGCACGTAACGAGGGCATAAATGCACTTTACCGCGCCACTGAGCTGATTGAAAAAATACGTACATTCAAGTTTGATAAGGTATCTGACTTGCTTGGTCCGGTCAAGTTTACCATAACGATGATCAATGCCGGAACACAGCACAACGTAATCCCCGACACCTGTACCTTTACGGCCGATGTCCGCACCAATGAGCTTTACTCCAACCATGAGGTGTTTGACATCATCAGCGGCATGTTGCCCGGGTATTGTGAGGTCAAGGCGCGCTCATTCAACCTGAACTCATCAAGAATAGATGTCACTCATCCCATAATCCGCAAGGCTGAGAGCCTGGGTATGAAACCCTACGGATCACCTACACTCTCTGACCAGGCAATACTGTCATGCTCCTCATTCAAGCTGGGGCCGGGACAGTCAGCACGTTCTCATACGGCCGACGAGTATGTGACCCTGACGGAGTTGGAACAGGCTGTTCCACGTTACATTGAGTTACTTGACGGGTTGGATGTCAGTGAATAATAATGCATTTTATGGCCTAATTCGGCCATTTTAAGTGTTATTAACTGCAAAAATCACTTAAATACCCCTCAATAATATGCAAAATAAAAAATAAAGAATATCTTTGTAGCGCAATCACGAAACGGTATGACCGTTAAGAGGTTGCTAATGTAGATAGATAGTCCTTTTTATAAATATCATTGGGTATCGTTTGATGTGAATCACGCGCCGCCAAAAAAAGAGAGGAGTTACCTTACGGTGACTCTTCTTTTTTTATATATTTACCGACAGAACCCGTAAAACTGACTGATTATGGAAAATGGATACGCCGATGGAATAAGCCGCATAGAGATCAACTCACTTTGGGGCAGAAAGCACATAGTATGGAACCTGCGTCCCGATGTGAATATCCTGAGCGGTGTTAACGGTACAGGCAAGAGTACCATTCTCAATAAGACTGTAGCACGTCTGGATTACCTGGCCGGAGAGAGTCAGGAAGAGAATCCTGAGGTACAGATAGATTATTTCCCCGAAGGGTCAACCAGGATCAAGTATGATGTTATACGCAGCATAGACCGTCCGCTCATGCACAGCAATCTGTTGGAGAAGATGTCCGATAAGAGCGTGGTATCGGAACTGGACTGGCAACTCTACAAACTGCAGCGCCGTTATCTGGATTATCAGGTTAACATAGGCAACCGTACCATTCAGCTGCTTACATCGGGTGATCCCGAAAAGATACGTGAGGCGCAGGAGATATCGGCTCCCAAGATAAAGTTCATGGATTACATGGATGAACTCTTTACCGATACGGGTAAGAAGATAATCCGTACCAGCAATGAGATTCTGTTTGACCAGTTCGGCGCCACGCTGCTGCCTTACAACCTGTCATCTGGTGAGAAACAGCTGCTGGTGATAATGCTCACAACCCTGGTTCAGGACCAGACACCCGGAGTACTGCTTATGGACGAGCCGGAGATTTCACTTCATATAGAGTGGCAGCAGCAACTTATACAGCGCGTCCGTTCACTCAACCCCAACTGTCAGATTATCATGACAACCCATTCGCCGGCACTGATTATGGACGGGTGGATGGATTCAGTATATGATGTTGAGGATATTACCGTCAAGTGAGGGGTAATAGAGCATGAAGAGACTTACAGACAATATTTCTTCCCGTTATTTCGAGGCGGCTGACAGACTGTTGCCGGGCAAGCGCAGAGGCCGTATCGTGGCTTTCGTGGAGAGTTATGACGATGTCTCTTTCTGGCGTGTGCTTTTGGATGAGTTTGAGACTCCGGATCACTATTTCCAGATAATGCTGCCCAATCGTGGCGGTCTGACTAAAGGCAAGAAATCGGCCTTGCGTTCGTGTATTGAGCATAACGGATTGGGCAGCAACCTGATTGCTTGTGTGGACAGTGATTATGACTGGCTGCTTCAGGGGGTAACACAGACATCAAAAGAGATAATAAGTAATCCGTTTGTCATACAGACCTACACTTATGCCATTGAAAACTATCAGTGCTGGTCGGGGAGCTTGCATCAGATTTGTGTGCAGTGTACATTGAATGACCACAGACTGATTGATTTTGAGGGTTTTATGGAACTCTACTCAAAGGCGGTATATCCTCTGTTTGTATGGAACGTGTGGTTCTACCGCAAGAAACTGCATAACAGTTACAGCATGCAGGACCTTAACCTGGATATAAAACTCAAGTCTGTTGATGTACACCGGCCTCAGGCTGCAATTATAAGCGTATCGGAGAGGGTGAGCCATAAGGTCCGCTGGATGGAGAACCATTATCCGGAGGCAATACCCGAGGTGGCCGCCTTGCGAAAGGAACTTACATCAATGGGTGTCAGGGAGGATAACACGTATCTGTTCCTTCAGGGACATCATCTGGTGGAGAACGTAATACTCAAACTGCTTATGCCCGTATGTACGGTGCTGCGTCAGGAACGTGAGTTGGAAATACGCAGGTTCGCTGTCCACAACCAGCAGTATCATAACGAGATCAGTGCTTATCAGCACAGTCAGATGGGCCTCACTGAGGCTATCCGCAAGAATACGCACTACAAGGGATGTGAGACGTATGAGCGTATGAGAGAGGATGTAAGGGAGTTCTTAGCGATGCTTCCAAAAAGCGGGGGTGATAACCAGCAGGACACTGAAAACCTCCAGTCGGCCGATCAGCATCAGAAAGGTTGAGAACCATTTGCCTATGGTGGGCATATCGTCCCACGGTATGTTGCATCCGTGATATCCTATTGTAAGACCGATATTACTCAGACACGACAGTGAGATGCCATAAGCCTCGGCAATGTCTATGCCTATGGCCAGGTAGAAGAACCATCCTATAAATACCAACGCAAAGAAGAATATGCTGAATGTAAGCACACTCTGTCTGGTTGAAGGCGGGATGACCTTGCCGTTTACCCGGACCGGAAGTATGGCGTTGGGGTGAAGTATGCGGTTGAACTCATTGCGCATGGACTTTAACAGGATGGCAATGCGGATTGATTTCATACCACCGGTGGTGGAACCTGCGCAGGCACCGAAATACATGCATAGTCCCAGTGTCATCCATATGAACGGCGGCCATTGGGTATAATCGGTCGATGTGAAGCCTGTGGTAGTGATAATGGCGGTTACATGGAAGAGGGCGTTGCGCAATGCTGATGAGCCGTTGTAGGGGGTTGATATGAAAAGGCTTAGGCCTACTATAAAGGTAAATATGAGCAGGAACATAAGGTACCATTTGAACTGGGTATCCTCAATCAGCTTATGTACCTTGCCGCGGAATATCACAAAGAACAGCAGACCGTAGTTGATGCCTGACAGGAACATGAAGAATGTTATTACATACTCAACCGAGTGAGAGTTGAAGTAGGCTATGCTGGCATTCTTGGTGGAGAATCCGCCGGTGGCTGCCGTGGTCAGTGCATGGTTTACGCTGTCAAAGACTCCCATGCCGCAGAACCTCAGTGCAACGGCACACAGAATGGTTATCACGATATATACGGTTATGATCCATCGGCCGCTTACACTTATGCGCGGGTGGAGTTTGTTGTGAGTGGGTCCGATGGCCTCGGCTGCGAACAACTGGACCTCACCTACACCGAATATAGGCAGTACCGCTACCGTAAAGAACACGATACCCAAACCGCCTATCCATTGTGTCAGGCTGCGCCAGAACAGCAGGCCGTGGGGTATTAGCTCCACATCCTGTATTATGGTGGCTCCTGTGGTTGTGAAGCCGGACATGGTCTCAAAATAGGCATCGGTGAATGAAGGTAAATAACCGCTGATGAGATAGGGCAGGGAACCGAATATCGAGAACAGAACCCAACTGAGAGCCACAACTATATATCCGTCGCGGCGGGTCATCGCGCCTTCCTTATGTTTGGTGCTCTTGCCTATGTAGAGGGCGGTCATACCTACGCAGGCCGATGTGAGCGAGGCCATGATGAACCCGAACAGGTCATCCTCACCGTAGAATACAGGGATAAGTGCGCAGAGCAGCAGTATTCCTGATTCTATCAGAAGCAGGACTCCCAGTATCCTATGTATGATCTTAATGTTTATCAATTGAAATACTTCTCTATGGTCTTAATCATTCCTTCCAGGCAGAATACAACCACGTGGTCTCCGGGCAGTATCTGAGTGTTGCCGGTTACTATCAGAGCCTCCCTGTTACGGATAAGTCCGCCTATGGTCACTCCGCGAGGCAGGGATATGTCCTTGACCTGACTGCGGGTTATCTTGGCTCCCTCAATGACGTTGAACTCGGCTACATCGGCGTTGGCAAAGGTGAGACACTTGACGTTGGTTACATCGGCATCGAGCATCATCTGGTATATGTGGCTGGCGGCAATCTTCTTCTTGTTGATTACCGTGCCTATATCAAGTTTCTCAGCCATGTTGATGTAGTCTATGTTCTCAACCTCGGCTATGGTCTTGGTCACTCCGAAACGCTTGGCTGCCAGGCAGGCCAGGATGTTGGTCTCGGAATTATCGGTCAGAGCGACGAATGCCTCGGTATGCTGAATGCCTTCGCTCATGAGCAGACTGGGGTCGCGGCCGTCACCGTTTATTATCATAACCTTGTCATCAACCAATTCGGTGAGACGGTTGCAGCGTTCCAGGTCACTCTCAATGATCTTGAGATTCATATAGTCGGGCATAAGTTGTGCCGTGCGTACGGCTATGCGGCTGCCGCCCATTATGATTACATCACGCACGTCGGGCAGTTCCTCCTTGCCGGCAATGCGGCGGATGTGCGGGATGTGTTTTTTCATTGTCATGAAGTATACCAGATCACCGGCCTGCATGGTATCGCTACCGCTCGGTATGATGGTAACTCCTTCACGTAGTATGGCGACTATGTGATAGGGAAGTTCCTTGCCGAGTTCAGAGAGCGGTTTGTTGAGTATCTGGGCGTTTTCACGCAGTTTGATACCCATCATGACCAGGGCACCTCCGGCAAATTCCCACCACTGACGTATCCAACTGAGTTTCATTCCGTCTACAATATCCCTTGCAGCCAGAAGCTCGGGGTAGATGAGTGAATCCAGTCCGATGCTGTTGAAATACTCCATGTTCTTGGGCTGGAGATACTCGTAGTTGTTGATTCGTGCTACGGTTTTCTTAGCTCCCAGATAATGGGCCAGCTGCGCGGCGATGATGTTTCGGCTCTCATCGGTAGTGACGGCTACAAAGAGGTCTGCACTTCCTGCACCGGCCTCCTTGAGTCCGTGAAGCGATACAGGTGATTCCTGAATGGTAAGCAGGTCAAAACTTGAATCCAGTCGGGCCAGTTTCTCGGGACTCTCGTCTATGAGAACTATATCCTGATTCTCTCCGGCCAGAAGTTTGGCCAGATGGATACCTACGTTTCCGGCTCCCGCAATTACTATTTTCATTGTTCTGGTTTTTAGGGTTCTGAAGTCAGCTCTCTGAGTGTGCTGATGATGGCATCGCAGTCAATATGACAGAGATGCAGAAGTTGAGGCGTGGATCCGTGTTCCACAAAACGGTCGGGCAGTCCCATACGCCTTATTACAGGATGGAGGCCGTTATCGGCCATATATTCCACAACGGCGGAGCCAAGTCCTCCGGTCACTGTGCCGTTCTCAATGGTTATGATACGGCTGTATTTGTTTCCTACCTCCTTTAGAATGGAGGTGTCAATCGGCTTGAGAAAGCGCATGTCGTAGAGTGCGGCGGTCTTTCCGCTCTCTTTCTCCCAAGTCTCAATGGCCTGTTCGGCAAGGTTGCCTATAGGTCCGATGGAGAGTACGGCAATGTCATCGCCATCCTTTATCTTGCGTCCGGTGCCGATGACAACGGGATTGAACGGTTTGCGCCAATCGGACAGTATGCCGTGGCCTCGGGGATAGCGGATGATGAAAGGTCCCTGGTCGGGGAGTTGGGCGGTGTACATGAGGTTGCGCAACTCAATCTCGTCATACGGTGATGCTATGGTCAGGTTGGGGATGGGGCGCAGGAATGCCAGATCAAAAGCTCCGTGATGAGTGGGGCCGTCTTCACCTACCAGACCGGCACGGTCCAGACAGATTGCCACGTTGAGTTTCTGTATGGCAACATCGTGGATGACATTATCGTATGCACGCTGCATGAAAGACGAGTAGATGTTGCAGAACGGCATCATGCCCTCCTTGGCCAGACCGCCGGAGAATGTCACGGCATGACCTTCGGCTATACCTACGTCAAAGCAGCGGTCGGGGTATACTTTCATGGGAATGTCCATGCTGCAGCCTATGGGCATGGCGGGTGTTATTCCTATGATTTTGGGATTCTCCCGCATGAGTTCCAGAAGAGTCTCACCGAACACGTCCTGGAACAGGGGAGGCTGACCGTTGCCGTTGCGTACTATGCGTTCGCCGGTAACCTTGTCAAAGAGTCCGGGGGCATGCCATATGGCGGAGTCCTTCTCGGCCGGCTCGTAGCCCTTGCCCTTGACCGTCTTGATATGCAGCAGCTTGGGGCCGTGCATGTTCTTGATGTTGCTCAGGACACGTACCAGGTTCTGGACGTTGTGCCCGTCAATGGGTCCGAAATATCGGATATCCATACCCTCGAACATGTTGTTCTGATGGGTGAGCTTTATCTTGAGGTGGTTGTTGCGGCGTATTATGTTGCGGCGGCGCTGATCGGTCATGAGTCCCAGCTTGTCAAGTACCCTTGACACGTAGTAGCGGAACTTGTTGTAGGAACGTGAGGTATGGAGCTGCGTAAGGTAGCTGCGCATGCCTCCTACGCTCTGCGATATGCTCATATCGTTGTCGTTAAGGATTATGAGCAGGTCGTTGTCGGTTATGGATGCGTTGTTTATGCCCTCAAAAGCAAGGCCTCCGCTCATGGCTCCATCGCCTATGACGGCTACGACACGGCGTGTGGCATTGCCGTTGCGCTTATCGGCCACGGCCATACCCAATGCGGCTGAAATGGAGTTGGATGCGTGTCCGGCGGTAAAGGTGTCGTAAGGGCTTTCATCGGGAGACGGGAAGGGACGAAGTCCGCCCAGTTTGCGGTTGGTGCAGAACCGGTCACGCCGGCCTGTCAGGATCTTGTGCCCGTAGGCCTGATGTCCTACATCCCATACTATACGGTCATCGGGGGTGTTGAAGACATAATGAAGGGCGACAGTAAGTTCCACGGTGCCCAGACTGGAGCCGAAATGCCCGGGATTCTGCGAGAGCTCGTCTATGATCATCTGTCTGAGCTCATTGCAAACCTGCGGCAACTGCTCCGGACTGAGTTTCTTGAGGTCGTCCGGGGAGTCAATTCTTTTTAGCAGGTTATCTGTCGGTTGTTCCTCTTCGGCTTTCTGCATCCTCTCTCCTTTTGTTGTTCAAACGGCAAATGTACCAAATTAGTGTGAATGTAGATTCTTTTTCATTATACATATTGCTTTTTTAATTAGGTGACACAAATAATGATTATCTTTGACAAACCGGAAAATTACTATACGAAATGACATATTCCATAGATGAGATTGTCAGTATGACTGGCGCTGAGAGGCATGGTTTCTGTCCTGCCGGGATATCATGGCTGCTTACTGACAGCCGTTCCCTGTGCTTCCCCGCCGAGACTCTTTTCTTTGCATTGAAAACCAAACGCAATGACGGTCACAATTATATACGTGAGTTGTATAAAAGGGGTGTAAGGAATTTTGTGGTAAGTTACCTGCCTGATAATATGGCCGATTACCAAGAGACCAATTTCCTGCTTGTAAGAGACACTCTGGCTGCCTTGCAGACCCTGGCTGCTGCACACAGACAGCATTTTGACATTCCTGTAATAGGCGTGACCGGAAGTAACGGCAAGACCATTATCAAGGAGTGGCTGTACCAGTTGCTCGAGCCTGATTATGCCGTGACACGTTCTCCCAAGAGTTACAACTCCCAGATTGGCGTTCCGCTCTCGGTATGGCTTCTTAACAGGCAGTCCGAGATAGGTATTTTTGAGGCGGGAATATCCAGGAAGGATGAGATGCGCCAACTCTGGAAGATCATAAAACCCACCATAGGCGTCATCTCCAACATCGGTCTGGCACATCAGGAGAATTTCCAGTCTCTCCAGGATAAGTGCGTGGAGAAACTCAGGCTTTTCCAGGACTGTGACGTGGTGATTTACAACGGAGACAATGACCTGATACAGAGTTGTGTGGACAAGTCAATCATCACGGCCCGCGAGATAGCATGGTCGCGTAAGAACCAGGACAAGCCTCTGTTCATTTCATCGGTAGTGAAAGGACAGGACTCCACGGAGATAACCTACCGTTACATCGGACTGGAGAACAAGTTTACCATCCCGTTCATCGATGATGCCTCCATAGAGGATGCACTCCACTGTCTGGCAGTCTGCATATACCTTATGGTTCCGCCGGAGAAGATCACGGAGCGGATGGCCAGACTGGAACCGCTGGCTATGCGTCTTGAGGTGAAAGACGGTAAGCAGGGGTGCATAATCATCAATGACAGTTACAATTCAGATATTTCATCACTGGGTATCGCTCTGGATTTCATGGCCCGCCGTCAGGATGACAAGCAGCGCAGCCGAACACTCATACTGTCTGATATCCTGCAGTCGGGCTGGTCGGTCCATGAGTTGTACCGCAGGGTGTCGCAGTTGGTGGAGAGCCGCGGCATTACCAAGCTGATAGGCATAGGCGATGACATATCATCGGAAAAGAAAAGATTTGATGTTCCTGAGAAATATTTCTTCAAGACCACGGAAGATTTTCTCAAATCAGATCTGATGAAGAATTTCCATAACGAACTGATACTTATAAAGGGAGCCCGTGTCTATGAGTTTGACCGTATAGCGGAACGTCTGGAGCTCAAGGTTCACGAGACTATACTTGAGGTGAACCTGCAGGCGCTTGCCGACAATCTGGACCGCTATCGCGGCATGCTCAGGATAGAGACGGGAATAGTGTGCATGGTAAAGGCATCGGCCTACGGATCGGGCGCCATCGAGGTGGCCAAGACACTACAGGACCGTCAGGTGGATTATCTGGCTGTGGCAGTGGCCGATGAGGGTGCCGAACTGCGTAAGGCAGGCATAACTACCAGTATTATGGTCATGAACCCGGAACGTACATCATTCAATACTCTGTTTGATTATAAACTGGAGCCCGAGGTTTACAGTTTCCATCTGCTGGATATGGTTATACGAGCCGCCGAGCACAGCGGTGTTACCAACTTCCCCATACATATAAAGATAGATACGGGTATGCACCGCCTGGGATTTGCTCCCGATGACATACCGGAGCTGGTTCACCGCCTGCAGAAACAGACTGCGGTAATTCCGTGTTCGGTGTTCTCACATTTTGTAGGCAGTGACAGTCCGGATTTTGATGATTTCACCAAACTCCAGATAGAGCGTTTCAATAAGGCAGCCGATGAACTTCAGGCTGCGTTCAAGCACCATATCCTGCGTCATATCTGTAACTCTGCCGCTATTGAGCGCTTCCCTGACGTACACTATGACATGGTTCGTTTAGGATTGGGACTCTATGGAATCAATCCTATTGACAACCAGCCGCTTGAGACTGTCTGCACGCTTAAGACCACCATACTTCAGATACGTGAGTTGGAGAAGGGGGAGACTGTGGGTTACAGCCGCAAGGGCAAGATAACCAAGCACTCCCGCATAGCCGCCATACCTATAGGTTATGCAGACGGACTGGACCGCCATCTGGGCAACGGCAACGCCTACTGCCTTGTGAACGGCCAGAAGGCATATTATGTGGGAAACATATGCATGGATGTGTGCATGATCGACGTCACGGACATTGATTGCCAGGAGGGTGACAGCGTGGAGATTTTCGGTCCCAACCTGCCGGTTCACGTGCTGTCGGATATTCTGGGCACCATACCTTATGAGATAATTTCGACCGTTTCAATCCGTGTAAAGCGGGTATATTATACAGAATAACTAACCTAAATTCAATATGTCAACAATTTCAAATTCAAAGGCTCAGCGGATGACAAATTTCCGTTGGGTGTTGTGTGCACTTCTGTTTGTGGCCACAACAGTCAATTACCTGGACCGTCAGGTGCTGTCATTAACTTGGAAAGATTTTATATCGGCCGATTTCCACTGGACTGACAGTCAGTACGGCTCAATTACCGGTTTCTTTTCTATTTTCTATGCCGTGGCCTGCCTGTTCTCAGGTAAGTTCATTGACTGGCTGGGTACACGCAAGGGTTATCTTTGGGCCATATTCATCTGGTCGGTAGGTGCCTGTATGCATGCTGCCTGCGGATGGGCATCGCTCAAGTGGGCCGGTGTACCTTCTATGGAGGCTGCTCGTAATTCGGCCGATGTGATGCTGATCATATCGACTGTATCGGTCTATATGTTCATATTCTGCCGCGCTGTGCTGGCGCTGGGTGAGTCCGGAAACTTCCCTGCTGCCATCAAGGTAACCGCAGAGTATTTCCCCAAGAAGGACCGCGCTTTTGCCACATCAATATTCAATGCAGGTGCATCGGTGGGCGCTCTTGCAGCACCTGCCTGCATTCCGCCTCTGGCTGCCAAGTGGGGATGGGAGATGGCATTCATAATAATAGGTGCTCTGGGTTTTGTATGGATGTTCTTCTGGTTCTTCCTCTATCAGAAGCCCGAGAAGTCCAAGTATGTAAACCAGGCAGAGCTTGAGTATATCCATCAGGATGACGCTGCCGAACTGGCTGCCGCCAAGGCTGCCGAGCCACAGAAGGAGCAGAAGTCAATCCCGTTCTTCAAGTGTTTCTCTTTCCGTCAGACATGGGCTTTCATCTGCGGTAAGTTCTTTACGGACGGTGTCTGGTGGTTCTTCCTGTTCTGGGCTCCCGCATACTTCAGCGACCAGTACGGATACCGCTCGGACTCCAAGGAGGCTATCCTGCTGATATTCGTACTCTATCTGATTGTAACCGTGGTAAGTATAGGCGGTGGCTACCTGCCCAAGCTGTTTGTTGAGAAGAAAGGCATGGAGCCTTACTCGGGTCGTATGAAAGCTATGCTGATATTCGCTTTCTTCCCGCTGCTGGCACTCTTTGCCCAGCCTCTGGGTAAGTACAGCGCATGGTTCCCCGCTATCATAATAGGTCTGGCCGGTGCAGGACATCAGGCATGGTCGGCCAACCTGTACTCAACCATCGGTGATATGTTCCCCAAGTCAACCATCGGAACAATCACAGGTGTGGGTACAACCATGGGCGGTCTTGCATCGTTCATGATAAACAAGGGCGCCGGTATGCTCTTTACCAAGAGCGCCGCTCTGGGATCGGCATTCACATTCCTGGGATTTGAGGGCAAGGAGGCCGGTTACATGATTGTATTCTGTATCTGCGCCGTTGCCTATCTTATCGGCTGGACCGTGATGAAACTTCTGGTTCCCAAATATAAGCCTATCGTTGTAGACTGATGTCGGTAATACCAGACTATAAGGCGGTCGATACCCGTTATGACGGGCGTATGCCATATATCCGATGTGGACACAGCGGGGTCAGACTACCCGCGGTGTCACTCGGTTTCTGGCACAATTTCGGAAGCGTGGATGACTTTGACAAGGCTCATGCTACGGCCAGATGTGCGTTTGACAACGGTATCACCTGCTTTGATCTGGCCAATAACTACGGGCCTGAATACGGAACGGCCGAGGAGAATCTGGGCCGGATGATGGACCTGTCGTTCCGTCCGTATCGTGATGAGCTGTTCATTACTACCAAGGCCGGTTATGACATGTGGCCCGGCCCATACGGGGACTGGGGTTCGCGCAAGTATCTTATGAGCAGTCTGGACCAGAGCCTCAAACGGATGCGGCTGGATTATGTGGACCTGTTCTACTCACACCGATATGACCCGGAAACCCCGCTTGAGGAGACCATGCAGGCTCTGGTGGACATAGTGCGTCAAGGCAAGGCGCTTTACATAGGTCTGTCAAACTATCCTGTTGATACGCTTGATTTCTGTTTTGGCTATCTCAGGGAGCGTGACGTGCCGTGTCTTATATATCAAGGCCGTTACAATATGATGGACCGCAGGATGGAGAACGGCATACTGGATGCGTGCCGGGATGCGGGAGTGGGGTTTACCGCATTCTCACCGCTGGCCCAGGGACTGCTGACAGACCGTTATCTGCGAGGTATCCCGGAGGATTCACGTATGGCACGCAACCATTTCCTTAAACGTGAAGTCCTGACTCCACAACTCCTGTCCAAACTGAACCGGCTCAACGCGATAGCCGCAGCCCGTAACCAGAGTCTGTCGGAGATGGCACTCTCCTGGCTGCTCAAGGACGGACTTGTAACCTCTGTGCTGATCGGTGCAAGCTCTCCTGCGCAACTGCTCACCAATATCAGGGCAGTCCGTAACACGGAGTTTACCGCTGATGAACTTTATGAAATAGATTCGATAATTCTTTAAACGATAACAGTTACTGACCATTATGAGTTACCAGAAACCTACAATCAGGGAAAAGATCGCCTATGCACTGGGCGATGCCGCAGCCGGAGGTATTACATGGAAGATAATGTCCATTGCATTTCCGCTGTTCTTTACCAACGTATTCGGACTGACATTTGCCGATGCAGCCGCACTTATGCTTATTGCACGTCTGTTTGACGTAGTTACGGATCCGATAATGGGCAGCCTGGCTGACCGTACCCAATCCCGTTGGGGTACATACAGGCCCTGGCTCATATTCGGAGCCATACCATTCGGTCTGATATTCGCGCTGCTGCTCTATACACCGGATTTCGGTCCGGCCGGAAAGCGGATCTATGCTTATGTCCTCTACTTGCTCATGATGGCGGTCTATACTGCAGTCAATGTGCCTTACGGTTCACTGCTGGGTGTAATGACTGATGATGACAATGAAAAGAACCAGTTCTCGTCATATCGAATGGTAGGTGCATATGCCATGGGTTTCATAACGCTCCTGTCATTCCCTTATCTGCAGAAAATGGTAGGTGGTACTGATGCGCATCAGTATGCAGTGCTGGGAGCTGTGTTCGGAATCATCGCCGCAGCCATGACTCTGGCATGCGGTCTGATGACCAAGGAGCGTCTCAAACCCATAAGGGCCGAGAAATACTCCCTGAGCCAGTTTGTCGACCTGTTCAAGAACAAGCCATGGATATACCTGACACTGATTGGACTCTGCACCAATTTCTTTAACGGATTCCGTTATGCTGTGGCAGGCTATCTTATTTCATACTGCCTGGGCGGTGACGTGACCGTGGGTTCACTCATCATAAACTACACCGTGCTTATGGCTTTCGGTGAGGTTACCTGCATGATATTCGGCGGTGTATCTCCCAAGTTTGCCAAGTGGGTCGGCTCCAAACGGATGGCATTCGTCTGGTCTGCCGTGATATGCGTGGTGTTCTCGGTACTGTTCTTCTTCATACCGATGAATCCCAAGTACATCTGGCTGATGGTCGCAGTGGTGATACTCACGTCGGTAGGTGTAGGTCTCTACTCACCGCTGCTGTGGTCAATGTATGCCGATGTGGCCGATTTTGCCACCGATAAGTTCGGAACATCATCGACCGGACTGATATTCTCATCGGGTACAATGGCGCAGAAACTGGGCGGTGCCATATCGGGCTCACTCATAGCTCTGTTGCTGGGTCTGGCAGGTGCACGCATGATTCCAGACGACTTTGGCAACATGTCGATTGATCCCGCATCGGTCACAGAATCGGTACGTACTATGGTATGGTCCTTGTTCTCGCTTATCCCGGCTGTCATTGCCCTGGTAATGGGATTCCTGGCTTATAAGTTCCCCATCAAGAAGTAATATTTATGGCAAAGGAATACGGACATTATGATGATGCGGCAAGGGAGTATGTCATTACCGATCCCTGCACCCCGTGGCCTTGGATAAACTACCTGGGTACCGAGGATTTCTTTGGCCTGATTTCAAATACCGCCGGCGGTTACAGTTTCTGCAAGGATGCCAGGTTCCGCCGCATTACACGATACCGCTATAACGGTGTGCCTATGGATGCCGGTGGGCGTTATTTCTACATCAAGGATGGAGATACCGTATGGAATCCCGGTTGGAAACCCTGCAAAACGTCGCTTGATTTCTACGAGTGCCGTCACGGCATGAACTACACATTGATTGAGGGTCGCAAGGACGGCATTACCGCTAAGGTGCTGTTCTTTGTGCCGCTCAAGACCTGGGCCGAGGTTCAGAAACTTACGCTGACCAATACCACTGATGTGGTTAAGAAACTGAAACTGTTCAGCTTTCAGGAGTGGTGCCTGTGGAACGCATCCACTGATATGGAGAATTTCCAGCGCAACTTCTCGACCGGTGAGGTGGAGATTGACGGGTCGGTAATATATCACAAGACCGAATACAAGGAGCGCCGCAACCATTACGCATATTACTCCGTCAATGTCCCGGTTCAGGGTTTTGATACTGACCGGGAATCATTCCTGGGCCTGTACAACGGTTTTGATGCACCTCAGGCTGTGCTTGAAGGAAAACCCCTTAATAGCGTGGCTCACGGATGGTCGCCCATAGCATCCCACTATCTTGAGATAGAGCTTAAGCCGGGCGAGAGCCGTGACCTGATATTCATACTGGGTTATGTCGAGAACGCACAGGATGACAAGTGGGAGAGCAAGGGCGTTATAAACAAGCGCATGGCCCGCGAGACCCTGTCGCGTCTGGATACATCGGCCAAGGTTGATGCCGAGTTCCGTAAACTTAATGAATATTGGGATGACCTGCTCAGCATATTCAATGTTGAGAGTGGCGATGAGCGTATGGACCGTACCGTCAATATCTGGAACCAGTATCAGTGCATGATAACGTTCTGTTTCTCACGCAGCGCATCGTTCTTTGAGAGCGGTATAGGCCGTGGCATGGGATTCCGTGACTCCAACCAGGACCTGATAGGATTTGTGCATCAGATTCCGGAGCGTGCCCGCGAGCGTATTATCGATATCGCATCGACCCAGTTTGCCGACGGCGGCTGCTACCATCAGTACCAGCCGTTGACCAAACGCGGTAACGACGGCATTGGCGGCGGGTTCAATGACGACCCGATGTGGCTGATATTCGGAGTATGCGGTTACCTGCGCGAGACAGGAGACTTCAGTATCCTTGATGAGCCGGTTCCGTTTGACAACATGCCCGGCAGCGAGAAGAGCCTGTTTGAGCACCTGACTATATCATTTGACCATGTGATAAATAATCTTGGTCCGCACGGTCTGCCCCTGATTGGACGTGCCGACTGGAATGACTGCCTTAACCTGAACTGTTTCTCAAATGATCCCGACGAGAGTTTCCAGACTACCGAGAACAAGACCGAGGGCAGCAAGGCCGAGAGCCTGATGATTGCCGGACTGTTTGTGTTCAGCGGCCGTGACTATGTGGAGCTTTGCCGTCAGTTGGGTAAGAATGCCGAGGCTGACCGTGCCCAGAAGCATATTGATTCCATGATTACCGCTGTTGAGAAATACGGCTGGGATGGCAACTGGTTCCTGCGTGCTTATGACTATTATGGGCGAAAAGTGGGCTCACATGAGAATGAGGAGGGCCAGATATTCATTGAATCCAACGGTTGGTGCACCATGGCGGGCATCGGCCTTAAAGAGGGCCTCTGTGATAAGGCTCTTGACTCCGTAAAGGAGCGCCTTGACTCAGAGCACGGCATAGTGCTGAACAATCCCGCATTCACAAAGTATTATATCGAGTACGGCGAGATTTCAAGTTACCCCGCAGGCTACAAGGAGAATGCCGGCATATTCTGCCACAACAATCCCTGGGTTATGATTGGTGAGACGGTCCGCGGAAACGGAAAGGCTGCTATGGAATATTGGCGCAAAATATGCCCTGCCTATATCAAGGATCAGACTCTGCACAAGGTTGAGCCCTATGTCTACTCACAGATGGTGGCCGGCAAGGATGCGTTCCGTCCCGGCGAGGGCAAGAACTCCTGGCTTACCGGCACAGCCGCCTGGAACTGGTACACAATCACCCAGTTCATCCTGGGTATCAAGCCCACCTACAACGGTCTTGAGATTGATCCATGCATCAGTCCCGATATGAAGGAGTACAAGATAACCCGCAAATTCCGCGGAGCCACCTACCAGATTGAAATCAAGAACCCCAACGGCTCAATGCGCGGATTACAGAAACTTCTGGTGAACGGAAAAGAGATTGCCGGAAATCTAATCCCCCTATTTGCAGAAGGTTCCAGGGTGCACGTAACAGCAATTCTTGTTTAATTGCTGTTACCTTTCAACAGTGAGGGTAAAGCCGGAAGCGGTGCAGGGAGTGCAGACGGGGGGATTTTGTTTGCACACCTTTACTGTCAGTGAACTGATTGCGGGGAAACCGTTTAGCAGAGCATTGGCTATGCGGCCGGCTACGTGTTCCAGAAGGGCGGAGCGGATTTGCATCTGCTGCTTTATTATCTCGGTTACTTTCGCGTAGTTGATTGTCCCGTTCAGATTGTCGTTGAGTATGGCATCGGTGGCATCGGCTGTGATACTGATGTCAACCGTGTACCAGGCACCCACAATGGCCTCCTGCGGTTCGGCACCATGGTAGGCGTAGAACCGCAGGCTGTCAAGTGTTATTGTCTGTTCTTTATTTTTCATTTTAACCGCAACGTGATGATCCGCAGTTCTTGCAGATGAGGCAGCCCTCCTGATATACCAGTGACTCGCTTCCGCATACAGAACACTTCTCACCCTTTACAGCGGTGCCGTCCTGGACGTATTTCTTAAGGGCGCGCTCCACACCGTTCTTCCAGTTGTTGATGTTCTCTGATCCAAGGTCAAGTGAGCCGATGAGCTTGATGCACAGGTCAATAGGCATCTGGTAGCGGAGTACGCCTGATATCAGCTTGGCGTAGTTCCAGTACTCCTTGTCAAATTTTTCGGACAGGCCTTCGATAGTAACCTTGTATCCGCGTTTGTTGGTGAACTGGAAGTCGTAGCGCTTGCGGCCCTCCTCATCAATATTCTTGATAATCCAGCCTTTCTCAACGGTCTTGGGTAGTACAATACCCTCGTCGTCATCCTGCAGACCGGTGAATATCTCATACGGACGGCCGTCCAGGATACCTACGAATGCCACCCATTTCTCCTTGTTGTTCTGGAAACGTACCACGTCGGCCTCAAGAATGCGCGGACGGACCTCAACTACCTGACGCGGCTCGCAGTCACATGGTGCCAGAGTTGGCTCTTTGCCGTCTTTCTTCTCCTTTTCTGCCTTCTTGTCACTCTTGGCATCAACAAGAACGCCGTCACGTGAACCGTCACGGTATACGGTGCAACCCTTGCATCCGCTCTTCCAGGCCTCTACGTAGAGTTGGTTGACCAGGTCTTCTGATACATCGTTGGGAAGGTTGATGGTAACGCTGATGGAGTGGTCAACCCATTTCTGCAGGGCACCCTGCATCTTAACCTTGTTAACCCAGTCGACATCCTGGGCGGTAGCCTTGTAGTAGGGTGAGCGGGCAACCAGTTCATCAACCTCCTCCGGCGTGAACTTCTGGGCGGGATTGATTCCGTTCACAACCATCCACTCCACAAACTTGTGGTGGAATACGATGAACTCCTCAAATGCATCGCCGTTATCATCGACAAAGGTGATGTTGGCGTTCTCATCGTCGCGGTTAACCTTGCGGCGGCGCTTGTAGACAGGCATGAATACCGGCTCCAGACCGGAGGTAGTCTGAGTCATAAGACTTACTGTTCCGGTGGGGGCTATTGTGAGACAGGCAATGTTACGGCGACCGTATTTCTTCATATCTTCATAGAGCTGGGGATCGGCCTCCTTGATGCGCAGTATGAAGGGGTTCTTTTGCTCGCGCTTCCAGTCAAATATCTCAAAAGCACCGCGTTCCTTAGCCATCTCAACTGATGAACGGTAGGCGGTAAGTGCCAGGGTGCGCTGAACTGTCTCGGCAAATTGGGTAGCCTCATCGGTTCCGTAACGGAGTCCCATTGCGGCCAGCATATCACCCTCGGCGGTGATACCTACACCGGTACGACGGCCCATGGTGCTCTTGCGCATGATTTTCTCCCAAAGGCGTTTCTCGGTATACTTGGTCTCGTCATCCTCGGGGTCACTGGCTATCTTGGCCTGGATCATATCTATCTTCTCAATCTCCAGGTCTATGATATCGTCCATGATGCGCTGTGCTATGGCCACATGTTTCTTGAACAGGTCAAAGTCAAACTTGGCCTTGGGGGTGAACGGATTCTTTACGTACGAATAGAGGTTTATGGCCAACAGACGACAACTGTCATACGGGCACAACGGAATCTCTCCGCAGGGGTTGGTGCTGACGGTGCGGAATCCCAGGTCAGCATAGCAGTCGGGGACAGACTCGCGCAGTATGGTGTCCCAGAACAGGACTCCGGGCTCGGCCGATTTCCATGCGTTGTGGACAATCTTTTTCCAGAGTTCACTAGCATCGATCTCCTTCTTGTACAGTGGCTTCTTGGAGTCGATGGGGTAGCACTGGGTATATTTGCGGCCTTCAATGGCAGCTTTCATGAATTCATCGTCAATCTTTACCGATACGTTGGCGCCGGTAACCTTGCCGCTCTCCATCTTGGCGTCGATGAATGACTCTGAATCCGGGTGCTTGATGGATACACTCAGCATCAGGGCGCCGCGACGGCCGTCCTGTGCCACCTCGCGGGTGGAATTGGAGAAACGCTCCATGAACGGAACCAGGCCTGTTGAAGTGAGTGCGGAGTTCTTTACGGGTGAACCCTTGGGACGGATATCTGACAGGTCATGACCTACACCGCCGCGGCGTTTCATAAGCTGAACCTGTTCCTCGTCAATCTTCATGATGGCACCGTATGAATCGGCTGCTCCCTCAGTACCGATAACAAAACAGTTGGAGAGTGATGCAATCTGGTAATTGTTACCTATTCCGGTCATAGGGCTTCCCTGCGGAACGATGTACTTGAATCCCTTGAGCAAGTCATGAAGTTGGGCGGCGGTCATGGGGTTCTTGTACTTTTTCTCCACGCGGGCAATCTCATTGGCTATTCGCCAGTGCATGTCATCTGGAGTCTTCTCATAAATTTTTCCGAAGGAGTCTTTTACCGCGTACTTGTTCACCCATACTTTGGCTGCAAGTTCGTCACCTCCGAAATAGTCCACTGAGGCCTTGAACGCCTCATCGAAAGTGTAGGTTAGTTTTTTGTCGTCCATTTTATATTACTTGTTTGATATATGCGCAAGAAATGCACGCCAATATGTGGATTGGCTACAGCATTACAAATGTATATAATGCGTCCGATAAAAACTAATGTTTGAAAAAATAAAATTCCATTCAAAAACAAAGTTTTCCGTTTTGAAACAGATATTCATTGATAATCAATTATATAAGAAAATGCGATGGCTTAAAAGTTTTCCAAAACGGGAAATAGTTACTCGTGTTGTCACTTGGAATTAACTTGAATATGAATTGTATAAAAACAAAAAAGCGGTGATTGGATCACCGCTTCAGTCAACTTCTACGTCCCTGAGATTCAGCAGCGCAAACCACTCTCGATATTTTCCATATCGGCCTTGAAATTCTTGTCTACCTGAATCTGGTCACGGACCATATTGCAGGCGTGGAGAACTGTGGCGTGATCGCGCTTTCCTATGTACGCTCCAATCTTTGAAGTGGAGAAATCCAGGTATTTCTTGGCCAGATACATACTTATCTGTCTTGCCTGAACAATCTCATGCTTGCGTGATTTGGATTGTACGGATGTCTCGTCGATGTTATAATAGTCACAGACCTTTGAGATAATGGATTCAATCGTGATTGGTTTCTGCTCATGATGCTGGCTCTTGTCTATCACCTCATGGGTAAGATTCAGGTCTACGTCCTTGCCGTAAATTGTTGAATATGCCATCAGTGAGACAATCACACCCTCCAGATCACGAACATTATCCCTTACCTTGTCGGCTATGTAATCAATAACCGGCTCCGGGAACCTGATACCGTCACGTCTGGTCTTGTCGCGTAGTATGTCTTTGCGCAGGTTAAGGTCCGGACGCTCCAACTCAGCCACCAAGCCCCATTTGAAGCGGGTGATCAGACGCTCCTCAAGGTCTTTCATGTCCTTGGGCGGACGGTCACTCGTCATGATAAGCTGCTTGTGGTTAAGGTGCAGATAGTTGAATATATGGAAAAATGTGTTCTGTGTCTTGGTGTAACCTGACAGTTCCTGCATGTCATCAATGATCAGCACGTCTATGGACTGATAGAAATGGATGAAATCATTGACAGTGTTGTTTCTGGCCGCATCAGTATATTGTACCATGAAGAGGTGGGCTGATACGTAAAGGACTCTTTTTTCGGGGTGGAGTTCCTTTACCTTACGGCCTATGGCTGTTGCCAGGTGAGTTTTGCCCACGCCGGATGAACCATATATGAACAGGGGGTTGAATGCGCTTCCTGCCGGATTCAAGGCTATGGTCTCACCGGCTGTGCGAGCAAGTTTGTTACTTATTCCCTCTACGAAATTCTCAAAACTGTAGTTGGGGTCCAACTGGGGATTGAGATCCTGAACATACGGAGCATCGTTTACGGACGGGGCCTTGTTTCCTATCTCTGCAGTACCCTTTATATTATATAAGGTATCTGCCGAACTGACGTTCTGGCTGATGTTGTTCTCCTTATCTGTAAGTATGCTGTATGATAGTTTGGTGCCCTTGCCGAAAACCTTGGTCAGAGCCGCCTTTATAACGTCCAGGCAGTTCTGCTCCAGATACTCGAATACGAACGGGCTTGGGATCTGCAGTACGAGTTCACCGTTTTCCAATGACTCCGGCTCTACAACCGTAAACCACGTATCGAAAACTGCTTTCGACACGTTGTCCCGGATGAAATCCAGACATAAGCTCCATTGGTTTTTTAGTTCAGTCCCTATCATTTTTTCTGTTGGTTGGGGTCGGACTATAGGTGCCTTTCCTTCAACTGCATTGCAAAGTTGACAATCTTATTTCAATAAACCAAACCGGTTTGACCTACCCGAAAATACGTCTTTTGTAAGATGTTGGGAATTAGGCACTTGGAAAAACGTATTAAAATAGTTGAAAATAGCCTATTGATTTTTAGTATAGCCCTGAAAATCAGCGAGAAAGCCTGTTGATAACTATAATTCGGGAGCCATTTTGAGCACTTGGATAACCCTATTAAACACCTACCAAAACGCGATTGCATATTTGGCCATATTAAAAACCAAAACAACGTCATATTTAGACGAAATCTAAATACGGCGTTGTTGGCGTGTGAATATTTTCTGTATATTATTTGTTTTTGGCGTTGATTTCCTGGGCCTCTCTGACGCTGATTTTCCTGCCTTCATACACGGCAATTACGAACGCATCCTTATACTTTTTCTGGACCTCCTTCTTCGTCTTTTGCACCGCCTCAAAATCAGTAGTGTCACCGCATGTGTACTTGCACATTCCGCCTTCGGTATAGTAATCTACATTGTCGTAAGCCTTGAGGCGTTTGTCGTTTTTCTTGAGAGGATTCCTGATGCTCATGAACTGCACCTTATACACAGGCAGTTCACGATCGGCTCCTTTGTTCCCTATTGCCTGTGCGGTGGGCACAGCTTTCTCAACAAGTTTGTTGTGGTAATCCAGATAATCCCTGAATGCTTCGTAGAGGCTCTGTCCCATTTCGTCCACGCCTTTCTGCGAAACCAGGTACTTGCATTCGGCATCATTGGATATGAATCCCAATTCAATCAGGATGCTCGGCATAGTGCTTTTCCACAAAACCAGATATCCGGCCTGATGGACACCGCGGTCGGGCCGTTTGGCTGATTTTACCATCCTTTCCTGAGTGAAGGTGGCCATTTTAAGACTCTCCTTCTGATACTCGTTCTGCATGAATTCAAATATTATCATGCTCTCCGGACTGTTAGGGTCATAGCCCTCATAATGAGCCTCGTAGTCATTTTCCAGAAGTATGGCCTTGTTCTCCTCGAGCGCAGCGTTCAGATTTGCACTGGCTCGGTTTTCCTCAACTCCCAGAAGGTATGTTTCAGCTCCGTTGGCGCTTTTGCTCTTGGCCGAATTGGTATGTACCGATATGAACATATCGGCTCCTGCCTTGTTGGCAATATCTGCCCGCTTGTACAATTCTACAAATACGTCTGTCTTACGGGTGTAGATTACCTTTACATCCTTGCAGTTCTCCTCAATGAGTTTGCCCATCTTGAGAGCTACGTTCAGGTTTATGCTTTTCTCCTGATTCTTGCCGTTTACTGCTCCGGGGTCCTTGCCTCCGTGGCCGGCGTCAATGACCAGTATGAACTTGCCGTCCTTGTCAACAGCCATGGCCGGCAAAGTCCACAAAAAGCAGAAAGCTGTAATAATAAATGCAGATATGATTCTTGTCTTGATCATTCTCCTCTTTTTGATTCGTATTTGGAAGGGGTTGCGTCTGTACTTGAGATGAATGAGGCGAATTGTCTGGGTGTTATGTGGACGGGTTCCTTCATGAATTCACCTATGTTGAACGCATTCAGGAATTCACGGTTGAACTCCGGGTCACGTTGCGGCAGGGCGAACGGTTTTGAGAAATGGCCGTTCTCGTCAATATGACTGAAATAGAGGCGGGTGTGGACCGCATCCTCGCGCCGTGTGCTGAACATGAACCATTTTCCGTTGGATGACCAGCAGTGGAAACTTTCGGCAAAAGGACTGTTCAATTCATCGGCATATCGGTAAGAATAGTCTTTCAGGTCAAAAATAATAAAGTCGGATTCTATCTGGTCTAAAGGGAACATTCCGTGAGTACTTATACAGCACAATAGCCAACGGCCGTCGGGTGATGCCTTTGGCCATGTTATGCTGCTGTCAGCAGCCACTGCATCGTACAAAAGTTTGCTGGCACCCCATGTGCGTGTGTCGGGATCAAAAGGTTTCGTGTAGAGATTGTAGTGAAATTTGAATCTGTCCAGAAAGACAGCATCTATTCTGGAAGTCCCCGTGGGCACCTGATAGGCCGAAGATACATAATAGAGACTCTTGCCGTCAGATGACCAAGCTGGGAAACACTCAAACTGAATGGTGTCATTTTCTATTGGACTGACGGTGTTGTTGCGAATATCATACAGTATTATGTCGCTTTTGTCATCCATAACTTCCAGTTTATCATGAGATAGAGCATGTATAGACTGATGTATCTTATCACTTGCGAAAGCTACGAAATCATGAGTCGGATGCCACGACGGGTACGATCCGGCGGAAATGGTTGAGTCTGTCTTGGTGTTTATCTTATGGAGTTCACCGTCAAGAATAAATACCGTGCCGCCTTTGAAATGACGTACATGAAACAGCATGTTGTCAGTCTCCCAGTTCCTGTAATGGTGGCAGTTGATACATGATCCCTGTGCATTGTTGTGAACCATGGTGTTGGCAAAGATGACCTTCTCCCTGAAATTGGTTATGTTCCTTTGCCGTATCGACAGCTTTTCATATGACTCCACTGAGATGGGAATGATACGGTATGAGATATAGGGGTCGATGTCATCGGACACGCTCATGCTGAACGGGGCGTAGGCACTCCACTGCTTTCCGCTGCGGCCGTAGACCTGAACGGTTATGCGGGAGCCGGCTGTGAGTTTCCTCCATTTGGATTCGGGAATGCGGACCTTGCGCCCCTTGACGGTTGTGCTTGCGGACGATGTGCTGAACACCGTGATGTATTCATCGGCCTGCTCGTCAATACTGAAGTTCATGGGAGCGATATTGGCGGGTATGGTGATGTCCGTGTAATCGGGAAATATCGATGGCGCTTTATCCAAGTTGCTGTATGAGGAGGGCGCCTTGGTAGTACATGATGCCAGAAGGGCGGCAAGTACAGGTATGGCTATTCTTTTCATAGGTCAATAGGTCTGAAGGTTCCGGATGAAATAGTAATAGTAGAAGAATGTCTTTCCGAACCTGCTGTAGTACGGGTAGGCCGATTCTTCCATGTTGCGTATAGGATTGCTTTTAATGAAACGGTTGAAAGCGTCATAACTGTCGGTTACCTGTTTGCTGAACGGTATCTCAAACGGGGGCTTCTCAAGTTTGCTGTATAGCAGGGCGGCTTCCTGTACGCTGCGGGGCAGTTCCACCACCTTATTGGAATTGATATACAGGTAGAGCCTGTTCCAGAATAGGGGTATGTTCTGCATGCGCATCGCCCACAGCAGTGCGGCACGGTCGTATTCTGGCGTAGCATGGGGCGGTTCTTCCTCCGTGTAATGACGCATCATGAAAGTTTCACATTTTACCATGTCGTTTACCATACGGTCCTCAAAACACATATAGGGCAGAATGCTCTTGTAAGGCTCATTGGCAGCCATCAGGTTGCTGTCGAGCGAGTAAGGTGTCTGCTCCTTGGCCCAACGGCGGTAGAATATGGTCTTACGGAGTTTGTTGAGATATTTGTATGCAAACTCGCTCTCGCTCATGATTATGCTGTGCATGGCCATGTACTTGAGCGTGCCGTAACTCCAGTCGTGCTCAATCAGATCCTCCTGGCACCAACGGTAGCATAGGTTGATAAGGCCGTATTGCAGATAAATCTGCTTTCCCGACTGATAAGCCATGGGAATCAGGCAGCGGGATTTCTGGGGCCGTCCTCCGTCCTTCATGGTGAAAGTCTGCTCCAGAGCCCTGTTTAACTTGAGCAGAGCCATGTCACGGTATATTATCATGGTGCGGGTGGGCTCAAAGAAACGGCTCCTGTATCTTTCTGTTATATCTGCAATCTCATCACGGTTTGTAACGTCCTTGAGGCTTTTGGAGCGTGCTTTGTAAGCCCTTTCATCGGACTTGGAATGTGATTTGACAGCCTTGTCGTAGATGTCAACCACTTTCTGCCACTCCATACGGTCTACTGATTCGGACATGGCCAGTTCAATTTGGAAGTTATCATCCTTGAACCAGAATATCCATACGCAGAGGACCGAAACAGTCAGGACAGATGCCTGCAGCAGGGTGCTTTTTCCGTCGGCCTTGAGTCGGTTGGACACGGCGGCCATCACCGGTATGAAGAGCAGTGCCAACTGGAAGGGTGTGCGCATGACGCGTGTCCAGGCATCCTCGGATATTACAGGCAGTCCAATGATCCAACTGTCCGCTATGCGGTAGGATGTGTAGAAACTGTACTCTATAAGCGGTATGACAAGTACCAGGATTATGCCCGATGCGAACAGGGTAAACCTCTCTTTGGACAGTGATCCGGATTGGGTGAGCGCCATCAGCGACGCGGACACCGTACCCAGGAAAGCGAACATTCCCAGAATGGGATATCCTGCGGCTGTCCATATTGTCAGAAAGAGGATCCTGCCCCAAAGTGACCTGACATGTTTGAACGTGAAGAGTGGAATGAGGGCGGCGAGGTATCCCAACAGCGGAGCAAAGAAATGGTCAGGTTCCCTCATTATATACACTCCGTAACCTAAAGACATGTTTGCTATTACCAGAAGGGCGGCGGGTATGACAGCCAGTGACATGAGCCGTTCCGGAATGTCGAATGCCTTTATGGTCAACTGATAAACCGACAGGAGGGTTATTATCCATATGAGTGCGCCAAGCCACGGGTAATACAGGAACTGGGTCAGGAACGAGCCCATGACCCCCAGCAGGCCACCCGGTATCTGAGCGGCTTCCTTCAGATAGAGGGAGTCAAACAGAAAAAGTGAAAGGTCTTCAACTTTTTTCAGGTAGTACTGTCCGTAAATGGAAAGTGCTGCCCAAAGCAGTAATGCAAGTATATAGGGTAACAGTCGGAATATCTTTTCTGAAAGCCCTTTTGTTTTATTGACGATTGAAAATGACATATGCATTAACGGTTCGCGCGTGTGCGTGTAAAAATTGGTGTAAAGGTAGCATTTTTCCCGATAACAGCATTCCGTTAGGCAAAAAACAATTACTTTCGCGATTGCGAAAACAACTTAATATATGAAACGGATTGCATTACTGACCATTCTTCAGATCGCGCTTATTCCGGTAATGGCGCAACAGCCTGTGTGGCTTGACCCTAAGGTTAACAGTGAAAACGAGAAGCCTGATGTGGCCGACTATTTTGCCTATGAAGACCTTAAAACAGCAGAGGCTGGCCAAAAGGACCGCTCGTCAAGATTCATGTCGTTAGAGGGAAACTGGAAATTCAATTTTGTCAAGAACGCCTATGACAAGCCCGATGGTTTCTTTACCGAGGGTTATGATGACGGCAAGTGGGTGGATTTCCCGGTGCCCGGTCTGTTTGAGATGAACGGTTATGGAGACAGGATATATACCAACGTGACATATCCCTGGAACAACGAGTATCCCATCAATCCGCCTATAGTAGGCGAGCGCGACAATTATGTCGGCTCATACCGTCAGAGTTTCAATATTCCGGCCGACTGGAAAGGACAACGTGTCTATATTCATGTGGGTTCGGCTACTTCAAACCTTTGGGTCTGGGTGAACGGCAAGTATGTGGGCTACAGCGAGGACAGCAAGATGGAGGCGGAGTTCGATATTACTGATTTTGTGAAATTCGGTGAGAAAAACCTGATAGCCATGCAGATAATGCGCTGGTGCGACGGCAGTTACATAGAAGACCAGGATTTCTGGCGCTTTACCGGAATTGCCCGTGAAGTATATCTCTATTCACGTCCGCAGGCTCATTTGGATGATGTCCGCATAGTTACAGACTTGGATGCCAAGTATGTGAACGCCACCCTCGATTTTGAGGCTTCATTAACCGGGGCAGACAGCAAGGTGCTGAACCTTCAGCTGAAGGACGCTGACGGCAAGGTTATACGCGGCGCATCAGAGACCGTTGCAAACGGAGCCGTAAAGTTATCGTTCCAGGTAGGAAATCCTTACAAATGGACAGCAGAGACCCCGTATCTTTACACCTTGTTCATAACACTTCAGGAACCGGACGGAAAGGTGATCGAGGTCGTTCCGCAGAAGGTGGGATTCCGTAAGGTTGAGATCCGTGACCGCCAGTTGCTGGTAAACGGACAGCCCATACTCATAAAGGGTGCCGACCGTCATGAAATGGATCCCTACGGAGGTTATGTGGTGCCGTTGGAGCGTATGGTCCAGGATATTCAGATCATGAAGCAGATGAATATCAACGCGGTCCGCACCAGTCACTATCCCGACGATCCGCGCTGGTATGATTTGTGCGATGAATACGGCATTTATCTGGTAGCCGAAGCCAATATTGAAGGTCATGGCATGATGTACGGACCCAACCCACTGGCCCGTAATCCCGAGTATGAGCAGGCACATTTGGAACGTAACAAGTCAAACGTGATAACCTTCAAGAACCATCCGTCAATCATTGTATGGTCAATGGGTAATGAGGATGGTGACGGCCAGAATTTTGTGACCTGCTACAAGTGGATAAAGGATTATGACAAGACCCGCCCCGTACAGTATGAGGGTGCCACCGGCTCGCCTGACCATTGCGATATTCACTGTCCGATGTATGCCGATTACGGCGCCATGGAGCGTCATGAGCGCGGCAATGACCCCCGTCCTATGATAGAGTGCGAGTACGCCCATGCCATGGGTAACTCCGAGGGCGGATTCAAGGAGTACTGGGACATTATCCGTGCTAACCGTTCGGTTCAGGGCGGATTCATCTGGGATTTTGTTGACCAGGCAGTATATGGCAAAAACGCCGATGGAAAGGAGATTTTCATGTATGGCGGAGATGAGGGACGTTATCCTACATCGGACCAGAACTTTAACTGCAACGGTCTGATTGCCCCCGACCGCCGCTGGAATCCGCATGCTTATGAGGTACAGTATTTCTACCAGAACATATGGGCTACTCCTGTTGACCTTAAGAAGGGCGTTATTGAAGTGTATAATGAGAACTTCTATACCGACCTGTCGGCATACTATATGGAGTATGTGTTGACGGCCGATGGCACCGAGGTTTCGCGCGGTCAGATAAAGATGCCCAAGATTGCCGCCCAGAGCAGGGTAAAGGTTACATCATCAGATCTTGCCAAGGCGATTAAGAAGGCTCCGGCGGGAAAGGAGATTCTTGTGAATGTGGAATTTAAACTGAAAGAGGCCACTCCTCTGCTTGAGAAGGACTTTGTCGTGGCACATAACCAGTTTGAGGTTGCCGGCTACGGGTTCCCGCAGATGGCTGCAGAGAACAGTGGAGATGTAAAGATTGATGAGGCAGTGGCTTATGTCAAGCTTGAGGCTGCAGGTGTTGTATATACCTTCAACAAGAACAGCGGCTGGATTGATTACATTGACATTGACGGCAAGCAGATTACACAGAACGGAAGTCAGTTAAAGAGTGATTTCTGGCGCGCTCCCACCGATAACGACTACGGTGCAAACCTTCACACACGCATGCAGGCCTGGCGCAATCCCAATCTCAGGCGCACCGCTTTCGAGTGCAAGGTTGAGGACGGTCTGGGCAAGGTTAATGTAAAATATGAGATAGAGCAGTTACATGCATCACTTGAGATGGAGTATGTGCTGGACCACGAAGGTTATATGCATGTTACCCAGAAGATGGTTACCCGTCCCGAGGAGGCTGCTCAGGCAATGGCTCAGTCCGCTCCGCAGCGTCAGGGCCAGCGCGGACAGCGCCAGCAGGGTATGCCCGACCTATTCAAGTTCGGTATGACCATGGCGATGGCCAAGGAGTTTGATCAGGTTGAATTCTATGGCCGTGGTCCTATTGAGAACTACTCGGACCGTAACAGCTCGCAGTTCCTTGGTATTTACAGGAGTTCTGTGGCAGACCAGTATTTCCCATACATACGTCCGCAGGAGAACGGCAACAAGACCGATGTCCGCTGGTGGCGCGTGACAAACGCCGATGGCTTGGGTCTGGAGTTCTACAGTGACGCACCTCTGAGTATGTCATCACTGAACTATACCACTGCCGATCTGGATGAGGGCCCTCAGAAGCATAATGTGCATGCTGGCGACCTGACTCCGCGTCCCTATACCGTTGTGCATATTGACAAGGCTCAGTACGGTCTGGCTTGCGTGAACAGTTGGGGTGCTACACCGCTGGAGCCGTATAAGTTGCACTATGGCGACTATTCATACAGTTTTGTGATCGCACCTTTAAGATGAGCCAGGGAAACGAAAGCCTTTGGATGGGGGTGATTGACAAGTACTACTCTGACAATCAGCCCCTCAGGGATCTGCTCATGCTGCATAGCCGCCTTGTCGCCGACAAGGCACTGAAGATTGTGACCGCGTACCCGGAACTGGGTGCCGATGCCGCATTCGTCGAGGAGGCGGCCATGCTTCATGATATAGGAATTTTCCTTACAGATGCAGATGCCATCCATTGTTTCGGCAAATATCACTATCTGTGTCACGGTTATCTGGGCGCCGACCTGTTGCGCAAAGAGGGGCTGCCGCGTCACGCCCTGGTTGCGGAGCGCCACACGGGTACGGGCCTGACTCTCAAACAGATTCTGGAACGTGACCTGCCGGTACCTCACAGGGATATGGTTCCCGTATCGGTTGAGGAGAAGATAATCTGCTTTGCAGACAAGTTCTACAGCAAGACCCGTCCCAAAGAGGAGAAAACCATTGAGCAGGCAGAGAACAGTCTGGTCAAGTTCGGCCCAGAGGGGGTGGATATCTTCAGGGACTGGTGCAGGCTCTTCCTGTAACCCCCAAATCAGTCTCTAACAGTCTTTTTACTATTAAAAATTCTGAAAACAGCCCCGCGTGTGCGCTTGTGTGAGGTTTTATGGGTACTTTTGCAGTTTGATACGCAGAAAGCTCGTCAGCAAGTGAGGGGAAATAACAGAAAAAGTTGGCTTCCGATACTTCTCGGATTGTTTATTCCGGCCGGAATGGCAGTGGCTCAGGTCCCTGTTGATTCCCTTTCAGGCATTGCGGCAGCAGATTCTGTTCGGGTTCAGGCTGTCCCTGACTCAATATCATCCGTACAGGATTCTGTTCCAAAGGGTCCCAAGAAAAAGAAAGACGCACTGGATGATCCGGTTGCCTATGAGTCCAGTGACTCCATGGTCTGGAACAACGGAGGCTATGCATCACTCTACGGTAACGGACATGTCAACTACCAGAATGTCCAACTCACCGCAGCCGTGATAAAGATGCAGATGGACAGCAGCATGGTCTATGCCGACGGAATTCAGGATTCCACCGGTGAATGGCAGGGCAGCCCGGTTTTCGTGGACGGAAGCACTCCGTATAATTCCAATCATATAAGTTACAACTTCAAGACCGAGAAGGGTTACATCAATGAGATCATCACCCAGCAGGGCGAGGGCTATATGACCAGTAACGAGGCCAAGAAGGGTCCGGACGGAGAGTATTACATAGCCGATGGCATATACACCACCTGTGATATTCACGATGATCCCCACTTCAACATCCGCATAACGCGTGCCAAGGTGCGTCCCGGCCGTGATGTAATATTCGGGCCGGCTTATCTGGAGGTTATGGGTGTTCCCTTACCTCTTTTCGTGCCGTTCGGATTCTTTCCGTTCCTGGAGGGCGATTATGCATCGGGCATAATTGTGCCTACTTACGGTGATGAGATGGAGAGGGGCTTCTACCTGAAGGATGGCGGATACTATTTCGCACTTTCTGATTACGTTGACCTGAAAGTGCTGGGTGAGATATTCACCAAAGGTTCCTGGGGTATATCAGGCGAGAGCAAATACAAGAAACGTTACAAGTTCTCAGGCAATGTGTATGCCAGTTCGCTAACTACCAAGACCGGTGACAAGGGACTCCCGGACTATGCTGTCACAAAGAACTTCAAGGTACGTTGGACGCACCGTCAGGATCCCAAGGCCAATCCGTACCAGAATTTTTCGGCCAGTGTGAATTTTGCCACACAGAGTTACGAACGCTCCAATCTGAGCAGTCTGTACAATCCGTCGCTGACATCGCAGAGCACACGTACGTCAAGTATCAGTTATTCAAGGAATTTTCCGTCGATAGGCCTCTCTGTTTCCAGCTCCGCCAACATGTCGCAGAACATGCGTGACTCAACGCTTTCGTTAAACCTGCCTTCGCTCAA
This sequence comes from Bacteroidaceae bacterium, assembly GCA_045535555.1. Lineage (GTDB taxonomy): Bacteria > Bacteroidota > Bacteroidia > Bacteroidales > Bacteroidaceae > Colenecus. The sequence continues at coordinate 34,583 of JAZSLV010000003.1, read as the reverse complement.
TATATCACTGCAGCGTTTCTATCCGTTCAAGCGAAAGAAGGTTGCCGGAACTGAGAAATGGTATGAGAAGATATCCATGTCATACAACGGCTCGTTGAGTAACAGCATAACCGGCAAGGAGAATGAGATCATGGACAAGAACCTGCTCCGTGACTGGAACAACGGCATGAGGCATTCTATCCCCATAAGTGCTACGTTCCAGATATTCAAGACAATAAACATTACTCCTTCATTCAACTACAACTCACGCTGGTACACGTACAAGGTTATGCAGAGGTGGGATGACCAGAACATGAAGGCGGCAAGGGATACCGTATACGGATTCAACCGCGTGTACAATTACAACCTGAGCGTAAGTGCAAACACTAAGTTGTACGGTATGTACGAGCCGTCAAACTTGTGGATAAGGATGTTCGGTGACAAACTGGTGGCTGTAAGGCATGTGTTCACGCCTTCGGTCAGTTACAGTATGGCTCCCGATTTCAGTGCCGCCCGCTACGGTTTCTATGACACATATACCTACACCGATGACAAGGGCGAAGTCCGTACCGTGGAGTATTCACCATACTCGGGTTCGATGTATGGCGTTCCGGGAAAAGGCAAGTCCGGTACCCTGTCACTGAGCGTAGGCAATAATCTGGAGATGAAATTGCGGACGGACAAGGATACTACAAGGTCAGAGAAAACAGTTTCCCTGATAGACGAACTGGGAGCATCGATGTCATACAATTTCGCCGCCATAAGCAGACCGTGGAGTAACCTCAATACCCGTCTGCGCCTTAAACTCCCGGGAAACCATACGTTCAACCTGAATGCGGTTTGGGCTACGTATGCCTATGAGTTCAATGAACAGGGTAAGGTTATAGTTGGTGAACGTACAGAGTATTCTTACGGAAGGTTCGGCCGTTTCCAGGGTATGAGCCAGAATTTCTCATACACATTCTCCAACAATACGCTCAGAGAGTGGAAAGGAAAGTTTAACAACCTGTTCCATCGTGATTACGGAGATGATGAAACCGATGATGAGGGGTTTGATGAGAATCCCAATGCGGACAAGCCGGAAAGGGTAGGCAAGACCCAGTCGGCACCAGGTAAGAACGGTGGCGCTGCTCCTGTAGATGAAGACGGTTACGTTAATTATTCCCTGCCGTGGTCATTCTCCATCTCTTACGGCATAACAATGCGTGAAGATACCAAAGCGCAGATCAATGTGAAGCGTATGCGGTATCCCTGGGCGTTGTCGCACAGCCTGAACATGTCCGGAAACATGAAACTGACCAACAAGTGGAACATCAACTTCTCATCGGGCTGGGATTTTACCTGGCATGATTTTACGACCACGACTATGAGTGTGACGCGTGACCTGCACTGCTTCAATATGTCTTGCAGCGTCGTACTCAAACCCTATACGTCATATAACTTTACAGTCAAGGCCAATTCGCAGATGCTGGCAGACCTGCTTAAGGTCAAGAAACGCTCCAGCTCTAACAGTTACGTCAACTGGTATAATGAATAAAACAACATAAATGCTATGAGCTACCTGATCATTCCAGAAAAGTACAAACCGCTCATGTCAATGCAGCAGACAGAGCAGGGTATCAAACTCATCAAGGAGTTTTTCCAACAGAATCTTTCAACCGGACTGCAGTTGAGACGTGTCACCGCCCCTCTGTTCGTTCTCAAGGGTATGGGTATAAACGATGACCTGAACGGAGTTGAGCGCGCCGTCACATTTCCCATAAAAGACCTGGGCGACGCCAAGGCCGAGGTGGTTCATTCACTTGCCAAGTGGAAACGTCTTACCCTGGCCGAGTATGAGGTAAAGCCCGGTTACGGAATCTATACCGATATGAACGCCATACGCGCCGATGAGAGCCTGGGAAACCTGCACTCGCTTTATGTTGACCAGTGGGATTGGGAACGTGTAATCACGGCCGATGACCGCAACATTGATTTCCTTAAGCGCATAGTACGCAAGATATACTCAGCCATGCTCCGTACAGAGTATCTGATAAACGAGACCTATCCCCAGTTGGAGCCGTTCCTGGCCCGCGAGGTGTTCTTTATCCACTCAGAGGAACTGCGCCGTCTCTATCCCGACAAGACCCCCAAGGAACGTGAGGATGCCATATGCCGCGAGCACGGCGCCGTCTTCATCATGGGTATCGGCGGCAAACTGGGTGACGGCAAGGAGCATGACCTGCGCGCACCCGACTACGATGATTGGACCACTCCCAACCAGGACGGATTCATGGGACTGAACGGTGACCTTCTGGTCTGGAACCCCATACTGGGGCGCGCGATGGAACTTTCGTCAATGGGTATCCGCGTTGATAAGGAGTCTATGCTCCGTCAGCTGGAACTCTGCGGCAAGCAGGAGCGCAAGGAACTCTATTTCCACAAGAAACTGCTGGCAGGCCAGCTTCCTCTGTCAATCGGCGGCGGTATAGGCCAGTCGCGTCTTTGCATGCTGTTCCTGCAGAAAGCTCACATAGGTGAGATTCAGGCGAGCATCTGGCCCGATGATATGCGTGCCGAATGCGCTGCCGCAGGCATTCAACTGATCTGATATGGAGGTAAAGATAGACCAGAGTTGGAAGGAGCATCTCCAGACAGAGTTTGACAAGCCCTATTTCAGGACTCTGACGGACTTTGTCAGGGATGAGTACGCCCATGGTCCGGTCTATCCTCCCGGACGTCTGATATTCAATGCCTTTGATCTGTGCCCATTCGATAAGGTCAAGGTTGTCATAATAGGACAGGATCCGTATCACGAGCCGGGTCAGGCGCACGGCCTGTGCTTTTCGGTAAACGACGGCGTGCCGTTCCCGCCCTCACTCCGTAATATTTTCAAGGAGATAAGCGATGACCTTGGCAAACCTGTTCCGGTAAGCGGCGACCTGACGCGTTGGGCGCAGCAGGGTGTGCTGCTTCTGAACGCCACTCTGACGGTCCGTGCCGGTCAGGCCGGTTCCCATCAGGGAAAGGGTTGGGAAGAGTTTACCGATGCTGCAATCCGTGAACTCAACGCTCACCGTGACGGCCTTGTATTCATACTTTGGGGAGGTTATGCCAAGAAAAAGGGAGCCATCATAGACCGCTCCCGTCATCTTGTACTTTCATCGGCCCATCCATCCCCCCTCTCAGCCTATAACGGGTTCTTCGGCAATCACCACTTCAGCCTCACCAACGACTGGCTCATAAAACACGGACAGACTCCCATAGAATGGTGAATGTCCGGTCATAAAAATGGCGGTCGCTATCGCGATCGCCATTTTTGTGACCCCGGTGGGATTCAAACCCACGACCTGCAGAACCGGAATCTGACGCTCTATTCAACTGAGCTACGGAGCCATTTCGGACGCGAAGTTAAGTAATTATTTCGTGATTTATTTTCTTACTGTGTAAGAAAGGTTTATTTTTGCATGGTCAAACGATTTCTAATCTGACAGATAAATCCTTTTTGATATATGAGAAAATTATTTCTTCCCTTATTTGCCGCATCCATGTTTCTTTGTGCATCGGCACAGGATAATATGGAAGCGTTCCGTCATTTTTCAGTAGGAGCAGAGGTGGGTCTCCACGGCCTCGGTGTGGAGTTGGCTATGCCCGTCCAGAAACATCTGGTTGTCAAGGCCGGTTATAACTGGGCACCTTCAGGCGACCTCTTCAGAACTGATTTGGTGCTTGATACCGAGGACCTACGTAAGGCTCAGGAACAATACACCACGCTGACTGCTCAGGAATTTGAACATAAATTCGGAGATGAGGCCAAAATCGATGCCGGTCTGGGCCTCAACCTTTCAAATATCAAGGCAATGATTAACTGGTATCCGTTTGCCATGGGACGTTTCTACGTGGCCGGAGGTATCTATTACACCCCCTCCTCCAAGAGAGACAAACCGTTCCTGAGCGTGAGCGGTAAGACCACGGAGAATGATTGGGCCGCCCTGAATGAACTGAATCAGAAATATCCCGATCCGACCGCTCCGGACGGAAAGAGGGAACTTGCCCTTGAAATAGGAGAGGAGACTTACCCTGTTGTGGAAAAAGACGGCTGTGGATACATGCAGGCCGATTTCAGGATGGATCCCCTGAAGTATTACGTAGGTCTGGGCCTTGGCCGATGCATACCCAACCGTACGGTGGGCCTGCAGTTGGAGGCAGGTGCCATGATTTATCATAATTCGGCACTCTACTGCCAGGACAAGGAGGTGGGTTCGATAACAGATGCCGCCGAGGGACTTGACAATGACGCAAAGGAGATACTTGAGTACGTTGACAAGTATCCCATCTACCCGCAGATTACATTGCGTCTCAGTTTCCGCGCACTCTGATAAGACATTATTCAACTTGAAAACTTACAATATTTTGCTATGAAGAAAATTTTTGCTTTTGCAGTCGGATCAGTGCTGGCTTGCATGGGAGTGTTTGCACAGGATGGTTCAGGAATACCGGACCTTACAAGCCCGGACGGCCGTCTTGTCGTTTCATTCAATCTTACCGGAACGGAAAGTCCTACCTACTCGGTAAAATATGACGGTAAACAGATGCTGGAGGATTCACCCATCGGCATAATGCTGGATATGGGTTCCAAACCGACACTTGAGGGACTTCCTCAGGGACGTGAGGCCGGGAATGGCGATTTTACCGGGAACCTGACACTGGTAAAGAACACTGTTGAGAGTGCACAGGTGGATTACACCATGGACCGCATCAAGACAGCCCATGTAAACCATGCCTATAATGCTGCAGTGATAGAGTTGCAGAATGCAGCTCGCCAGAACATAGAGTTTGAGTTCCGCGTAAGCGACAATGACATAGCCATCCGCTATAACATCCCCAAACCCCGCCAGCGCGCAAGCACCCGCGTTCTCTTTGAGAATACCGGATTCCGTTTCCCTGACGGCACCACCACATTCCTCACTCCGCAGAGTGATGCAATGATAGGCTGGCAGCGCAGCAAGCCCAGTTATGAGGAGGGCTACTCCAATGACGGACAGATGAACGTACGCTCACAGTACGGTCACGGTTACACATTCCCCGGACTGTTCCACGTAGGTGATAACGGTTGGGTGCTGCTGTGCGAGACCGGTGTAAGCAGCAGTTACTGCGCATCACGTCTGGGTGACTGCAAGGATAATACTTATAAGATTGAGTTCCCCATGCCCGATGAGAACAACGGCATCGGCACCGTATGCCCTGCATTCCGTCTTCCCGCTTCAACACCCTGGCGTACAATCACAGTGGGTGCAGACCTGAAGCCTATCGTTGAGACAACCGTTATGTGGGATTATGTTGAGCCTCTCTATGCTCCTTCACGCGAGTATGTATACGGCCGCAGCACATGGAGCTGGATAGTATGGCAGGATGCATCCTGCAACTGGGATGACCAGATAAAGTTCATAGACCTGGCCAGCGAGATGGGCTGGGAGTATATCCTGATTGATGCCAGCTGGGATGAGAATATAGGCTATGACCGCATGGAGCAGCTCATCAAGTATGCCAACTCCAAGAAGGTCGATGTATTCCTGTGGTACAGCTCGAGCGGCTACTGGAACGATATAGTACAGAGCCCCATCTGCAAGATGGACAACTCAATCATCCGCAAGCAGGAGATGGCCTGGTTGGAGAAAGTGGGCTGCAAGGGAATCAAGGTTGATTTCTGGGGCGGCGACAAGCAGGAGACCATCCGTCTTTATGAGGAGGTGCTGTCCGATGCCAACGACCACGGAATCATGTGCATATTCCACGGCTGCACACTGCCCCGCGGATGGGAGAGAATGTATCCCAACTACGTAGGATCCGAGGCTGTACTGGCATCGGAGAATATGTACTTTGGCCAGGGCGCATGTGATGAGGAGGCTTTCAAGGCCACCCTGCATCCGTTTGTACGCAACACCGTGGGCTGCATGGAATTCGGCGGCTGCTTCATGAACCGCATCCTCAACAAGCAGAACAGCGGACGCGGATCACAGCTCAAGACCACTCCCGTATTCCAGATTGCAACCGAGGTCATTTTCCAGAACCCCATCCAGAACATAGCCATCTGCCCCAACAATCTGGAGGATGCCCCCAAGATCTGCATGGACTGGCTGCGTGACGCTCCCACCACATGGACCGAGACACGTTTCCTTGACGGCTATCCCGGCAAGTACGTGATACTGGCCCGCAAGAGTACAGACGGCCGCTGGTTCGTAGCAGGACTGAATGCCACCAAGGAGGTTATCAAATCCAAGATAGACCTTTCATTCCTTGGCGACGGAGAGGTGCAGTTCTACACTGATGACAAGAAGACTCTGGAGCCTTCACTGAGCACACTCAAACTCAAGACAAAGAAGCCTTATGAGTTTGTGATGCAGCCCAGCGGCGCCACCATGATAATGAAGTGACTTTAAAAATGATATTTATGAAAAAGTTTTTTGGATTAGCAGTTTGTTTTGCAGTATGCCTTATGACATCGTCATGCGGCATATTGGGTGTAGGAACAAAGAACGGCAGCGCATCAGTCAGCGGACAGGCATCGGGCGCAGCTCTTAAGAGCCTTTATTCCCAGTATCAGACCGACGGTCAGATTGATGTGACCAATCTGAGCAACATCATTATGCTTGCCCAGTTGACCAATGGTATCCAGGACCTTAAGGGCGTAGATGACAAGAGTGAGTTTTACAATGACTTTGCCAAGGGTCTCATCCTGGGCTCTGATCATCTGGTAACCAAGAACACCGCAAGCACAGTAACCAACACTCTCCAGACTCTGGCCAGCGGTACTGACCTGTCAACGATAGCCGCTGCAGGTGTACTTGCCAAGGCAGGTGCTGAGGAGACCGGTCAGCAGGCTACCCAGACAGCCAAGCAGACTGTACAGGAGACAACCACACAGGTAAAGGCTGCCGCTCAGGAGACAGTTTCGGAGGCAGTTGAGATGATTGAGGATGCCTCGGATGAGGTGTCGAGCACAATCTCGTCCCTGACAAGCATTTTCGGCCTTCTGGGCAAGTGATTGCTGCCGACTCCGAAAGGGATTCCTATTGACTCCGAAGGAGTTAAGATTATGTAATAGTGGCGCGTTACGCGCCATTATTATTTTATTTTACTACCTTTGCAGTCCGTATATAAGTAGTATTCAGGAAACAATGGAATTAAGCGATCAGGAACAATTCAGAAGAGAGAGTCTTAAGGAACTGCGTGCCATGGGTATCGATCCCTATCCCGCAGCAATGTATCCCACAAACGCTTTCGCTGCCGAGATAAAAGAGAACTTCAAGGATGAGGATGAGCCCCGCCAGGTATGCGTGGCAGGCCGTATGATGAGCCGCCGTATTATGGGAAAGGCATCATTCATAGAGTTGATGGATTCGACAGGCCGTATCCAGGTCTATATCACCCGTGATGACATCTGCCCCGATGAGGAAGACAAGGAGATGTACAACAAGGTGTTCAAGAAACTTCTTGACATCGGCGATTTCATCGGAATAGAAGGTTTTGTGTTCCGCACACAGATGGGAGAGATAACAATCCACGCCAAGAAACTCACTGTATTGAGCAAGTCACTGCGTCCGTTGCCTATCGTAAAGTACAAGGATGGCGTTGCATATGACAAGTTCGATGACCCCGACCTGCGTTACCGCATGCGCTATGTTGATCTGGTGGTCAATGAGGGCGTAAAGGAGACATTCCTAAAGCGTACCAAGGTTATCCGCACCCTGCGTTCAGTCCTGGACAATGCCGGTTATACTGAGGTTGAGACTCCCATACTGCAGTCAATCCCCGGTGGTGCAAGCGCACGTCCGTTCATAACACATCATAACACCCTTGATATAGACCTCTACTGCCGTATCGCAACAGAGTTGTATCTGAAGCGTCTTATAGTAGGCGGCTTTGAGGGCGTATATGAGATTGGCAAGAACTTCCGTAACGAGGGTATGGACCGCACCCACAATCCCGAGTTCACCTGCATGGAACTATATGTGGCCTATAAGGACTACAACTGGATGATGGACTTTACCGAGAAACTGCTTGAAAAAATAGCACTTGAGACAAACGGTACCACCAAGGTAATGGTTGGTGAGAACGAGGTTGACTTCAAGGCTCCCTACCGCCGTCTGCCTATCCTGGATGCCATCAAGGAGAAGACAGGCTATGACCTGAACGGTATGTCGGAGGATGAGATGCGTGAGGTTGCGGGGAAGTGCGGCGTGGAGGTTACTCCCTCCATGGGCAAGGGCAAGCTCATTGACGAGATATTCGGCGAGACCTGCGAGGGTACATTCATCCAGCCTACATTCATTACCGACTATCCGGTAGAGATGTCACCCCTTACCAAGATGCACCGCAGCAAGCCTGGTCTTACCGAGCGTTTTGAGCTGATGGTCAACGGCAAGGAACTGGCTAATGCTTACAGTGAACTGAACGATCCCATAGATCAGTACGAGCGTTTCCAGGATCAGCTGCGCCTGAGCCAGAAGGGTGATGACGAGGCAATGTTCATAGATCAGGATTTCGTACGCGCACTGGAGTACGGTATGCCTCCCACAAGCGGTATCGGCATCGGCATAGACCGTCTGGTTATGCTCATGACCGGTCAGCAGGCCATTCAGGAGGTTCTGTTCTTCCCGCAGATGAAACCTGAAAGTAAGGATTAAATCATATCTGTTATGGCAATTCCACAGGGAAAACTGGCAATTATGGGTGGCGGCAGCTGGGCTACAGCAATAGCCAAGATCCTGCTCTCCACCGAGGATTCCATAAACTGGTACATCCGTCGTGATGACCGCATAGAGGATTTCAAGCGTCTGGGTCACAACCCCGCATACCTTACCGGTGTGCAGTTTGATGTGAACCGGATAAACTTCTCGTCCGATATCAACAAGATTGTCGAAGAGTCTGACGTGCTGGTGTTCGTAACTCCGTCACCGTACTTCAAGAGTCACATGAAGAAACTCAAGGTGAAACTCCGTGACAAGTTCGTGGTATCGGCCATCAAGGGTATCGTGCCCGATGACAATCTGCTCATGTCGGACTATTTCCACCGCTACTACGGCGTTCCCATGGAGAACATCGCAGTTGTGGCAGGCCCCTGCCATGCCGAGGAGGTTGCGCTGGAGCGTCTTTCATATCTGACTGTAGGCTGCCAGGAACTGGAGAACGCTCAGGATATAGCACGCAAACTCACCAACTCATACGTTAAGACATCGGTATCGGAGGATGTGGCCGGCATTGAGTTCAGTTCAGTGCTCAAGAACGTGTACGCCATAGCCGCAGGTATCTGCAGCGGACTCAAGTACGGTGACAACTTCCAGGCCGTGCTTATGTCAAACGCCATCCAGGAGATGAACAATTTCCTGGCCACCGCACGCCCCATGCCTAACCGCGCCGTCAATGACTCGGTTTACCTGGGAGACCTGCTGGTAACCGGTTATTCAAATTTCAGCCGTAACCGCGTGTTCGGTACCATGGTGGGTAAGGGCTACTCGGTAAAGGCTGCACAGTTGGAGATGGAGATGATTGCCGAGGGTTACTACGGCACCAAGTGCATGAAGGAGATAAACGAGCATTACAGAGTGAATATGCCCATCCTTGATGCTATGTACAACATTCTTTACGAACATATTTCGCCGGTAATAGAGATTAAACTCCTTACCGACTCATTCAAATAAGGGACTATGATTAAGATTGACATTTCACAGATTCAGAAATTCATTCCGGAAAGTGCAATAAAGGCGCTTGAGCCTGAAGTAACGGATGCCATCCGCAAACTTGAGAACGGCAGCGGAGCAGGTAATGATTTTATCGGCTGGATGGATCTTGCATCAAAGACAGAAAAAGGTCTTCTGGATGCTATTGAGGAGACAGCCCGCATTCTGCGTGATAACTGTGAGGTGGTAATAGTAGCCGGTATAGGCGGCAGTTATCTTGGGTCACGTGCCGTCATTGAGGCGCTCAGCAACAGTTTTGTACAATCTGTCCGGGACGGAAAGAATCCGCAGATACTGTTTGCCGGACACAATATCAGTGAGGATTATCTCTATGAACTCACCGAGTACATCAAGGACAAGAAGTTCGGAATAATCAACATATCCAAGTCTGGTACAACTACCGAGACCGCTCTGGCTTTCCGTCTGCTCAAGAAACAGTGTGAGGATCAGCGCGGCAAGGAGACGGCCCGTAAGGTTATCGTTGCAATCACCGATGCCAGGCGCGGTGCCGCACGCGTATGTGCCGACAAGGAGGGCTACCGCAGTTTCATAATCCCAGACAATGTGGGCGGCCGATTCTCAGTACTTACCCCGGTTGGACTTCTGCCCATCGCTGTTGCCGGATACGATATCCGTCAACTGGTTAAGGGTGCAGCCGATATGGAAGGACAGACAACCTCAACCGTCAGGTTGGAGGATAACCCCGCAGCCATGTATGCGGCAGCACGCAATGCACTTTACCGCGGTGGCAAGAAGATAGAGATCCTGGTCAACTTCCAGCCCAAACTGCACTACCTGAGCGAATGGTGGAAGCAGCTCTACGGAGAGTCAGAGGGTAAGGACGGCAAGGGCATATTCCCCGCATCGGTTGATTTCTCAACAGACCTGCACTCCATGGGTCAGTGGATTCAGGAGGGTGAGCGTACTATTTTCGAGACGGTGATATCGGTCGATAAGGTGCAGCACTCAGTTTTGGTACCTGCTGATGACGAGAATCTGGACGGTCTGAATTTCCTGGCCGGAAAGCACGTGGATGAGGTCAACAAGATGGCCGAACTGGGTACCCAACTGGCACATGTGGACGGAGGTGTTCCCAATATCCGCATCACCGTTCCCCAACTCAATGAGTACTGGATTGGACAACTCATCTATATGTTTGAGAAGGGTTGCGGCATAAGCGGTTACGTGCTTGGCGTGAACCCGTTCAACCAGCCGGGCGTGGAGGCCTACAAGAAGAACATGTTTGCTCTTCTGGGCAAACCCGGATATGAGGAGGAGTCAAAGAAGATTCTCTCAAGGATAAAGAAGTAATCTTAAGAAATGGCATTTACTTTCCATAACAAAAGCGCCATCCTGTTTGACATGGATGGCGTTTTGTATGATTCCATGCCCAACCACTCCAAGGCGTGGAGCCAGGCCATGGAAAAGTACGGTATGCATATGACTCCCCATGACGTCTACCTGAACGAGGGAGCCACCGGACATGACACGGTGGTACGTATCAGTCTGCGCGACAGGGGTTATGAGGCATCCGAGCAGGAGATAGATGATATATACGGATACAAGGCTCAGCTTTTCCGTTCCATGCCCGAGGCTTGCATCATGCCCGGATCTCAGGAGGTGTTCCGAAAGGCCGGGGCATTGGGACTTAAGATTCTTATTGTGACAGGATCGGGACAGAAGAACCTGATAGAGCGTGTACAGAGGGATTTTGAGGGTTACATCACCCGTGACCGCATGGTGACCGCCTTTGAGGTAAAGCGCGGCAAGCCCTATCCCGATCCCTATCTGAAAGGCCTGCAGATAGCAGGCGTACCTGCCGGCGAGGCGGTGGTCGTAGAAAATGCTCCGCTTGGAATACGTGCTGCCGTAGCAGCGGGAATAGATACCATAGCAGTCAATACCGGCCCACTTGAGGATGAGATCCTGCTGGCCGAAAAACCCGTACTGCTGCTTCACTCCATGCAGGAGTTGGCAGACAATCTGGAAAACTTATTTGCTTGAGAGGTATTGGTCAAGAATGACCAGTGCCGTAAGTGATTCCACAACCGGAACCGCACGCGGAACCACGCACGGATCGTGACGCCCCTTGGCTGCGATTGTGGTCTCGCGGCCGTCAACTGTCACGGTGTTCTGCTCCTGACCGATGGTGGGGGTGGGTTTGAAAGCCACACGGAACCTTATGGGCTGACCGTTGCTTATGCCGCCCTGGATACCGCCGCTGTGGTTGGTTGCAGTTGTGATGTTGCCGCCCTCCATGCGGAATGCGTCGTTATGCTCTGAACCGCGCTGTGAGGCTGGCAGGAAACCGTCTCCGTATTCAAAACCCTTGCAGGCGTTGATACCCAGCATGGCTTTGGCCAGTGATGCCTCAAGTTTGTCAAATACGGGGTTGCCTATTCCGGCGGGCAGACCCTCTACGATGCATGTAACGCAACCGCCGGTTGAATCCTGCTCTTTGCGCAGATCCTTGATATAGTCCTCCATCCTGGAGGCCAGTTGTTCATCGGGACATCTTACTGCATTGGTCTCTACATTTGTGCCTGCGTACTCCATATCCTTGGCGGGATCAGTGGAGTAGGGACCTATCTGTGATGTGAAAGCCTTTATCTTAAGGCCGGGCAGCATTTTGCGGAAAGCCAGTGAGGCCAGGGCGCCTGCCACGCAGATGGGGGCTGTAACGCGGGCCGATGAACGTCCGCCGCCGCGCCAGTCACGGATACCGTAACGCTGAAGCCATGCATAATCTGCATGTGACGGACGGAACAGGTCCTTGAGTTCATCGTAGTCTGATGAGTGCTGGTCAGTGTTCCTTATTATAAATGCTATGGGCGCTCCTGTGCTGACTCCGTCAAGAAGTCCTGACAGGAACTCCACCTCATCCTGCTCCTGACGGCCGGTGGTCACGGTGCTCTGTCCGGGACGGCGGCGCTGCATGCACTGACGTACATATTCCATATCTACGGTTATTCCGGAAGGAAATCCGTCAAGAACACCACCTATGGCGGGGCCGTGGCTCTCGCCGAAAGTGGTCAGGGTAAGGTTTTGGCCCAGAGTATTCATATATGTTTATTTTTTGCAGTCGCCGTCGCAGTTGCAGTCACCGCCGCAGTCACCGCCTTTGCAGTCGCCGTTATTGCAACCGCCGCCGCAACCCTTGCATTTGGGGTGCAGGATAGCGTCAATCTCCTCCTGTGTGGCAGGACGTGACTCAAGTATGACACCCTTGAAGGTGAGGTTTTCACCGGCCAGGGGGTGGTTCAGGTCAACGGTGACCTTATCGTCTGTGATATTCGTTACTGTAGCGTTGAATGTCTGCTGGCCGTCGCTCAGGGGAATGATGGCGCCAATCTTTACATGCTCGTCATCAAATACGCCGTCGCGCAGGAATATGCCTTTGTCCAGTTCAAGTACGTTCTCCTTGCTGTACTCGCCGTATGCCTTGTCTGACGGTATCTCAAATTCAAAAGAGTCACCTACGTTGAGAGAACCTACGTTGCTCTCAAAGAGATCCAGGGCGTAACCTATTCCGGTAATGAACTTGAAGGGTCTCTCACGGGTAGCGCTCTCGTACTTGTACAACTGACCGTCTGCGTCTTTCAGCATCAGATCATAGGTAAGGCTGATATATTTCTTATCCATTTCTTGAAAATTTGTGCAAAGGTAGTAAAATTACTTCAGATTCTTGAGGGGTACCGCAGAGCAGGCGTTGGGCGGGTCGTTGCGGGTTATCAGGGAGATAGTGGGCGCAAGGACGCTTACGGATATGGGTTCGTGGTTTACTTCGGCACGGATTCCGTTGCCGTACAGTATAAAGGGAACCGGTTTGGCTACGGGCTTGCGGTAAATTACCGTTCCGGCTTTCTCATCGGAAATACCCCAACCGGGTATGGCGTCGATGATTATGTCACCAGACCAGGATGCGTTCAGACCGTTACGCTTGCGGACCGCCTCCATGTCGGGAACGGTTGACATAAGGTCACGCATAAGCAGGACGCTGCGGATTCCGGTAACCTGTACCAGAAGGTCCACGCAACTCTCAAGCACCTCGTGCAGTGCCATCCCTTTGTCTTCTATAAGGTCGTGGTTGAGATAAATATGGTTGCGGTAAAATGTCCTTACCCAGGTGCCGCTTCCGTATTTGGCCGACAGGTAGAGACTGAGCAGGGCTGTAGCGCGCTCCATGCTCACCTGTCCGGTGGGGATACGGGTACCTCCAAGTTCCGGAGTGGCATTCTCCACATATCCTGTTGATGTAAGGAAAAAGAGCACGTTATCCAGTCCTATCCTGGACGTGATGGTGCTGATGAGTTGCTCCAGCGTCTGGTCCAGCCGGACATAGATATCCTGCTGCTCGAGTGACCAGACGGTATTGGGGGTGTGACGGAAATTGCCTGCGTAATATGTAAGGGTAAGCAGGTCCGGGGTGTCATCGTCTCCCAACTCCATACCCTCAATACCTGCAAGTGCCATCTCTGTGACCTTGTCATTTGCATAAGGAGTGGTGAGATAGTCGCTTATCTCACCCTTGCGGAGCAGGTAAAAAAAAGGGCGGAAACGGTCGTGGTCCGAAATGGGTACGTATGAACTTGTGGCCAGAGCCGGCCTCCACTCCTTAAGGAACCAGGTGCTGTCGTTGATTGCATCGGCCCATTCGGGGAGTTTTCCGTAGTAGTCCGATGAACTCCATCGGCCGTCATCGGTATTCATCCACATGACCACGTCCGGATCATGGCCGCCCGCAAGGATGGCGGCGTCTCTGTCTATGGCGATGGAACAGACCTTGGAACGGCTGCCTGAGCCCAGTTTCATCTCATCGGCCAGATTGGTTGCCAGGAGCTTGCGAGGCGATGATTTCTCTATCGTGTTGATACCTTTGCTGTCGCTGTCGTCGACCGGAGAAGCCGATACAAGAGTCTTGGGGTTCATCCATCGGCTGGCCACTATTCCATGCTGAAACGGAGACGCTCCGGTATGAATGGAGGCTACGGCCGATGCGCGGTCCATGTCGTCATAGTCAAAGGTGGCGTTGGTGCGGTTGTAACCGTCGGTCCACAAACGTTTAAGTCCGCCTGTACCCATTATGGGCATCAGTTTCTCCAGACACTCCTCGTCAAGTTGGTCAACAACTATACCCACTACCAGTCTGGGGCTTTTCTCGGGCTTGGCCTGGAGTGTGGCCGACAATGAGAGGGCTGCAATCAGCGCCACCGGAAACCTGCCATGAAAGGTCTTGCCGGATGTGTCATCGCGGAGTCTTGCCGACAACTGGAATATGGATGTGCTCAATGCCCTGAGCGCAAAAGTTGCAATCAGAATCTTTACGGATGGCTCTATGACCTGCGGAATGGCAGGTGAGAAGAGCAGGAAGGCTATGCAGGTTACTGCCTCAATTATAATGAATACCGATACCTTGCTGCGACGGCTCTTGCGTATAAAGAAAGGTATGAAAACCAGCGGCAACGGGTTGAGGCAGATGACCAGCCAGTTGGTATCCAGGGTGGGGTGTTCCGAGAAGAAATACATCAGTGCTATGATTATTCCTCCCAATCCCTGTATTCCGAACAGTATGGTGTCTATCATCCAATATGGTTTGTTCCTGTACCATCCTATCAGGGAAAGGAACAATACCAGCATAAAGACTATCCACATTACCTGTATCGGAGTAAGGACCGGTTTCCCGAAATCCACTCCATGGTCCGGGTTGACAAGTCCGGTTGCGGGGAATACCAGAGGCCTTTTCACCCCGGCGGTATCGGTGATTTCAGCCGTGGCGGCCATCTCTTTCATGTAAAGGGGTGCAAATGCCTCTCTCCTGTAACCTGTAGGTACGTCTCCTCCGGCTCCTATTATCAGGTCAACGGCAAATTCACTCCAGGGACGGACCCTGGTGTGTGCGGTAAGTATGTCGCGGAATGTCTGTGTGGTATCCGGGCTGTTATAGGTAACGGTGCCGTCAATGCTCTCCTCAATCTTGTCCAATGCCATTGTGGCACAGTTGTTGAACAGAAAGTTGTAACGGTATACCCGGTTCTCTGCCCGGCTGTTATCCACGAGTGACTGATATAGCCTGCGGGACTCCTTAGGCGTCAGGTTGAGCCGTTGGGCAAAAACCTCCGATCCGCGCTCCCTGTATTCTCTCAGAAAAGAATTGAGTCGGGTATAGCCCAGAATGTAATCGGTTTTGCCAAGAGTGAAACGCCATACGAAATTGGGAGTGTTGAAATCAAAAAGACCGTAGTTGAATACAACGTCCGTACCGTTGCCTACATCCTCAATCCAAATGGCCGTGTGGCCGTACAGCTCATATATGGCCTTGCCGGGCTCACAAGTCAGCAGGTATGCGTTTATGCTGTCATTCTGAGCCTTGGCTCCGGGAACAAGGAACGGCAAGGTGGCCAGAATGGATAAGAGTTTCTTGAGCATGTTTATAGTATGTGCGTATTTTTATTTTGTGCAAAGTTAGTGCAAGCCAAGTGGAGAAAAAAGGAACTAGTTCATTTTTTATTCCTTGGCGCAGCCTAACTTATCTAAAGTTACTATTTTTGCGGTCATTATGATACTGTTGGCCGATTTTGGTAATACAAGAGTAAAAGCCGCCGTTCTGGAAAACGGCCGTCTACGTCATGTGGATGACATGATGAAGGTGGAAGTTGACGGAGGTATGTGGTGCTCGGTGCATCCGTTGGCTCCGGATGTTGAGGAGTGGATGACCGTTCATGGCATGAAAAGGCTGACTGCTGATACTCCCATACCGGTGACCAATGCATATTCGTCACCCCGCTCGTTGGGGATGGACCGTCTAGCCGCCGCTGTCGGAGCCTGGTCCATGAAACCCGGACAAGACCTGCTTGTGGTGGATGCCGGTACCGCTGTCACGTTTGATTTCGTATCGGCCGACGGTATATATAAAGGAGGTAACATAGCTCCAGGAATAGAATTGAGGTTCAGGGCGCTTCATGAACATACAGGCGCTCTGCCGCTGGTTCAGTCTCAAGGTGACATGCCTATGTTCGGTTACGATACCCCGACCGCAATCCGGAGCGGAGTGATAAACGGAATCCGCAAGGAACTGGAGGGATATGTCAATGAATTGCGCTCCATATATCCTTCTCTTTTGGTTTTTTTAACCGGAGGCGATGCTGAATTCTTTGATATAAAAGCCAAAAGCACTACTTTTGCAGTTCCGGATCTGGTTCTTCGCGGACTGGCCCGGATTACAGAATTCAATGAGAAGGGTATTTGAGAACATAACAGCCGTCTTGGTTTTCTCTCTGCTATGCCTTACCGGTTTTAGTCCGGCAAAGGCTCAAACAGGTGTCAATTCACCATATTCCAGATATGGAATGGGTCTGCTGTCAGACCCCTCGTCGGGTATGGCCAAAGCCATGGGCGGTATAGGTGCAGGCTTACGTTATCCCAATACCCTGAATGTCAAGAACCCCGCTTCATATTCAACGGTTGACACCCTTACTTTCATAGCCGATCTGGGTTTTGCACTGCAGAACGGTAATTTCAATGAGAACGGAGTAAGCGTGAACGCCCGCAATGCCTTCATTGACCATATGGCTATGCAGTTCAGAATTTTGCCCAAGGTGGGAATGACTGTGGGTTTCATGCCTTTTGCAAATGTGGGCTACGGCTTTTCCAAAACTGAACCTGTACGCCGTGACGAGGACGGCGAGATAACGTCAACCATTACCAATTCGGGTTCCGGCGGAGTCCGCCAGTTTCTTGGCGGATTGGGATGGAGACCCACCAAGTGGCTCTCCGTGGGTGTTAACGCAGCTTATCTGAGCGGAGACATAAACCATTACATCAGCAACACATACTCGTCATCCGAGGTTCAGTCCAGAGAAAAGACATACAACACGGAGATGTCCGCTTTCAGATATGAATTCGGTGCGCAGGGTACAATGTCTTTCTCACCGGACAGGAGTCTGGTCCTGGGCGCCACATTCGCTCCTGCACAGACACTCAAAAGCGATACGTACGTTACAGACCGGCATTCGGTAAGTGATACTGTCATCATAGCCGATGCATTCTCAATGCCAGATCTCATGTCGGCCGGCTTTACATATCATTGGAACAAAGGTATAATCGGTGCCGATGTCTCATATCAGACATGGTCCAAGGCCAGTTTCTTTGGCCAGAAGACAGGCAGTGACAGAGTATCGGCCGCAGTCGGATACATGAGAAAACCCGACGGCTTGAGCCGCAACCTGCTTTTGCGTACCTCTTATCAGGTGGGTCTGAATTTCTCGCAATCCTATTTCAAGGTGGGCGACTCCATGGGTCCGATGCAGTTCGGAGTGAGCGCAGGTTTTACCCTGCCGTTCAACACCTCATACAACAGTATATCCAATCTGCATGTGTCGGGTGAGTACATAAGGGTCCAGCCGATGTCCAAAGGAATGATATCCGAGAACTACATAAGGATCAACATAGGAGTGACATTTATGGAACGCTGGTTCATGAAACTGATGGTAGACTGACAGTTGCGTTGATTTAACTTATTTGTATCTTTGCATATCTTATTAATGAAAGTACTAAACTAAACGATATGAAAAAATTTGGATTAATTGCCCTGGCACTTGTTACAGTTACAGGTGTATATGCACAGAAGGGCGTGGAAGACGGTTCACGTTACGGACACGGACAGGATAGTATCAACACTTTAAAGAACATCAGTATCTATACTGAATATGTCAAGACCAAGAACTACAAGGAGGCTTACGAGTCAGGTTGGAAGGATGTATTCCACGATGCTCCTCTTGCTTCCGTAAACACTTATACATATGGCATAAGAATACTTCAGTCACTTTACAATGACGCCAAGAAGGAGAAGAACACCGATCTTATGACTCAGTATTCAAATGAACTTTTCGAGGTGTTTGAGCAGCGTCTCAAGTATCTGGATCAGTTGAATGCAATGGCCAAGAACAAGGTAACCGAGGCTGAAATCTACGGACAGTACGGTCATGCTTACAGGGTATACAACCCCAGAGTATCAGTAAGCAGGGCTTATGAACTCCTTCGTAAGGCTGTAGATCTGGGTCAGGGTGAGACTCAGTATTATGTCCTGGATGACCTGATGGCAGTTTCGTCCACACGTTATACAAACAAGAAGGATAATGAAGAGTACCGCGATGCTCTGATCCAGGATTATCTGGATTGCGCCGGTTTCATTGACGTATTCATTGCAAACCATCAGGATGACGAGGACGTCCTTAAGAACGCTATCACTGTCAAGGAGAATATCGACGGCCACTTTGTAAAGAGCGGTGCCGCTGACTGCGAGTCTCTGCAGGCTATCTACGGTCCCAAGATCGAGGCCAACAAGGATGACCTGGAGTATCTGACCAAGGTGGTTAAGATCATGCAGATGTTTGAGTGCAACACAAGCGACGCTTATTTTGCTGCATCAGAGTATGCTCACGCCATCCAACCTTCTGCCAGAACAGCAAAGGCTCTGGGTGCTCTCTACTACAAGCAGCGTGATGATACCGAGAAGGCTATTGAGTACTTCAATCAGGCCATTGAGCTTGATGACGACAAGAGCAGCATAGCCGGTACCTACTATCTGATGGCTACCCTCTATTTTGCTAAGGATAATTACGACCGCAGCCGTTCATGCCTGCAGAAGTGCATACAGAACAACCCCAACAGAGGTGATGCATACATCCTTATGGCTCAGCTCTATGCCGTAAAGCATGAATGGTCAAGCGAGCCCGCTCTGAACCGTTGCGCATACTTTGCAGTCATCGATAAGCTGGAGCAGGCCAAGAAGGTTGATTCTTCAGTTGCTGCCAAGGCCAATGAGCTTATCAACTCCTATAAGAAACAGTGCCCGCAGCCCGATGACCTGTTCATGCTCGGATACAAGGTGGGTGATCAGGTAGAGATCAAGGGCTGGATAAACGAGACTACCACTATCAGATAAATGATACAAACCACCGGTCTTGAACCGATGATAAAGAGAACGTACCTGGCAACCGTCATTCTGGCGGTTGTCTCGTCGTTTTTCTGCCTCTCCTGTTCCAACAAGGACAAACAGTTGGGACCGGCGGTGACCAGTCGTGACTCCACATCGGTCATAACCACCCGCGGAGTGGATATGCTGATATCCGAGAACGGCATGATACGATATCATGTGATTGCCGAGGAGTGGAAGATATTTGACAAGATGAAGCCTCCTTTCTACAGTATGGAGGAGGGGGTTATGCTTGAAATATTGGACTCTCTTATGCAGGTGGAGTCAAAACTCGTAGCCGATACGGCATACTATATGATTGATGATGAGATATGGCATCTGATAAGCAACGTTCACGCCGAAAACATAAGGAATGAGGAGTTTGACACTCCGGAACTTTTCGTGAACAACCATACCAACAGGATGTACTCCGACAGCGTGATACATATCAGACAGGAAAAGCAGATAATAGTAGGCCATGGTTTTGAGTCCAACGGCAACCTGACGGAGTATACCATACGCAAGACCGAAGGGGTGTTCCCAATTACCGATACAAAATGAGCCACACTCTCATCATAATGCTGGTGGCGCTGTTCTTTTCGGCGCTCTTCTCGGGACTTGAGATTGCGTTCGTATCGGCCGACCGTCTCAGATTTGAGATGGATGTGGAACGTCATACATTCAGTTCCCGTCTTCTGGAGCGGTTCTTCCGCAATCCCAATATCTATATTTCAACTATGCTGGTGGGCAATAACATCGCGCTTGTACTCTATAGCACGATGATGGCTCATCTGATAGAGATGCTGATGCCGGACGGACTGATATCCAATGAGTTCCTGCTCATTGTAATAGAGACGCTCATATCAACCGCCATAGTCATCGTGGTGGGCGAATTCGTGCCCAAGACCATTTTCCGGTTCAATCCCAACGGCAAACTGAATTTCCTGGCATTCCCCGTCTATCTGATCTATATCATCCTGTATCCTATTTCCCTTTTTACCACATGGCTCTCAAGGATGCTGCTCAGGATGCTGGGCATACGGATCGATAAGGAGAATACGGCCAAGGCTTTCTCAAAAGTGGACCTGGATTACTTTGTGCAGTCCGCGCTTTCCGGAAAAGAGGAGGATAGTCAACCGGATCAGGAAGTGCGCATATTCCAGAACGTGCTTGATTTCTCAAACGTAAAGACTCGTGACTGCATGGTTCCCCGTAATGAGATATGCGCTGTGGAGAAAGGGGTTTCATGGAATGCTCTGAGGGAGATGTTCATTGAGACAGGTTATTCCAAAATCCTGGTCTATGAGGAGGATATGGACCATATTATCGGCTATATCCATTCGTCCGAACTCTTCCGTCACAAGGATGATTGGCGCGACCATATACAGACGGTGCCGTTTGTGCCCGAAACTCTTGCAGCCCAGAAACTTATGAAACAACTCATGGCGCGTAAGAAGAGTCTTGCCGTGGTGGTTGACGAGTTTGGCGGCACATCGGGCATAGTATCCCTGGAGGATATTATCGAGGAGATCCTTGGAGAGATAGAGGATGAACATGATGTCCAGAACCTTATTGCAAAGAAGACCGACGAGGGGTACCTGCTGTCCGGACGCATGGAGATAGACAGGGTTAACTCCATGTTCGGATTGGATATACCGGAGTCCGATGAATATATGACAGTTGGAGGTCTGATACTGACCAGGACCAAGGGATTCCCCAAGGTTAATGAGAAGGTGAATGTGGGCGATTATTCATTCAGGATACTCAAACGCGGAGAGACTAAGATTGAACTGGTTGAACTGACATTAAATAAATAAGCGCTTATTGGAGTTTTAGAACATTTTTAGTAATTTTGTGCGCTTTTACCCGCTTTGGCGGTTTTTTTACAGGCAAAAACGAATAAAAACAACAATAGAAATGGCAACATTACAGAAAATCAGAAGCAAAGGACCACTGCTTCTTATCGTTATCGGTCTTGCTATGCTGGCCTTCATTCTTGGTGATGCATGGAAGATTATCCGTCCCAACCAGGGAATCCAGTATGTAGGTACTATAGCAGGTGAGGATATCACTGCAATGGATTTCCAGGATGAACTTGAGGTCTATACTGACGTAGTCAAGTTTGCCAACCAGATCCAGGACTTTACCGAAGATGATCAGAACTCACTCAAGGATGAGGTGTGGGCTACCATGGTACGTAACCGTATTCTTGAGAAAGAGGCAAAGGGTATAGGTCTGACTGTTACTGATGCAGAGGTAAGGGACGTTATCGATCGCGGTGCAGATCCTGTCCTTTCACAGACTCCTTTCAGCAATGAGGAGGGTGGTTTTGATTCTGACAAGCTCAAGGATTTCCTGGCTTTCTTCAACGAGTTGAATCCCGAACTGGTTTCGGCACAGGAGTATGAGTATTACAGAAGCGTATACAACTACTGGCTTTTCATCGAGAAGAACATTAAGAGCAATCTGCTTTACAGGAAGTATTCCGCTTTGGTTAACGGTGCAATTCTCTCCAACCCCGCTGCTGCTGAGAACGCATTCAAGAACCGTATCATGAGAACAGATGTTCTGGTTGCCTGCCTGCCTTACACAACAATTGCCGATGCAGACGCCAATGTCAACTCATCGGATATAAAGAACGTTTACAATGAACTCAAGCCGGCTCTGTACAATTACTCGGAGAGCCGTGATATCGTATACATCGACTACGAGATTCTTCCTTCAGAGGCTGACCGTGAGGCTCTGCTTGCCGAGGTTAACGAACTCGTTGATCAGATGGAGGGTGATATTGATGACTATGCCGCATTCCTGCGCCGTTCAGGTTCTGCTGTTGCATTCAGTGAGGTGGCCCGTTCTGCAAAGAACCTTCCCGATGATGTAGCTGAAAGAATTGATTCAGTAAAGGCAGGCGGTGTATTCGGCCCGTATTATAATGCCGATGACGATACCTACAACGCATTCAAGTACATTTCTGACGTCAACGGTTATGACTCTATCCAGTATGCCATGATCCAGGTGGTTATGGACGATGAGGAGGCTGCCGCAAAGCGTGCTGACAGTATTATGACTGCTGCCGGTAAGAGGGGTGCTGATTTTGCAGCGATAGCAGGTAACTACGGACAGGCTGCCGCTGAGTTGTGGCTTGCCGCCGATTCTTATGAACCGGCTGCCATCAGCGGTGAGAACGCATTGTTCCTGAACACCCTTAACGGTATGAAGAAGGGTGAGATTTCAAAGATTGAGATACCCGGAGCAATCCTTATCATCAAGGTTACTGATGTAAGGACTCCAGTCAGGAAGTATAATCTTGCTGTACTTAAGCGTCCTGTTGAATTCAGCGAGGAGACCAGCAATGCCGCTTACAACAAACTCAGTTCATTCCTGTCACAGAACACCACTGTTGATGATCTGAAGAACAATGCCGAAAATTCAGATTTCGGTCTTCTCTTCTATCCCAACTATGAGAACTACACTCATACAATAGGTGGCGTGGCCAAGTCACATGAGGCACTGCGCTGGGCTTTTGAGGCTCAGGAAGGTGAAGTATCACGTATATATGAGGTTGGTAACGCCAACGATCATCTGCTTGCAGTAGGTGTTGAGAAGATCCATCCGCGCGGTGTACGCAGTATAGCCGATGCAACTCCCGCCCTGACACTCAGAGCACTTAAAAACAAGAAGTTTGATATGCTTAAAGGTCAGTTGGCCGGAAAGAGCCTTGATGAGGTAAAGGCTATTGACGGTGTGGTTATGGATACCATCAGAATGGTCAACTTCAACAATGACGCCTACATCAGTGCTATTTATGCAAACGAGCCCACTATCGGTGCAAGCGTATTCAACCTGCAGGAGAATGAACTTACCGCTCCCATGAAGGGCGAGAATTGCGTATTCGTAGCAGAGAAAATCACTCCAGATTCATATTCGGCCGAGTTGGATGACAAGTCTGAGCAACTGCGTACACGCAGCATGGCCTCAAGCCGTATCATGAATGCTTTGATAGAGGAACTCTACTATCAGGCAAAGGTTGTTGACAACCGCTACAAGATATTCTGATTGATACAGATATAAAAAAGAATCCCTCGGAATTGTTTCCGAGGGATTCTTTTTTGTGTTTACTGATCAGGATCAGTTGTTCTCGGGACGGAGCTTGCGTACAACAGCACCGGTCTGCCACATCTCGCTGTCGCGCAGGGCGGCCAGCTCTTTCTCAAGACCCTCACGATAGCCGGGCTTTGAGTTGCTGTCAATTGAGATCTGGGCCTCGTTACCGCTCTTTACACTGGCATAGAGCTTCTGAACGACGGGCTTGATTGCATCGTGGAACGGGCCCATCCAGTCAAGAGCACCGCGCTGTGCAGTTGTTGAGCAGTTGGCGTACATCCAGTCCATACCCTTCTGAGCGAACAGAGGCATAAGTGACTGAGTGAGCTCCTCAACTGTCTCGTTGAAAGCCTCAGAGGGAGTGTGGCCGTTCTCACGCAGAACCTCATACTGAGCCAGGAGCAGGCCCTGGATGGCACCCATCAGTGAACCGCGCTCACCGGTAAGGTCAGAAGTGGCCTCACGTACGAATGTGGTCTCAAACAGGTAACCTGAACCGATACCGATACCGAAAGCCAGAACCTTGTCAAGAGCCTTGCCTGATGCATCCTGATATACAGCGTATGAGCTGTTCAGACCGCGGCCCTCAAGGAACATGGTACGGAGTGATGTACCTGAACCCTTGGGGGCAACCATGATGACATCGATATCCTTGGGAGGAACAACGCCTGTGCGGTCATTCCATGTAATAGCGAAACCGTGTGAGAAATAGAGGGTCTTGCCTGCGGTCAGGTAAGGCTTGATGTTAGGCCACTGTTGCATCTGAGCTGCATCGGACAGAAGCATGCAGATGATTGTTCCCTTCTGGGCAGCCTCCTCGATTGAGAACAGAGTCTTGCCGGGAACCCAACCATCAGCAACAGCCTTCTCATAGGTCTTGCCCTGACGCTGGCCTACGATTACGTTGAAACCGTTGTCGCGAAGGTTACAAGCCTGGCCGGGGCCCTGAACACCGTAACCGATAACTGCAATTGTCTCATTCTTGAGTATCTCGCGGGCTTTCTCCAGCGGGAACTCCTCACGTGTCATAACCTCTTCTATGACACCTCCGAAATTCATTTTCATAGTCTTGTGTAGTATTTAAAAAGTAACTGTTATTCTTTTTTGCCGTATCTGGCCTCCATCTTGTCCAGATACTCGTTTACATGCTCAATGCGGGCGCGGGTGATGGCTACGCGGCCGGAACTTACAAACTGAAGCATGCCGCCCTGGGCGGTAAGCTCGTGGTTGAGTGCTGTGATATCCTCAGTCAGTCCGCTCTTCTCGATGACAGAGAATGTGGAGTTGACCTCAATCAGCTTGGCGCCGTAACGGCGTATGATCTTGGACATCTCGGGGTTCTCGGTCAGCACGGAGGTTACCACCTTATATAATGCCACCTCCTGCATGAATATCTCATCATCGGTAAAGTACTGGCACTGAAGCACATCCACCTTCTTCTCTATCTGGTCCACAATCTTTACGATTGTCTCCTTATCGGCCATGGCGGTTATGGTGTAGCGGTGAACGCCCGGTATTGACGATGCTGATACGTTCAGGCTCTCAATATTTACCTGACGGCGTGTGAACACTGCGGTAACCTGGTTCAGGATACCGGCTATGTTCTCCGAGTGAACTATCAGTGTGTATAACTTCTTTTCGTTCTCCATACTTTAGTCTATGCTAAAAATCATCTTATCCACTGGGCTACCCGGCTTGATCATGGGCATCACATTCTCCTCATCCATAACGGCTGTCTCCAGAAGGAATGCACCTTTGGTCTTGAGCATATATGCAACGGCATCCTTAAGCTCCTTGCGGTCTGTTACCAGACGGTAGGGGATACCGTATGCGGCGGCTATCTTGCTGTAGTCCGGATTCATCATGTGGGTGCATGAGTATCGGCTCTGGAACATCATCTGCTGCCACTGACGCACGTTACCAAGATAGGTGTTGTTCATCAGGATCATCTTGACGGGAGCCTGTGTCTGCATGATGGTGCCCAGTTCCTGGATGTTCATCTGGAAACCGCCGTCACCCATAAAGGCCAGGACGGTACGCTGGGGAGCGCCGAATGTGGCGCCTATGGCTGCGGGCATGCAGAATCCCATTGTACCCAGACCGCCCGATGTCACTATGCTGCGGGGACTGCGATACTTGAAATAACGTGATGAGAACATCTGGTTAAGGCCTACGTCATTTACCAGAACGGCGTTCTGCGGAGCGGCGTCGCTTACGGCAGTCACAACCTCGCCCATCCTGAGCGGGCCGCCGGCGGGATGTATGGCACTGTCAATGACCTTGTCATACTCCTCCTTGTCAAGAGGCTTGAAACTCTCAATCCACTCCTTATGGTCTGCCTTGGCCATACGCTCGGTTATTAGCCTGAGTGTAAGACGGCAGTCACCAAGCACAGTTACATCGGGCTTGACGTTCTTGCCGAACTCTGACTTGTCTATATCCAAGTGTATTATCTTGGCCTGCTTGGCATATGTATCCAAAGTGCCGGTTACGCGGTCGTCAAAACGCATACCCACGGCTATCAGCACATCGCACTCATTGGTCTTTACGTTGGGCGCCAGATTTCCGTGCATTCCCAGCATACCCATATTAAGCGGGTGGTCAGTGGGCAGTGCTGCAAGACCCAGAAGGGTGCGGGCTGCCGGCAGGTTACCTTTTTCTATAAAAGCAGCAAGTTCTTTTTCGGCATTACCCAGTTCAACTCCGTGTCCTACCAGTACAAGCGGCTTCTTGGCACTGTCAATAAGACGTACGGCGTCGTTTATCTGGCTCTCAATGGGATCGGGAGCGGGGATATAACTGCGAACATAATCTATTTTGGCAGGCTTGAAATCAATCTGCTGCATCTGGGCGGTCTTGGTAAAGTCAAGCACCACAGGACCCGGACGGCCGGAGCCTGCTATGTAGAATGCGCGTGCTACAGCCCAGGGAATATCCTCGGCGCGGCGAATCTGGTAACTCCACTTGGTGATAGGCTGTGTAACACCCACCAGGTCAATCTCCTGGAAAGCATCGGTACCCAGGGCATCGGTCCCAACCTGACCGGCAATTACAACTATGGGAGTGCTGTCCAGCATGGCGTCGCTTATGCCGGTTATGGTGTTGGTGGCACCGGGACCGCTGGTAACTATAGCCACACCGGTACGGCCCGATACGCGTGCGTAACCCTGAGCCGCGTGCGTGGCACCCTGCTCATGACGTACCAGAATCTGCTTGAGATCCTTCTGGTGGTCATACAGGGCGTCGAATACCTTTATAATAGAACCTCCAGGGTATGCAAAAACCGTATTCACATCCTCGGCAAGCAATGCGCGGAGCATCGCCTCGGCTCCTGTTATCATATTACTCATAATCTTGCTTAATCAATAATCCTAACGCCACCCTTATCGGCCGAACTTACCATATTTGCGTAAGCCTTGAGGCTCTTGGCTACCACGCGCTTGCGGGTGAGAGGACGCATGGGACGGGCTGCCAGCTCTGCATCGCTAAGACGAACGTTGATGCTGCGTGCGGGTATGTCAATATCAATGATATCGCCGTCAACCACCTTTCCTATGGCACCGCCGTTGGCAGCCTCGGGTGATATGTGGCCGATACTCAGACCCGATGTGCCGCCGCTGAAACGGCCGTCGGTAATCAGGGCACAGGCCTTGCCCAGGTGGCGTGACTTGATATAAGAGGTGGGGTAGAGCATCTCCTGCATGCCGGGACCTCCCTTGGGGCCCTCATGCGTGATCACAACCACATCGCCGGCTACAACCTTGCCTCCCAGTATGCCGTCAACTGCATCCTCCTGAGAGTCAAATACCTTGGCGGGACCTGAGAATTTCCATATGCTCTCGTCAACGCCTGCGGTCTTTACCACGCAGCCGTCAACTGCAATGTTACCCTTAAGTATGGCCAGACCGCCGTCCTTGGTGTAGGCGTGCTGCAGGTCGCGGATGCAACCCTCTGCGCGGTCGGTGTCAAGAGTGCTGTATGTGCAGTCCTGTGAGCCAAGTTCGTTGCTGAACTTGCGTGCGGGAGCGGTTGAGTATATGCGCTTGGCCTCAGGGTCAATGTTGTCCTTGAGTATGCTGTACTTTTCAATAAGTTCTCCGTAAGTCATGCCGGTAACGTTCATGGCATCGGTATGCAGCAGACCGCCTTTGGCAAGTTCGGCCAGGATACCCAGCACACCGCCTGCTCGGCCTACATCCTGAACGTGATACTTCTGGGTGTTGGGCGCAACCTTGCAAAGGCAGGGGACGTGGCGTGACAGACGGTCAATATCGTCCATCTTAAAGTCAACGCCGGCCTCATAGGCCACAGCCAGCAGGTGCAGTATCGTATTTGTAGAGCCGCCCATGGCTATATCCAGGTTCATGGCGTTCTCAAAGTTCTTTTTCCTGGCTATGCTCAGGGGCAGAACACTCTCATCGCCCTGCTCATAATACTTGAGGGCGTTCTTTACTATGAGAGCAGCCGCATCTTTCATCAGCTGTACGCGGTTCTTATGTGTAGCCAGTATAGTACCGTTACCGGGCAGTGCCAGACCCAGGACCTCGGTAAGACAGTTCATGGAGTTGGCGGTAAACATACCTGAGCAGCATCCGCAGCCCGGGCAGGCCGAGCGCTCAATAGCCTCAACGTCGGCGTCCGATACGCTTTCATCGGCCGATTTGATCATGGCGTCAATAAGGTCCAGATGTGCGCTGCCCAACTCACCGGCCTCCATGGGGCCGCCGCTTACGAATACGGTTGGGATGTTAAGACGCATGGTGGCCATAAGCATTCCCGGAGTAATCTTGTCGCAGTTGCTTATGCATACCAGTGCATCGGCCTTGTGGGCGTTGACCATATACTCCACACTGTCGGCAATTATGTCACGTGAGGGCAGTGAGTAAAGCATTCCGTCGTGACCCATTGCAATGCCGTCATCAACGGCAATGGTGTTGAACTCGGCAGCAAAGCAGCCCAGACGCTCAATCTCCTTCTTTATTATCTGTCCGGCCTCATGAAGATGCACGTGACCCGGTACAAACTGTGTGAATGAGTTTGCAATAGCAATTATAGGCTTGCCCATCTGCTCCTTTTTCATACCGTTTGCAACCCAGAGAGCCCTGGCTCCCGCCATGCGGCGTCCAACCGTACACTGGTCACTTCTCAATGGAATCTTCATAACATTCAAATTTTCTGTATATATATTCACAAATTCCCCATCCGGAGTATTTGAAATGCAAAGTTACCTATTTAATAGGTAGTGCAAAACATTTGTATGCAAAATATGTTAGAAAGATGGTCGTAAATAAATATTTGTGTAATAGTTGTGCTTGTAAAAAAAACGCTATATTTGTAAGCGAACCAACGGGTTCAGACATAATTACGAAAAGTGTTTTCGTGTCCTTTATTGGAAATGTGGAAGTTTCTATCGCCGAAGGAACGCGGATTTACTTATCGCTCGTGCTATGATTATGCTATCTGTTCCGGGAGGAACTGGTACTCCATATCAAGCCGAGTGTGGGGTACTATCATCCGTTTATTCAGCAAGGGTCTTCCACAACCTCCAATAAGTAAACGGGATTGGCTCCACACTTTTTTATAGGACTAACTGCCGCACAGGGGCCAGGCGGAATGGAGTAATAATCACAATGAAAAAAGTTTTTTACGCGATTGCAATGGTTGCATTCCTGTTCTGTTCCTGTGAAAAGGAAGAGACGGCTCCAAGTCTTGTGGGCACTTGGGGATTAACCCAAGAAAAAAGTAGAATTGATTGGGGTGATGGTGATATTGAGAAATGGAATGATGAATATAACCCTAAAAAGCCTGAGTATGGTTGTCTAAAATTCGTCATTTCCCACAAGAGTGGTAACGAATATTCCGTGGTTATCTATCAGTGTGATGAAGATGATGAGTGGGAAAAGGAGGGTAAGTATTCGTTCACGGCTAAATCCGGCGTGATGGAGTTTGATGATGATGATTTGGGTGAGTGGGAATATACCCTCTCGAAAGATGAATTGAATATGGAGAAGGAGGGGAAAATCGAAAAAAAATACAAACAGAAAATTGAGTATACTTTTGAACGAATGAATGATTGAGCATAAACAATTATGCGAGGAAAGACGGTCGCAAATCAAATAATGCGACCGTCTTTTGTGATAAACTGTTAAATAGGTTGCCCGTACTCAAGGATGGTATCGGACGGAAGATCTACACGATCGTTCCAATATACGCATGTGCGTGATGAGTCCAGTCTGACATTTTGGAAAAGACCATACTCTGACTCAAGAACCTTGAAATCAGCCAAAGTCCTTATGTCATCCTTGACATCATACTCTACCTTCTTCCCGTCATCAAATTCAACGAGAAGAATGAAATCGTCAAGTGGTTGTATGCTCTTTATTCTGGGAACCATAAAATGATCACTTTAGGGGGTCCAATTTAGTAATAATTTGTGTATTCCACATCTCCATCAACTTATTATAGTTGTTTTCTAGCCATTCTTTTACCAAACTTTGTGCTTTAGGCGGTAAATCTCCGTCAATCATCTCAAAGGTATTGATGTCAAAAATTCCTACGCATTCATTGTATATAGCATGGATGTGAGCTGGCTCGTGTTCTTTTGGTTTGAAAAACATCTTGATGATAATTCCATAAAATCTACAAATCTCAGGCATAGTTTTAATTATTTGATGGTGTTAAATTTTTGGCAAATATAACATTTTTGTTTGAAATGAAGGTTGTAGTCAAGTTGATGTGATAAAAATGTCGTGTTTTCTTGTAAAAAATGTACTTTTGCATTTCGGCACGGATTTTGCGTGCTGTTAAACAGTAGTAATCAATAGAAATACCGCATAATGGGATTTAATGAATTTATCGGGAAGCTTTTTGGTAATAAGCAGGCCCGCGACATAAAGGAGATTCAGCCTTGGGTGGAGAAAGTCAAGGCTGCGTATCCCAAGTATGAAAAACTGTCCAATGATGAGCTGCGTGCCGCAACACAGGAGATACGCCGCAAGGTCCAGGACTTTGTAATACCTGAAAAGAAACGCATAGAGGAGCTTAAGGCTAAGGTAGAGCAGACTGAGATGGAGGACCGCGAGCCTCTGTTTAATCAGATAGACAAGTTGGAGAAAGAGGTCATGGACCGCTATGAGGTGGTTCTGGACGAGGTTCTCCCCGATGTATTTGCCATTATCAAGGATACCGCCCGCCGCTTTACGCAGAATGAGCAGGTTGAGGTTACCGCAACCGATTTTGACCGTGACCTGGCTGCCAAGCATGATTTTGTAATCATTGACGGTGACAAGGCCTTGTGGCAGCAGCACTGGGTAGCCGGCGGTAACGATACCGTTTGGAACATGATCCACTATGACGTTCAGTTGTTTGGCGGCGTGGTACTTCATAAAGGCAAGATTGCCGAGATGGCAACCGGTGAAGGTAAGACCCTTGTGGCCACTCTGCCGGTATTCCTTAACGCCCTGACAGGCAACGGTGTACATGTAGTAACAGTGAACGACTACCTGGCCAAGCGTGATGCCGAGTGGATGGGCCCGCTCTACATGTTCCACGGCCTTTCCGTAGACTGCATCGACAAGCATCAGCCCAACTCCGAGGCCCGCCGTAACGCATACCGTGCCGATATCACATTCGGTACCAACAACGAGTTCGGTTTTGACTATCTGCGTGACAATATGGCCGGCCATCCGAATGAGCTTGTGCAGCGCGGACATAATTATGCAATAGTGGATGAGGTGGACTCGGTGCTCATTGATGATGCCCGTACACCTCTTATCATATCGGGTCCCGTACCCAAGGGCGATGACCAGCAGTTTGAGCAGTTGCGCCCTCAGGTGGAGCAGTTGTTCGAGGCCCAGAAGCGTCTGGCTACGCAGTTTCTGGCCGATGCCCGTAAGAAGGTGAACTCGGACGATGAGAACGAGCGTGCCGAAGGTTTCCTGTCACTGTTCCGCAGTTTCAAGGCTCTGCCCAAGAACAAGGCTCTGATCAAGTTCCTGAGTGAGCCCGGAATGAAGGTGGGCATGCAAAAAACCGAGGAGATCTACATGGAGCAGCAGAACAAGCGTATGCCTGAGGCTGTGGAGCCCCTCTACTTTGTAATTGACGAGAAACTCAACAGCGTTGACCTGACCGATAAGGGTGTTGAACTTATAAGCGGTACCAACCAGGATCCCGATTTCTTTATCCTGCCCGATATCGCAACCCAGTTGTCTGAGCTCGAGAATGAGAAGGATCTGACTCAGGAGGAGCGTCTGGCCAAGAAGGATGAACTCCTTACCAACTATGCTGTAAAGAGCGAGCGCATCCATACCATCAACCAGTTGCTCAAGGCATACTGCATGTTTGAGCGCGATGTTGACTACATCGTGACAGAGGACGGCAAGGTCAAGATTGTGGATGAGCAGACCGGCCGTATCATGGAGGGTCGCCGCTGGAGCGACGGACTGCACCAGGCTGTCGAGGCCAAGGAGCGTGTCAACATCGAGGCCGCAACCCAGACATTCGCCACCATCACCCTTCAGAACTACTTCCGTATGTATCACAAGTTGGCCGGTATGACCGGTACGGCCGAGACCGAGGCAGGTGAGTTCTGGGATATCTATAAGTTGGATGTGGTTGTAATTCCCACCAATAAACCCATTGCACGTATCGATCAGAATGACCGCATTTACAAGACCAAACGTGAGAAGTACAAGGCTGTCATCGAGGAGATTGTCAAGCTGGTAGGCGAGGGCCGTCCGGTACTGGTAGGTACCACATCGGTCGAGATAAGCGAGCAGCTTAGCCGTATGCTTACCATGCGTAAGATTGAGCACAACGTATTGAACGCCAAACTGCACCAGAAAGAGGCCGATATCGTGGCCAAGGCCGGTCAGAAGAGCATAGTTACCATAGCCACCAACATGGCAGGTCGTGGTACCGATATCAAGCTGTCACCCGAGGTACGTGCCGCAGGCGGTCTTGCCATAGTAGGTACCGAGCGCCATGAGAGCCGTCGAGTTGACCGCCAGTTGCGTGGCCGTGCAGGACGTCAGGGAGATCCGGGTTCATCAGTATTCTTCATCTCACTTGAGGATAACCTGATGCGTCTGTTCGGATCAGACCGTATCGCTCCGCTTATGGACAAGCTTGGTCTGCAGGAGGATGAGATGATTGAGAACAGCTTCATCACCAAGCGTATTGAGCAGGCACAAAAGAAAGTTGAGGAGAACCACTTTGGTATCCGTAAACGTTTGCTGGAGTACGATGACGTGATGAACAAGCAGCGTACCGTAGTCTATGAAAAGCGTCGTCACGCCCTTATCGGTGAGCGCATAGGTATGGATATAGCCAATATGATCTGGGACCGCTCAGCCGGAGCAGCCGAGAACTGCGCTGACTACGAGAGCCTGCAGATGGAGGCATTCCGCGTACTTGCCATCGAACTCCCGTTCACTGAGGAGGAGTTCTCCAAGATGAAGGTCGATGAGGTGTCCGAGCGCATATTCAATGCCGCAATGGACAACTTCAAGCGCAAGTGCGAGCGTATGGCCCAGATTGTGACTCCGGTTATAAAGAAGGTATTTGAGGAGCAGGGTGACCGCTACGAGAACATACTGATTCCTATAACCGACGGACGCCGTGTATATCAGATTCCGTGTAACCTCAAGGAGGCATATGAGAGCGAGGGCAAGAGCGTAGTGACATCATTCCAGAAGGCAATCCTGCTGCACACCATTGATGAGTGCTGGAAGGAGAACCTGCGTGAGCTTGATGAACTCAAGCACTCCGTACAGAACGCCAGCTATGAGCAGAAAGACCCCTTGCTGATATTCAAGCTGGAGTCTGTGAACCTGTTTGACAATATGGTCAACAAAATGAATGACCAGACAGTATCCATCCTGATGCGCGGTCAGATTCCGGAGCCCGATCCCGATCAGGTACGAGAGGCCCCGGCCCAGAACCGTCAGCAGCGCCGTCAGTACACTGAGAACCGTACTGACATGTCTGATCCCAATCAGCGTGCGGCTGCTGCCCGCGATACCCGTCAGCAGGTACGTGAGCCCATCCGCGTGGACAAGACACCGGGACGTAATGATCCGTGCCCGTGCGGAAGCGGCAAGAAGTTCAAGAACTGCCACGGTCAAGGTCTGTAAAACAAGATAAAACCATACAGCTATGAGATTAAGCGAATCATCATTCCAGGAAATCAAGACACTCCTTACAGGGGTAATCAACGAATTCCGTCGTCCTCAGGAACAGTCAGTGGTGACTGATATTCATATCATGCCCATACGTGAGACCGGCGAGGTAACCGTAAGTGATGATGACCGCGACCTGGCCACCACCCGCCTGTCGGACCTTGTAGAGATACCCGAGGAGGATTTCTACCAGGTAATGGAAAAGGCCCTGCGCCGTATCCTCAAGGATATAGATGCCGAGCAGCCATTGGAAACTCTGGCCATCTGGAAGCCCTTCTCATTCGTACTTGTGGATGATGACCGTGAGACCGTAGCTGAACTGATGCTTTTTGACGAGGACAACACCCTCTTGAGCCAGGGTCTCATGCAAGGTCTGGATGAGGAACTTGACTCCTTCCTCAAGGACCTGCTTGCCGAGTAAGAATCAGTTAAATATTTATAATAAACGGCTCTGGCATATTGTCGGGGCCGTTTTTGTTTTGGAACTTGTTATATTTCCTCTAAAAATAGATATTGCAACCTAACTAGAATATAACGACAAGGTCATTACTATAAATCATGATAATAAACCGTTGGGCCACAGATTCTTGTCTGCAGTCGGATAGTTGTTAATAATAAAACAATTTC
>JAZSLV010000024.1:0-21459 GCA_045535555.1 Bacteroidaceae bacterium | reverse complement strand
CGTTGGGATTATACGATTTAAAGATTACCTTTGCCATAGTTTTGATGCTTTTGATGCTTTGAGTGTGGTAGCACAAAGATAATGAAAAATATCAAAACTACAATGGCTATTCCTTTGATATTCAAAAGAATAGCCATTATTTTTTTATATTCAGGCCACAAAACTAAGATGTCTTTGGTCAAACAAAAAAAGAGGATGACTACTTTTTAGTCACCCTCCTGCGCTCCTTCTAGGACTTGAACCTAGGACCCCCTGATTAACAGTCAGATGCTCTAACCAACTGAGCTAAAGAAGCATTTTGCCACATTTGGAGCAGCACTGCTCTCAAACGCGGTGCAAATTTACCGCCTTTTTTGGAATATCCAACACCTATAGGCAAAAAAAACTGCCAATTGTCACTTTTTTCTGCTTATCAGGATAGAAACCATAACGCAGATGCCAGCAGCAAACGGGTAGTACAGATAGGGAATGATATCCGTGGTGGCCAGACCGGTAAGGCCGGCAGCCATAAGCAACTGGGCGCCGTAGGGTATTATGCCCTGCACAAAACAGCTGAAAATATCCATCAGGCTGGCGGCACGGCGCTTGGGAATATCATATTTGTCCGATATGTCATTCACTATGCTTCCCACCGTAATGATTGCTATGGTATTGTTTGCCGTGCAGAAATTGGCCAGACTGGTAAGCAGTCCTATACCCAGTTCCGCACCCCTACGTCCGTGCACGTTGCGCGATATACCCTTGATAATGTACTCCAAACCACCGTTGTAGCGGATAATACCCAGCATTCCGCCAGCCAGCAGAGTCACAATGATAAGGTCTCCCATACCGGCAATTCCGCTGCCCATCGAACCCAGAAAACTGAACCAGTCAAATGAATTTGTTCCGAATCCTACTACCGCATTAAGAAGTATGCCTATCACCAGCACCATCGTCACATCCAACCCAAACAACGCAAGCACGATAATGGATATGTACGGAATGAGTTTAAGCCACTCTATATCTGTAGTAGCAGAGACTGCACTGATATGAAAACCTTTGTAGATATAAATACCCGTAACCACCAACACCGCCGGCAGCACCAGCATAAGATTGGCACGGAATTTCTCATGCATGGCACATCCCACGGCACGTGTTGCCGCAATGGTAGTATCGGATATGAATGACAGGTTATCGCCAAAGAACGATCCGCCCACTATCAGTGCCGCCATCATAGGCTGACTCAGTCCCGTCTCGGCTGCAATACCGTTTGCTATCGGCACCAAAGCCACAATAGTACCCACGCTGGTACCGATGGCCAGGGACACGAAACATGCCGTAAGGAACAGACCCGCCAGAAGCGCCTTGGCCGGCACAATGCTCAGTGTAAAGTTCACGGTAGCCTCAATAGACCCAATCTCCTTGGCCGATCCGGCAAACGCGCCCGCCAGCATGAATATCCACACCATGAGCATGATGTTCCAATGGCCTGCACTCTCCGAAAACACGTTTATCCGGTAACTCAGCTTACCCGGAGTAATGGCAACAGCATATATAGACGCCACCAGAAAGGCCGATGACACCGGAACCTTGTAGAAATCACCCGCCAGAAGCGAGGATATCAGATAAACCGTCAGAAAAACAAGAATGGGGCTCAATGCCAAGAGCCCCGGTAACTGTCCTTTATCCTTACTCATCAGGAGTATTTCTCACCATACTTGAGCATGGCGTCATTAATGTATTTCTTAAAGTCCGTCTCGTTGTCGCGACGGCATATAACCAGAACGTCATCGGTATCCACCACCAGAAAATCACTCAGGTCATCAATCACCACCAGTTTCTTGTCCTTGTTGCACAGGAACATACTGTTGTGGCAGTCATAAACCTGATAATTATACATACCAAGCACGTTTCCCTGATCATCCTTGGCGCAATAGTCATAGAGCAGATCCCAGCTCTCAATATCGTTCCATCTGAAATCGCCTATGGTCATGCATACCTTATCGGTCTTTTCAAGTATACCGTAATCAATTGAGATACGGGGGAATGCCTCATAAACCGAGTATAGCAGACTGCGTCTCTCATCACGGTTATGCTTGGTGTCATAAATCCGGTTGAACTGATTTATCATATCCGGCAGATAAGTCTTGGCTATATCAAGATATGTATTTACGTTCCACATCAGGATACCCGAGTTCCAGTAGAACTCACCGCTGTCCACAAACACCTTGGCAAAAGACTCCTCTGGTTTCTCGGTAAACGTGCGCACGCTGTAAATGCCGTCGGCCACCTTCTCATCCATCTGAATATAGCCGAACCTGGTCTCGGGACGCGTAGGTTTAATTCCCACGGTAAGGATGCAGTTGTTATCGGCCACATAAGACATACCCTTCTCTATCACATCTATATATGGTTTCTCATCCTTGATTACAAGGTCCGACGGCACCACCAGTATGTTTGCATTGGGATTGATGTCACGGATATGGTACGATGCAAGCGTAATACTGGGCGCCGTTCCTTTCATGACCGGCTCGCGCAACACCTGCAGCGGATTAAGGTCCGGCAGTTGGTTGCACACATCCTCATAGAAATCCAGGTTGGTAGAAACTATGATGTTCTCCTCGGGAAAAATCTTTCTCATTCGCTCAACGGTCTCCTTGAGCAATGTACGTCCGTTGTTGTTGAAATCAAGGAACTGCTTGGGCATACCTTTACGGCTCAGCGGCCAAAGTCTGGTTCCGAACCCGCCAGCCAGTACGACACAGTAATTATCTTGTCCTAACATAGTACCTTTTTTTGCGTCTGCTACGAAGATATTGCTTATTTGGACTCCTACAAGAATTTAGCCGTTAAAATAGCGCAAAACCAAAAAAATCACCGGCATTACCCTTAGTTTCATCAAATTATTGTACCTTCGCGGCGGTTTTGATACCAAGCCCAGATGGCGGAATCGGTAGACGCGCTGGTCTCAAACACCAGTGGGGCAACCCGTGCCGGTTCGACCCCGGCTCTGGGTACAAGAAAAGGCAGGCTTAACGCTTGCCTTTTCTTGTACCCAGAACCGGGGCCGAAAATACCTTTTTTTAGTTCGCCACAGCGAACGGGCGGCTTCCAGCCGCTCTCGCTCGCATACTCGCTTCGCCCCATTACGTTTGTACCTGCGTGACAATTTCGCCAAAGTGTCCCACAGTAACCCCCGCGAGAGCGCCCTCTGACGCAGGTGCGTGTGTTACATACCCCCTTCCAAGGGGGTGTGTCCCACACCAACCCCACTCACAAACCCCACAGGGCCGATGAGCGTGGGACACTTTGGCGGGGCGCAGGATATGGATGCTTTTGAGAGCGGAGAATTGGAAAAAGAATCAGTTGTTGCATTTTTTGCAACAGTTCGAAAAGAAGGTGCTCGTGTAGGCAAAAAAGATCGATAGAAAGTGTTATTCTCGGGCACAATGAGTACCTTTGTATAAAAGCATATACTATGAGTACTCAACAAGAACTTAAAAGTTTTAGAGACAAAAGGATTCGCACTTTTTGGGATGATGAAAACGAGAAATGGCTGTTTTGCATCAACGATATTGTGGGAGCACTTACTGATTCACCAGACCCTGCAGATTACCTTAAAACCAGAAGAAAACGCGATAAAGAACTAGACAGTTTCATGAGGGGGTCAATTTGTCCCACCCACAAATTTATCTCTACCGATGGGAAACCACACGCTGTAAAGTGTATGGACTTGAATGGAATATTTAGAATTGTTCAGTCTATTCCATCAAAGAAGGCAGAACCTTTCAAACGTTGGCTGGCTCAAGTTGGAGTAGAGAGAATACATCAGATGCAAGACCCGGAATTGGGAATACAGCAGTCACTTCAAGACTATAAGCGCCTGGGATATTCCGACAACTGGATTAACCAGCGTTTAAAGAGTATAGAGATACGCAAAGACCTGACAGACCAATGGAAAGCTTGTGATGAATATGCTTGCAGAACTAACCACAAGCAATATCACAAAAGAGGAACATCCATCAACTATGTCAGAGCATGCCAAAGTGGCCAAACGAGGTGGCTCCGTAGCTAAGGTTGCCAAAGAAGCGTTTGAGAAACAGACAGGAAAAAAGGTAGTAAGCTCTTTAAGCATGAAACGACATATAGAATCACAGACTCCAAATATAGATTTTGACGATACGGAGAAATCAGATTCCTAGATACGCTTAAACTTCGCTGCCAGTCTGCACAGCACATCCAGCTCCTCTATAAATTACTCAAACTATCTCGTGGGACTTGGGCTTGAGCGGGAAGAACACCGGCATGATCAGGACGATGGCAATCACCGAGAAGAGCATGCCGCTCATCACGCCTACCGCAAAGCTGAACCAGAACTGGGCGCTCTTGCCGTCAAACAGGAACGGGATAAGGCCAAGTACGGTACTCAGGATGGTGAGCATGGTGGGTACGATCTTGCGGTTGTATGCCTTGATGTAGGTCTTTAAGCCATGCTGTCCGGTGGCCGCCGCTATGGTCCGATACTCGGACGTTAGGTAGATACCTGCATTCACCGTAATACCGCACAACATGATCATGGCCGCAAACCCTCCGTCGCCGAAAGAGACTCCGAAAATGGGGTATGCCAGGAACACTCCCATCATACTGATAGGAATGAGCAGCACTATCACCAGCGGCACTTTGAATGACTCAAACATACTGGCGCAGATCATGAATATCACCAGTACCACCACAAAGATCAGCGCCGTGCGTTGTTTCTCAGGTGTCCACCATCCGTAACTGTTCATTGCTCCTACGCGGAAGCCCATAGGCAGACGTTCATTAAATCTTTTGGTCAGTTCTCTCTCCATTTTGGCCTTAAGATCATAAGACCCGATGAATTCATATCCCACACTGATGGCATACTCCTGGTTGTCACGCTGTATGGAGAGTCCGGTACGCTGTTTGGTAATGGAACCCAAATCGCTCAGACGGATATTCATACTGTCTATCATGACCATATCATTGCGTATATGCCACAGGTCATAATATTCCTTGTCCGATGAAACCAGACGGACAGGAGTATAGGTATGTCCGTCATACACGCCTTTACCCGGTGCCTGGCTGTCATACAGTTGCTCTCGCACGTAAGAGAGATAGCGGTTAAGATTGGTACCGGTGCGAATCAGCCTCTCACGGTCCAGATCCATATAGAACTCACTTGCTACGTATGACCCATAGCCACGTCCTGTAAATCCCGCCTGACCGTTTACGCGACGGTTCAGTTTTAAAGAGTCTATGAGTTCCTCGGCATATCGGTAAAGCAGGTCATAATTGTAACCGTAAAGGGTTATGGAGTTAGACCAACTGGTACGGTAAACGCTGTTGCTCAGGTACTGGTCATTCTCATCAAGAGCGGGAATTGACCACACCGCACCGCCAAACCTCATTGCCTTGGCCCACAGACGCTGCTTGAGTTCAAACGGGAACCGTGTCTTCTGGAACTCATCCTTGAAATGGATCTCAAGACTGCCGCTGGTACCCGACAGACTGGTGTAGAACTCACTTATCTCATCGTACTGCTGGAGCCAGTTCTCCATCTCCATGACAATATCATTGAGTTGCTGTACGGTTTGACCCTCGGCCAGATCGGCCCTGACATTAAGCACAATCTCACGTGGTCCCTCATCCTCACGGCTAAATGAAATACGTCCGCCCGAGTGTTTCTGGAAGATATTCAAGGTACCTCCAAGAGGATACTCAAACCACTTCTTGTTGCGCTGATACCACCTGCCTCCGATGGTCTTGTTGTAAAGGCCCACCAGACCGCCCTTGGTATTATCCTGTCCCTGCTCTGTATTCTTATGATGTACCTGATTGGGAAGCAGTTGTATAGGAATACCGAACAGGAATATCAAACCTACTATATACACCCATCTGTGACTGCGGCTCCACGTAGTCAGACGCTCATATCGGGCAGTATGACGGATAAGACGGCGACGGCGACTCATGGTGTTCTTTACCACACCCTTGTTCTTAAGGGGCAGATACTCCAGCAGCGCCGGGACAAACAGGAACGCAATCACTATAGACAGTGACAGGTTGATTACAATAACCCATATAAAGCCTGTAAGACTTGCCCTGGTACCCTCCGGCAGGAAAAACACCAGCATCAGAGAGCCAATTGTGGTAAGCAGAGCACCTGTTATGGAGAACATCACCTTGCGGTTTCCGTAATAGGTATAATGGTCTGCAATCACAATTGCCGTATCGATGATAATACCCAGCGACACCGTAATTCCGGCCATCGAGTATATCTCGATACCTACTCCAAACAGTTTGTAGAATATAACCGCACTAAGCAAATTGACCACAATAGTCAGGCCTATCACAGCCAGGTATCGGAAATTACGGCTCACCGCCAGCACAAACAGAAGCAGGATGGCCAACGACAGCACCGCACGCAGGAATATCTTCTGCATCTCATTGTTCAGATGCTCCGATGCGTCATAATTGAGCCTGATGGCAAAGTTATCTGGCAAATCGGCCTTAAGTTCCTCCATTTTCTGCTTTACGGCCTGTGTCACCTCAATCGTATTGATATCCTCCAGGGCATTGACATAAAGCGATATGGTATTGAGACCGTTGATACGGTTGTATGAGGATGGAATCTGCTCCCTGTACTGAACCGTGGCAAAATCACCCATATAATACATTCGGCCGTTAACCTTACCCACCGGGATCTGCTCCAGGTTACCCTTTAGGTCGCGGCTTTTAAGACGCACCAGCATCAGGCGGTCCTCCATAACCTCGGTACCCACTATGCTGTTCTGATAATAACGGCTCATTGCCTCACTCAGGTTGCCCGGTGTCATACCCACCGCACGCAGTGAGTTGGGGTCAAACGTCAGAACCCACTCAAAAGCCTTGGCACCCGATGTGGACACGCTCTCCACACCCTCTATCCTTGACAACGGGGTCTTGAGATGCTCATCGGCATAACGTACTATCTCAATGGCGGGCATATCGGCATTGATGGTATAGCGCAGTATCTGCTGGCTTCCGCGTCCGCCACCACCCACTGATCCGCTCAAACCCGCCGATGTGCCCTCTGGCAGTTTGGACCTTATCTGACGTAAACGCGTGGATAAATCAAAACGGGTAGTCTCCATATTGGTACCCTTCTTGAAATTGAGCGATATGTAACCGCCTCCATTATCCGTATGGGCCGATATATTGCTTACTCCATCCACCGTATTCAGAGCGCCCTCAATTATTGATGTCACCTCGGTCTCCAACACACGGGCCGATCCCTGCCCGCTGAAACCGACAGACAGATTCAGATTCTCCTGTACCGGATTGTACTGAACCTTAAGCTGGCCGGTGACAAGGAGTATGGCACCCACCACCATTAGCAGGATCATCACCAGTATGATGGAGAACGAGTGGCTTTTACCCTTACTCATCTTGCTGACTTCTTATAGATTACGTAATAAGCCAGAGGTACAAAGAATACGCTCACAAACGTACCGGCTATCATACCAGAAATAAGTGCTAGTGAGAGCGGGTATTGCAGGTCACTACCCATATCACCGCGTACCAGGAACGGAGCGATGGCAAGTATGGTAGTGAGCGATGTCATTATTATGGCTTTAAGTCTGCGCCCGCCTGCCTCCAGAATGGCATGTTTAAGACCCATGCCCTGCTCGCGCAGGCGGTTTATGGTATCCACCTTAAGTATGGAGTCATTGATAACGATACCGCACATAACCACCAAACCGATCATTGACATCAGGTTAAGGCTCTCGCCGAACAGCCACAGAATGCCCAGCACGGCAAATATGTCTATGATCAGTTCACTAAGTATAATGAACGGCTGTACCAGACTCTCAAACTGAGCAGCCAGAATAAAGAACAG
Organism: Bacteroidaceae bacterium; assembly: GCA_045535555.1. Lineage (GTDB taxonomy): Bacteria > Bacteroidota > Bacteroidia > Bacteroidales > Bacteroidaceae > Colenecus. Next base: position 13,583 of record JAZSLV010000024.1, on the reverse strand, counting down.
CAACAGGATAGAGATAATCAGCACCGTGCAGAGTTCCTTGATCATATCACGGTTGGTAAAGTATGTACCTGAGAAACTCACATCAAACCTGTCATCCTCACGCACAACCTTCTTGATTACATCCATTACATGGCGCGCCTCCTTACCTTTTACGTCAAGCACCAGCGGATAGAACTCACCGTCCACGCCGCTTGCTATCTGTTTGAGGTCACGGTTACGGGTCTCCTTGAGCAGAATCTCCAGCGGCACACGTCCGCCACGGGTTTCAATGTAACTGCCCTGGATAAGGTCCTTGGCATCTTTGGTTCCCACACCTATAACCACCGGCATTGAGAAATCGCCCTTGGATATACGCAGTACCGAACCGGCATTCATGGAGTTCTGCAGATAACTCATTATCTGACCAAAACTGACGTCATACAGAGCCAAACGCTCGGGGTCGGTAATAAGCTCTATGTACTCGTTCCACTCAGGCTGCGGGATATACTGACCGGGCAGTGCCTCACGCAGAGTGTAAAGCAGAGTGGACAGTTGGTCGGGCTCCGGAGTAGAACCGTTGGTGTTCTTGATTCGCGCCACCAGCGAAGCCTCCCTGTCCTGGAACAGCATATCAAATATGTTGCCCGATGCCTGACTGCTGTGAACCGCCATGGGCCACTCACGGGTAATATAATCATTGGCCTCTTTCTCAATCTTTTCTATCTGACGGATATCACCGGCCTTGATATAGACCGTAGCCTCCGATATTCCCATCTCGCGGGTATGTGACAGCGCAAACTGCTGTGCTCCCGTCATAGCCGTATACTGAGTGATTTCATCCGGGAACTGAGCCAGGATCTGCTCGCAGCGGCGGTTATTCTCCTCAATTGATATTCGCTCGTTCCACTCAATGTTGAGCAGCGTATCGCTGTGTGACAGAGTAGGCAGTTTCTGCTTGTCCAGGTTAATGAACAGCACGCCAATCAATACCATAGCCGCAGCAAAGATGCTCCACATAACACCCCTGTGACGGAAGAACCAACTCAGTATGGCATCATAACCGCGGGTCATATTACCCACGCTTATACGGCTTATGAACTTGTTTGGAGTAAAGCAGGGCTGCTTACGGTAGAACCTGTAATAGAACACCGGAATAACCAGTACTGACATGATCAGGGCAGATATCAGAGTAATTGTCACTGCCATAGCCTCATCATAGAACAGCGCACCTGCAATACCGCTCATGAATATAAGCGGAATGAATATGGCACAGGTGGTGAGTACCGAACTCAGCATAGGTGTAAACACCTCCTGGGTACCGTATACGCAGGCATCGGCCAGGGGCTCACCCTTGGTCCAGCGTTGCGTTATGTTATCAATCGTGATGATGGAGTTATCCACCATCATACCCAGGCCCAGCACAAGTCCGGACAGCGATATGATATTGATTGATATATGCAGCACATAGAAGAACAGAAATGACAGAATCAGCGCCGTAGGAATGGTGATGACCACCAGCAGCGGACTGCGGAAATCCTGCATAAAGAAGAATATGATCAGACAGGCAAACAGCGCACCGTAAATAAGGTTGCGTACCATATTGTTGATGGAGTAATCCAGCAACTCGGTCTGGTCACGGGTAATCTGGAAATTGAGGTCCGGATAATCACGCTCAAACGCCCCAATCAGATCCTGTATGCCCTCACGCAAATCGGCCATACGGGCATCGGTACGCTTTATCACAGCCATTGATATGCACTGCTGGCCATCGGCCGTAACCATACCCTTGGCTCTCTGCTGCTCCTCACGCACCACGGCCAGGTCCTTTATCTGATAGGTGCGGCCACCCAGCTTGAGCCAAACGTTCTCAACATCCTCACGGGTAATCACCTTAGACTCAAAACGCACGTCAAAACGGTACTCGCCGTCACGGATGGAGAGGCTTCCCAAGGTTACGTTGGCACTTTGGATAGCACTGCTCAGCGCTGTTTCATCAACACCAATGGCACGCAGTTTCTCCATATCGGGGATAATGAGCAGCTGCGGGTACAGCACGCCCGATATATCCACCATGGCCACCTGCGGCAACTGCTCCAGACGGCGCGTAATCACCTGACGGCAGAAATCACTCATCTCCAGCATACGCGTTCCGCCGGTATGCTCAGCATCCTTGAGTGATATGTTTATAAAGAAAGCCGGAATATCAGTAGCGCTGGCACGTGCTATCATGGGGCGCTCCTCACCCGCTCCCCAGCCGCTTGTAGCGCGGTCAACACGCTCATTCACATCAATGAATATGTAATCGGCATCGGCACCGTAATCAAAGGTCATCTCAATCAGACCTCCACCGTCCTTGGCCGTACATACAATATCCTTAAGGTGAGCCACCTGGACCAGTTCAGAGCGCAGTCCGGACAGCAATCCGTCATTCAGTTCACGCGCACTACGGTCGGCCGATGTCACCTGCACCGTAATCTGCGGCACGTTTATGTCCGGCACCAGTGATACCGGCAGTTTCTTAATGGCCGCAATGCCCAGCACCATGACTGCAATGAGCACCATGGTTACCGCAATGGGGCGTTTAATCAATCCCTTGAACATAACTGTTGGCTATTAGCTGTTGGCTATTGGCTTAGTCCTGTATGACGACTTCGGCGTCGTCACCAAGATTCAAGTTACCGCTTGTAATAATCTGGTCGCCGATATTGAGGTCTGCACCACGGTCCTTGTTGGGCTCAACCACATGCTCCTTGGTGTTTGACATAATCACATTCACGTATGTCCACAGGCTGTGACCGGTCTCGGGATCGATGCGGAACAGAACCTCCATATTGTCACGTATAACAACGGCGCTCTTGGGAACAACCAACTGGTTAGGTATACTGTTCTCAACTGTTATGCGAACATTCATACCGTCCATAAGTTCATCGGCTCCGGGTACCTGTGCTGTAACCTGTATCTGACCGTTCTGGTCAACCGTGGGGTTGATTGATACAATTGATCCCTTTATTACCAGGTCACTGTTTACAAACGGCGATACCAGCACCTGCTGGCCCACATGGACAAAACCGTACTCGGTCTCCAGCACGCTGAACCTTACCAGGTAACGGCTGTCATCAATCAGGGTGCAGAACTGTCCGCTCTGCTCATAGATATGACCCTTTACGCTGGCCACCTTACCGCTGAACGGAGCCTTAAGGTCACACTGGCGGAATGTTCTCTCTGCGTTCTCAAGAGCCATCTTGGAATCTATGAAACCGGTGTTGATATAGATAACACGCTTTTGGTCAGCCGGAATCTTGGCTGTATCGGCCAGAGTGTAGCCGTAATCCAGCAAGCGGTCGGCCAGGTTCATCTCAGCCTTGTCAAAAGCCAGACGGGCCTGCTCCAACTGACGGCGGGGCTGCTCCTTATCCAGTGATGCCAGTATCTGGCCTTTCTGTATCTTCTGTCCGTCACGCACATTAACCTGGGCAATCTTACCCTGTGCCTCAAATTGCACGGTCACCTTGCTCTGAGCCTCCAGTTTACCGTTGCAGATAAGCTGCTTGTTGAATGTCTTAAGTGCCAGCGGCTCAACGGTCACAATGTTCTTATCCACCTTAAAGGTGCCGCGAGCCATCTCGGTCTTATCCTCCTGTGACTCATCCTTATCTTTCTTACCCTTGCAGCCGCAAACAAGAACTGCAATAACCAAAACACCAATAATTCTATATGCTTTCATAATTCCGTTATTTTACCAGTTTGTCAAATTCGGCACTGATATCTGTGCCAGATATATAATCATAAAGTGTAGCGCGGCGTATCCCAAAGTAGGAGTTCCAGAAACCGGCCACCTTACTCAGGTATGAGCTTACAGCCTGGTCGCGCTTATCCTTAAGTTGGTCAAGTTGAGTCATAGTCATGGAACCGCTGCCAAAATTCTTAAGAGCCAACTCATAACTCTCATCGGCCAGATCTGCAGCACGCCGCGCTATCTCACACTGACTGCGCTGGTCATTGAACTGAACCACCTGAGTGTAAAGGTCCTGGCGGTAATCTATCATGGACTGCTCCAACTGGTTGCGTGTGGTCTGGGCCTGAGCCTCAGCCATACGTACGCGACCGCGACCCTGACCCCAATCAAGAATGGGAATATTGAGTGACACACCTATCACCTCCTGATCTTTCAACTGCACAAAAGTATCGCCCAGTTTATCGGCCGAACCCGACATACCGAATCTGGTATTCAGTGATGCCGACAGACCGCGGTTGGCCTTGGCACGTGCCACGTTCTCATCGGCCTGGACATACTGCACCTCCTGCCTTAAACGGAACGATGAGTTCTGCAGAGCACGCTCCAGGACATCATTGTAATCAAGAGTAACATCCGGGATCTCATAGTCTATAATAAGGTTCAGCTCTGTATTTTCCTGATACCCAATATATGAGCAAAGACGGTTCATGTTAGTGCGCAGACTAACGCGGCTGTTACTCAAATTAAGCGAATCATTAAGTACACGAACCTCAATCTGCATAAGTTGGTCACGGGTTATGGTGCCCATGGCAAAACGTGTCTGTCCGGCCTCGAACAGGCGCTTACCCTCCTCAAAGCTCTTTAATGCACGTTCATAATTCTCCTTGGAACTTACACAGCTCCAGAACAGAGAGATTGTGGTCTGGCTGAGCTGCTCCATATTCTCAATATACTGGCGCTTGGCTATCTCATACTGCTTAGGTTCAGTCTCCTTGCTCCACTTGAATTGGTTGAATCCCCACAGACTCTGAGTGTAGGTAAGATACACAGGCTGAGCATAATAAGTGGTCAGTCGTGCCGGACTATACTGGTCCAGTCTCTGCAAACTTGTAGAGAGCGATACCGTACCACCTGTCCAGGGAATGTTCTGACGGAAATTAAGTGATACATCATTGTTCATGTTGTAGTTTGCACGGTAACTGATAGCACCCGTGTTATAATCCTGCAACTGAACCAGCGAACGGTTAAAATTAAAAAGACCGGCATTAAGACTTAATGAAGGTAGCAACTGCGCCCTGTAAGAGCGGAAACTCCAGTAAGATGCCGCAAAACTGTTACGGTTACTCATGGCCGATATGGAGTTCTCCTGGGCCAACTCAACCACCTGCTGCATGTTTAGAGTTCTGGGAGCAATAACCTGCGCCCCACAAACACCGCAAGCCACCAAACAGACAGCCAGAGAAACTCCTCTGGAAAAGGATTTAAGTTGAAACATGTCTGCAAACAAAGTTTCTAGTTAGTAAAATGGGTTAACAGCGCGAATATAATTATTTTGTATGACCTTTCACTGCAACGGCCATAAAATCTTCCTGGCCCGATGCCTGAACATACACATATTTAATAAACTCACCCGGAGACTCCACGGCAACCTTCACCTCTAGTTTACCGCACTCACGGGGTTTGAGTCTCAAGATATCAGTATTAATAGTGGTGCAGTCACACTCCGGCATGAATGTCAGTGCCAACTGCTCTTTCTGGTTGTTGCGGAACGTAAACTGCGCCTTGACCGAGTCCCCCACAACAGCCTGGCCAACGTCAATGATCTCCCGACGCACCGTAAACGCTGCGTCCGGGTCATTGCAGCCGGTCAGGAACGGGGCTGAAACAAGGCATGCAAGAACAAATGAAAAAAAAGATTGGTTCTTCATCTTTACTTCAATACGACAGTTAATAATTAGGTTTTTGGGTTGATGCAAAGTTAGGTTGGTATTATTACATGTCAAAAAAACGGGGGCTGTTTAAATCTGACACCTTTGGTTGGTAGCGCCTGACTATCAAGTATTTACACCTGTGGCGGTTTTTTTGTTTCTGACAGTTGGTTTTAGGCCATCTTTTTGATAAACTGGCAGATATATGAGGCCTATTGCTGGATTCCCAAATACATGGCCATCTATGGAAAACGACGAATACACTAGCGATTTTATCGAAGTTTTGAAACCGGAAAATTGAATTTTATCGAAGTTTACAGGATAAGAATTTGAATTTTATCGAAGTTTACATAATGACACATCTGACCGGAAGGCATAATAGGATCAACCTGTATCCATTCTCATTCTCTGAGTATTGCAGCATAACTGGCGTTGATACCCAATCATTCTCTACTACGTGAATTCTAATTTAAAGTGCAACTTTTACAAAGTCAAAGTTAAACATAGTTTTGCAATATTCCAACGGCGTCATGTAACCTAATGATTTTCTTGGCCTGTTATTAAGCTTCCATTCAATCTCAGACAGCATTTCATCCGTTATATTGCTAAAGTCTGTACCCTTGGGTATGTACTGGCGCACCAGTCCGTTCAAATTCTCGTTGGCGCCCCGCTCCCAAGAGTGATACGGTCTCGCAAAGTAGAACGGTATGTCCAGTTCCCTTGATATGTCCCTGTGGCGGGCGAATTCCTTTCCGTTGTCTGCCGTTATTGTATGTATCAAACCTTTGTATGGTCGCAATGCCTCTATCGCCTTGTCAGCCAGAGGGGCGGCTTCTTTCCCCTCAAGCTTGCGTATGAGTACCAGATGCGTGCAACGGTCATTTGTTGTCATTATTGCACCTTTGCGGCCACAACCTATTATTGTATCTATCTCAAAGTCTCCGAACCTTTTCTTCTCTTCAACTTCAACAGGTCTCATGGAGATATCTATCCTATCGCTGATCATGCCGCGAGAACTATACTGACAATCGCACCTATGGCGACGGCGACCGTGGCGGCGAAGGTTCCTGGCCATCTCGTCATTGCCAAGACGTTTCTCTCTCCATATCCAACGATACATGGTCTCAGCACAAACCATCTCCTCACCCTTGATGCGGAATCTACCGGAAATCTGTTCAGGGCTGTACTGGCCATATACTATTAAACGGCGCACTATCCTTTTCATGTCATCCGTGAACTTTATGTAGTGCCTGCGCATATGCATGCGGCGTTCATACTTCCTCTGAGCCAGATCCCAGCGATATCTGTGATAGCCACGCATATCACTGTTGCGACGTATCTCGCGACTGACAGTCCCCTTACTTTTACCTATAACCTCGGCTATCCTTGATATTGTGGCCTGTGCCTGAAGCAGTACCATAATCGTATATCTCTGTTCCTTTGTCAAGTGCTTATATCCCATTTCGTGCAATCCTTTTCTAATTCATGACAATAAAGTTATCTATTATCTTATCGTCAACATCCCAATTGTTGCACTTTGAAATAGAATTCAGCACCACCAATCATAATTCAAAACGTTGCCATAAAAAACAAAAAACACTCAAAAAAGTTGACAACCAAAATACAACAGCCTAGAGTGCTGCAAAGATATCCGGGCAATAAATAGAGAACAAAAAAAGAGGTTGTTTTAGTCTGACAAGCCTCTTTGTAACCAGCACATTATCCGACACTTACGCTAAGCAAAACAATTCTTTTTCTGACAGTTGGTTTTAAGTCCCCATTGATCATTCGTCTCCTTCATTTTTTTTACTAAATTTGAATCCACAAATTAACTACCCGTACATTATGAATAACAAAGTCCTTGGGTTTGCATTGACATCATTAGCAACTTTCTTATTCGGTCACGCTAGCGCTCAGCATGCTTACGTAGACTTAGGCCTGAGTGTAAAATGGGCCGCATGTAACATCGGAGCAGATAAGCCAGAAGATCATGGAGATTACTTCAGTTGGGGTGAGACTGAAAACAAAAAAACTAACAACTGGGATACATACAAATACTGCGAAGATTCCCCCAAGACCCTTCTCAAGTACTGCTGCAATCCCGATCGTGCCTGGCACGAACTGGTTGACAGCATTTCAATCCTTGAACCGGATGATGATGTTGCTCATGTATTATGGGGGGGCGGTTGGCATCTTCCCACAAGAGCACAGATAGATGAACTAATTGCCAATTGCACCTGGACCAAAACAACTCTTAATGGAGTTGAAGGTTACAAAGTTACCGGCAAGAAAACCGGTTATACGGACCGCTCAATATTCCTCCCTGCCACAGGAGAATACAATGATGGCAAACTGTTCAATTCCCGCACTCACGGCTATTATTGGTCAAAAGAATGCGGCACCATCACATCAGAAACCGCCTTTACCCTTGAAATCTACACCAAAGGCTATTCAAGAGAAATCAAGCCCCGTTATAAATCTCTCGCCGTACGCCCTGTCCGCCCATAACAATACACAAATATCACTATTCCATTATTAGATTCTGTATTGTCTCACAATACAAATCATATATTTTTTTGTTTAAAAACGGATCTCCCATCAATCGAACCTTAGATTCTTTATCTAATAAAAAAGATCTGTTTTGAGGTGAAAGAGCTAATAACTTGTTAGAATCAAAGAACCATCCATCATCAATATAGACTTCATAAGGGAAATCTAACTCCGACAAGAATCCTTGAATTTCTAAAGGATTCCTTTTACCGACTATTAGTAATAATTTAAATTGCGACTTATCATATTGATCAAATAAGTCTCTAAACAATAAATATTCATTTAAAACACATTTTGGACAAATAACGCTGTCAATATATGTTACAAATGTTACCACATTGTCTTTGAATACCTGTTTTTGAGTAAGCGTATCTTTATCAACAGCAATGTAATTATTGGCATACACAATCGTTTTTCCATACATTCTCCTTATTGCGATTTGTTGTTTGGCTTTACTAGAGCAACCGACCAATATGAATAACGATATGAGTAATATAATACTCCTTTTAATCCCAACTGAAACAGACATGGAAATAGCTTTTATCAGTGAATAATATCCTTAATATTAAAAGAATAGCAAATATCATTCATAATATCAGCCGCATAAATCACTCCACCTTTACCATCAATTGCTATCGAATGAACATCAATGCCTTCTTTAATTCGAATTGATGATAACAGATTACCATCCCAGTCAAAGACTAAAAACTGAAGCTTTGGCCTTTCCATCAACGAACCTCCGCCTAAGTATACAGTAACAATTGCATCTTCTGTTACTGCTACATCACCAAAATAACGACCCGGCAAATTATTCTTAGTAAAATAATCATCAAAAGTAGGTGTACCTTCAATATGAACAGCTTTGGCTTCTCCTGTTTTGTAATTGACAATAAACATATAACCCATACGATAGAAAGTCTGAACCAAGTATTCTCCGGTTGGCTTCATTCTAGTTCTACAATCATAAAGTTCTACAGTCATGTCATCAGACTCAGAATCAACTAGTTTGGGAAACAGTTTTATTTTTTTGATTACTTTATCATTCTTCTTGTATTCAATCATAGGGGTATGAAACGGTCCGTTAAAAGGATCGTCTGCCCTAGAATTCCAAGCAATAATTCTCTCGTCAGGAGATGGGCAAATAAAAACATTCGCGTCACTTATAAACGGACAATCCTCAAAAGAATCTATAATTGTGTTACCCTTCCTCAAAGATTCCGTGACATTTACAACGCTCAATTGAATTCCATTATTCACAAGAGGGATAAGAATAGAATTATCTTTTTTAATAATCTGTTTGGTGGGAGAAAAAGGCTGATTAAATTCTCCTTTTGCTCTACCCTTTTTACACAATCCCTTGATTAGTTTTTTACTGTTTGTACTGAAAACGGATAATTGTCCATCAGGATTGGAGCAAACAGTAAATAATAATGAATCATACGCCAAAATATCATTACTACCCATGAAATCAATTGGAACTAGTTCATACGTAATAGTATCTGTTTCAGCTATAGATATGTCTTCTGCAATTAATGCAATATGTCTACTATCGCATGCTATGCATGAAAACAAAATAAAACTAACACAAATTAATAGATTCTTTTTCATACTAGTAAAATTCAAATTGTATGCATCGCCTAAGCAATGCATACAAAATTATTGATTAATTAATTATTTAATTAAAGAAGTCCAGTCCACTCTTCAATGTACCAGGTTATTCCATTACCCTTGCAGCACTCATCTTTTCCACTGCATTTCCAGAGTTGACGGCAAGTACCTCCATCACCTGATTTGGGAGTAAGCGGAGCGATACGTGAGCTATAAGCATCAGCTATACCTGACTTATAGTACTTTGAATGATCCAGATAATAATCTGAATTGGTAAGAGCTTCAATGTTGTTAGATACGATTTTTGAAGAGTTGAAGTTGCTTAAATACAACATTCCAAGTGATAATGTTACTGTAATTATACCTACAATTTTTTTCATAATTCTCATTGATTATAATGCCTGACAGGCATATTGATTAATAATAAAATGTTTTTTGTTCACAAATAGAGAAAGAATCGATTCTCTATCATTCATTTATTCAAAGATCCTTTGCGACTTACAACTATTTGATTATACAATAAATTGTTTTGAAGAGATTAATATGGAGTAACTTTGCAAGAGTTTGACCATTCTGCTCCTAATCTTCCAAATCTGTTAATTATCTCAGGTCGCGACTGTTGAATCATCTTCATAGAAAAACATTAACATTTCAATTTTTACAAACAATCTAATATTAGGATGGGGAATTAATTCTCTTTACTCTTTTTCCCCCTACTATTCCTATTATGAAATCATCGGGAATGAAGCCCCAATAGCGGGAATCATTCGAATCCATGATATTATCACCGAAAGCAAAATAATAATCATGAATAAAAGTATGACTAGTCAATTCATCGCTAGGCCAAGAACCGGTTTCATATTCAATTACCGGTCCATATATGGCACGACCAATTGAATCAAGTTCTATGGTGACTCCTTTTTGGGGAATGTATAGCGGTCCGAAATTCTTAATGGTCCACATGGGTCTTGTAAACGGCATGGTCCCCATAAAAACCGTTCTCCACAGAATACTGTCAGGCGTATCTTTTATAATATTCTGGTTGTCAATCACACCAATTGTGCCGTTGTAAGTGTTATTCCATGTAATGCCATCCTTTATTCCTATAGTATCGCCTGGAGTACCCACAACACGTTTGCAATAAACGTAATTTATCTTGAATTCTATTTTGGTCCACTCATCATACCCAAGAGGATAGTTGAAACAGATTACATCACCGGGCCTGATTTTTCTGATTCCCGGTAAGCGGAAACATTTCAAAGGAGCATGATCCTCAAAATCAAAGGATTTATATATTCTGGCGCCGTAAAGCATTTTGTTTACCCATACCTTATCGCCTGGAACAAGGGTTGGTCTCATAGAATCAGATGGAATACTGAAACGCTCCAATAAAAATATTCGACGCATATAGTGAACTGATCCTATTATTAGAACAGATATGATTATGTACCAAAGTACATCCGTTATCTTATCAAGTACTGTATGCTTGGAAGTATGTTGTTCTTCAGACTTAATCTTCATCTCAACAATTATTGTATGTTACCGGTTTTTTTTTCATTTATCTCATCGCGCAAACGTTTCGTGTTCTTGGACTCAACTTTAGGAATTAATGAATCGACTTTATCAGCCATATCCAAAAATTTTGCCGAGTCTCCCTCTTCATGATATAGTTTTGCAAGAAGATATAAAGGATATAACCTATTAGGTACCATGTAGAAAGCATGTTTATAGCATTCTTCCGCTTCACGATAACGCCCTAAAGCTAGGCTGTTATTACCCATTACATTCCAAAACATTGGATCACTACTTATCTCGGTACCCATCTTGAGGATATTAGTACTATTTTCATATTCACCTATCTTATTAAGAGATTGACCATAAGCAAATAGGAAATGAATATCGTATTTCATGTAAGGCAAAAGAGCATAAGAGTCCTCAACCACATAATCATAATACTCTCCTTGATACCAGCGTTCCACTTTACTCCATGCTTTTTCAGCGAATTTGTATTGCTCAATCTTAGGCCACTCCATAATAATAGTTCCTGATAGGACAATAATTGAAACAATCATAGCTGCCCAATCAAACAATCGTTTCGATTCCTTACTAAAACGGATACTTGCGTAATACGATGGGGGTTCAAAAAAACAAGCGGACAACAGCAAAGCAAAGATCCATTGGAACCTCTTTATATGAAACGGATAAGAAAACAATGCGAAAACGGCTAATGCTGCTAATCCATAACACCATATAGTTCCTTTTTTGTACGATGCACCTATAGCTGTTATTATCAAACAGATAAATAATATCATTGCTACAGGACCTGCTTCAACCCCAACAAACAAATACTCATTGAAAGCGTTATCCGGACAATCAGCTGTTAATCGTTCATGTTCATCTATCACACTCCAATCCAGATCGTCTTGTCCATTCTGATTTATCTGTTTTTTGAAATATCGAGCCTGAGCTTCCCCATATGAACTTCCAAAGTGTCCTATTCCGGCTCCTTTCCATCCATTTGAACATATTGCTTTTACACAAATCCTATCCATAAAGAATCTGCCGTCAGCTGATGGCTTTTTAATCAGATAAGTTCCTACAATTATAACACTAACAATAAGTGAGAACCATATCCAGTTTTTCTTTAAGAAGGATAACATCTTTGCTTTAATAATAGCGTTCCCAACAGCAACCATAAGCAAACCGCAACCCACAGCAATCAGTGCACTTCGACTTTGAGTTGATGGCAATATGGCTATGGCAAGAAGAGCAACAACTAAAACAATCCTGATAAATACTTTAGAAATAATTGTTTTATTGTAAGCATCCTTGAATCCAACACAAAATGCCAACATTATACTTGCGCATACTGAAAGAAAACCTCCATACGGTCCAGGATTAAGAAAAGAGCCGGTGATAGCATATATATCATGATTTGAATCTTTTAAGCCAAGCAATTGAGATAATCCCCATATTATTTCCATTGAGCAAAAACAGATAGTTATCAATAAAATGATAAATCTGAAATATTTGGGAATAAACATACATAGCATTCCTGTCACAACAAAAACAGATGTCATTGTTAGGAACTGTAAGGAATACCTTGTTAACTCGGCGTTTGTTATATGAATAAAACACACAACAAGGCTCAGCAACAGCGTACTAAAGGTCAAGACCCTTTCATATGTGAATAATCTATCCTCCATTCTTATCAGATAGCCTTACTGTTACCACCATTCTATATTATCATCGTCAGTTATTATGAAAGGCCTTTCATTATTACCACGCGTATAGTTGCGTAACCATAGTAATGTATTTAGAGGTATTTCTTCATAAAGCAGAGAATTGCTTTCAGCTCTGTCATAACCCAATGAACGCCAATTCTTTCCGTCAAAATAGAGCAACTCGTATTCGTTACCTGGGCATACATCATTGTCATCACTACGAGGTGATACACTGGCATATTTCACATCAATGGGTTTGCCCATATCCATACCTACCCAGTTCCCATTAGGTTGATTGATTTCAAAATTGGAGAGAAGGTTTCCGTCATAAGCTCGTTCTATTGCATCCTGACCGGCTTCCGGGTTGGCTATACCTTTACGATCCAGTCTGTTTCCATCACTATCATAAAAAGATAATTCTGAAATACTTCCCCATGAACCATCAGGCGTCATGTAACGCCAATATCTGTAAGGACGACCGGCATTCATCTCAATCTTATCAGGTATATCAGTATTCTCAATTGTATAGAGAGTAATAGCATCTCTGAAATCCGGATA
>JAZSLV010000017.1:0-292563 GCA_045535555.1 Bacteroidaceae bacterium | reverse complement strand
CTGACGGCATACCCTCTAGACTCCTCTATTTTATGTCTGATTGGCAATGCGAAATGGTATTGGAAGCATGTTAATATTTTGCAAACAAAATGGACTAAAAAAAGAGACCGGCTAAAAAATGCTTTTTAGTCGGCCTCTTTTCTTTTTATGGAGCCACGTGTTTGGCCGATGAACGCGGTCGTACGTTAGACCGGGCGGCTTCCATGATGGCGTTCTTGCGACGCATGATTGCCTCTTCGGCCTTACCCTTCTCAGGACTGTACAGCTTGTCGTACTGGGCACGTCCCACCTTTATATGACGTACCGGGAAATTGGCAATATCCTCAAGCGGACCGCTTATGGTTACGCCAAGGCGTATTGGAAGCGGGCATTTTACAAGCGATATGTTGTAACTGCAGCTCAAGCCGGCGTCGATATTGTGACGGCCGCTCAGGATAGCCTCGTAACGGTCCATCTTGATGCGGGTAGGATAGACGTCAACCTTACCGTCAAGAACCTGAATCTCGACATCCAGGCTGTCGATAACGGGTTTGGCATCCTTGCTCATCAACAGCTTGCGTTTTATCTCATCAAACATCTCGCAGTCAAGTACCTGCAGGTTAGCACCTTCAATGACGGCATTGCTCATAAGGGTGAACATCTGCGGATACAGAGGTCCGTACGTTACGTAATCGGGCTCCAGATATGTCTGAGCGGCAAAATGGAACTGCGCCTTACCTGATAACGCCTTGAGCATAGGCATGATTGAGTCAACTGAAGGTACAATGTCTATGAGCTCGTCAATCTCAATGTCAAGCAGATGGAAGTCAAGTTCCATGAAACGGTCCTGGACATTGGGCGTGCGGTAGATGGCTGTAAGCTGCATCTCGGCAGCCTTTGATGAGAAGCCGAGCTCCTGCATTATCATGACACCGTCCTTGATTGAAATATCGCCACCTACATTGTTGAATGTGTGGTCGTTAAAGTCAACTTCACTGAGGTTGGTGTAGAGCGTAAGGTCTATGCCCTTAGGAATCATGATAGGACCGGTGCTGATGGTATCCTGGCCCTCCTCAATTTCCTGAACGGCCTCCTGGGCGGCTTCCTGATCCTCTTCATCGCCGGTAAGTGCCATGAGTCTGTTCAGGTTCATGTGGTCCGATTCCAGAGACAACTCACCGGTCAGAAGGCCGGTGCCGTCCATGAATTCACCTATGTTATAGATATCACCCCACAACTGGATATCCGAATCATCAATCTCTGCACGGCATTCGTTGATATTGAACCGGCCAAGCGAGAAGTCAAAGTCAAGTGTCTTGAGGCAGATGGGTGAGGCCAGCATATCTACCTGACCGTCCTTGAGCAGCACCTTGAGCTGAGGATTCCACTGGTTCAGTATGTCGGTCTTGGTAGAGTCATACTGAGCCAGAGCCTGCAGTTTTGTTGCACCCAATGTTGCTGACAGGGCACTTCCCATTGTGGCGGCCAACTGGTCGAATCCTATATCGGCCTTCATGGCGATAGTTCCGTCAGCAGGTGCCATATTGAGCGTGATGGCAGTATTGCCGAGAGAGGCGGCCAGAGTGTCCATATCGCCCGACAGTTTACCTACACTCAGGTCAACCAGGACATTCATCTTGTCGATGTCTTCATCCAGACCTGCTACCGATGCGCTCAGATTAAGGTCCTCGATAGCGGCGTTGATATTGGTGGAATCTATCATCGACAGATCAAGATCAGTAGCCTTGATAATTACATCGGCAGTCTGGCGGTGTCTGTCAACAGCCACACGGCTGGGGTAGGCTGCTTCAAGAGTCAGTTTGCCCGATGCGGCATTAAGCGAATCATTTACCGATGCATCCAGATTCCTGAGTGAGATTCTGGCCGTAGCATTATCCAGAACGGGACCTGCATCGGCCAAAGCACCTTTGACGTTGATGTCCAGTCCTACAAGACCGTGGACGTCAATGCCCTGGAGCATATCCTTGAATGCATCCGGAATCATGGAAATGAGCCTATCTATGTCAAGGTCACGCGGGGTGTTGATTCTGGCACGGCCGGCAACTGTCTGCTGTCCGCCCAGGGTACCGTTGGCGTTGAATGCTATCTGCTGACCGTCTATACGTACATTGGCACCCTCCTTTACGTTGAAACGGGTTATGTCCATATTGGTTTCAAGCGGCAGGGTAAATCCGAATGACCAGCCCGGAACGTACATGTCACTGTCCATCTCAATACTTATGTACGGAGTGTTGAACTCTGTATTGAGGGCAACATCGCCGTCCTTGATGGTGGCATCGGCCTTGAGTGAAAGTTCATCAGTAATGACGTTGAAGGGATCATCGCCACCCTGATTGTACTCTGTGCCGTTTACATCTATGGTGAGACCGGTGGCCACATCGCTCAGATCAAGTTTTAGCGCACCTTCCAGACCCAGCAGCACCTTGGCTATGCTGGCTTTGGTAATGGTTCCTACGGAGTCCTCAAGCTGGAGTGAAATGTCGCGCGAATCAAACGTGAATCCGCTTACATTGGCGCTGTCACCTGCAAGCAATGCCTTATTGGCCTTCATGATTATGTTTCCGGTCTGGGTCATCATGCCCTCTGATGAGTAGGACAGGGCTGATGCCGTGATGCGGAATGCTGCCATGAGGTCTCCTAAGCCTTCACTGCCCAAAGTGGTGCTGACATTGCTCAGAACCAGCTTCAGGTTGTTCAGGTCAGCCTGGATGTCATCCATGGTAGCCTGCGTCTCCTTGAGATCTAGAGTGACATCGGCAGCCACATCATAGTTGTATTTGGAGAGTTCGGCATTTAGGTTGATATCCTTAAGGTATGCACCTACATTCATCGAATCATTCCTGATGGCTGCATTGACCGATGCCAGCTTAATGCCAGCCTTGGCATCCAGGCTGTCATAATTGAGCAGTCCCTTAAGGTTGATGTCCAGGCCGTTAATTCCGGCATCAATACCTGACGCAAGGTCCTTGTACGAGGCATTTATGTCACCTATGGAGATTTTCTGGAGGTCAGCATAGATATCCATGCTGCTTTCATCATCCTCGGGTTCTTCCTCTTCCTCTTGTGACATACCGAATACATCCAGGTTTGAACTTCCGTCGGCTGCCGTAAAGAGGTTGGCATAGACTCCGTTAATGAACAGGTTGGTGAGAATTATCTTTCTCTCCTTGTACAGGGTCTTGAAATCAACCGTTACCGTGAAAGCGTCTATTGCGGCCAGTGTGTCATACGGAGACGCCTCCATATCATCATACACCACCAGACCGTTCAGACGGAATCCCAGGAACGGATATGAACCCACAAGAGTCAGGTCCACGTCATCAATTTTGGCGCGGGCGGGAGAGTATTTGTCAATTGCCTTCTCCGCAACTTTGGTAAGGCCGGATGATGAGAACACGATCCAGCAAACCACCAAAACCAGTATGATCACTAATCCTATCAGTGATCCCAGTGAGATTCCGGTAATCTTGAGGGCTTTTTTCAGTTTAGGTTTCATTTCTTCTTAAATACGATTATCTCCTTCTTGGAATCGGCGCTGTCGTAAACCTCCATTCTGGTTTCATTGAGCTCCTCAATGATGTAAACTATGAATGTTACGATTTCTGTCTGTCCCTCTTCATATCCTTCAATCTTGAGTTCCAGTTCATCGCCGTCCAGGCTCCATGTAAAGTTCTGGGTTCTGCCTGACTGGGTGCGTGAACCGGTATGGTCCTCATTGAATACATAGCTCCAACCGCTTGTGGTCCATGAGCCAACAATCATGTCTTCATCATAATCGTCTTCCAGAAGACTACAACTTGCAAAGACAAAGAGAATAGTTGCAAGCACTAATGACCAGCGGGTAAGTTTCTTTTTCATAAAGCAATTGTATTGGTTTTACCTTTTATAAATATAGTTTAATTGAGGCGAAGTTAAGCAATTTTTGCAAATGCTGTAATACGAGTGTCACAAAGAACAAATCAAACGGGAATAATATACACTTATCAAACAAAAAAGGTAAATTTGCAGGTCTTTTTAGGAAACTGACTATGTTTAGAAGCAAAACTTGTGGAGAACTCCGCCTGGCCGATGCCGGAACGACCGTTACACTGGCAGGATGGGTTCAGAGAGTTAGGAAAATGGGTGGTATGGTCTTTGTTGACCTTCGTGACCGCTACGGCATAACCCAGCTTGTGTTTGACGATGCTACCGATGCCGCCCTGTGCGAGCAGGCCAGCCGTCTGGGACGTGAATTCGTGATCCAGATTACCGGTAAGGTGAGCGAGCGCTCAAGCAAGAACTCCAAGATTCCCACAGGTGACATTGAAATCCTGGTAAATACTCTTAACGTTATCAATGCGGCCGATACGCCTCCCTTCACAATCGAGGACGATACCGACGGCGGCGATGACCTGCGCATGAAATACCGCTATCTTGACCTGCGCCGCCAGTGCGTACGCAAGAACCTGGAACTGCGCCACAAGATGGTCATGGAGATCCGCAAGTTCCTGGATGACCTTAACTTCATGGAGGTTGAGACTCCTATCCTTATCAACTCAACCCCTGAGGGCGCACGTGACTTCGTAGTGCCTTCACGCATGAACCCCGGTCAGTTCTACGCTCTGCCTCAGAGCCCCCAGATACTTAAGCAGCTGCTTATGGTATCGGGATTTGACCGTTACTTCCAGATAGCCAAGTGCTTCCGTGACGAGGACCTGCGTGCCGACCGTCAGCCGGAATTCACCCAGATTGACTGCGAGATGTCATTTGTGGAGCAGGAGGATATCCTGCAGATATTTGAGGCTATGGCCAAGCATCTGTTCAAGAGCATCCTGGGCATAGAGATGAAGGATCCCTTCCAGCGTATGACATGGCAGGACGCTATGAAATACTACGGCTCTGACAAACCGGATCTGCGCTTTGACATGCACTTTGTGGAACTGATGGATGTCCTTAAGGGTCACGGATTCGGCGTGTTTGACAGCGCCGCTTACATAGGCGGTATCTGCGCCAAGGGTGCCGCTACATATACCCGCAAGCAGATTGACGCTCTTACAGAATACGTAAAGCGTCCTCAGATTGGTGCCAAGGGTATGGTTTACGCCCGCGTAGAGGCTGACGGCTCAGTAAAGTCATCGGTCGATAAGTTCTACTCCCAGGAGGTTCTTCAGCAGCTTAAGGCTGCCATGAACGCTGAGGCCGGTGACCTTATCCTCATCCTTAGCGGTGATGACGCCATGAAGACCCGCAAGCAGCTCTCAGAACTGCGTCTTAAGGTGGCCGATGAACTTGGCCTGCGTGACAAGAACCAGTTCAAGTGCCTGTGGGTGATTGACTTCCCCATGTACGAATGGTCAGATGAGGAGAACCGCCTCATGGCTATGCACCATCCGTTCACCAGCCCCAAGCCTGAGGATATTCCTCTGCTGGACACCGACCCTGCAAGCGTTCGTGCCAATGCATATGATATGGTTATAAACGGTATTGAGGTTGGCGGCGGTTCTATCCGTATCCACGACAGCAAGCTGCAGGCTACCATATTCAAGATTCTGGGCTTCACTCCTGAGCAGGCTCAGGCCAAGTTCGGATTCCTGATGAACGCATTCAAGTTCGGTGCACCTCCTCACGGTGGTCTGGCATTCGGACTGGATCGCTTTGTGAGCATCTTTGCCAAGCTGGACAGCATTCGCGACTGCATAGCGTTCCCCAAGAACAACTCCGGCCGCGACGTCATGCTGGATGCTCCCGGTCCTCTTGACCAGTCTCAGCTTGATGAGCTTCAGCTTAAAGTTGACCTGAAATGATACAAAAGGGGACAGTCCCCTTTTGTACTATTTTTGACCGCTTCTCTTTTTGGAGGAGCGGTTTTCTTTTACAGAAGGATGCTGGGTGCACGTGGCATTCCGGTTTACGGAGCCTGGATATCAGTATTCGGGAGCGTCAGTGAAGGGGCGTGAGTGGAGCGCCCTGGAGGATCCCGTTAAGAACGCCGCTTGTTTGAGGAACGTTCGGCCCCGTAGGGGACGATGAGGACGAGTTCGGCGTTTAGGGTCCGGAGGGGTGCGGAATAGCCCCGTAACGTCGTCTCCCGAATACTGATGTCCAGGCGGAGGAAACTGGCTAAAACATTTATCTTTTTTAGCAGAAAAAGCTTTGCAGAGTCGGGTAGAAAGCGGAAATTTGCAGGCGTAAAACTTCAGGGTGGGGCGCAATTCCCCGACCGGCGGTAGAGTCCGCGAGCCGAAAGGTTGAACCGTTGCGATTACGGTACCGACAGTATAGTCTGGATGGGAGAAGAATTTATGAGTATCAAAACAATCCTGTCAGGCGTTATCGCGCCTGCAAAACTTGTTTGTGCCAAGGGCATGAACAAGACATCCGAGTTCAGTTTCTCGGCTATGGCCGACAGTTTGTCATTCAGACTCATCAGGTTTGCATGCCTGTTCGTGTTGTTGTTTGCCAGTGTGGGGGCATCTGCACAGAACACTACCGCATCCATAAGCGGTTCCGTGAAAGATTCCGATGGTGAGCCTCTCCAGGCTGCGGCCGTGGTAGTTACCAACAATGAGACCGGCGCATTCTACGGCGCGGTTGCCAATAAGTACGGCATCTTTTCCCTGTCGGGACTCAAGCCCGGCAAGTATCTTGTAACGGTGTCGTTCCTGGGTTATCAGGATGTGGCATATGACAACGTGGTGCTCTCTATGGGTAAGGATTACAATTTCAATGTGATACTTAAGGAGGAGACGCTGAATATCCCCACCGTGACCATACGCGGTGAGAGCACGCACTTCAACGAGACACGCACCGGCCAGACTTACAACATGAACCGTGAGAGCATGTCCATGCTGCCGTCAGTTAACCGCAGCATGCTGGATTACACCCGTCTGTCGCCTTACAGCGGCATTGAGAACACTATGGCGGGTAGGGACGGCCGCGGTACCACACTCACAATCGACGGCGCCGTTCTGAACAACAGCTTTGGTCTTTCGGCCGATCTGCCCGGCGGCGGAACACCTATATCTATTGATGCGGTCCAGGAGATGCAGGTAGCAATTGCGCCTTACGATGTACGTCAGAGCAACTTTACCGGCGGTGGCATCAATGTAATCACCAAGTCCGGTACAAACACTTTCAAGGGGACTGCCTATACCTATTTCCATAATGAGAAGATGCGCGGCAACCGTATTGACGGCGTGGATCTGGGCAATAGGGTAAGCAACAGCCATACTACGGTTGGATTCACTCTGGGTGGTCCGATACTTAAGGACAAGCTGTTCTATTTTGTTAATGCTGAGTATGTTACCACTCCGGGGCCGATAACCGAGTACAGACTATCACAAGACGGAGTAGGTGATGATGCATCTAAGATAAGCCGTGTAACCGCTGCCGATATGGACCAGTTTGCCGCCGCACTCAAGACATACGGTTATGATGCAGGCGGATATGACCTTACAAACGGTGACCAGACCAACACCAAGGTGCTGGCACGTCTGGACTGGAACATCAACAACAACCACAACCTGATGCTGCGTTACAACTGGACGGGTAACAGACAGTGGAACACTCCCAATGCCAAGAGCACTGTGGGTGCCAAGGCTGCATCGGACCGCATATCAAAGAATTCGTATGCATTCCTTAATAACTGCTTCAGTATCAACGACAACGCATGGTCAGCCGTAGCCGAGCTCAACAGCCGTCTGAGCGGTAAGATGAGCAATAAGCTGTCGGCCAGCGTATCGGACGTAAGCAATCTGAGAGGTTCGGAATCAGCATGGTTCCCGCATATTGATATCCGTAAGGACGGTGACGCGTTCATGAGCGGCGGCTACGAGGCATTCTCAAACGGTACCGGAAACTACGTGCGTACATACAGTTTCAGTGACCATATCCGCTGGACACTGGCTCACAGCACCATCACGGCGGGTCTGAGCTATCAGTACCAGAAGGGTGCCACCAACTACCGCATGTACGGTACCGGTTACTACCGATACAATTCACTGGAGGACTTTATCAACCAGGCTGCTCCTGCAGCATTCGGAATGACCTATACTTATGACGGTATTGATGACCCGGCATCACGCACATCGTTTGGCCAGACCGCCGCATTCCTGCAGGCAGAGTCACATATAACAGACAAGTTTACTGTTACTTATGGACTCAGGGCAGACCATATGCAGTATTATGAGCCGCTGCAGACCAACGAGTCATTCAAGGCTTTGGACTGGACCAGTCACTTCTATTCAACCGAACAGATAACAGGTCCTAAGGCTCCGGTCATAGACAACGGCAGGTGGCCCAAGGCTAACGTACAGATGTCACCGAGAGTAGGATTCAACTGGGATGTGGACGATGCACGCACGCTGACAGTACACGGTGGTGCAGGTCTGTTTACAGGCCGTATACCTCTGGTATTCTTTGCCACAATCCCCAACAGCAGCGGTATGCTGCAGAACACTGTAATGTTCCCAACAGCAGGCGATGCTTTCCTGACGGGTCTGCAGGGCAATTTCCTCTATACAGAGGCTGATTTGCGTAATTATCTGATCCAGCAGGGTCTGCCCATGACAGCCAACCCCAATCCCGTGCTCAAGGGTGCGTCAATAACCGGTATTCAGGATAATTTCAAACTCCCGCAGGTGTTCAAGACATCCCTTGCCATTGACTATGAGCCCGATGACCTGGCATTCCCGCTGGCCGTATCGGTTGAGGGTATCTACAACAAGGATATAAATGCCGTTTATATTGAGAACTACAACCAGGTTCACGACGGTGCCGCAGGACGTTTTAGCGGAGCCGATAACAGAGTGAATTACAATGCGGTAGCACCCGTTTATTCAACAGTATCCAAGTCTGGCGGTGCCATGGTTATAAGCAATACCGACAAGGGTTACAGCTGGTCTCTGGGCGGTACCCTGAGGGCTGAACCCATCAACGGACTCAAGACAGAGCTGGCATATATTCATCAGGTTTCAATGTCCGTTCAGGATATGAAGGGATCGGCCCTTAACTCGGCCTGGAGCAATGATGTGAACGTGAACAGCCCCAATGAGTTGGTTCTGCGCCCATCGGCCTATGTAATTCCCGATAAACTGTCGGCTATGGCTACATATCGCATAGGTTATGCAAGCCAAAAGTTCATGAGCACCGAGGTGGGAGTGTTCTACACGAGTTACACTGCAGGTACTTACAGTTACACATACAGCAATGACATGAACGGCGACGGTATCACGAATGACCTTATTTACATACCGGCAGCCAAGGATGAGGTAAGGTTTGTGGACAACGGAACAATAACCGCAGCAGAGCAGCAGCAGGCTTTCTGGGACTTTGTAAACCAGGATAAGTACCTGAGCAGCCACAAGGGTGAGTATGCCGATGCCAACGCCGCCCGTATGCCCTGGCTGAACCGCCTGGACCTGCATCTGGCTCAGAACTTCAACGTAGGCGCTCTGAGAGGATCCAAGCGCAGCAATGAGACTCTGCAGCTGTCACTGGATATTATGAACGTAGGCAACCTGATAAACAGCAAGTGGGGCGTAATGCAGACTCCTGCAGCCTGCAACAACGCCAAACTGCTTGAGTACAAGGGCACTGATGCTGAGGGATATCCCCAGTTCACGATGGCAACAAACAAAGATGGTCTGGTTTCCAAAACCTTCGAAATGGATAAATCCAACTCCAACTGCTGGTATCTCCAGCTGGGAGTAAAACTGATATTTGATTAAAAAATGGACTTGTTAAACTATTTGCCCGGAGGGAAAAACTCCAAATTCAGGTATTATTTGAATGCTTATGCCGCATTATGCGTTCCAAAATGCATTCTGAGGGCAGTGTGCCGTCATACTCTGGCAAAGGCTGGCGGCAGAAAGGACTGGGTTGAGATTCAAAACCGTTTGAACTATTACAACCGTATTGAATCGGATGCACCTTTCCGCACTGGTGCTTTCAAGGAAAAGAGCGTTGCCTTAGGAGAACAGAAGAAAATTCATCCTACGGTATATTATCTTGATTCATACCGATATGCGCGTGCTTTTGATCCGCGTTACAGGTGGATTCTGATTCCAGGCGATGTAGTCAAGGTACCTGATGCCCCGGCAATAGTGAAAAGCCGTCCGCTTAACTGCGACAACACCAATTCGGTCCTGCTTAACCTGAACAAGGTGCGTCACTTTATATTCCTGCATGACCATAAGTCCTTTTCGCAGAAAAAGGATATGGTGATTTTCCGCGGTGCCATATGTCAGTATGAGGGCACGTCTGTCAAGAAGGGCAGGTATGATTTTGTAAAAAAGTTCTACGGCCATCCAATGTGTGATGTAGGTGGAGTAGACCGTGACCTGACTGAATATCAGGCACCTAAAATGACTATACGCCAGCATCTTGACTACAAATTCATCATGTCGCTTGAGGGTAATGACGTAGCCAGCAACCTTAAATGGGTCATGTCGTCCAACTCAATAGCAGTAATGCCCAAACCCACATGTGAGACATGGTTTATGGAAGGGACGCTTATTCCCAACTATCATTACATTGAAATCAAGCCGGATTTCAGTGACCTGATTGAAAAGCTGGAATACTATATAGCACACCCCGATGAGGCTGAGGAGATTATCCGTCATGCGCATGAATACGTAGACAGGTTCCTCAACCGTCGCAGGGAGAGGATCATATCATGGTTGGTGATGGACCGCTATTTCAGATTCCAGAAAGACTAAATACAGAGCAGAGCTATTGAGACTGCAGCAAGTATGATACCGAGTATTTGGTGCGGTCTCAGTTTTTCATTGAATGCCAGCCAGCCT
The DNA here is from genome assembly GCA_045535555.1 of Bacteroidaceae bacterium. Classification (GTDB taxonomy): domain Bacteria; phylum Bacteroidota; class Bacteroidia; order Bacteroidales; family Bacteroidaceae; genus Colenecus. The sequence goes on along the minus strand of JAZSLV010000017.1, from coordinate 281,779 downwards.
ACTATTGCTCCTATGGCCACGATTCCGATGTTGTGGACCGGGAACAGGAACGATGAGTCAATGGTCTTCATTGAGAGCATCAGGGTGTAGGTGCAGAAATAGTTCACAAAACCCAGCACCACGCCTCCCACGACATTCTTGAGGAGCAGGGGAGAGCGCTTGCCGTCCGGACCCTTCTTGAAGAACGAGTAGATGCACATAATCATTGCCACAAAGAAGACCGATGCCGTTACAAGCGATATCTCGCTGTTGATTACCTGCTCGGAAAGGCCGGCGGCGGTATCGTTCACGGTCACGCGGTGTTGCAGGACCTTAAGGTAGGCGTTGCTGGCACCGAACATAAGGAATACGGTAACTGGTGCCAGGATATCCAAAAGAGTGTATTTGTGACCGCCTTCGGGCTTATCGGTCCAGATGGTAAGGGTCATGGCAACCAGTACCAGGACGATGAGCAGCCATTTTGGCTTGGCGCTGCCCTCAATCAACAAGTATGAGACTATGATGGGGATTACCATCGATGCACGACTGCATACTGTCGATATGGCTACGCCTACGCGACGTGTGGAGGCCGACAGCATGACCATTCCGGCCATGAATATGAATCCCAGTATGATTACGTCAACCAGCCAATCGGCTTTCAACGGGTTTACAACTGCTTCACCATTCAGTGAGAACAGCACTCCCAGAATAAAAGCGGTCAGATAATTGAAGAATATTGCCTGGTTGGCATCAATGTCCTTACGGTGAAAGATTTTGAATACGATAGAGAACATTGCGGTCAGAACGGTCGCAATGATGAGAAACAGAATTCCTGTAAATGTCATATTATTAGTTCCTTTTTATTTGATTAATCCACGGTTACGTAACATAGCATCAGTCTTGGGATCACTGCCCCGGAACTGGCGGTACAGTTTCATAAGGTCATCGCTGCCGCCTTTTTCAAGTATGTTCTGACGATAGCGCTTGCCGGTCTCTTTGTTGAGAAGGCCCTCCTCCTGGAAGCACTGGAAGGCGTCGCAGTCCAGAACTTCGGCCCAGAGGTAGCTGTAATAGCCTGCGCAGTAGTCATTATTGAATATGTGGTTGAAGAATGTGCCGCGGTAACGGTATTCAATCTGCGGTATCATACCCAGTTTGGCCGATATCTCATCCTCAAACTTCTGGTCATCAAAGTCCGTGTAGTCCTTGAGCATATGATATTCCATATCAAGCAGGGCGGCTCCTACAAGCTCTACGGTCTCAAATCCGGTATTGAAATGACCGGCGTTCTGCATCTTCTCAATCAGAGCGTCGGGGATAGGCTCTCCTGTCTTGTAGTGGAATGCGTACTGCTTTAATATTGAGGGGTCTATGGCCCAATGCTCCATAATCTGTGAGCACATCTCGACAAAGTCATTGGGTGTGGCCGTACCGCTTACAGTTGGATAATGACACAGCGTGAGCATTCCGTGCAGGGCGTGTCCGAACTCATGGAATACCGTGCGGGCATCATCGATGGAGAGCAGACAGGGCAGGGTGTCAGTAGGAAGTGAGAAGTTGCATACGTTCACGATGGTGGGACGCTGGCTGCGGCCTCCGTAATTGTACTCATCGGTAAAGTTGGTCATCCAGGCGCCCTGACGCTTGGTGGGACGTACAAAGCAGTCGGTGTAGAAGTATGCCAGATGGCTGCCGTCTGCATCCAGACACTCCCATGTCTCCACCGAAGGATAGTAGACGGGCAGGTTATCGACTTTCTTGAACTTGATGCCGAAGAGGGTCTCGGCAACCATGAATGAGCCTTTACGAACGTTGTCCAGGCTGAAGTAGGGCATCAGCTGGGACTCGTCCAGGTCATATTTCTGCTTGCGCAGCTTCTCGGCATAATACCACCAGTCCCAGGCCTCCAGTTTGAAGTTACCGCCCTCGGCATCAATGATTTTCTGCATCTCGTCACGCTCGCGCTCGGCCTGCGGCAGGGCGTACTTCCATATCTCCATAAGCAGGTCATAGGCTGCCTGCGGGGTTTTGGCCATGCGGTCCTCAAGCTGATAATCGGCAAATGTCTCATAACCAAGCAGATTGGCCAGTTCCAGACGCAAGGTGAGTATCTCCTTAACTATGGCCTTGTTGTCAAACTCGTTATTGTTGTTGCCGCGGCTGTAGTAAGCCTTGTACATCTGCTCGCGCAGGCTGCGGTCCTTACATGTCTGCAGGAACGGTATCCAGCAGGGCTTCTGCACGTTGAACGCCCAACCCTGCAGGCCTTTTTCCTTAGCGCGAGTGGCGGCAGCCTCCAACTGGTCCTGACTGAGTCCTTCCAGACGCTTGATATCTGTTACGTTGAGTACGTAGGCATTGCTCTCGTCCAGATTGTTCTTGGCAAACTTGATGCGGAGTTCGCCCATGCGGTTCTGAATCTCTACGAAACGGGCCTTAGCCTTGTCATCCAGCAGGGCACCTCCCTTTACAAAACGGCGGTAGTATTTCTCCAACACCTTTATCTGCTCTGTGGTGAGGCCACCATTATCTTTATTGTCATATAACTGCTTGATTCTTTTAAAGATAACCTCATTCATGTAAAGATAGGAGTCAGCCTCGGTCTGCATGGGAATAACCTTCTCCTCGGTCTCCTTCATCAGGTCATCAGCATCGGTCTCCATCAGGTTGAAGAATACGGCGCTTACCTTGTTGAGCAACCGGCCGCTTGACTCCAGGGCCTCGATGGTGTTCTGGAAGGTGGGGGCATCCGGACAGGCTGCCACGGCGTCAATATCGGCCTTGAACTGGCGGAATCCCTCCTCAAATGCAGGCAGGTAATCACTTGACTGTATCTTGTCAAACTCTACTGCGCCATACGGCAACTGACTCTCCTCAAAGAACGGATTGTTCCTGTTTTCACTGCAAGACATAAATGTAACCGCTGCTACGGCAATTGTAATTATTGTTTTGTTCATATTAGTACCTTTTAATTGCAAAAGTAACATCTTTGCGCGATTTGCACTACCTTTGCAGTCTCAAATGATTGTTATTTGTTATTGAAATGAAAGTAATTAAGATTTTTGCTGCAGCAGTTGCAGTAATGGCAATGGTTGCCTGCACAGGTAACAAAAAAGAGACAGCTATGACAAACCGTGAACCCGCAAACATTATGGTAGTTGTGGACCTCCAGAAGGATTTCATTGACGGAAATCTTCCTGCAACCGACGGTACCCGCGTTGTTGAGCCAATCAAGTCCAAGCTCACCGCATTTGACAGAGTCTATTTCACACTTGACTGGCACCCCTGGAACCACTGCTCTTTCAAGGCCAACGGCGGTATCTGGCCGCAGCACTGCGTGCGCTATACCGTTGGTGCTGCTCTGCCTGACGGTATCTTGGATAACCTGAACATTGATAACGTACGTTTCCTTCCCAAGGGCCAGGCTCAGGACAAGGAGGAGTACGGTCAGTTTGAGAACACCAAGGGTAATGACCAGGACCTGTTTGTAAAGGGTGACAAGGTTGTTGTATGCGGTATAGCTGCCGAGTACTGCGTTCTGGAGACCCTCAAGAACCTGGTTCGTCTGAGCAAGGAGGTAGGTTTTGAACTCTCAGTCTACCTGGAGGGCGTAGCATCCATCGAGAGCAACGAGCCTCTGGTTACATACATGAACGAGAATAAGATAAAGATTTATAAATAAGGATTTTATGGAGAGCACTATTGTAAGAAGTGTGCTGGAGAATGACCTCTACAAATTCTCCATGTCATACTACTACCAACGGACCACCCCCGAGGGTATCGGCACATTCAGTTTCAATGACCGCAACGGCATGAAGTTCACGCCGGAGTTTGTGGACCTGCTACGCAAGGAGTTCAAGAAACTGGAGACGCTGGCCCTGACCGATGAGGAGTTCAAATGGTGCCTCTCCAATATCTATTTCATACCTCAGTGCTATTTTGAGTGGCTCAAAGGATTCCGGTTTGATGCCGACATAATTGATATATCGCTTGATGAGGAGGGCCACCTGCACATTGAGGCAAAAGACCTTATCTACAAGGTCACTCTGTATGAAATCCCCATTCTGAGTACGGTATCGGAGGTATATTATAAGATATATGAAAAAACCGAGCCGGACTGGGCATACATAGACAGCCATCTGGAGAAGAAGGTTGCAATATCAAACGAGAACAAGCTCAAGTTTGCAAACTTTGGTATGCGCCGCCGCTACTCACGTGAAGTTGAGGATCATGTAACCGAGTATCTGACACGTAACGCCAAGTATTTCATCGGCTCATCGACCGTATATTTCGCAATGAAATACCAGTCAATCCGTCCGGACCTGAAGCCTATCGGCACAATGGCACACGAGCTTATGATGGCTACGGCTGCATTCATGGGACCCAAGGAGGCAAACTACTACGTTATGCGCAACTGGGCTCAGATATTCGGCGGCAATATGGGTACCATGCTGCCTGACTGCTTTACCACACGCGTGTTCCTGCGTAATTTCTCGCTCGATATGGCCAAGCTGTATGACGGCGTACGTCACGACAGCGGCGATCCGTTTGAGTTCGGCGACAAGATCATAGCCAAATACGAGTCATATCACATTGACCCCATGACAAAGTCAATCGTATTCAGTGACGCCCTTGACTTTGACCGTGCCCTAGCCATCCAGAAGTACTTTGAGGGTAGGATAAAGGTATCGTTCGGCATCGGCACAAACCTCACTAACGATGTAGGCACAGTAGATCCGTTAAACATCGTAATGAAACTCAAGACCTTCCAGGTCAACCCCCGCCAGCACGTCTACCGCTGCGTCAAGTTGTCCGATACCCCGGGCAAGGAGCTGGGCGATCCCGATGAGGTACATAGCTACAAAGTGATATTGGGCTTGATTTAAGACAGATATCACTTCGCCAAAGTGTCCAAAAAATAGTTATGATTGTTGGCTTACTTTTTAATTAATGACAGCAATGTCTGGGGAGTCAGATCACTTTCTCTTAGTGATATCCTGTACCAGCCGATGCCTGTTTTGGTGAGTTTGGGTGCCGATACGCTTTCATCGACGGTAAAATAACAACGATCTTTGTAACCAGTCAGGTCCGGACTCACCAATAAACTGTACACCACTTCCCTGAGTATGCTTCCGTATTTGTTCAGATAAGGCTTGGTTTCCTTATAATCCGCCATAGCTGCATACTCACATTTCAGAGAAAGGCTAATATGAGGTCCTTCAGGAACACAGGCGGATATAGTTAATTCTGAGTAACTAAGGTCAGCCGGAATACCGATAGAGGGTGATATTATAATGGCTTCTTGGGGATAATAGGTCTTGAATACACGACAAAGTGAATCAGATACCGCTTTCTGTTTTTCAAGAAGTGGCTTATCCTGGGCCCTGACTGCTTCGGCCAATCTTATGAAAAGATCCAGTGTTTTGCGGCTTGTTCCATCGCCTGAAATATAGACTACTCCCTTGTCTTTATAGAACAGGAAATCATCTTGAGCATCGGGCAACTCTATATAATTGGTGAACGAGGCGGTCATTACAGCATGTCGGCCCAATTGAACTAAAGATTTATACAGGCCATAGCTGCATCCCATTTCATATTTCCTGTTATCACGGTTTACATAGATGGTTCCGTCCTTCAGTGTTACTATTGTGGGGTGCCCCTTGACTAATACAAAACAGGGAATAAGTACGTTGACATCGGCTTTTTTGTCATAATATTTACGGATGAACTTTCTGGAGTTATCATATGAGGATTTGCTTATTGGCGAAAAGAGATTCTGCGAAGCCAGAGTTCCCACATTAAGTGATGACAGTACTGAAGTGATCAGAGCATACAAAAGGACTATCTTTTTCATAAACTACGGTTTTATCGTAGCAAAAATAATGTATCTTTCCCAAAGTCCAATAGTACATGAATTATTTATAGACCCATTTGGGACAGTCCCTCAGTGCCGCTTTTGCCAAAGTGTCCCACAGCAACCCGCGTGAGAGTGTATTCTCGCTAGGGTCCGTGTGGGACACAGCCTTATCTAAGGGGTGTGTCCCACGCTCATCGGCCCCAGAAAGCCCAGAAAGCGCATCGTTGTGGGACACTTTGGCGGATTAGCAGAATAATCATATATTTGCATAAAGACCAACAATACGCTCATGAGATGAGTCCTTTCCATATCCGCAGTTCTTATACTGCTGTTGTTTGAATCGGCTGCAGCACAGAATAAGCCGATGACCGGCGATTGGGTCCGAGGCGCAGTCACTGATAGCCTTGGGAATATTATTGACAGGGTCAGTGTAATGGAACTGAATGTGGCTGGTGATACCGTGAAGAAAGTGCCTACCGATAGTTTGGGCGCGTTCAATTTTATTCTGATAAATCCAAAAGACAGTATAAGGTTTTCCAAAAGAGGGTACTGGGATACAGTCGTTTCAATCAACCGGTTATATTATCAGATATCATTGAGAGATAAGCCAGAGCCGGAGCCGGAGCCAGAGTCTGAACCTGAGCCAGACCTTACTGGTATGGTTCCGGCATTTGATGCGTCTGAAAATCAGGAGAGATTCATTGTATGCGATTATGAGGAGAGCCTGATTGAGGTGGTCCCTGACAGTTTTATCTGCGGATATACATTCAGCCCGTACGGTTATAAGCCCTACGGTATTTTCCTGCAGAAAGACAGCGCAGGTTACCGCGTTATCCTTAATTACTATAAATATGACAGAGACAGGATTGACGATGTGATGTCAACTGCCGTTATGGAGAAGAGCGAATGGGAGGCCGGCAATCTGATTGAGGCGGCAAAGAGAGATATTGACCGTGCGGTAGAGTATCAGAAGGGTCCCAAAGTGGATATTGCACGTGATTTCAATGTGGTTAAGGTCTTGATGGACGGTAAGGCCGCCGAACATTGGAATTTGATATTTCTGAATGATCCATGGTATGACGTGTTTTATGATTTTAAGTACTACGAACTTGGTCCTGAACCGATGCCTAATGCCAACCGATGGGAGGTCACGCCATATTTCAATCCTTCAGAAAAATCTGATGAATCATACCACTGGATAGGGAGCGGCCGTTTTATTGATATGAGTATGATATTACGTTACGATTATAACATATGCGGTAATGTTTTTGCTGATTACTGGGGCAGCGGCGGATGCATCGTAACGGAAACTGACAGCAAAGGAAGACTGGTGAATGCCACATGTACCGATGAGCGCGGTTTTTTCTACCTGCAAGTGAAGGATCCGGATGTCCTGATGCTCAAGGTCTCTCTTACGCGCTATGATGAGGAAAGAGGCAAGTTCATGAAATATAAACCCGTTGTCAAGAAAATTGCGAAAAAGGAGATTGATGAGGAAAATTCTTCTTTCTGGTATACAGTCTCTGAAACAAGGTATTTATTTAACCTGAACGATGCCAAGGTCACCAGACGGCCTCGGTCCTCAAAGCAGAAAGTAGTTGTGGTGACGGGAAGGAAACCCACAACCGATTCCGTTTTTACAGGAGTGGTGATGAATGCCATCGGACCACTTAAGGATGCTGTCATAACTGAGTGTGACTCAAATGGTGATATTGTAGCCCAGACCAGAACCGGCGCTAACGGTGAGTTCCGGTTTGAATCCGTCAATCCCCAAAACTTTCTGCATATAAGCTGCGAAGGTTATGCCGATATCAGTCACAAGATTGAAGGAGAGAGATTCATTGTCACAATGAAGAAAAAGTAGATAATTCTCTGTTTTTGCCACACTGTTGTGGGACACTTTGGCGGAATTCACACACTTTGCAACGGTTTTGCAGCGCCATATCCTTGCGCTGCCGTAATGTACCATCTACTTTTGTCGCAAAATCAAATCAGTATGAAAGTGACAAAAGCAATAATGGTCCTCCTGCCGCTGGTTTTCTGCCAGTGCGCATCGTATAGACTATATCAAGAAGAATGGTACCTGAATGGTGAACTGGATGAACGTACCACATACAAATATGATGACGGTCAGTTGTCATCTCAAGTAGGTGTGATTTATCAATACTATAATGGAACCACCATTAGATCGTTTTCTACAATAGATTATCAGGTTATGAAAACTGCCAGTGGCATTGATTCATTAGAGATCCGTTATAACACAATCGGTGATACGACTGTATTAGTCCGCTCATTCAATCAGCAAGGTGTAATACAATCAAAAAAATTATATCGCTGTAAGCTGGATGGCCGGGATTTAATATCTGAAATATATTATAACTCAAAAGGCCAGATGGTCACAGACAGCACTGGTGATAGGCAGTGTTATTATTATTATGATTCACTGAACAGATATGTAGGATATAGGAACAATTACAAACAAATAACGCATAATTACACTATTCTTCCTTTAAAAAATGAACCGGTAGTTGATATAGTATTAAACAAATCGGAAGGTGATACTATTCTGTACTCTTGGGATGGTAAGTATACGACAAAAACCGTGATTCGTTGGACAAGACCGGACAGCACATGGAGAGTAATATCCAAGACTGTTTATGAACCGGATGAAAAGGGCAGGATAGTATCAGATTCAGCTTTCCATTATAAGCAGACTATGGAATACGTCTTTGACAGCAAAGGACGTATTAGAAGAAAGTATGTTTTTAATCATTATTGTCTCGATGATGTTGATTCCATAGAGTATACAGATTCAAGAGCGGAATATAAATATGACAGGAAGGAGCGCCCTGTAAAGGCTGTAGCACGTGCTCTTGAATACCCCAATAATATACTTGCCAAAACGGTATGGCGCTACCATTGCGGTCATCGGACCAAAACAGTAATTTACAGATATGACAACGGCCGTAAGAGATTTAATTTCGTAAAGACATATAAATACGGCCTCTTAAATGGCAAACTGGAGAAAGAATCAGAGTATAATAACAGACTCAGACTTAATCCTGTCAGCAAATATGTCCGTAAATATAAAAGAATACCCCTTCGCCAAAGTGTCCCACAGCAACCCGCGTGAGAGTGTATTCTCGCTAGGGTCTGTGTGGGACACAGCCTTATCTAGGGGGTGTGTTCCACGCTCATCGGCCCCAGAAGCACTCAGGAGCCACACTGCTGTGGGACACTTTGGCGGAATTATCACAATGAAGAAAAGTGACACATTCGCATTTTTTTATTACCTTTGCAGCACAGAAAGATAAAGGTGATGAAAATCAGGGAGGTTATTGATGCCCTTGAGAGTTTCGCGCCTCTGCCACTGCAGGATGATTACGATAATTCAGGCTTGCAGGTTGGAACTACAGAGACCGAAGTTTCAGGGGTTTTATTGTGTCTTGACGTGACCCGTCAAGTGGTTGACGAGGCCATCAACAACGGATGCAATATGATCATTTCGCACCATCCGCTGCTGTTCCGTCCGCTCAAGCGTCTTACCGATGACAGCATAGGAAGCATCGTGATGAGTGCCGTACGCGTAGGTATTACCATCTACGCCAGCCACACCAATCTGGACAACGCCAGCAAGGGCGTGAACATGCGCATAGCAAACGTTCTGGGACTGACCGATGTCAAGACTCTGGATGCGCAGCCTGACTGTAACGGCGCCGGTATTATCGGCCGATTCCCTAAATCCTTGACTGAGCAGCAGTTATTGGCTCTGGTTAAAGAGAAGTTCGGCGTTACATGCATCAGACATAACGGAGAACTTGGCCGCCCGATAAAACGTATGGCTGTATGCGGAGGTTCCGGCGCGTTCCTGACCGATAAGGCAGTAGAGCAGGGTGCTGATGCATTCATGACGGGTGAGATAGGGTATCACCGTTTCTTTGGCTACGACGGCACCATCAAGTTGATTGAGGCCGGACATTTTGAGAGTGAGCAGTTCACGGTTGACCTGATTGCCGACATCCTTAAGGAGGCATTCCCGGAGCTGAGAGTGCTCAAGACTGCAAACAAGACGAATCCGATAAATTATTACATATAACTATGGCAACAAACACTAAGAAAGACCCCAGCGAGTACTCTGTAGAGGAGAAACTCCAGTCACTGTATCAGCTGCAGACCATGCTGACCGAGATTGACAAGATCAAGACACTGCGCGGCGAGCTGCCTCTTGAGGTTCAGGACCTTGAGGATGAGATTGCCGGTCTGACCACACGTATCGAGAAGGCCAGTGCCGATGTAGTTGAAATGAGCAAGGGCGTTGCTGAGAACAAGAACACCATCGAGGTTTCAAAGCAGGCTGTAAACAAGTATCAGGAGCAGCAGGACCACGTTAGCAATAACCGTGAGTTTGATTCTCTCAACAAGGAGATTGAGTTCAAGAACCTGGAGATTGAACTGGCCGAGAAGCGTATCCGTGAGTTCACAAACGCCATCAACGCCAAGAAGGAGGAGATTGAGAACAACCGCGCTCTGGTTGCCGAGAAGCAGCAGGATCTTGAGGTAAAGAAGTCAGAGCTGCAGGAAATCATTGAGGAGAACCGCCAGGAGGAGGAGCGTCTGCGCGAAAAGTGCAAGAACCTGGAGCTCAACATCGAGCCCCGTCTGCTCCAGTCATTCAAGCGTATCCGTAACAATACACGCAACGGTCTTGGTATCGTATATGTACAGCGTGAGTCATGCGGCGGTTGCTTCAACAAGATTCCGCCTCAGCGTCAGCTTGATATCCGCATGCGCAAGAAAATCATTGTTTGCGAGTATTGCGGACGTATCATGATTGATCCCGAGTTGGCAGGTGTCAAGGAGGAGGCCAAGAAAGCTGAGGCTCCCAAGCGCCGCACCCGTAAGGCTGCTGCCGACGAGGAGTAATCCTAAAAATCAGAATAGTTTGGAATATCCTGCAGGAATTTATATGTTCCTGTGGGATATTCCATTTTTACACAGTAGTGTTTGAGGCCGTTGGATATTATTAAGTAGTCTACGTGGAGGACCAGGTTGTATCTGCTTATCTGATCGAATACTTTCTGAGTGATTGTGACCGTTGGACGCTTGTACTCCACTATGACTTTGGGCGTGCCGGCTTTGTCATAGACTACGGTGTCGCAGCGGCGGGACATTCCGCTTAGTGCTATTGCCTGTTCGTTTGCTATATGTGATGAAGGATATCCTTTGTAGTTAATAAGATACGATACGAATGCCTGACGGACATGTTCCTCGGGGGTGAGCGGCGTCCAGATCTTGCGAACAGGGTCCCAAACTGCGGTTTTACCCGCCTGTTCGGATATTTTCGGCTCAAAAGGTGGCAAATTCAAATTATCAGTCATATCTTTGTAAAACACAGCGAATTTACTAATAAGGATTTGAAATGGCAACAGCAGGAACAGCATATCGCCAGGTTCTGAAGGAACTTGAAAAAGGAAAATACAAGCCTGTATATTACCTGATGGGTGAAGAAGCGTTCTTTATTGATTCCATAGCCGACTACATCAGGGAGCATGCTCTGCCGGAGGAGGCAAGGGATTTCAATCAGTTGGTCCTGTACGGAAACGAAACCTCCATGAATGAAGTTGTACAGCGCGCCAGGGCATATCCTATGGGGGCTGACCGTCAGGTAATAATCGTAAAGGAGGCTCAGCACCTTATGAAGAAGGATTCCGATACGGGCAACAGCGCATCAGACATACTGAGCGCATACCTGCAGCAGCCGCAGCCAAGCACAGTTCTGGTTTTCTGCCACAAAAACGGTTCCCTGGATAGGCGCAAGAAAATTGTAGCTGTGATAGAGAAGGTTGGAGTCCTGTTTGAATCCAAGAAGGTTAAGGATGATGATCTGCCTCAGTTTGTAGAGGAATTCCTGAATGAACATGGACTCAAGATGTCCTCCAAGGGCATTTCCATGATGAGTGAATCTGTTGGAGCGGATCTGTGCCGTATGAACGGAGAACTCGAAAAACTGATTACTGCATTGCCTGAGGGCGTAAAAGAGATTACTCCGGAGTTCATTGAGGAGCATGTGGGCATAAGTAAGGATTACAATATATTTGAATTCCGCGACGCCATAATAAATAAGAATATCCTTAAGGCGAACAAGATAGCCGCATATTACGAGAGCAATCCCAAAACATACCCCATACAACTGGTTACAGCGGCAATATTCCCGTATTTCTCAAATCTGATGCTTGCATTTTATGCCCCTGACAAGACTGACAGCGGCATAGCCGAGCAACTGGACCTTAGAAGTACGTGGGGGGTGAGGGACTACACGACCGGCATGCGTAACTATACGGCTACGCAGACAATGCAGATCATTAATACCATACGCAGGTATGATGCAAAATCAAAAGGTGTTGATTCTACAGCCAATACAGGTGAGGGGTTGCTCAAGGAACTGTTGTATATGATACTTCACTGATATTTTCAAAATTCCGATATTTCCGGTAACTGTGCGGATTTGTTCCAAATTTTAAAATCTCACGCAACAACTGTATAAAAGGTCATCTCAACGATGGCCTTTTGCTTTTGTTAACAGATACATTTGTAATTTTTGTATGATTATTTCCAATTGTAACACTATTAATTCAACACGCGAATAGCAGCTAGTTCATTTGGCAAAATGGTTATTCGGATACCCGCTATAATTCCCTTTAACAACTATACAAAACGCTATACATTTTGATATGTATATCATAATTTGTTGAAAATGAGAGGTATTATGTCTATTGACATAAACCTTTTGAGCAAGAAAAGCTGTCCTTATATGCAAATTTTCCGCAAATCGAATTGTTTGAAGGGTGTATTATGGATTATATCTTTAAATATCAGTATGTTGCATTAATTACCAGAAGTGAATTCCAAGCACTGTGTTGTGTATTGGCCGGATATCGACAGATCTCATCGGGGAACAGTTAACAAATGTTCGGTGTTTACAAATGTTGCATACAAAAGTGTGATACAAATTATTGTTGCAAATATCAAAAATGATTGATACATTTGTAACGAACACCAAAACAGACCTGATTTATTATGAGGGAGAGACTTGAAGAACTTATGCAACTGTTGAATCTGAATCCGACACAGTTTGCAAACGCCATCGGAGTTCAGCGCGCAACGCTCCAGCATATTTTAAGCGGCAGAAATGAACCTAGCCTAAAGATTATAATGGCTATTCATACCAGTTTTCCGGATGTTGAGCTGGAATGGCTCCTTAACGGAAAGGGATCGGCTATTCCTCAATTGCAGCAGAACGAGCCACCCCAAGACGATTATCCCCTTCTCCCGGGCATGGAGACTATGTTTTTTCCGGATGATGTACGGAAAACTCCCGGAAATTCAAATCTCAAGGGGGAAGAAAGCATCCCCAAACCAAGCAAAAGACGGCCCAGAAGGGATTCTGAGGCTGTTTTGGATGCTGTAAATTCATCGGAAGGAAAGAGAATAAAAGAGGTGGTAGTATTCTTTTCTGATGGTACGTATCAGAAATTTTTATCGGATTTAAAAAATTAATACGGATTTTTTGATATTTTAGAATTTGGTATTTATATTTGCTGATACAAGATTAAACCAATTACAGCTATGAAAAAATATCTATTTGTTTTAACTATCGCAGTGTTTGCACTGGCAGGTTGCCGTAGCAGCAAGCAGGCCGCAAAAGAGAGATCTAACAATGAGGTTTGGCAGACATTACTTGTAAAACAGCTTGATGCAACGGTAGAGGATCAAATCATTACTGTAAAATACAATAATGGTACCACCTTATGTTATAAGATTCTGGATAACTTTGGTAACGTAACCCTTACATGGGACAGAACCAACGGCAGAAAGAACTTTGATGACGGTCCCAGTTCATATAAGGGAGATATAAGCATTCCTTCATTTATCACCACCGGACAGAACGACGAGTTTACTTTCCGTGTAATGGAAATTGACCAGAATGCATTCTACGGTTGCTCCGAAGTCACGTCAATAGATATTCCTTACAGCGTTCTTCGCATTGTAGACGGCGCATTCAAGGGTTGCTCCGGCATAAAGAAATTCACTGTAAATGAGAACAATCAGTCTTACAAGGATGTAGACGGAATCCTGTTCAGCAAGGACAACAAGATGCTCATCAAGTATCCTGCACAGAAGGAGACTGCCGAGTATGTTATATCTGAAGAGGTGGCTATCATCTGTACAGAGGCATTCATGGACAATGCATTCCTCAGGAAAGTATCAGTAGGAAACTTTGTTACCGCCATCAGTGACAACTCGTTCAAGAACTGCACAGCCCTTGAGGAGGTTGAGTTGGGAGGCAATGTCAGAATCATCGGTGCAGAGTCATTCAAGAACTGCCCCAAGCTGATGCTTGTAAACGCTCATGGAATGTGGCCTGCACACTGCCCGAATGTGTTTGATGATGCTGCAAAGCAGAACGCCAAGCTTTACGTGCCCAGAGGCCAGATGTTCAACTACAAGAGACGTCTGGAGTGGCGCGACTTCAAGAACGTTCAGGAATACTGATCAATTGAACCTATAACTAACCTGGTGCAGCCTTTTGGGGTTGCACCTTTTTTTGTACCTTCGCAGTGCTATTTTACAACGTATGAAGAAATTCCAGACAGATATGACGGTGGCCGATAACCGCTTGGTCGGTCCATGCGCCACACTGCTTACATTGCAATATCCGGGCAACCTGCCTGATATGATTGCCGGACAGTTTGCCGAACTCCAGGTTCCGTCGGCCAAGGTACTGCTGCGCAGACCAATCTCTATACACGCAATAGACCGTACAAACAATCTTGTTGAATTCCTGATACAGATTGTGGGTGAGGGCACACAGTCTCTTGCCGATGCCAAGGCCGGTGATAAGATCAACGTGCTGTTGCCGCTTGGAAACGGATTCAACTATCGCAGCACACATGTGGCCAAGCCGTTGCTTATTGGCGGCGGAGTAGGCGTGGCACCTCTGTTGTTCTTGGGACAGGAATTTGCGGAGCACGGAATACGTCCTACATTCCTGTTTGGAGGTCGCACGGCAGACCTTATCCTGCGCAAGGAGGAGTTCCTTAAGTATGGTGACCTGTTCATGACCACCGAGGACGGATCGGTCGGCGAAAAGGGTTTTGTTACCAACCATAGCCTTCTTATGGACAGTGAGGCATTTGACCGCATTTATGCCTGCGGCCCCACGCCGATGCTTAAGGCTGTGGCCCGATGGGCAAAGGAGCATGAGATGGCCTGTGAAGTATCTCTGGAGCATAAGATGGCTTGCGGAATAGGTGCTTGCCTCTGCTGCGTTGAGGATACTGCTGATCAGGGTAACGTTTGTGTTTGTAAAGAGGGTCCGGTTTTTGAAATTGACAGACTGAAATGGTTCAACTGAATACTAAGATAGGTTCACTGGAGCTCAAGAATCCGGTGATGACGGCATCGGGCACGTTCGGATACGGCACCGAGTACGCCGATTTTATGGATATCAGCCGTCTGGGTGCCATTATTGTAAAAGGTACCACTCTCAACCCGCGTCAGGGTAATCCATATCCGCGTATGGCAGAGACTCCATCAGGGATGCTCAATGCCGTAGGTCTCCAAAACAAGGGCGTGGATTACTTTGTTGACCACATCTATCCTGAGGTTAGAAAAATCCAGACAAATATTATAGTTAACGTTTCCGGATCCTGTATTGATGATTATGTGCAGACTGCCGGCATTATCAATACTCTTGATGACATACCGGCCATTGAGCTCAATATCTCTTGCCCTAATGTCAAGCAGGGCGGTATGGCGTTCGGTGTCAATCCGGATAGCGCTGCACAGGTTGTGGCTGCTGTGCGCAAGGCTTATGATAAGACTTTGATTGTCAAGCTCTCGCCTAACGTTACTGATATTACCGAGATTGCCCGTGCCGTAGAGGGTGCTGGTGCCGATAGCGTATCGCTCATCAACACTATGCTGGGTATGGCTATCGATGCCGAGAAGCGTAAGCCTATACTTTCCACCGTTACCGGCGGCATGAGTGGTCCGGCTGTGAAGCCTGTTGCCCTGCGTATGGTGTGGCAGACGGCTAAGGCGGTAAAAATTCCTGTCATCGGACTGGGTGGTATCTGCTCGGCTACCGATGCTGTCGAGTTCCTGCTTGCTGGTGCATCTGCCGTTCAGATTGGTACTGCAAACTTCATCGATCCCTCTATATCTGAGAAAGTCATTGACGGAATTGAAGAATACCTCAATCGCCATGGCTTTACCTCCGTTCAGGATATAATCGGAGCCTTAGAATAGTTTTCTAGGGGAACTTTTGGGGTATTGACGTCAAAACTACGCGCCTTCGGCGCTATCCCTCCCACATCCCAACAAGCTACCCTGAAATATATGAGCAAGCTCCTACATTCCAGGGCATCTTCTTGTGCTGCGGGCCCCTCCCGTTCACAAGCCCACGGGCGGCCATGGTTTTGCCTGCCAATACCCCAAAAGTTCCGCTCGCTTAGCAAGGCTTACTGCAAGAGGTCTGGCCTTAATTTTTTGGTTCTTTCCATTGATTGCTGGAATTCCCAGTCGTCTATGAGTGCCTGATTGCCTGAAAGCAGTACATCGGGCACACGCCAGCCTTTATACTCGGCGGGGCGGGTATAGACGGGTGGGGCCAGCAGGTTGTCTTGGAAGCAGTCGGATAGGGCGGACTGCTCATCGGACAATACGCCTGGGATTAGGCGTACAATGCTGTCGGTCATTACGGCGGCGGCCAGTTCTCCTCCGGTCAGGACGTAGTCACCTATGCTTATCTCGCGGGTTATCAGATGCTCACGGATGCGGTAATCGATTCCTTTGTAGTGACCGCACAGGATGATTATGTTGTTTAGCAGGGATAGGCTGTTGGCGGTTTTCTGGTTGAACTGCTCGCCGTCGGGCGATGTGTATATCACCTCATCGTAGTCACGCTGTGACTTAAGGTCGGTTATGAGACGGTCAATGGGTTCTATCTTCATTACAAGGCCGGCGCAGCCTCCAAAGGGGTAGTCATCGGTCTTGTGGTGCTTATCGGTGGTGTAGTCCCTTATGTCATGCAGATGAATCTCGGCAAGACCGGCTTTCTGGGCGCGTGCCATCATTGAGCAGTTAAAGAAGCCCTCAAGCATATCGGGAAATACTGTAAGAATATCTATACGCATAAATATGTACTATAATCGCCTGCAAAATTACAAAATTATGCGTAAATTCGCGGTCTGAAAACGGCACTTTCATAGAACCCTTCAAAATGAGCGAAACAGAACGGATAATAGAGCTGCGTGAGTTGTTGCATAAATACAACAACCTGTACTATGTCCAGAACACTCCCGTCATATCCGACATCGAGTTTGATAAGCTTATGCATGAGCTCATTGACCTGGAAGAGCGTCACCCTGAGCTTTACGACCAGAATTCTCCTACACAGCGTGTAGGTAGCGACCTGAGTAAGGGTTTTGAGCAGGCCGAGCACCGTTATCCCATGCTGTCGTTGGACAACACATACAGCGAGCAGGAGGTGAGGGATTTCTTTCAGCGTGTTAGCGGCCTCCTTAACGAGCCGTTTGAGATATGCTGTGAGCTTAAGTATGACGGTCTTTCAATATCCCTGATTTATGAGGACGGTAAGCTGGTTCAGGCTGTAACCCGCGGTGACGGCGTCAAGGGCGATATTGTGACCGATAACGTTCGCACCATCAAATCCGTTCCTCTGGTACTCCAAAAAGGCAATTATCCGCGCAACTTTGAGATCCGCGGTGAGGTTCTGATGCCCTGGACATCGTTTGAGCGCCTTAACGCAGAGCGTGAACTGCAGGAGGAGCCTCTGTTTGCCAACCCCAGGAATGCTGCATCGGGCACTCTCAAGCTGCAGAATCCGCAGGAGGTGTCACGCCGCCAGCTGGATTCATACCTCTATTATCTGCTAGGAGAGCAGCTGCCCTGTGACGGCCATTATGAGAACATGATGGAGGCTCAGAAATGGGGTTTCAAGGTATCGGACCACATGAAGAAATGCACCACTATCGATGAGGTGCTTGACTATATAAACTATTGGGACACAGAACGTAAGAACCTTCCGGTTGCAACCGATGGTATTGTACTCAAGGTAAATTCCCTGCGCCAGCAGCGCAATCTGGGATTCAAGGCCAAGTCTCCGCGCTGGGCAATTGCATACAAGTTCCAGGCAGAGCGTCAGCTTACACGCCTTAACAGCGTATCATACCAGGTAGGCCGTACAGGTGCCGTGACTCCGGTTGCCAACCTTGACCCCGTACAGCTTTCCGGAACCATAGTTAAGCGCGCCACACTGCATAACGCCGACATTATCAAGGGTTTGGACCTGCATATAGGCGATATGGTCTATGTGGAGAAGGGCGGCGAGATTATCCCCAAGATAACAGGCGTGGATATGGATTCCCGTTCACTTCTGATGGGCGATCCGGTAAAGTTTGCCGATGTATGCCCCGAGTGCGGTACCAAACTGATACGCTACGAGGGTGAGGCCGCATACTATTGCCCCAATGCCATAAGCTGTCCGCCCCAGATAAAGGGACGCATAGAGCATTTTGTGAGCCGCAAGGCCATGAATATAGACGGTCTTGGAACCGAGACCATAGACCTGTTTTACCAGGCCGGTCTGATAAAGGATATCGCTGACCTTTACACACTTAAGGCCATGGATATCTGCCGTCTGGAGGGATTGGGAGAGAAATCGGCCGTAAGTATTGTACACGGAATCGAGGACTCCAAGAAAGTACCGTTTGAGCGTGTGCTGTTTGCCATAGGAATAAGGTTTGTAGGCGAGACCGTGGCCAAGATACTGGCACGCGCATTCAAATCTATGGAGGCGCTTGAGAACGCCACTATGGAGCAGCTCACTGCGGTAAATGAGATTGGTACCAAGATTGCACAGAGCATTGTCTCTTTCTTTGCCGATGAGCGCAGCCGTGCACTGGTTAACCGCCTCAAGAAGTTCGGTCTGCAGATGGAGCTGGCTCAGGAGGAGCAGGAGGGAGGATCAGACTTGCTTAAAGACAAGACAATCGTGATAAGCGGCGTGTTCAACCACCACTCACGCGATGAATACAAGGCGCTCATTGAGCGTCACGGAGGCAAGAACTCCGGCAGCATATCGGCCAAGACATCATTTGTGCTGGCCGGTGACAATATGGGACCCGCCAAACGTGAGAAGGCTCAGGAACTTGGCGTAAGGCTGGTCTCGGAGAATGAGTTTTTGGAAATGATTAATGAAAAACCTTCAATAGTAACCAATGAATTACTCTTACCCTTTTAAGGGACTTGGTGTTGCAATGGTAACGCCTTTCAAAACAGACGGCCAGATAGACTTTGAGAGTCTTGCAAGGATCGTTGAAAACCTGATTGCAGGCGGCGTAGACCACCTGTGCGTACTTGGAACAACTGCTGAGACCCCGACGCTTTCACCAACTGAGCGTCTGGAGGTGGTCAAGTTCGTGATAAAGCAGGTTAAAGGCCGTATTCCCATGATGGTTGGATGCAGCAGCAACTGTACTGCAGCCGTTCTGGAGCAGATCAAAGATTATCAGCTGGACGGCATCGATGCCATACTGAGCGCCGTTCCTTTCTATAACAAGCCCTCACAGGAGGGTATCTACCGCCATTTTGCCGAGATTGCAAAGGCATCGGCCAAACCCATTGTCCTCTATAACGTACCGGGACGTACCGGCGTCAACATGACCGCCCAGACCACTCTGCGGATAGCACGTGAGTTCAAGAACGTTATCGGTATCAAGGAGGCATCGGGCAATATGGAGCAGGTCAAGGAGATCATTGCTGGTGCTCCCGAGGGCTTCCGCGTCATTATAGGCGATGACAGCCTGGCCATGGAGGCTATCCGCAACGGTGCAGCGGGCGTGATTTCCGTTATCGGCAATGCCGTTCCCAAGCGTTTCAGCCAGTTGGTTCATGCTACCATGCAGGGCAATTATGCTGAGGCTGAGCAGATTCAGAAGCAGCTCTCACCTCTGTACGGACTCCTGTTCAAGGAGGGCAGCCCCTGCGGCGTAAAGGCTCTGATGTCTGACCGCGGTATACTTGAAAACGTGATGCGTCTGCCGCTTGTTCCGGTTAGCGACGCTCTCCATAAGGAAATTCAGAACGGATTTGCAGGTATTGAGGGATGAAGAGACTTTTAGGTTTGTTCATTCTCATTTCCGCACTGTTTGTGGTATCCTGCAAGCAGAATACCACCGTATCTGAACCCGAGCCTGAGGCTGAATACTTTGCGCCGGAGCCTGTATACCGCTGGGGAATAAACATTGACAGTCTTGATGTGGTAGATGGTGTAATAGGCCGCAACGAACTGTTGTCGACCATACTTTACCGCTACGACGTGTCATCACAGACCATCTACTATCTGGAAAAGGCGTCACAGGAGACCTGGAGCGTACGCAAGATGCAGTCGGGCAAGCCGTATCACATTCTGCGTGACCAGGATTCGGTGGCTACAGCCAGGTACTTTGTCTATGACATAAACAAGACTGATTATGCGGTTTATTCTCTGACTGACAGTATCTACAGTTACACCGGATCAATCGATGTTGATACCGTTCTCAATTATATAAGCGGCAGCATAGAGACATCGTTATGGAACGCCATGATAGAGCAGGGGGCAGCCCCCGATCTGGCTGGAATGCTGGCCGATATCTACTCATGGACCATAGACTTCTTTGGAATACAGAAGCGTGACTCGTTCTCAGTATATTATCAGGAGATGTTTGCCGACAGCGTACGTGTGGCCACAGGCAATATCCTGGCGGCCAATTTCATAACATCGGGAACAGATCACTACGCATTCCGCTATGTATATCACAATGAGCGCGGTGAGTATTTTGACGAGAACGGAACCAGTCTGAGGCGCGCTTTCCTTAAAGCACCGCTCAGTTACACCCGCATCAGTTCCAAGTTCTCAAACGCCCGTCTGCATCCCATCAAGAAGATTGTACGAGCACACCATGGCGTTGATTACGCCGCTCCGTCAGGCACACCGGTATATTCAGTAGGTGACGGCGTGGTTACAGCCCGTGCCTGGGACAGCAAGGGTGGCGGCAACTACATCAAGATAAAGCATAACTCCACATACACCACAGAGTATATGCACCTGCGCGGTTTTGCCAAAGGCATAGCAGTAGGCACCCACGTATCGCAGGGCCAACTGATAGGTTATGTAGGTATGACCGGAACCGCAACAGGCCCTCATCTGGATTACCGCGTTTTCAAGAACGGCACCGCCATAGACCCGCTGCGCATGGATCTGCCGGCAGTTGACCCCATCGCTCCCGATGATATGCCGCAGTATCTCAAGGCTGTAAGCGGCTACATGAAGATGGTTGGTCTGGCCGCTGCGGACAGCATCACGAATGATACCATAACAATCACAGCATCAAATGATTAAAAACGTAATATTCGACTACGGAAACGTCCTTGTAGACTGGAATCCCGCATACCTGTTCCTGCCCGTATTTAACGGTGATGAAGAGAAGTGCCGGTTCTTTACAGATAATATCTGCAACCGTGAATGGTTCACCCGTATGGACCGGGGTGAGGATATGGACGTATGTGTAGCTGAGCTACAGGCGCAGCACCCGGAATATGCCGATGCCATAGCACTGTTCCGCGACCGCTGGTTCGATATGTGTCACGGCGATATTCCCGGCATGCTGGAGATTATTCAGGACCTCAAGCGGAAAGGCTACGGAATATACGGCCTTACCAACTGGCCGGCCGCCACATTTGCCGAGGCCCGCCGCCGTTTCAAGACCATCGGCAGCATAGAAAACTACGTAGTCTCCAGCTCCGTCCACCTGGCCAAGCCCGAACCAGCCATCTATCAGCTGCTGCTTTCCAAGTATAATCTTAATTCTTGTGAGTGCATATTTATTGATGACCGCAAGGACAATGTAGATGCAGCTATCAGTTTGGGAATGAGTGGAATAGTATATCCTGGCTCCGCTGACCGATTGTCAGGATTTTTGCAAAAGGCGTTGCAACCCGACAAAAAAAAGTAGCAAAAACCTGCATTTTGTATTTTGCTTTTACATAACTTTGCAGCACAAACAGACAGAAAATGACAATGCATCTTTCATTTTGGTGGTGGCAGAACTCAGGATACATAAAATCGTGAGGTAGAAGCCATATATCCATAAATGAACATATAATACAAAGGCTCTTCGGTACTCACGAAGGGCCTTTTTTAGTTCCAACAATTCAAATTAAACACAATGAATACTTATCAGATTGACAGCAACGGTTACTACGGAGAGTTTGGAGGTGCATACATCCCCGAGATACTCTTCAAGACCGTAGAGACACTTAAGGAGAGCTACCTGCCCATTATTGAGAGCCCGGAGTTCAAGAAAGAGTACCATGCACTGCTGCGTGACTATGTAGGCCGTCCCAGCCCGCTGTATTACGCATCACGTATGAGCAGGAAGTACGGATGTAAACTGTACCTGAAGCGTGAGGACCTGAACCACACCGGTGCCCACAAGATAAACAACTCAATAGGGCAGATCCTGCTGGCCAAGCGCATGGGCAAGACCCGCATCATTGCAGAGACCGGTGCAGGACAGCACGGCGTAGCTACAGCAACCGTATGTGCACTCATGAATATGCCCTGCAGGGTTTATATGGGCGCGCTGGATGTTGAGCGCCAGGCAGTGAACGTGGAGCGCATGCGTATGCTGGGGGCCGAAGTGATGCCCGTTTACAGCGGCAACAAGACCCTCAAGGACGCCACAAACGAGGCTATCCGCGACTGGTGCTGTCATCCTGCCGATACATTCTATATCATTGGCAGTACAGTAGGCCCGCATCCTTATCCTGATATGGTGGCCAGATTGCAGAGCGTGATATCGGCCGAGATAAAGGAGCAGCTTATGGAGAAAGAGGGACGTGACTATCCCGACTATCTGATGGCATGCGTAGGCGGAGGCAGCAACGCTGCAGGAACAATCTATCATTATATTGATGATGAGCGTGTTAAGCTGGTTCTGGGCGAGGCCGGTGGAATGGGTATAGATACCCCTCAGACAGCTGCATCTATGGAGATTGGAACTCCCGGAATACTGCATGGCAGCCGTATCATGGTGATGCAGACCCCCGACGGCCAGATCATTGAGCCTTATTCGATATCGGCCGGACTGGATTATCCAGGCACAGGCCCCATACACTGCAATCTGTACAAGACCGGACGCGCCCAGGTGATGGCCGTAAATGACAATGAGGCGCTACAGGCTGCATTTGAACTGACCAGGTTGGAGGGTATCATTCCGGCACTGGAGAGCAGCCACGCACTGGCCATGCTGCCCAAGATGAAGTTCAAGAAAGACGATGTGGTTGTGCTTACCGTAAGCGGCCGCGGCGACAAAGACCTTACAACATACCTTAAACATAAAGACGAGATAGATTATGAAGCAATTTAAATACCTTACAGCAAGCCGTAAAGTGGCAGGAGACCTGCTTACTCCCGTAACGGCATATCTTAACGTACGTGACCTCTACTCACAGAGCGTACTCATGGAGAGTTCTGATTATCACGGCGTTGAGAACTCCAAGTCATTCATTGCCATCAATCCCATTGCCACAGTCAGCATTGCCCATGGAGTAGGTACCATGCTGCTGCCCGACGGAACCACGCAGGAGCACGCCATCAGTGCCGATTATGACGCTGCCAGGCTGATAAATGATTTCCTGAGTCAGTTTAGCATAGAGGGTGAGGGCAGCAACTACTGCGGTCTGTACGGGTTCACCACATTCAACGCCGTACGCTACTTTGAGAACATAAGCATCAAGGACGAGACCCAGAAGGAGAACGATGCGGCCGATATGCAGTACACGCTCTTTAAGAGCATCGCAGTATTTGACCATTACAGCAACGAACTTACACTCATTGAGTTGCTGGGTGAAGGTGAGAAGAGTTCACTTGACAAGTTTGAGCACAGCCTGAGTTCCCATACATTCCGCACATTCGGATTCCGTGCCGTAGGTGACTGCACCAGCACTCTGACCGATGATGAGCACCGCGAGAACATACGCCGCGGAATTGCCCATTGCAAGCGCGGAGATGTGTTCCAGATTGTGCTCTCACGCCGTTTCAAGCAGTCCTTCACTGGAGATGATTTCCAGCTTTACCGTGCTCTGCGTAGCATCAATCCCAGTCCGTACCTGTTCTATTTTGACTTTGGCGGATTCCGCATCTTTGGCTCAAGCCCCGAGACTCACTGCCGCATTCAGGGCCGACAGGCATACATCGACCCCATTGCAGGCACCACCAGACGTACCGGAAATGCCGAGCAGGACCGTGAGAACGCCCTCTACCTTAAGAATGACCCCAAGGAGAATGCCGAGCACGTGATGCTTGTGGATCTGGCCCGCAACGACCTGAGCCGCAACTGCCATAACGTACACATAGACTTTTACAAGGATATGCAATACTACAGCCATGTAATACACCTGGTAAGCCGCGTATCGGGAGAGTTGGACAACGATGCCGATCCCGTAAAGGCATTCATTGACACTTTCCCGGCCGGCACACTGAGCGGCGCGCCCAAGGTACGCGCCATGCAGCTTATAAGTGAGTATGAGCCGCACAACCGCGGTGCCTACGGCGGCTGCATCGGATTTATAGGCTTTAACGGTGACCTTAACCAGGCCATCACCATACGCACCTTTGTGAGTCGTAACGGAGAGCTGTGGTTCCAGGCAGGCGGCGGTATTGTGGCCAAGAGCGATGTGGAGTATGAATTACAGGAGGTTAACAACAAGCTGGGCGCACTGCGCAAGGCAATCCAAATGGCAGAGAAGTTATGATAAAGACCGTAATAGTAGACAATTATGACTCATTCACATACAATCTGAGCCACCTGCTTAAGGAGCTTGGAGCAAGTGTGACCGTAGTGCGTAACGACATGTTCCGCCTTGAGGATCTGGAGCAGTATGACAGGATTGTACTATCTCCGGGCCCCGGAATACCCAGCGAGGCAGGACTTATGCCTCAGGTTATCAAGGCGTATGCAGGACGCAAGCCCATACTGGGCATCTGCCTGGGACATCAGGCCATTGGCGAGGCATTCGGTGCCAAGTTGCTCAATATAGGTAATGTGGTACACGGAGTTGCTACTCCGGCACATATCACGGTGCAGGATTATCTGTTTGATGGTCTTGAATCGGACCTTGAGGTAGGGCGCTACCACTCGTGGGTGGTCGATGACAAGGACCTTCCGCAGTGCCTTGAGGTGACCAGCCGCAGCGATGACGGTTATATAATGTCCTTAAGACACCGCGAGTTCGATATACGCGGCATCCAGTTCCACCCAGAGAGCGTACTGACTTCCCAAGGTAAGACTATCATTAATAATTGGTTGAATAACAAATAAATAACATTGCTATATGAAACAGTATCTTTTGAAACTTATTGACGGTGCCACACTGACTCAGGAGGAGACACACAGCATCATGCTCAACATTATTGACGGCAAGTACAACGATCAGCAGATTGCAGCCCTGCTTATGGCCATACAGGCCCGCGGAGTGACTGTAGATGAGCTTCTTGGCCTGCGTCAGGGACTGTTGGAGACCGGTAAGCACATTGACCTGGATCAGGAAAACACTCTGGACATTGTTGGTACAGGCGGTGACGGCAAGAACACATTCAACATTAGCACCTGCTCGGCATTCGTGATAGCAGGAGCCGGCTACAAGGTTACCAAGCACGGAAACGGCGGCAGCAGCAGCGTAAGCGGCGCCAGCAACGTTCTGCAGGAGCACGGAGTAAAGTTCACCGACAACCCCGATGTACTGCGCCGTTCACTCGATGAGGCCGGTGTATGCTATTTCCACGCACCGCTTTTTGCATACGGAATGAAGTTTGTGGGACCCACCCGCAAGGCTCTGGCCATACCCACATGTTTCAACCTGCTGGGACCGCTTGTAAATCCCTGCCATCCCAAGAACTCGCTGCACGGTACCGCCACACAGGCCCAGCTGCGTCTGTACGTCAACATCCATCAGCGCATAGGTGACAACTTTGGCGTCATTACCAGTTATGACGGATACGATGAGATTTCGCTCACCAGCGGATTCAAGGTGGTCACCAACTACTACGAGAAGGTCTATACCCCAAAGGATATGGGGCTGGACTATATCTCTCCAAGTGACATATTCGGCGGCGCAAGCATATCGGACGCATCGGCCATATTTGACAGCGTGCTGAACGGCACTTCAACCACCGCGCAGAAGAACGTGATCATAGCCAATGCAGCCTGCGGAATAGGTATCATGGACCGCAACATGAGCATTGAGGACAGTGTGGCAATGGCACGTGAGTCACTGGAGAGCGGCCGCGCCCTGCAGGCATTCCGTAAATTCGTAGAAATCAATCAGTAATGGCCGATATACTACAGGAGATAGTAGCCCATAAGCGGGTGGAGTTGGAGCAGCAGAAACAGTTGGTTCCGCCCCGAGAACTCTACGCCCGCGTGGAGCGCCTTATGGCCGATGGCATTGCAGAATGCAGCATGAGCCGCGCTCTGGCCTCCAGCCCCTACGGGATAATTGCGGAGTTCAAGCGCAAAAGCCCCTCCAAAGGCTGGATCCATGAGGATGCACAGCCTATGGATGTGGTACCCAAGTATGCAGCCGGCGGGGCATCGGCCCTGAGCATACTTACTGACAGAGAGTATTTTGGCGGAACTCTGGATTTTATCCCGCAGGTGCGTGCATCGGTGGATATACCTATCCTGCGCAAGGAGTTCATTGTTGATGAGTATCAGCTGTTTGAGGCGCGTTTGGCGGGTGCCGATGCGGTATTGCTTATTGCCGCGGATTTGAGTCTTGATGAGTGCCGCACATTGACCCGCACAGCGCATGACCTTAAACTTGAGGTACTGCTGGAGATGCACAGCGAGCCGGAACTTGACTATCTGGAGTGCAACCCCGATATGGCGGGCATAAACAACCGCAATCTGGGCACTTTCCACACTGATGTGGCTAACTCATTCCGCCTGGCGGAGAAAATGGATACAGAGGCCGTAAAAGTGAGCGAGAGCGGCATAAGCAACCCAGACACGGTACGCCAACTGCGAGCAGCCGGATTCCGCGGATTCCTTATGGGAGAGTGTTTCATGAAAGAGGCTGACCCGGGCATGGCTCTTAAACAATTCATTGCAGCGATATGATTATCAAAGTCTGTGGAATGCGTGACGCTCAGAATATCAGGGAGGTGGAGAGCCTGCACCCGGATATGATGGGATTTATGTGCTGGCCTGGCAGCAAGCGTTACGTGAGCGGCCGGCCCCGTTACCTGCCCGACGTGTGCAGAGTGGGGGTCTTTGTTAATCCCACTACCGATGATGTGGTCCTCAAGGTGCGTGAACTGGGTCTTAACCGCATACAACTGCACGGAACTGAGACGCCCCAGCTGTGCCGCGCTATCCATAAGGCCACCGGGCTGCCAATAATGAAAGCCATACAGGTGGATTCTGCCGATGATTTTGTGCAATGCAGCGCATTTGAGCGTGCCGACGGCGTGGATATGTTCCTGTTTGACACCAAATGCAGCGGGTGGGGCGGTAGCGGCCGGAGTTTTGACTGGAGCCTGCTGGAAAGTTATGACGGAAGTAATCCGTTCATCCTGGCCGGTGGCATCGGCCCCGGAGCCGAGGAGCGTCTTGCGGAGATTGAGCATCCCAAATTCCGCGGCATTGACCTGAACAGCCAATTTGAGGTTGAACCTGGTCTTAAAGAGATTAACAAACTGAGTGTATTTATCAATAACATACGTAATTATGAACAGAATAAATAATTTGTTCGCCACCAAGAAACAAGGCATCCTGTCACTCTATTTCTGCGCCGGACACCCCACGCTTGACAGCACCGCGCAGATAATCCGCACCCTTGAGAGCAAGGGAGTAGATATGATTGAAGTGGGAATCCCGTTCAGCGATCCCATGGCCGACGGCCCCGTAATCCAGGACGCCGCCACCAAGGCCCTGCGCAACGGAATGACGCTCAGACTGCTGTTTGAGCAGCTCTCCGAAATCCGTAGGGACGTAAAGATGCCGCTGGTGCTTATGGGTTACCTCAATCCCATCTACCAGTACGGATTCGATGCGTTCTTTAAAAAGTGCAGTGAGATTGGCATTGACGGCGTGATAATTCCGGACCTGCCGTTCAACGACTACCTGAGCCAGGTAAAACCCGTGGCCGATAAGTACGATGTACGTATCATCATGCTCATAACCCCCGAGACCAGCGACGAGCGCATCCGCTTTATCGATGACAACACCGACGGATTCATCTATATGGTAAGCTCTGCCGCCACCACCGGTGCACAGAAGGAGTTTGACCTCAAGAAGCAGGAGTATTTCAACCACGTGAACGGGATGGGGCTAAAGCATCCGCGCATGATTGGCTTTGGAATCAGTAACAAGCAGACTCTTGAGAGTGCTCAGGCAAATGCTGCAGGATGCATAATCGGCAGTAAGTTTGTGCAGTTGCTTGAGGAGTTTGGTGATGCTAATCAGGCATTTGAGGCTTTGGATGAGGCTCTGCGGAAATAAAAACGTTATTTCTTGCAAAAAAATAGGTCAAGAAGTGTGCGATTGTAGAAATAATGTGGTATCTTTGCAGCGCTTTAAACGAAGCAGGGTTTGGTTCCGTAGCTTAACTGAATAGAGCATCTGACTACGGATCAGAAGGTTCCGAGTTTGAATCTCGGCGGAATCACCAGAAAACGGCTCCACAAATACTTGTGGGGCCGTTTGATTTTTGTGACACAGAATGATCAGTTCCCTGTGTCACTATCAGTAAGCATATCAATAATGCTCTTAAGGAGGAACTGGAAGGCGAAGAGGTAGTCGCAAAATTTGAGAATACCACTCAACATGGTGCTATGGAGGGGAAAACTCAAACTCATGAAGTTGAATATTTCAATCTTGAAAATGGCCGCACCTCATTCAGAAACAGTTCTGACATAAAAAAAGAAGGGCAGTGAATAGCATTCTGCCCATCTCTTTTTTATAGTCTTAACTTCTTGTGTCGTTTTTTTCCGAAATCAAGTGGGAGTATCCAACCAATTTTCAAAGATACGGTCGTAAGGTTGGCTTTTGGAACACCTGTACCCGTTTTGAACAAGCTGTTAATCTGGGTGCTGATTTCATCCTCAATATAGATATTGGCTAATCTGAAACCAAATACACCATGTCCGTACCACTGCAAGTTGTTGGTCTTATAGTCTAGAGTCTGCAATGATGAATCAAATGAATAACGCATGTTGAAACCTGCGCCAAGGTAAAAGCCGAAAGCCTCTTGGCGGTTACCGTGATATATAAATGTCACAGGTATGTTAACAACAGATTGGCGGAATGAGAAATCTGCCCCAAAAGGGTTAATCTGATCAATTACGAATGATTTGTTCAGTTCATATGAAAGACCGGTTCTGAGCCCCCAGGCGTTTTTGTTGAATTGGGCTCTGAAACCTGCATTCCAACCTATGCCATTGCCAGTTGAAACATGGGTATCAGGATAAAGGATACCTGCTGAGGTATAACCTAAGTTTACAGAGAACTCAAAAGGCTGATAGTAACGATAATCTCCCTTATGGCTAGAACCTGGTTCAAGGACTATTTCACATTCAGTTCCTCCTTTTGAGACAGCATCTACAGTCTGGGCATTAACAAAGGAACATGCCGTCATTAATGCAATTAGTAACAAGGTTTTTCTCATATAAAACAGTTTTAAAGTTGGTGATGGTCTTTTTGTTGAACAAAAATAGGAATGTACCTAATCTGTCACATTATCATCTGCGTTAAACAGAGTGTATCTTATTCAAAATTGTCAAATAGCGTGACTGTTATAACAAGGCTTAACTTATATCAGATAGTTCATTAACAACTATATTAAGTACTTATCACCTTTCACGAAAACTGATGATTACGGGGCGGCTGATAAATGGCCGCAGCGCATTCATCAACCTCCCTTCTTAATTTACTGTATAAGATCGTTCAGACCTGTAAATTGGAATTTACCGTCCGAGCCTTTTCTTCATAATGGCAAACATATCTTTGTAGCGAAGGCCGATCATTCCCATAAGGGAGCGCTGCATGCAGGCAAAGCAGGCAATAAAGACAAAGGGACCGAAGGTGTAATCGTACCACGCTCCAAGATGATTCACGGCCAGATAGACAATTAGGGAGATTCCCGTAACCAGCTCAATCTCAGCGGTTACCAGTCCCGGAGTATAGGGTTTTTCACGCTGGAATATCTTGATGCCGACCACATGGATGATGCCTTCAAAGATGCAGAAGCTGGCCATTGCAACGGCAAACATCGGGATGCGGTCACCGAAGAAGAACGGGACGAGGGTAATGGTGAAAATAAACACCGCAGTGATAAGACGGCTTCCCAGTTTGGTTTCCTTGTCGATGTCCATTTGTAGTACATAACCTGAAATCAGGTCAAGGAACCCTCCGGGGAATCGGCCTTCTTCCCATTCGTGCAGGATGCAGAGGAAGGATACCCAGACGGCAAACTGCCGGATGACCGTAAGATTGTCTATAAACATGGCAACCAAGGTGATAAGCAACATGGCGATTATCGTGTAAATCTCCAGCGCATAGTGTTTCATAAAGTTTCCCATAATGTTATATCAGTTAATTCGGTTAATTCTTTCTGAACAGCGAAGCGATTCCGTGCCTGACTTCAAACTCTTCGGCCTGAAACTGCGCAAAGCCGAATGGTGTATCCTTTTTCCGTAAACTGAGGATGGGCAGTGCCATATACATCAGGACCATGAAGCGTTGCAAAGCGGGCACCTGATGCCCGTAAAGGCCTACGAAAAAAACCAAGGCAACAAAGATTAGCCCGCCGATGGCGGCCCAGTACCTGCGATAAAACTTGAATGCGTGCATAAAACTATCTTTTGTTTCTTTTGCAAAGGTAGGACGGGAAGCATGTTTTCGATGTGCCCTTTTCTATGGAAAAATGTACGATTTCTATGATTATTTGTATATTTGCCTGGAAAATGCACGATAAAATGTCTCGTAAAATAACAAGCCTTGCTCCAGCCTATCTCAGAGAGCATGTTTCAGAGAACAGCGACATCTATGCTTCAGAGGATATCGCCATACTGCGCTCCCTCCGGCCACTTATGTTTTCATCGGCAGTTGACCTTATTCATACACCGCAATACGTAGAGTTTGGCCGCATTTTGCTTGTTACAGCTGGCAAGGCCGTCCACCAGATAAACCTGGTTCCTTTCGAGACGCAGCCGGGAGATGTCCTCGTGATTCCCCAGAACACATACATTAGCCTGTCGTCCCTGTCGGATGATTATGAGGGGCAGATGCTATCCTTCGGCCATCTTCCTGTCGATTTTGAGAAATGTGCCCATCTTAGGCTGAAGGAAGAGGATTTTCGGCGGATCCGGCATTACGTGGATCTTCTGTGGGAAACTGTGCATAGCAAGTTTGATAGAAAGAGCGTCGAGCATTTGGAGACTGCGCTCCTGTATGACCTCAAGAATATGCACATTAGCCAGACCGACAGTGCCCATTCCGAACTGTCTCGCAGCCAGCTTATCTTCCAACGGTTTATGGATGCCTTGGGACGCAAGAAATCACTTCCGCGCAGCGTAAAAGCTTATGCTGAAGAACTTTGCGTTTCACCGAACTATTTGTCGGCTATCGTCAAGCAGCAGAGCGGGCGCAGTGTAATGGACTGGCTCAATGATCACGCAATCCTGCGCATCCAGGTGCTTCTCAGGCACACGGATCTGTCCATCTATGAGGTGGCTGACCGGCTGGATTTCCAAAGCGCGACCTTCTTCAGCCGCTTTTTCAAGCGGGAGACGGGAATGACTCCAAGAGAGTACCGAAACAGCGCCAGATTGATATCCCGATAAATTAGAATTTACCAGATAAACGGAATCACTCTGTACTTAACTTTCTTCTTGTAATCCTTGTAACCCGCCAGCCCTTCCTCCAGAACCTTTTCCTCATTGTTTATCCGCTTGGCGATCAGCGGGATGTAAGCCAGCCCTGCCAGTAGTGCACAGACCAAGCCGGGAGAAATATCAGAAGTCCCAGGAGGATAACACCCAGGAAAAATTTTGCAAGTGCCTGTATCAGTAGATTCTTGTCCACAAGAGTCCAATTAATTTCGATATACAGAAATAAAGATACACAAAATACCAGACCTCCCACCATACAATAGAAAAGGCCGGTTCCTCAACCAGCCTTCTCAGTCCTTTTCCAATAATTGAAATATAAGGGGCCCGGTTTCACAACCAGCGCCTCTCTCTCCTTGTTTGCAGTAGCAAAGATAAGCAAAATCCATACATGTCAAATCCCATCGTTTGGCTTTATTTGCTTGTACAATGGGATTTAAATTTTGAAATCTCGCGCTATTATAGTACTATTGCATCAGACAATAGTTTCACTTTTAATTCAAACAGCTATGTTGTGGAATAAATTACATTTTGCCAATCAGCTCAGAGACCTTGGTGCAAAGCGTCGCTTCAACTTCCAGCAGAAAGGAATAGGTAATTATTACATTCACAAGTCAAAAGAAGATGGTACCACCGGTTCCCAGCCCGTCGATACCACAGTTCAGGATAGATAAGAATGAGCAGGCCATCCAGCCTGCTCATCCCCACCATAAAGGTGTCAATATATATACGACTCCGGTATCTGTGTTCCTTTCCTTATTTTTCCTTCACATACCATTCGCCCTCATTCTTCACAGGCTCAGAGAGTAGGGTAAAGCACACCTTATCATCCCTGCGGATAGCATCCAGCTTATGTCCCTCCTTAGCGCAATGGAACCAGATGCGCCCGCCCCGGAATACAAAATTCAAAGGAATCCCATACGGATAACCGTTATCCCCATGCACAGCAAGGATGCCCCTTGCTGCCGATTCCAACAATCTCAAACAGGCCTCATCTGATGCCTGCTGCTTGAATCTCCTCATCGCTCTGGACCATCACCCACCGGCACCCGCATCGGACCAAAATCGCACGCTTTCAGATGAACAACGTAGGGTTATTTGATTATTTCTTCAAGTTTTGCTTTCAGTTCATCATCTCGCAAACCTGTAGCAATAATCTTGCCCTTGGGGGAAATGATAACAGTCTCCGGAATAGCTCTTACACCGTAAGCTACAGATGCGTCAGATTCCCATCCCTTAAGGTCAGACAGGTGGATCCAAGGAAGATTGTGACGTTTAATGGCATTCACCCAGGCATCGTGGTCGCTGTCAAGTGATAATCCTATAATCTGCAGACCTTGGTCTGAATATTTATTGTAAAGTTCTTTCATCATAGACATTGAACCAATGCAGGGTCCGCACCATGATGCCCAGAAATCCAACAATACATAATTGCCGTGGCCTATGTATTCAGACAGTTTATGCATGTTGCCTTCCGTGTCTGCCAGTTCCAGATTGTGGTATTTCTGCCCTGGCAACCGCTTCTGCATTTCCCAGTAAACCTTCCAGACACGTTCCATCTCCGGATGGCTGGCAAATGCGTATTCCTGCTTCATACACTCTTTCAGTTGCTCGTATGACATTTCGTAGCATTGGTTTAGCAGGGCCAGATAATAAACAGGAATAACATTGTCCAGATTCTCAATTATAGTCTGCCACTCAAACTCCTCCACTTGTTTATTCAAAGTATTGTAGATGGTTTGATCCTCGTCAAACTGATGTGGTTCCATCAGGTGGTAAATGCTGTCTTCAGTAAGTTGATAGCGGTTGAACCGTTTGTTCAGATCTGAACCTTCCACAAAGGTATTCGTGTTGAAATCAACCACAACACGTGCAGGCTGGTTGTCAACAATAATCAGCATCCATCCATCATTTCCGTCCTCAATCTGAAGGAACTTATATAGCGGCTGGCGGACAGTGAAACTGAAGTGTCCGTCAGTAACCGGATATTTCTTGGTGTCGGTATAGGGGCGCACATCAAAATAGATGGAATCATCGGCTCCTTCACCGACTGTTCCTTCTATCACAAAATCGATGCTGTCACACTGCATCGGTGTAAAAACGTGCTTTTGAGCATCCTGTCTGTGGCAAGAAGCTACAGACATTGCAAACAAAGCAATATAAATAAAAGCTCTTTTAATCATTATGGATCAATACTACTGATGCGATTCAAATCGCGAACAAGCAAAAACATATATAAAACATTATTAAACAACTATTTATATTAACTTAATGCGATTTTATCGCATCATTAGTAGAATACAACAGTATTTATAAGTTTCTCACTCTTGTATGCAACTCTTCTATCCTTTGTGTCAATGCGTCAAATTCCAATGATTCGCCATAAATGAAGAATCGTCTCATGTCAGCATAATCAGCCTTCCATGCTTCCATTTGTGATCGTGGAATCATAAAATTGATATTTTTAGGGTTGAGTAGGTCATAGTTTACATACTTTAAGGCATAATACGCTTTACGATGCTCAACAATGGCATCATAAAGAATGCGGTCGGATAGGGCGTTACGTCCATACTCAGTATCCATTAGTTTTTCCAGATCATACAAATGACGAGTCATACGCACACTTCTTGGGCTTTCTTTCTGAAACTCTTCTGCAAGCAGGAACATCTTTTCCAGGAATGTTCGGGTTGGTATCACAGTCCTTATCTTACTTTCGGAGTCTGTATCCTCATCCTTGAAACTGGCACCTATGAGTGATTGTATTTCACGTATCTCTGTTGGCTCATCCATAGATAAGCAGCTGATTTCTATCTTCAGGCGAGGAGGGATATAACTAATGGTATTCTCAATAATAGATGGATAATGAAGATAAATTACCGCCGGATCCTTGTCTGAATCAATTGGATGCCATACTCCACTCTTATCTTGTATTTGTGTCTCATTCTCGATGTTATATCCTGTGACACCCATGTCCCTCAATTGTTCATCCAGTTGATAGGATAGAGTTTCATGTATATATTTCCGTGCTGTCTTGCGTAATTTATCACGCTGGCTCTTGCTCGTCTTGTCTATACCAAAGAAAGAGTGGCTTATAGCCAAGTCTATATCTTCAGAAAAACGTTTTATGATATTGAAACCTTTGGATAGAGATGTACCTCCTTTAAATATCAAAGATTTATGACAGTCTGTCTTAAACAGAGCTTTTAATGTGACAGTCACCCACCAATCCTTTTCTATTGCTATCTGATTAATACCAGTATTGTCAGTTTCAGTCTGCTGTAACATCGCCAGACGGTCAACTAAATCATTGTTAAGCCATAACTTTCCCATATATGATGTAATTAGATTAGCATAGGTTTTACAATTCTTTTCATCCATGCAGGCATCATGTCCACATCCTTTGCCAAATCGTTCTTTTCAGGTTCTTTAGTTATTAAAGTGCGAATGGTTTGTATTTCTTCAGTCCCCACATTCCCTTGCTTCAGTGCTTTAAGCGCTTGAACCATAAGAGCCGCAAGTCTTGTCTTATAACAAAAGTTTTTTGGCACTCCCCGTTTCAGAATAATTAGCCGGTTTGCTAATTTGACCGTTCTTTCACTGCCAGTCGTTAAATATGTGTAATTCATCGGAACTTGGGTTGACAGTCCCAGCACATTTAATGCAGTCATGCCAGAAGGGAGCACTTCTGCATTATCGCGTGCTGCAATAGCTTGCACCACTTTCTCAACAGATGGAAGAACTATACCAAATTTGCTAACCCTTGGTTTAACATATATCCCCTGTGCCAGTTTAACCAGTTTACCTTCATTTGTCAGTTCCGCCAATGTCCCTCCCACAAATTCCGTGTGGTACTCTGGAAAGTCCGAACGAAACAGCACACTATCCTCTGGTAACGTATCTATACGTTCTTTGAGGGTACTATGGTCTATTTGAATATTATTCATGTTTATATCACCTTTGAAATTTTGACAATATTTCAAGTGTAAAGATAGGCATTAATCTTAATCTTGAGATAAAAAAGAGCTTTTAATGTTGTTCCAACATAAAATACCTGCTGTTATTTCTAACTTTGCGAAAAACACTAATACCATACCACTATGCCCAAGTTCCATCCCACCGCACTTATTGAAGATTGCTGGTCCAGTATTGGTAATATCACCTTCTACCACCGTAACGGCCAGTGTTTCTACAAGCGCAAGCCCTATCCCAATATCGTGGTACCACAGCCCAGTTAGACCAAGCCCAGGTCCATCATCGCGCCATCCTTGCCTGGCAGCAGCTACCGCACTCCGTCCAGCTGCAGTGGCGTGAACTTGCCAAATCCGTTCCGTCCCACCGGCCGCCGTACGATGACAACCACCACATCAGCGGTTACAATCTCTTTGTCAGTGCCTATCATGGCTTCATCCAGCTGGGCCGTGAACACGTCCCGGTATCGCAGCCATATCCGCTGTTCCCACCATCATCCATGGAACTGCTAACCATCACCTGCAGTAATGGTATGGCCACCCTCCGCTACCGCCTCATAGATGAGATAACCGGCTACCGTAACAACTGGATAAAACTACCTACAAAATAGTTTTGAAACACACACCTTGTCATTTCAAGTGATAGAACACCAGTGCATCATTCTGTCTGCCTGCAATAGCTTCCAGCATGACCTTGTCCTGCTCCGGAATGAGTTCCGGATGCTCCTTCAGGGCAATCTGTGCATCTGATGCGCTAACGCCGGCTATCAGAACATCACCTGCCACGCCTGTCACCAGAGGCTATCGCCGATGTGATTATCCGCGAAAAAGAGATTGCCGCCGGAAAGTGACGCATTCTTAAACGACCCCTTTGCGTCACTTTGCGTCACAACTTGAAGAAAAAAATCCTATTTTTGCTATGGACCCTGGGGCGGGGAGAGCACCCGGCAACCCCGTAGGTCCTTGTCTTATCAAACAATCAAAAAACTATGTCTAAAGTATTTGAAGAGAATGCCCAGAAGGCCATAAGTCTCTCTGAGGGCCTAAAGAAGCATTACTCACCCGAGCAGTGGATCCGCTTCGGCATACAGGAGAAACGCTGATATTGCATCAGTTACCGGAAAGAGGAGCTTTGATGGCTCCTCTTTTTGTTTCGACGCATTATTGAATGACCCACTCATACAGTTCCCAGTGTCAAATAATACTCTCCGCCATTCTCTTTCCTGCATCGAATGCCTTCTGCAAGTCCTCTTCCCAATGTTCATCGCGATACTTCCGCTTTTCCGGCTCTGAGAATCCGCGCAGCTCGTAGTTGTCATAGTTCTTTACCTGGTAGGTGTTGTAGGCAATCAGCTTCTCGGGTTCTCCAAGGGCTCTTGTAATGCTGTATTCCATAGTGCCGTAGCCGTTGCAGTTGTTGCTCTTCTTGGTGCCGTTCTGCGTCTCAATAAGCACCACCGGCATGCGTTTTGATGCCGTCAGACTATAGTCGTTGTATGAAAGCCACGGAAAGGCCAGGCGTTCCAGAAAAGCGCGCATCTGTGCCGTAATCTCTCCAAAATAGTTTGGCGACCCCAGTACCAGCCCGTCGGCTTGGGCCACTTCCTGCAGCACAGGTGTCAGGGCATCTTTGAACTTGCATATATTTGACGCCTTGCCCCTTACCTTGCAGGCCATGCACCCCATGCAACCCTTGTAATCAAGTTCATACAAGCGTACAGTCTTTACTTCTATCTGGTCACTGACAGAAGCTACACCTTCGGCAAACTTCTTCAGCATAGAGGCCGTATTGAATATCTTTCTTGGGCCTCCATCAATAATCATAATCCTTTTCATTATGTATAATCTTCAGTTATGTAAGAGGTTATAGATTTAGTATCCAACCATTATCACCATGATAAATCATCTGACGGGTCATACCGCCGTCAATGCAGATATTCTCGCCTGTGATGAAACCTGCTTTGTCAGAGCACAGATATAGAACCATATTGGCAATATCCAGGGGATTTCCCACACGTCCTGCAGGTTGCTGAATGGCATCAGGGCCTTCATAGACGGTATAGGCTGTATCAATCCAGCCGGGAGAGATGCTGTTTACCCGGACCTTTCCAGCCAGACTGACAGCCAGAGCATGGGTCAATGCCGCTATGCCTCCCTTTGCAGCCGTATAACTCTCCGTCTGCGGCTGGCTCATACGGTCTCGTGAAGAAGAAATATTGACAATAGCAGCTCCCTTTGCAAAATGCCGGGCCAGGAGTTTGCTGAGATAGAAAGGAGCCGTCACACCTACACTCAAGGCATATTGGAACTCCTCATAGCTGCATTGGTCTATACCCTTCATAAGTGGCAGGGCATTGTTGATGAGATAATCAACATGACCATATTTGTCAATTGTTTCCTTGACAAACCGCTCCAACGTCTCTTTGTCAGCAATATCTCCCACAAAATGGTCTCCCTGTTGCTTGTCAATTACACAGACCGTAGCTCCAGCTTTCCTGAACTCATCGGCAATGCAGCGCCCGATGCCCTGCGCTCCACCTGTTACTACAACAACCTTATTCCTGAAATCCATATTTGTATCATTTTTTAGCCATTAATGCCGGTATAATCCGATTTGCAGAAACAAATATACTGATAATCCCAGACTTCCACCAATACAATAGCCATTATTACCCCATTCACGTTTCGTCACAAAAAACATATCTTTGTACTATCATACGCAAGATAATACATATAGACATGGATGCGTTCTTCGTATCGGTCGAAGAACATGACAATCCTGCACTCCTGGGCCATCCGGTTGTGGTGGGCTATGACGGTCCGCGTGGCGTGGTGGCCACCGCAAATTATGAGGCCCGCAAGTATGGCGTACACTCTGCCATGGCCATGGCTACCGCCCATCGGCTCTGCCCTAATCTGATTGTGGTTGAAGGTCATTACAACCGGTACAAGGAAGTTTCGGCCCAGATACACGCCATATTCCATGACTACACGGACCTTATTGAGCCACTGAGTCTGGATGAGGCCTATCTTGATGTCACCGCGTGTAAAAGGCCATTCCCGCTGGCCATGGATATAGCGGTGGAGATCAAGCGGCGCATACTTGAGGTTACAGGCCTGACCGCATCGGCCGGAGTGAGTTACTGCAAGTTCCTGGCCAAGGTGGCCAGTGATTACCGCAAGCCGAACGGGCTGTGTGTGATCCATCCGGACAGGGCCATAGAGTTTATAGACAATCTCAAGATAGAGCGTTTCTGGGGGGTAGGCGATAAGACCGCCCAGAAGATGCATCGCCTTGGAGTCACCAACGGTAAGCAACTTCGTCAACTTTCTCTCTCCACCCTGATATATGAATTCGGCAAAATGGGACAGGTGTTCTATGATTTTGCCCGGGGCATCGATAACCGGCCCGTCCAGACCGAGTGGATACGTAAATCCGTAGGCTGCGAACGCACATACGCAGAGGACCTTGCCACCCGCCAAGAGATGGCCTTTCAGCTCACCCCGCTTGCCGCCGAGCTTGTACGCCGTCTGGAAAAGAACAACTTTCAGGGCCGTTCTTTAGTGCTCAAAGTCAAATACAGTGATTTCCACCAGACTACCCATAGCCACACAGGCACCGTTCCCATAGAGACTATGGATGAGATACTCCAAATCTCCACACGCCTCTTGTCCGATGTAGACCTTCAGGGCCGCTCAGTGCGCCTGCTCGGCCTCACAGTAGCTAATCCCATCGAACCATTGGATCCCCAGATTCCCCGCCAGCTTACGCTTGATTGGTAAGCCGGTTCCTCAACCAGCGTCCCAATAAAACACAAAAAAGACTGCCGGAAACCATCATCATAGTCACCGGCAGTCTCCGTTATTAACCTAATTTACTACACTAATATCAAGTCCTGTATGCTCTCTTATATTGATTACATCTTCATAACCGTGCCGTTAGGGAGTATGCACAGCGTCTTTTCCCGGCCCGTCATCTCCTTGTCCAGTTCAATCCGGTAATACTCTTTACTACCCTCCGGGGCTGTGTGCAGATACACGTCATCTATCTGCCAACTTCCGGTATTCTGTTCAGCGATACTTTTCATAACCTCATCGGGCACCTCACTAACAGCAATCTCCTTGCGTGTACTCTTCCATATCCCTTTCTTGCTGAACTGTGCCTCCATCTCGTGACGGTCATAGATAAACTCTACATTATACCCGTTCAGATGCTTTTCCCATTCCACCTCCGTGGCACCGCCGTACATCTCACTGAAAGCTTTGTCAACCACGGCAGGCGGTGTCTGGATGTCGCGTTCATGCGCTATTATGCATACAGCAATCACTATAGCAGCAGCTAAGGCCCTGAAAGCCCAATCCCAGAAGTTAGTTATATCCTGTCTTTTCATATACAGCAAAAATAACCTCATCATATTAAGAAACTGTTACGCTGGTATTAAGAAAAGATTACATTAGCGTCACTACCATAGAGCGAACCCATCTTTCACCGTAGCCTTTGGCCAAGCTTTCTTTACATCCTTAACGGTCGATGCCAGCCCGCTACCTTCATGGGTGGTGAACGGGATTACGTACAAAAGGGGACTGTCCCCTTTTGTATCATTTGTAGAGGAAACGGCGGATAGACATCTTGGGAGTCTTCTCAAACGGAACGGCCTGTACCTCAACCTTGGCCAACTGGCTGTATACCGGGAGCTGACGGTTTGATGCAAGACGGATGTTCTCCGGAATGGCATCCTTGGCCTCAGGATCCAGCAGAGCCTTGGCTATGGCCTGCTCATCGAGATATACCAGAGCCACCAGTTTGCCGCCACGGTCAACTACAACAGACTCAACAACATAATCCTGATTGTTAACAACGGCCTCAACCTCCTCGGGGTAGATATTCTGGCCCGATGGACCCAGAATCATGTTCTTGCTGCGGCCACGGATGAATATGTTGCCGTCGGCATCCATTATACCCAGATCGCCCGTCTTGAGCCAGCCGTCATCAGTAAAGGCATTGGCGGTAGCCTCGGGGTTGTTGTAATAACCTATGGTGATGTTCTCACCGCGGGCCTGAATCTCACCTACAGTGTGCTGAGGATCATCAGAGTCAATACGTACCTCTGCAACGTCTACCGGCTTACCGCATGATCCTGGCACGTATTTGGTCCAGTGCTCATAGGCCAGTAGGGGGCAGGCCTCAGTCATTCCGTAACCTACCAGGTAGGGGAACTTGATCTTTTTGAATATGCGCTCTACCTCGGGGTTAAGGGCGGCGCCACCCATGATAAACTCTTCACAATTACCACCGAAAGCAGTTACAAGTCCGTCTTTTATCTTCTTGTAAATGATAGAGTTAATACCCGGAATATGAAGCAGGAACTTTATGAGGGGTTTATCTATCATGGGCTTGATCTTGGACTTGTAGATCTTTTCCATAACCAGCGGAACGGTTATGAGCAGATAGGGCTTTACATCGGCAAAGGCTTTCATGAGGGCTGCCGGAGTGGGGGCGGCACCCAGCCAGTATATGGAAGTACCGTTGCTGAGCGGATAGAGGAACTCTATTACCAGTCCGTACATATGGGCCATGGGCAGCATGGAGACCATCTTGTCGCCTGCGGGAACGTGACGCTGGCTGTAATCCACAATTGATGAGAAATTACGATAGGTAAGCATCACACCCTTGGGATCACCGGTTGAGCCCGATGTGTAGTTGATGGTGGACAGGTCATCCCAGTTATCGGTGGGGAATACCACATCATCGGGACCGAAACCGCCGGGATACTTCTTGTCAAACAGCTCGTCAAGATGGTCAAACCCGTATTGTATCTTATCATCGTTGCAGAACAGCAGCTTGAGTTCGTTTACGTCAAATACGGCACGTACATTGGGCATCTTGGCGCTGTCCATCTTTGCCCATCGGCCGGAATCGGTAAAGAGAACTATGCTCTCAGAGTGGTTGACAAGTCCCATCACGCTGTCGGGCTTGAAATCGGCCAAAATGGGCACAATTACAGTACCGTATGTGTTTACTGCCAGATAGGCGAATCCCCAGCGGGCACCGTTCTGTGCGCACAGGGCTATATGGTCACCTTTCTTTATGCCTGCATATTCAAATACGATATGAAAGCGTGCTATTGAACGCGCCATCTGGGCATATGTGAATGTCTCACCACCGATGTTGTTCAATGCGGGTTTGTCCCAGTACTTGCGTGTTGCGGCCTGAAGCCTCTCGAGATAATGTGGATATTTCTCCATATTGTCAGTTTGTTATATTGATTTGTTAATACTCTAGGAACCACTCGTTGGGCATCAGGATACCCATGGTAACACCAAACATCGAGGCATTGTTACTTGATGTGGAAAAGTCAACGAATGCATTCAGCGATATCTTCTGGTACTGAGCGACGAAATTGATTTCGCCCATAACCTGTGTACCACTCAGAGCCTTGCCATATGCGGCCATACCGTCAATGTTTATTATAGGTCTGGTAGGCTGGAACACGTATACCTCTGAACGCAGATGGAATATGCTGTTGATTATCCAAATAGGTTTGATACCGGCTGCAAAATATGAATTGGCCGAAAAATCCGGATCAAACACAAATTTGCTGTTTACCGTGGGGCGGAAATTGGCGGCTTGCATCACTGACGCCTGGTAATTGCTGGAGAAGTTCCTGGAGGAATAAAAGCCTTCAAGCAGTGTTCCCAGAGTGAAATGGCGCGTGAAATTAAAATAATGTTCCAGATGTGCCGATATCTGAAGCCAGGAACGGTCCACGGAATGATAATCGGGAGAGTAGATATTTTGTGGCCTGAACAGGTCATTCTCTGTGCCGATAAATGCACGGATAGTCTCCGAACGGCCGCTGGTGGGATATTGTATGGCATTCAGAGTGTTACCGGTAAACATAATTGAACCGCCGAAAATGTTATGACGGTTACAGTCATATTTGAAACTGCGGAAATTGATGTCGTTCTCCTGCGTATAGTAGTCCTTATGGTGCGCGGCACCGATAGAGAATACCGTTTTCCAGTTATTCAGAAAAGGACGGGAGAGTTTTACCTTACCGAAGAACTCAATTGTCTTGTTTAGAGCCGGATTGAACTTATCGGACGAGAATATGAACGCTCCGGACCGGAAATAGTTCATGTTGTTGTATCCGGTCTGTATTGAAAGTGACATAGGTATGGCGACAGCCATATCCACGCGTGTGGTCAATTGGGCATTGTTGTATGATCTTCCAAACTGTCCTTCAAGCAGATATGACTCAGACACCTCGCCGATATGGCTGTATGAAACAGATCCGTACAACTGGCTGGTTACAGAAGTTGAAAGACCTCCTCCGAAACTGAATGTAGGATGGTCATCCAACTTTACATTCAGGTTCAGGTTGAATGTTGAATCGGTCGGCGAGAAATCTGTATTGGGTATTATCTCACTGATGGCATCATCGGACAGAAGCTTGAAATAGCCGTACTTGAAATCTTCAAATGAAAATTCATTGTCAGCGGCATTGAGTTCCTTCTTTATGTAACGCTGCTGTGCCTGATTAACTCCCTTGACACTGATGTCACTGAAATAGAGGCGGGGAATACGGGTCTTGAACTCTTCACGCCGCGTCTGAACCACGGAGGAATCCCTGCGTGCGGTAGTTCTGGATTTGATGGAATCCATCAGAAGCATAGTGTTGCGGTATCCTAATGCCGATACCTCGTCAATCAGATGAAAATCCAGAAGTCCTACGCTTGTCAGGTCAAACTCCACCTTTACTCCAAGACTGGGGTCCAGGCTATAATCACTCTTCTGGATGATCATGCTGGTTACCTGACCCATTATATCGAATTCGTCTGGAATCTCGACTTTATGCTCACCCGGAGCGACAGCCACCAGGCTTCCTATAATGAAGTCGGGGTGGAAGTCATTCACCATTACATCTACGGGGAAATTATCATAAATACCTCCGTCATAAGCAATTATGGAGTCAATCATTATCGGGCGGAACACAAACGGGAATGACATTGAAGCACGTACCGCATCGCCCAACGTACCTTTGGAAAGCACAATGGAGTTCTTGTTGAACACATCCGATGCAACTGCCCTGAAAGGCACAAACAGATTGTCAAAATTATTGCCGCAGGCGGCCGATGCACCCGAGAATATATCCAGAAATGCAAGATTCATCTGAAGGGGGTCCACAAGACTGTTGACGGTTGGACGTATAACCGTCATGGAGTCCCTGATGGCGACCTGAGCCGAGATGATTGAAGGGGTAGGCGGGTTCTGCTTGAAATAGAACTGATAATTCATATCCCTGGTACCCATGTACCAGTTCTTGAAATCATCGGAACTGATCAGCTGCTGCATCTCATCAGGAGAGTATCCCATGGCGTAGAGAGAGCCTATTACAGCACCCATGGATGTTCCTGCGATGTAATCGATGGGGATACCGTTCTCTTCAAGGGCCCGTATCACACCGATATGCGCCATTCCTTTGGCTCCACCGCCACTGAGCACGAGACCGACTTTCTGTGC
Source organism: Bacteroidaceae bacterium (assembly GCA_045535555.1). GTDB lineage: Bacteria > Bacteroidota > Bacteroidia > Bacteroidales > Bacteroidaceae > Colenecus. The sequence continues at coordinate 237,434 of JAZSLV010000017.1, read as the reverse complement.
CCCAACGGGTGCACATACTGTCAACAGCGTGGCAATCAGTACTATAAGAGCCCTTTTGATCATAACGGATAACCTCTTTTGCAAATATATGTAAAAAAAGGCACTGATGTACTCTCAGTGCCCTTTTTAATATAAAAAGTAACTTATCAGATAAGATCGACGCTACGACGTATGAAAGCTGCCAAAGCCTCACCTTTAAGCATTCCGTTCTGAAGCAGTGCCAGGTCAATGAGTTCGTGGACTATCTTATTACCTGCGGCATAGTCAGCATAAATGCCTGATATTGAGTTTTCTGCCTCGGTTATCTTAGAGTTGATATCCGTCATCTTATCCTTCTCAGCCTGAGGTACATCCTCATCCTTCTTACCCTCACGGGCCTTGCGGAGTTCAGCCTGACGCTCCTTGAGAGAGTTAAGCTTCTCATCCTCGGGCTTGATCTTGGCGTCACATGCTGCGCCGGCCTCCTCAAGAACCCTCTTTATAAGTTTATGGTCCTTATTCAGGATGACAGTGTACATATCGGGCATATCTCCGTAGAAATTCATTCCGGGCTGTATGGCGGCCATATCTTTCATACGGCGCATATACTCGCTGCAGGTTACCATGACGGGCAGGGAAGATTCACCCAGCGACTGGGCATCGACATGAAAATCGGCCTTGTCGATCTTGGGCATCTGGCTGCTGAATATCTTGGTTATCATACGCAGCTGGCCGGCGGGAAGGTCAACTGCCTTGTTGTCCTCCTTGGCAATGAGGTTGTCAATGGAGTCGCTGTCAACTCTCTGGAAACGGCTGCTGTTACCGAATTTCTGCTCCAGCATGCCTATTACAGGTACATCCAGCTGGTTATCCATGAGCAGGACGCTGTAACCCTTGTTCTTGGCTGCCTCTATGTATCCGTACTGTTCCTCACGGTTGGTAGCGTACAGATATATCAGATTCTTGTTCTTATCGGTCTGGTTGGCCTCTATCAGCTTCTTGTACTCATCAAAAGTGAAATACTTGCCGTCAGTATCCTTAAAGAGGGCCACTTTCTCCATCTTGCTGTAGAAATCCTCCTCAGTAAGCATTCCGTAGTTGATGAACAGCTTGACATCGTCCCATTTCTGCTCAAACTCCTTGCGGTCATTCTTGAATATGGAACTCAGACGGTCGGCAACCTTCTTGGTTATATAGCCCGATATCTTCTTGACATTAGAGTCACTTTGTAGGTACGAACGCGATACGTTCAGAGGAATATCCGGTGAGTCAATCACGCCGTGCAGCAGGGTGAGGAAGTCCGGAACGATACCCTCCACGGAATCAGTTACAAATACCTGGTTGCAGTACAGCTGTATGCGGTTTTTCTGAAGGTCCAGATTGGTCTTTATCTTGGGGAAGTAGAGGATTCCCGTAAGATGGAACGGGAAATCCACATTCAAATGTATCCAGAACAGAGGCTCATCCTGCATGGGATAGAGTTCGCGGTAGAATGACTTGTAATCCTCATCCTTGAGCTCACTGGGTGTTTTGGTCCATAGCGGCTCAACGTTGTTCATGATGTTATCCTGGTCGGTCTCGACCTCCTTGCCGTCTTTCCACTCCTTTTTCTTGCCGCATGCAATCTGTACGGGCAGGAATCGGCAGTATTTCTTTAACAGGCCCTGTATGGTGGTCTCCTGCAGGTACTCCTTGCTGTCATCGTCCAGGTAGAGGATGATATCGGTACCGCGGTCGGCCTTATCGGCATCGGAAAGTTCAAATTCGGGAGATCCGTCACAGCTCCATTTAACGGCCTGTGAGCCTTCCTGATAGGATTTGGTGATGATTTCAACCTTCTTTGACACCATAAATGCCGAGTAGAAACCAAGTCCGAAATGACCGATGATGGCGTTGGCGTCGTTCTTATATTTCTCCAGGAAATCATTTGCGCCCGAGAAGGCTATCTGGTTGATGTACTTGTCAATCTCGGCTGCGGTCATGCCTATGCCGCGATCACTTACGGTTATGGTATCCTTTCCCACGGTTACATGAACCGTCAGATCACCCATCTCGCCCTTGAAATCGCCTTTGGAGGCCAGAGTCTTAAGCTTCTGGGTGGCATCTACTGCATTTGATACTATCTCGCGCAAGAAAATCTCGCGGTCGCTGTACAGGAACTGTTTGATGATGGGGAATATGTTCTCAGTCGTTACCCCGATTGTACCTTTCTGCATAACTTATATTGTTTTACTTGTTTTCTGCACAGTATAATACAACAAAAATGCCAGACGGGAATCCGACTGACATTTTGGCTGAACGGGAGTCTCTCTGTGACTCTCTGTCAAATCATTTTGTGCTTACAGCAGCTGTAAGGTCTGTCTTTTCGGGATTGACATCGACCGTAAGCAGTGATCCTGCAGGGCAATCACCGTCAATCATCACCTCGGCAAGTTTATCCTCCACGTATGTCTGGATGGCACGCTTAAGTGGACGTGCGCCGTACTCTCGACTGTAGCCCTTATCGGCCAGGAATTCACGTGCAGAATCCGTTACAGACAGTGTGTAACCCATGCCTTCCAAACGCTTGGTGAGTTGTGAGAGTTCAATGCCCACTATCTGTCCGACAGCCTGACGGTCCAACTGGTTGAAGGTTATGATTTCATCAATACGGTTGATGAACTCCGGTGCAAAAGACTTGTTCAGGGCCTTGCGGATGATATCCTGGCGTGCCAGGTCGGTTCCGGCATCGGTGGTGCCGAATCCTATGCCACGTCCGTACTCCTGAATCTGGCGTGAACCCAGGTTGGAGGTCATTATTATAATGGTGTTGCGGAAATCGACAGTGCGGCTCTCGCTGTCTGTCAGACGTCCCTCATCCATTACCTGAAGCAGGATGTTGAATACGTCCTGATGAGCCTTCTCTATCTCATCCAGCAGGATGATGGAGTAGGGCTTGCGACGCACTTTCTCTGTCAGTTGGCCGCCGTCCTCATAACCTACGTATCCTGGAGGCGCTCCTACAAGACGTGACACGGCAAACTTCTCCATGAATTCACTCATATCAACGCGTATAAGGGCATCGGTCGTTCCGAACAACTGCTCGGCAAGTTCTTTTGCAAGCAGTGTCTTACCCACACCTGTAGGTCCCAGGAACAGGAATGAGCCTATTGGTTTGTTAGGATTTTTCAGTCCGACACGACTACGTCGTATGGCTTTTGCCAACAGATCTATGGCTGAATCCTGCGCTACGACTTTTGATTTGAGGGCAGGGGCCAATCTCTTGAGTCTTTCACCCTCCTCACGTGCTATTTTCTGCACGGGAACGCCGCTCATCATTGATACCACCGTGGCGATATTCTCCTCATCAACAGTTTCACGATGACTCTTCAGCGACAGCTCCCAGTCCTTACGCATCTGCTCAAGTTCTCCCTCCAGCACCTTCTCCTGGTCGCGGAAGCGGGCAGCCAACTCAAAATCCTGACGGGCTACCGCATCGTTCTTACCTTCACGGGTAAAGTCAATCTGATGTTCCTTATCCTCAATCTCCTTGGGAACGGAGAGATTTGAAAGATGGGTGCGGGAGCCGGCCTCGTCAAGTACGTCAATGGCCTTGTCGGGAAATGAGCGATCCGTTATGTAACGCTGTGCAAGGGTTACACAAGCCTTCAGGGCATCATCGGTGTAATTCACGTTATGATGCTCCTCATACCGGTCCTTGATATTCTCAAGGATCTGAAGTGTCTCATCGGCTGTAGTAGGTTCAACGAGAATCTTCTGGAAACGGCGTTCCAAGGCGCCATCCTTCTCGATGGACTTACGATACTCATCGACAGTGGTCGCGCCTATGCACTGAACCTCGCCGCGGGACAGGGCTGGTTTGAGCATATTGGCGGCGTCCATGGAACCCGGAGCAGAGCCGGCACCTATTATTGTGTGTATCTCGTCAATGAACAGTATTATGTCAGGATTTTTCTTCAGCTCCTGAATAATGGAACGCAATCTCTCCTCAAACTGTCCGCGGTATTTGGTACCTGCCACCACTGCGGCCATATCCAACGCGAGTATCCGCTTGCCGAACAGCATGCGGGACACCTGGCGTTTTACTATGCGCTGTGAAAGGCCTTCAACAATTGCCGATTTACCCACACCGGGCTCACCTATAAGGATAGGGTTGTTTTTCTTGCGGCGGGTGAGGATCTGAGCAAGACGCTCTATCTCTTTCTCGCGACCCACCACCGGATCCAGCTTACCGTCAATGGCGGCCTGTGTCATATCGGTGCTGAAACTGTCCAGGACAGGTGTATTGCTACCGGATCTGGCAGCCGCAACCGTTCTGGAAGGCTTCTGCTTTGCCGAATCGGATGAGCCGGATATTTCATCTTCATCATCATCTTCATCGCTGTCAAGTCCCATACCCATCTGTATCTGGGTAGAGGTTCCATTGAGTTGCGCCTGAAGTGTACGGTAATCAACATTGTAGAGTGACAGGATATTGGCAGCCGAACAGGACCTGTCGCGGACAATGGCAAGCAGAAGATGCTCTGCCTCAACCTGTTCCTTCTTCTGGAGCCTGGCCTCAAGCATGCTGATACGCAACAGGCGTGTCACTGCCACTGACAGAGCGATCTTTTCAATCGGCACCTTGTCAGTACTTCCATCCTGAGGCATCTGAACGGATTCCAGACGCATACGCAGGTCAGACAGGTCAACACCCATCTCGCTGAGTAACTGTATGGCTTTATTCTGTCCGTCCCTAATCATGCCAAGCAACAGATGCTCGGCCGTCACCTCGGAGTGGGTAAGGCGCTCAGCCTCCTCCTTGGAGAGTGATATTATGGTATTCAGTTTATCTGACAATCTGTATTCCATTCTGTTCTGATTAATTTGGCTACAAGTCCGATTCAATGCAAAGATAATCGGTTTTAAGCCGGTTCATACCTGTTTTTCCAACAAGATATCAACAAAACACATGCCACTTGTCAGGATATGCCATAAAGTCCGGGCTCGGAGTACTAAAACTTATTAACACCTTATTAAAAATACGCGCGTAAAGTTGCCCATGAACTATTTTCTGAGTACCTTTGAAAGGTTTATGCCATAAGGCAGAAAAACTATTGTAAAAGACCTAAAAAACAGAAAAATTGGAAAACCAGGACAGAATTATCAGGGTGAACATTGAGGAGGAGATGAAGTCCTCATACATTGACTATTCAATGTCAGTCATAGTAGCCAGAGCTCTGCCGGATGCACGTGACGGACTCAAACCTGTACACCGCCGCATACTGTACAGCATGATGCGTGACGGCAACACATCGGACAAGGGATACCGCAAATCGGCACGTACCGTAGGTGATGTGTTAGGACACTTCCATCCTCATGGTGACTCATCGGTATACGGCGCTCTTGTGCGTCTTGCACAGGAATGGGTAATGCGTTATCCTCTGGTTGACGGCCAGGGCAACTTCGGTTCGATTGACGGTGACAGTCCGGCTGCCATGCGTTATACCGAGGTGCGTCTGCGCAAGATGGGCGAGGAGATGATGCAGGACATCAACAAGAATACCGTTGACTTTGTTCCCAACTATGACAACAAGGAAGAGGAGCCTACCGTTCTCCCCGCTACAATACCCAACCTGCTCGTAAACGGCTCATCCGGTATCGCTGTAGGTATGGCCACCAATATGCCGCCTCACAACCTCACAGAGGTCCTGAACGGCTGCATGGCAATGGTTGACAATCCCGATATCACCGTTGATGAACTGATGCAGTACATCAAGGCCCCTGATTTCCCCACAGGTGCATATATATATGGTATAAGCGGAGTACGTGAGGCTTACGAGACAGGCCGCGGCCGTGTGATCATGCGTGCCAAGACAGAGATCGAGGCCGGCGAGCAGCATGACAAGATTGTCGTAACCGAGATTCCTTACGGTGTAAACAAGGCAGAACTCATCAAGTTCATTGCAGAACTTGTCACAGATAAGAAGATTGAGGGTATCAGCAACGTAAATGACGAGTCTGACCGTGAGGGTATGCGTATCGTCATAGACGTAAAGCGTGACGCCAATGCCGGCGTGGTTCTGAACAAGCTGTTCAAGATGACCGCCCTGCAGACATCATTCGGCGTAAACAACATAGCCCTTGTAAAGGGACGCCCCAAATGTCTCAACCTGCGCGACCTTATCAAGTGCTTCATCGAGCACCGTCATGAGGTTGTGATACGCCGCACCAAGTTTGACCTTGAGGAGGCTAAGAAACGTGCCCATATACTGGAAGGTCTGATTATAGCTTCAGATAACATTGATGAGGTAATCCAGATCATTAAGGCCGCCAAGACTCCCAACGATGCCATCCAGAACCTGATGGACAGGTTTGGACTGGACGATATCCAGGCCAAGGCCATCGTGGATATGCGTCTGCGCCAGCTTACAGGACTTATGCAGGATCAGCTGCATGAGGAATATAATGAGGTTATGGCACGTATCCAGGAACTCCAGAGCATTCTGGATGACCCCGAAAAGTGCAAGCAGGTAATCAAGGATGAGATGCAGGCCATCATCGACAAATACGGTGACGAGCGCAAGACTGAGATAGTATATGCAAGCGAGGAGTTCAATCCCGAGGACTTCTATGCCGATGAGCCCATGATCATAACCATGTCACATTTGGGTTACATCAAGCGTACCGCCCTTACGGAGTACCGTCTGCAGGGCAGGGGTGGAGTAGGATCGCGCGGAAGCGACAAGCGCGACGAGGACTTCATAGAGCACATATTCACTGCTACCACGCACAACTACATACTCTTCTTTACACAGAAGGGACGCTGCTACTGGCTTAAGGTATATGATATACCCGAGGGCGGCAAGACATCAAAGGGCCGTGCCATCCAGAATATGCTCAACATTGAGCCCGGTGATGCCATAAATGCTTATATAGCAATCAAGAACCTGGGCGATGCAGAGTTTACATCCAACCATTACCTGGTATTCTGCACACAGAACGGCGTGATCAAGAAGACCATCCTGCAGGATTACTCACGTCCGCGTCAGAACGGTATCAACGCCATCAACCTCAATGAGGGTGACAAGGTAATCAACGTACTGCTCACGGATGGCAACAAGGAGATCATCATTGCCAACCGCAACGGACGTGCAATCCGTTTCAACGAGAGCACCGTACGCAGCATGGGCCGCACATCGACAGGTGTACGCGGCATGACCCTTGACGAGGACGGCAGCGATCAGGTAGTAGGTATGATAGCCGTTGACGAGCAGCCAGAGGAGACCATCATGGTTGTATCCGAGCAGGGCTATGGCAAACGCTCGGAAATTGAGGATTACCGCAAGACCAACCGTGGCGGTAAGGGCGTCAAGACGCTGAACATCACCGATAAGACCGGCAAACTCGTTTCAATTCAGGCTGTTACAGATGACAATGACCTGGTAATCATCAACAAATCAGGTATCACACTCCGCGTAAGCGTTGCCGATTTCCGTGTCATGGGACGCGCTACACAGGGTGTAAGGCTCATCAACCTTGAAAAGCGTAACGACCAGATAGGTTCAATCTGCAAGGTTGACAGTGAACCAGTTGAGGAAGCTGCCGAGGGTGGGGAGGAAACCGCTCCTGAGGCACCTGTAAACGAGTAGTTTTAACAAGATAATTGAAATAATATATTAATAATGTAAAACCTTTAAACTTTGTTCTAATGAAAAAACTGATTTTTGTTTTGATCGCAGCTCTGGGAATGTCATGCACATCATACGCCCAGATGACTGAAAAGGAACTGAAGAAGGCTACCAAAGAAGCTCAGAAGCAGGTTAAGGAAGCCAAAAATGAATTTGAAAGAGATGACGTCCAGGACAAGAGGGGTGCCAAGCGCCTTATTGACCAGGCTATGAAGAATTCCCTGAATGAGAACTATGATCAGACATGGCTTGTTGCTGCCGATATCTACCAGCATTTCTATTATCAGGAGAATACCAAGTCATACACTCAGGCATACGACACTGTAGGTATGTACAAGTTGCTCACTGACTGGTATCGTTTCGCTATGATAGCCGATTCTCTCCAGCAGATACCGAATGCCAAGGGCAAGACATCAGATGAAGCCAGAAAGAAACATGCCGGCGAAATCCACAGAACCATGGGTGACCTGATTCGTGGCGGTATTTTCTATTTCAACGATCATCAGGATTACAACAAGGCGTATGAAATGTTTGACGCATATTTCACAGTAGCCAGCCATCCTATGGTAAAGGATATTGTCGAGGAAGATTCAAACTTCATCAAGAACAAGCCGATCTTCTCATATTATCCTGCACTTGCTGCATACAATCTTGAGAAGTGGGAGAACGTTCTCAAGTATGCCGAAGTTGCCACAGCCGACGAGGAGGTAGGAGAGACTGCCACTGAGATGCTGTGCGATGCCTACGGTAACCTTCAGGATACCGTTTCATGGCTTGAGACACTGAAGAAGGGTCTTGTAAAATACCCGACAGCTCAGTATTACTATGGTAAACTGCTCAACTACTACAACCTCAAGAACGATATGACCGAACTTGAGAACTTTGTAAATGAGATGGTTCAGATTGATCCCGAGAAAGCTTACAACTACTACGTTCTGGGTTATATAGCACAGCAGAACAAGGATTATGACGCTGCCATCAAGCAGTATGAGACCGCTATCGAGAAGGATGAGGCACTCTCTGACGCATATTTCAACCTGGGTCTCTGTGTCATGTTCCAGGCATCGGATTATATGGATTCAAAGAGCAACCTTGATTATCGTTCAAAGGCTTATAAGGATGCCGTTAAGGAGCAGAAAAACTACTACAAGAAGGCACTTCCGTACTTCCTTAAGTACAGAGAACTTGAGGCTTCTGCAACCGATAAGTGGGCAATTCCTCTGCAGACTATCTATTATCAGCTTGATATGTCCAAGGAACTAAACGAGATTGAGGCTCGCATGAAAGAAAAAGGATTGCTCTGATACAAATTGCATCAACAACAGGAGAGACCTCCGGAATCCGGGGGCCTTTCTTTTTTATTATCGGACAGTGGGGTGCGCTTCAATATTTCCTATTTAACATAATAGATATTATGCAAATTTTTGATGCAGCGAGAACAATATCAAGTTTACTTGAATATTATCGAGTCGTGACAAAAATCAAGGGCGTTATTTTAACGCCCTTAAAATTGTTTCTTACTTCTTGTTTTCAGCAATTATCTCAAGTGCTCTGTCAAGAACTGTCGTATCATCCAGAACAACGCAGCCGCCGTTCGGTCCCGGCTCTATGTGGAATCCTACTGCTGAACCCTGCTTGTAGTCTGTACCTCCAAAGAAGTTTCTTACTGTCTCTACATCAAGATTCAGCTCGTCGGCAATTCTGTGAATGCTGCCCTCCGGAAGTTGCGCCTTGATCTGGCGCAGTTCATTGAATGTGATTAATCTGGTCATAAGCTTAAAAATTAGGTAGTTTATCAAATCTGGTTACAAATATTAAAATCTCACGCAATTCCCTGTGTTATACAGGAACCTATAAGTATTACCGAATAAGTTCCGAACAACACGCACATGAACGCAAATACATCACTGCGCATGAATCCGGTTCTGGTGTACAGAAGACTTGAATCATGAACGTTGCGACGGCTGCGGTCCTTGCGCGTTGTCATGTAATATATCCAGTACATCAAACTGCCGATAATGCTGCCCACGATGGCACCGACAAGAATATCTCCTGCAAAATGCACACCCAAGTAAGTTCTTATCAGCGAGTTGATTATAGCCCAAATGCCCACTGACAGACTGAACCATCTGTCTCTTACCAGCCACATAAACAGAGATGCCAGGCCGAAAGAATTGGCCGCATGCCCCGAAAAGAACCCGTAAAGTCCTCCACGATAACCGTTTACGGTATCCACCATATTTAATATATATGGATCACGTGTGGGTCTGAGTCTATGGAAAAGCGGCTTGCAAACCGATGATGACAATTGGTCGCACAAAAGAACGGTGACTGCCACCAACAGTAATACAAGCAATAATTTCTTAGGGTTTATATTCCTGATTAACAGTAAGATAGCAAACAAGGCAAGAGGAATCCAAACTATGGCTGAAGTATATATATTGGCCACCCCATCCCAGAACAGGGATTCGCTGCCATTAATTGACAGCGTGACCAATCTGTCTGTCTCTATGAGACCCTGTAATTCAGTCATTCATATTCCTTTAAATAATTTCCATAACATCTACCGGTATCCAGCCTGTATTTCCGTCCTCAAGTCTTATCTCCACCCACTCTTTCATTGAAGAATCAAGTATCTTAACCTTACGTCCTTCATGAATGATAAACAGGTCTGTACCGGCGCTGGTGGGTGTACTCTTGACCGTAACACTTGGCGACATAATTATTGCGGTGTCACGCTCCCGGATATTTCCCATCTGCGTTGTAGCGAAGATAAAAGATAAAATGGATAAAAGCAAGAAAAAGGCACTAAAAGAAAAAGATATTTTCCTTAATCCTGATTTCTTTGAGAATAGCAACACTCCTGTCAGTATTATTGTCAGTGCAAACAGGATTACAGTCATCACAGCCCATCCGTTTACATCAAGAACTGCCAGGAGTTTCTTAAACCACACTACTATAAACAACTGATTTACAGCATTTACCTTATCAACTGTTTTAGTACGGGCAAGGTCCAGGTTGAATCTGATATCGGGATCTGACGGATCCAGAAGATAGGCTCGCTCATAATAAAGAATAGCCTTGGCTATCTCATCGCGTTTGAGCCAGCAGTTACCTAGATTCATATACAAGGTGGCATTAACGCCTTGGTTCTCAATTACAGACTGATATATATCAATAGCAGTCAGGTAATCACCATGAATATATGCGCTGTCGGCATCAGCCAATGTATAAACCCTGTCTACTGCTGTGGAATCGGTCACGATTCTGGCCATTCCGCTCTCATCTTCCTGTGCATATGCCACAACGGGAAGAACTGTCAACAAGAGTGCAATTATCTTCTTCATAATAATCTGATCATTTGATGGTGTTTTCAATCTGACTTATCACATGTGCAGCCTCTTCATAGAGACGGTCCATGCGGCCTGTATCGTCACCGGGAGCATAACGGGCGAACTCACAGTCATCCAAAAGACCAATCACCTGCCGTACAGGCTCATCGGCCACATTCCTGCGCTTAAGTTCGGCCTCTATATTGTCTTTGGAGAGTTCGGCTACCGGAATTGACAGCTTATCGCCGAAATAGCCCTGAAGAGCACGCATCATCTCATCATAGAACTGATCCTTACGGTTCTCCTTCATCAGTTTACGTGCCATCTTGAGGCGTTTTGCAGCAACGGAATTTGCTTTTCCGGCACGTACCTTGGCGATATTAGCATTATCGGCCACGCGTTTTCTGGAGATAGCCGCTATTACCGCAAGAATCACGACCGGCAAAGCCAGGCAGAGCCAGAACAATGCCGAACCATAGAAATTTGAGCTGTCCGACTTGAGTCTGAGCGGTGTTGCATGGAACCGGACATCCTGTCCTACAAACTTGAGGTCCTCCTTGCTGACATAAGAAACGGAGCCCTGAGAGTCACCTCCACCCTGCCCTTTGGCTACGTTAAGAGTGTATTCATCGGTCTTTACGGTCTTGTAAGATCCGCTCTTGGGGTCAAAATACTGGAACTCCAGCGCCGGAATGGTGTATTGGCCGGCATGACGCGGAATTATAAGATATTCATACACTTTATTACCGGTCTGACGACCACCCTTGATAGTGTATTTGTTATCTACCTTGGGATCATAGATATCAAAATCCTGGGGGAACTTAATCTCCGGCGTCTTGATCAGTTTCAGATTTCCGGTACCGGACAGTATCACTCTTACTGTTACGGCATCATTGGCAGTTACATCGGTACTGCTAATGGTGGAACTGATGCTGAAATCACCCACTCCGCCATAGAAAGCACTTGTCTTACCCTGCGGTAGAGGTTTGACGTTTATCTTGATACTGCGTGAAGTAAGGTCCTTCTTTACCTCTACGTATCTGGTAGAGTTGAAGAACATGTCAAATATGTCTCCGCTATTGTTTTCAACGCGCTGTGCAATGGTTCCTTCAAACGGAGTTGACGGTATCTCCAACTCGCCCGAATGCTGAGGAAAGAGTACGTACTGGGCCCAGACCATAGTCTGATAGTTACGCCCGTTATAATGCTCCAGATTGAACTCCTTGTTCTGCGGAAGTTCCACCTCCTGAACATGACAGTTCTTCAGGTCAGGCATCTTGTTGCTCATGGTCTGGAGGTCCACCGAAGGCAACTTGTATATCTTATATGTCAGCAGGAGAGCCTCCTGTTCATAAACGGTGGTTTTATCTACGGTTGCAAGCATGAACAGATCATCGGCGCCGACAGAGAAGTTTCCCTGTCCGGCAGACTGCTGACGACCGGGTTGGTTGCTCCCCTGCCCCTGACCTCCCTGGGCTTGCTGGACCTGGTCCGGCGGTAGCACCCTGATGGTGAGTTTATTTGAGGTTATCTGTTTGCCGCCTGCCTTTATTGTTGCACCGGCCAGTTCAACATCACCCTCTTCGGTTGCAACTGCGGTGAATGTATAAGTTACAGTGGCATTGTTGGTAACCTGGCCGTTAATAATAGTGGTACTGGACGAGGTTGAAGTGGCCGGACCTGTAAGGACCTGAATATTCTTCATATCCGGAGCACGGAACTCCTTTACGTCGCGTGTATCAACCTTATATGTTATCCTGAAGCGTTCACCCACCACTACGGCCTTTGGAGCCTGAGCGGTAAAGGTTACATCCTGGGCAACGACTCTCACTGCTGCCAACAGAATCAGCGCGGCCGCAACTGACAGTCCTTTTGTCTTTTTGAGTATATTCATATTACCAATCTTTATCCAACGGTTTCTTGGGCTGAGCCTGTATAAGTTGCTCCTGAACCCGTTCCTGAACTTCTTTCTCATCCTGCATTGCAGCCTCCAGAATCTGCTCGGCATTCTCCTTAGACATATCCTGTTCCTGCTGTTGCTGTTGCTGTTGCTGTTCCTGCTGTTGCTGCTCCTGCTGTTGCTGGTCCTGCTGTTGCTGGTCCTGCTGCTGCTGGTCCTGCTGCTGTTCCTGCTGTTGCTGCTGTTGCTGCTGGAGCATACGCTGTGCCAATATCATATTATAGCGGGTCTCATCATCCTGAGGATTGTTTCTGAGTGCCTGCTTATAGGATTCCACGGCTTTGTCATACTGCTCACACATATGATAGACCACTCCGGTATTGTGATAAGTCTTGGCCAGGTCCTGCCTGCAACGGTCAAGTTCTTTCTTTGAAGCCGACGGGTCATCCATAAGATCTCTCTTCTTGCCTTCAAGGATATTCGCCATCTTTCGGTATTGCTCTATGGCTTCATTGGGCTTCTGCTGAGCGGTATATGCATTTCCCAGATTATAGTATCCCTCATTGAGTTCCGGGTTCATGTCCAGAGCCTTGAGATAATTCTCCTCGGCTTTTATGAAAAGGCTGTCCTCAAACATACGGTTGCCCTTGCGTACGAACGAACGGTCCGAGCGCTGTGCGTAAGCACCTGCAACGGATGCTGTCAAAAGGCAGAACAACAATATCTTTCTCATTTTACTTTCTCCTCATCAATATTGAACAGACTGAAATTCCTGAGTCTGGGATTGCGGCTCTCACAGATAATTATCTCAACGAGCAGTATTACCAGTATCATCCAGGCAATTATTGCAAACTGTTCATCATATTCTGTATAAACGGTGGTTTCGACATCGGCCTTGGCCAATTTGTCAATCTCTTTCTGCAGGGCTTTCTCGGCCGCATTGGAGTTATCCACATAGAAATATGCGCCCTTACCTGCAGCGGCGATATTACGGCACATCTCCTCATCCAGGCGTGTAACGACCACATTACCTTCACGGTCCCTGCGGAACTCGCCTCTCCGGTCACCCGGTATAGGCGATCCGGACGGCAGGCCTACTCCCATCACATATACCATATAACCCTTCTCGGCCGCAGCCTGGGCGGCCTCAACAGCACCGCCTTCATGGTTTTCGCCATCCGTTATCACTATGATGGCCTTACCCACTCCCTCGCTGGGCGTGAAACTGCGGGTGGCAAGTTCAATGGCAGCCCTGATATCTGTACCCTGACGGTTAATAAGCGCCGGAGATATGGCATTCAGGAATACTTTGGCCGATATGAAATCACTTGTTATGGGCAACTGTACGAAAGCGTCACCTGCAAATACAATCAGGCCTACCTTGTCATCCTTGAACTGGTCTACCAGATTGGATATGATGCGCTTGGATTTTTCAAGTCTGTTGGGGGCCACATCATCGGCAAGCATGGAATTGGATATATCCAATGCTATGACAGTCTCTATTCCCCTGCGTGTTACCGTCTCCTGCCTGGAGCCGAACTGCGGTCTGGCCAGAAGGAAGCAGCATAGTGTATAGGCTGTAAAAAGCAGCCAGAACTTGATATTGGGACGGCCGACCGATGCATCGGGCATAAGGCGGGACAGGAGTTCCCTGTCTCCATACTCCTGCAGTTTGCGGCGACGGTTTATATTGGAGAACACATGCAATGCCACCAGAACCGGAACCAGCACCAGCAGATAAAGATATTCGGGATTTGCAAATCTGAACATAGTGACTCCTTTTTATGGTATAGTACGCAAAACGGTCTGTTTAAGCAGGATGGACAGCAGCAGGCAAAGCAGCAATGCAAGCGCCAACGGCTGGTACTCCTCCTGATTCTTGCTGAACTCCTTAACCTGAAGTTTAGTCCTCTCCAACTTGTCTATCTCCTCATATACCTCCTTCAGTTTACTGTTGCTGGTAGCACGGTAATACTGACCGCTTGCCGTCTGGGCAATCTGACGGAGTACATTTTCATCAATCTCGACAGCCACATTTATATACTGTTTGCCGAATGCTCCCTGAACGGGATACGGAGCGGTGCCGTTGGTACCCACTCCGATGGTATAAACCCTTATGCCGAAACTCTTGGCCATCTCGGCAGCTGTCATGGGTGAAACCTCTCCGCGGTTATTGGATCCGTCGGTAAGCAGTATGATAACCTTTGACTTAGCCTGACTGTCCTTGAGACGGCTGATTGCGTTGGCCAGGCCCATTCCTATTGCCGTTCCGTCCTCTATGATACCCTTTGCGGCTATATCGCTGCTCACGTTCTGGAACATATTGAGCAACACGGTATGGTCAACCGTCATCGGACATTGTGTGAAAGCCTCACCTGCAAATATGGTAAGACCGATGTTGTCATTGGGGCGTCCGTTGATGAACTCCGATGCCACCTGCTTGGCGGCCTCTATGCGATTGGGCTTAAGATCCTCGGCAAGCATACTGGTTGAGACATCTACAGCCAGCATTATATCTATACCTTCTATCTCTGTATCCTGCCATCGGTCAGTAGTCTGAGGACGGGCAAGAATCAGTGACAGCAGGACAATTGCCGCCATGTCAAGGATGAATGGAACATGTATAAGGTAATATTTCCAGCTTTTTCTCATGCCGCCGTACATGGAAAGTGTAGGTACGGACATCGTGGCACGCCTCCTGTTGACTCTCAACACATACCATATCACACATGGTATGACCAGAAGCATCAGAAGCAGATATGCGCTGTTTGCAAATGTCATGACTCTTGTTTTTAGAAAAACAGATAATACAATTTCAGTACCGCCAGTACAAAGAATACCGTTCCGGCCAGAGATAAAGCGACTCCTGCAGCCAGCAGCAATGCCCTGGCTCCCTTACTGCGTTTTACCTCAACGACCGTCTCTTCTTCCTTGGGCTGCAATTCATCCGGAGACACCTCTATCTTGGTGTCATTGACAAATTCCATAGCATTGACAAGATTACGGTCATTCTCGTTCAGCATCGGTTTGAACTTGGCGAACTTGACCATATCGGCCGTAGAGAGCAAGTCGCGCAGTTCACTCAGAGACTCCCTGTCACGGCTCTCCTCAAGACGTTCCATGATCTCATATGACGTCATCTCCGTAGCATTGAAGCCGAACCTGTCGTTGATATACTCACGCAGGATATCGGTCAATTGGGTATAATAGGCCTTGGAATCCTCGTTATGAGGGCCTCCCGACTGCCTTAACTCCTCTATCTCGGAGATGGCACGTATATGTGCAGGTACCTTGGGCTCAATCTTTATCCGCCTGATTATGGGCTTGTCGTCACGATACCTGACAATAAGATACAATGCTGCTATTATGGCCAATGCCGCCAGCAACCAGTAATATGCCAGTCCTTTAACCTCATACATCTTAACCGGAGTCTTCATGTTCTCCTTGGGGCCGAATATCTGTTTGGCGTTCTCCTCAGGGATATCATACGACATGAATGCCAGAGCCAGACGGTTGGACTGATACTCCTGACCGTCTACTGTAACCGGTATGTACGGGATATAGATAAGAGCCGAATCAAAGCAAGTTACGGTGTAGTGGCGTGAAACAACCATCCGTTGGTCTGCGTTGATGTATTGGGTATCGGTAACAACCGGCGGAATAATCTCAAGACCTTTTACAATGGTGTCGCGGTATGCGGGAAAAGAAACAGTCTTTCCGGCATCACACGTAACCTCCACATGCAATCCGGTCTGCTGTCCCACCCACATCATCATTGAGTCCAGTTCAGCCTTTACAATGACATTCTGGGCCGATATCAGTGATATCGGATACAGACTCAATAAGAACAGAAATATGACGAATCTTTTCATTTAACGCTCAATTACGCTTTGCGAAAAGTCCCATGAGGGCTTTTACATAATCCTGGTCGGTTCTTACAGATACCGAATCCACGCTGCTGCGCGTAAGACAGTCCTGTATACGTGCAGTGTTGTCCTCAAACCATTGACGGTGAGCCTTACGGATCGCAGCCGATGAGGTATCGACATACATCTCCTGTCCGCTTTCGGCATCGGTCAGTCTCATGAGTCCCACATCGGGAAGTTCCTCCATACGCTTGTCATATACGCGTATCGCCACAACGTCATGCTTGCGGTTTGCTATCGTGAGCGCATTCCTGTAATCATGCTGATCAATGAAATCGCTCAGCAGGAAAGCAGTACAGCGTTTCTTGACAGCTCCGGTAAGAAATTCCAGCGGAACGGTTATATCTGTGAATTTGCTCTCAGGCTCGTAGTTAAGGAGTTCACGGATAAGATAGAGGATGTGTTTGCGGCCTTTCTTGGGCGGTATGAACTTCTCTATCCTGTCGCTGAAGAACACCAGGCCTACCTTATCGTTATTCTCGATAGCGGCAAATGCCAGCGTGGCGGCTATCTCGGTAACCATCTCACGTTTCATCATCACCTGCGTACCGAAATTAAGGCTGTCCGATACGTCCACCATGAGCATTACAGTAAGTTCACGCTCCTCCTCAAAAACCTTTGAATAGGGTTTGTTCATGCGGGCGGTAACATTCCAGTCTATATCTCGGGGCTCGTCACCGTACTGATACTCGCGCACCTCGCTGAACGCCATACCGCGTCCCTTGAATGCTGTATGGTATTGACCGGCAAAAATGTTACTGGACAGACCACGGGTCTTAATCTCAATTTTCCGGACCTTAGATATCAGTTCATTTGTCTCCATACAAAACTGATTATAAGGCTGTTAAATTAAGGTACTTCAACCTTATTCAGAATGCGGCTGACAAGTTCGTCCTGTGATACATTGGTAGCCTCGGCCTCATATGTAAGACCGATGCGGTGACGCAATACATCATGTGCGATGGCACGAACATCCTCCGGCACTACATAACCGCGGCGCTTGATGAACGCATATGAACGGGCTGCAAGAGCCAGATTGATTGATGCACGGGGAGAGCCGCCGAACGATATAAGTTCCTTTACTTCCTTAAGACCGTATTTCTCTGGATAACGGGTAGCAAATACTATATCTGCTATGTACTGCTCTATCTTCTCATCCAGATATACCATGTCAACCACCTTGCGGGCCTCGATGATGTCATCGGTGCTCATTACAGGTTTTACAGTTCCTATCTCATGATGTATCTGCTGATGGATGATCTTTTTCTCCTCCTCAATCTTGGGATAGTCTATCACAGCCTTGAGCATAAAACGGTCCACCTGGGCCTCGGGTAGAGGATATGTACCCTCCTGCTCTATAGGGTTCTGTGTGGCCATTACCAGGAAAGGCTTGGGCAGTTGGAATGTCTCACCGCCAAGTGTTACCTGACGCTCCTGCATGGCCTCGAGCAGAGCGCTCTGGACCTTGGCCGGAGCACGGTTGATCTCATCGGCCAAAATAAAGTTGGCGAAAACAGGTCCTTTTTTGGGAAGGAATGTCTCATCCTTCTGGCTGTAGATCATTGTACCTACCACATCGGCAGGCAACAGGTCAGGGGTAAACTGTATGCGGTTGAAACTGGCATCAATCAGTGATGCAAGAGTCTTGATGGCAAGTGTCTTGGCCAGACCGGGCACACCTTCAAGCAGGATATGTCCATCAGAAAGAAGTCCTATAAGAAGCGACTCTACAAGATGTTTCTGTCCCACGATTACCTGATCCATTCCGGCCATCAGGTTGGTAACGAATGCGCTCTGTTTCTCAATGCGCTCATTCAGTTCCCTAATGTCAACATTTTCACTCATAAGATTCTAATTTATCAGTTAGTCAGTCCGTGCCCGCACCCTTTCGGGAACAGGCACGGCCCAAATATATGACTATTTATCAGCCGTTATAGGCTAAAAAGGTTTAAATAGTATTGCTTTTATGATACCGTTAAACTTTATTGTCATTTGTTTGCCAGCTCGGGTACCTTTACCTTGAAACCAACGGGCATTCTCTTGAATGACCTTGGCTTAAGACCGTTATACTTGGCAATATACGGCCACAGTTTCTTGGTTCCGTAGTACTGCAGGGATATTGTGGTGAGCATATCACCCTTAGCCATTGTGTGAGTGGCCTTTGTGCCGACGATCTTGTAGTTTACGGTGTCTGCTATAGTAAACAGAGGCAGAGCCTTGTCCTGGTCAGCCTTGGTGAGGGTGAACTTGGCGGGTTCCTTCTTGGCAGGCTGAGCAGCGGGCTTTTTCTCGGGTGCAGGCTGTACGGCTGCAGGTGCAGGAGCCTTATCCTTTGCATTCTTATCGGCATCCTTCAATGCCTTGCCGCCCAACAACGGCCAAAGCAGGAATATAATCAAAGCCAGTACCAGAATAATTGAAAGAATCCAGATAAGGACCTTGATGCCACCCTTACCCTCTTTCTTTTCGGTTTCCTTAACCTGGGGCTTTGCAGCCTCCTTTTTCTCACTTGCATTCTTACTCTTTTCCATATCAGTTGTTTGCTTAATTGTTGATTCTGCAGTTTGTGATGCATCTGACGGCTCCAGCTTATCAAGTCTGGCAGCCTGTTCTTCGGTTATTTCGACAGTTTCAAACGATGCAAAAGGCTTGTTGATACGTTCCTTGAGGTCTGCATCAGGTACGAATGAAATCTTCTGATGTCCCTCGATGGTGAACCTCTCGCCCGTATTCACGTTGACACTCTCGCGGTCATCCATGTCCACCAGCTTAAATGTTCCAAGGCCCTTGACCTTCACGACACCTTCAGTCAGGACACTCTGTGATATGATGTCAAAGAAGTTCTTGACGAACTGCTCGGATGCGGCTTTTGACATTCCGCCTGCCTGTGACAACAGGTCGGCAAGTTGTGAAAGATTGATCTTGTTATCCATAGCCGTACCTTATTTGAGTTTCTCCTTAAGGATCGAACTTGGTTTGTATGTCAGTACAAGTTTGGGTGGTACCAGCATACGTACTCCCGTGGTCGGATTGACCGATACACGCTCATTCTTCTTCTTAACTTCAAGAACACCGAATCCGGAAAGGCTCACGGAATCGCCGTTCTGCCAAAGGTCCTCCATGACACCCACAAGTGTCTGGATCTGTTGCGCAGCCTGCTCGGCCGACATCTGGCATTTGCCGGACAACTCTGTCAAAAACTGCTTGTTGTTCATTTATCGGTTAGTTTGGTTTGTTATATCACTTGTCCATACAGGTCAAAGGCATCGGCCTCAGTAACCTTTACATTCACGAACTCGCCTACGGGCAGTTCCCTCTCGGCCTTTATCAGCACCTCGGGATCAACCTCGGGAGAATCATACTCAGTGCGCCCTACGTAATAATCACCCTCCAGACGGTCAATCATAACCTTAAACGTCTTACCCACCTTTGATTCGCTGATAGAGGCCGATATGTCCTGCTGAACGCGCATAAGACGTGATAGACGGGCCTGCTTGATTTCATCGGTTATATCGTCCTTATAATGCAGGGCGGAGTATGTTCCGTCCACCTCGCAGTATGCGAACGCGCCCATACGCTCAAATCGCTGCTCCTTTACGAAATCCAGCAACTTAGCATAATCATCATCGGTTTCACCGGGAAATCCAACCATGAGCGTGGTACGCAGATGTATTCCGGGAACTTCCTCACGTATGCGTGCCAGAAACTCACGGGTCTGCTGAGCCGTAATGTTGCGGTGCATCCGTTTAAGAACAGGGTCACTGATATGCTGCAGGGCTATGTCCATATACTTGCACACGTTGTCACGCTCACGCATTACAGGGAGCAGGTCAAACGGGAAGTTGTTTGGATAGCCGTAATGCAGGCGCAGCCACTCCACACCGGGAATATCCGACAGGCGCTGAACCAGTTCTGCAAGTGTAGGCTTATGAGCAATATCCGTACCGTAATAAGTCAGATCCTGGGCAATCAGCTGTATTTCCTTTACGCCCTTGGCAACCAGTTTGCGGGTCTCATCAAGGATATCCTCCTGGCTGCGTGACTGGTATTTGCCGGTCATAAGGGGTATCGCGCAATATGCGCAGCCTCGGTTGCAGCCCTCGGCAATTTTAAGATAGGCGTAATGTGACGGTGTGGTGATGATGCGCTCATTCTCGTATTCACCATGCCATTTGCGACCCATTTCCTTAAGGATGCCGCCCCAGTCAAACTTACCGTACCAGCCGTCCACCTCCGGTATCTCGGCCATCAGTTCCTTATGGAACTTCTGTGAGAGACATCCCATGACATATATTTTGCCTATTTTACCGGCCTTTTTAAGTTCAGCGCACTCCAGAATCATATTGATTGACTCCTCCTGTGCGTCGCCGATAAAGCCGCATGTATTGATGACTACCGTCTCAGCGCTGACCTTGTCAGGATCATGTCTGACCTTAAGGCCCTCTGCTCTGAATTGAGCTATAAGTTTCTCAGAATCAACAAGATTCTTAGAGCAACCTAAAGTAATTATGTCAACGCTGTTGTGACGCATCCTACTGTGCATTGAAGAGTGAATCAACAAATTCGGTCTTGTTGAATACCTGCAGATTGTCTATACCCTCGCCCAGTCCCACGTACTTTACCGGCACCTTGAACTGGTCAGAAATACCTATTACGACACCACCCTTGGCAGTTCCGTCAAGTTTGGTGATGGCCAACTGTGTGACATGTGTTGCCAGGGTGAACTGTCTGGCCTGCTCAAAGGCGTTCTGACCGGTGGAACCGTCCAGAACCAGCAGAACATCATCAGGAGCACCGTCTACAACCTTGTTCATCACGTTGCGAATCTTGGTAAGCTCGTTCATCAGACCTACCTTGTTGTGCAGACGGCCGGCAGTATCAATCAGTACCACATCTACATCATTTGCTACAGCCGAACTCAATGTATCGTATGCCACTGATGCCGGATCAGAACCCATTTCCTGTCTGATTACCGGAACATCCACCCTGCGTCCCCACTCCTGCAACTGTTCTATTGCCGCGGCACGGAATGTATCGGCAGCGCCAAGCATGACCTTGAGGCCGCGTTTCTTGAACTGATAGGCAAGTTTACCGATTGTGGTGGTCTTACCCACTCCGTTCACGCCAACCACAAGCACAACGTAAGGCTTGCGGCCAATGGGAACACTGAAGGGTTCCTGTTCATCGTCAGGATTATTCTCCACCAGAAGGGCCGATATCTCATCACGCAGTATGGAGTTGAGTTCGGACGTACCCATGTACTTGTCACGGGCCACGCGCTCCTGTATGCGCTTTACGATCTTGAGAGTAGTCTCTACGCCTACATCGGATGTAATGAGCACTTCCTCAAGATTATCCAGCACCTCATCGTCAACGACCGATTTACCTGCAACGGCGCGGGCTATCTTGGAGAATACAGAGGTCTTGGTCTTTTCAAGACCTTTGTCAAGGACCTCTTTCCTATCTTTTGAGAAAAATGAAAACAAACCCATAAAAAACATTGGTGAATACGGCGGTTTTTAGTCGTACCCATTCTGCAAAATTATATAAATAAGGTGGAATAAACAATACCGACAAAAAAAGAAGAGCGACTTAAAAAGCCACTCTTCAATATTATTTTGTAAAGTATCCGTTTACTTGATAGCGTCCTTAAGCTGCTCGTCACTGACGATCTGCTCTGTGAACATATAAGCACCGGTCTTGGGACTCTTAACCATCTTGATGACCTTGGCCATTGAGACCTTACCCTGACGCAGGGTAGCAACTACTTTCTTTGCCATGGTTTAATACGTATTACTTAATCTCACGATGGATTGTCATCCTCTTGAGAATGGGGTTATACTTCTTAAGTTCCAGTCTCTCAGGAGTGTTCTTCCTGTTCTTGGTGGTAATGTAACGGGAAGTGCCCGGCATACCGCTGTCTTTGTGCTCAGTGCATTCAAGGATAACCTGAACTCTGTTGCCTTTTACTTTCTTTGCCATAGTAGTATGAACTCCTTTCTGTTATTACGCAATGATTCTGATGTCTTTCCAATCGCAATAGCCGTTGGCAACTGCCTCCTTGAGAGCGGCATCAAGACCCTTCTTGTTAATGATTCTCAGGCCGGCAGCACTGAGTTTGAGGCTAATCCAGCAGTTCTCCTCTACATAGAAGAACTTCTTAGTGAACAGGTTAACATCAAATGTCCTCTTGGTTCTGCGCTTTGAGTGAGACACATTGTTGCCAACCATTGCCTTCTTTCCGGTGATCTGACAAATTCTTGACATATCTATCTGTTTTTATTCGTTTTTTGCTGTATTCTCAAAACAGGGTGCAAAATAACACATTTTATTTCATTCCGCCAAACAAAACAACCTTTTTTTTATGTTAAAGACGGGTATTGGAGTATATAGGAACGTCAATTCCGCAGAAATCCTTGTCCAAATACTTGAAATAGCCCGTGCAGGCTATCATGGCGGCATTATCGGTAGTGTATGAGAACGGCGGAATATATACCTTCCAGCGGTAGCGGCGCGCATGATCCTGGAATGCCTCGCGCAGTCCCGTGTTGGCCGATACCCCACCCGCCACCGCAATGCGGTTAATGCCGGTATCCTTGGCTGCCTGACGCAGTTTCTTCATCAGTATCTCAACGATGGTACGCTCAAGCGATGCGCACAGGTCCTCCTTATGATGCTCTATGAAATCCGGATCCTCCTTAACCCAGTCGCGCAGATTGTACAGGAACGATG
The DNA here is from genome assembly GCA_045535555.1 of Bacteroidaceae bacterium. Taxonomy (GTDB): domain Bacteria; phylum Bacteroidota; class Bacteroidia; order Bacteroidales; family Bacteroidaceae; genus Colenecus. The sequence goes on along the minus strand of JAZSLV010000017.1, from coordinate 213,895 downwards.
TCTTGAGTCCGCTGAAACTGTAGTTGTAACCGGGGATATTGGGTTTGCTGAACGTATAGGCCTTGGGATTTCCCTGACGTGCCAGACGGTCGATTATCGGACCGCCGGGATAGCCGAATCCCATCACCTTGGAGCATTTGTCCATGGCCTCACCGGCAGCATCATCGATAGTCTGGCCCAGAATCTCCATCTTATTATATGATTCAACCTTGACAATCTGTGAGTTACCGCCCGAAACCAGCAGACACAGGAACGGAAACTCCGGAGCATTTGACTCCTCGCCCGGTTTGCGGATGAAATGGGCCAGAATGTGTCCCTGCAGATGGTTCACCTCAATCATGGGAATGTTCAGCGAACGGGCGAATCCTTTGGCAAACGATACGCCCACCAGGAGTGAGCCCATCAGACCGGGACCGCGCGTAAAGGCCACCGCACTGAGCTGTCCGGCATCAATTCCGGCCCTTTTCAACGCAGTATCCACCACGGGAACGATGTTCTGCTGGTGAGCACGTGAAGCCAGTTCAGGAACCACTCCGCCGTACTCCTCATGAACTTTCTGACTGGCCACTACGTTGGACAGAAGTTCGCCGTTGCAGATTACTGCAGCTGACGTATCATCGCAAGATGACTCTATACCTAGTATATAAATGTTATTATTATTCATCGACCCACTTTTTTGCTTTCGGTCTGCAAAGTTACCACAAATATTCTCTTATTTTGCACCAATTTGATTACTTACCATTTTTTCATACCTATGATTTGGAACCAGAAACTGGAATGTATGTCACGCGACGAGATGCGTGAACTGCAAGGGGAGAAACTCAGAAAGATTGTAGCACACGCTTACAAGAACTCGCCTTTTTACAAGAAAAGATTCGATGAACACGGAGTTCACCCTGATGACATTAAAACCATTGATGACATCGTCAAGTTGCCTTTTACAGTAAAACAGGACCTGCGTGACAACTATCCTTTCGGAATGATGTGCGTACCTATGACAGAAATCCTGAGACTTCACGCCTCATCCGGCACCACCGGTAAGCCCATCGTGGTAGGCTACACACAGAAAGACCTGGACAACTGGTCTGAAGCAGTTGCCCGCTGCCTTTCCGCATTCGGACTTGGAAGCGATGATATGGTTCAGATTTCATATGGATACGGCCTTTTCACCGGCGGTCTGGGCGCCCATGACGGCGTCACCAAGATTGGTGGTACCGTTATTCCCACCAGCAGCGGCAACACTCAGAAACAGTTGCAGCTGATGCAAGACTTCGGAGCAACCGCAGTAGCCTGCACCCCATCCTACGCCCTCTACATGGCCGAGGAGATCCGCAAGCAGGGACTTGATATCAATAACTTCAAACTCAAGGTCGGTATTTTCGGAGCAGAGCCCTGGACCGAGGCCATGCGTAAGGAACTTGAGGACAAACTGCATATCAAAGCATACGATATATACGGACTGACCGAAATCAGCGGTCCCGGTGTAGGCGGCGAGTGCGAGTGCCAGAACGGCACCCACCTCTGGGAGGATCTCTACTATCCTGAGATCATCGATCCGGTCACACTGCAACCTGTTGAGCCCGGCCAGAAGGGAGAGTTGGTATTCACCACTCTCGATAAGTGGGGAATGCCTATGATCCGTTACCGTACACGTGACCTCACCTACCTCAACTATGACAAGTGCGAGTGCGGCCGTACCGCAGTCCGCATGGGTAAGATACTGGGCCGCAGCGACGACATGATGATCATTCGCGGTGTCAATGTATTCCCCTCACAGGTTGAATCCATCCTGCTTGAGTTCCCCGAGTACGAGCCCTACTTCCTCATCGAGGTTGACCGCGTGAACAACACCGATACATTCGACATCCAGGTTGAGGTCAAGCCGGAGTTCTATACTGACCAGGTTAATGAACTGGTACGTCTTCGCCAGCGCCTGACAGCACGCATCCAGAGCGTCATCGGCATCCAGCCCAATATCAAGATCGTACAACCCGGAACAATAGAGCGTTCAACCGGCAAGGCAAAACGCGCCATTGACCATCGTAAATTTGAATAACCTTAATACTTCCCGACTATGCTTATCAGACAGATTTCAGTTTTCCTGGAGAATGAGAAGGGAAAATTCGCCGAGATAGCAAGACTGCTCGGTAACAACGGCATCAACATGAAGGCATTCACCGTGTCTGAGTCTCAGGATTTCGGTATAGCCCGTATAATAGTGGAGCGTGACCAGATTGAGCGCGCATTCAACCTGATCAAGGCAAACTCATACGCAGTGACAATGACCCAGGTAGTCTATCTGGAGTGCGCCCATAAGCCCGGCGCAATGGCCGAGGCCATGGAAAAACTCTCCGCCGCCGGAATATCGGTAGAATATATGTATGCATTCGCCGACTCGTCATCCGAATTCTCACGTGTAATAATCCGCCCCGACAACACCGAGTTGGCAAATCAGATTATTCAGGAGTTATAAAAAAACTTCAGGGTGCTTGAAGTAGACAAATTTTCTATATTTTTGCACCCGATTTCAGGAAAGATGCCAGAGTGATCGAATGGACCGGACTCGAAATCCGGCGTACGGCCTAGCCGTACCGTGGGTTTGAATCCCACTCTTTCCGCAAGAAAAGGCCGCCCGACGGGTGGTCTTTTCTTGCAGAAAGAGCGGGATAATTATCCCACCTCATTTTAGTTTACTCCGTAAACGCGCTCCCTTTGGTCGCTTGGCGGCCCTCCGGGACCGCGGTCTCGCTCCAGGCATTCGCTCGCTCCAATACCATATTAACCTGCGTAATGACTTTGTATTTTCTTAACTAAACTTGTTGATAAAGGGAGGTTTCGGGTTGCAACATAATTCAGAGAGTTGTTGTAATTTTGCAGCCAGAATACTAAACACATTTACCTTAAACAGCAAATGGGCGGATTTTTTGGAGTCGTCTCTAAGCAGAGATGCATCAATGATCTTTTTTACGGAACTGACTATCAGTCACATCTTGGAACAAGCCGCGCCGGTATGGTAACCTTTCACCCTGATCTGGGATTCAAGCGCAGCATACACAACCTTGAAAACGATTATTTCAGAAGTAAGTTTGAATGTGAACTTGACCGTTTCTGCGGCGGCAGCGGAATTGGCGTAATAAGTGATACCGATGCACAACCCATGCTGATGAACAGCCACCTGGGCCGGTTTGCCCTGGTTACTGTGGCTAAAATCAACAATAAGGAAGAAATATGTGACAAGCTGCTTGCCGAGAACATGCACCTGAGCGAGTTCAGCAGCGGTAAGATAAATATCACAGAACTTATAGCCCTGCTCATCATAAAAGGTAAGGATTACGTTGACGGAATTGAGAATGTCTATAAGACAATCAAAGGATCCTGCTCCATGCTGCTTCTTACAGAACAGGGTATCATTGCCGCCCGTGACTCATGGGGACGCACTCCTATCGCATTGGGCCAGAAAGACGGAGCAATAGCCGTTACAACCGAGACTACCGCATTCCCCAATCTGGGATATGAGACAAAGTTGCACATGGGCCCCGGCCAGATAATCCGTATTACCGAGAACGGCTATGAGGAACTGCGCAAGCCCAACAAGAAAAACCAGATATGCTCTTTCCTTTGGGTTTATTACGGATTCCCCACCAGTTGCTATGAGGGCCGAAATGCAGAGGATGTACGTAACGAACTGGGACGCGTTATGGGACGCGATGATGATGTCGAGGTTGATGGTGCCTGCGGTATTCCGGATAGTGGCTTAGGTATGGCTGTAGGTTATGCCGAGGGTCACAAATGCCCCTATGTGAGGGCTGTAGCCAAGTATACTCCCACATGGCCACGTTCTTTCATGCCTACCGATCAGGAGAGACGTAACCTTGTGGCCAAGATGAAACTTATCTCCAACAAGGACATACTAAACGGCAAGCGTCTGGTGTTCTGCGATGACAGTATAGTACGCGGCACACAGCTCAAGGATAATTCACGCGACTTCTATGCTTCGGGCGTAAAGGCTGCACATATGAGAATCTCATGCCCGCCGCTTATCTACAGCTGCCCGTTTGTAAACTTCTCGGCCAGCAAGAATGACCTGGAACTGATTACACGTCGTATCATTCAGGACTTTGAGGGTGAGAATCCCAGTCAGGAGACACTCAAAAAGTATGCTACCACGGGTACGCCCGAATATGATAAGATGGTTCAGGAGATAGCTAAGCGTTTACAGCTTACCACGTTGAAATTCAGTTCGTTGGAGGCGCTGGTTAAAGCAATCGGTCTACCCAAGGAGAGCATCTGCACACACTGCTTTGACGGCAGTTCCTTCTACACTCTGGAAGAAGAGAACAAACAGTAAAACAGTACAAAAGGGGTCTGTCCCCTTTTGTATCAGAGCATATTTTCCAGGACGGCAACCGCATGGGTTATGTCGTCCTGGAATTTTTTATGGTCTTTGAGATAGTCGGCACGACCACCGGATAAAAGTGACAGCAATTCGGGGTTTATCCGGTCAGCATATTCGCCTATTATCATCTCTATGTCATCCTTCTGCCAGTCTAGCGTTGAGTGTTCATACACTCTGAGTTTCTGATGCATGAACGCGTAGGCGGTCTCTATGCTGTCTTTAGTTATCATATCCCGCTGGACGGAACTGTTTCTGTTCTTCACTGTAAATGTATCCGGCATCGGCCAGGTAACTCTTTAGTTCATCGGGCTCACGGTCAAAATTTATGCACAGAGACTCCAGTGAGTCAAACTCCTCGTCTCTGAGTAGCATATTTATGCTTGAGACAAGTATTGCGGGGTCATGGGGAAGGTATTCCATTATTCTGATATTAATTCTTTGAATTTGCGCATACCGGCTGTAGCCACATCCTTTATGTGCACCACTCCGCTAACGTGAGCGGCGGCGGCAGGATCGGGATCAACCATATAGATCTTACAGCCCGATGGTGCATACTGGTAGAGTCCGGCTGCAGGATATACCTGCATGGAGGTTCCTACAATAAGCAGGATATCGGCCTTGCTCACTGCCTCTGCGGCTTTCTGCAGATTGGGCACCTGTTCTCCGAACCAGACTATATGCGGCCTCAACTGGGTATTATGGGGACCGCCCTTATCACCAAGATTTATTGCCTTATATCCTATGTCCTGGACATAGCGCTCACTCCACCAGTCCATATCGGTGTATGTATCCTCGGGACGTACCTTGGTAAGTTCACCGTGCAGGTGAATGATATTGCTGCTGCCGGCACGCTCATGCAGGTTGTCCACATTCTGGGTGACTACAGTCACCTCAAAATATTTCTCAAGACCGGCTACTATCAGATGTGCTTCATTGGGCTCAACTGTTGCCAACTGTGCACGACGCTCGTTATAGAATCGCAGCACACGTGCAGGATCACGATACCAGCCGTCAATGGTGGCCACGGCCTCTACGGGCTCGTTGTCCCAAAGGCCGTTTCCTCCACGGAATGTAGAAATACCGCTCTCGGCACTGATGCCGGAGCCACTCAGAACGACAATCTTTTTCATTTTACAATATTCATTTCGTCAAGCAGATAGCTTGCACCGCCGAACTTATCCATCATCCAGAGCACATAGCGTATGTCAACGCAGATGCAGCGCTGCAATTCGGGTTCAAAGATCACGTCACCACTCATGGCCTCCCAGTTGCCGTCAAATGCCAGACCGATGAGATTGCCCTCTGCATCCATTACGGGGCTGCCTGAGTTGCCTCCGGTTATATCCAGATTGGTGATAAAGCATGTGGGAACCTCACCGTCGGGACCGGCATACTGGCCGAAGTCACGCTTCTGAAAGAGTTCTTTCTGACGTGCAGGTACACGGAACTCATAGTTGGTGGGATCCTCCTTGTCTATTACGCCCTTCATATTGGTGTAGAAGTCATAATGCTTTCCCTCCTTGGTGGTATAACCCTGAACTGTACCGTATGTGAGACGGCATGTAGAGTTTGCATCCGGATATGATTTGGCGCCCTTGGTCCACTCCATAAGTCCGGCTGTGAAAAGATTTGATGCCGAATCACGCAATTCGGCAGCCTCATAAGAGTATGAAGTATTAATACGGCGGCGTGCAGCGGCCATCTGATCATTCAGCTCTTTTGCGAGATCCATAGAAAGATCCTGACCTTCAAATGATGCCAATCTCTCAGGGCTGGTATATGCGCTGTAAATGAATATGTTGTCTACATTCAGCAGAGAGAGGTCCAGGGAATCCTTGGGGCTGGCGTTATCGGTATAGAACTTAACCATGGCCTTTGTGATGTCGCGGTCCAATGAAGGACTGTAGTTGCGGTAGAATGACTCACGGTCCATACTGTTCATTTGGGAGATACGGAGCAGTTCTATATTGCCCAGGCTCTCGCTGAATACTGCGTTACGCAGGTTATACTCGGTATTCTTCTTTACATTCTCCTCAATGACATCTATTACATTTCCGTACTTGGCCTGACGTTTGGGTTTGGCGTTTACCCATGCCATGAAATCGGCCTCTTTCTGACGCTGGCGGCCAATTACGTCAAGGTCCTCAAAGCACTCCTTCATACCCTGCCATTTCTTCCAGCCGTTGGCCGATGAGGCATATTTGTTGGCATACTGGAGTCCTATGGTATCATTGGAGCGCATTCCCTGCCACATGACATCCTGACGTGCGGTACGGGCTGCAATGCGTACATCCTGCACCTCCATCATCTGCTCCAGTTGGGCTGCTGTCTGGAACCGCTGAGTACGGCCGGGATAACCCATAATCATGGCAAAATCGCCCTCCTCAATACCCTTGAGCGATATGCTCAGGAACTGTTTGGGACGCAGCGGAATATTGTCCTCGCTGTAATCGGCCGGATTGCCATCAGGATCAGTATATACGCGGAACATGCTGAAATCACAGGTATGACGCGGCCACATCCAGTTATCGGTCTCACCGCCGAACTTTCCGGCCGATGCAGGCGGAGCGCCCACAAACCTTACGTCACGATAAACCTTATTCACTATGATATAGCGCTGGTTTCCGTTATAGAAATCTGTAATCTGCACCTGGCAGTCATGATTCTCCTCACGCAGTTTAGACATGAGTGTGTTTACCTTATCCTGTTTCATGCCGGTGATATCGGTCATGCTCTGAAGGAATGTTACCGTAAGACCGGGAACGGGAATCTCCTCCTCAAGGCTCATTGCCCAATAACCGTCCTCCAGATAGTTATGCTCCGGAGTTGAAAGCCCCTGAATGCTTGAGTATCCGCAGTGGTGATTGGTTACCAACAGGCCCTTCTCCGAAATGATTTCGGCAGTACAACCACCCCCAAAATGTACTACGGCATCCTTTATGGAGGCCTTCTTCTCATTATAGATATCTGTTGTCTTGATTTTCAGGCCCAACTTCTTCATGTCGGCCTGATTCATCTTCTTTAGCGTTGGCAGCATCCACATACCTTCATCGGCACGGACCGATGAAAACGCCAGCACGGCGGCAAGCAATATTGAAATCTTTCTCATGTCTTTTTGTTTTTTATTCCGATTTGATGCAAATTTAGCATTTTCCCGTATCTTTACGTCTGGCTATCTGTATTCTTTGTAATGAAAAGTATAACACATAATATCCTTTATGCGTTTATAGGTGCGTTTATTTGCCTTACAGGCACTCTGAATGCACATGCACAGCATTCGCAAACACTCAGATGCGACACTTACAGTTTCGTTGAACGTGATACGTTCCTCTGCCTTGATGTTTACAAACCGGATACTCCAAGGGCTGATAAGGCCGCGGTGCTGATGGTGTTCGGTGGAGGATTCTTTAGTGGAGAGCGTAACAACGCTCAGATGAAAAGATGGGCAGGCGCTCTCATTGAACAAGGCTTTACGGTCATTTCAATAGATTACAGGCTCGGATTCAAGGACAGTGCCATGGTGGCAAGCCACAGCAGACTGCTCAAACTACCGGATCTTTTCATGTACTGCATTGACATAGCAGTTCAGGATTGCGCCGATGCTGTTGCATGGGTCTGCTCAAATGCAGAAATGCTGGATATAGATCCCTCCAAGCTTATACTTACAGGCAGTTCGGCAGGTGCAATAACCATTCTGCAACTGGATTATTACAGAGCCAATTCCATGTCGGGCGCATCGGCCCTGCCCGCCGGCTGGAAACCTGCAGCGGTAATACCCTATTCGGGCGGTGTGATGTGCCGTGACAGCAAACTCAAATACGCTACTGATCCGGCTCCTACCATGCTGTTGCACGGAACCAAGGACAGGATCGTGACATATAAGAGTCTGGGACTCCCGTTCGGCAAGAAGATGCACGGCGGCAAGAAGATGGACAAGGCACTGAACCGTCAGGATATCCCTCACTGGTTCATCAGGTTTGACGGTATCGGCCATGAGGTTGCCGATTGGCTTCCAGGTTCGGTTGATCTGTTCTGCACGTTCGTGGATCTGACTTTTGCCGGCAGAATCACCACACTTGATGCCACCATGACAGACTCAGGACTCAAACCTGTAGCATGGGCACAGATGAATATGTTCCGGCTTTATGGAGGAAAACGTAAATAAACCTTACAATATCAATCAATTATGAGAATTGGAATTATAGGAGCCGGCTGGATTGCCGACAAGATGGCTGAGACACTTACCGGCCTGGACAATTCAATGAAATATGCAATCGCAGCACGTGATCTTGGACGCGCTCAGGAATTTGCCCGACATTGGGGTTTTGAGAAAGCCTACGGATCATATAAGGAGATGGTAGAGGACCCCGAGGTTGACCTGGTATATGTTGCCACCCCCCACTCCCACCACTTTGAGCATGCCAGCATGGCTATTAATGCCGGCAAGCCCGTACTCTGTGAGAAGGCCTTCACAGCCAATGCACGCGAGGCCGATGCCCTGCTCAACCTGGCTCACAAGAAAGGCATATTCATAACCGAGGCAATCTGGACCCGCTATATGCCGCTGTCCATGAAGGTAAAGGAACTGCTTGACAGCGGAGCCATCGGTAAGCCTCGTCTGCTTAACGCCAGCCTATGCTATATGATGGAGTTCAAGGAGCGAATCCTGCGTCCCGACCTTTGCGGTGGCGCACTTCTGGACCTTGGAGTATACAGCATCAATTTCTGTCGTATGTACTTTGGCGCCGATATAATCAACGAGACGTCCAACTGCATAAAGAGCGATACCGGAATGGATATGCACAACTCCATCAGTTGGTCATACCGCGACGGCAGGATTGCCAATATACAGTCCAGTACATTATGTCTGTGCGGCCGTCTGGGTCAGATATGCGGTACTGAGGGTTATCTTATTGTTGATAACATAAACTGCCCCGAGCGTATAACCGTCTATAACGACTACAAACCTGTGGCTGTGTTTGACAAACCCGCCAATCAGATTACCGGTTATGAGTATCAGGTACTGGCTTGCAGGGAAGCACTTAAGAACGGTTGGCTTGAATCTCCTTATATGCCACACCAGGAAACCCTTGACATTATGAAAGTCATGGATTCACTGAGGCAGAAATGGGGTGTAAAGTATCCGATGGATTAAACCTTCTCCTCACCTATCATTATAAGACGATACAAGTTGCAGCCTATAAAGTTGCCTATGACCAGGCAAACATAGAGCAGCAGCACGCTCCATATATTGTCTTTAATGAAGCCGAAAGGAACGGTCAGATAGTAAAAAGCATCGGCTATACAGTGCGGGAATCCGCACAGGATGAACATGGGTACTGCAAACAGCAGCGGGAGCCACTGGTTCCGGCGGGCAAAAGTTACAGCGGTAGTCATCAGGAATCCGCAACCTATAGCCAGCAGGCCGGCACGTACGGGACCTATCGCCAATCGGCCTTCAAGAATCTTCTGGGCAGACTCCTGCAGAGGCATAGGTGATACCCTGGCCAGCAGTGATACCAGCAGGCAGCCTACAATATTACCCAGCAGGATAAGCAAAAGGTCACCCACCTCACCCTTGACTATGAATCCGGCAGTACCGGTATAGAGTTTAAGCTTGTAGCAGACTACGGTGATAAGACCGAATGCGAACATCACGGCGCCTACAACGCCACCTAATGCAAGAAAGCCGAATCCCGCAATTCCGATGCAGATTCCGGCCAAAACTGAAGACTTGAATATTGTAACTATCTTTCCCATAGCGCAAAGATATAAAAATAGTACAAAAGGGGACAGTCCCCTTTTGTATCATTTTAGATGTATTCGTCTATGCGCTTGATAGCAAGGCCGTCAATGCCTATCTTGCAGAAAGCGTAGATAAAAGCGCTGGCCTGACGGGCGTTGGTGATGAGCGGGATGTTGAAATCAACCGCCGTACGACGTATCAGGTAACCGTTCTGCAACTCACGCGGAGTATTGTTCTTGGGTATGTTGATAGCCAGGTCAATTTTGCCGCTGCGCATATAGTCAATAACGTTGGGCTTCTCGTCCGAATCCGGCCAGTGAAGCACCTCCTTTACCTTTATGCCGTTCTCCTCAAGGAAATGGGCTGTACCGCTTGTAGCATAAAGGTTGTAACCGTAATCATACAGTATGCGGGCTGCATCCAGCAGGTCAATCTTGGACTTGGTGGGACCCGATGACAGCAGGATGCCCTTCTCCTTGGACGGAACGCGTGTTCCAACCGATATCATACTCTTAAGCAGAGCCTCATGGTAGTTGTCACCGATGCAGGCAACCTCACCGGTAGAGGCCATATCAACGCCCAGTATGGGATCGGCCTTGAGAAGACGGGCAAACGAGAACTGCGAGCACTTTACGCCCACGTAGTCGATATCGGCAAACGTCTTGCCGAACGGCTCAACCTCCTTGCCAAGCATGATCTCGGTAGCCATTCCGATAAAGTTGAACTTGGTTATCTTGCTCACAAAGGGGAACGAACGTGAGGCACGCAGGTTACACTCAATAACCTTGATGCTGTTCTCCTTGGCCAGGAACTGGATATTGAAGGGGCCCGATATGTTCAGGGCGGATGCAATCTTCTTGGATATCTTCTTTATCTGACGGATGGTCTCGTAGTAGAGTTTCTGAGCCGGGAACACCACTGTAGCGTCACCTGAATGGACTCCCGCAAACTCGATGTGCTCACTGATGGCGTAGCACTTGATAACGCCGTTCTGGGCCACAGCATCAATCTCAACCTCCTTGGCGCGCTGCAGGAACTCGGTCACCACAACGGGATGCTCCTGACTTACCACAGCGGCATTGTTCAAGGCAGTCTCAAGTTCGGCACGGTCACTTACCACGCGCATAGCGGCACCTGAGAGCACGTATGAAGGACGGATAAGCACAGGCAGACCCACCTCATCGACAAAACTCCAGATATCATCCATACTGGTAAGTTCCTTCCAGCGCGGCTGGTCAATACCCAGCGAGTCGCACATCTCGGAGAACTTCTGACGGTCCTCGGCCATATCTATTGACTTGGCCGATGTTCCCAGTATGTTCACGCCCTCATGGTCAAGCAGCAGTGCCAGGTTATTGGGAATCTGTCCGCCGGTTGATACGATAACGCCCTTGGGAGCCTCCAGGTCACATATATCAAGCACACGTTCCAGAGTCAGTTCATCAAAGAACAGACGGTCACATGTATCGTAGTCAGTACTTACGGTCTCAGGATTGTAGTTGATCATCACTGAGCGGTAGCCCATCTCCTGAATATTCTTTACGGCAGCCACACCGCACCAGTCAAACTCCACGCTTGAACCGATTCGGTAAGCACCGCTACCCAGTACTATTACGGATTTGTTGTCCTGCTCAAACTCAACATCATTCTCTGAGCCGTTATAGGTCAGATAGAGGTAGTTGGTAAAGGCGGGATACTCGCCGGCCAGCGTATCAATCTGCTTTACGACAGGCAGGATACCCAGGCCCTTGCGGTATTTGCGTACTGCAGCCTGCTTCTCATGAGGATTCAGTTTATCGCCCGATATGGTAAGTTTACCAATCTGATAATCACTGAATCCCATGCATTTGGCCTCACGCAGCAGATCGTCGGATACCTTCTTCAGTTCACCTGCCTTAGCCAGTTGCTCCTTGATATTGTGAATGTTGGCCAGACGGCACAGGAACCACTTGTCAATCTTGGTCAGTTCATGCAGTTTATCTACGGTATAACCCTGAGCGAAAGCCTGCTCAATGGCCGGAAGACGGCGGTCGGTAGGATTGACCAGCTCAGCCTCGATATCGGGCACATGAACGTTATTGCATACAAATCCGTGCAGACCCTGTCCTATCATACGCATACCCTTCTGGATAGCCTCCTCAAAGGTACGTCCTATGGACATAATCTCACCTACGGACTTCATGCTGGAGCCTATCAGACGTGAAACGCCCTCGAACTTACCCAGATCCCAACGCGGAATCTTACATACCACGTAGTCCAAGGCAGGCTCAAAGCAGGCCGATGTAACCTTGGTGACAGAGTTGGGAATCTCATCCAGGCCATAACCCAGGCCCAGTTTTGCTGCCACAAAAGCCAGAGGATAACCGGTTGCCTTTGAAGCCAGGGCCGATGAGCGGCTCAGACGGGCGTTAACCTCAATCACACGGTAATCGTCTGAGTTGGGATCCAGTGCATACTGTACGTTGCACTCTCCCACTATACCCACGTGGCGTATGATATCGATTGCAATGCGGCGCAGTTTGTGGTACTCGTGGTCACTCAGAGTCTGTGAAGGAGCCACAACCACGCTCTCACCGGTATGGATGCCCAGCGGGTCGAAGTTCTCCATGTTGCAGACCGTGATGCAGTTGTCATAACGGTCACGAACCACCTCATACTCAATCTCCTTCCAGCCCTTGAGTGACTCCTCGACCAGAATCTGCGGAGAGTATGAGAATGCCGATGCAGCCACCTTCTTAAGTTCCTCGTCATTGGAGCAGAATCCTGAGCCCAGACCGCCAAGAGTATAGGCAGCACGTACAATTACCGGATAACCAATCTCCTTGACTACTTTCAGAGCCTCCTCCATGTTGTTTACGGCCTCGCTGCGCGGTGTCTTCACGTTAATGGAGCGCATCATATCGGCAAAGAGTTCGCGGTCCTCGGTATTGATTATGGCCTGTACAGGAGTTCCCAATACCTTGATGCCGTATTTCTCCAGAATGCCGCTCTTGTAGAGTTCCACGCCGCAGTTAAGGGCGGTCTGGCCACCGAAGGCCAGCATTATGCCGTCGGGGTGCTCCTTCTGGATAACCTTCTCCACAAACGCGGGAGTAATGGGCAGGTAATAGATGGCATCGGCCACACCCTCGGATGTCTGGACCGTTGCCACATTGGGGTTTATAAGTATGGTGAACTTGCCGTCCTCACGCAGTGCCTTGAGCGCCTGCGAACCTGAATAGTCAAACTCACCAGACTGACCTATCTTGAGTGCCCCTGATCCGAGCACAAGTACTCTCTTTACATCTTCCATAGCATCATTCATTTCTTAGAGTATTGTATCATGTTCTCCACAAACATACCGAACAGATTGCCCGTATCGGTAGGTCCGCTTGATGCCTCGGGATGGAACTGGGTTGAGAAGAAGGGTTTTGACCTGTGCTTAATACCCTCATTCGTGCCGTCGTTCAGATTCTCAAACATGCGCTCCCAATCTGAGGGAAGAGTGCTGTCATCTATAGCAAAACCGTGGTTCTGTGATGTCACAAAGCACTTATGGGTGCCGGGAATGCGTACAGTCTGGTTGTGTCCGCGGTGTCCGTATTTGAGTTTGTAGGTCTTGGCTCCTGCTGCAAGTGCAAGCAACTGGTTACCCAGGCAGATACCCATGATTGGCTTGTCCTGCTGCAGAGCCTTGCGTATGTTGGCAATGGTCTCGGTGCACATTGCAGGGTCACCGGGGCCGTTTGATATGAACAGGCCGTCATAATCCTCAGCGCTGAAATCATAGTTCCAGGGCACGCGCTTAATCTGTACGTCATAATCTAGCAGACAGCGCAGTATGTTGTTCTTCATTCCGCAGTCCACCATCAGGACCTTGTACTTGCCGTTTCCGTAGTGTTTTATCTCGGGGCATGATACCTGAGCTACCAGATTATCCTTATTTGGGTCATAGAACGGGATATCCTCATCACCGAATACTATCTTGCCCAGCATGGCGCCTTTCTCACGCAGGCGCTTGGTAAGCGCTCTGGTATCAACACCGTAGATACCGGGAACCTCCCACTTCTTGAGCCATTCGCCCAGGCTCTTGGCCGAGTCCCAATGGCTGTATTCGGCCGAGTACTGAGAAATGACAAGAGCCGAACACTGTATTCTGTCCGACTCATAGAATTTGGAAATACCATTGACAACCTCATCACCGGGAACTCCGTAATTGCCTATCAAAGGGAATGTAGGCACCAGGATCTGTCCCTTGTATGACGGGTCGCTAAGACTCTCCGGATAACCGGTCATGGCTGTGTAGAAGACCAACTCGCCCGATACGGACTTCTCGTAGCCGAACGAGCGGCCACGGTACCGGGTACCGTCTTCAAGAATTAGAACTGCTTCTCTGTCCATCTATATCTATTACAATATCTTCTTTATTCTCTCCATTGCCTCTATGGTACGCTGTCGGTCTGCAAACGATGTTATGCGGAACCAACCTTCGCCGGCCGGGCCGAAACCCGATCCCGGGGTAACCACTACCCCCGCCTCTCCAAGCAGCCTGTCAAAGAACTCCCATGAACTTATGCCGCCGGGAGTCTGTGCCCAGATATAAGGAGCGTTCTCGCCGCCCAGGGCTTTCAGGCCTGCCTCATTAAGGCTCTGACGGATTATGCGTGCCGTTTCAAGGTAATAATCTATTGTGGAGCGTATCTGTTTCTGACCCTCGGGGGTATAGACAGCCAGCGCTCCGCACTGTGATATGTAAGATGCGCCGTTGAACTTGCAGCTCTGCCTGCGCTCCCACATTCCGTTCAGTGCAATCTTTCCGCCGTTACCGTCACTTACCTCAAGCTCGCGTGGCACCACCGTATAGCCGCATCGTACACCAGTGAATCCCGCTGTCTTTGAAAAACTGCGGAACTCAATTGCGCACTTCTTGGCTCCCTCAATCTCGTAGATTGAATGGGGAATTAGGGGATCACGGATGAATGCTTCATAAGCGGAGTCGTACATAATCAGAGAACCGTTCTCCAAGGCATAATCGACCCACTTCTTGAGCTTACTGCGGGTAATAACTGCACCCGTCGGATTATTCGGGTAGCAAAGGTACACAATATCCAGTTTTTCTGTAGGGATATCGCCTGTAAATCCGTTCTCTTCATTGCAAATAATGTACTTTATGTTGAAACCGCGCATCAGGTTGGTATCAACATACACCGGATATACAGGATCGGTAATGCCGACAAGGTTTTCAGATGACAGTATATCACCTATGTTACCGGTATCGCTCTTGGCACCGTCATTCACAAAGATATCCTCGGCCGAGAGTTCTACGCCAAGGGGTGTATAATCACCTTTTACTATAGCCTCCCTGAGCCACTGGTAACCGCGCTCGGGACCGTAGCCGTGGAATGTGGCCTTATCGGCACACTCGTCGACAGCCTTGTGCATGGCGTCAATCACTGCGGGAGCCAGCGGACGGGTCACGTCGCCTATTCCCATACGGATTATATCAGCTTCGGGGTGTTTCTCACTGAAAGCCGCGACCCTCTTGGCAATGTCAAGAAAGAGGTACCTCTGCGGCAATTTTGAAAAGTTCAGATTAGCTTTAACCATTATTCTGTAACTGTTCCGTCAAATACAAATTCTGCGGCACCGGTCATAAGAACCTCCTTGGTTTCGGGATTCCACTGGACCGTCAGCGTACCGCCGTCCATTATCACATCACAGCCGTCAGCATCGGTATATCCCTGCATGGCCGATGCCACTGCCGTAGCGCACGCACCTGTACCGCAGGCAAAGGTGATGCCGCTGCCGCGCTCCCATACACGCATACGTATATGTTTACGGTCCAGAACCTGCGCAAATTCAATGTTTGCACGGTCCGCGAACATGCTGTGGTGCTCCATAAACGGTCCCACCTCATCTACACGGGCCTTCTCTGCATCCGTTACGAACATAACCAGATGCGGGTTGCCCATATCAATTGCCGAGCATACGGTAGGACCTTCACCCACATTGAGGGTCTCGCCTACCAGCGTGCCTGATCCGTGGTTAACCTTAAGCGGCAGTCCCTGGCCCATGTTGACGGTCACAGTATCAACCGTTCCGTCCTGACCAAGGTGCAGTTTGAGTATCTTAATGCCTGAAAGGGTCTCAAGCCTGATCTCAGTCTTATCGGTCAAACCCTTGTCATGAAGGTATTTGCCTACACAACGCGCACCGTTTCCGCACATGCGTGCCTCAGAGCCGTCAGCATTGAAAATCCTCATGCTGAAATCGGCAATGCCAGACTTACCTATCATGATAAGTCCGTCTGAGCCGATACCCTTGCGGCGGTCACTCCAGCGTATGGAGAACTGCTCGGGATTGGCTATGGGACACTCCATGACATTGACATAGATGTAGTCATTGCCAAGGCCCTGCATCTTGGTGAAACGGATCACGCCCATATCATTTGTTCTTAAGGTATGCGTCAACCTGTGCGGCCACCTCACGTCCGCTTGCCAGAGCCCTTACGACCAGGCTGGCACCGTTCTTGGCGTCACCTGCCAGGAACACGTTCTCAGCGTACTGAGGATGCTCGGGCTTGAGGAATCCCATAGCCAGCAACACCATATCGCACTCAATAATCTCCTTGTTGCCTGTAGGTTTCATCTGGGGACGGCCGCCGTTAGGATCCGGTACCCAATCCACAGTCTCAACCTCAACGCCCTTAAGATTGCCCTTGCCGTCATCCAGGAACTTGTTGGATGTAAGGCACCAGCGGCGCTCGCAACCCTCCTCATGACTGGTTGTGGTTTTGAGAATGTTGGGCCACTGCGGCCAGGGAGTTGCGGGGTTGTAACCAACCGGGGGCTTGGGCATGATCTCAATCTGGGTAACGCTTACGGCACCCTGACGATGGCATGTACCTATGCAGTCGCTGCCGGTATCACCACCACCTATCACCAGCACCTTCTTACCCTTGGCCGATACGGTCTCCTCCTGGCTGAACTCCTGTCCTGCCAGACGCAGGTTCTGCTGTGTAAGCATCTGCAGTGCAAAGTATACGCCCTTGAGTTCACGTCCGGGAATCTTGAGGTCACGGGCAGTAGGTGTACCATTGGATATGATATATGCGTCAAAGCCCTCGGGCAGCTTGTTAAGATCAACCGGTGTGTTGAATTTAAACTTGATACCCTCCTGCTCCATGATCTCCATACGGCGGTCAATCACGTACTTGTCAAGTTTGAAGTTAGGAATACCGTAACGTACCAGACCACCTGCTGAAGGCATCTTGTCAAACAGTGTCACCTCATAACCCAGTGCGTTAAGACGTACTGAGGCACTCAGTCCTGCAGGTCCTGCACCGATTACGGCAACCTTCTTACCGTTACGCTCATATGTCTTGGGCTGGATATAACCCTCACGGAAAGCATGTTCAATGATGGAGCACTCATTCTCGCGGATAGTCACGGGAGCATCGATGCAAAGGTTCAGCGCGCAACTCTTCTCGCAAAGAGCCGGGCAGATACGGCCCGTAAACTCGGGGAAGTCATTGGTGGCTGAAAGCAGTTTGTATGCCAGTTCCCACTTGCCTTTATAGACGGCATCCTGCCATTCCGGCTGCTTGTTGCCTAACGGGCATGCCCAGTGGCAGAACGGTACGCCGCAGTCCATGCAGCGTGAAGCCTGCTGCTGACGGCTGCTGTCGTTCAGGGTCTGCTCCACCTCACTGAAATCAGCTATTCTCTCATGTATCGGCCTATGACCGGCTTCCTGTCTGGGAACGGTCAGAAAAGCTCTTGGATTTCCCATAGTAGTGTCACTTTAAAGATTTAATAATCACGCTGAACATTGTCAATCTTCTGCTGCAGCGCTTTCATCCTCTCTTCCTGCAGGATACGGCGGTACTCGATAGGAGTAACCTGTATGAATTCACCTACATACTGACTCCAGTTGTCCAGCATCTTCTTGGCCAGAGCCGAGCCCGTGTACTTGTAGTGTTTCTCTATCAGTCCGCGCAACTCGTCACGACCGGCCTTGTCATCAATCAGGTCAAGCTCAATCATATCCATGTTGCAGTAGTAGTCAAAGTTGTGGTTCTTGTCCCATACATAGGCAAGGCCGCCTGACATACCGGCTGCAAAGTTCCTGCCTGTTGTACCAAGCACAACCACACGACCGCCGGTCATATACTCGCAGCAGTGATCTCCTGCACCCTCAACTACGGCTGTGGCACCTGAGTTACGTACTGCAAAGCGCTCGCCTGCACGGCCGTTTATGAATATCTCGCCGCTGGTGGCACCGTACAGGATTGTGTTACCTGCTATGATGTTCTCGGATGCGTCAAACTTGGATTCTGCAGGCGGGCATATGGCGATACGGCCACCGGAGAGGCCCTTACCTACATAGTCATTGGCCTCACCTTCCAGTTTAAAGTTAACACCCTTCATAAGGAATGCGCCGAAACTTTGTCCTGCCGATCCCTTGAAGCTGACGTTGATGGTATCATCGGCCAGACCGTCATGTCCGTAACGGCTTGCTATCTCACCGGAAAGCATTGCGCCTGCGGCACGGTCTGTGTTGATTATATCGTATGAGAGTTCAACCTTGCTGCCGCTCTCAATAGCCTTGGCGGACTCCTTAATGATCTTCTGGTCAAGTACCTGACTCAGGTCATGTATCTGGTCCTTAACCTTGTAAAGGTCACCGTCAATCCTGGTAAGCAGGCGGCTGAAATCAAGGCCCTTGGTCTTATCGGTGAACTTGGCTGTATCAATCTCAATAAGGTCCGTACGGCCTATGATATCCTCAAACTTACGGAATCCCATCTGAGCCAGCAACTCCCTTACTCCCTGAGCCATGAACATATAGTAGTTGATAAGGTACTGGCTGTGACCGCGGAACTTGGCCCTCAGAGCCGGATCCTGTGTGGCAACACCTACGGGGCAGGCATTGGTATGGCACTTACGCATAAGCAGGCATCCCAAAACTATCAGCTGACCTGTTCCGAATCCGAACTCGCCGGCACCCAGCAGAGCCATCGATATGACGTCACGCGGGGTCTTCAACTGACCGTCCACCTGGACCTCAATCTCACCGCGCAAGCCGTTCAGAACCAGAGTCTGCTGTGTCTCGGCCAGACCTATCTCAGGTGATATACCTGCATAACGGATTGATGATGCGGGTGATGCACCTGTACCGCCCTCGGCTCCTGATATTACCACCAGGTCAGCCTTGGCCTTGGCCACACCGGCTGCAATGGTACCTACTCCGCTCTCTGCCACCAGCTTTACGCTGATCTTGGCCTTGGGGTTGACGTTGCGCAAATCATAGATGAGCTGTGCCAGGTCCTCAATCGAGTAGATGTCGTGATGAGGCGGAGGTGATATGAGTGATATTCCGGGAATTGAGTTACGTGTACGGGCAATGATCTCGTTCACCTTGAATCCGGGAAGCTGACCGCCCTCTCCAGGTTTTGCGCCCTGGGCAACCTTGATCTGGATTTCCTGTGCGTTGACCAGATACTCGGTAGTGACACCGAATCGGCCCGATGCAACCTGCTTGATACGGCTGCTCAGCGATACGCCGTCCACGTCAGTGTGGAAGCGGTCGCTGTCCTCGCCGCCCTCACCGGTATTGCTGCGTGAATCGAGCGTGTTCAGGGCGATGGCGATAGCCTCGTGAGCCTCCTTGCTGATGGCACCGAATGACATTGCGGCACCGATAAAGCGCTTTACGATATTCTCTGCCGGCTCAACCTCATCAACGGGAATCGGGTTGGTCTTGAATTTGAAGTAGTTACGCAGGAACAGCGGCTCCTGCCGGTCATCTACTATGGAGCAGAACTCCTGGAATTTCTTGTAACTGCCCAGGCGGGTAGCAAGTTGCAATGTTGAAATGGCTTCTGGTGTCCACGCATGACGTATGCCGTCCTTGCGGAATGCGTACTGGCCGATGAATGGAAGCACGCCGTCGGGCTCGGCCTGGCCGAATCCCTGCTGCTGCATGCTTACGGCATCCTTGCAGATTCTGTCGAACGATACGCCTCCGATTGTGGATGAAGAGGTTCCGAAATACTTGGAAAGAACCTCCTGGCTTATACCTATAGATTCGAATATCTTGGCACCGCGGTATGAACGTATGGTGCTGATACCCATCTTACTCAAAATTTTCTTGAGACCCTTGTCCACAGCCTTGATGTAGTTGTGCTGTGCGGTCTCATAGTCAAGTTGTATCTCACCCTTCTTGACCAGGTCATCGATGACTGCAAATGCCATGTACGGGTTCACTGCACTTGCACCGTAGCCCATGAGCAGAGCCACATGCATCACCTCACGGATCTCGCCGCTCTCAACGATCAGGGCGGTCTGGACACGTTTCTGGATTGATACCAGATAGTGATGTATGGCGCTTACGGCCAGCAGTGAAGGAATGGCGGCGTGTGTATCATCTATGCCGCGGTCACTCAGGATGATGTAGTTGATGCCTGCATCAACAGACTTTTCGGCTTCATGGCAAAGATTTTCAATGGCATCGGCCATACCCTTGGCTCCCTTTGATTTCTCAAACAGTATGGGCAGGACCTCAGTATTGAATCCCTTGTAACGGATGTTGCACAGGGTATCCAGTTCAGTGTTGGTAAGTACCGGCTGCGGCAGACGTACCATCTTGCAGTGACCCTCGCTGGGAGTAAGGATATTCATGCCGACTGCACCGATATACTCGGTAAGCGACATTACCAGTTCCTCACGTATGGGGTCTATAGGCGGGTTGGTAACCTGCGCAAACTGCTGTCGGAAATAGTTGAACAGCAACTGGGGACGCTCCGAGAGAGCAGCCAGCTGGGTGTCGTTACCCATTGATGAGAGAGGCTCCTGAGCCGTCTGGCACATGGGTACAATCACACGGTCAATATCCTCACGGGTAAAGTCAAATGCGCGCAGACGGCGGGCGTAATCCTTTACGTCATTTGCCGCCTTACGGCCGCTCTTGAGTTTGCCAAGTTCCACACGGCCGGCGCTGAGCCACTCGCCGTAGTTGAACTCACTGGCCAACTTATCCTTTACCACATCGTTGCGGAATATCTGTCCGTTATCGGTATCTATAAGCAGTATCTTACCGGGCTGAAGTTTGCCTTTCTCCGTGATGGTGGCGGCATCCACATGAATGCAACCGGCCTCGGATGCCATTATGAGCATACCATCGGATGTGATAAGATAGCGTGACGGGCGCAGACCGTTGCGGTCCAGCATACCTCCGGCGTAACGGCCATCGGTAAAGAGCATTGCGGCGGGTCCGTCCCACGGCTCCATAAGTATTGAATGATACTCATAGAAAGCCTTGAGTTTGTCGCTTATGGGGTTTTTCTCATTGAAAGACTCAGGGATCATCATGGCCATTGCATGCGGCAGGCTCATACCTGAACGCACAAAGAATTCCAGCGCATTGTCAAACGATGCACTGTCGCTCATATCGGGCTGAACAATAGGATGAATGTCCGATACACTGCCAAGAGCCTCTGATGACAGAACGCTCTCACGGGCCTCCATCCAGCCGCGGTTACCGCGAATGGTATTGATCTCGCCGTTGTGAGCCAGCATTCTGAAAGGCTGGGCCAATGACCATGTAGGGAATGTGTTGGTGCTGAATCTGGAATGCACCATTGCAAGACCGCTGGTAAAGTTGGGACTGCTCAGGTCCGGATAGTACTCACGGAGTTGGGTCGATGTGAGCATACCTTTATATACCATGATGCGGCTTGACAGTGACACGATGTAGAAATCACGGTCACTTATGCGCTGCTCGGTATGCTTGCGGATCTTGTAGAGAAGTGTGTCAAGACCTTCAGTCTGGGTGGCACCGGTCACGAATATCTGTACTGTGCATGGCTCGGTTGCTCTTGCAGCCTCACCCAGGATATTGCTGTTTACCGGAACCTGACGCACGTTTGACAGTTCCAGACCCATCTTGGCGGTCTCCTCACGGATAATATCAAGGTACTGTTCCTGTTTTGACTTGTCCTGCGGCAGGAATACCAGTCCTGTACCGTAGTGAAGACGCTCCGGAACGGGAATACCCTGAAGCAGAATGAACTCATGAGGTATCTGGACCGTGATTCCGGCTCCGTCACCTGATTTGTTGTCGGCTGCCTCGGCGCCGCGGTGCTTCATGTTCTCAAGCAGCGTCAGGGCCTCATCTACAAGCTGGTGCGTCTTGTTTCCCTTCAGATTGACCATCATGCCTATACCGCAGGCATCATGTTCATTCTGGGGGTCATATAATCCCTGTGTCTTTTTCATCAGATATAACTATAGTAAAGTAAATGCAACGGTTGGTTTTCTCAAAACAGATCTCCCCCTTTCCGGGGAAGACCTGTAAGTGGCTTCTTTAGTTTATAAAGAGCAGCTCACGATACTTGGGAAGCGGCCACATATCGTTGTCCACAATCTCCTCAAGCTTGTCAATTGTCTTGCGGAGCGGGAACAGGCTCTCTGCAATCTCGTGATATGCAAGTGCCTTCTTGTACTCGTCCTCGATGGCGTTGGCCTTCTTGCGGGCCTCTACCATTGCGTCAACCTGCTGACGCAGATCGGTAACGAGCTCTGAGATGCTGGTTACTATACCCATGCTCACACCGGCCATAGCTGAATACTGCTTGCCGAACACATCCTTCATAAGATCGATGTTCTTGAGCAGTTTGGTCTGATAAGCAAGCGCTGCGGGAATGATATGGTTGATTGCCATACGGCCAATCACGCGGCCCTCAATCTGTACCTTCTTGGTGTATGTCTCCCACTTGACCTCATTGCGGGCCTCAAGTTCCTTCTCCGAGTAAACACCCAGTTTGGTAAAGAGATCGATAGCCTTCTTGGTAGTGAATGACTTGAACATCTTGGGAACGTTGGTCTCAACATCCAGACCGCGTTTCTTGGCCTCCTTCTTCCACTCATCGGTATAACCGTTGCCGTCAAAGCATACAACATCGATTATGCTCTTGATGATAGGCTTAAGGGTATCCATGAATGCTATGTTCATGGGCTTGCCGGCCTTCATAGCCTTGTCAACATCCTTCTTGAATGCAATCAACTGCTCGGCAACGGCTGCGTTCAGGGTTGTCATGGCACCTGCGCAGTTGGCGCTTGAACCTACGGCACGGAACTCAAATCGGTTACCGGTGAATGCGAACGGTGATGTACGGTTACGGTCGGTGTTATCGACAAATATCTCAGGTATCTCTACCAAGCCCAGAGACTTGCCCTTCTTGCCGGCAATCTCAATAGGGGTATCGGACGGAACCTCAAGCAGTTTCCTCAGAACTGATGTCATGGTCTTGCCAAGGAATGCCGATACTATTGCGGGAGGTGCCTCGTTGGCGCCCAGACGATGTGCGTTGGTTGCGGTTGCGATAGAAGCCTTGAGCAGGTCATTGTGCTTCTGTACGGCAGCCAGAACGTTTACAAAGAATGTAACGAACTGCAGGTTACCCATGGCATCCTTACCGGGAGCCAGAAGCAGTGTGCCAGTATCGGTACCAAGTGACCAGTTGTTGTGCTTACCTGAACCGTTGATGCCGTCAAACGGCTTCTCATGGAACAGAACCACGAATCCGTGCTTGCGGGCAATGCTGTTCATCACGTTCATCATCTGCTGGTTCTGGTCGTTTGAGAGGTTGGTCTCACCGTAGATGGGAGCCAGCTCGAACTGGTTGGGTGCAACCTCGTTATGACGTGTCTTAAGAGGAATACCCAGCTTGTAACCGGCTATCTCGATATCGCGCATGAATGCGGCGACACGTGAAGGAATGGCACCAAAGTAGTGGTCATCCAGCTGCTGGTTCTTTGATGATGCATGACCCATCAGTGTACGGCCTGTAAGCATCAGGTCGGGACGGGCTGCATAGAGGTCCTCATCAACCAGGAAATACTCCTGCTCCCAGCCCAGGTAAGACATAACCTTGTTTACCTTGGGATCAAACATGCGGCAGATAGGCAGGGCTGCGTCGTTGACAGCCTTAAGAGCCTTCTTGAGCGGAGTCTTGTAGTCAAGAGCCTCACCTGTATATGATATGAATACGGTAGGTATGCAGAGTGTATCATCCTGTATGAACACAGGTGATGTGGGATCCCATGCTGTATAGCCACGAGCCTCGAATGTAGCGCGGATACCGCCGCTGGGGAATGATGATGCATCGGGTTCCTGCTGAACGAGTGCCTTGCCGTCAAAAGTCTCAATCATTCCGCCCTTGCCGTCATACTCCATGAATGAGTCGTGTTTTTCGGCAGTACCGTCGGTAAGAGGCTGGAACCAGTGAGTAATGTGTGTAACGCCGTGCTCCAAGGCCCATGTCTTCATGCCTGCGGCAACGCCGTCGGCAGTTTCACGATCCAGATGAGCACCGTTGTCGATGCAGTTCACCAGAGCATTGAAAGTCTTGGCATCAAGATACTTGTGCATCTTGTCACGGTTGAATACCAACTCTCCGAAATAGTCGGAAATCTTTCCTGCGGGTGTCTCCACAGCAGCCGCCTTCTTCTTGAAAGCATCCTGCACCACATCAAATCTAAGTTTACTCATAGCTTTTATGTTTTTGGTGTTTTTATTTGTCTGCGTACAAAACGATGCAAAATTAAGCATTATTACTACTTTTTGTACACAAAACGTTAATTATATTCTCAAATTGACACTTAAAATATGTTTAAATCAAAATATTGTCACTTTATGCACTTATTTATAGGCATTTTCATGCACACCCTTTACCGCACGGCCGCTTGGATCGTTCAGTTTGCTGAAACTTGCATCCCACTTGAGAGCCTCGGCGGTAGAGCAGGCTACGCTTGGAACACTGGGTACGCAACGTGCTGCTGACTCGCTGGGGAAATGCTCCTCAAATATTGAACGGTAGTAGTATTCCTCCTTGTTCATAGGGGTGTTAATGGGGAATCTCTCAGCCGCATGGGCCATCTGCTCATCAGTAACTGCTGCCGATGTAATCTCCTTGAGAGTATCTATCCAACTGTAACCCACTCCGTCACTGAACTGCTCTTTCTGGCGCCATGCAACGCTCTCGGGCAGCATATCGGCAAAAGCCTCACGTACAACACGTTTCTCAATCTCATGTCCCGGGCACATCTTAGCCTCAGGGTTCAGGCGCATTGCAACATCCAGGAACTCCTTGTCAAGGAAAGGAACGCGGCCCTCAACACCCCAAGCAGCAAGTGACTTGTTGGCACGCAGGCAATCATAAAGGTGCAGTTTTGATATCTTACGCACGGTCTCCTCGTGAAATGCCCGGGCATCGGGAGCCTTGTGGAAATAGAGATAACCTCCGAATACCTCATCGGCCCCCTCGCCGCTCAGCACCATCTTGATTCCCATGCTGCGTATAACGCGGGCAAGAAGGTACATAGGAGTGCTGGCACGTACGGTTGTAACATCGTATGTTTCAATAAAATAAATTACGTCTCTTATAGCATCCAGACCCTCCTGGACCGTGTAGTTTATCTCATGGTGTACGGTGCCTATATGCTCTGCAACCTCGCGTGCCTTTGCCAGATCCGGGGCACCCTTAAGGCCCACTGCAAATGAGTGCAGACGCGGCCACCATGCCTCCTGCTGGTCATCGGTCTCAACGCGGCGGGCGGCGTTTTTCTTGGCAATAGCCGATATCACCGAACTGTCAAGACCGCCTGACAGCAGCACTCCGTAAGGAACATCGCACATAAGCTGACGTTTTACTGCAGCCTCAAGGGCATCGTGCAACTCCTTTATATCGGCCTTGTTATCCTTGACGGCATCATACTTGAACCAGTCGCGGGTCCACCAGCGCTCCACCATTCCGGTGCGGCTGCTCAGGAAATGACCCGGCAGGAACGGCTCGTACTCGGTACAGATGCCCTCAAGAGCCTTGAGCTCGCTGGCTACGCAGATGTGACCTTCCCTATCCTTACCTATATACAGTGGAATAACGCCTATGGGATCACGTGCAATCAGGTATTCGTCACGCTCTGCGTCGTACAGTGCAAATGCAAAGATTCCGTTAAGACGCTCCAGCATACGGATAAAATCCTCCTGGCTGCCACCGGCACGAACCGCATCGCGGTAAAGTGCCAGGATAACCTCGCAGTCACTGCCGGTACTGAACGTGTACCGGCCCTCATACTCACGGCGTATAGCCTGATGGTTGTAAATCTCACCGTTAACGGCCAGCACCTGCAGACGGTCCATGCTGAACAGGGGCTGACCGCCAGACTGAGGGTCCACAATACTCAGACGCTCGTGAGCCAGTATGGCAGAACCTCCGCACCAGATACCGCTCCAGTCCGGACCACGATGACGTATACGGCGACTCATTTCCAACGCCTGCTGTCGGAGCTGCTCTGACTGCTGCTTAATCCTGAAGATTGAAACTATTCCACACATAGTATTTAATGTTTTTGTTGTTTATCCCTCTTGCGGTATGGAACAAAAAAAAGACTGATCAAATTGACCAGTCTTTTATGTTTTGTTCTTTATATACCCTGAATGATTAGCTTTCCCGCTGGCCAAAAGAAGTAACCATCCGAACCTGATTATTATTCTGGTTCTGATTCTGGTTATTCTGATTATTATTGGCGTTGTATGCCAAAACTCTAGCCATCGATCTTGTTTTTGCTAATTACGAATGCAAAATTACGCACTCTATTTTAAACAGCCAAACCATTTGGCAAGAAAATATCACTTTATCATCAAAAATTTTCTTGCGCTTACATTTTGACACCTTTATATATAATAGTCTTACTTTTTGTTTATTGGTAAAAAAAGCAAGGAGCGTCAGTATTTCCTGCGCAACAGGTTGCGTAGAGGTATCAGCAGTTTGGGTGTCAAGGTCTTGACGTGACGGGTTATCTTGTCATCGGTTATATACTTGAACGGTATCAGGATTCCGGAATCATAGATATCTCCGAACTCATCATTAATGCCGGTCCCGAAATACTGCATTTTGGGCGACAGGTTCATATATGAATTGACCAGAGGCGGTATGTTTACCCCAAAGTCCGATACAAACGCTTTGAGATAGCGGTAATCATCCTTGAATGTCAGTCCCTTAAGCACCTTCATGTATTTGAGGGGGCGTTTTACCCTGGCGGGTTTGACAAGTTTTACCCTGTGCATCTTAGCCGCACCGAACCATTTGTTTAGGAATACCTGGATTATCTCACGCGCCGGTGCGGGATACTGGCGGTATATGGTCATCTTGCCAAAGAAGTATTTCATCCTACCCTTATACATTACCATAAGCGCTCCCAATCCATCAAACAGATTGTCAAGGGCAAATATGCTCTTGGCTCCGCCCTTGCTGCTCTGGTAGTCTATGGTTACAAACGAGCGGCCCAGTTCAATTGTATGCTGGAGATCGTTCTTTATGAATTTCTTTGAGAAACGGAACATGTGCGATGACGTAAGTATGGGCTGACCGTATTTATCATAGACTATATCATCACACAGCACATAACGGTATCCGCCTATGATACGTTCAGCCTCGGGATCCCACAGGACCAGTTGCTTGTATCCGTAAGCGGCATCGGTATCAAACTTGTCAATGTCCAGTTCGCGGCCGGTGCCTCCACCTCCTGCACGGAATGCCTCCTCACGCAGACGGCCTATCTCCCTGATTACATCCGGAGCATTACTGTTATCAACCACGTATATCTCATTCCCTCCGTGATTGGTGGTACGCAAAAACTTGTCTTTGGTCAGTTGCGACTTAAGTATCTCCGTGCTGACGGGATCAATTATCTTTCTCATAGCGTATACGTTATGTTTTTAATCTGTTCTACCTGCCTGTTTATGTCTCCGTTACGGTCAAAAGAGTTCCATGGTATAGGTTGGCCTATTACAATACGATAAGTCTTGCCCTGTGAACGGTATAATTCATCGGGCAGGAATATCATTCCCAGCGGAAACTTAAGCTTAAGAATCTGCTGGATGCGCCCCATACGGTAAAACCGTCTGGAATTGGTGCCGTAAAAGTGAATGGGTACTATATCCCTTTGGGTCTCGATGCTTTTGGTCAGGAAAGTCTTGCTCCAGCGACGGTCGGCTATTACGCCATGATTACGACGTGAGACCTGCCCTGCCGGAAAATCCAGGATATGGGTATTCCCTCCGTAGGCATCGTCAATACCCCTTTTGAGTGTGCGGCTCTGCATACCGATCTTGTTTACCGGCACTATCATCGGCTTCAATCCGTCAATATTGGTCAGAAAATCGTTACCAAGCAGCATCACATTACCTTTTTTCCCGATGACCGACAACAGTGCAAGCCCGTCGGCACCTCCCAGAGGATGGTTGGAGACGAATGTGTATGGGCCGCCATCCGGAATCTCACCTTCTACCTGCAGCGTTAAGCCCAGATAATCTATCGCTTTGTCACAGAATTCCAGACCGTCATACCCCTTTTCAAAGAAAGCGTTCAGGAAATCCTCATGGAACAGACGCCTAAGGTACCAGAGCAAAAGCCGCGGCACCTTGCCCTTCCTGGAACGTTTCTCCAGCATTGACTTTATATCAATTTTCATATTGGCCACAATATTGCAACGCTAAGGTATGAATTATTATTAACCGTTCCTATAAGAAAGAATTTTATGGAAAATAATACCACAAACAAAAAGGCGCGCAGAATCTGATTCTTCTGCCACGCCTTTAAGCCGGACATTACCGAATGAATGCTCTTTTCAGAACGATATACCGACAGTGAGATAACTCATCTCTGAACACGGGTTAACCGTCAATCCTGCAGAAATCGGTAAACTGAAACTCTCTGTTATCTCAAGTTCTTTTGAAGCAGTCAGTGATATGTTGGTTACTGCAAAGCCATCGGTTCCATAGAACGGACTCTCAAATGGGACAAAGCCCAATGCTGCAGTCCATTCCGCTCCACCCAGACTGAAGGGGGCAGCCAGTTCGCAATAGGAACTGAAAGCGCTGCTTCCATCGGCCTTGTAATCATTGCCTGCAAAGTTTGTGTACCAGCTTATTGATGCAAAACCGAAGTCATAACCCACAAATGCCTCAAATACATGGTTTGTGGTTTCCTTGGCATACTTGAAATAACGTCCGTAAGGTTCCGGGCCTGCATTGAACCAATAATCGGTAACACCAACGCTTAATCCGGCTATTCCATAACTGAGAGTTATATCCAGTTCTTTGGTATCGGTCCAGTTTACGATTCCGGTGCTGCCCCAAAGTGACAGGTCAAAACCTGCTGCACTTACGCCAAGTGTGGGTTGTATGGCAGCCTCACCAAGATCACATCCACGCCATATATATCGGCTTACGATATCGGCACCAACTGTTGTTTCAATCTCTGCGTGCAACGGGCAGACCGCTGCTGTCATTATTATTGCTATTGAGAAAATCTTTTTCATAGTTATAAAAATGTTTATGGTTAATGATTTAATTATTAAATAATTGAAAGCCGAATCCAAAGAACCGGGAATTCATTCCACCCAATCATTATGGACATAGTAAAGATTTTAAATACGAATCAAATACAGATCGAACAAACTCCGTATGTTAAGGATCCGGCTTTCAATTAAGGGAATCAGATGTTGTAGGCTGTCTCTCCGTGCTCATAGATATCCAGACCCTCCTCCTCAACTCTGGCCTCAACGCGGATTCCGTGAACCTTCTTGAGGATTATGAATGTGAGCAGACCAAGTCCGAATGACCAGGCGCAGGTTACGAGTGATCCAAGAGCCTCAACGCCCAGGAAGTGCCAGCCGCCACCGTAGAACAAGCCACCGTCAACTGCAAACATACCTGTCATGAGTGTACCCAGGATACCGCATACACCGTGAACTGATACAGCACCAACGGGATCATCAATCTTGCAGATCTTATCGATCAGGGCAACTGAACCTACCATTGCAACACCGCAAACAGCGCCGATAATGGCAGAACCGCCTATTGAAACCAAGTCGCAACCGGCTGTGATACCTACCAGACCTGCCAGGATGCCGTTGCATACCAGTGAGAGTGAAGGTTTGCCGTATACCAGCCATGTAAGGAACAGGACTGAAAGTCCACCTGTGGCTGCAGCCATGTTGGTTGTGCACATTACGTGTGAGATGGCGATTGCGTTCTCAGCACCTTCGGCAGCCAGCTGTGAACCGGGGTTGAAGCCAAACCAACCAAACCAGAGCAGGAATACGCCCAGAGCACCGAATGTCAGGTTGTGACCGGGGATAGCGCGTGATTCGCCGGTCTTGGAATACTTACCGATACGGGGACCAAGTACCATGGCACCTGCAAGAGCAATCACACCACCGCAAGAGTGAACAACTGTCGAACCGGCAAAATCATGGAAACCAAGCTCTGAGAGCCAGCCGCCACCCCATGTCCAGTGACCTTCAATAGGATAGATAATCACCGAGATGATGATTGAGATAAGAACGTACATAGAGAACTTGGTTCTCTCTGCCATACCGCCCGATACTATAGTAGCGGCAGTGGCACAGAATACTGTCTGAAATATCAGAGTACACTCGGCAGGAACATTTGAGTCACCAATGAACGACCAGTCAAAAAGGTGAAGTCCACCAATGAAACCGTTGTTGGCTCCGTGCATCAGACCGAAACCGATCATCCAGAACAGGAAAGAACCTACCATGAAGTCAACAAAGTTCTTCATGAGGATGTTGGCAGTGTTCTTGGAACGGGTAAAGCCTGCCTCCACCAGCGCGAAACCGGGCTGCATAAAGAACACCAGCATTGCTGCTATCAATACCCAGACTGTATCCAGTCCGCTTATGCTACTCTCACTTACTGTTGTAATAATGTCTTCCATAATTCAATGATTTAACCGTTTTTACTTTTTGTCGGCCAGAACCGTATCACCGTGTTCTCCGGTACGGATTGACCAAGTGTCATCTACAGGGCTTACGAATATTCGGCCATCACCCACCTGACCGGTGCGGGCTGCTCCCATGATGGCATCGATGGCAGGCTGTACAAACTGATCACGGCAGATAATTGTTATCTCAATACGCGAAATGATATCAGTGCTGTACATCACACCACGGTAGATACGATCCTGACGGGCCTGACCGATAGCATGAACCTCTGCGTAAGAGAACCAGTTGATGTCGGCCTCAAAGAGCGCCTCCTTCACATCTTCAAACCGGGTTTTCCGGATGATTGCTTCAATCTTTTTCATTGTGTTTTGATTTGAGGTTAATTATTGTGTTTTGATGCATCGTTAAACAAAAAAAGGCCGGTCCAAAAAGACCAGCCTTAATTCTTTTTCTTTATCTAAATCAACAGTTACATACCTGACCGGTCAAAAGGTATAACCATCGGAACCTGATTATTATTCTGGTTCTGATTATTCTGCTGCTGATTATTATTCAGCTGAACAGTGGTTATATTCTTAAAACCGATAAACATAAAATCTTCTGTTATTCCTGATTTCTGCCGCAAAGATAAGCACTATTTCAACACATTGTTCTAAAATTGACATAATTTTTTGCTTTTTTCTGAAATTCCTTCATAACTCATGACATTTAGAAAGTACAATGAACAAATTTACAGCATCTTGCCAACAATTGCACATTTTACAAACTATCTGTAACTTTACAACCATTCAAACAGAAAACCAACCTTGATTATGAGACTTTCATATTGTTTCTCAATCATAGCAATGTCGGCCGTAATGGCTTCATCGCCCGCTCAAGCCCAGATTACCATCAATGAGGTGATGGCATCAAACGGCAGCACCAATACCGATCCTGATTACAACGCAAATGCAGACTGGATAGAGTTGTACAATTCAGGTCAGACTGACGTAAACCTAGGCGGCTGGTCAATCACGGACAACCTCGGCAAGCCACAGAAATACATTCTTCCCGATGTAACCGTCAAGGCCGGAGGTTTTCTTATTATATGGTGTGATGACCAAGGCACCGGCCTTCATGCAAGTTTCAAATTGAGTGCCGACGGTGAGGAGGTCGGCCTGTTTGACGCAAGCGGGAAGCAGGTTGACAGTATGTCTTTCGGACCTCAATACGGCGATGTGAGTTATGGCCGCTCCATAGATGATATAGAGACGATCCTTTTCTTTATAACCCCCACTCCCGGTGTCGCCAATACCACCCAGGGCTATACCGGCAGATCAAACCAGCCGGTTATACTAACCCAAGGCGGAGCATATTCGGAATCAGTTACGGTCACAATGACAAATGATCAGGGCGGTACGGTTTATTACACCACCGACGGTTCGGAGCCCACCAAGGAATCAAGTATATATTCTACCCCGCTTACATTCACCAAGACTGCGGTACTCAGGGCACGGATCCTGGAAGACGGCAAGATGCCCGGCCAGACCGTGACCATGACTTATTTCCTCAACAACGAGTTCCAGGGCCACAGGCTGCCGGTAGTATCGCTGGCAACGGAGAGCAGTAATATCTGGGACTCCGAGCATGGAATTTACGGTTGGACCAACGCACATAACGAGAAGGCCGACTTTGAGATTCCGGTAAACATAGAACTATACGAGAACAACGGCAGCGACAGGGCTGCATTCAACGAGCCTGCCGGCGTAAAGATAAACGGTCTGTATGCATGGCAGCTGCCGCAGAAGATGCTTGGTGTATATTTCAAGAAAAAATACGGCGAGAGCAAACTGTCATACCAGTTGTTCCATGACGATGAACGTACCGAGTTCGATGATTTCGCGTTGCGTGCATCGGGCAATGACTGGAACTATACCATGTTCCGTGACGGCCTTCTGCAGCAGGCTTGCCGCAGAGGCGGGCTCAACCTGGCCCTGCAGGCATTCCGTCCGTCGGTGGTATATCTAAACGGAGAGTTCCTGGGTATCCATAATATCCGCGAAAAGGTCAATGAGGAGTACATAGAGACCCGTTACGGGCTTGAAGCCGGCACATTCGACATGATTGAAGGAGACCAGAACGTAGAAGCCGGCGATTGGGAGGAGTGGAACCACTACAAGGAGTTGTGGCAGAAGGACCTGAGCGTTCAGGCCAACTACGATGCCCTGACCGCCATAATGGACGTTGAGAACTATACCGATTTCATGGTGGCGCAGATCTGGAGCCATAACACATCGGTCAACCACAATCCTATGGCCTGGAAGCCCAAGGAAGGCGGAGTATGGCGCTGGATATTCACTGACGGCGACCGCGGTTTCAACAATTATGCCGATGACTACGCCGACTGGTATGCAGAAAAGGCCAAGATGCCTTTCGGGTCAATGCTCAAGAATGAAGGTTACCGCAAGTATTTCTGCAAACGGGCCGCAGACCTCCTGTTCACGGCATTCAATCCGGAGGAGATACAGCGACAGGTGACAGAGCACAGCAATGATATAGAACCGCTTATGGAACAGCAGGTTCAAAGATGGCTGGGCACCAGCAGCTCCTACAGCGGCAATGCCCTTACATCGACCCGTCAATGGCGCAGCCGTATCAGTTATCTGCGTGATTTCTGCAACGGCCGCCCCATAGTACTGCTTTGGGACATGTATGAGAACTACGGCACCGGAAAGCCCGCCCTGCTCACCCTTACCGGCAAGACTGGTTTTGAATTCAACGGCCTGCCCATCAACAAGGACAAGTGGTGCGGATCTTACCCCAGCGATATGGAGATTACCCTTACTGCCAGACAGCGCGTGGGATACACGTTCAAGGGCTGGCGTGAGAATGCCGTAAAGAAACTGATTACAACCGGCAGTGGGTGGAAATATCTTGATGACGGAAGCACCCCTGCTTCATGGTATGCAACCACATTTGATGACTCAGGATGGAAAGCGGGTGCATCGCCGCTGGGATATGACACCGACAACAAGATGACTGACCTTATTAACACTACCGTGAACTACGGATCGGAAAACTCCAAATATGTCACCACATTATTCCGCCGTAAATTCACTGTCGATGACAATCCCGCATCTTACCTGCAGATAAAACTCCGCCTTCTGCGTGATGACGGCGCAGTTGTCTATATCAACGGCCAGCAGATTATCCGAAGCAACCTCAGGGAGAACTATGAATCCAATCCGCTGGCTGACAATTATGCCATCCCCAAACGCGCCGCCATCAGATATCTCACGTATGATATAGATCCCTCATGGCTGCGTCAGGGAGAAAACACCATTGCTGTCGAGGTTCACCAGACATCAAAGACCAGCTCGGATATAATAATGGACGTGGAACTTCTGGCTGTGCTGAACCAGACTGCATCACAGAACCGGCTAAGCGGTCAGACTCAGCCTACAATCAAGTTGTCCATTGATTCCGATATGGCTGTGGAGGCTATGTATGAACCATCCGGCCTTAACATGCTTCCCGATACCATATTCACTGATATGACTCTGCTAAAGTCCAAGTCACCCTACTATACTGCGGCCGATGTCACCATCGTTAAAGGCGCACGCCTTACCGTAGAGCCGGGTGTGGAGATAAGGTTCGCACCCAACTCATGCATGATTGTACACGGAGGTCTTACCGCTCAGGGAACCCTCTCAGACAGCATACGGTTTGTGCTCAATCCGCAATATGCCGGACAGTCCTGGGGAGCCGTCTGCTTCATAAACAGCGATTCCAAATCAGTACTGAGTTATGCCACCATGCGCGATGCCAATCAGGGACCGCGCCTGTACAACTGCGTTGCGGCAATATCGGCCTACAACTGCAATCAACTGGTACTTGACCATCTGAACATAACGGATGTGGCAAGCAATCCCATTGCCGCCCGTTACAGCGACGTGACGCTTAAAAACAGCATAATACACAGCCGTGTTACGGGTGACCTGATAAACGTCAAGTACGGCAAGGGACGCGTGGAGCACTGCACGTTCATAGGCAATGACCAGGTTGACACCGATGCCATTGACTTTGACGGCATAAACGGCGGAATCATCAGGGATGTAGTGGCGCACCACTTCCTGGGTGACAACAGCGATGCCGTGGATATAGGAGAACAGGCTATCGGCGTGGTCATTGACAGCCTGCTGGCATACACCATAACCGACAAGGGCATCAGCGTTGGACAGCGCTCGACAGTAAAAGTGAGCAACTCCACATTCATTCAGACCAACATGGGCGTAGCCGTTAAGGACTCATGCCATGCCGATATTGACAAGTGCACTTTCTTTGCCGTTGCAACTCCGGTGGCCTGCTATGAGAAGGTTGATGGCCGTCTAGGCGGAAATGCAGTGGTAACTGAATGCATTCTTTCCAACAGTTACGATCAGACATACCAGTGCGATGCCAATTCAAGCATCAGGTTCAGCGGATCACTATCAGACGGTGACACGCTCTCTATCGGTAACCTGTACGGCGATCCGCAGTTTGCATCGGCCACCAACTTCATGTTGACGCCCGCCAACCTTAAGATAGGTTCACGATACATGCCTGAAACTCCGCAGGCAGAACCTGTCATAAGCGAGATCTGCTACCATCCCACTCTTGATTCTGAGTCAGAGTACATAAGGATTTACAATCCGGCCGATGAACCATTTGACATAAGCGGATACACGCTCAGCCAGGCCTTTGAATTTACATTCCCCGAAGGAAGCCTGATTCAGTCGCATAAAAGCATCTATGTAGCTGCCAAAGCCTCAAAACTCTCGCCTAAAGTCAATGGCGATCAGGTATGGCAGTGGACCGACGGAAAACTCTCCAATGACGGCGAGGCAATACGTCTGAGCAATGCAGCAGGCATAGTCGTTGACCAGGTTACTTACATGAGTGTGGCTCCATGGCCTGTATCGGAACAGTCAGGCACAACGGTACTGTTGCTGCGCGACCTGAATGCCGACAACCACATGGCTGCCAACTGGACCCTTAAGCAGTATCCTATCGCCGATGTGGAACTGATTCCTGCAGTACCGGGTACGGATAAGATTTATGACCTCAACGGCCGTCCCATAGAGGGCCAGCCCCGCGGCATAGTAATCATCAACGGCAAGCTGTACTATTACAAGCAGCAATAAATGCTTTGAAGAGCGGATGCGGGGTCTCGGGAGTGCTTTTGTACTCGGGATGGAACTGTGAGCCTATGAAGAAGGGGTGTACAGACTGCGGGAGTTCCACTATTTCGGTGAGGCCGGTCTGGGGGTTGTGGCCCGATGCTACAAGACCGGCCTTTTTGAAGTCCTCGGCGTACTTGGCGTTGAACTCGTAGCGGTGACGGTGACGCTCGGAAATCTGCTTGGATCCGTATATTTTGTATGCCAGTGTATCTTTGGTGATTTCGCAATCGTAGGCTCCCAGTCGCATAGTTCCTCCCTTCATGGTGGTCTTCTTCTGATCCTCCATCATGTCTATTACAGGGTGCTTGGTATCGGGATTGACCTCTGTGGATTCGGCATCCTTGAATCCCAGTACGTTGCGGGCGAACTCCACTACGCACATCTGCATTCCCAGACAGATTCCAAAGAACGGAATCCTGTTCTCACGGGCATACCTTATTGCCTCAACCTTACCCTCAAGACCGCGTGACCCGAATCCCGGAGCAACCAGAATTCCCTTCATGCCCTTGAGTTTTTCGGCAACATTGGCAGCAGTTATCTCCTCGCTGTTTACAGAGTGGATATGAACCTTGCAGGAGTTGGCAGCACCGGCATGAACCAATGCTTCAAGTATTGACTTGTAGGCATCCTGCAATGAGACATACTTTCCAACCAGAGCAACATCAACCTCTGTCTTGGGATGCTTGAGTCGGTCCAGGAACTCTTCCAGCAACTTGAGGTCCGGCTGATTGAAGTTTTCAATACCCAGTTTGCGTACAACCAGCTCATCCAGATGCTCTGCATGCATATTCAATGGTACCTGGTATATGCTCCATGCATCGATGCTCTGAATCACGTGGCCGGGCTTTACGTTGCAGAACAGGGCCACCTTGCGGCGCAGCTCATCACCAAGCGGATGCTCCGTACGGCAGATGATAACATCGGGCTGCACACCGGCCTGCTGCAGCATCTGGACCGAGTGCTGCGTAGGCTTGGTCTTGAGTTCCTTGGCGGCACTCAGATATGGTACCAGCGTAAGGTGAATTGACATGCAGGAGCCCTCTGGCAGTTCCCACTGCAACTGGCGCACGGCCTCTATGAACGGAAGCGACTCCATATCGCCCACCGTCCCGCCTATCTCGGTAAGCACCACATCAAATTCTCCGGTCTGACCCAGAAGCAGCATGCGGCGCTTGATCTCATCAGTGATGTGAGGGACTATCTGAACCGTCTTGCCCAGATAGGCACCCTCACGCTCCTTGGTGATCACGGTATTGTAAATCTTTCCGGTGGTTACGTTGTTAGCTTTGGATGTATGCACGCCCAGAAAACGCTCGTAGTGGCCCAGGTCCAGGTCTGTCTCGGCGCCGTCATCGGTCACATAGCACTCTCCGTGCTCGTAGGGATTCAGCGTGCCCGGATCAATGTTTATGTACGGGTCAAACTTCTGGATTGTAACCTTGAGGCCGCGGGCCTGAAGCAGTTTGGCAAGCGATGCGGCAATAATACCCTTGCCCAGCGATGAAACAACTCCACCGGTAATGAAAATATATTTTGTCTCCATAATTCAGCTTTTGTGATTGTAAAGGTTTGTCGGATAATCACCGTTAAAGCAGGCGGTACAGAGTTCGCATCGGCCCATATCCCTGCCCGATGCCTTGTAAAGTGATTCAAGTGAGAGATAGTACAGTGAGTCGGCACCTATGTAGTCACGTATCTCCTCCACGGTATGGCTGGAGCCGATAAGTTCCTCGGATGTACCCGTATCTACCCCGTAGTAACAGGGATATGCGTATTTGGGACTGGCAATGCATACATGAACCTCGGTAGCCCCCGCCTCACGAAGCATACCCACGATACGGCGCGATGTGGTTCCGCGCACAATGGAATCATCTATCAGTATCACACGCTTGCCGTTCACTATGCTGCGTACGGGCGACAGTTTCATACGGACGCCCTTGTCACGCATCTGCTGCGTTGGCTGTATGAACGTGCGCCCCACGTATTTGTTCTTGAGCAGGCCCATCTCATACGGAATCCCGCTGGCCTCGGCATAACCCATTGCGGCACTCAGGCTCGAATCGGGCACACCCACCACGATATCGGCATCGACCGGATGCTCCTCATAAAGCAGACGGCCGGACAGTTTACGGAACGAGTGTACGTTGCAGCCCTCTATATCACTGTCGGGCCGTGCAAAATAGATATATTCCATAACGCACATACGGTGGCTGTGCAGTTTGGAATAATCATTGGAACGAATTCCGTGATGGTCTATTGTTATAATCTCACCGGGATTGACATCGCGAATAAACTCCGCACCTATGGCATCGAATGCGCACGTCTCGCTTGCCACAACATACCCTTCGCCCAACTTGGCTATAGATAGCGGATGGAATCCGTACTTGTCACGGCAGGCGTAGATGCGGTTGGGAGTCATTATGACCAGTGAGAATGCACCCTCAATCATGTTAAGGGCATTGATAAGGTTGATTATGCGGTCCTCCTCGGTAGGATCCTTCTTTATGAGGTGCGCAAACAACTCACTGTCCGATGTGGTCTGCAGCAGACTTCCGCGACGCTCCAGATACATGCGCAACTCATGGGAGTTGATTATGTTTCCGTTATGGGCAATGGCAAAATTTCCGGTATAATGATGGAACGTGAACGGTTGTATATTTTCCAGACCGCCCACATTGGTAGTAGGATAACGCACATGACCTATGGCAATGTTACCTGTCAGTTCATCAAGGTGTTTCTCACCGAAAATCTCTATCACCAGACCGGCGCCCTTGTGCAGGTGCATCTGACCGTCGGCATCGGCCGATACTATTCCGCATCCCTGCTGACCACGGTGCTGCAGGCTGTGCAACGCATAGTAGGCATACTGGGCGGCATTCTCCACGCCGTATATGCCAAACACTCCGCATTCGTGATGTAATTCTTCCATATTGAGGATATTATTCAACGGTAACTGATTTGGCCAGGTTACGAGGCTGGTCCACGTCACGGCCCTTGGCTATGGCAATGTGATACGCAAGCAACTGCAGCGGTATGACGCTGAGCAGCGGTACCAGGCACTCCTCGGTATCCGGAATCTCAAACGAGTAGTCCGATATACCCTTAACGTCCTTATCGCCCTCGGTCACAATGCTTATTACCCTGCCCTTACGAGCCTTCACCTCCTGAATGTTACTCAAGATCTTATCGTAATGGCCGCGCTTGGGAGCAATCACCACTACCGGCATCTCCTCATCGATTAGTGCAATAGGACCGTGTTTCATCTCGGCGGCCGGATAGCCCTCGGCATGGATATACGATATCTCCTTGAGTTTGAGGGCACCCTCCAGCGCAATCGGATAGTTGTAACCGCGGCCCAGGTAGATGAAGTTGTGTGCGTATGTAAAGGTCTTGGCAAGTTCGGCAATCTGTTTGTCATGTTTAAGAATCTTCTCTATCTTGGCGGGAATGCGCGGCAGTTCTGCAATGATGCGTTTGCGGAGTTCGTCTGATACGGTTCCCTTCTCCTGCGCGATGTTGAGCGCAAGCAGAAGCAGCGACTCCACCTGGGCGGTGAATGCCTTGGTCGATGCCACACCAATCTCTGGGCCGGCATGTGTGTAACAGCCGGTATCGGCCGCACGTGCTATGGATGAGCCCACCACATTGCATATTCCGAACAGGAACGCGCCCGATGCCTTGGCCAACTGCATGGCAGCCAGCGTATCGGCCGTCTCACCCGACTGCGATATGGCAATCACCACATCATCGGGATAGATAACCGGATTACGGTAACGGAACTCCGACGAGTACTCAACCTCAACCGGTATGCGGGTAAGTTCCTCAATCATGTATTTACCTATGAGCGCTGCGTGCCACGATGTTCCGCAGGCACATATTATTATGCGGCGGGCCTTGAGCAGGCGATCTTTATGGTCTATGACACCTGACAGTTTTACAATACCCAGTTCCGGATGCAGGCGGCCGTTCATAACCGTACGTGCAGTATCCGGCTGCTCATGGATCTCCTTGAGCATGAAATGGGCAAAACCGCCCTTCTCTATCTGACTCAGGTTTAATTCCAGTTTCTTTATCACCGCAGTCTGCTCAACGCTGCGCAAGTCAGTTATCTTGAGTTCCTTGCCGCGTTCAATGAAAGCAATCTGTTCCTCACCCAGATAAACCACGCGGTCAGTATATTCAATGATGGGAGTGGCATCGGACCCTATCAGGAACTCATCATCGCCCACACCTATTATAAGAGGACTTCCCTTGCGGGCGGCAATCATGCGGTCTGGCTGTGTCTTGTCCACAATCACGATGGCATAGGCGCCTATCACACTGTTGAGAGCCAGCGGAACAGCCTCCTCGAGCGTGATTGAGTGGCTGTCCATAATGTATTGGATAAGCTGGATAATCACCTCCGTATCGGTCTCACTCTTAAAGTGGTAGCCCTGATTCTCGAGCTCGGTCTTGAGTGAACGGTAGTTCTCTATGATTCCGTTGTGTATGAGCGCCAGATTTCCTGACTCCGAGAAATGCGGATGGGCATTTATGTCATTGGGTTCTCCGTGAGTCGCCCAACGGGTATGGGCTATACCCACGCTACCGCTGATATCCTTCCCTTCTATGGCCTTTTCCAGATCAGCCACCTTACCCTTGGTTTTGTAAATGACCAGATTACCGTTGTCATTGATAAGCGCCACACCCGCGCTGTCATAACCTCTGTACTCCAGGCGAGAGAGCCCCTTGAGCAGTATAGGGCAAGCCTGCCGTTTACCGATATAGCCTACAATTCCGCACATAAATTACCTTCAATAAAGGGTGAAGGCTGATTCTAACTGAACCAGCCTTCACTCAAATTATCTATTTAGTATTTCCAAAATCTCCGTCATATTATCCGACTGGTGAAACAACACGGGGAAACCGGAATCTGATTATTATTATTCAGATTCTGCTTGTCATTCATCTGATTTGACAGACAGTTATATGTTACTTTTCCCTCCATTGTCATTTCAAAACGTCGCAAAAATACGCAGAAAATTCCTATTTGCAATCAAATATGATAAAAAAGTTTCAATTTGATATATAATCCTATTTCTTATTGGGAGTTAGGCGATACATCGCCACATCGTGACCGGGAACCGTAACCTTGAGAGCCTTCTTGGTGTTACCCACTTTGGCCTTCTTGGCATTCTGCTCCCACAGATTCTCAATATTGTAGGTAATGGCATCGAATGATGTAGAGAGATGGCTTACCTCATCATCGGTCAGGTTGTAATCCTGCCAGTTGATATTGCATTCAACAGG
The DNA here is from genome assembly GCA_045535555.1 of Bacteroidaceae bacterium. Lineage (GTDB taxonomy): Bacteria > Bacteroidota > Bacteroidia > Bacteroidales > Bacteroidaceae > Colenecus. The sequence goes on along the minus strand of JAZSLV010000017.1, from coordinate 172,471 downwards.
CTCTGTACCGCGGTTGAGCAGGCAGAAAGCCCAGTCACCTCCCTCAAGGGGCTTGAACCAGTACTCAATGTCACCTTCAGTCTTGTAACGCAGTCCCTGAACGCCCAGTTTATCCTGATCAATGGCTATAACCTTCTTGTTCAGTATTATGGCGCGGGTCTCATCGGTCATCTTTGACAGGTCATTACCCAGAATAAGCGGAGCGGCCATCATGCACCACATGCTGAAGTGGGCACGGTCCTCATTCACGCTCATGCCGTTGCCTACCTCAAGCATATCGGGGTCATTCCAGTGGCCCGGACCTGCATATTTGCGCAGCGGAGCATTCTGGTCGATAATACTCAGGACGGTCTGTCCCCAGCCGCGCTGACGCGGGTTGCCTGCAAAACGGGCGGTGATATCTCCTGTGGTACGCCATGAATGGCCAATGTTCTCTGCCCACTCCCACGGTTTATTGCTGCCCCACTCACACATGCTGAAGAATATCGGACGGCCTGCAGCACGCAAGGCATCACGCATCAGGGCATATGCACCACGCGGGTTGATGTTCTCGCTTGAGCACCAGTCATACTTAAGGTAGTCAATACCCCAGCGTGCATACTGCAGAGCATCCTGATACTCATGGCCGAAACTGCCGGTACGTCCGGCGCAGGTCTTGCGGCCGGCATCGGAATAGATACCCAGTTTCATACCCTTGGAGTGTACGTAGTCGGCTAATGCCTCTATTCCTGACGGGAATGTCTTGGGATCGGGCTGAACGAATCCGTCGGCATCGCGTTCGCCGTGCCAGCAGTCATCCATGTTGAGATAGATGTAACCTGCCTCCACCAGACCTTCTGCCACCATGGCATCGGCCTGCTCACGGATAAGTTTCTCACTGATGTTCTGTCCGAATTTGTTCCAGCTGTTCCAACCCATTTGAGGAGTATCGGCCAGGCCTTCCCATTTCTGAGCTGCGCTCCATGCCGGAACCAGCATCAAAGCCGCTACAAGCAGCATTCCTGTAAGTTTTCTCATTTTTATTGTTGTTAGTAGTTTGCACAAAGTTAATGAATGGCTGCAAAAATACCTACTTTTGCAGAAATAGTTTAAGCAATAAAACACAGCAACGATATGAACCGACCCGGAATTATATGGATTGCAATCACTCTCATGCCGTCTACGCTGTCATTGACATACGCACAGTCTGACAACGGATTCGAAGAACTGTACAGGAAGGCTGATGAGAAAGTGCGTGCATATCTCTACAAGGACAAGTACGGAGAAGTGGAACCTGTATGGAAAGACACTCATACATTCTGCTACCAGACATCAGGCAAGGACAGTACGGAATATTATATGGTGGACCTGAAGACATTGACCAAGACACAGGTCCCCCGGGACACCCTTGATTCCTACCGAACACCTGAACGTCAGCGCGGCACTTGGGGCGGATTCGGAGGCGGATATGCAGGCGGATTCGGAGGATTCCCAGGCAGGGCTGATACCGGCACCAAATCACCCGACGGTCTGTGGGAATGCCTGATACGTGATCACAACATATGGGTACGCAATGCAGAGAGTGGAGAACTGACCCAACTCAGTTTTGACGGAAACGAGCAGGACTACTACACTCAGTATTTCTGGTCACCAGACTCAAAGTTCATATCGGCCCTGCGCAAACAGGAACACAAGGAGCGTCAGATTCTGCTGCGCAACTCACGTCCTGACAACCAGGTGCAACCCACCTACCGATGGCTTGACTATGACAAGCCCGGAGATGCACTACCCCAGGCCGTTCCTGCCCTCTTCAGCATTGAAGAACTCAGACAGATACCTGTCGATGCATCCTGTTGGCAGAACCAGTATGACCTCACACTTGGCCGATGGTCACCGGACTCCAGGTTCTTTACCTTTGAGTACAACCGTCGCGGACACCAGCTCTATCAGCTTGTGGCCATAAACACGGACGGCACCTCACGCACGCTGGCCCAGGAGGAATCATCCACATTCATCTATTACAACGACCTCTATCGGCACTGGATGGATGACGGGAAGCATATCCTGTGGATATCGGAACGTGATGACTGGCGTCACCTCTATATGATTGACGCCACGGACGGCAGCATCTGCCAACTCACAAAGGGCCAGTGGAACGTAAGGGAGATACAGCACATTGACGAGGAGAACGGCATAATACTCTTCTACGCCAACGGTTACCGTGCCGCAAAGGGTGAAGATCCTTACAACAAGCATCTGCTGCGTCTTGACATGAACAGCGGAAAGGTAACTGACCTCACCCCCGATGACGGCAATCACAAAGTAGCGTTCAACCGGGACTGGAGTGCATTTGTTGACAACTGGTCACGCCCCGACAAGCCAAATGAGAGCGTAGTACGCAGTTCAACTGACGGCAAGATACTGATCAAGCTTCAAAAACAGGATATATCAGGAATGCTTGAACAGGGATACATACTTCCTGAAGTATTCCATGCCAAGGGACGTGACGGCAAAACCGATATCTGGGGCAACATATACCGCCCGACAAACTTGGATCCGGGAAAGAAATATCCCGTTGTTGAATACATCTACGCTGGTCCGCATGACTCATTCGTAACCAAGGATTTCTCTACATACGAGCGTTTCAGCCATCTGGTAGAGATGGGATTCATAGTTGTCACCATTGACGGCATGGGTACCGACAACCGTTCCAAATCATTCCAGGACGTATCGTTCCGTAACCTCAAGGATGCAGGATTCCCGGACCGCATACTCTGGATCAAGGCTGCCCAGAAGAAATACCCTTATATGGATACATCCAACATGGGTATCTACGGTTATTCGGCAGGCGGACAGAACGCGCTCTCCGCCCTGCTTTTCTTCAATGATTTTTATAAGGTGTCAGTTGCCCTGTGCGGCTGTCATGACAACCGCATGGACAAGATCTGGTGGAACGAGCAGTGGATGGGATGGCCCATCGGCCCCTGGTATTCCGAGAATTCAAACGTTGACAACGCATGGCGTCTGGAGGGAAAACTGTTCCTCATAAACGGTGAGATGGATGACAATGTCGATCCCGCCTCCACCCTTCAGGTAGTATCCGAACTTGTCAAACACGGCAAGGACTTTGAGCAACTCTATCTGCCCGGCCATACCCATGACCTGGGCAGCGAATACCTCAAGAAACGCACCTTCCGTTTCTTCTACCGCAACTGCATGTAAAAAAAGCGGCACAAAGGGAATTCTTCTTTGTGCCGCTTTTTTTCTGATTATTATTTCACCACAATTCTGATTCGGGCTTTCTCCTTTCCGGGAATAACCTCCATCTCCAATGTACCGGTGTTCCTGGTGCCCTCACCAAGCAGTGTGAGTTTGGCTGTCACTGTAGGCTTGGGATTGGCATCATTTGATATAACGTCTGCTTCAGAGAGCTGACCGGACCAGAGCACGGGACCGTATGAGTGGCTCAACGTCCATGTTCCGGCAGTTATATCGTCAAACCAGTATTCGTTGACATTCTCCTTGAGCATGATGTATCTGGTACCTGCACCCTGGGCATAACCGGCATTGCCACCGCCGCCACGCTGTGCAATCTGAAGTTCAGCACCCAAGCCGATGGTCTCGCGCGGGTTCTCGGTGTATTTGGGCAGACCGCTTGTAAATGCCTCCACCTCAAAATAGTACTCAGGTGATGTGTTGAGGCTGTGCATGTAAAGGTCATTCTTGCCGTATACTATGTAACTGTTGTAGAGTTTCTTCTTCTCAATACCATAGCGGATAACATATCCGTCGGCACCGGCTACGGGCTCCCAGATTACGTTGGCCTCACGGCGGTCCTCAGGATTGCGCACTGCCATGAACTTGGTAACCTTCTGAGTCTTCATCTTGGGTGTGGTACCGAACACGCGCAGATCCTTGATTGAGAACTTGGCATTGTCATATGTAGCCACATTGACTACCTTCACATAACGGGCCTGTACAGGATTCTCCAACTCATTATAGTCATGCTTGAGTTCCATCTTGTTCTGGGGCTTGCTTATGATCTTGGTCCAGTTGGAGTTATCGTCCGATACAAACACCTCATAGCACTGGTACAGACGCTCCGCCTGAGCCTGCTGAGGTCTGGCACCGCCCATCATACCTCCGCCGAATCCGCCACGGCCGCCGGCACGCTGTGCACCTATGTGATCCCAGTTCAACTGGATTGCATTGATGGTAGCCTTGTCTCCCAGGTCAACGGTAAAGAACTCACCGGCATCGCCTGTAGCGGCTGCCCAGCAGGTCTTGAAATCCTCATCCAGAGCCTGAGCGGGAGCATAGTTCTCAAAGGTAGACGATACAATCGCTTTCTTATTGACTGACAGAAGTTTCCAATCAACATAGTTATCAACGCCGCCTACCTTGCGCTCATCGGGATAATACTGGGGATAGTCACCCAGAGCGGTGTTGGAGTACATCACGCCCTGCTTGTCGACAGCCGACGGATAGATGGCAAGTTCCGATCCGCGACCGCCCTCACCGTACTGTGCGGGAATCATGCAGATGGTCCAGAAATTACCCTTCTTGTCCTTGAATGTGCTGCCGTGTCCGGCACCTACCTGGAAACCGCTTGTCTTGAATGTGAGCGGGTTATGCTCACTGTATGTAAACGGGCCCATCGGACTGTCCGATACATAAACGCCATGTGAATAGGATATGAATTCAAGGCCGATGGCTGCGTACTGCAGATAGTACTTGCCGTTATGCTTGATCATGTAGGGACCCTCAATCCAGGGCAGTTCCTCGGGGCCGTAGTCACGGCGACCGTTGAATATCGAGTAGATGACATCCTCGGGCTTGCGGACCTCGAATCCGTGGTTTTTGATGTCACTCCAGAACAGCGGTTTGGGCTCACCCTTCTCCTTGAAAGTCTCCTTGTCCAGCTCAACTACCTGGAACGGCATGATCTGTGACCAGCCGAAGTACATATAAAGGCGGCCGTCATCATCGACAAACATGTTGGCGTCACCGTATCGGTCACTACTGAGTTCTCCTATCTTCTCCCACTCTCCCTTGTACGGGTCAATGGCACGATAGACGTTGCGGTTGTTCATGGAGCAGCCTATCAGCTTTCCGTCCATCTCCACGACCGATACCACACCGGCGGGATAGCCGGGAGCATCAACATATGTCCAGTCGCGGAAATCCTTGGAATACCAGTATCCGCGTCTGTGTGACACAAAGAGGAAATAGTTGTCCTCAAAGATGATTACTACGGGTTCACCGCCTCTGATAGCCGGTTCATTACCTACCACCACATCAAGAGGATTGGCAAACGTGTGCTGGGCGTGCACGGAAATGCCGGCAAACATCATAGCCACGCCGGCAATAGTCCATTTGAAAAACTGTTTCATATAGGTTGTAATAAGGTTAGCAATCAATACCGTATTTGCAAATATGAGAAAAAAATACCTAACTTTACACTCAGAATTAAGACATTTTTCAATAGTACAAACGTCATGAAGAATTCAACCAATTTCTGGGGATTGCTGGCACTAGGTGTCTGCATCATTCTGTCTGTAAATAAGTTTACCGGCACAAAACGTGTTGTAAATGTAAAAGGCCTTGCCACACAGGAAGTTCTGGCCGACCATGTAATCTGGCCTTTGGTGATTCAGGATGTTGACAATGACCTTATCAGGCTCTACTCTACGATGGAAAAGAAGAGCAACGAGATTGTAAAGTTTCTTAAGGAAGGCGGTATCAAGGACAGCGAGATAAGCACAACCGCCCCTACCGTTTATGACCGTACCGCAAACCGCTACTCAAACGAGTACATTGCCAACCGCTACCAGATGCAGCAGGTTGTAACCGTAAGTTCCGATAATGTGGATCTGGTCCGTCAGCTCATTCTCAAACAAGGCGAACTGCTCAAGAAGGGAATTGCCATCGGCGGAAATGACTACGAGCATCAGATACAGTATGACTTCAACGGCCTGAACGAGCTCAAGCCCCAGATGGTCGAGGTTGCCACCCGCAACGCCCGTGAGGTTGCCCAGAAGTTTGCCGATGACTCAGGCTCCAAACTGGGCAAAATTCAGACCGCATCACAGGGCCAGTTCTCCATCTATGACCGCGACAGCAACACCCCGTGGATAAAGAACGTCCGCGTTGTAACCTCTGTTACCTATTACCTTAAGTAAATGGATCTTATCAGGAAATACTTTCCGGACCTGACGAGCCTTCAGTATGAACAGCTGGAGGCTCTCGATCCGTTATATACCGACTGGAACAGCAAAATCAACGTCATATCACGTAAGGATATAGACAATCTGTACGAGCATCACATACTGCATTCCATGGCCATCGCTAAGGTCATAAGGTTTGCTCCCGGCACCCGTCTGGCCGATGTAGGCACAGGCGGCGGACTGCCCGGCATACCGCTTGCCATCCTGTTCCCCGAGTGCAGTTTCACTCTAATTGACAGCATCGGCAAAAAAGTCCGTGTAGCCCAGGATATTGCCGCCCAGATCGGTCTTAAGAATGTAGTCTGCCGCCATGAACGTGCCGAGGAGGACAAGGACAGGTATGAATTCATACTGTCACGCGGTGTTATGCCCCTGCCCGACCTCTGTCAGGTTGCCGGCCATATGCTGGACCGGAAGACACAGCGCAACGCCTATCCCAACGGAGTGATCTGCCTCAAGGGCGGAGACCTGAGCGCCGAGGCCGCCAAGTTCAAGAAGGTGGCCGAGATAACCGAGATAAGCCGATACTTCAACGAGGAGTTCTTTAAGGACAAGAAAACCGTATACGTGCAGATATGATGCAGATAAAATGCTTTGAGTTCAACTTTCTGCCCGTCAACACATATATAATATGGGATGAGACCGGCGAGGCCGCAATAATCGACCCTGGTTGTTTCTATCCGGGCGAAACAGATCAACTAGCCTCATTCATTAAAGACAACTCACTGCAAATAAAACTATTATTGAACACACATCTGCATTTTGACCACGTTTTCGGAAACAATTTCGTAGAGAAGACATATGGCGTAAAGGCACATGCCAATGATCTGGATATGCCTTGGATAAGGACCATGAGTGCCCGGTTATCGGTTTTTGGAATAGACTATAAAGGTCATGTCAACCCAATAGAGCCGGAAAACGTGATCAACGAAGGAGATTCCGTCTCTTTTGGCAATACCACCCTCCACGCACTGCATGTACCCGGCCATTCGCCAGGCAGTCTGGTATTCTGGAATAAGGAGCAGAACTGCGTATTTACAGGTGATGTCATTTTCCAGGGCAGTTACGGCAGGACTGATTTTCCTGACGGCAACCATGAGGCTCTTATGAACGGTATCCGCACAAAACTGCTCACCATGCCCGATGAGACTGTCGTATACCCGGGACACGGCCCCATTACAACTATAAAACACGAAAGATACTACTACTGATTATGAAAACCAAAGCCTTACTTACCACAATACTGGCACTCTCTTTCAGCATTGCTCATGCTCAGGAGGAACTCAACTCAGCCTTGGTGTTTGAGACATATGAGTGGGATTTCGGCCAGATAAACGAGGCCGACGGAGTTGTTCAGCACACCTTCAGGTTTACGAACATATCCAACAACCCCATACAGATAGACAATGTAGCCACCAGTTGCGGCTGCACTACTGTGCTATACTCCACCCAGCCAGTTGCAGGAGGTGAGTATGGCGAACTGACCGTAGCGTTTGACCCGTCACGTACCGAGGGCCGTGTACTGCGCGAGGTTGAGATATTCACCAAAGACCGCCGCAACTATGCCAGTCTGATGATTACGGCCGATGTCAACCCAATCCCAATGGGTTTGGAACAGATATATCCCCACCTGCTGGTTGGTACGGTCAAGACCAATGCCAAGCGCTGCAATTTCGGTTATATCAATCAAGGCGATAAGGTCACCAGGATAGTACGGGTTGCAAATGTAGGTGACAAGACCGCAAAGTTATCGGTCGTAACCACCGGTAACCGGTATGGAATGACCGTAGAATGCCCCGAGATCGTAACGCCGCAGGATGTAGCCAGCATTCATATAACATATGACATTCCCAAGGGCAGGAACTGCTTCGGAATGGCACGTGACACCATCTGGATCGTCGCTGACGGCGTAAAGAGCCTGGAGCCTATCGTAGTGAACGCCATCCGCATAGAGAAGTTCTCTCAGGATGACAGCAAGCCCAAGCCTGTTCTGCGTATAGAGCCTGCGTATGTTGATTTCGGAGAGAAGGCGCCCGGAAAGATTTACAAGAAAACCATCGTAATAGGAAACACCGGTAATGCCGACCTCATATTCCGCGACGTTGAGCCTATGGAAGGTACAGCCATCAGCATTGAGACCGGCAAGGTAATCAAGCCAGGCAAGGAACTAAAAGTCACGGTTGCCATCACCAACTCCAACCAACCCCGCACCGCCACCCTAGGCTCCATTAACCTGACCACCAACGATCCCACCCGCCCGTTCCGCGAGTTGAGGTTGCAGGTAGACACCAAATAAAAAGAAAGCCGATTCGTCTGAATCGGCTTTCTTTTTGATTGCACGCAATTACTTTACTACAAAAGCGAGTGACTTGAGGTCCTTGTCAAGTGATGAGGGACCGTACAGAATCTGATAGCGGCCGGGCATTGCCGACAGCTCGTCAATCTTCTCATCGTAGTACTCGAATGCCTTGGGCTCCAGGGTAATCTTAACCTGGGCGGTATGGCCTGCGGGGATATTGACGCGCTTGAATCCCTTGAGTGACTTGATGGGAGCAGCAGGATTGTCAAGTGACTTGATGTAGATCTGAACGACCTCGTCACCGTCCATCTCACCTGTATTGGTTACAGGAACGGTAATGTCTACGGTACCGCCTGCCTTGATGCTCTGCTTTGACAGAGTTGCCTCACCGTATGAGAATGTGGTGTAGCTCAAACCGTAACCGAATGCGTACAGAGGCTCACCCTTGAAGTAACGGTATGTAAAGCCGTGATCCATGTTGTAGTCCTCCACATCGGGCAGCTGATCGGTGCTCTTGTAGAAGGTAACCGGCAGACGGCCTGCAGGATTGTAGTCGCCGAACAGGACATCGGCCACAGCCAGACCACCGGCCTGACCGCCATACCAAGCCTGCAGCAGTGCCTGATACTGGTTCTCAACGGCACCAAATCCTATTGCAGATCCTGAGCAGTTAACCAGGATGACGGGCTTGCCTGTCTTGTACATAGCCTCAAGCAGGTTCAGTTGAACCTTGGGCAGTTCAATTTTGGTGCGGTCACCGCCTGAGAATCCCTCGTAGTTTACACGCATCTCCTCACCCTCCAGACGGGCCGATATGCCCGAAACCATGATGATTACATCGGCATCCTTCACCTTCTTGGCTACAGACTCAAACTCGGCAAGCTTGCGCTGGCTGAGCTCGAATGTCAGGTATGCTGAACCGCTCTCACCCTTGGTGTACTGGAGTTCAATATTATAGGTACGTCCCTTGACAACCTTGAACGACGGAGCCTGAGCCTGCTGTCCGCGACCGAATCCGCCACGACCCTGCATGGGCTGCTTCTGCTCGGCAATAACCTTTCCGTTTACCATCAGTTTCCAGGTGTCGTTACCACGCAGGTTGTAACTCAGATCACCTGTAAAGTCTGCAACATAGGTACCGGTCATGCGGGCTGAGAAGTTGTTCATCTCAACATTATCGGCAAAACGGTAGTCACCCATGGTACGCATGTTGATCTCATTGTAGAAACCGGCATTGACAGCCTTACCGCTCATGGTGGTGTTGTTCCAGAACTCTGCATAGAGTCCGCGGCCGTTGTTAAGGTCACCCAGATGGTTTACGGTCAGGTAGTCATCGGCCAGCTCGCATCCGCGCTCGTAGATGATGTTAGCATTAGGAGCCTTGGCACGGATTGCCTGCAGTATTGAAATTTGGTTCTCACGTGTGGGAGTACCGTTGTAGTTTCCGTACTGCATCGATACGTTATCGGCATTTGGACCTACGATTGCGATTGTCAGACCCTCCTTCTTGAGAGGCAGGATGTTACCCTGGTTCTTGAGCAGAACCATAGCCTCGTCGGCAGCCTTGTGAGCCAGAGCGGCATGTGCGGGGCTGCTTATGTCATCGGCACCCAGATCCTTCCAGGGATCCATCTCGACGGGATCATGCATGCCCAGCTCAAAGCGTGAACGCAGGATACGGCGCAGCGATACGTCTATATCGGCCTCATTGATCTTGCCGTCCTTCATAGCCTGAACCAGAGCGTTGTAGCTGGTTCCGCACTCGATATCGGTTCCTGACAGGACAGCGTCGATACTTGCATCGGTGGCATTCTCATGGGTCTCATGCTGGCCACGGGTATAGAAGTTGTTGATGGCGCCGCAGTCCGATACGACCAGAGCCTTGAATCCCCACTTGTTGCGCAGGATATCGGTCAGCAGACGGTCACTTCCGCAGCAGGGCTCGCCCTCATAGCGGTTGTATGCGCACATTACCTCCTGAACATTAGCCTCGGTTACCAGAGTCTTGAATGCAGGCAGGTAGGTCTCCCACAGGTCACGCTGGCTTACGCTTACATTGAAGCGGTGACGGTCAGCCTCCAGGCCGCTGTGAACGGCATAGTGCTTGGCGCAGGCGTGTGTCTTGTAGTACTTGGGGTTGTCGCCCTGCATACCTTTTACAAGAGCCGTTCCCATCTTACCGGTCAGGTACGGGTCCTCGCCGCTGGTCTCCTGGCCGCGTCCCCAACGCGGATCACGGAATATATTGATGTTGGGGCACCAGAACGAGAGTCCCTGATGCCATGCACCACCGGTAGCGCGGGTCTTGCCGAACTGGTTGTGGTCCGATGTGTTCCAATGCGCGCGTGCCTCATCGGACACTGCGGTGTAAACCTCAAACTGCTGTGCATCGTCCCATGTGGCGGCGAGTGCGATTGCCTGCGGGAATACGGTAGCACCGTTCATGCAGATACCGTGGCAAGCCTCCGACCACCAGTTGTAGGCGGGAATGCCAAGGCTGTCAACAGAGATTGAACCGTTCATCATGAGTCCCACCTTCTCCTCGGGGCTCAACAGTGAGAGCAGGTTCTCAACTCTCTTCTCAATCTTAAGATTGGGATTCTGGAAGGGATACTCATACTTGGAGTTTCCGCCTCCACATGCCGTTAGAGACAGCACTACTGCCCCTAAGGCCAATACTTTAACAATTCTCATAAGGTTAATAATAGGGTTACTTGGTTAGTTTGAACTTGTACTGATTTCCTGACGGTAACTGCGGCGGGGAGTCTCCTCGACGGGCGTATCATCATGGGCTTTAAAGTCCTCCCAATATGCAATCTTGTCAAGATAGAACTTCTTAACATCCTCCCAACGGTAATACGGACGTTGCTCCTTACCCTTGGCATCCTTGTAGAAAGGAACTGACTCCGGCAGCGTTGCCTCCTCCTCGTTGAGCAGGAATTTTACGATAACATTTCCTTTCTTGTCACGGAAGAACACCCACTGAACATTACCGCCCATATAAGCCAGATTGTATGCAGCCCAGTGATCGGCAACTGTCTCCAAGTCATCAGTACTGTAACCGGAACCGTTCAGGTCCAGCAGACAGAAATATGACATAAGTGTAACCTCATGACCATAACGCAGCATTACGCTTACTCCGTTACCCGCCAGGGCATCCTCAGCAAAATCAATGAAATTCTGAAGGGTTGCGCAGTGTCCGTAAGGCACCACATTGTCAGTAAGCGGAGTATAACCGCCCTGTGAGTACCAGCGCATGTTGTTCATAAGGAACAGGTCATACCACTCATCATATGTGAACACGTCATTCAGGTCAACGCCGGGGTCCGATCCCTGCACATATGATGCCAAATCGTAAAGGGATGTGTAGAGACTGTTGCTCTGGTCACGTCCGCCATTGGTCTTGATATACTCAGGATCCTTGAACAGAGCCTTCATAAGACGCTCCGGATGCGTGTGACGCTGGTTGAATTCCGATACGGCTGAACTGGCCTTACGTTTATGGGCCGATACCCCCCTGTCCTCTGTGTACATCCAGGGCTCGTCGTGGTTGCTGGAGTCATAGTCAAACCTGATTTTGGGACGCATGCGCAGAATCTGCATCAGGGCCGAATACTCACTCACAAGCACGCGGTGTGATGTGGTTGAACGGGCCATGATAATCTTGTCATTGGTGAAGAGTTCCGGATAGTTCTCAACCATACGGCGGGCTATGTCGCGGTGCTGCTGCATACCTTTCCGGGTAAGGTCACCGGCACGCTGATCGGCCTCGGCACGGATTATCTCCACGCGGCGCAGCACATCCTTGCCGAAATCGGTCAGAGCGCCGGCATCATCGGCCTCCTTAAGGATATTGTATGGGCGGTCATAATTGGATGCGTTGTCCAGAAAGCGCGAGCCGTGACGGCCGAAGTGTGTCAGATAAACGGGCTTGAAACCTTTGGGAGCCGGTGTGAGAGGTTCCGTCGGAGCCTCATATGCATACACCGAACCGGCCATTTTCTTAAGGTTATCAGCATTGACTTGGTCCCTTTTAATAATATCAGCCTTAAGGCCTACTGTCAGAATGAAAGCAGACAGCACAATGAATATCTTTCTCATAATGCGATTAGTAATTGTTTGTAAAGATAAGAATCTTAGATTATTTTTGCAATAGAATAAAACCTGTATTTATGCTAACCGAAAGTATTGCTATAACCAGAATCCTTATCAGCGCCCTGTTTGGTTGCTGCATAGGTATTGAACGATACATACACAAGCATCCTGCCGGAGTGAGAACCTTCATGCTCATCTGCATGGCCTCAACACTGGCTACCCTCGCATCAATATGGATTTGCCAGACCAATCTGAATCTCATAAACGGTGATCCTGGCCGAATAGCCGCCCAGGTGGTTACAGGCATAGGCTTTATCGGCGCAGGTCTGATTATCAAGAACAAGTACGACGTGTCCGGTCTGACGACCGCGGCCAGCATATTCGCAACAAGTATCATAGGTATAGCAGTCGGTGTGGGACTGATTTGGGTATCCGCATTGGTTACGTTGATTGTGATACTGGTGCTGGCATCATCATTCCTTTTCCACGAGAACAACTCCCGCCAGAAAGCAATGGAACAGGAGGAGAAAGAAAGACTTGAATCTTTAAAGGACAACAAATAAACCCTATAACTTGTATGAAAACAAAACTAATGCTGTTTGCGGCAACGGTCTTGACGGCTTTGTCGCTCCAGGCTCAGACGCCTGACCCCAATTTCTTTATTTACCTCTGCTTTGGCCAGTCCAACATGGAGGCCGGTGCCACTCCTGCCGATCAGGACAAGGATTGGAACGATCCAAGGTTCCGGTTTGTATCGGCCGTGGATATGCCTCGTTACAACCGCGTAAAGGGTGAATGGTATACCGCCACTCCTCCTATTTGCCGCCAGAGCAACAATATGGGTCCGGTAGATTTCTTTGGCCGCAAGATGATTGAAGAACTCCCCGAGCAGTATAAAGTAGGTGTCATCAACGTCTCAGTAGCCGGTGCCAAACTGGAACTCTGGGACAAGGACGCCTGCGAGGAATACCTTGCAATGGAGGCAGCCGATCCCAGCCGCAACTGGCTTGTAAATATGGCCAAGGAGTATGACATGAACTGCTATCAGCGCATTGTCGATATGGCCAGAATAGCTCAGAAGAGCGGTGTCATAAAGGGTATGCTTGTACACCAGGGTGAGTCAAACCCCGACGATGACCAGTGGTGCGCACGCCTCAAGAAGATTCACGACGACCTGTGCGCCGACCTGGGACTTAACCCCGACGAGATACCTCTGCTGGCCGGTGAACTCAAGCAGGCCGAACAAGGTGGTGTCTGCGCAGCATTCAACGAGGTCGTGCTGGCCAACCTGCCCAAGGTCATGAAAAACGGATACGTAATCTCATCACTGGGCTGCGAGAGCACCGGTGACCAGTTCCATTTCAGCACCGAGGGTATGCGCCTTATGGGTTACCGTATGGCCGAGAAGATGCTCCAACTGCAGGGATTCAAACCCGTTCAGGAGCGTTCAGTCACCCTGAACCTCAAGAAGAAGGGTCTGGGTATTGAGGTAAGCCCCACTCTGGCCGGTATTTTCTTTGAGGATATCAACCAGTCACTTGACGGCGGAATCTGCGCACAGCTTATCCAGAACCACTCTTTCCAGGCTTACAATGTGCCCGATGCACCCGTACGTGACAAGCAGAAAGAGTTCTCATATTCCGACACCGTATTCTTTGGCTGGACAGTAATAAAGAAGGATGGTGCTGCCGGTCTGGCTCACGCCGTTGCCGACAAACCCCTTGTAAAGGACCTTAAGCGTTACTATGACTTTGATCCTAATGATAAGTATGACGATGAGCTGCGCTACGCCCAGTACAGTGTCAAGTTTGACATTGAGGATGCCGGTCAGGGATTCGGAATAGCAGCCAACGGTTACGGCACCGCACCTAATGACCGCCGAGGCTACTACTCAAACAACACCCAGAAGGCATCCATTCCAGCCGTTCAGGGTGTAAGCTATGACCTTACCCTCTATCTGGCAGGCCAGTCATACCCCGGCACCATCAAGGTTTGCCTTGAGGATGCAAACGGACAGGCCAACTCAAACGTAATCACAATATCAGGCCTCAAGAATGACTGGCAAAAATATACCGGCCAGCTCAAGGCCGAGCGCTCGGTTGACAGCCGTCTAAGCATCATGGCCGATGCAGCCGGTACATTCTGGCTTGACTACGTAACACTGTTGCCCGAGGCATCACAGTTGTGGCAGGAGGGTAAGTTCGGCCCGTTCCGTAAGGATCTGATGCAGGCCCTGGCCGATCTGCACCCCACATTCATGCGCTTCCCCGGCGGATGCGCCAGCGAGGGTACCAACTACTTCGGACAGCCGTTCTGGAAGAACTCCGTAGGCCCCGAGGAGGAGCGTATAGGATTCCGCAACCACTGGGGATACTGGACATCACAATATGTAGGATTCTACGAGTATCTGCTTATGGCAGAGTCACTTGGAGCAACTCCCCTGCCCGTCCTGAACAACGGCGTAACCTGCCAGTTTGCAGGACATCAGTACATTGCACCCCTGGAGACCGAGGCTGACCGCAAGCGCTTCCACGACATATTCGTATGCGATGCCCTTGACTTCATTGAGTTCTGCAACGGCGGCACCGATACCAAATGGGGTAAGATGCGTGCTGATATGGGACATCCCGAGTCTTTCAACCTCAAGTACCTGGGCATAGGTAACGAGAACAAGGGACCGGAGTTCTGGGAGCGTTTTGACATCATATATAAAGAGGTGCAGGCCAAGTACCCTGACATCATCATAGTCTCAACCGCAGGTTCTGCCGCCGATGGTCCGGAGTTCAACGCCAACATGCATGAGATTGACACCAAGTATCAGAACACCGTGGTCGATGAGCACTACTACCGCAACAATCAGTGGTTCTACACCAACGGTGACCGCTACCATGCCGATAAGGTCCGCGGTGCCGACGGCCTTACCTATGACCGCAACCGCCCCACCCGCGTATTCGTAGGTGAGTTTGCCAATAACAACAGCAACAACGATTATGCATCGGCCATGGCCGAGGCCGCATACTGGACCAGCCTGGAGCGCAACTCTGATATGGTTGTAATGGCAGCCTATGCTCCCCTGCTCTGCAAGAAGGGTTACAACAAGTGGAACTCCAACCTGATCTGGTTTGATAACCGCGGCATGTGGCGCACCACCAACTACTACTATCAGAAGTTGTTCAGTGAGGCCGGTAACCGCGCCTTCCAGATGACCGATGTAATGAATGGTTCCGAGGCCGATGCCACCGTATACACATCACCCACTGTTGACACCAACACCGGTGAGGTTTACATCAAGTTCGTCAACTCCGAGGCCGTGGATAAGGAACTCACCATCAACATGGGTAAGGGTCAGAAGCGCAAAAAATACACCGCTACCGTAGAGTTCATCTCATCACACGACACCAAGATAAAGAACCAGGGAGACCTGAACAGCTTTGCCGGCGCACAGCCCCAGGCTCAGCAACTGCAGGGAGGCCGTCCCGGCCCCTTCGGAGGATTCGGAGGCAACCGTAACCGCGTGAGCTACACTGAAGCCGTAGTACCCCACACCAAGAACTACGGCACCATCAAGAAGCAGTTCACCCTAACCCTCCCCGAAAACTCCATCGGAATAATCAAATTGACTCCCAGCAAGTAAAAACTGCAATAATCGATAAGAACAGCGTCCGAAATAATCAGACGCTGTTCTTTTTTATCACACACCCCCTCACCTTAGGGAATCAAAACGCACGTACAGCCATTTTCATCCCTAAGGTACCCACCAAATTCGGAATATCGCGGGTTACCCCCTCACCTTAGGGAATCAAAACGCACGTACAGCCATTTTTCTCCCTAAGGTCCGGAGGGATGGAAAGGTTCCTGTTTTGCACAATTAGGGAAAAGGGGTATGGGTACTGGGGAGTCTCGCACCCACGCGTGACCAGTGGGAGGAGTGTGAGCAAAAAATCAGGGGACCCGAAAGAGCCCCCTGATGTGTGATGCGTTGTGCAGATGATTAGAACATCATACCGCCACCGAAGCCGCCGCCCATGCCGCCGCCGAAGCCGCCCATGCCGCCGCCAAAGCCGCCCATGCCACCGCCGAAGCCGCCCATGCCGCCACGGCCACGGAGCTGCTGACGTGAGTTGCGGTCACCCATGAGTGACAGACGGTAAGTCAGAGTTGCCATGAAGTAACTGGTGATATTCTTGTTCTCTGTATCAGTACGTGAAGTAGCGCTCATTGAACGGCTAACGGTACTGCGCTGATGCAGGATATCATATGCTGCAAGTGACAGGCTTGCCTTGTTACCCTTGAGGAATGAGAATGACAGTGAAGCATTCCAGATAAGCTCATCGGTATTCATCTCAGCGTTATAACCACGACGGCTGTTCATGTTGAGGTCTGAACCCAGACGCATGTTTCTCCAAGGAATGTATGCCATGAAACTGGTACCGTAACTGAAATCATAGGTATCCATGTTACGATCAGGCTGCAAGTCATTGGTAGAGTGCTGATAACGCAGAGATCCATCCAGTGATATTGTCAGATAGTCATCACGGTACTCAGCGCTCAAGCTCTCGTTTGCACCGGTTGTGTTGGTCTTACGAAGCTGTGCCTCCTGACCTACGATTGAAGCCCAACCTTCCTGATGGCTGAAGTTACCTGATGTATTAGTCATGATAGAGTAACGGTCATCGGGGAATGTGTAGTTGTACATGATGCTTGCATTTGCATTCCAGTTAGCCCAGAAACCATCCATATTCTCAGGTCTGCTCTCGGTACCACCGTTTGCAAGAAGAGTAGTCTTGTTCTGAATCTGACGGAGTGTATTGCTTACGCTTGTGTTGACATTGAAACTACCCATGGTAACAGGATTGTACTTCTGATAACCCAGGCTCAACTGGTTGTTGAATGTAGGAAGCAGGTTAGGATTACCGCTTGATACACGCAGCGGGTTGCTGTCATCACGGATGTCAAGCAACTGTGACATCTGAGGCTGGCTTGAACGTCCGTTATAACGGATGTTGATCTGCTCCTGACGGGTAACTCTGTAACGGAACTGTACAGTAGGAGTCCAGTTGAACACTGTACGCTCAAGAAGTGTATCTACAACACCCATACCGGTGTAGTTCATCTTTGAATACTGAGGCAGGACAGACAGACCTACTGTGAAGTTGTATGACTGGTCAGTAGCGTTCTTACGGAACTGAATCTGAGCTGTCTGGTCAAGGTTGTAGTAATATGAGTTAGTGCTCAGCTTGCTGTTGATGACCTTCTCGTTATCCTCATAAATCCACTGGGGCTGATTCCAGGGATTACCCCATGTATCATTGTTGATATCGTAAGTTGAACGGTCACTGTTCTGCTTGCTGTACTGGAACTGATAACTGAACTGCAGATATGTTCCGGTTGAGATAGGCTCTGAATATGTAGCCTGAACACTCCAGTTTACACGGTCACTGGGATTGTCATTCAAACGCTTAAGGTCTGTGGTATCCCTCTGTACTGTTGTGGCAGGAGCGCCTGAGCCGCCACCCATACCGGCACCGCCGCCGAAACCGCCAGCCATCACATTATTTGATGTGATCTGGTAGTTACGCTGATACTGATCACCGGACTGATTGCTTATGCTATATGTACCACGAACAGACACGTTACGTCCGCGGTTACCGAAACGTCTTACAAACTGGAGGTTACCGCTTGCAGATGTGCTTACATTGTTGCTCTTGTTAAGACTGTGCTGACTGTTCCAGAGAGCCTCGTTAAGAGAATCAAGATATGAAGCAGCAGGATCAAGATCCAGATTGTTGGGATTATAAGTTGCAGAATAAACTGTAGATGTATCCAGAGGAGACAAAGCATAGTTGTATGGATCCTTGTTGAAAGTCTTTGACTCGCTCTCGCTGCCGCTGTTTGATTTGCTGTAGGAGAACTGAGGCTGGAAGAGCAGACTTGTATAGTTATCCTTGTTCCACTCTATACGGAGCTGGCCGCTCAGGCTCTCGCTACCGCTGTTGTTGCTGCTCATGCTGTTGGAGTATGTGTGCATACCGCCGGTATACCACTGCTCGCCTGATGACTTGGAACTTGACTCATTGTCACTGTGGCTCCAGTTTACACTACCACCTACCTCGTACTGATAGTTATCCGAAGAAACCTCCTTACCAAGGTTCATAGCAAAGTTGGCACCACCTGAGTAGCTCTTGCTGACGCCGCCTCCGCCGCCCATCATGCCGCCGAAGCCGCCGCCCATGCCCATGCCGCCCATGCCCATACCGACACCGCCGCCCATACGCATGCCGCCGAAGCCACCCATACCGCCTGAAGACTGGCTTGCAGAACCCATAACGGTAAACTGCTTGTCCTCATCGAAACGGTTAAGTGAAGCGTTAACCTGGTAGAGTGCTGCTACATCAAAGCCCTCCTTCTCAAGAGGAGCACCACCACCAACCGAGAGGTTACCGAACCAACCCTTTGCCATACCCTTCTTAACCTGGAGGTCGAGCACTGTCTCTTCCTCACCATCGTCAATACCGGTCTGGCGGGCCAGGTCACTCTGCTTCTCATATGCCTTTACCTTCTCGATCATATCGGCTGTGAGCTGTGTCAGAGCAACTGTCTTATCGTCATTGAAGAACTCCTTACCGTTTACAAGGATTCTCGATACGGACTTACCGTTAACTGTGATGTTACCGTCACTGCCAATCTGTACGCCGGGGAGTTTACGGATAAGATCCTCAACAGATGAGCCCTCAGGAAGTTTGTAGGCTGCACTGTTGAACATAACGGTATCATTGATCATCTGAACCTTTGCCACAACTGCAGAAATGGCAACCTCATCCAGCATCTGACCGCCTCTCATGGTAATCTTACCAAGATCAGTAGTTCCTGAACCGGATCTGAGTGTGAAATTTTTGTCAGCATCATCATAACCGATGTAAGTAACATGTGCTACATAGTTACCTGCACTGAGGTTACCTACTGTAAATGCGCCGTCGTCATCAGTTGAGGTACCACCGATGTAGGTTGAGTCTGTACCTGAAATCTGATAGATCTGCACGGCGGCAGGAGACAAGGGTTCAGCCGAGTCAAAATCGTAAACCGTTCCCTTAACTGATAGATTCTGTGCCAGAAGCGCTGTGGCTGAAGTGGCAAGAAAAGCAAGCAGAGTGGCAATTCTTTTCATTTGATTGTATTTATTTTTTGTATTGTTTGTATGCACATTAATGAAATACACCTTTACTATAAAGCAACTGGCGGTTGGTTAAATGTGAAACTGACAAATTAACAAATAATTTACTTTTAGACATTAAATGTGCCCTATGGTTTAATCTCAACATTATTTTCATAACTTTGCAAATAACATTAACACTGTTTTTGATTATGAAAAAAATATTCATATTTCTCACCTCTGTTTTTATGCTTTCGGCCTTCTTCTCCTGTAACCGTGGAGCATCATCTTCATCGGAATTCAGGGAATTTGAGATCAAATGCAAGGACGGCAAGGTCCGCAGCGGAGGCATTTATATTCCAAAGGGTACAAAAGCCAATGACAAGTTGCCGGTTGTATATATGGCAGACGGTCTGGTATTCAAGGAAAGCGCTTTCAAGAGTATGATTGACTCAATGATAGATTTAAAGGATATATCACCGGTTGTCATTGCCTGTTCTTATGAGAACAAGAAGACCGTTCCGGGCTATGACCTCGCATTCCGTAATGCCGAATACATAGAAGTGTTGGCCAAGAACGACAACACATTGGCTAAACTGTTTGAGAATCACTACGATTATTTTATCAATGAATTCATACCTTATATAGAAAAGAACGCACCGGTATCCGCATCCGCCGATGACCGGACATTTTTCGGTACTTCAAACAGTGCGGATTTCGGCATAACTCTCAGTCTGCGTAATCAGGGACTGATAAACGAATATTGGTGCTTCTCTCCTGTATTCTCCGATATAAGTGAATACGGATTGCTGGAATCTCAGACCACATACAGAATATGCTGGGGTTCCAAAGAAGAAGCAGGTATGGATGATTACTTTCCCAATCTCATAAAGGATATCAGGAAAAGAGGCGGAAAGGTAAATACCTGGGTGTATGACGGCGGTCATGACCGTGGATGGTGGAAATTCTGGTTCGGCGAAGAACTGATAAGAAAGTACCCGTACCAACAATAATCAAATGCAGTAAACTATTATAACCCTAACCAAATATGAAACGTACGGCAATTGCAATTGCACTTATCCTGGCCGCTGCATGCACTTCGGCCCAGGACAAACTGTATCACAACACATTCAACCTGAATCAGGTAGAGCTGCTTGAAGGCCCGTTCAAGCACGCCATGGACCTTAACGTAAAGGTCCTGCTGGAGTATGACACCGACCGCCTGCTGGCTCCGTTCCTCCATGAGGCCGGACTGCCCAAGAAGGCGGAGTATTTCCCCAACTGGGCAGGTCTGGACGGACATGTGGGCGGGCACTACGTATCGGCCCTGGCCATACACTACGCCGCTACCGGCAACAAGGAGTGCTATGACCGCCTGGTCTATATGATCGATGAGCTGGAGCGCTGCCAGATAGCCAACGGTGACGGCTACATAGGCGGTGTGCCCAACAGCAAGGAACTGTGGGGTAACCTCAAGAAGGGAGACTTCGGGCTGTTCCGCGGTGCATGGGTACCCTGGTACAATGTACATAAGATGTACGCGGGCCTGCGCGACGCGTGGCAGTATGCCGGCATTGAGAAGGCCAAGGACATGTTCATAAAGTTCTGTGACTGGGGTCTTACCATATTTGCCGATCTGGACGACAACCAGATGGAGCAGATGACCGGCACCGAGTTCGGCGGCATGAACGAGATTTTTGCCGATGCATTCCAGATTACCGGTGACCGCAAGTACATAGAGGCCGCCAAGCGTTTCCGCCACAAGGACATATTTGAGAACATGGCCGACGGCCGCGACAATCTGGATAACAAGCACGCCAACACACAGGTGCCCAAGGCTGTAGGTTACGCCCGCGTGGCTGCATTGGACAACGATGCACGCGCCCGCAAGGCTGCCGAATTCTTCTGGGACCGCGTGGCCAACCACCGCTCAGTGGTTATAGGCGGAAACAGCCGCAGCGAGCATTTCCCCGCAGCGACAGACTACAAGAGCTACGTTGAGAACCGTGAGGGACCGGAGTCCTGCAACACCAACAACATGCTCAAGCTTACCGAGTTCCTCTTTGCAATAGACCCCAAGGCCGAGTATGCCGATTTCTATGAGAAGGCCATGTACAACCACATCCTCTCAACCCAACACCCCGAGCACGGAGGTTACGTATATTTCACCCCCATGCGCCCCGCTCACTACCGCGTATATTCGGCAGTAAACCAGGGCATGTGGTGCTGCGTAGGTACCGGTATGGAGAACCACGGCAAGTACGGTGAATTCATATACACCCACGACGGCGCTCAGACGCTCTGGGTTAACCTTTTTGTGGCTTCAAAGCTGAACTGGACCGATAACAAGGCCACC
Organism: Bacteroidaceae bacterium; assembly: GCA_045535555.1. GTDB lineage: Bacteria > Bacteroidota > Bacteroidia > Bacteroidales > Bacteroidaceae > Colenecus. Next base: position 150,365 of record JAZSLV010000017.1, on the reverse strand, counting down.
ATCACACAGGAGACCCAGTTCCCCTACTCCGAGTCATCAAAACTGACAGTCAACCTTAAGAAGGCCCGCAAGTTCCGCCTTATGGTACGCTGCCCCGAGTGGGTGGCCGGAGGCTACAGTGTAAAGGTGAACGGTCAGGAGTATGCCGCAGACGCACAGCCGTCATCATACGTAGCCATAGAGCGCAAGTGGAAGAACGGCGATGTTGTTGAGATAAGCCTGCCCATGAATACCACTATCGAGGCTCTGGACAACGAGCCGGAGTATCTGGCAGTAAAGCACGGCCCCATTGTTCTGGCCGCCCGCACTGGCACAGAGGGCATGAGCGGACTTGTAGCCGATGACGGCCGCTGGAGCCACATAGCACACGGACCTTTAGTACCCGTTACCGAGACTCCTATTATGATAGGTACACGCGCGCAACTGGACCAGAAGGTGGCTGCACTCAAACCAGTACCCGGCAAGCCCCTGCACTACACCGCATCAGGCCTGTTTGACAGTAGCCGGTTCCCCAATGTTGAGCTGGAGCCGTTCTACAGCCTGCATGACAGCCGTTACGCCATCTATTTCCTTTCACTCAGCCAGAATGATTACAAGCAGATGCTTGATAAGATCAAGGCCGATGAGGCAGCAATGCTGGAGCTGGACCGCCGCACTGTGGATGCCATAGTACCCGGTGAGCAGCAGCCCGAGGCTGACCACAAGATACAAAGCCAGAACTCAATGACCGGCAATCAGGACAACAAGCCCTACCGCACTATCCGCCGCAACGGTTCGTTCAGCTATGACCTTTATACCGAAGGCAACACAAACCTGAGCCTGTGCATAGGCTACTGGGGTGCCGAAAACAACCAGAACCGTGCCATCGAGATACTGATTGAGGACATGCCGTTCATTACCGAGACCGAATTCCCCACCAACGGTGAGGCCGGGATTATACGCAAGGAGTATGATGTACCTGTAGGATTCTACTTAGGCAAGGAGAAGATACGCGTCACTTTCCGCTCGGTTGAGGGCAAGCAGGCTCCACGCATTTTTGATATCCGATTCCTTAAATAGTACAATTGGGGACAGACCCCTTTTGTACTATTTCATCCAATTTATGCTGAAATATGAGAAAAAAAGCTGTTAACCTGATTACTGTAAGCCTGATTTGGGCTTTATGTTCATGTAACGTTGCCAAGGAGCAGGATCCCAAGTTCATGGAGAACCTGCCCTACTATGTCGAGAACCTTGAAGTGTTTGGGTTAAATCAGGAGCCGGGACGCGCATTCCATATTCCGGAGCGTAACATATCGCTCAATGGAACCTGGAAGTTCAACCTCTATGAGAACCCTCTTGAGGTGCCCAAGAATTTCTTTAAGAGCTCTTTCAATGACCGCAAATGGGGAACCATAGAGGTTCCGTCCAACTGGGAGATGCAGGGTTACGGTCAGGCTATGTTCCGCAATGTGGCAGCCCCCTTCCCCAACGGCCAGCCCCTGTCCATGCTGGAGCGTTACCAGAAGATTCTGGATGACCCGGATGCATCCGAGCAGCAGAAACGTATGGCCCAGAACCGTATGAACCTGTCCAACCCCTTTGCCGTCCGTGTACCTAATGTTCCGATGGATGTCAACCCCACCGGCGCTTACCGCACGGAATTCACCATTCCGTCAGAATGGAAAGGAGAGAAGGTGTTCCTGCGTTTTGAAAAGGTGGCATCGGGATCGTTCGTATGGGTGAACGGCCGTCAGGTGGGTTACAATGAAGGCGCACAGGAACCCAGCGAGTACGATATTACACCTTATATAAAGAGCGGTAAGAATACTTTGGCAGTGATGGTGCTCAAGTTCTGCGACGGATACTATCTGGAGGGACAGGACTACTGGCGTCTGGCCGGTATATTTGATGACGTTACCATCTACTCCACTCCTAAGGTCAGGATTTATGACTGGTATGTCACCACTGATTTCGGTCCCGACTTTGTTGATTCGGACCTTAAACTGGCTATGGACATACGCTCATACGGACTTGAGGGCAGCGGATACAAGGTTAAGGCCACGGTTTCAAAGGACGGCCGTGAGGTGGCAGGTATGGAGAACGGACCGTTCAACGTAAAGGACGGTACCAGCACCATAAACCTCTCCGCCAAGGTCAAGGCGCCCAAGAAATGGACATCCGAGACTCCAGAGCTTTATGACCTCACTATGGACCTTATCGGCCCTGACGGAAAGACTGTGGATCATATCGTAAAGCGCATGGGATTCAAGAAGACCGAGATACGCGACGGCGTGTTCTATCTGAACGGCCAGCCGCTCAAGGTAAACGCCCAGAACTCTCACATGCAGCACCCCATACTGGGTCATGCTATGGACGAGGCTACCATACGCCGCGACATGGAGATACTCAAGCAGTTCAACTTTAACGGTGTGCGCACATCGCACTATCCTCCTGTAAACGAGTATCTTGACCTGGCCGATGAATACGGTCTATATATCATTGATGAGACCGGCGATGAGGCTCATGCCACTGAGTATGTAAGTAACATGCCGGAGTTTATAGAGATGTACCGCGAGCGTGTACGTCAGATGGTACTGCGTGACCGCAACCATGCCTGCGTGCTGTTCTGGAGTGCCGGCAATGAGAGCGGTGAAGGCGACGACATCCGTGAGGTGGTAGAAGAAGGAAAGAGATATGACGCCACCCGCTACTGGATGTACGGCGGCAATGCCGCGGTTCATCCGGCCGAGGATATTGTAGGCCCGCGTTACCCATCTCCCGAGGAGCATGAGCGCCGCTACGGCCGCGACACCCGCGATATGCGTCCCTCATTTATGGATGAATATCTCTCTGTGGCCGGAAACGGCGGCGGCGGTCTGGATGACTATTGGCGCGTTATCTACTCATATCCCAAGCTGATGGGCGGTGCCCTGTGGGATTTTGTAAGCCCTGGTCTGGAGGAGCCTGTAAGACTCCTCAAGGACGAGTCGCCCTACAAGACTCCAGCCCATATCATGGGCCGTGCCACACTTGAGAAAGGACCAACCGGAATGGCACTTGACCTGCACAAGCAGGAGCAGTGGGTTCAGGTCTATAGAGCCGACAACGTGGAGATAAGCGGCAATAAGCTTACCCTCACCCTGGATATCTATCCGCGCCTGTTCAACCGCAGCGGCGGTTACCTGATCTGCAAGGGCAGCAACCAGTACGGTCTTAAGCAGCAGGGAGCAGAAAGACTTGACTTCTATATCGACAACGGCCGCAAGCAGACACTGTCGGCACCCCTACCTGAGGATTGGGAGAACCGTTGGCATAACGTGACAGCAGTCTATGACGGCAGTGAGATGAAGATATTCATTGACGGTACACAGGTTGCATCACAGGCTGCATCGGGCAATATCCGTAATCTGCCCCTGTCACTCTGCATAGGACGTGACGAGCAGTCATGCGGTCAGGATGCCAACCCCTACATCTGCGACGCCATGATAGACAACGTAGGCGTGTTTGCCGATGCAGTGCTTCCCGGCAGTTTTGATCCTGCCAAGGCAGCCCTGTGGCTTGACTTTGAGGAGGAGCAGAACCAGGGCACATTCTACAGTTACGGACAGGGAGCCCGCACCTACGGCTCAATCTGGCCCGACCGCGTACCCCAGCCCGAGATGTGGCAGATGAAGAAAACCGTCCAGCCGCTCTCATTCACGCTGGTTGACCTTGCCCTGGGGCATGTTGAGGTATGGAACCGCAACCACTTTACCAACGCCTCAATCTATAACACCAAGTGGTCACTCATGGCCGATGACAAGGTTATAGAATCAGGCACACTGAATCTGGATGTGGAGCCGCTGACCAAGAAAATGATAACTATCCCGTTCCACAAGCCCGCCCGCATTGAGCCCGGTAAGGAGTACCGCCTGGAGATAAGTTCATCACTTAAGAAGGATGAGGTTTGGGCCAAAGCCGGTCATGAGGTGGCATGGGATCAGTTTGAACTCAAGTCATGGTATACTCCCTTATTGGCTGGTCCTGTAATAATAAAACGCAATATAACACTTACTCAGGGCAGTAACAGCATAGTAGTGAGCGGACAGGGATTCAGCTACCGTTTCAACGCCGTGAGCGGCGCTCTTGAATCAATGAACGTTGACGGCAAGGAGCTGCTTAAGGCACCTGTTACACTGAACGTATGGCGTGCTCCCGTGGCCAATGAGATTGACGGATGGAACGGCAGCGGTGCCGGCCAGCCCTCTATCCAGGGTTATGGTAACATAGGTGCCAACACCGTTCTGGCCAGCCATTACTATGCAGCCTCATTAGACAAGAGAAACCTTGTTCCCGTATCGGTCAAGGCCTTTAAGGGTGCTGATCTTGTAGTGATTGACGTAAAAGAGAACTCACTCTCCACCAACGGTGCCGATAACCGCTTCGAGAATGACTGGCACTGGATTGTAAATTCTGACGGAACCGTCACAGTACATCATAAGGTAAGCCCCAAGGGCAAGATGCCGCAGTGGCTGCCCCGTATCGGTGTGACCATGAGTTTAGACAAGTCACTGAGCAAGGTTGAATGGTACGGGCGCGGACCTCAGGCCTCATATCCTGACCGCAAGACCGGATACCGCGTGGGCATTTACAACACCACTGTAAACGATATGTATGAGCCCTACCTCATCCCGCAGGATTACGGCTTGAGGACCGATAACCGCTGGGTTCGCCTGACCGATAACTCAGGCAAGGGTCTGGAGTTCTCAATGAATCAGTACTTCAACTTCAACGCATACGACTGCACTACCGATAACCTGACCAAGGCCATCTATCAGTATCAGTTGCAGCGTGGAGGCGATATCACCCTGAACCTTGACTACGCAACATCCGGTGTAGGCTGCACAGCCCGCGGCATATTCAACCAGTACCGCGTCCTGCCCGAGCCCTACCAGCGCACCATCACCATCCGCCCGCTGCGCTGATTTTAAAAATGAAAAAACGCCGCATTAGGGTCGTTTCCTAATGCGGTGTTTTTATTATTTTTGCAGTTGGTATGAAAAGAACTCTGTTGATATTTGTTTTTCTGTGTTGTGTCCTGCTTACAAACGCTAAAGCAGGAGCTACAACTATAGAACAAAATGCAGCAGGTAGTATAACTCCAGATCAAAATCAGGCTGTAGCATTGATGACTATCAGCCAGTCACAGACTGCCTTACCTGTCAATATTGAGGATACAAACGCTTGTTCTATCGTTCTGCATTCCGTGAACAGTCTGATACAACGTGAAGTCAGACGCTTACAGCGACTGTTGAGCTTTTCTTTCACACTCCGGAACAGGACTGAACTCTCCCAATGCTTTATAAGCACCCATTTTTTTGCAACCCAAAGATTCTCAGGCGGTCTTCATATCTACGGCCGCCATCAGTTGCGCTGTTAGCGGTATTGTAACATATTAAAAGAACAATTGCCCCTATAACAATACTATGGGGGACATTGATGTGTTTATGAACTTTTATTGTTACAATCAGACTTAACAGAAAAAAAATGAAAGAGATAATTAAAAGCCTGGCTGATTCCGTGTCGGGCATAGAGATAAAGAAAAAACTGTTCTCAACAAGAGTGTCAATCTATGGAAACGAGCTCAAACACCATACGCTTTATTTTGGTGCCGATGCATCTGCCCGGATAAATGATTATATATCAAAAAATGATGCCCAACTGTTGGAGAAACTTGTGCCTGTAAACTACGGCCCCAACATGATTGAGGTGTTCAAAGCCCTGGACAACAGCATATCCGTTTTCAGGATTTTCCAATATGTCCCGCACCAATATGAACCCCGCTCAGAATGGATTATATCGACCGATGCCAGGACATGCCATGCATTAAACAACCTTGTGTCAGGTATTAGATAAACCGGCTCAAATAAGACAATTTGTATGATTGTTATCTGGCTGCTGATTGCATTGGGACTCATAATCATGGGGGCTTCCTGGCTGGTTGAAGGCGCATCTTCAATAGCCAGGAAGGCCGGCATGAGTGAGTTCGTAATCGGTCTTACTATAGTAGGATTCGGCACTTCATGTCCCGAGTTGGTGGTAAGCCTGACTGGCGCATTTGAGAGTAATGCAGATATCGCCGTCGGCAATGTAATAGGTTCAAATATCTTTAATGTACTGTTTATTCTGGGACTCACCGCATTGATTTGTCCGGTTTCCATGAGCAGTGACAACAGGAAGATTGATATTCCTGTCACACTGACGGTGACAACAGTATTCCTGGTATTAGGTCTTAACCATACCCTTTGGGGCATTGGTCAGTCTGACAGGCTCTCAAGATTGGAAGGCTTTATACTTATTGCGGCATTTGCTGCATATATTATACAATCGTTCCGTAGCGGAAAGTCATCAGATCCATATTCTTCAGAATCAAAACCCAGAAAACTCTATATAGCCATCTTTATGGTAATAGCAGGACTTGCCGGTCTTATCATTGGCGGAAATCTTTTTGTGGATTCCGCCACTGATATAGCCCGGATGGTAGGTGTAAGTGACAAGTTCATTGCTGTCACCATCCTGGCAGGTGGAACATCCCTTCCAGAACTGGCCACCAGTATCGTAGCTGCGCTCAAATCCAGGGACCAGCTGGCGCTTGGCAATATCCTGGGGTCAAATGTTTTCAACATTTTGCTTATTCTGGGGACATCGGCCATAATAACACCCTTATCTTTGTCATCTGTTACGCATGTTGATGCGTTGGTTCTCTTGATTAGCATGATCTTGTTGCTCCTATGGGCCTATACCGGACAGAAGGAACGTATAGACCGGTTGGAAGGTGTGCTGATGCTTATGCTGTTCGGAGCGTATTACTCATATCTTTTTATACAACTGTAAATGACAACTCTTTTCCTCATCCTTATAGGCGTCATCATATTGATGTGCATCTGGCTGAACAATGTTTCATCCCGAATTGGTATCCCTACCCTGCTGGCATTCATAGTGCTTGGTATCCTGTTTGGCAACAACGGTCTTGTACCTCTGCATTTTGAGGACTATGATTTTGCCAAGGAGACCTGTACCGTGGCTCTGATATTCATTATGTTCTACGGTGGTTTCGGTACCAGATGGGACGCGGCCAGACCTATTGTGCGGGAGGCTACGCTGCTGGCATCGGTGGGCGTTATAATCACTGCTGGACTGACCGGACTGTTCTGCCATTTTGCACTACGCTGGGGATGGGCTGAGAGTTTTCTGCTGGGGGCGGTAGTGAGTTCTACCGATGCCGCATCTGTATTCTCCATACTCCGCTCCAAGAAACTTGGCCTTAAGAACAACACCGCCCCTATGCTGGAGATGGAAAGCGGCAGTAACGACCCTTTTGCCTATATGCTTACGGCACTGATGCTCAGCATCATGACCGGTAACGCTACCGGACCAGGCATCTCTTGGATGCTGTTTGCCCAGTTGGCGTTCGGAGCCGGATGCGGTGTGGGCATAGCCAAACTGGCATCATTGATACTGGACCGTGTCCGTATCAAGGGCCAAGGCTACAACTCGCTGTTCATACTGTCTGTCGCCATCCTGTCATACGCCATCCCGGACCTTATAGGTGGCAACGGCTACCTGAGCTCCTACATAGTGGGAGTGATATTGGGTAACACTGACTTTCCCGGAAAGAAGGCTTTGGTCAACTTCTTTGACGGAATAACCGGACTGATGCAGGTTCTGATATTCTTCCTGTTAGGTTTACTGGCACGTCCACTGCTGCTTCATCGGGCCATACTCCCGGCATTGGCCATATTTTTATTCATGCTGCTTATAGCCAGGCCGCTGGCCGTGACAGGAATCCTTTCTCCATTCAGGAAATATGCACTCAGACAGCAGATACTGGTATCATTTGTGGGTCTTAGAGGTGCTGCGTCAATCGTATTTGCCATTATGGCCATGACCGACAATCCGCTTGTGGAGAACGATATTTTCAATATAGTATTCTGCATAGTGCTGATTTCCATCTCACTGCAAGGTTCACTGATTCCCTGGGTTGCCCGAAGACTTGATATGGTTGATGCCGGGTCTGACGTAATGAAAACTTTCAATGATTATTCCGAAGGCACACAGATGCAGTTCAGCAGCATTGACATCACCCCCGGCAGCAATTGGGACAGCAAGAAGGTAATGGATCTGGAGTTGCCCGGGAATGTGCTGCTGGCACTGGTACTACGTAACGGTGAGCGTCTGGTTCCACGCGGAGATACGCTCCTTATGGCCGGCGATAAGGTTATAATGGTGACCAAAACATTTGAGGACACAGAGACATATCTTGTGGAAAAGACTGTCAAGAAAGGCGGAAAAAGGGACGGGCACACCATTAGCGATATTTCAGGCGATGGCCTGGTCCTTTTAGTACGTCGCGGCGACCAACAGATTATCCCGTCCGGTGACACCCGCCTCCATGCCGGCGACAATCTGGTCATTCTCAATGTGACGCATTAGGGTCGTTTAACAATGCGGCGATTCAGGATTCTTCGTTGAAGTAGAGCTTGTAGAACTTGCCGTGCTCGTCCTCACCCTGCTCTATCAGCTGGCGGCTGCCGTGCACGTAGATGTGGAAGTTCTTGTCCAGCTTGATGACGCTCTTGTAGAGGCGGTTCTGTTTCTTTACGGCTCCCTCGCTTACGTCAAACTGGTCCTGGAGCTGTATCTGACGCTCCTGCTCGTAACGGTTGCGGTAATCATCGAACATACCCACCACCTCGGGCTGGGATATTACCTGCTGCTCAAATGACGGCATATCAAACTTGGGGTTGTTCTTAAAGAATCCCATGGTGCGGCTAAGCAGGTCGGCCTGGTCGGCACGGTTCACGTTGAACTGCTTGGGCAGCTCCTGAGCCACAAAGTTACGGGTCAGTTCCATCACGTTCTGGGTCTGGAAATATGAGTCCTGACGGCGCATCAGGTGCAGGTAGTCATCGATCCAATAGCTGGCACCCTGGGTGTTGGTCTTATCGACCACAGCCACCATGTAGCCTTTCTCGCGCTCGTAGTTCATTATGAGCGCACCCTTGTCAAGACGGCGCAGGTTCACGCCGTCCACGGGCGATATGTCAAAACCATCCTCATCGTGCTCAAAGGTAAGGAAGGTCTCCTTGTTCTCTATCTTGAACAGGCCGATAGCCTCGTTTATGTCACGCCCGATACCCAGACCTGTAATATGAGCCACTATAAAATCGCCGCCCTTAATCTTTGGGTGCTGGCAGTTCTCATACAGGTGTGTGGCCAGATCGACCGAGAAGTCATATAGCATGCCCGGATTATCGAATATGTCACTTACCAGCCTATAGACACGGTTATTCTCAAGCCCCAGGTCATCATGGAACACAAAACGCTCCTCACTCTTGAACGAGCCCACAAAGTATTCCGTGAGCAGGGTGTTCATATCCTCGCTCAGCGTAAACAGTTTCTTGGAGCATACAAACGGCTCCTCATTTGCCTGATTGCCCACATAGTGCAGTGCCAGGCTCTCTATCTTCATTTCTGACATAATTCGTTTTCGGTACAAAATAGTACAAAAGGGGACTGTCCCCTTTTGTACTATTTTTGGGCGCCGGCAGCAAGGTCAAGTATCTCATTGGTTATGGCTTGCTGGCGCAGTTTGTTGTATTGCAGGGTAAGCTCGCCAATCAGGTTGTCGGCATTCTCGGTGGCGGCCTGCATGGCTATCACACGGGCGGCCTGCTCGCTGGCATAAGAGTCCAGCATGGCGCAATATACTTTCATGCGTATTACCTTGGGCAGCAGCACTTTCATGAGCTCTGCGGCCGACGGCTCCAGAATGTAGTCACTCTCCTGATCCGCCTCACCGGCCGGAACTGTTACCGGAAGCAGCACCTCATCCACAATCTGCTGTGATCCGGCGCTTTTGAAGTGTGTATAAGTAAGCACCACCTTGTCTATATGGCCGTTCAGATACATATCCATAAGGTCATCGGCCAGTGATGCGGCCTGCTCATAACTGCGGCTCTGCATCATGCCGGCGTAACCGGTGTTAATGGTCAGCCCCTCCTTACGGAAGGCATCGGTTATCTTCTGTCCTACGGTATATACCAAAGGAGTCTGGTCAATCTTGTACAGTTCATTGTAAAGTGCGCGGCTGTGACGTATGATATTGCCGTTAAAACCGCCGCACAGGCTGGAATCGGACGAGAAGCAGACCATAGCAACCTCCTTGACATCACGCTCCACCACTAACGGTGACACCTTGCGGGCCTCAGGATCGGACGACAGGCGTTTAAGGATACCATCCAGCTGATTCACGTAAGGCACGGCAAACTGAATGCCCTGCTGAGCCTTGCGCAGTTTCACGCTCGATACCATCTTCATGGCCGATGTGGTCTTGCGTGTATTGCTGACCGACTGGATACGGGTCTTTATCTCCTTGAGTGACATTACTTATCAGATTCCTAATTCCTGAATGGTCTTGTCGGCAGCCTCCTCTATGAGCTTGCCTACCTCATCATTCATCACGCCTTTGGACAGCACATCAAGTATGTTCTCCTTGTACTTGCCGCGAACAATCTCCACAAAACGGTCCTCAAACTCAATGACACGGTCCAGCGGAACCTTGCTCAGAAGACCGTGTATGCCGCAGTAGAGTACTGCTATCTGCTCTCCTACCGGCATAGGTGAATACTGCGGCTGGATAAGCAGGCGGTTGTTCTTGCGTCCCTTGTCAAGAACCATGGCGGTCACGGGGTCCATATCGCTGCTGAACTTGCTGAATGCCTCCAGCTCGCGGTACTGCGCCTGGTCAATCTTAAGGGTACCGGCCACCTTCTTCATGGACTTGATCTGAGCGTTACCGCCCACACGTGATACCGATATACCCACGTTGATGGCGGGACGGAATCCCTGGTTGAAGAGGCTTGACTCAAGATATATCTGACCGTCGGTGATGGAAATCACGTTGGTAGGGATGTAGGCCGAAACGTCACCGGCCTGTGTCTCGATGATAGGCAGAGCGGTCAGAGAGCCGCCACCCTTGACGTGACCCACAAGCGACTGTGGAAGGTCATTCATCTTCTCGGCCACCTCCTGCTGGCTGATTATCTTGGCTGCACGCTCAAGCAAGCGTGAATGCAGGTAGAATATATCACCCGGATATGCCTCACGACCCGAAGGACGCTTCAGAATAAGTGACACCTCACGATAGGCCACAGCCTGCTTGGAGAGGTCATCATAAACTACCAGGGCATGACGGCCGGTATCACGGAAATACTCTCCTATAGCGGCACCTGCCAGCGGAGCATAATACTGCAGGGCGGCGGGATCGGCAGCGGTTGCGGCAACCACGATGGTGTAATCCAGAGCGCCGTGCTGACGCAGGGTGTTCACGATGGTTGCAACGGTTGAACCCTTCTGTCCCACAGCCACATATATGCAATAGACAGGATCACCTGCCTCATAGTTCTTGCGCTGGTTTATGATTGTATCAATGGCAATGGCTGTCTTACCGGTCTGACGGTCACCGATTATAAGCTCACGCTGACCGCGGCCGATGGGAATCATGGCATCGATGGCACGCAGACCGGTCTGCAGCGGCTGATGCACCGGCTCACGGAACACCACGCCGGGAGCCTTACGCTCCAGGGGCATCTCAAAGAAGGGACCCTCTATATCCTTAAGACCATCAAGCGGCTTACCCAGCGGGTTAACCACGCGGCCCAGCATGTTCTCACTTACATTTATGGAGGCAATGCGGCCTGTACGGTGCACGGTCATGTCCTCCTTGATCTGATCGGTAGGACCCAGCAGGATGGCACCTACGTTATCCTCCTCCAGATTCATCACTATGGCCTGGATGCCATTGTCAAACTCTATCAGCTCATCGGCCTCGGCATTCTTGAGTCCGTAAATGCGGACCACGCCGTCACTCACCTGGAGCACGGTTCCAACCTCCTGGAAACGGGCGCTGGTGTCAATGCCCTTAAGCTGTTCCAGAAGTACCTCCGATACCTCACTTGCCTTTATTCCGTTTGCCATTATATGATACGGTTATTCTTTTCAATAAGTTCCTTGCGGATTCTCTGCAGCTTGCCCGCCACGCTGGCGTCAAGGCGGAATCCGTCAACTAAAAGCACAAATCCGCCGTCAAGTGACGGATCAACCGTGTGGGTCCATTCCACGCGGCCGTGCTCTACATTCTCCACCAACTGTTTGAGCCTTGCCCTGCGTTCATCGCCCACAGGGGTGGCTGTAATAAGCTGAACCGGCACGATACCATTTTTGAGGCGGTACAGGTCCTGATAGCTTACGGCCATAAACAGCAGGCAGTCACCGCGTCCGGCACCCACAGCAAGCTTGAAGAAAGCCTGTGCAGAACCGCTGAGCGGTTTCTTTCCGTCCGTGACAGCAGTCTCAAGCAGGCTACATTTATCGGCCACACTTAACGTGGGGTCAACCAGACGGTCATGTATGGCACGCACAGCCCGCATCCGTGAGGCAAGCGTCTGCATCTCTACATACACCTGCGCAGCATCACCCTGCTCCACCGCATACTGCAGCAGCGCCTTGGCATAACGCACGGAAACGGTTCCTGTATTCATACCTTACTTTTCTGTTTTGACGTCATCTATCATACGGTCTATCAGAAGGAGTTGGTCCTCATCAGTTGAGAGTTCCTTAAGGACAACCCTCTCGGCCACCTGAACTGACAGTTCTGCTACCTGACGGCGCATGCTGCGCAGTGCCTCCTCCTTCTCAAGACGTATCTGTTCACGTGCATCGGCGATGAGTTTCTCACCGCTCTCCTTGGCACGAGTCTCTGCCTCTGCAATGATCTCATCACGCCGGTCGGCTGCCTCCTTGAGGATACGCGCCTTCTCGGCACGGGTCTCCTTAAGCAGTTCATCACATTCATTCTGGATGCCGGCCAGACGCTCATTGGCCTCCTTGGCCGCCATGAGCGACTTGTCTATATACTCATTGCGCTCGTCGACCATACGGGTAATCATGGGGAACCCCCACTTTACCAGTATAAAGAAGACAATTCCGGCTGCAATGAGCATCCAGATGATTGTACCGACTTCGGGAATCAGAAGGTCCATTACTTAGCGTAAAGTGCCAACAGACAAACGATTACGGCCAGAAGTGACACACCCTCCATGAAGGCGCCGATAAGGATCATTGAACTGCGGATATCACCGGCAGCCTCGGGCTGACGAGCGATTGACTCCATTGCTGACTGACCGATACGGCCCAGACCCATAGCTGCACCTACAACTGCGATAGCGGCACCGAGAGCGATACCTGCGTTACCGAATGCTGCACCAGCGGCAGCCTGCAAGAATGTTGCTAACATCATAACGTTGTTATTTTTAAGTTGTTAATGTATTATCAGTTTTTGTTGCTATCTCTTTCTTGGCATGATGCTCCTCGGGGCGTGACAGGCCGATGAACACCGCACTGAGCATTGTGAACACATAAGCCTGGATATATGCCACCAGAAGTTCCAGAAGGTTCATGAATATCATGAAGAATACGGACAGAACTGTCATCGGGGCACCTATCACCGGTCCCATCTTGGCTGTTATGAATATCACACAGGTAAGCGACAGTATGATGGCGTGACCTGCGGTAATATTGGCGAACAGACGAACCGTAAGGGCAAACGGTTTGGTGAATATACCCACAATCTCAATGAACGGTAACAATGGTATGGGAGCCTTTAGGAATATGGGTACATCGGGCCAGAGTATCTCTTTCCAATACTCGCGGTTACCGAACACGTTTACAGTAAAGAACGTTACCAGTGCCAGTGTTAGAGTAATGGCTATATTGCCCGTCACGTTTGCACCGGCCGGGAATATGGGAATAAGACCCATAATGTTGCTCAGCAGTATAAAGAAGAATATGGTGAGCAGCAACGGAGTATACCGTTTGTAGTCCTTGCCTACCGAAGGCTTGATTACATCATCCACAATCATGGCAATGACATACTCCATAAGGCCCACAAAACCGCCCGGAGCGGGATCAGTAGCGCTGTGACGCCTGTACCAGCGGGCCGTGCACATCACTATCACGCAGAGCAGCAGGCTGTTTATTATCACGGCCAGCGCTATCTTGGTGAGCGACAGGTCTAGCGGTTTGAGTTCAGTGCCGTCGGGAAGCGTCTCCATCAGTTTGCCTGCATGTGCACCGTCATCCGTTATATGGAATCCCTCATAACTGCCTGTGTGTTCAAGTTCCCGTGAAGAGAAGAAATGCCAACCCGATACCTTGCTGTAAAGTATAACCGGCAGGTGCAGGCTGATCTCCTTATCACCTATTGTTATTATATGCCAGTGATATGAATCCTTGAGATGGCCGAATATGATGCCCTTGACATCGACAGTCTCATCCTGAGCAGTCTCCTGCGCCATGGCCGGAACCGCAATCAGAAACATCAATGACAATATGGCAATTATCTTTTTCAACTCTTATTCTCTCCTTTCATAAACAGTACCGTCTCAACAGCCGACAGGCACAGGTAATATATCATGAATACCACTGCAAACGGCAGCAACTGAGTACGCACCGCAGTGAAATAAGCCAAAAGCAGAACCAGGGCAAGCAGGATCTTAACCACCCTGTAGGTAAGGAAGAACAAGCTGCGGTCCTTACCCTTTCTCTCGTTTGAGCGCTTAAGCCATAGCATTACACCAAGCATTACCGCATAGAACAGCGGAATAATGAACAGCAGGGACGGATACTGATCCGGCCAGGCCATACGCAATGTCAGCACTATGGCTACGGTCAGTGCCGAAAGTACAATCAGATATGTCAGAATCAGCTTTTTCATATTTCAACACAAATAGAAAGGGTGTTGTCGCTAACCTCGGCGAACCCCGACCTTACTGCAACCTCAGTCTGTCCGTTCGCATCTCTGTATGTTATCTTGCCATTCTCAAGCGATGAGATTATAGGGGCATGACGGTTCAGGACAGTGAAACTGCCAACGGTACCCGGCAGGGTGACGCTTTCAACATCGCCCTCAAAAACCAGTCTGTCCGGAGCTATAATCCTAAGTTTGAGCATGATTACTTCTTCATCTCCTCCTGAAGTTTCTTGGCCTTCTCAATAGCCTCCTCGATGGTGCCCACATTCAGGAATACCTGCTCGGGCAGGTCATCCACCTCACCGTCCAGGATCATGTTGAATCCTTTGATGGTATCCTCAATGCTTACCATGGTGCCCTTGACACCGGTAAACTGCTCGGCCACGGTGAACGGCTGCGACAGGAAACGCTGTACTCGGCGTGCGCGTGCCACGGTCAGCTTGTCCTCATCGGAGAGTTCATCCATACCCAGAATTGATATGATATCCTGGAGTTCGTTGTAGCGCTGCAGTATCTGCTTTACGCGCTGTGCGGTATCATAGTGTGCCTTACCCACAATGTTGGGGTCAAGGATACGTGATGTAGAATCCAGCGGGTCAACGGCCGGATAGATACCCAGCTCGGCAATCTTACGGCTCAGCACGGTGGTTGCATCCAGGTGTGAGAACGTGGTGGCAGGTGCCGGGTCGGTAAGGTCATCGGCCGGAACATATACGGCCTGTACCGATGTGATTGATCCGTGTATGGTCGATGTGATACGCTCCTGCATCTTACCCATCTCACTGGCCAGCGTAGGCTGATAACCTACGGCACTCGGCATACGTCCCAGAAGGGCCGATACCTCACTACCTGCCTGAGTGAAACGGAAGATGTTATCGATAAAGAACAGGATATCGCTGTAAGCGCCGTCGCTGCCGGCACCGTCACGGAATGACTCGGCAACGGTAAGACCTGAAAGCGCAACAGATGAACGTGCCCCGGGAGGCTCATTCATCTGACCGTACACAAGCGTGGCCTGTGACTTGGCAACCTCGTCATAGTCAACCTTGCTCAGGTCCCACTCTCCCTTGGCCATGCTCTCCTTGAAGGCATCACCATATTTTATTACACCGGACTCGATCATCTCGCGCAGCAGGTCATTACCCTCACGGGTACGCTCTCCCACTCCGGCAAATACCGAGAATCCGTTGTTTTTCTTTGCGATATTGTTGATAAGCTCCATGATGAGCACGGTCTTGCCTACACCGGCGCCGCCAAAGAGGCCAATCTTACCGCCCTTACAGTAGGGCTCCAGCAGGTCTATCACCTTGATTCCGGTAAACAGCACCTCCTCTACAGTGGAGAGCTCCTCAAACTTGGGCGGCTGACGGTGAATGGGGAACGCGCCCTCCTTGTCCAGAGGCTTGAGGTCATCGATAGGCTCGCCGGTAACGTTCATCATACGGCCTTTGATCTGCTTGCCTACAGGCATTGTGATAGGACTGCCGGTAACGCGTACCTCCATGCCGCGGCGCAAGCCGGTAGTCAGGTCCATAGCCACACAACGTACCATGTTCTCACCAATATGCTGCTGAACCTCAATTATCAGTTTACGGCCGTCATCACGGGTTATCTCCAGAGCGTCATGGATTGAGGGCAGGTCATCACCTGTCTCAAACGCCACATCCACAACAGGACCGATTATTTGGGCTACATGCCCTGAAACTGCTTTCATATCGTCAATTTTACGGAATGCAAAGTTAGTGTTTTTCGGCATACTATCTTATCCTTAAAAGTGACCTTTTGTATCCAAATGGATTAAATTTCACACTTATTTATACTAATTTTGCGGCATGATTTTGACAGGAACTATTTGGGCAGTTATCAAATTGCTTGCAGGATTCATCCTGCTTTTCTTTGGCGGCGACTGGCTTGTTGAAGGAGGCGTTGCTCTGGCACGCCGTTTCCGTATCTCTCCACTCGTAATCGGAATGACCATTGTGGCTTTCGGGACATCGGCCCCGGAACTGCTGGTAAGCCTTATATCGGCCATAAAAGGCAGTGCAGGCATTGCCATCGGCAACGTGGTAGGTTCCAATATAGCCAACATAGGTCTTATTCTGGGACTTACTGCCCTGATATGCCCTATTGAGACCGATAACAGCAAAGTGATCCGTCACGGCTCGATAATGATTGCAGCATCACTGCTCCTGATGGTATTTGCACTCAAATCAGGCATAACCAGGATTGAAGGTCTCACGCTATTTGCCGGCATCATCCTGTTCACAACCATATCTGTCAGGAAAGGGCGTACGCAGCCACAGGAAGCCGATATTGACAGTCAGGAGGGAAAGTCCATGACCGTATTTGCCGCCATAGGACTGATTGTGCTCTCATGTGCCATGCTTGCCTTCGGAGCCGATATTCTGGTTGACGGCGCCACCACTATAGCAAGCGCCATTGGTGTAAGCGACAAGGTGATAGGCCTTACAATCGTTGCCCTGGGTACCAGTCTGCCTGAACTTGCAGCATCAGTTGCAGCCGCTTTCAAGAAGCAGATGGACATATCCATAGGCAACATAATAGGCTCCAACATATTCAACATACTCTGCGTTCTGGGTGTGTCCACATCAATCAAGCCCATATCGCTGGAGTTCCGGGACTACGCAAACGATTTCATCTGGATGATAGGATTCTCTGTATTCATCATCATCTTCACTACAATGAGAAAAAAGAAAGGACGCCTGGGCCGTACCGCAGGCATCCTTTTCCTATTGGCTTACGCTGTCTATGCGTGGTCCCTGTTTTAATTCTTACGTTTCATAACGCTGCGTACAAAGTACCATATCAGTACTGCGTACATGATGAGTGACAGCCACTCGGCCATATGTGAGCCTGTCCATGAATCGGCCATAAACAGATCCAGTCCGGCAAATCTCAGGGCAGCACTTACCACGCCCATCAGTGCACCACCGGCAATAAATCCCGATGCCAGGAGTGTTCCGTGCTCTACACGGGCGGTATTGACTGTAGGATCAATTGAGCGGCTGCCCACGTACCAGTTGATGAATCCGCCTACAACCAGAGGTATATTGAGCTGGAACGGAATGAACATACCCAGAGCAAATGCCAGGGCCGGAATCTTGCAGAAGTTTAGTATCAAAGCAATCACTGCACCCACGGCATAAAGCCACCAGGGAGCGCCAGTACCCGACATAAGCGGATCGATTACAGCAGCCATTGCATTGGCCTGAGGAGCCACAAGAGCGTTCTCACCTACAAATCCGTAAGTCTTGTTAAGGATAATCAGAACGCCGCCCACTGTCAGGGCCGATACCAGAGTACCCAGGAATTTCCAACCCTGCTGGACAGCCGGCGTGGAACCTAGCCAGTAGCCTATCTTAAGGTCGGTAATGAAACCGCCTGCCATAGAGAGTGCGGTACATACCACACCACCCATTATCAGGGCCGATACGATACCGGGAGTACCCTTAAGGCCTACTGCCACCATAATGACCGATGCAAGGATAAGTGTCATAAGAGTCATGCCGGATACAGGATTGGTACCGACTATGGCAATTGCGTTAGCGGCCACGGTGGTAAACAGAAAAGCAATGATTCCCACAACCAGGATACCTACCACTGCATGCAAAAGGTTGAAATCCATCACACCAAAGTAGAAGAATGCAAAAACTGCAACCAGAGCCACTATTATACCTATTATAACTATCTTCATGGGAAGGTCACGCTGGGTACGCTCAACCTCGGCATTGGCCGAACCTGCACCTCCCTTGAGTTCACGGCCAGCCAGGCTTACAGCGCCCTTGATAACGGGCCATGACTTGATAATTCCCAGGATACCGGCCATTGCAATACCGCCAATACCGATATGGCGTGCATAACTTGAGAATATCTGCTCGGGCTCCATGCCTGCTACGGCATCCGTAACGGCCGGATTGAGTGACTGCAGGAAAGCATCGCCCAGCATAGGCAGGATGGGCACAATCACAAACCAGACAACGGCAGAGCCTGCTGCAATAATGCAAGCATACTTAAGTCCTACAATGTATCCAAGACCCAGCACAGCAGCACCCGTGTTGATGCTGAACACCAGTTTTGCCTTGGTTGCCAGGGCCGATCCCCAAGCACATACCCTTGATGTGAAGTTCTCGGTCCAGAGTCCGAATGTGGATACTATGAAATCATAGATACCGCCAATGATACCCGATACCACCAGAGGCTTGGCCTGTCCGGCACCCTTCTCACCCGAGATAAGCACCTGAGTGGTGGCCGTAGCCTCGGGGAAAGGATACTTTCCGTGCATATCCTTTACAAAGTATTTGCGGAAAGGAATCAGGAACAGAATACCCAGCACACCGCCCAGCAGTGAACTGATGAACACCTGCATGAAGTTGACAGTCATATCGGGATACTTGGCCTGGAGGATATAAAGTGCCGGAAGAGTGAATATGGCACCGGCAACGATTACACCAGAGCAGGCACCGATGGACTGAATGATTACATTCTCACCGAGCGCACCCTTACGCTTTGCAACCGATGACACACCTACGGCAATGATTGCGATAGGTATTGCAGCCTCGAACACCTGTCCTACCTTAAGGCCCAGATATGCTGCGGCGGCCGAGAAAAGCACTGCCATGAGCAGACCCCATCCCACAGACCACAGATTGGCCTCGGGATAAACCTTGCCCGGTTTCATTATAGGCTCGTATGATTCGCCCTCTTTCAACTCACGATACGCGTTTTCCGGCAGTTCAACCGGTTTCTTCTCTTCTTCCATATAATCAGTAATTGTCAGTTCTCAAATTGGTTTTGCGAATATAGGTAATTATTGAAAAAAAGAGATTACATTTGATGCAGAAAACCTATTCAACTAATTTATAAAAGGTATGAGAAAAACTTTATTCTTTGCTGCCGCAGCCGTTCTGATTATGGCAGGCATGTCTGTTCAGGCACAGAATTCAAGAATCGTAGAAGATGGCGGTACAGGCCCCTACAAGGCTATAATGATGGAGGAAGCATCACTTGCTACCCACACCATTTTCCGTCCGCAGGACCTGAGCAAGTTTGACAAAAAGAACCTGCTCCCAATCATCGTCTGGGGTAACGGCGGTTGCGCCAACTCTCCCAGCGGCCATGTCAATTTCCTTAATGAGGTTGCTTCTCAGGGATTCCTTATCGTAGCCATCGGCCCCAGCAACTACCAGCAGCAGGAGGCTCCGCGTCCCGGTCAGACCGGTGATGTACCCCGTATGGGTCAGGGCGGCGGATTCCCCGGTGGCGGTATGCCCGGTGGTGGAATGCCTCCTATGGGCGGCATGGGCGGACAGCGTCCGCAGGGTGCGCCTCAGGGAGCTCCTCAGGGACAGCGCCCACAGGGTCAGGGTGGCCCTCAGGGTGGCGGAATGCCCCGTATGGGTGGCGGAATGCCCGGTGGTATGGGCGGTGGCATGTCGATGGGTGACCCCGAAGGCCTCAAGCAGGCTCTTGAGTGGGCAATCGCTCAGAATGCCGACAAGAACAGCCCCTACTACGGCAAACTGGATGTTGACAATATCGCAGCAGCAGGTATGTCATGCGGTGGTCTGCAGGCCCTCCACATGTCAGGTGACGCCCGCATCAAGACCATCCTGGTCATGAACAGCGGTTACTTTGGCTCCGATGACAGCGAGGACAAGGCCAGCCTTGCCACTATGAAGCAGAAATCAGTTATCTGGATTCTGGGTGGTTCAACCGATATCGCATGGGAGAACGGTAACGACGACTTCAAGCGTATGTCAGGCACAATGCCAGCATGCCTTGTAAGCCTTGACGGCATTGGCCACGGCGGCACATACATGCAGCCCAACGGCGGTGACTACGCAAAGGTTGCCGGAGCATGGCTCAAATGGTGGCTCAAGGGCGACAAGGAGGCCGGCACGATGTTTACAGGCAATGAGCCCGGCGTTGGTAAGATGGCCGGCTGGTCAATTGAGCGCAAGAACATCAAGTAAGACCTCTGCAGACATAGAGAGAAAACAATAAACGCGTCCCTTTGGGGCGCGTTTATCTTTCTTAGAAAAACACGGATCCTCACGGACCCCTCAACCTAATTATTCAAAGTCTAAAGAAAGAATAGTATACTTTATCTGCTACTGCAGTCTGTTTCTGTTCATTCATGTAATTGAGATTCTGGAACTGATCACGATCATAGCTATACACAAGTTCCTTGTCATTCAATTTACATATCCTTGCTCTTTTGGTGATTGTTTCACCACCGTCGCGTTCCTCGCAGAATGTAAGGCTGCCATCCGGCTTGAGCGAATAATGTCCCTCCATTGTCACCATATTGGCCACAGTCAACGGAGCATCACCGTACATAACGTAAGAATTGGGACTGATTACCAAATTCCACTTACGTTTGTTCACAGTAGTGTTCTTCTGGATTCTCTTGGCATCACGATAATACGCAACATCCGAAAAATACCAGTTTCCTTCTATCCTCCTCTTCCAGTACATAAACCTTAGTCCTTGTACGTAATTCCAGATCTTTCTCATGTTTTTCTATTCCTATTATTCAGTCCTGTAATCAATTATCGATCCTCTATTGATTTCATTCATTATCATAGTCCAAAACCCGGCCATTGAACTTAACCTCCCAATCCTCTACGGAAGCAGAGAATTCAATAGGTCTGTAAACCGTGTAAATGTTCATACCCAGCACAAAGGTGTACTGTAGGCCCAGTTCAAGCTCATCATCCGGTATTACTCCGGACAGGGAAATAATCTGTGACTGCCCCTTGGCACCGCGGTAATGGGTTCCCTCATAGTCAAATTCATCAACATCAAAGAATACCTCCACATAATGCTTTCCTTCTTTCAGTTCCTCGGGAACAACATATGCGCGATAGCAATCCTCCCTGGCCTCCGACAGTTTATCTGCGCCCATAAATTCCGCAGACTCAACGCCGCATTTGACCGGATCATTACCTTCATAAAAATCAATGTTACGGCGTTTGGCATCGGGAACCCAGTGGCTGTTTTCACCTTCCACTACAAACAGTCCTTCAGTCGGCATGCCATGCAGTACGACTTTGCGTACATGCATAAGTCCTTTCAACTGCTCATCGTCAGTTATATCGCAAACTTTAAAACCGATACTGTTTGAGATGTGATGGAACTGCAGACTTACCGTTTCAAATTCCTGATCACATCTCATGTAGACAGTATTAGAGGCCAACGGACCTTTTTTAATATCATTGGGTGTGAAAGATATGGCGTATGAGCCATCAGTGTGATAACTCACGCTACTTGCATAGGGATAAAAAGCGCTGACTCTCATAGAACCGCTTGAGAGACTTGATGTAATCAGATTTGCCGTCCTCACTCCATTGTTTTCAAACACCGGCTGATTATCAACCATGACGCTCTTTGTATCGTTGTCAACACCGACAAGGCCGAATGCCATACGTGAATCCAGGAATGCATGTGTCTTCTCACTGCTGTACCCTGAAACGATTCTGGTTTCCGCCAGAGTCGGTTTGATAAGGCCCGATTGGGTGGTCTTTACCTCTGCCTTTGTCTTAGTCTTGGTGTTGCACGCTATCGATATATTAAATATGGTCTGCGTTTCCTGATCATAGGACACCACATTAAACCTCTCCTCTCTGCTGCAGGAGGATAAGCACAATGTTACTGCTGTAGCGATTACTGTTGCTATTGCTGTCCGTTTCTTCATTTCTGTTCTTTCGGGCTTGTTTCCGAACCAAAGATAAAATTCTTTTAATGGCAACAATGTTGGAAAAAAGGTGGACTTGCATATTATGATTAAAATTATTCATCACATTGAACAAAGGTGTGTATTATTCAACCCCATTCGGAACTTTTTTAAACAAAATTTCGGCTCTGAAAACTATTTGCTACCTTTGCCGGTACAATTGAACAGATATGAACATACTCATCAGCAACGGCATAATCCTGCCAATGACAGTTCCGGAAGGCAAGCAACCTTACTTTAAAGGCTATGTAGGCATAGAATCCCAAAAGATTTCGTTTGTAAGTGCAGACCCCGGATGCGCATCTGAGTTTATGGCCAGCCACCCCGATGTCAGGCATATCGATGCAGCCGGCAAGATAGTAATGCCCGGACTGATAAACACACATACGCATGTAGCCATGGCGCTACTGCGCGGTATTGCCGATGATATGCCTCTGATGGAATGGCTTGAGCAGCATATCTGGCCGATTGAGGGCAAGATGGGTTATCAGGAAGTGTTTGACGGAGCCAGACTGGGCATACTGGAGATGCTCATGGGAGGCACCACCACCTTTGTAGATATGTACCCGTACGAGGAAGCCGTAGCCGAGGCGGCAGAAACCGCAGGCATACGCGCACTGGTAAGTCCCTGCCCCATTGATTTCAGAATGGATCACTTTGAGAATGACTGGAAACAGGTTCAGAAACGCTTCTCGTCAAGCCCCCTGGTTTCAATGTGGATGGGCCCGCACGCAATCTATACCCTATCCGGCAAGAACCTGCAACGCTCCATAAGTCTTTCCAAGGGACTCGGTGTAGGCAGTCATGTCCATCTGGCCGAGACGCAGACGGAGCAGGATAACTGTATGGTACAACATGGCATGAGTCCTACCGAATACATGGAGAAAGAAGGTCTGTTCACCACAAAGGCCCTGGCAGCGCACTGTGTGGTGATGTCGGACCATGATATAGAAATTCTGGCCAGGAACGGTGTATCAGTGGCCCACAATCCTCAGAGCAATATGAAACTCGCCTCCGGCATAGCTCCTGTAAAAAAGATGTTGGATGCCGGCGTCAACGTATCATTGGGCACTGACGGAGCCTCGTCCAACAATGACCTGGACATGTGGGACGAGATGCGTACGGCATCACTGCTACAGAAAGTAAGCACACTGGATCCCTGCGCCATTCCGGCATACACAGCACTGCAGATGGCAACGGTAAACGGTGCCAAGGCCATAGGACGTGAAGAAGAACTTGGCGTTATAAGCACCGGCGCGCTGGCCGATATCATTATCGTAGATATGGAAAAAGCGCACCTTTATCCGCATACGAACCTGATTTCGGAACTTGTATACAGCGCGCATGCATCGGATGTGGAAACAGTTATAGTAAACGGCAATATCGTGGTTGAAAACCGCAAATGCCTTACTATGAACGCCCAAGAGGTCTGCGCCACCGCCCAAAAGCACATTGACGCTCTGCTAAACAAATAAAAAGTACCAGAGAGAACAAAAAAAAGTCGAAATTGTTTTTGAAGGTATCTCTAAAACCACTACCTTTGCACCGCTTTGATGGAGATGCGGCAATTGGCGACAAGCCGAGAGTAGAGAAAAGTTCTTTTCTATACCGAGGTGCGAAAGCCAATCGCGCATTTGCGAAGCAAATGCGGCAATAGCTCAGTTGGTAGAGCACGACCTTGCCAAGGTCGGGGTCGCGAGTTCGAGTCTCGTTTGCCGCTCAAAAGTAGATCTTTGATTTATTTTAGAAATGCCCAGGTGGCGGAATTGGTAGACGCGCACGTTTCAGGTGCGTGTGCCGCGAGGTGTGCAGGTTCGAGTCCTGTTCTGGGCACTTCTCTGGAGAGATGGCGGAATTGGTAGACGCGCTACTTTGAGGGGGTAGTGACAATTATGTCGTGTGAGTTCGAGTCTCATTCTCTTCACCCAAAGTTCATTGAAAATTCTGGAAAATTTATCTGAGTGGAATAACTGAAAATGTTTCCCTGAGAGCTCTGCGGCAGTTTTGGTGCGAGCCGAGAGCAGAGGGAAAACTTGTTTTCACTATGCCGAGGCGAAGCCCAAACCCGCCGCAGGTAAATTTTCAAGAAAATTTACCTGCGGCAATAGCTCAGTTGGTAGAGCACGACCTTGCCAAGGTCGGGGTCGCGAGTTCGAGTCTCGTTTGCCGCTCCAATTTATGAATCACTAAGCAGCTTGTCTTTAACAGGAAAGGCTGCTTTTTTTGTTGAATATCGAATGAAAAGAACAACGACATTCCTGCTGTCAGTATTATCAGCGCTTTGTTTGCAAGCCCAAAACAAGCACACTATCAGCGGTTACATCACCGACAAGGCTAGCAAGGAGACACTGATTGGTGCCACGATCCTGGACCTCAAGAGCGGCCGCGGAACAACCACCAACGAGTACGGATTCTACTCCATCACCCTACCCGACGGCCCCGTCGAGATGCGGACCGGCTATGTAGGATATAAGCCTGTGGTTATCCCGTTCACTCTCTACAAGGATACCGTTATTAATATAGACGTTCCCACCGTCGACGCCCTGAATGAGGTCACCATCTACGGCAACCGTGAGATCCTGGGCGTAAGCGGTTCACAGATGAGCGCAGTGGACATACCCATTGAGCAGATCAAAGCCGTTCCGGCCATGTTCGGTGAGACCGATGTGCTCAAAGCCCTTCAGTTGCTGCCCGGTGTTCAGGCCGGAACCGAGGCAACCGCAGGACTCTATGTACGCGGAGGTAACCCGGATGAGAACCTTCTTCTGCTGGACGGCGTACCTGTATATAACGTGAACCACATGTTCGGTATGTTCTCGGTTTTCAACCCCGATGCCATCAAGAACGTAACCCTGTACAAGGGCAGTTTCCCGGCCCACTATTACGGCCGCCTGTCATCGGTTGTGGATATCCGCATGAAGGACGGTGACATGGAGAACTATCACGGCAACGTATCCATAGGACTCATTTCATCCAAGATCAATCTGGAGGGTCCTATAATAAAAGGTAAGACATCATTTAATATATCGGCCCGCCGCACATACTCTGACATCCTGCTGAATTCAGCCATTTGGATGAACAAGCAGTTCAATTTTTCGGATGTTGACGAGGACTTGAGTATGGGCTACTATTTCTATGACCTCAACGTAAAACTGAACCATAAGTTCAATGACCGCGACCGTCTCTATATAAGCTGGTACAGCGGTGATGATGACATTTTCTTCAATTACAAGAGTTCAGAAGGAGCATACAAATCAAAGATAAAACTGGACTGGCGCTGGGGAAACACCGTTTCGGCTATACGCTGGAACCATGTGCTCAACCCCAAGCTCTTTATGGACCTGAGCGCCAACTACACCCAATACCGCCACAGGATGGGAATCACCATGAAGGATAAGGACAAGGTCAACAAAACTGAGGGCAATTCTTCAATCAGAAT
This sequence comes from Bacteroidaceae bacterium, assembly GCA_045535555.1. GTDB lineage: Bacteria > Bacteroidota > Bacteroidia > Bacteroidales > Bacteroidaceae > Colenecus. Next base: position 124,337 of record JAZSLV010000017.1, on the reverse strand, counting down.
GAAATCGGGTATATACGACGCCTCTTTCCGCAGTGATTTCCACTGGTCACCATCGGCCAAGCAGGAGATCAGATTCGGCGGCAGTTACACTCACCACAAGTTTACTCCCGATGTCATGAGCCTGAGCATAAACAGCACACAGACCATGGACAACGACTCCGTAAGAAACGACAACTTTAAACAGTCATTCGGTTCAAAGGATATAATAGCTCATGAATTCCAGTTGTATGCCGAGGATGACATTGAACTTACCGACATAATCAGGTTCAACGTCGGAGCCGGATACGCAGGATTCAGCGTCAACAATCGCTACTACAACTCTCTGGAGCCCAGGCTGAGCGCCAGATTCCTCATTACCGATGACCTGTCACTCAAGACCGGCTATGCGTATATGACACAGTATGTACACTTGCTCTCCAACAACGTTATCAGCCTTCCCACGGATCTTTGGGTGCCTGTGACCGACAAGATTGAGCCGGAGCATTCGCACCAGTGGGCACTGGGAGCCGCATACAGCATAGAGGGACTGGCCGATTTCACTCTTGAGAGTTATTACAAGCACATGAACAACCTGATTGAGTACAAGGAGGGATCAACTTATATGTCGGGCGACACGGACTGGCAGAACAAGATTGCGCTCGGACAGGGCTGGAGTTACGGCGTTGAGTTCATGGCACAACGCTCGGTCGGAAGACTGAACGGTTGGGTGGCATACACCTGGAACAAGTCACAGCGCAAGTTTGATCGTCCCGGCATGGTCCTGAACGGCGGACGTGTGTTCGATGCCAAGTATGACCGCCGCCACAAACTGGACATAACCTGCAACTACAAATTCAGTGACAGGTTCGATATGTCAGCCACCTGGCTCTTTGAGACCGGAAACTGCGGAACCATCTATACCCAGTATTATGATTCGGAACCTCTTGCCGACGAGCAGGATGAACTGTACCCGTCATACTATACTCTGGGTTATTATGACAACCGCAACAATTTCCGCCTCAACCCCACCCACAGGCTGGACCTGAGTTTCAACTGGCACCGCAAATTCAGTGAAAGGGTACACCGCACGCTGAATCTGAGCATATACAACGCATACAACCGCCGTAATCCGTTCCTTGTATACGTTTACTCTGACAGCTATTATAACGGAAATCAGATTATAGAGGACCGCAAGCTGCGTCAGCTTACCCTGTTCCCCATCCTTCCCACAATCAGTTACGCCATATCATTCTAAGGTTATGAAGAAATACAACACCATCATATTGGCAGCCGCAGTACTTATCTGCGCATGCACCAAGGACATAGAGTACAAAGGCCCGGACAGCGAGCGTATGCTTATTGTCAACAGCATCACCCAATCCGGCAACATCCCATTGTTCAAGATGAGCCACAGCGCATTCTTCCTGGACTCATATTACAGCGGCTACAACCTTGACAGCGACGTTACCGTAAACGTAAGCATCAACGGCCAGACAAACGCCGCCACATATGTGGACAGCCTCAAGGCGTTTACCGACGGACGTGCAATCAATGACGGCGACATCATATCCGTCACCGCCTCACATCCGATGTACGGAACTATATCGGCCACCGACACAGTTCCCCACGCACAGAACTGCCTGTTCACCGATTACCGCAAGGAGTATGTCCCCACTAAGACCATGAGTGAGGCGTTTGATGATTATTTCTCAGACTTTGACGACTCAGCCGTTGACTCCGTCTGGGTAGTGGATTTTGAGATCCAAGGACTTGACGACAGGAAAGATTTCTACATGCTGACCATCTCTCCGTCCATGACCTATTACGTAAATCACGACTGGAGCGAAAATGAATATGACACCATGACTGTCAGTCTGCATTACAAGATTCCTTCAGAAACCAAGATCCTTTTGGGTCTGGCCGATAACGCCACCGCAATTCTTGAAGAGACTGAAGCTGACAGCCAGTTTGAATGGGGTACAAAGGAGATTTTCTTTGATGACCTTCACATCAAGGACGGAAACAAGTTCAGTTTCAACATCATGATGGAAAAGCCCGATACGCTGGAATCTATCTACGTTTATTCTGAAGGAGGATACCTGGAGAGTACATCTCCCTTCTCAATTGCAGATAAGATGAAGGATGAGGTAATATATTCGATCGATGTCAGACTGTACGTACTCTCAAACGCATATTATTACTACCACAGATCTGTAAATGATTACAGGGATGCCGATGACATATCATTCCTCTCAGAACCCGTCACAATACTTCACAACGTAAAGGGCGGCGCAGGAATCGTGGCCACCTACACATCAAGGGCGTTCCACAAGGAATTCAAGAAAAAGTTCAAGTAATTACTTCAGGATCTTGTAGCGGGCAAACTTGAGAAGCAGCGTCTTCTCGCCCACATTGACAAAACGTATGACAGCTTTGGTGTCTCCACCAGAGCCTTCGACTGATAATACACTTCCTATTCCAAAACGTTCATGTTCAATTACGTTTCCCACCTGTAATGTCTGAACAGGTGTAGTATCCTTGAGCATGGATTCAGTCACAACTTGGAATTTACCCTGTTGCCAAGGTTTACGAACAGTACCATTGGGGACGGTTCCGTTTGGTACTGTTTTGCGCGAAAAGGCTGTCTTTTGTGTAAAAGTGGTGCCATTAGGGACGGTTCCATTTGGTACTGTTTTGCGCGTAAAGGCCATATTTGGTGTTGATGTGGACGAAACAGTACCAAACGGAACCGTCCCCAATGGTACTGTCGCGCTGAGGTATCTTGGATCGATATCCTTGAGGAAGCGGCTGGGAGTACAGAAATCCACGCTGCCGTATTTGAAACGGGTAGTTGCAAAAAGCAGCGTGAGGTACTTTCTGGCGCGGGTCATAGCAACATAGAACAGGCGTCGTTCCTCCTCTATCTCACGCTCGCTGTCGCCGCTCATATCGCTGGGGAACAGGTTCTCTTCAAGTCCCACAATGAACACGGCGTCAAATTCCAGACCCTTAGCGGCGTGTACTGTCATGAGAGTGACCTTCTCCAGGTCCTCATCGGTCTCGTTATCCTGATCGGTCATGAGTGACACCTCACTCAGATAATCGGTCATGAAACAACGCTCATTACCCTCCTCCTTGCGGTCCAGGCAGAACTGGGCGATATTGGCAAGCAGTTCCTCAACATTATCCTTACGGCCGATGCCCTCGACGGTGGTATCGGCCTGGAGTTCACACATGATACCAGTCTCATTGACTATCCGCTCGGAGAGTTGCTGTGCATCGACGATGGAAGCATCGGCCATGAAACTCTCCAACATTGTCTTAAAGGCCGATAACTTGGCCGCAGTGCCGGAATTCACATCCAGACGGTAATCGGAGGGATTGCTTATAACGTTCCACAGACTGACACCGTTCTCCATTGCCACAGAGAGGATCTTGCCTACAGTGGTCTGACCTATTCCGCGGGCAGGATAGTTGATGATGCGCTTGAACGCCTCCTCGTCATTGGGGTTCACGCTCATGCGGAAATAGGCTATCACATCCTTTATCTCCTTGCGCTGGTAGAATGACAGGCCTCCGTAAATCTTATATGGTAATCCGCGCTTGCGCAGGGCCTCCTCAAGCGGACGTGACTGGGCGTTGGTGCGGTACAGTATGGCTATCTGGCTCCATGGCACATCCTTGAATGTATGCAGGTCAAGCATTCGGTTTGCCACCATCTCGCTCTCCTCAAGGTCTGAATGTGCGCACAGTACCTTTATCTTTTCACCCTCTTCATTTTCCGAGAACACTTTCTTGGGTATCTGTGCGTGGTTTTTGCTGATGAGTGTACCTGCAGCCTCCACTATGGTCTGGGTTGAGCGGTAGTTCTGCTCCAACTTGAAGAGTCTGGAATCCGGATACAGTTTGGAGAACTTGAGCATGTTGTCCAGATTGGCGCCGCGGAACGAGTATATGCTCTGGGCATCGTCACCTACAACGCAGACCTTGGCACCGTTACGTGTAAGTTGCCACACTATGCAGTGCTGGGCGTAGTTGGTATCCTGATACTCATCTACCAGAATGTATTTGAATGATGTGCCATAACGTTCCAGCACATCCGGATGGTCACGGAAAAGAATGAACGTATTGAGCAGCAGGTCATCAAAATCCATTGCGTCACTCTGGCGGCAGCGCTGCTCATAGCGCTCGTATATCTTGCCCACCATAGGTATGCGCTTAAACTGGTCATGCTTGTAGATATCGGCATTCTGAACGTAGCCCGATGCCGTTATCAGACGGTTCTTTGCATTGCTGATACGGTTCTGGACCACGCTGGCCTTATAGGTCTTGTCATCCAACTGCATTTCCTTGACAATGGATTTGATCAGATTCTGGCTGTCCTGCTGGTCATAGATGGTAAAGTTGGAGGTGTAGCCTATCTTATCGGCTTCCGTGCGCAGTATACGGCTGAAAATACTATGAAATGTACCCATCCAGAGATAACGGGCACGGTTCTCTCCCACTCGCGCTGCTATGCGCTGTTTCATCTCTCCTGCCGCCTTGTTGGTAAAGGTCAGGGCCAGTATGGACCAAGGATCCACTCCCTCCTCAAGTAGATGGGCAATCTTGTACGTGAGTACACGTGTTTTTCCGGAACCGGCACCGGCTATGACCATGCTGTCGCCCTCGGTATATAGGACGGCGTCACACTGGCTCGGGTTGAGTTCCTTCTGGTAGTCTATCATATGCATTCTTTTATTACGCGAAATTACAAAATCAGGGAATTATAATTATCTTCGTAGCGTAATAACCAAAGATGAGTTATCAACAACTGTTCCCCATGACTGACAGCATCTGGATCTGTTTTGTGGTCCTGACGCTGGTTTTGTTTGTGCCCATACTCTGCAAGAGACTCAGATTCCCGCAGATTGCAGGCCTGATAGTTACGGGTGTGCTCATCGGCCCCGGAGTTCTGAACATTCTACAGGTCACGCCCGAGATTCAGTTCTTCAGCCGCATGGGACTGCTCTTCATCATGTTCTTTGCCGGACTGGGCATTGACCTGGAGGAGATGAAACGCAACAAGGTATGGGGTATTATCTTTGGCATACTCACCTTTGCCGTTCCATGGGCGTTGTGCTATTTCTCATGCGTATGGCTGCTTAAGTTGCCCGCCCGCACATCGGCCATACTGGCATGTATAATGGGTTCACATACCCTTATATCCTATCCTATCATAAGCCGATACGGACTGGCCCGACGCAAGAGTGTGACCATTTCAGTTGCAGGCGCCCTGGTTGCCATTCTGCTGGCTCTGATAGTGTATGCGGTAATGATGTCCACCCACGGCGATGCTGAATTCAATCCCCTGTGGTTCATACTTAAGATAGCGATTTACATCACGGCGGTGATACTGATTTACCCGCGTATGGCACGGGGGTTCTTCCATCGTGTCACCAACAGTTTCTCGCACTTCCTGTTCGTAATGATACTGCTGGCGCTAAGTTGCGGTCTGGCCCAGTTGATAGGTTTAGACTCCATAGTAGGTGCATTCCTGGCAGGTATAGTACTGAACCGCTACATACCCAAGTCATCGCCTCTGATGAACCGTCTGGATTTTGTGGGCAACACACTGTTCGTACCCCTATTCCTGCTTAATACAGGCCTTATGATAGACCTTAGGGGAATGACTGGCGATTGGCTGTTCCTGACGGCATTTGCGGTCCTGTTCATTATAGGAACCTTCGGAAAGTGGTTTGCCGCCCTGGTCACCCAGAAGGCGAACGGTTTTACGACCAATGACCGCAGGGTTGTATTCGGACTCAGCGCGTCACATGCCGCCGGAGCCCTGGCCATAGCAATGGGTGCTTATGACGGAGGGCTGATGGATAACACCACCCTCAGCGCCACAGTGCTTATTGTGCTGTTCTCATGCATACTGAGCAATATCGTCACAGAGAAGGCTGCCGATGTACTACACCAGGACGAGCTCTCCGATGCCTCTCAAGCAGATTCACGTCTGATGGTTATGCTTACCGGCTCCAACACCCTTCAGGCCCTTATGGACACTGCAATTACTCTATATGACAAGAACAGCCCGGAACTGGTAGGTCTATATGTTACCATCAACGGTGAACATGCGCCCAAATACATGCAGGACGGAAAGGGCCGATTGGAGGAGGCATCCAGGATAGCGGCATCGGCCGATGTTCCTTTCATTGCACACAACCGTCTGGGCAACAACATCATAGACAGTATATTGCATGCATCCAATGAGTTTGCTGCAGACCGCATGCTTATGGGACTGCCGCTGCGTCACAGCATAAACCTGCCCTACCTTGACAATATCATCAGTCCGCTCAACGACGGTTTCCACGGCCAGATAGTTCTACAGCGTTTTGTAACTCCCATAAACACCATAAGACGCATAGTGGTTCTGGTTCCCGGCCCGGTAATCCAGGATGAGGCATTTGAGAAATGTATGGAGAGCATCTACCGCATCACCATGGCAATAGGCTGCGCTACCGAGTTCTACGGTAAGGACCAGCCGATTTCGGCCGTACGCGGTACCGGGCTCAACTTCTCAAGTGGTCGCGTATCATACAACGAGGTCAGTGAGACTGCCGATATGCACTGGGTGATAAGCGGACTCAAGGAGGACCATCTGCTGATGATAGTCGGACCTCGCGACAGCGAGACACACGCCGGACGTTCGTTCCGACACCTTTATGAGCGTATCCATATGCCGGAGAGTGATTTCTCCACCATGCTTCTGTTCCCCGAGACCCAGACGGTAAAGGGAAAAGAAGAAGCCACGCTCCGCACGGAACGTGACTTCCTTAAAATGCTCAGAATGTAATTCTGATTATTTGAATATCAACTGTGCAAAGTTGTAGAGGCCGTACTTCCATACAACGAAGTTGTGCTCACCGTCAGGATAACTGATCAATGTGCAGGGAATTCCGTTCTCGTCACAGAAAGCCTTGAGCTGGGTGCTGTTACCAATCAGACCGTCGCGGCTGCCGCATACCATCCACAGAAGCTTGTTCTCCTTCTTAACCTTCTCAACATCGGGAATCAACTGAGCGGCACGCTGTGTGTTGGGGGCCGATGAGAAACCACCAATGTAAGCGAACTTGTCCAAGTTGGCAAGACCGAAGTTCAGAGACTGGCCGCCACCCATTGACAGACCGGCGATAGCACGGTGATCCTTGTCAGTATAAACGCTGAAATTCTTCTCGATATAAGGGATAAGGCTGCCGATAAGGTCCTTGTCAAATACGCCGAAAGCACCGGCTGAGCCCATACCGCCCTCGCGTGAATCATTCACGGCAGCACGGCCGTTAGGCATAACCACGATCATATCGGCTACCTTGCCATCGGCATAGAGGTTATCCATGATGATATTGGGTACACCACCGTCATTCATCCATTCCCACTCGTCACCACCTATGCCGTGGAGCAGATAGAGAACACTGAACTTCTTCTTGCCGTCATAGCTTGCAGGAAGATATACATTGGCCTTACGGGTTGTGCCAACTGACTCTGACTGATACTCAATGAGTTTTACAGTACCCTTCTTGATACCGTCACGCTCCTTGTCAAAGCCGTCAGGGGCTGCTACATACTCATCAAACTTGACATTGGTCTGCTGCTGGCCGCCGAAACCGCCAAAGCCGCCAAAACCTCCGAAACCTCCACCCATTGTGAAATTGGGCTCCTGTGCGCTGGCACCTGCTGCTACGAGGGCCAAAGCTGCTGTAAACAAAATCTTTCTCATGTAATTATTAATAAACAGTTGTAATTGTCTTCTAATATATAGTCGGTATTCACCCCAAAGATAAATCCTGACATGACTATTTTTTCTTTAAACCATGCCAAGAAACTCCATGAATGAATCAAACTGGGAATCAAAATTGAAACTGCCGGTTGCGGCATCCATACATCTTTGGGAATATGCATGGAACTCATCGGCATCCATCACAGCAAACTCCCGGATCTTATTCTCTATCATCCTGAAGTCCGAAGGTGCCGATACAAGGCCGAATCCATTCTCCCTGACAATGTCAGCGCCCTCGCCTGTGCCGCAGAACAGAAGCGGTATGCCCAGCGGAAGGGTATCGAATATTTTTGAAGGAACGGCACCTGTGATGGATTTGACCAATGCTATGAGTGACACGTCATACTCACAACCCATCACCTTGTTCATCTGCTCCTTGGCAAGAACACCGTGATAGAACACGTTCTTCTTACCGGCTGCTATCTCATTCTTTATGTCTTCCGCCTGGTTACCGCCTCCATAGATATGGAACTCGGCACCGACAGATTCAAAATCCACATTGCGGACAATGGAGAGTACATCCTGCGGAACACCCAGAAGGCCGGCATAGGCAATCTTGAGACTCCCGGACTTGGCCGTCTTCTCCTTTACTGCCTGCTGCCCGGACGGAATCCGGGAAAGGTTCCTGTACAGGAACAGCCGTTTGTCCGGCTCCAGCGAACGAACCCTGTCAAGAATCCCGTTTGACTGGCCCATCACAGCATCGGCACGTCTGTATATTTTCCGTTCCTGGCGTGAGGTAAACTTGTATGACAGACTGTTCTCCTTCATAAAGCCAAGTTCCACAGCCGATCCTGGCCACAAATCGGATACATTCAGCACAACCTTTTTCCTATAACAGCACTTAAAGAGAGACATGGCCGACGCAGACACCATAATAGGAGGTGACTGTATTATAACCTTGTCATAACTATGGATCAGCTTGCGTTTGAGGCCGAACGCCCACATGGTCACGGCAAACGACGTCATGGCCAGAGCACGCCTCACAATGCCCTTGGAAACAGTGGCATATGTCCAATAACGGTATACATTGACACCGTCAAGATTCTCTTGCATTGAAAAGCGGCCGCGATATCCGTCAAATATCCTGCCTTTGGGATAGTTGGGGAGGCAAGTCAGCACATCAACCTGCGCACCTCTCTCCTTGAGGCCACGGACCAGATTGGTAATGCGGTTGGGTGCAGCACCAATCTCAGGTTCATAGTAGAATGAAACTACAAGTATTTTCATCGCGGAGGCCTCTTTTCAATAATAACTGAAGAATTCGCCTTTTGTTGTGATTGTTGAAAACTTATTCTTTAAAGAATGAACGGATAAAATCCACTATCCTGGGGCATGCCTTTCCGTCACCGTAAGGATTTACTGCCTGACTCATGGTATTGTAATATCCGGTATCATCCAACAGCCTGCTTATCTGGTTTGTAATCTTATCGTAATCAGTGCCCACCAACTTGACCGTACCGGCCTCGACCGCCTCGGGACGCTCGGTCGTGTCGCGCATCACGACAACCGGCTTTCCAAGACCCGGAGCCTCCTCCTGGATACCTCCGCTATCGGTAAGCACAATATGGCTGAGTTCCATCAGGCGTACAAAGTCAAAATAATCCAAAGGCTCTATAAAGAATATGTTGTCGGGCATCCTGCCGTCAAACATATCGTGTATGGGCTTGCGGACATTGGGATTAAGGTGCATGGGATATACAAAATCCACATCACCGTATCTGTGTGACAACGTATCCAGAGCCTTGCAGATATTTCTGAAACCATCGCCAAAGTTCTCACGCCTGTGTCCGGTAATAAGCACCAGACGCCTGCCGCTATCCTTAAGACGGTTCACGTCATATCCCTGAGCGCATATATTCCTTTCGAGAGACTCCCTCAGGGCCGCATCACCTTTAATCCTGTCTACGACATAACAGAGAGCGTCTATAACAGTGTTTCCGGTAACGGTTATCCTGTCCTGCGGCACATTCTCCCTAATCAGGTTGTCTCGCCCGAACTGAGTAGGAGCAAAATCCAGCACGGCAATGCGTCCCGTTATCTGACGGTTCATCTCCTCGGGCCACGGACTGTAGATATTGCCCGTACGCAGGCCTGCCTCCACATGACCTACCGGAATCTGCTCATAGAATGCCGCCAGGGCCGATGACATCGACGTTGTGGTATCACCATGGACCAGAACCAGATCAGGTTGTTCTTTCTGAAGAACCTTGCCGAAATCACACAGTACACGTGATGTCACGTCGTACAGGGTCTGACCCTCTTTCATGATGTTCAGGTCATAGTCCGGTCTTATATCGAACAGGCGGAGCACCTGATCAAGCATCTCCCTGTGTTGTCCTGTGACGCATACAAGAGTCTGAAACTCATCAGGATACTTTTCAAGTTCCTTGACAAGAGGCGCCATCTTGATGGCCTCCGGACGGGTTCCGAACACAAGGATTATCTTTTTCATCACTGCTCAGATAATATACGGTAGTTTGAAAACGCCGCAGAAATCCAGCACCTTGACATCTGTGCGGTAATTGAGAGCCGCGAACTCCCTGTGGTTGACCAGGAAGACTACTATATCGGCCTTATCATATGCCTCCCTGAAGCCTGTAAGGGCAAAGCGCGGATGAGACTTGATATTGGGTTCAACCACCATAAGATACTGTGATGCAACAGCATCTGTAACACCCTTGGCTATCTCCATGGCAGGACTCTCACGCAGATCATCGATATTGGGTTTGAATGCCAGACCCATAAGCGCCACCTGGGGTTTACGGCCGTTCTCCTTCTCGAACTTGAGGATCTGAGCCAGAATCTGGCCCGTGCACCACTCAGCCTTTCCGTTGTTGGTCTCACGTGCCTGGGCAATCAGTTTGGACTCTTCGGGGAAATCGGCCGTGATGAAGTATGGGTCAACGGCTATGCAATGACCTCCCACTCCACATCCAGGCTGCAGTATATTCACCCGCGGATGCTTGTTGGCAAGTTCTATCAGTTTCCACACATTGATTCCCGCCTTGGCGCAAACCAGTGACAGTTCATTGGCAAACGCAATCTGCACGTCACGGGAGGCGTTCTCAGTGAGTTTGCACATCTCGGCCGTACGGCTGTCAGTGGAATGAAGAGCGCCCTTCACGAACTGTGAGTAGAACTCCTTTGCCTTCTCGGTCGATTCGGGATTGATACCGCCAATTACACGGTCATTGTTGATCAGCTCATAAGCCACATTTCCGGGAAGCACGCGCTCCGGGCAATAGGCCATAAAAACCTTACCTTTGAGTTCGGGACGCATTGAATAGATGACATCGCGCATCTTCTCAGTGGTTCCTACAGGTGATGTCGATTCTATCACAAAGAGGTCACCCTCCTTAAGGATTGGCACTACGCTTCTGGTAGCGGCCTCTACGTATGTTATATCCGGTTCGTGATTACCTTTGAAAGGTGTCGGGACTACAATGAAATAGGCATCGGACAATTGGGGCTCGGTATATGCCTTGAGGCGGCCGTTTGCAACAACCTCCCTTAGCATATCCTCCATATCAGGCTCCACGATATGGAGATGGCCCTGATTGGTAGCTTCCACAATATCAGGATTGATATCTGTTCCCGCTATTTCAATGCCGTGCTTTGCTGCTATAATGGCAGTTGGGAGACCAATGTATCCCAACCCTATAAAGTTTACTTTCATAAATCGGATACTACGGCATAAGCCGTTCTATTCAAACCACAAAGTTATAAAAAAAGCACTTATTATTAGCGCCAAAACACTATATTTGTGGAAAGAAAAAAGGTATGAAACTGACAAGGATTGTTTTGACTGTTCTTCACCTGAACCCCGAACAGATACTGTTCCAGATTATCAGGAAGTTACATACCCCCAAGTTCAAGCAGGCAAAATACACCGGCAACATCCGTACCGGTCATCTGACAGCCCCCATACCCAAACCTGTATCACTTGACGGCGGGCAATTTACGTTCCTGAACCTCAGCAGTACATTCCGGGGATGGGAAGACAATCATTACGGTCCGTTATGGGCATACAACCTGAACTATATGGACTGGCTGCAACAGCCTTCAATCACCCCCGCGGAATGTGCGTCCTGGATAGACAGGTTTATTCAGGACTGTCAAGGCAAAAGCATCGGGACAGCTCCCTATCCTACTGCTCTCAGATGTATCAACTGGATAAAGTTTTTTTGCGACAACAGCAGCTACGCCACTACTGAGCGCATAAATAGCCTATACTCACAACTGTTGCTTCTCTCCAGGCGGATTGAAAGGAATGTGGGCGGCAACCACCTGCTTGAAGATGCATTTGCACTCTCCATAGGATCCTCTTTCCTGAATGACCCCAAGATGGCCCGCAAGGCAGCCAGGCTTCTCAAACGGGAACTCAAGAGGGAGATACTCAGGGACGGAGCCCACTACGAGCAGTCGCCCATGTATCATTGCATTCTGCTGGACCGTCTGCTGGACTGCATCAACTACACATCCGCATTTACGGCAACAGGTCCGTTTCCGCCTTCAATGAAAGGTTTCCTGATTGATTGCGCCCGCGCCATGACAGGACACCTCAAGAGCATTATCTGGCCCGACGGAACCATCCCGCTGCTCAATGATTCCGCGTACGGAATTGCGCCACAGCCCAGTGAACTGCTGTATTACGCAACCAGTCTTGGAATTGAATCAAGTCCCATCCCCCTGAAAGAGTGCGGATACCGCCGCCTTGCCGACGGCAGAATCAACGTGATAGCCGATGTAGGCAACATTACCGCCGCGAACCAGCCGGGACACACTCATGCCGACACTCTGAACTATGAACTGCGCATTGACGGCAAGCCATTCATCATTGACACCGGAATTTCCACATATAACGGGAACAGCCGCAGGCAATATGAGCGCAGCACACAGGCGCACAACACCGTAACCGTTGACGGAAAGGACTCTTCGGGAGTCTGGGATGTTTTCCGTGTGGCCGGCAGAGCCAGGGTCAGAATTGAGCAGGACTGTGACTGCATGATAGTTGCAAGCCATAACGGGTATGGAAGCAGAGCCATCCACTCACGCACTTTCAGACTGGAGAATGACACCTTCTCCATTCAGGACATCTGCAATACAGCAAAGGATACGGTGAGCAGGATTCATTTCGCTCCCGATGTCAGAATCCTCTCTTTTGACAATTCAGGTATTGTTACCGACAAAGGTACGATACAGATTAAAGGAGCAGTCCGATTGGACATAAAAGATATGGAATCATCTGTGGAATACAACGTTTCAAGAACCTGCCGGGTTGCCGAAATCAGTTTCCGTAACAGACTCACCTACACCTTACACGTCAATCCATGACCTGCTCTTGAGGCTCTCGATACATGCAAACGAGGCCTTGGTCGTGTTCACGATACTTTCAAACGGAATTAAAGCATCACCACCCTTTTCGGAGCGTTCCTTGAGCAGAAGAAATTCGGCCATATGTCCCTTGTCCATACGTCCTTTCATCCGTCTGAAGTTCCTGTAACCGAATCCCTCCAGTATCCTCCAGTTGTCAAGAGCCAGAACCTTGTCCTGATAGAAGACTTCAACTTTCTCCTTGGGATAAGACTTGGCACCGTTTGAGAAATAGTTGATCACTCCATTGGAGCCGTTCGCATATTTGAGCAGTATACTCATATTGTCGGTATTCTCCCGAGGATTGGTACCTAGCGCATTGACACAGACCGATACCACATCACTGCCGGCCAGAAAAGAGCAGAGGTCAATGAAGTGACAGGCCTCTCCTATTATCCGGCCTCCGCCTGTTTCCATATCATGGACCCACATTTCGGGAGGTATGTAACCGGCATTCATGGTTGCCACGATATTCTTGGGACCGTCGCCAAGGAGTTTCTTCATCCTGACGGCAAATGGAGAGAACCTGCGGTTGAATCCCACGGTAAGGGTAGTTCCATCCTGTGCCTTTCCGTACAATTCCATTATCCTGTCCAGCTCCTGGGAATTGAGGCACAGGGGTTTCTCCACGAATATGCTTTTACCGGATTCAAGAGCCTCACAAACCATTGATGCATGGACGTTGTGACGGGTTGTGCATATAACCATATTTACCTCCGGATCATTCAGTATAGCCTTATAATCAGTTGTGGCTATCTCGGCTCCCATCTTCTTGGCCGCAGTCTTGGCCTCCAGGCCGTTGGTTCGTGAAGAGACATATTTAACCTTGGCTCCAGCCTTCAACAGTGCCGGAATAACGGTAGAGTTGGTGAAATTGCCGGCTCCTATGATTCCTATCTTGCCGGGACCTCCTTTGAATCCGTTGGTGTTAAGGGTGACGGACTCATCGGCCTCAGACTGATCCGAGTAACATAATATGGATGCAACTGATCCTTTTTTGCGCATATCGCCGTATATACACTCATAATCCTTAAGGTCATACTTCTCGGTTATAAGTGATTTTACCTCAACGGAGCCGTTTGAAATAAGGCTCAGGATGGTTTCAAAGTTTCTCTTCTCTGTCCATCGCACATAAGGTAAAGGATAATCTATGCCACGGTTCTCATAATCTTCATCATATCGTCCCGGACCATATGAACATGAAACCTGGAATGAGAGTTCCTTCTTGTAGAAATCATCCCTGCGCATATTGAGTCCTATTACTCCCACAAGGACTATCCTTCCGCGCTTACGGCTCATCTCACATGCCTCGTGAATAACGCTGTCGCTGTCCGTTGAGGCTGTGATAAGTACGGCGTCCGCTCCTATACCTGATGTATATTCATGTACAAATGAGACCGCATTGGTACCGGACTGGGGATTGACGGCCGTCACTCCCATCCTGCATGCCATATCAACCTTCTGCTGGTCAAAATCCACACCTATCACCTTACATCCGTTTGCTTTAAGCAACTGGATAGCCAAAAGGCCTATCAGGCCAAGTCCTATCACGACGACAGTCTCACCCAACTGGGCTGAAAGAAGCCTGACACCTTCAAGACCGATTGAACCTATTACAGTGAATGCAGCCTCTTCATCACTGACATTATCAGGGACCTTTGCGACCAGATTCTTGGGTACGCACACATATTCGGCATGATTGCCATTGCTTGCCACACGGTCACCCACAGAGAATTCAGTAACTCCCTTGCCAACGGCAACCACCTTACCCACATTACAGTATCCGAGCGGAAGCGGCTGGTTCAATTTATTGAAAACGGCTTCCAATGTAGGAACCATACCGTCAGTCCTGATCTTGTCCAGCACCTGTTTTACCCTATCCGGTTGCTGCCTTGCCTTGTCAATAAGATTGGCCTTGCCGAACTCCACCAGCATTCTCTCGGTTCCCAACGAAACCAATGTACGTGTAGTCTTTATGAGCACGTATCCTGCCTTCACCTGTGGAGCGGGCACCTCTTCAAGAATAGTGGCACCGCTTTTCAGATCCTGTATTATCTGCTTCATATCAGTGTAATGCGTTTTTATAGTTCTGATGCTACTAATATAGCATATCTTATTCACTTAAACTCTTATATATTGACATTATTCGCTCAGGAACATCTGTTTCCGGATGATAATGAGCGCACCTCATTCCCGATGTAAGGACATCATAACACTTACGGGAGAGGTCATCAACATCGCCGTCCTTATACAGGATAGCCTCAACGGGCCTTGTACAAACATCGCTGGCAACAACGGGCGTTCCATACTGCAGCGACTCCTTTACAGATATTCCCTCCATGTCAGTCCTGGTAGCCCTCACAAACAGGTCGGTCCTTTCCCAAACCTCAAATCCGTTTACATCGGAACCCGTCACAAAGAGGAATTTGTCGCCAAGGCCGAGCTCATCGATACGTTTGAGACAGCTCTGATAATACTCATTGTCACCTACTGATCCAATCAGGAAAACCAGTCCCACATCCAGACCATGACCGTGAACAAGATTATCCATCATTCCGATAATCTGGTCAATACCGTAAACGTCGCCCCAATTGTTGATTATAACCTTATGGGCATTTGTGGAAACCGTATAACGATGTCTGCTGCAGAATGACTCTATCTCAACAGGGATACCGCGCCTCTCTGATTCGGATGACGGTATATATGTGGGAAGAGCCGTCATTACAGACTTGTCTGTTCCGTATTTGTCATGCAGAAGGTCTGCAAAGCGGGGATCATTGAATATTATGCAGCGTGCACGGGACAGGAACCGTTTAACCAGACATTCCTTCCATCCGCCCAGCAAGAGCAACTTCCTGTTATGCAAAGTGATAACCAGACGATGACGCCATCCTGTAAGATAGAGGGCTGTAAGGAACCAGACATTACACAACTGCACATGTATGATCATCCTTTTCCTGAAAGGAAGCTTTATGAATTCCCATACGGGGAATTTCAAATCCTTCACGTAAGGACACTGTGAGCGGGAACCGGCAAAGTTCTTAAGAACCACGCTGCTCTCCTTTTGGTGAACGGCATCAGTCAGTCTTTTACAATAGACCGATATTCCGCCGATGGGAGGCGGATACACGCCCCATATTTCAACCTTGGTTCCCTTCATTCAAAATAATCACCCTTAATTACAAGACTCTCAAAAACAGAACGGTCCACTTTGTCCATTGAACGCATATCCCTGAGCAGTATCCGGTATTTCTCCAATGCTCCGGATATTGAACCAAACGCTTTCTTAAGGGCACGTACTGTGAAATAGAATGCCGCAAGACGCCACAACAGGAAGTACAGTCCTCCGTTGTTGAGCCTTATGTCTATATAACGGTTCAGCAGATGCAGGTAAACCTTACCTGATTTCACCATCCGGTTACCTGCAGAACCAACCTTATGGTAGATTACGGAGTCAGTAACACATGCCATTTTCAGTCCGTGCCGGTTCATCCTCATAGAAAAGTCAAAATCCTCCTCACCAAAAAAGAACCTGTCAGTGAACGGAGTGAAACCATCATAAATGACCCGGGGTGTAAAATAGAGTGCACATCCTGTCACGAACCCGATTCTGAAGGGTTTCTTATTCAAAACCCTGTCCTGACGGACATCGGCATACCTGTAACGGCGGAATCCGAACCTGAGCACTCCACCGCAGTTCCATATACGTTCCTTGTCGTAATAATAGTTTATTCTGGGAGTCAGGACCTGATAGCAGTCGTGGCTTTTTCTGAACTCTTCCAGACGGACCAGGAATCCGGGAGTCACTTCAGTATCATTGTTAAGAAGCAGATAACTGTCGGGAGCAAACTGTGAAGCATATTCAACCGCCCTGTTGTTTCCTCCGGCGAATCCGTAGTTATGACCCAGTTCCAGGAGCCTGATGTCAAGTCCGGAGCCGGATATGTATTCCTTTATCCTTTGAACGGAATCATCGGCCGATCCGTTATCGGTTACAACGACAAAGAAACTGCCCTGAGCCTTCTCAAGGGAGCGCAGGCAGGCAATTGTATCGTCCGCACCATTCCAGTTCAATATGATGATTGCCGTCATTTTTTTCTTGCTATTCCAATCAGGACACCCAGGCACAGTACGGAGAGCAGCATCTCGGACAATGACATCGAGGCTGCAGCCGCATAAGCACCATACCTACCCGCAAAAATAACTATAAAAGCCACACTAAAGACTCCGGTAACCAATACGGAACGGAAAAACTGCTTCTGCCGGTTCATATTGATCAATCCTACTATTCCTATAAGGTAGTTTATCTCACCGAACAGGATAACGGGAGTCATAAGTCTTATAAGGGGTACGCAACTGCGGAATTCCAAACCACCGCACAGGATATCCGATATCCATGGGGCAAACACAAGAACTGCCATGGCCAGCAAAAGGACCAGTCCGGAGAAGGGTACCGATATTCTCTTGAGCAAGGCGATGTTATCGCGGTCCGGCCTATCCTTGAACCTGAGACTCAAGTGAGGGAACAATGCCTGTGCTGCAGGAGCCACTATTGACTGGAACCCCTTGATCACCTTCTCGGCTGCTGAGTAAACGCCCACCACTTCGTTTGGAACGAACTGCTTGAGTATTATTATGTTGGCATTACGATACAGGTACATTCCGAATGTAGAACCGAACACAGCGCTGCCTTCTTTCATCTGATAAAGGATATCGCCGGCAGACACCGGTCTAAGACGCATCCCGAACTGTCTGGAGGCAAGCCACAGACTCAACAGTCCGGCAAGCATATAGCCCGCCGAATTGAGCAGGATAAGCAGGAAATAATCATCGGCCTTTTTAATTACTATGAATACAAGTACGGTGAACAGTATCTTTGACGAGGCATTGACAAGAGTCATATACTTCATCTTCTCCATACCCTGGAACAGCCATAACGGAGTCAGAATGTCACCAAGAACCATTCCAAGACCATATACGAACATCAGCGGTGCCTGGTCATCCTTCATGACGAACCTTGAAAGAGACAGCAGTATAACCGAAAGTAGCGTTGCTATAATCAGTTTTGATGCCATGACCGAATTGTATATCACATTCACCTTCTCCTTGTCATCGCGGCATTGTGATATCTGTTTGGTGGCTGAAAAGTTGAAGCCGTATGTGGCAAATATGATTACATACTGCAGCAGCATGTAGACATAGCTGTAGATACCGTAGTTGGCCTTACCCACGGTTATCATCAGATAAGGAAGCGTTATGAGCGGCAGCAGGATGTTGATGGCGTTCAGCACGGACAGGTAGATGAAATTACCGGTCACCTTCTTGAGCGCGCCCGATTCCCCTCCGTTCAATCTTGAAACGAATTTCTCTATGCCTTCTTTAAGTTTCATGCTGTTTGGTCTTAGTCAGTAAAACTAAAGTCATAACAATCAGAGTCATCACAGGCACCTCAATCACATCCAGATGGAAAAAGTAATATTCAAACCATCCCATGCACAGCATGGCGCATTCAAAGAAATAGATGATGTTGAGATATATGTTTCCAAAACGTATGGACAATACCTTAAGTGAATATATGACGGTACTCAATAGCAACGTCACAAAGATAAACTGCCCCGGATTGGTATATACGGCTATAGTGCCGAACATTGTTCTCACATTAGTGTTATTCAGACCGGTATGGAAGAAAACACCGTTTACCTGTGAGATGATCTCATCATTACCGGTCAGGACATTTGTAAGATTTACAAACTGCGCGAACAAGATATCCATATTCCCCTTGTCCGGCATTCCGGCAGCCAGGTCCATACTGAATCCCAGAACTCCACTGGTCAGATAATGGACAAAATGACGCAGTATGAATTCCAGTATTGCACCGCCCAGCATTGCATTTCCGCCTACCACAAGTGATAGTATGTATGAAACCAGAAACACAGCGACAGCACCGATGGCAAGAAAGAAAAGGAACTTGGCGGTAAGATGTGTCTTTCCCGAATACAGTCGCATGGCCAGACCTGTAACGCAGGGAATTATAACCCAACCTTTGACCTGATGGATGAACGTAATGAAAACCAGCGTTATTATGATGATCCACAACCACCATTGCCTGCGGTTTGCATAATAAATGCACAAAATGAGCAACGGCAGGTTGAATTTGCTCAGATGAGCCCATAGGCCGTGCCCGTCATAATCCATACCGAATTCATCAGTTCCGAATGTCGCGCTTGACGATCCCAGTGTCTGTTTCAGCCTGTACAGGAATGCCAGACACATTATTACAGACAGGACAACGACAATGTCGGGCATTCCCTCACCGTCATCTATCGGCCTGCCTACCGGTTTATTGTGTTTTTGGAGCACAAAACCCATTGCATAACTGGGTATGGCAAAAAGCAACAGACCGGCATTCCAGTACACTATGCTTGGATAATAGAAATCAACTATGCCCCACTTGCCTGACACTGAAACCGTCAGCAACAGGATGACCACATACGGCAACATCAGGAAATTAAGAGGAGTGTAAAGCGTGTGCCACGCCTTTTCTTCAAGGTAGAGCAGTACTCCCACCTCAATCAAAAGTGTCAGGAGTATCAACCAACCCATATTCAAGCTTCAAGAATACGCTCCTTTACGATTATCCAGCCTACAGTTCCAAAGAATGCCAGGAATACGAACAGGATTCCAATCATCATCTTCTTGGGGGTAGTAGCCTTGTATGGGATGGTGGAAGGCTGAAGGATAACAACGACAGGTGTCTTTTCAAGCAGTTTGGTACGACACATATCAAGCTGCTGAGCCAACTGGTTATAGAGATTGAAAGCCAGATCCTTCTCGTTTGACAGACGGTCCTGTTCCATCAGATACTGGAGTTTTGTCACGCCCATATGCTGGTCACAGTATTCCGCATAAGCATGTTGTGCCGCATAGTAGTTCTCACGTGCCTCGTCGCACATACGTTGGGTATTCTCCATATCCTTTCTGGCCTTGACTGTACGATAATCGGTAACATACAACTGAAGGTTTTCCGTTAAGGCGTCAGCAACTATCGATGCAATCATAGCATCCTGCATGGTCACATTGATGTAAATGGCGCTTGTCAACTTGTCCAGTTCGACCGTGATTCTCTCTTTCAGTTCCTTGAGAACCTTCTGCTGCTGACGGCTCAACTGTTTGGGATTGAGTTTGACGCCATCCTCAAGAATCTCCTTCTTTTCACGTTTAACAAGTTTGAACGGTGCTGACAGAACCTTACTCCACCATGTTTCTTTCTGATAGTAGCAGAGATAGTTGTAGATGTTGGTTGAAATCGAATCCTTCCGGTAATTAAAGGTTACATTCAGTGCGGCCAGGTCACACAGGAAAGGAGTAGTAGAAACAATCTGCGGATAGAGTTGCGGATATATGGCCTCTTCCTCGGTATCCATACTGATTCCGGCCATTGATGCCAGAGCGCCCAATCCTCCGGATATACCTGCAGCCGATGATATTTCGGGTGCAATCACCACCTCTGACGTATACTCCTTGGGAATACTGAAAGCAACTATTATAGAAAGAATACCACCCCAGAAGCAATTCATGATTATACGCTTCCTGTGCGTCCACAAATCCCGCAGAAGCTCTACGAAATCAGCCATTCTCACATTGGACTTGTTATCTTTTTCCATAGCCGTTACTTCAAGAGACTCATAAGAGCCAATACTACTGTTGCCAGTGATGCGGATGTAGAACCTAAGCTGAGGATCTCGGTCGGTGACAGTCCGTCACGTTGCTGACGCGCGGGAACAACTATCTCACAACCGGGTTGAACCAGTTTACTGGAACGTTTCTTGGCCTTTGCCACCGAACCGTTCATATATACTACGTAGGCCTTGCTCTTCTTGGCACGCTGCGAATATCCGCCGGCCTTCTCAATATAATACTTAAGGCTTTTACCCTTTACGAAAGGTGTTGTATTTGAAAACATGACCTCACCGTTAATCTTGACCGTATTGGTAAATACCGGAACGATGATACGGTCTCCGTCACGCAGGACTATATCTGCAGGACCACCCGGTTTGTTGACAGCCTCCTGCAGGTTGATACCCACATTGAAGGTGGTCATATTCATAAGTTTGTCTACTGCCTTGGCCAATGCGACAGAATCGTTTCCGGCCAGGATTTCGGCAATATCATGCATACGGGACCTTTCATCTTCTGTCATCTTTCTCTCAAGACGGGCTCCTTCGGGGTAAGCCTCCGAACTGAACTGTCCCACTCTCTCCATGATGTCACTCAGACGCTCATTGTTGGTAGCCAAGGAATAATATCCCGGGAATGTAACCTCACCCTCCACTATCACACGACGGTTGACCGAGTAACCCGGGCTACGGCGTATATACACCTCATCATAAGGCTCCAGACGGAAATCATTATCCTGTATTGAAAGGTCTTCATTGATGCTGAACGAGAATGTCTCAGCAAGAGACTGGCTCTTTTCTACAGCCTCCTTGTCGCGGTTACGGCGTACCACATCAACTTTTGTGAGTGATGCGTCCTCCTTAAGACCACCGGCCTGCAGTATCAGGTCCTCTATACTGGTGTTGTCGGCATATCTGTAATCACCGGGGAACAGGACTTCACCGTAAACGCTGAAAGTCTTGATTTCACCTACATCAAACAGGCTGGGAATAAACAGCACATCATGATTGCGTAATGCCTCGTCCTGTGCAGAGCCTTCCATGAGTCCCTTGATATCAATAGCCAGATTGGTAAGAGTCTTGTCCGGATTTGTACGGCTCAACAGGGCTCTGGACGGGAATGCGTCCTCCTTGAGTCCTCCGGCGGCCTCTATAAGGCCCTTTACTGTGGTGATGTCACCGTCTATCTGGAACTGACCGGGACGGAATACCGCACCGCGTATTTCGGCCATATTTGCAAATGATACCTGGATGGAATCCACATATACAGAATCACCGTCTACAAGTTTGAATGCGGATTGCTGCTCCTTGGTAACGGTAAATATCTGACGCTGAAACTCACCCATCCTGATCACTCTGACATCTTTTTTATATGCATCCGATTCCAGACCGCCTGCATAATCAATAAGGTCAGCCAGAGACTCCTCCTGAGTCATTTCATACAACATGGGCCGACGCACACGTCCATCAATGTTGACCAGAAGCGAATGCGGTGATACTATAACCACATCGTTGTCATTCAAGCGTATGTCATCCTGAACCTTTCCGTTGCGGATGTAGTCATACATATCGATCTTGGCAACCTCCTCATTTTCATGATAGAGTCTTATATCTCTGAGTGATCCCAAATCATTGACTCCACCGGCCATGTATATGGCATTGAAAACGGTAGCGAATGATGAAACCTGATATGTACCAGGGTTCTCCACATCACCCATAACGTTCACCAGCACGGAACGGTTCTGTCCCAATGAGAGTTTGATGCTTGAGTTGGAATTGTCACCATCCAGACCGGAATAGATCTGACTGAACACCTTCTTAATATATTCATCGGCCTCCTGAACGGTCTTTCCGTTAAGGTACACAGGTCCCAGGTCCTGAACCATTATATTGCCATCGGGAGAAATCATCTCTCTTATTGAGCTCTGTGAAGCCCCCCATATATCTATTATGACCTCATCGCCGGGACCAAGACGGTAGTTCTGAGGAGTGGCCAGATTGGCACTCGGTTCAAATGTCAGATTCTGGCTCCTGAAAATATCATGTCCGTATATCTCCTTCTTTTTGGGAAGCAGTGACTGCTTGAGAAGATATATTGAATCCACAAAAAGGAACATAGCCTCATTGTACATAT
The DNA here is from genome assembly GCA_045535555.1 of Bacteroidaceae bacterium. Classification (GTDB taxonomy): domain Bacteria; phylum Bacteroidota; class Bacteroidia; order Bacteroidales; family Bacteroidaceae; genus Colenecus. The sequence goes on along the minus strand of JAZSLV010000017.1, from coordinate 101,350 downwards.
TCTGAAGCCTTTCCTGCTCAACGGTCTTAGGATCTGTCATTGTGGAACCACCTGCGTATGACTGATCGGCCGGATTTATAAGATTGAAAGACTCCCCTTTACCCGTTCTTGAACGGGATGAAGAAGAGCCCTGACCGGAAATGGTATTACCTAAAACACCTGTGGATCTTTGCTTTTCATATTTTTCTCGCATCCGCTGGAGTTGCTGGACTGTAACGCCTCTCCTGTTCAGATCATATACGATCTGTTCCTGTGAAACTCCCTTGGCCTGCTGTTCCTGTACGTATTGTATTATCTTATCCTCCGACATTTGGGCAAAAGCGCTCACGCCGCAGAGCAGGAACAATGACAAAACAAGATATTTCCTCATATAGCAAATTGGGTAGTGACAAAAATGAAATCAGAATTTTTTTCCGCTGAATACTGAGAACGCAGTCCTTAAGATGATTCCCAGATCCGTAAATATCGTGCGGTTGTCCAGATAGTCCAGATCATATTCAAGCCGTTTGAGCATCTTATCCATAGTATCGGTGTAACCGTTGAATATGGTAGCGTAAGATGTAACTCCCGGACGCATCAGATAGATGTAACGGTAGTCATCGGTCTCACGGTTAATCTGGTCTATGAAATACTGGCGCTCGGGACGGGGACCCACAAATGACATATCGCCCTTGAGTACATTCCACAATTGAGGAATTTCATCCAGATGATGTGCACGCAGGAAACCGCCGAACGGGGTCAGATACTTGTTGCGTTCATTCTCAAGGCGGGGAATACCGTCAGACTCGGCATCGGTACGCATGGTACGGAACTTGTATATCACAAAAGGCTTTCCCTTATAGCCCACTCTCTCCTGTTTAAAGAAAACCGGGCCTTTATCATAGAAAAGTATTGCCGAAAAAAGCAGAATAAGCGGAGAAAAGAGCACCAGGCCGATAATGGAGAAAATGATGTCAAAGAGTCTTTTCAACCCAAGTTGGAAAGATCCCATAGCATCTGAATGTTCCATACGGTACATGCTGCCGTAATTCTGAATTTTGTAGTTCAACATATTTTACTCTGTTTAATATATAACGCGCACAAAAAGCAATAATTGTGTAGCGGTGAGGAAAATTATCATTATTCCGTAAATGCACATCGGGAATGATAACTACTTTTGCACTCACAAGCACTTTGTGTGCGTATTTCAATTTTTGGAAAAGTCGCGCAAAGTTAGTTATTTTACTTAGAACATACTAATTATTTGAATATGAAAGCATATGTTTTTCCCGGACAGGGTGCCCAGTTCCCGGGCATGGGCAAGGACCTGTATGACCAGTTTGACTGGGCAAAAGAGTTGTTTGCAGAGGCCGATTCCATCCTCGGATTCAAGATTTCAGACATAATGTTCAGCGGTTCCGATGAGGACCTGCGTCGCACCGATATAACCCAACCCGCAGTGTTCATCCATTCAGTTGCAGTAGCCAAGTCACACGGCGCCGATTTCAAGCCCGATATGGTTGCAGGACACTCTCTGGGAGAGTTTTCGGCCCTTGTAGCCTGCGGTGCCCTCTCATTCGAGAGCGGACTTAAACTGGTTTCACAGCGCGCAAACGCAATGCAGAAATGCTGTGAGAAAGTACCTGGAACAATGGCTGCCATCATCGGCCTTCCCGATGACAAGATTGAGGCCATATGTGCCGACTTGAACGCCAAGGGCATGGTAGTTGTTCCCGCAAACTACAACAGCCCCGGTCAGGTGGTCATCTCAGGTTCAAAAGAGGCCATCGCAGCCGCATGCCCGCTTATGACAGAGGCCGGTGCCAAGCGTGCTCTCCCGCTCGTAGTTGGCGGAGCATTCCATTCTCCCCTTATGACTCCTGCCAAGGATGAACTTGCCAAGGCCATCAGCGAGACACAGTTCAATACACCCGTTTGCCCCATCTACCAGAACGTGGATGCCAAACCGCACGTAAACCCCGATGAAATCAAGGCAAATCTGGTAACACAGCTCAACTCTCCGGTCCGCTGGACACAGAGCGTTCTCAACATGATTGCCGATGGTGCCGACGAGTTCACAGAGTGTGGTCCCGGTGCCGTTCTGACAGGTCTCATCAAGAGAATCAGAGCATAACACCTATGGAAAAGGCTGTCATCTATCAGATATTCACCCGTGTCTGCTGCAACAGCGGCGGAAAGAATGTGCCTGGAGGTGACATCAGAACAAACGGTTCAGGCAAACTGAACGACTTTACTCCCACCGTACTTGACAACATCAAGGCGATGGGAGTTACTCATATCTGGTTTACCGGTCTGATAGCCCACGCATCGTGCACCGATTACAGCAAATACGGCATTCCATCGTCAAATCCGGGTACCGTAAAGGGCTGTGCCGGCTCACCCTATGCCATCCGTGACTATTACGACATCGACCCCGACCTTGCAGTCTCCGTTCCCGACCGCATGGCTGAGTTCCAGGCCTTGGTTGACCGCGTTCACGCGGCAGGCATGAAATTCATCATGGACTTTGTGCCCAATCACGTAGCACGCGAGTATCGTTCTGTAGCCAAGCCAAAAGGCATAAAGGACCTTGGCGAAACCGATAATACCCAACTCGCATTCAGTCCACAGAACAACTTCTATTACCTGCCCGGACAGCAACTTGCAGGCGAGCCCGACTGGGGCGGTTACAGGGAGTTTCCCGCCCGCGCCACAGGTAATGATAAATTCAGCGCAACTCCCACATATTCTGACTGGTATGAGACTGTAAAACTCAACTACGGAGTTGACTATATGGCCGGCGGACAGCGCTGTTTTGACCCTGTTCCGGATACATGGAACAAGATGCTTGAGATACTTCTGTTCTGGGCATCCAAAGGAATTGACGCATTCCGCTGCGATATGGCCGAGATGGTTCCAGTGGAGTTTTGGGATTGGGCTGTTTCCAGAGTGAGAAAGAAGTACAGAAAGATACAGTTCATAGCCGAAATCTACAATCCCGGATCATATTGGGACTACATACACCGCGGTCATTTTGACTATATCTATGACAAGGTGGGACTGTACGATACATTGCGAGCCATAACCGAGGGCCGTGAATCGGCTACAGCCATAACACGCTGCTGGCAACTGAACGGCTATAACGGACCGCACATGCTGCATTTCATGGAAAACCATGACGAGCAGCGCATAGCATCCAGATTCTTCGGTGGAACGGCACAAAAGGGACGACCTGCCATGATAGTATCGGCCATGATGGACACCTGCCCGGTAATGGTTTATGCGGGTCAGGAGGTTGCCGAACCAGGCATGGACCAGGAAGGATTCAGCGGACTTGACGGACGCACCACAATATTTGACTATTGGGCTCCCGACACCCTGACCCGCCTGTATAATGACGGAAAGTGGGATGATACAAGACTGACCCCTGATGAGAAGGAATTAAGGCTCTTCTACTCCACTCTGCTGCGCATCTGCAATCAGGAGCATGCCGTACGTGACGGCAAGTTCTTTGACCTGATGTATGTCAATCCGCTTTCAGATTCTTTCAATCCACATAAGCAGTATGCATTCATGCGTTCTGACGGAAAGGAATCCGTATTGGTGGTAACCAACTTCAGTGACCAGCCTCTTATCACAACTATAAACATTCCCCAGCACGCCTTTGACTACCTGGAACTCAAGGAAAGGGACGGCGTGACAGTCAAGGAACTTTTATCAGGCCAAACCTTCAAGGCCAACATCCATCCCGACTCCCCCATCCGAATCACCGTTCCCGCCCAATCCGGCATAATCCTGAAATGGCATAAATGATACAATTGGGGACAGACCCCTTTTGTATCATTTGAAGCTGTCCCAACTCTTAATTGGTATATCATCTATGTTAACTGTGCAGAAGGCATTGATGAACGAACTTGCCAATCGGGCGTTAGTTATCAGCGGGATGTTCAGGTCAATGGCAGCACGACGGATCTTGTATCCGTTTGTAAGCTCATGCTGGGTGAGATTCTTGGGGATGTTCACCACCATGTCAATCTGCTTGTTGTGCAGCATGTCAAGAGCCTGAGGCTGCTGTCCCTCCTCGCTGGGCCAATAAACGCGGGTGTTCTTTATGCCGTTATCCTCAAGGTACTTTGATGTACCGCCGGTAGCATACAGGTTGAATCCGTTTGAAACCAGCATCTTGGCAGCATCCAGCATGGCGGCTTTCTGCTTTGCGGTACCGGTTGAGAGCAGTACGTTCTTCTTGGGGATGCGGTAGCCTACTGAAAGCATTGACTCCAGGATGGCGTAACGCTGGTCATCACCAAGGCAGCCAACCTCACCGGTCGAAGCCATATCAACACCCAGGACAGGATCGGCCTTCTGCAGACGGTTGAATGAGAACTGTGAAGCCTTGATACCAACGTAGTCGATATCAAACAGGCTCTTCTCAGGTGCCTCTACAGGAATGCCCAGCATGATCTTGGTTGCTATCTCAATCAGGTTGATCTTGAGCACCTTACTTACGAACGGGAATGAACGTGAAGCACGCAGGTTACACTCAATTACCTTGATATCGTTCTCGCGGGCCAGATACTGGATATTGAAAGGTCCGTTAATATGAAGTTCCTTGGCTATCTGACGGCTGATGCGCTTGATACGCTTAACAGTCTCAACATAGAGCTTCTGTGGCGGGAACTGGATTGTAGCGTCACCTGAGTGTACGCCGGCAAACTCAATGTGCTCACTGATGGCGTATGCAATGATTTCACCGTCCTTGGCAACTGCATCCATCTCCACCTCCTTGGCATTCTCAATAAAGCGGCTTACTACAACCGGGTGCTCCTTAGAAACCTCGGCAGCCAGCTGCAGGAATCTCTCCAACTCCTCCTGGTTACTGCAAACGTTCATGGCAGCACCTGAGAGCACGTATGAGGGACGTACCAGTACGGGGAATCCAACCTTATCGATGAACTTGCCTATCTCCTTCATGGATGTAAGTTCACTCCACTCGGGCTGGTCAACGCCGATGCGGTCAAGCATGGCTGAGAACTTCTCACGGTCCTCGGCGTTATCAATATCCTTGGCGCTTGTACCCAGGATAGGAACGTTCTGGGCGTCAAGTTTCATGGCAAGGTTGTTGGGGATCTGTCCGCCGGTTGATACAATCACACCGTAGGGATTTTCCAACTCAATTATATCCATTACACGCTCAAATGTCAGTTCATCAAAGAACAGACGGTCTGTAACGTCGTAGTCGGTACTTACTGTCTCAGGGTTGCAGTTGATAACGATGTTGCGGTAACCCTCCTTGCGGACGGTGTTCAGAGCCTGAACGCCGCACCAGTCAAACTCAACTGATGAACCGATGCGGTATGCACCTGAGCCGATAACGATGATTGACTTCTTGTCATCAAAGAACGGTATATCGTGAGCGCATCCGTTATAAGTCATGTACAGGTAGTTCTCCTTGGCCTGATACTCACCGCCCATGGTATCTATCTGCTTTACGTAAGGAACAATGCCCAGGCTCTTACGCTTGTTACGTACTGCCAGCAGACCGGCCTGTGAGCCCTGTTTCTTCTCCTCACCTATGGCACGTGCAATCTGGAAGTCAGAGAAACCTATCTTCTTGGCCTTGCGCAACAGGTCTTCGCTCAGAGCCTCAATGCCCTTAACCTTGTGCAGCTGCTTTGAAACATCATGAATACCCTTCAGACGGTTAAGGAACCACTTGTCAATCTTGGTAAGCTCATAGATGCGGTCAATGCTGTAGCCCTCGCTGAATGCCTGGCTGATAGCAAACAGACGCTTATCGGTAGGCTCCTTGAGCGCCTTGTCCAGGTCATCGAACTTGATGCTCTTGTTCTCAACGAATCCGTGCATACCCTGGCCTATCATACGGATACCCTTCTGGATAACCTCCTCAAAGCTGCGGCCTATTGACATCACCTCACCTACAGACTTCATTGAAGAGCCTATCTCGCGGTCCACGCCGTGGAACTTGCTCAGATCCCAGCGAGGTATCTTGCAGACTACGTAATCAACAGAGGGCTCAAAGAAATCGGTAGTATCCTTGGTGATTGAGTTCTTAAGTTCATAAAGGTTGTAACCCAGACCTATCTTACAGGCCACGAATGCCAGAGGATAACCCGTTGCCTTTGATGCCAGGGCCGATGAGCGGCTCAAGCGGGCGTTAACCTCGATAACGCGGTAATCCTCACTCTGGGGATCGAATGCGAACTGTATGTTGCACTCACCTACTATACCCACGTGGCGGGCAATACGGATGGTGAGTTCCTCCAGTTTCTGAACCTCATGGTGAGTAAGTGTCTGTGTAGGAGCAACTACGATACTCTCGCCGGTATGAATGCCCAGCGGGTCAAAGTTCTCCATTGAGCAGACTATGATTGAGTTGCCGCTGTTATCGTTCACGCACTCAAACTCTATCTCCTTCCAGCCCTTGAGGCTCTTCTCAACTAGGATCTGGGGTGAGAATGAGAATGACTTCTCGGCCAGCTTGTTGAGTTCCTCCTCATTGTCGCAGAAACCTGAACCCAAACCGCCCAGAGCGTAAGCCGAGCGGATGATAACCGGATATCCCAGTTCACGTGCAGCTGCGCGTGCATCGTCCATAGTCTCTACGGCATGGCTCTTTATAGTCTGTACACCTATCTCATCCAGACGCTTTACAAACAGATCACGGTCCTCAGTGTCCATGATAGCCTTGACCTGAGTACCCAGCACCTTAACCTTATACTTTGCCAGAACGCCGTTCTGCTCCAGAGCCACACCGCAGTTCAGAGCGGTCTGACCGCCGAATGCCAGCAGGATTGCATCGGGACGCTCCTTTGCAATAACCTTCTCTACAAAGAACGGAGTTACAGGATAGAAATAAACTCTGTCAGCAACACCCTCACTGGTCTGAACAGTTGCAATATTGGGGTTGATGAGGATGGTCTCAATGCCCTCCTCCTTAAGTGCCTTGAGGGCCTGTGAACCTGAGTAATCAAATTCGCCGGCCTCACCTATCTTGAGTGCGCCTGATCCCAGGAGCAGCACTTTCTTGTATTTCTTCAATGCCATAATATCAGGGTGTTAGAGTTTTGAAACAAAATCATCGTAAATAAACATGGCGTCAGTGTTGACCTGATCGCTCTCTGAGTGGAACATCACGCCTACCCAGGGCTTGCGTGTGTTGTAGATGCCCTCAACAGAACCGTCGTTAAGGTTCTTGAGGTAAACTTTCCACTGACCTACCACTGAATCCTCACGGATTGCGTAGTTGTGGTTCTGAGTGGTAATGTAGCAGCGGTCCGTACCCACCAGCTGAACCGGCTGGTTCTGGGTGTGATGACCGAACTTGAGCTTGTATGTATCCATACCGCCGGCAAGACCCAGCAGCAGGCATCCCATACCTATACCCAGGATGGGAGTATCGTTCTTGGCCATGAACTTCTGGAGGCGTGTTACAACCTCACTGCAGTAACTGGGGTTACCGGGACCGTCTGAGATTACCAAACCGTCCATCTGGATCTTGCTGTAGTCATAGTTCCAAGGAACGCGTACAACCTCCAGGTCCTCATTGATAAGGCAGCGTACAACTCCGGCCTTTACACCGCAGTCTACCAGTACCACCTTCTTGGAAGCACCCTCGTTATAGATAACAGGCTCCTTGACCGATACCTCCGGAAGCATATTGGTATATGCGTACTCCTCGGGTTTTGCCTTACCTTCAAACAGTATCTTGGCGGTCATGCTGCCGTGGTTACGGATGTGCTTGGTCAGCTCACGGGTATCAACACCCTCTATGCCAACCACCTTCTCACGCTTCATCCATGCTTCAAGTGACTCCTTGGCGTTCCAGTGGCTGTAGAAATCACTCTTGTCACTTACAATCAGGGCGCGTGCCTGTGCGTGCTCGCTCTCGGCGCTAGTGGGCAAGCCAAACTCATCAGCCGTCATGGGCTGAATACCATAGTTACCAATGACCGGATAGGTCATCACAATCAACTGGCCGCGTGATGCGGGCTCAGTCAGCAATTCCGGATAACCGGCCATAGCGGTGTTGAACACCAACTCTCCGCTTACGGGATGTTCATAGCCGAATGATTCACCCTTGAAGCAGGTACCGTCGGCCAAAATCAATGATACTGTCATTCTCTCTATTATTGTTGTTAAACTCTTCTCAACCTTACGGTAAAAAAAAGGAGAAACTGTAAAAAACAATTCCTCCTTCTAAAAAATATTTCTCTCGGAAACATTATCCCCACCGGTCTGCTTATGTTTTGGTGAGCAACTTATATTTCCTCCTATTCTTTGCATGCCGCAAAGTTACGGCTTTTCCTCCAATCCTCAATTAATCAAGTGATAAGTTTTCAACAATTTTAGCAATCTTACAGAGGCTTGTAGTCAAAGGATACCATCTTGGCATCGCCGTCCAGGAAGTAAGCGGGACGTAGGGCAAAGAAGCCTTTGTAGTAATTGTGGTGGTAGGTGCCTACTGCAGCCTCACGGTAGTATACCTGCCAGTTCTCACCGTCGGCGCTCTTCCAGACTGTGGCTTTGTTGCGGTCGTTCAGTATCCTTACGTAAAGGTCAGGAATGCTGTCAACTGCACCGATGTTGGCCTCTTCATTATAGAAAAGGTAGAGTCCTGCACGGCCCTCGCTGCCGACCTTGAAATGAGCGGTTATCTCATACTTCTCATCAACGGCAGTTGTGGTCATCAGAGTGCCGCCGTTAAAGCCGGGCTCCCACTTGGCCCACATGAGCGGGTTCTCGTAGTGGCGCAGGTAATCGTAGTCCTGCAGACCGCCGTTCTTCCACTTGGCACCGTTCTTCTCTACAAGTACTGGCCAGCCGTCTCTGGTCCACTTTACGCTCTCAATGATAGTGCTGCGGCCCAGTGTATGGAAACCGTTACGGTATGCATGGTATACTATGTACCAGTTGCCCTCGGGATCATCAATCAGAGTGCCGTGGCCCTTTGACCACCACTGCTCATCGGCCGTATATGTATGTACCAACGGGTTGTAGGGACTGTTCTCCCAAGGTCCTGTTACTGACTTGCTGCGGGCTACTACGCACATATGGCTGGTGGGAGGTCCTGCAGTACCGCCCTCTGCGCTTACCAGATAGTAGTACTCTCCGCGTTTTACAATCTTGGGTGACTCAAGCCACATACCCTCGGTCTCCCACTCCTCGGGATACTGCCAGGGATCATATACCTTCTGGTTACGGCCTGTTATGCTCAATCCGTCGGCTGACAGCGGAGCAACATGACCGTCGTTGGTATAGAGGTATCGGTTGCCCTGCTCATCGATGGCATGACCGGGATCAATTCCGCTTACACGCAGTTTTATGGGATCGCTCCACGGGCCTTCCGGTTTATCGGCCGTAACTACAAAATTCTCACCACTGCTGGTGGGATAATAGATGTAGTATTTGCCGTTAACCTTGCACAGGTCCGGAGCATAGATTGAATAATCATGTCCCTGCACCGCACGTGCTATAGGCTCCCAGTGCAGCAAATCGGTTGAATGCCAGATAAGCAGACCGGGATAGTAAGTGAAGTTGGAATGGGTCATGTAGTAATCATTACCGTCACGGAGGATGGTGGGATCGGGATAATCGCCAGGGAATATGCACACCTTCAAGTTCTTATCCTTACAACCGGCCATAAACAGAGTAACTGCTGCTACGGCCCAAACGACAAAAGATTTAGTCTTCATAAGCGATATTGTTTTATCAATTCTTTGATTCAATAGGATTGGAGTAAATGCCCAGGAATATATCACTCAAAGCAGGATCGTCGCTGTATTTGTTCAGTTCGGTCATGTGAGCCACAAACGCATCGTACTCATCCTTGGTGTAGCGGTCAGCATAACGGGTATTGCCATATCGCAGGTCATGTGCTATATATGCATTGGGGAACAGGCGGTAATCGCCACAGATACGTTTATCTATTATCTGAGCTACTTCCCGATGGAACTGAACATTGGGCACGTCACTCAACGCTTCCAGTTCCTCACGGCGCAGAGGATCACATATCTGGAAATGTACCCTGCCCTTGTCCTGCATGATACCGGTCAGTATACTGTTAAGGTCCTCGCCCGGTTTCTTTATGTAAGGCTCGCCGTTACGTGATTCATAGAGTTCCAAAGCCTTGAGTATATCACATGACTCCCATTCGTATGAGACCGATACCGGTACGATATTGAGTTCATCAAGTGCATCCACACGGTCCTTGGGACCGCTCATACCGAACATCTTTATCACTCCCTGGTCCGTACGGTCAATGCCGTCCTTGGTGCGGCCGTTGCGTTGTGCAATCCATACTGACTGATGTTTCTCTGTGATGGCATACCTGATATATTCCGAAAGATGGACCGATGTGGTGTAGAGTTCACGCGGATTACGGCCGCGGTCAACACGGAACATCTTGTTGCTCTTGCCTATGTCAATAACCAACTCGCCGCGCATCAGGTTTGATCCGAAAGTAATCTCACCTGTATCGTGACCGCCGTCCCTGTAAAGGGCATACATCAGAATACATGAATCCAGAACTATGTCCCTGTGGTTACTGACATACAGGTAACGCTTGGACGTATCAAGTTTCTCTATGCCTCCTATGGTGAATTCCGTAATAGTGCCTTCCAGAACCTGTTTGTTCATAGGTATCATGGCACCATGCTGGAAATCATAGATGGTCTTGAAACTGCGTATCTTATCGGCGGCCTGTTCAACCGTCAGTTCAGGGAATACAAACTTGGCAACAAGAGGGAATGACTGACTGGATGCAATGCGTTGCATCGCTGCCGGAATCTCCTCGTCACGATACGGACGTATGTCATCGAATTTGTGGTAGTCTGTCATTTTCTTTCATCTATGAATTTGACCGGTTTTCGGCCCGTAGGCGGATAATTGACGGCATGTATCTCATCTACGGGACATATCTCTATCTCGGGTGCTACGCGGATACGTGAACGGAAACTGTCCTTGAGTTCCTTTACCACATCGAATCCGGGATCATTCTTGAGTCCTACCTTGACCAGGACATCGTCGGTTCCGGCCTTGCTGTTACGTACAATCACAACGTAGTTCTCAACGTAATCAGTGTTGTCCAGGACATCGTTGATGGCAGGCGGATACAGCGTGGTACCCTTAAGTTTGATCATGTTGTTCTTACGGCCCAACAGCGGTGACAGGCGGTATGACCATCGGCCGCATCGGCACTGCTCCACATGCTTGCAGGCTATGTCACCGGTACGGAAACGCAGTAGAGGCATACCCTCTACGCCCAAGGTGGTAACCACCACCTCACCGGGCTGACCGTCGGCCACGGGCATTCCGTCATCGCCTATTATCTCTACAATGATTAATTCAGGATGAACATGTCCGCCCATGCCGTACTCACATTCGCTGAAAGTGGCACCCATCTCGGTCGATGAGTATGTGGCGAAGAGTTGAACCTCGGGCCATTTCTCGTGAATCTGACGGCCCAGCAGGTTCAGTTCGAAGTTCTGGTCACGCAGTCCCTCGCCTATGCCTATGATGCGGCGTATGCTGCTGGAGCGGTAAGCTATTTCATGCGCCTCGGCGTATTCAATCAGTTTGAGAATGAATGACGGCACGCACATTATGGCATCGGGATGGAAACGGCGTATGGTATCCCACTGGAGTTCGGGAATGCCGTTACCCACGCGGATAACGCCCGCACCCATCTCACGCAGGCCCAGGAAATAGGCCATGCCGGCCATGAAACGCTTGTCAAGGGTGGTCATGAGTTGCACTACACTGTCTGTAGTCAGTCCCGCGCACTCAAAAGACTTCTTCTCATTGTACGCCAGGCGCTGAAGGTCCTTCTCGGTGCAGCCAAACAGTACGGGATCACCCAGTGTGCCTGATGTGGTTATGTAGTCAATTATCTTTGTCTTGGGAACGCAGCAGAAATCATCGTTGTACAGCTGCAGGTCCTTCTTCTCGGTAAAAGGAATGCGGGTAAGGTCCTCCAGATGCACAATCTTGCTGATGTTTATCCCATAACTGTCAAACAGTCTCCTGTAATAAGGAGAGTTCTTCTTGAGATAAACCAGATGCTTGTGCAGCAGATCCTCCTGAAAAGCCTTAATCTCCGCAGGTGATGAAAACTCTATATCATTCATATAATCCTCTAAGCCAAACCAAAAACTCATCTCTCCATTTACGGCACTCCGGAGAACCGTAAACATCACTCACTCCGAATCCGTGCTTACCTGTTTCATACAGGATATACTTGTGACTGACACCCGCATCGGTCAGAGCTTTGTCCAAAATTACTGAATTATGCCAATCTACAACAGGATCGTCCTTACAATTTATCAGAAAAACGGGAGGACAGTCATCTGGGATATGCTCCTCAATGGACATCATGTCCCTTTTCTTGCTGCTGTACACGCCCCACTCGCCCAACAGGCCACGGCGGGAACGTCTGTGAACATACTCCCCGTTCATGGTGACCACAGGATAAATTGCACCTACGAAATCTGGCCTGAGAGAGACCTTAGACGGACCTTGCGGAAGGTTAGTATAATCAGTATTACTGAAACAGGCCGATGACATGGCCAGATGACCTCCGGCCGAAAAGCCCATCACGCCCACTCGCTCATGGTCGATGCCCAGACTGTCGGCATTCTCACGCACGTATCGGATTGTCCTCTGGACATCACATATCATATCTGGGTGACGGCGGCCACGGAACAGGAAACGGTAATGCCAGATGCATGAGCCCAGTCCTGCGGTACGGTACTGAAGCAGTACGGCGTTTATGCCATTGTCACGGAGCCATTCGGCCACCTCAATACCCTCGCCCTTTACATCCAACCAATGGTAACTGCCACCGGGACAGACTATGACTGTAGGTGCATTTCGGCTGTCATCAGCCAGATAAGGTGTAACCATCACCTCATCGGCATGCTTTTCCAGGTCAGCCCAAGGAGTAATTGTCTTGCTGCTTGGGATAATGACTGCCAGGAAACTGAACAGCAGGCTTGCAAGCATCACTTACCCAGCAGTTTGAGCAACTCTTCCCTTGTCAACTGACGGTATTTGTGCTGAGGATCGGCATCAAAGTCCACCTCAAAATACTCCTCATCATAGAACGAGAGTTTGGAGTTGGTGTTGGGATTGCACTCCACATAGACAATGTCTTTCAGATCAAGACCCTTTGCCTGGCATATCTGTTCGGCCAGTTTCTGTCCGGCATAGGTTACCGATGTACCCGGGTTGTCCTGATACAGTTCGGTCACAATGACAAATGTCCTGCCTTCAGACTCTCTTATCTTAAGACCGCAGGCGGACGGCATATCCCATTCGCCAAGGTAGTTGAATATCTCGTCGTAATAATCGGGTGATACTTTCATACGTTCAATGTCTTAATGTTTCTTACCACATCCTTTCCGAATGACTTGTTGGCAAGACGGCGGTCACGCGGGCGGTAAGTGCCCTCCTCCATCTCACGCAGGGCCACGTTGCAGAACAGACGGAACATCTTCTGCTCCTGACTCTCATCGGCATAGAAACTCTTCCACGCATAATCATAGAGTTCCTGTAGGCGCTCCGGACTCATATGCTTGGGCTGGAACACCACCTGACCTGCATTATAATGGTTCCAGTCAAAGTCAAAGATACGACCCTGACGCAGCAGGTCATCATATCCCTTGGTATGCGGGAACGGGGTCATCACTGTGAACTCGGCCAGATCCAGGTCTATCTCACCCAGGAAGTCAATCAGACGCTTTATGTCATCCTCGGTCTGGTTGTCAAGTCCCAGCAGGATTGTACCCTCAACGCCTATTCCGTAATCATGATAACGCTTAACGCGTTCCTTGATGTAGTCCGATGTATCATAAACGGCCTGATATACATACCACGCACCAGCCTTGGCAGCCAGATCCAGAACCTCAGGATCATCCTCGATGGTATGGCTTATCCATTTCTTCTTTAGCGGGGCTATGGCTGTAAAGAGTTCCTTCTCCCACTCCTTGTTCTGTGCAAGCGAGTTGTCTACAATGAACAGACGGTTGTTGTCAATGGCTGCCATATCCTCAACCACCTTGTCGATGGGACGCGGACGGAACTTACGGCCGCCCAGATATGATACGGCGCAGGGATAGCAGCTGAAACGGCATCCGCGGCTGGCGTGGAACAGGTCTACCATCTGCACTCCCTTGTGGTTATAGAGTTCACGCTTGTAAAGGTCGCGGCGGCAAGGGCCTACAGACTCAATGGGCGGCATATTGCCCATATAGTTGTAGAACTTGCGCAGTTTGCCGTTCACCCAATCCTGCATCACCTCCTCCATGCGGCCCTCGGACTCACCCAGGAACACGCAATCAACATGCTTTACCATATCCTCGGCATGCAGCATGGTCGATATACCTCCGGCCATTACCAGCTTGCCGCGTTTGTGATACTCATCAGCTATCTCCCATCCGCGTTTTACCTGAGTGCTGAGCATCATTGAAAGAGCAACGCCGTCGCACTCCTCATCAAAGTTGATGGCCTCCACATTCTCATCGGTAAACGTTACCTCAACCCACTCGGGGAGTGTTGCGGCAAATGCCACAGGTCCGTGAGGCGGCAAGTTGAATGTAGTCTGCCCCTTGAGTTTCTGCCACTTGGGATAGATAAGCTTTAATTTGAACGGTTTCATATATTGTCCTTTTCTGTTTTTACTTGTTTGATATAACTTCCTTTATTCCGTCAAGGACGGATTCATCTGCAAATATAGTCTGAATGGTTTCAATTGCAGTCATCGGAACCCCACCAATTCCGTGCATATTTACATTTTGTCCCGTAAGAACCAGGTTTTTTACCTTGGTTTTGATGGGAATGAGCGATGCTGCAATGTTAGTACTGTCCTTGAAAAGACCGTATGCACCGGCCCTACGGGTGCCCATCCAGTCACGGAACGTAAGCGGTGACGATGCAAATATGTCATCGACCGCTTCCCTGATTCCGGGATAGCGTTTCTCAACCAGAGCCAGCACTCTGTCCGTACGCTCCCTCTTCCACGCCTCATAAGTCTCTCCGCGGTGTCCCGTACGGGTATTCTCCCACTCCATAACCTCATCAAAGTCCATAAGGCAGTATGCGGTAAGGTGTGATGCAAAGCCGTCCCTGCCCTCACCAAAGAAGCAGTTCACTCCGTGCGGCCATTCATCTTTTCCATACTGAGCCATCTTCCATGCATTATCCGCACTGTCAACTATGCTGACCGGATGTCCCGGAAAACGAACCTTTCCAGGCTTGAGCCTTAGATACACCTTAAAGGCCGATGCAGTATCGGGGATACTCTCAATACGTGCACGGTAGCCCGATGTGAATGCCTTGCCCTCGATAAGCGGGAACAGCGATGCGGGATGGATATCGGATATATACCAGTCTGCGCGGTACTCACGACCGTTCTTATCCACAACGCACTCCACACTCAGATCCTGTACACGGACCGATGCCACCTCGCAGCGGTTAAGCACACGGCCGCCGGCAGCCTCAATCACATCTTTAAGTGCATCGACCAACTGACCCGAACCGCCCTCAAACCAACAGGGGTTCTCCATGAACAGGGCCGATATCATTATGTGGATGTATGCCGGAGAGTGTCCCGGAATACCTGCATAAAGCGGATTGACCGATGCCAGCACGGCACGGAGTTCAGGATCACTGATATACTTGGCTATGAATGCATCGGCCGGCATGAAGAACTCGTCGGAGTGGTCACTGACACCGCTCATGCTCTCCAGATAGAAGAGTTTCTCCTCATGAGATACGCGGAACACGGCATCCACGTAACGGCGTATGTTATCTTTCTCGTGGGGGAACTTGCCCGTCAGATAGTCAATGAATGCTTCACGGCCGGCAGGAAGGTCATAAGTGCGTCCGCTGTCGGCGTAAGTAATGCTCAGCATCATGTCGGACTGCCTTATCTTGAGCCTGTTCATAATGCCAAGATAGCGGCACAGGCTATTCAGAATGCCACCATCATTGAAACCGCCCGCCACATGCATGCCGGTCTCAAAGGTCTCGCCGCCACGTGCGAATGTCTGTAGTCCGCCACCTATAGTACCATTCTTCTCAAGTACCGTAACGCGAACACCGCGCTTTGCCAGCAGCGCTCCGCAGAACAATCCGCCCATTCCTGCACCTATAATCACCGCCTCCATAGTCAACTCTCCAGTTTGTTGCACATTTGGGCGTACCACTCCTGATAGAACTTGTGGAACGCCTTGGTACGTTCTCTTGCATCGGCTCCCCAACTAAGGTCATCTGGAGCCACGCGCTTGCCTACGGTTACGGTGATATGTCCGGGACGGAGCATGAACTCCTCCTTGGGCAGGGCGTAGCCTACTCCGTTCAGGCACACCGGCAGGATATCCAGACCAAGTTCCTGAGCCAGATGGAATGCACCCTTGTGGAATCGCAGTATGGAGCAGTCGGCCGACCGCGTACCCTCGGGGAACACCAGTATGGAATATCCGCGCTCCACAAGACTGCGGAACTGCGGCATGTACTCCTCAATGCCATCGGCCGCCGGCACAAACTCGGCACGGCGAATTAATGCCCCGTAAATGGGATTGCGCCATACCCAGTCATTGGTTACCACTATCATCTTGGGCGTGAGCATCATAAGGCACATCAGGTCCAGATGTGACTGATGGTTGCTTATTATCACGGCGGGCTTGCTGAATGTCTCACCAATGCTGTTATCCAGCGTGAATTTAACTGCCGGAACACGGCGTATTACCAGATTTGCAAACCTGTAGAGCAGATTGTGCAGGAACCGGTCCTTCCACTCCCGCTTGCGCCCAATGAATATAATCAGAACTATAGGAGTACAGATAATGACCGATATCAGCAGGAATCCGAACGCCCACGCGCTGCGCAGTATTCGCATTATGGTTACAGGCACCTCACGCCTCCGGCCGTTCCTGATGGTCATCCACTGGAACAGCCACTCGGGAAGGAAATGCGCCATCACAACCACTACCAGCATACCCAGAATCGTAATCTCGGCCAGAGAGCGCATGGCAGGATGCTTGGCAAATATGAGTGTACCTATGCCTATGAACATTATCACGGCCGATATTATCACGCTCTTGCGGCGGTCATCGACAGTCCTTACACCGGTCTTGTACTCGTGCAGCAGACCCTCGGTAATGAAGATGGTGTAATCATCGCCCTGACCGAATATGAACGTGGCCAGTATGATGCTTACTATATTGAACTGTATGCCCAGCATATTCATGATGCTCAGTATCCATATCCAGCCCACGGTAAGCGGCAGGAACGATATCAGGGCCAGTTCCAGTTTTCCGAACGAAATCCAGAGGAACGCAAACACCACGAATCCGCACATGAACAGCACCTTGTTGAAATCATCGGACAGTGACTCCACCAGGGTTTTCATTACATCGGCCATGCTCTCCTGCGTGAGGTCCTCCTTTGATATGAGTTCCGGTTGGGTTTGTACGGAATTAAGGAAAGGTGCAAATGCATCCTCCGAGAACCCGAATTCACGGCTGCGCTCCCTTAGTTGGTCAATCTGATCGCTGTGAGCGTTCCAGAACGATAGCCATCGGCCTGCGTCCTGCTCAGACTTGGAAGGCAGCATGGATGTCAGTACGGATAGCTGGTCCATGGAGCCCTGGTCGACACCGCTCGAGATCAGTTCCAAATCCGTTTTCTGCTGCGGGGTCATGTAGTTGATATGGTTCAGGTCAGTGTCAAATCCGGCATTACCGCCCCATATCAGCATGGCAACCGTAATGAGCATCACTACACGCGATATCATACGCCCGGTGCGGTTCAGACGGGGCTCCACCTTCTCCTCACGGGGCTGCTCACCCGCAGCAAGCTTTCTGGGCTTTACAAAAACGGGCAGGAATACCAGCGTAAACAGAATGGTTCCAACCAGCATGAATGACCCGAACAGAGCCAGGTCATGCATAGCCTCGGCCTTAAGGAATATAAGGCAGAAGAATGCGCTCACGGTGGTTATATTGCCGGTAAGCAATGGCACCACCATATCACCTAGGCTGCGGCGGTTATCGGCCGTATCATGCAGCGAGTGCAGGAAATGGAGCGGATAATTGGCTGCTATACCTACCAGCACTGAGCCCAGTCCTATGACTATTATCGATATGCTGTCCTTGAACAATCCGGTCAGGCCCAATGCAAACAGGCCTCCATAGAACAGCGTAACCACCAGCCACAGCATATCGCTTATGCGTCTGAATGAGAACCAGAGCACAATCAGGATTCCTATCACAGCCAGTGCCACAGCAAGGATACTGTCTTTCTTGATGCGTTCCGCATTGGAAACTGCGATAACCGGAGCACCTATCTCTGATACCGCAATGCCCGTCTCGGAGGCAACCTGTGCACCTACCCTCTCCACAAGAGCCACCAGACCTGCGTTGTGGTCCGATTCGCTCTGCCCGAACGGTGAGTCAAAGAACAGCAGTCCCACCGGCAGCGTGGAGTGCATCATATATCCGTCTTCCGAAACACTGAAACCTGTATTGCCGCCAATCTCCGAAAGTCTTAACAGTAACGGTGAGAACAGGTTGAGCGGATCATTTGGAATAAGATTCTTTGTAAATCCGCCGGTAAGCATCTGCAGAGAACGGCGGTCGGCCTCCAACTGGCTGTCCACATATCCGGGCTGTGAGAGCAGTGAATCCATGCGGCGGTAATCGGCCTCGGTCAGGAAACTGGCCGTATGCTCCTGCACAAACTCTATCAGTTCCATAGCCATGGACTCATCAGCCAGAGCGGACATATCGGGCACCAGACCTAATGTATCATAATCAAACCAGAGTTCCTCAAAACGGTCCATGGCATCGGCCAGAGCACTCTCAGGCTCATCACTGCCGTCGTAACGGAATATCACCGCTATCCTGTTCTGCTCCTGCAGGCGGTCCATCAGTTCCGTCTGGCGGGTGTCACGGTTGTCCAGAGGCAGGAACCGGGCTATGTCCTCCTCATAATCCATGCGCAGGGCCGAGATAACCGAGAGCAGCATAATGAACGTGGCCAGAAGGACCGCAACCGTCTTGCGCCCCGATAGCCAGTCATATATGCCCAGGAACAGTTTTCTCATAGCCGTATTCCTATCTTACGCAACAGAGCCAGCGGTAAGCCCACCAGCAGCGCACCAAAACACAATATCGTATTCAGGACACTTATCCTGAAGAAATCCCAAAACGGGCGAAAGTGTGAAACTCTCTCACCCTCGGGGGCATACCATACGTGTACCGGCACACCCTGAACATCAACACCGTGCCATGCGGCAAACACCAGCAGTTCCAGCTCGGCCTCATAACGCGATGTAATTAGACCCATACCATGAAGTGAATCAAGTGGATATACACGGAATCCTGACTGGGTGTCCTCCAGTTTACGTGCAGTCTGCAGGCGGAACCAGAAGTTTGAGAATCGGTTGGCAAAGGTATTCTGCCGCGGCATATTCTCAGTAGTCAGGTTACGGCATCCCACAATTATATCATCAGGATGCTGCAGGGATGCCTCTATCATTGCCGGAATATCCTCGGGGAAGTGCTGTCCGTCGGAATCTATAGTCACAGCATGTGTAAACCCGTTCTGCGCAGCATAGGCCAATCCGGTCTTAAGTGCCTTGCCTTTGCCACGGTTTTTGTCGTGATTGATGACACTCACATCCAGGCCGCACAACTCGGCCTGTGTATTGTCAGTACTGCCGTCATTTACCACTATCACATCGGGGCATACCTTATGTGCACGCTCCACAACATCGGCCAGTGTACCGCTGTTGTTGTACGTGGGTATTATGACGCAGTATCTTGTTGTCATGTCAGAACGGTTCCTTTACAAGAAATACTGAGAACTTAAGAAACACATCGGCCGCATTGTCGGGACGTGCCACCACGCCCTGGGCCTTGATACCGTCCTCCTCAGGGGTTACTGAACTGAACAGGACCGATATCCTCCGGTCAGCTAGAGGCGATATCATACTGGTGAATTTTGCATTCTTTATCTTATTGATAAACAACAATATACCCATCTGTTCTGAAAGTAACTCCTGAATCATCTGGAGTATGCATACGCCTGGGGTAACCGGCTGTCCGGGAAAGTGTGCCTTATAAATAAGATGGTCAGGATTCAGAATGATGTTGAACCCTGACTGTCCCTGTGGCAAGCTCTCCAAACGGGACTCTATACTGTAAAAATCACCATTCAGCCTCATAGTCCCCGTTCAGTTTCACGTTGCTTATAAGTATCTCCGTACTGCCTCCTCCGGCCTCCTCCATACGCAGGCGTTTCAGGAGTCTGGTATCGGAATCAAATCCCAGTTCAATACGGTTGAACATCTTCTTCATGTCACGGCGCTGCGGAATCATTACAGCCTTCCACTCCGCTCCTTCATCGGTCACCGATACGCTGAATGTGCGGTTATCCTTGAGCATCTGTCCTGACATGCATCCCAGGATCATGCCCGACATACCCTTGTACAGACGTCCAGCATCACCCGATGCCTCCTGTCCGGAGCCAACCGTGACATTATCTCCGTCTACCTTGAGCTTCCACTCAAAAGGCTCAGTGTAATTAAGGCAGAATCTTGAAGGCTGAATATAAATCATTGTTCCGGATGATTTCTGAGGTTCGTCCATGAGCGGAACAGTGCGTATCTGGCTTATGTCACACTTCATGGAACGCATATCGGAGCAGGCCTTGGCAATGCTCTCAATCATCTCATCCTCAGTCTGCTGTCCGCTGAACGGTACAGCCCACACTCCCACTGCCAGCAGCAGGATAAGACCGGTAACTATGATATACAGCCTCTTCATATCATCTGCTTATGAATGCCGCGCCAACCAGGATAAGGCCGATGCCTATCCAGCGACCCAGCGGAATCTGCTCGCCCAGGAACAGCATGGCTCCCAGCATTCCGAACACAAAACTCAGGCAACTGAGCGGATATGCCACACTTAGCGGGAAATTCTTCATTATATAGAACCACATAACCGTAGCGCCGCCCATTGATATGCCGCAGCCCAGCCACCACCAGTTGGTAATTTCATGGCCTATAAAGCGCCAGAACCCCTGATACGGGCTCATGTGGTTAAGGGCCAGCTTCATCATAAGCTGACCTGCAGCCAGCAGAAGGCTCTGCAGCAATGAGTAAGGTATTATCTTCCACATACCGGTTTGAGTAATGAGAATGAATAATGACGGCCCTCAACCACGTTAACTACCAGAATGCCCTTACCGCAGTCTACGGCCTTGCCCGATGCAGAAAGTACAGCCGATACACTACCCTTCTTAAGGCAGCATGCCGATGCATAGAATCCTGTGGCCGATGACGAGAAGTTGACCCCGAACAGGGGCTTGTATCTGAGTTGTGGAACACCCGGAAGCATTGCATCCAGGAATCCGTACCATGAATCGTTCTCAGCGTTGCCGCTCATGCCCGTCATCACGGCGTCGATGCCGCCCGCGGTCATATCGGCCAAAACCTGCTTGAGAGTATCCTGAGAGGGTGTGTCAAATAGTTTTACGCCCTCAAGTGAGCAATATGCGGCATCACCGCTGTCTGCCAGAAGTATCGATACGGCAGCCTCACTGCATATCTCACCCTCCTTGACATGACCGGCCTTGCGGACAAAACCGGAGAATACGGGTGACATCTCATCGTGACTGCCCACAAGTGCCGACTTGATCCTGCCAATGCGGAACTGCATCCAGGCATCATACAGGGCGCTGTCAAACGAGAAACCCTTCTGAGAGTATGTTGAATTGTATCCGTGGCATTTTGTATGTATTCCTATCAGGGACGACGCGGTATTATGAGTGGACTGCATGAACTGCGTGGGTTTGAGCAGCTGCTCGCCCTCACGTACCAGTGCATCCAGAAAAAGCTCCGTATTCTCAATACTGCCGAATCCCGTTCCGGTTATAATGGCATCAGGATTCTCAATACCGCCCTCCTGCAGCGCAGATAGCGATGTGGCAAGAGCCCTTTTGAGCAGTTTGCCCATACGGCGCGCATCGCCGGCCGATATGAACTGCTTGAAATCAGGGTCAACGGCACGCACGTAATCCTCAGTGTAACCCAGGGGATTGTCCATCCACTCCTCAGACAGAGGATTCTGGATTGATATCTGCTTGGCAGACAGAATTTTAACAGATGTCTTTTCCATAATCATTCCACTGCCGATATTACCAATGATGAATCATTTCCGCCAAAACCGAACGAGTTGCAGAGCACATGACGCAACTTGCAACCCTTATGCAGATCCATGTTAGGCACGATGCCGTTCTCCATAGGATGCTCAAATGCATAATTCACTGGGATGAACCCGTTTCTGAGTGCCAGAATGCATATAACCGTCTCTATAGCGCCCGATGCACTCGTAGTATGACCTGTCATAGACTTGGTCGATGATACCGGCGGCAGATCCTTGCCGAAAACACGTATCATAGCCTGGCTCTCGCTCTCGTCATTATTGGGAGTTCCCGTACCGTGAGCGTTCACGTAATCTATGTCAGACGGCTTTAAGTCTGCCTCCTTAAGTGCTTTGCTCATAGCAAGATATGCACCTTCTCCATCAGGTGATGAAGCGGTCTGGTGGAATGCGTCGCAGGCATTACCATAACCAGAGAGACGTGCCAGAGCCCTGGCGTTTCTGGCTGCCGCATGACCGGCCTCCTCAAGCACCACAAAGGCTGCACCCTCACCCAGATTCAGACCTGCCCTCTCAGCATCGAACGGACGGCACTGGTTATGGTCCAGTATCATCAGTGAATTGAAACCGTTCAGGTGGAACTTGGTTATGCACTCCGAACCACCAGCCACAACGATATCGGCCTCACCAAGACGAATCATATCGGCAGCCATCTCAATGGCGTTTGCGGCCGATGAGCATGCCGTGGATATGGTGGTTATCATCTTGAAGCGCCCGAAACGGTCAGCTATCATCTCGGAGCACGAACCGCAGTCATGGGTGCTGATGTAAGCGTTACGGCTGTCATTCTCAATGAAATCCAGATAGTACTGCTCACTCTTGTCCATACCGCCAACGGTAGTGCCGTTTACAAAACCGCACTCCTTGAGGTCATCACGGTTCAGTCCCGCCTGCCCCAGAGCCTCATGCAGGGCAATCATTCCCATCAGTGCCGTACGGGTTGTGGGAGTACCCGGAGCAATACCCATAAGGCACTCCATCTCCTCATCGGACAGTTTGACCTCACCTACCGGAAACTCCGTATGCTCAGTCTTGAGATACTTGAGAGGCCCCACGCCGGTACGTACCTGCAGGAGCGAATCAAGCACCTGTCCGCAATCCTGGCCTATGGCACTCACAATGCCGCAGCCGGTTATCAGCACTGACCTGTTCTGAGTCATTATCTGGTGCGGTTTTTCTGAATGTAATCAGCCATCACATTGATGGACTTGAATATCTCCTTGCCCTTGGCAGGATCCTGCAGTTTGATGCCGTAGTTCTTCTCCATGAGTACGATAAGTTCCAGTGCATCAATTGAATCAAGGCCAAGACCTTCACCAAACAGAGGGGCGTCGTTATCAATCTCCTCGGGCTTGATGTCCTCAAGGTTAAGTACCTCAATAATCTCCTGCTTAAGTTTAAGAATCAACTCTTCCATAATATCATTTGTTTAAGTTATTAATCATCAATTGCAATTGTCCTGCCAGCCAATCAGTATCGGCCGTATCCTCCCTGCTTATCAAGGTCATAAAGACCTGGAAATCATCATTCATACGGCTGTCCACCCATCCTGCAAGTATACTCTCCGTATCAGCGTCCTGGAATGCGCATGCCAGATGAAACGCCATCTGTGATGCATCGGGCTCCTCAAGAACATAGAATGATGTCTCGCCTCGCCAGTGGTTACGGATGGCTATCTCGCCCGTCACGATGTTGGGCAGTGTATATACAAACAGTGCCGGACTTGGATAATAGTTATCCTTGTCCTGTATTGTTTCCTGATAGTTTCGGTCGGCGCAAAGTGAAGCCGTTGAGCCGAATAGCACTATGGCGCGACTCCGGATAAACTCTTCGCTGTCACATCTGCGCTCACCTACTTTCTTGAGCAGCAACTCGGTAGCCACAAATCCTGCCTTACTCAAGGTATCCATCTTGTAGAATTTGGGCCAATCGCCTATATGAGTGCGATACAAATCCGTCAGTTGGGCATTACCCTGATTCAGCACAACAAATTCAAGTCCTCTCCTCTCCATACCTACTCCACGAATCTGTATAACAGGGCGGCATTGCTTCCGCCGAATCCCGACAGCAGTTTTATGAACTCGCTGCCATTGCACTCTCTTGTCTCGCTGCTTACGCTTACCGGATAGGTGGTTCCCTGCTCCCGGTATCCGCGTGTGGCAAGCACCGTATTGTCACGCACCGCATACATGGAAAGAATGCTCTCCATTATGCCTGCGGCACCCATTGTATGTCCGTAATAGCCTTTAAGACCCGTTACCGGCTCATCAATCAGTCCGGCACGGTACAGGGCTATTGATTCCATCTCGTCATTATATGCGGTAGCGGTTCCGTGTACGTTCACAAATGCCAACTCATTGCGGTTGCACTCCTTAAGCACCTCCATAAGACAAAGGTAACTGCCCTCGCCCGTACGTGACGGTCCCGATATGTGGTTGGCGTCATTGCGTATGGCTCCGCATACAAGTTCCCAACCGCTTCTCTTTTTGTCCGATGCCTCCAGCACCACCGTAGCGGCACATTCGCCCAGATTCAGACCCTTGCGGTCCTTGTCAAACGGGCGGCACGGCTCATCGGATATGGCCTTGAACGACAGGAATCCCGATATGATGAACGGTGACTGCTCATCGGCCCCAATCACTACGGCATAGTCGTAACGGCCGCTGCGCAGGGCACGCATTGCCTCTATCTGAGCGCATACACCCGATATGCAGGCGTTGCAGACTACAATCGGTTTTCCGGGATTGCCAAAGAACCGCATCACCTCACGTGCAGCCTTGGCCAGCAATACACGCTCCTGCTCCACACCCTCCTGAGGCTGTCCCAGAAGCGAAACATTGCCCTTGGTGGTGGATATGATAAAGAGCACCCTGTCCGATGAGGCATCAATGCCCGCGTCCCTTACGGCCTGGACCGATGAGCACAGCAGGAACCTCTCAAAGAAGGTATAGTTGCCCTGTATGCCAAGTTCCGCGCACAGACCGTCAATTACGCCGCGGTCCACACGTGACAGAACAAAAGGCGTGGTGATGTTGCCCATGGACTCATAACGTGCCAGCCCGGACCTGCCGGCCTTTACACTGTCGTAGTTGGAACGTGAAGTTGTTCCCAGCGGCGACACCACGTTATCTGCTATGCATCTTATCACTCCAGCCATTTTCTTTTCCACTCCTCATAGAAATCCGGATTGATCCAAACCAACTGGTAGTTCAGGTCCATGAACACCTGCACGGAATGGCCCGTGGCAAGTACATCACCCGTCTCCGGATTCTTTATCTCATAGTCAAACACTATCTTGGCGGCATCGGTCGGCCTGTAGGTAATGGTTATCTCCGGCTTCATATCGTATGTGATGGGACTCTTGTACTTGAAAGAGATCTCCACCAGCGGAGCATAAAAACCGTTGCCGAATATATCAAGATAGGCTATTCCGTACTCACGTCCGAACGCCTCGCGGGCATCCTCAAAGTACATCATGTATGAGCCGTGCCATACAATGTTCATTGAATCCACCTCGCTGAAGCGGATTTTTAAGGGTACGGTTACCTTAAGTTCTTTCATATCAGTTCTTTTATCAGTCTTGCAGTGCAATCTTGAGGTCAGTCTCGGCAATCACCTCATCACCCACTCTTACCGTGGCGTGAACCAGCGTAACCTGAAACACCTCCTGCACTACATCTATCGTTGTTGTCAGCACCTCGCCCACCAGCGGAGTACGCATCACACTGAAACTGGTAATGGCGCCAATTACTCCAATCTTTACTCTCTCGCCCGATGACAGGCTCTTGTATCCCATCCTGGCTGCACAGGTCTGAGCAATGTTCTCATTCAGACCGGCCACACTCAGGTGCCCTTCATCGGCAAATATAATGTCAGGTCTGACCTGTAGCGTTGTGACGGTACGCACAGGATCATAATGGACCAGGCGGTCTATCATCACAAACGGCTCCTGCTGCGGCAGAAGTCTATGCACGTCAACGCTTTCAAACTCATTCATCAGTCCTTCCAAAAATCGTAGTAGTTGAACCACTGTGTGGGATACATCCTTACCACTTTCTCCAACTCTAAGGCAAAATTCTGAGCCATATCGGCCATACGTGCCCTGAGCGGGAGCGATTCATCCTGTCTTATATCCCTCACAAAGACCTTGTACACTCCGTGACTTCGCATTGAGAACACGGCCAGCATAGGAACCTCTTTCTGCACCGCCAGGGCAAACGGTCCCATAGGGAACTGAGCCTCCTTGCCCAGGAACATGCACTTGATTGATTTGGCCGATCCGAACAGGCGGTCACCCGTCATGCTCACAATCTCACCTCGGTCTATGGCCGCATTCATGTTGAAGATATGTGACATGCTCTCATCGACCTCAATCAGGTTCACGTTGTGCATGGCCAGGATCTTACGCCTGAAATCCATCATCACCTGGCTCTCACCGCCGTAGAACAGGCCGTTTACCCTCTTACGGGTCGATGTCAGACCATATCCCACCATCTCGTAGTTGCCGGCATGTGAACTCAGTTGCACAAATCCGCTCTCACCGTTAACCAGTTCCATGAACCTTTCGTTTCCGTCCAGTTCAAAACGGAACTTCTTGCCTGCATACGCTGCGTATCGGTCTATAATGACCTGGCCGAAACGGTAATGGTTGGCGTATACCTTTAGGAATGACTTTATCCGGCCAAAACCGAATCGCTGTCTGAAGAATCTGTAGGTTGCCAGATAACTGTCATGATGAAAGATCATATAAAACGGCACTACTATCGCCATGAAACAATAGATGACATGCCTGTCAACCACCTTCATCAGGACCACCAGCGACCGTATCATCCACGGCAGACCGTCAGTCCTACCCTTCCACTCCTTGGGTTTACCCCCTTTCTTAGCCAAGCTTGCTCTCCAGATAGTCACAGAACGCGCTGAAGGTCTTTACTCCAGCCATCTCCTCACTCTTGATCTTGACTCCGAATGTCTTCTCAACAATCACTACGATGTCAATAAAGTCCAGGCTGTCTATGCCCAGGTCTTTCTTGAGCAGTGCATCGGGGCAGATCTTCTCCTCGTCAATTTCAAGATCCTCTATCATGAAATTTTTGACTTTGGCTTCAATCTCTTTTCTGTCCATATGTTATTACTTGTTTGATTATTTCAATTTACATACCATGATACTGTGACCTCCCTGGCCCAGATTGTCATGGATGGTCTCCACCTTCATGCCGGCCTGCTCCACCAGACGCTCCATGCACTCCGAGTGGTACATCTTGCTGTTTCCGTTGGCAATGGCGGTGAAATAGAGGCTGGTCATGGTCAGGCACAACGCACCCGGCTCAAACTTCTGGCGGTCCCAGAATGTCTCCATTATGTAAAGGCTGGTATCATTGTCCATGGCACCGGTGGCACGGGTAAGAATGCTCAGTATCTCATCCTCCGAGAAGCAGTCCAGGAACTGGCTCATCCAGATAGCGTCAAAATGACGTCCCTGGGGAAACTTCTGCGCACGGTCCAGCAGGTTGATACCAAATCCCTCTATGCGGTCGGCACCCTTCTGTCCTGCGGTCTGCTTGCGCATCATCTCCAACTGCTGCGGCAGATCCATGATGGTAACCTTTACCTTGTCGCTGTAATCGACGCATCGCATTGCCCATCGGCCTGTATTACCACCCACATCTACCAATGATTCGGTCTGACCACCGTCAAACACAATCTTAAGAGCCTCGTCAAACGAGTGGTCCGAGTAGAAATGGTCAAATCCGAACCAGCTCTTCTGTACCTGCTCAGGCAGCTGAGAGAGGCCCTCATATACCGTAGGCCAGCTTCCAAAGTGCTCTAATCCGGCGGGACGGCCCTCCTTGAGAGACTCCTCAAGCCTGAACCAACCCTCATAATTGACATCGTGGTTAAAGTCTATATTTACACGGGTTATGGGATTTGTAAGCAGGAACCAGCCTGTCTTGGACAGACGGAAACGGTCCGTATCAGGGTTCAGCAATACTGTGCCTATAGAGAGAGAGGCTTCGGTCAACACCTTTACGGCGTAGAGAGACAATTTGGTCTTATCGGCAATCTCCTGCTGGGTAAGACCGTCAACGTTATCACGCAGAAGGTCCAGTATTCCGAACTTTATCATCAGGCGTGATGCCTGAAAAACTATCGGGCCCCAAGCTATGAACTCAGCCAGACGCTGTGCGTCACGTGCGCTCAGATGCTCCTTGGTATATGCCTCCTTCAAGGCCGGTGAAAGGTTCATATCTTCTTTATTACAAGTGCACTGTTGGTTCCTCCGAATCCAAAGGAATTTGACAGTATAGTCCTTAATTCAGTCTGTTTGGTCTCGGCGGCAATGTTGAGTTTGGCCGAATACTCATCAGGGTTCTCAAAGTTGATATTGGGAGCCACAAAGCCGTTGTTAAGCATAAGTGTGCTGTAGACTGCCTCACTGGCGCCTGCCATCCAGCACTCATGTCCGGTCATTGACTTGGTGGAGCTTATCCATGCCTTGCGTCCCTCAAAGAGACGTGCCAGTGCCACAGCCTCAAACATATCGCCCTGAGGTGTGGATGTGGCGTGAGCATTGATATAGTCAACGTCATCTGGCAGTACACCAGCCTGCTTGAGGGCACGGCTCATAGCCAGGAACGATGCATCGGAATTAGGTTGTGATATACCTCCGGTGCCGTTTGAAGAGAATCCGTAACCGGCGACCTCGGCCAATATCTTTGCGCCGCGCTTTACGGCGTGGTCATAATCCTCAAGCACCAGGGCAGCAGCACCACCACTGGGAACCAGTCCGTCGCGGTCACGGTCAAACGGACGTGAAGCCTTCTGCGGCTCATCCATACGTACCGAGAATGCAGACAGTGCGTCAAAAGAAGCCATTGAAAGATAGTTGGTCTCCTGAGCGCCTCCGCACAGAACCATATCCTGCAATCCCTGTTGTATCATCATGTACCCTATTCCGATGGCGTGTGATCCGCTGGCGCATGCAGCACTCAGCGTAAAGTTCACGCCACGAAGATGGAACACGGTGCTCATATTCATGTTTACGGTCGAGTTCATGGACTGGAATATAAGCCCCGATCCAAGCATGGCACTGTCCTTGTACTCCTCCATTATACGGTTGGTCTCAATAACAGGTTTGGCACTTGAATCATTGCCGAATATCACGCCAACCTCATTGGAGAGCAGATAATCATCATCGATACCGGCATTCGCAAAAGCCTCTCGTGATGCCATGAATGCATACTCGGCCTCCTCGCTCATACCTGCGCGCAGGCGGCGGTCCAGCACACCTTTCAGTACCGGTGCGGGGACAATACCTGTCAGGAGTGACCGGTAGCCGTACTCCTTACGTGCAGGATCTATGCCTATTCCGGATTTGCCTTCAAACAATGAAGCCCTTACCTGATCAAGGTTCTGACCCAGGCAGCTCCATATTCCCATTCCTGTTATTACGACTCTTCCCATCCGTATCTTAAGTTATTACCATTCAATACCCAGACGCAGACCTACGCTTGACAGGTTCCTGCGCTCTGAGGTAGTAATGTATTTGTCAGTAACACTATCCCAATAGCTTTCCGTTTCGTTAAATGGAGCATAGAATGAACCGCAAGCCTGAATTGAGAAAGCAAAATCACGGTCCGATGCAAACCTGAAACCAAACGAAAGGTCTACGTACGGCTTGGCACCTTCATTGAAAAATGAACCCATCTTCATCTGCAGTGTCGGTGAAACCTTGGTCCTGTAATTAAAGATATACTTGGCTGCAGCATATATCGGAACGTAAGCGTCACCGGGTGCCACATGCAGGCCAATACCCAAGCCCACAAACATATTGGGTGTATAGTAGAATCCGTGTGTGGTTGAAAGGTCCATTCCTGTTTCAAATCCGTTCACGTAGAACAGGTTTGAATACTCTATATGCCCCTGATAACCGCTGGGTACACGTACTCCGTTAACGACTTCCTGTGCATTGGTCCCAAAAGCCATTGCGGCAAACAATAAAGAAAAAAGAATCTTTTTCATATAAACGTTAATTGAACTATTGAAAATCATGTATATAGGCCTCCATTAACCGAAATCACCTCACCGGTTATATATGCAGCCTCGTCCGATACCAGAAAACCTACAGCCGATGCCACCTCCTCGGGCTTTCCGAACCTGCCCATAGGAATCATCTTCTTGAGTTCATCCTCAGGAAGTTCTTTGGTCATATCGGTTGCTATGAATCCGGGCGCCACGGCGTTGACTGTGACCTTACGCGCTGCAACCTCCTGAGCAAGAGCCTTGGTGGCACCTATCAGGGCAGCCTTTGCGGCCGAGTAGTTGGTCTGACCGGGCAATCCTTTGATGCCGGACAGTGAAGCCATATTCACGATCCTGCCCCAGCGCTTGGAAAGCATATTCTTGAGCACACGGCGTGTCAGGAAGAAGAAACTGTTCAGGTTGGTATTAAGTACGCTGTTCCAGTCATCGTCCTGCATAAAGATCATCAGATTGTCACGGCGTATGCCGGCATTGTTCACCAGGACAGCGATGTAATCCTCAGTATGGACATCCTGCCATTTGTCAACCGCAGCCTCAACCTCGGCCTGAACAGAGACATCAAAAGGCATAAGTTCAGCCTGACCTCCGGTCTCCTCTACCAGGCGCTTGGTCTCAAGCGCTGCTTCCTCATTTGACTTATAGTTGATGAGAACCGGATAGCCCTGTGCTGCAAGCTTTAAGCAGACAGCTCTACCAAGTCCTCTTGATCCACCTGTTACCAGCGCGTATTTCATACTAGTATGATTAATTATACTATCGTAGATATATTAACTTGCAAAATAACCAAAAAAAGCCGACACAGCCAAATAATTTTTACTACCTTCGCGGCCGAATCAAGCCGAAATAGCTCAGTTGGTAGAGCAACGCATTCGTAATGCGTAGGTCGCGGGTTCGAGTCCCGCCTTCGGCTCAAAAAAAATAAGACGCCCTACTGGACGTCTTATTTTTTTTGAGCCGAAGGCGATTCCTTAGAACAGATAGCCAACTGAGAACATGAAGGCATTTTCCTTGTAGGTTATGTCATCTTTCTTAGCACGGTTGAGAAGGCCAAGGTCATAACCGATCTTTACGCGGACAACATCCTTGATGTCGCACCATGCGCCCATTCCCAAACCGAGTCCAAAACGGCTATATTCATCACCATACCAGTCATAAGTCGTATTGTTCACCTTATCGTTATATGCCAAACCTATGTAAAGAGAAGGTCCTGCATATACATTCAGTTTGAAATCAGAAGACAATTCAAAACCATAGTTCACATCAATCGGAATATTAATACCCCACATTGAGAATTTATCATCTACGCCTAAAGGAGTATCAGTTCTTCCAAAATAGCTCACCTCCAGACCAGGCTGAATACCGAGAGCATCTGCAATTTCAAAATTCATTGCGCCACCCAGGAAGAAGCCTGAATTTGAGTACTTATAAGTAGTCGTTGAATTTGCGACCGTAACTTTTCTGGTACCAGGCACATTCTGATAGCCAACATATGCAACCTGAGCGTTTACTGCACTGAATGAAAGAATCGCTGCTGCGATTACCAATAATTTTTTCATAATCCTTTTTGTTTGGTTAATAAATATGCTGCAAATATAAGTTAATCTCAATAAAACCAACCATTTCATCGGTTTATTTCGCCTATTCCAAAGTATACTCGGGCAATTTGTCCAAAGCCGGAGTCTCGTAATTGGTAATACCAAGACGGAAACGACGCAGTTCATCAAGCGTGTGCTGAGCCGGTGTGCAATCAGCCGGAATCTCCATTTTGGAGTACTGCTGGAAGTATAGCATAGTAGCATCTCTCCACCAGATGGCATCCTTTGCCTGACGTACCAGTTTGTCGTGAATCTGTCCGTAACGGTAAGGATCCACATATTTCTCAACGCTTTCCCAGGTCTTGATAAAGCCGCGGGCTTCGTTGATACCCTCCTCATAGGTGTAGCAGAGTTCATCCCAAAGGGTGCGTCCGCTCTTCATCTTGTAATCCCAAGGCAGATGGTGGAACCACAGGATAAGTTCCTTGGGGCAGGTCTCCACATTGTCATAAAGTGAACGGAGCGGCTCATTATACTGAGATACGGCATCTGTTCCGGTTTTTGAAGTGCGGTCAAAACCCACTCCGTCGGCAGCGGCCTTATGATAATAGGCAGGTTCCCAGTCAGGACGGCTGGAGCGGTCCCAGGGACCGGGTCCGTAATGATCCGGACCTTTGAACGTATGATGCAGGCCCATGGGCATCTCATACTTTACGCAAGCCTCACGTGAAGCAAGAAGCATCTTGGCTACAGGCTCCACGAATTTCTTATCGGCTGTGAAGGTCTGCTTGATCCACTCATCGATGATCTCCTCGGAACTCAGGTCCGGATTCCATGCCATACGGCCAAACGCATACCAGTTGGACTGAGCCATATGATGTCCGCACCAGTTTACGCTGTCACCTATGTTGGTAACACCGGCAATTGCACTCCACTGGGAATTACCATGTACCTTACCCAATGTCTCTGCAGCTACAGTACTACCCTCTCCCTTCTGATAGGTATCGCTGTCCAGGCACTCCTTCCACATGGGGTGCAGGTATACCATATGGTTGCTGTGCCCCAGATACTCCTGGGTAATCTGCATCTCAGCCATCACATTGGTATGTTCCAACTGACCAAACAGCGGGCTGAACGGCTCACGAGGCTGGAAATCAACCGGTCCGTTCTTGATTTGTATTATCACGTTGTCACGGAACTGTCCGTCCAGCGGCTTAAACTCCTCGACGGCCTGCTTAGCGCGGTCAGGTGATTCCGGTGCATAAACGAATGCTCTCCACATCACTATGCCACCGTATGGCTTCAGCGCATCGGCAATCATATTGGCACCATCAGCATGTGTGCGTCCGTAGTCCTGCGGACCGGACTGACCCTCAGAATTAGCCTTAACCAGGAATCCGCCAAAGTCTGGTATTATGCTGTATATCTCGGCTACCTTATCGTTCCACCACTTGATTACATCCTTATCCAGAGGATCGCTGGTCTTGAGGTTAGCCAAGTGCTTGGGTGCTGCAAAGTTCAGTGACAGATAAACCTTGAGATTATAAGGACGGAAAATATCAGCCAGGACTTTTACTTTCTCCAGATACTCGCGGCTGAGCATACGGGCATCGGCATTCACGTTATTGAGCACCGTGCCGTTTATGCCGATGGATGCGTTGGCGCGGGCATACTCCTCATACTCGGGACGTATCTTGCCGGGCAGTTCCTCCCATTTCCAAAGTGACTTGCCGGCATATCCGCGCTCCACCGTAAGATTGGGATTATCCCAGTGATTCAGAATTCTGTACTTGAATGCAGGAACCTCAACTATCTCCTTGTCAAGTTTTGACAGATCACCGCAATCGCCCAGACGTTTCAGGTGATATGTACCGTACATAAGTCCGGCATCGGTATTGGCATATATCACTGCCTCACCCTTGTCATTCTTTCTGATGCGGAATCCCTCATCGCCCAGTTCCTTGTCATATTCCTTGAGCAATTCCGTATTGGTAGCAACTACAGGGACGGTTATATCGCCCAGCCAAAGGTCATGTCCACTCTTGTTTTCAGGTCTTGCCTGAGTGCAGGACTGTGAACTCATAGCCATCAAAGCCACTGACAGTCCCAAAACATACTTTACTATTCTCATATCATTTATCAATAATTATCTCTCTTACTGCCTGAGTCTCACCTATCGCATCCAGTTTCCTCTCCAACTCATCGGCCACTGATAGTCTGGCTCTGAAGGTCATCCTGCAGTCAAAACTGCCCGGAAACTTATCACTCATGAAACTGCCCCAATCCTGTGTGCCCATCTGAACATCCAGATCCTTGGCTGCCTTCATCACAACATTCATCATGTTGTAGGTGAACAGCACGGTAACATCGCGCTCCACATACGCTGTGATGACATCGGCCTTCTCTATCACCTGCTGGGCGCCCAAGCGGTAGGCCTCGGTCAGACCTGAGGTTCCCAGTTTCACTCCGCCAAAGTAGCGCACCACGGTTATCAGCACATCACTCAGTCCGGCACTGTTTATCTGCCCCAGGATGGGTTTGCCTGCTGTTCCGGATGGCTCACCGTTGTCATTTGCGCGCCAATCGGTCCGTTCTGCTCCAAGCATGTAGGCGTAGCACACGTGCCGCGCATCATAATACTCTTTCTGCAGGGCTGCGATACGTTCCTTGACCTCATCGGCCGTTGTAACGTGCCATATAAAGGATATAAAGCGGCTGCGCTGTTCAACAAACTGCGCCTGGGCCTCTCCCTTTACGGTCAGGTATGTATCGGTAACAGCCATTATTCACCCGCTATTGCTTCTATTTCCAAAAGAGCGCCCTTGGGTACTGCTGCAACCTGAAAGCATGCACGTGCAGGCTTATCAGCAGGGAAATACTCGGCATAGACGGCATTCATAGCGGCAAAATCCTTAAGGTCGGCCATAAGCACCGTGGTCTTTACTATATCATTGAATGTCAGTCCGGCCTCATTAAGGATAGCACCTATGTTATCCATAGCCTGGCGGGTCTGAAGTTCAATACCTGCAGGAATTGTTCCATCGGCAGGATTTACAGGAAGCTGCCCCGATACAAACACCGTTCCATTCAGGTTTACTGCCTGTGAGTATGGCCCTATTGCAGCCGGAGCCTTAGCTGTAGCTATTGTCTTTTTCATTTTGCCTGTCAATCAGAAGAATTTTACAATCTCAGATGTTGCCTTACGGTCAGGACGGTTGGGGTCCGATGCGCGGTAACCCAGACTGATGACAGCCATGATACACTCGTCATCGGGAATAGCAAACAGCTTACGCAGTTCATCAGAGTCACGCATACCCATAATCAGGGTGTCAAATCCGCGCTCACGGGCTTTCAGTATAAAGTAAGCGTTGCTCAAGCCGTTATCATATGCGCCCCATCCGTCACCGATCTCATTGGCAGGATTGCCGCGAAAGAAACCTGAACGTCCCTTCACATATGTGGATACAATCATTACTGGGGCACCTGCGGTATTGCGCTTGTTACCCTCACCTACCAGATTCTTTACTGCAGCAACTTTGTCCTCACTCATGGCAACATAATACCTGGAAGGCTGCTGGTTGGCCCATGACGGAGCCTCCTGTGCACATTTGATAAGTTCCATGACCTCCTCCCGGCTGACAGACTTGGAGGCGTCATAGTCACGTATGCTGCGGCGTGAAGCCACGATATCGTCAAAACTGTTTACATCGGCGGGCTTCTGGCCACAACCTGTCATCAAAAGGCATGCAACTGCAAGTTGGCTTAGAAAAAGTAATCTTTTCATATAATTATAGTTTAAGGTTTGTTTCTGATGCAAATATATAAAAACAAAACGGGTTACAGAGAATGTTTGATATGCTGCGGTTCCAGACGGTCGCTCCACTGCTGCAGGCGCTCATACTCTGAGCGGGTCAGGCGCATGAAAGAGCCGTGCTGCGGTCCGTCAACACCCTCAATGTTCTGCGGTTGTGAGAAATTGCGCATAAACCTGTCGGCCTTGCAAATTCGGTAGTTGTGCGGCCTGCTGGAGTATTCGATATAGCCTATTCTCCAGCCATCCTCGCCGGCAACCCTGAATGACGATACGCCTTCACACTTCTTATTACCTTCAAAATTCACATAGTCCCGGTTGTCCGGCTCGGGCCATGGTCCGGTAAGTTCGGCTGCTGCCGATGTAAACAGTCCGGGCTGTCCGCCCTCCTTCTTTATCATAAGGTGGAACTGACTGTCCGATTCCAGCCAGTTGATATCGGCATCTATCGTAGCATATCCCCAGTCAAATAGCAATCTGGGTTGTGTCAGATGGGTAAATGACTCATCGGCATGGCAATAGTACATACGGTCATAACGCTCCTCGGCCCGGTTGAGCATGGAAAAATAGACCATATAACCGCCTTTGCTGCCATCGGGCCATACAAAAGCATCATCCCAGATAACCTGCGGAGCCCACACCCTGCATATCTTGCTGAAATCATTGTAGGCCGGCTTGATTGATGACAAGTGGGCATCGCTGAAACAGTACGGTCCATTTCGGAAATCTATGCTCACTGATTTCCAGTTTATAAGATCATCGCTGGT
Organism: Bacteroidaceae bacterium; assembly: GCA_045535555.1. Classification (GTDB taxonomy): domain Bacteria; phylum Bacteroidota; class Bacteroidia; order Bacteroidales; family Bacteroidaceae; genus Colenecus. The sequence continues at coordinate 64,968 of JAZSLV010000017.1, read as the reverse complement.
AAGCAGGTCTATTCCGTAATTCTCCCACTCGCTCTGCTTGCCCAACCGGCGTGTGGCGCGGTTGTTCATATCGGTGGTTACCATAAGATAACCCTTGCCGTCATGACGCCGGCAGATGTAGGCATCACGTGTACCACCCTCAATCTTTGCCATCTCTGATGCCGAAAAGATGGAATCTCCACACAGAAGGTCATGGAAATGGAGCCCGTCCTGGGACAGAGCGTATGCTGTCCACTGCCCGTGATCTGACATATGGCAGTACAGGTATCCGTAAACATCCTCATCGGGCACGTCATAATTGCCGCGCTGGGCATTAACTCCACAAAATGACACAGCCAACAGGGCTGTCAATGCAACAAGACGTAAGTGTTTCTTCATAATTCACATATTTAGGTCCGCCTGATACGGTTCAAACAACTCCTCCTGGCGATGCCAAGGGTTCCAATCCGCATATATGCTCCAGTGCTCAGCCATATTTACTTAAAATTGTCATAAAAGTAGTAATTTTGTAGCATATGACAGACTCAGAAAAAGAGCAAAAATACACGCAGTTGCTCAAGGAGGCAGCTGCTCTGTTGGACGGAGAGACTGACCTGATTGCGAATATGGCTAATCTGACTGCCCTGATCCATGAGACTATGGGATTCTGGTGGACAGGATTCTATATCGTGCGGGCCGATAAGGATGGTAAGGAGCAACTGGTTCTGGGACCGTTCCAGGGCCCGATAGCATGCACACGCATTGCTCTGGGCCGCGGAGTGTGCGGAACCTCATGGCAGCGCCGTGAGACAGTTGTTGTGCCCGATGTTGAGAAGTTCCCGGGACATATCGCCTGCAGCAGCGAATCCCGCAGCGAAATAGTGGTACCCGTATTCAAAGCCGATAAGGTATCGGCCGTACTTGACATTGACAGCAGGTATCTGAACACCTTTGATGAGACCGACTCCCGCTATCTGGAGCAGATTGTCAAACTGTTGAACTGAAACGCGTTATGGATATAGAACTGTTCCGCGAATACTGCCTGAGCCTGCCTCTTACAACAGAGGATATGCCGTTTGACGATACGGTTGTGGTATTCCGGCTAAAAGGCAAGATATTTGCCTGCATTACTCTCGATAAGCCCGACATTGTGGTCCTAAAATGTGATCCCGACCGTGCGCTTGAACTGCGTGACCATTACGCCGCAATAGAAGGCGCTTTCCACTGGAACAAGAAATACTGGAACCAGATACGTCTTGATGCCGATGTAGATCGTACTCTTATTGAGGGACTTACCCGCCACGCTTATAACGAGGTCAACGCCAAACTCCCCAGGAAAGACCGGGCCAGATCATTATAACAAAAAAGGCTTGCGATTGATTCGCAAGCCTTATTTTGTATCAGTCAAGTGAATGGATTACCAATCCGGAGCGAAGTTTTGGCTCAAACCAGGTAGTCTTGGGAGGCATGATGTTGCCCGTATCGGCTATATCCATAAGCTGTTTCATTGAAACGGGATAGAGCGCCAGAGCCATCTTCATCTCACCGCTGTCAACACGACGCTTGAGTTCACCCAGACCGCGAATACCGCCTACAAAGTCTATACGCTTGTCGCGGCGCAGGTCCTTGATGCCCAGCAGCTGGTCCAGAATCAGGTTTGAAGATATTGTAACATCCAAGACGCCGATAGGATCGCTGTCGTCGAATGTACCCTTCTTTGCGGCCAGTTTATACCATTCGCCATCCAGATAGAGTGAGAATGTGTGGAGTTCTGACGGCTTGAATATATCCTTACCCTTTTTCTCTACAACAAAGTTCTTTTCAAGAGCCTTGAGGAACTCAGCCGATGTCATACCGTTAAGATCCTTGACAACGCGGTTGTAGTCGATGATGGTGAGCTGTGAAGCCGGGAAGCAAACTGCCATAAAGTAGTTGTACTCCTCATCACCGCGGTGATTTGGATTCTGGCGGGCCTTCTCGGCACCTACCAAAGCAGCGGCTGCTGAACGGTGATGACCGTCGGCGATATAGAGTGAAGGAATACCTGCAAAACGCTCTGTTACCGTTTTGATATCCTCATCCTTGTCTATTATCCAGAGCTGATGACGGAAACCGTCACCCTGAGCAACGTAATCATACTCGGGAGCACCCTTTACGTACTTGGCAACAAGCTCGTCAAGGACCTTGTCATCGGGATAGGCAAAGAATACCGGCTCTATGTTGGCGTTGTTTACGCGAACATGTTTCATGCGATCCTCCTCCTTATCGGCACGGGTCAGCTCATGCTTCTTGATGTTACCCTTCAGGTAGTCCTCAACGTATGCGCAAACCACAAGACCATACTGGGTCTTGCCCTGCATAGTCTGAGCGTAGATGTAGTACTGCTCCTTGGTGTCACGCTTGAGCCAGCCCTTGTCCTGGAACTTCTTGAAGTTCTCGGCAGCCTTGGCATATACGCGGGGATCGGTCTCCTCGGCTATGGGATCAAAGTCAATCTCGGGCTTGATGATGTGATACAGGGACATCTCGTTGCCTGCAGCCTCGGCCTTGGCCTCCTCAGAGTTGAGCACATCGTACGGACGACTCTGCACCTTCTCTACAAGCTCTTTGGGCGGACGGATTCCCTGAAATGGTTTTACTATAGCCATTATCTGTTAACCATGAACTTGGTTATACCATCCTTGATGAATCCCACAATCTGGTTGGCAGCAGCGATACCGGCGTTGATGTTGGCCTCGGCTGTCTGTGCACCCATCTTCTTGGGAGTTGCAAAGTAACGGCCTGCAAACAGCTCCTCAAACTTGGTAGCGGCGGCAGGTGCTATATCTGATACGAACTTAAGGTCCTCACGCTCCTGCATGAGCTGGATAAGCTCGTCCTCATTGATAATCTCCTTACGGGCTGAGTTAACCAGAACAGCGCCCTTGGGCATCAGGCTAACCAGTTTCTTGCCAATTGAGTTCTTGGTCTCATCAGTTGCAGGCAAGTGCAGAGAGATGAACTGGCAGGTCTTGTACATATCCTCTACGTTATCAACTGCATGTACACCGGCAGCCTCGATTACCTCCTTGGGGCAGTAAGCATCGAAAGCGTAAACCTCCATACCGAATCCCTTGGCTATGCGGGCTACGTTGCGGCCTACATTACCGAAAGCGTGGATACCCAGTTTCTTGCCCAGCAACTCGATACCTGATGTGCCGTTGTAGAAGTTACGTACGGCGTAAACCATCAGACCGGCTACCAGCTCGGCAACTGCATTGGCGTTCTGACCCGGAGTGTTCATTACGCATACTCCGTGTGCTGTGGCCGATGCCAGATCAACGTTGTCATAACCTGCGCCTGCGCGAACCACAATCTTGAGCTGCTTGGCAGCATCAAATACCTCAGCGTCTATGATATCGCTGCGGATGATTATAGCGTCAACATCGGCAACTGCGGCAAGCAGAGCAGATTTCTCAGTATATTTCTCAAGCAGTACAAGCTCATAACCTGCACCTTCAATAACCTCACGGATTCCATCAACAGCAACCTTTGCAAAAGGTTTTGATGTAGCAACAAGTACCTTCATATCAATATCTATTAATGTTTTGCTTCAAACTCCTTCATGCAGGCAATCAGAGCGTCAACACTCTCCATAGGCAGAGCATTGTAGCATGATGCACGGAAACCGCCCACTGAACGGTGCCCCTTGATACCTACCATACCCTTGCCCTTGGCAAAGCTCATGAACTCATCCTCAAGCTCCTTGTACTCGGGCTGCATAACCCAGCAGATGTTCATGTATGAACGGTCCTCCTCATTGGCGGTACCTACAAACAGCTTGTTGCGGTCAATCTCACCGTACAGCTTGGCTGCGCGAGCCTCGGCACGCTTGGCCATCTCCTTTACACCACCCTGGGCCTTGAGCCAGCGGAGTGACTCCATAGCAGAGTAGATGGTGAATGTGGGAGGAGTATTGAACATTGAACCGTTATCGATATGTGTCTGATAGTTCAGCATGGTGGGGATATAACGGTCTACATGACCCAGAGCATCGTTCTTAACGATAACAAATGCCATACCTGAGGGAGCCAGGTTCTTCTGTGCGCCGCCGTAGATGCAGTTGTACTTGCTTACATCGATGGGACGTGAGAATATATCCGATGACATATCAGAGATCAATGGAACCGGGCTGTCCAGGTCCTTGCGGATCTCAGTACCGTAGATGGTATTGTTTGTCGTGTAGTGGAAATAGTCTGCATCGGCAGGGATAACGTAATCCTTGGGGATGTAGGTATAGGTTGATTCGGCCGATGAAGCCACCTCAACAACCTCACCGAAAGCCTTAGCCTCCTTCATGGCCTTCTTGGCCCAGACACCTGTGTTAAGGTAAGCGGCCTTCTTGTTGAGGAAGTTATAGGGAACGCGACAGAACTCCATGCTGGCACCACCTGCCAGAAACAGTACTGAATAACCCTCGGGTACATCCAGGATCTCCTTGATGAGAGCCTCGGCCTCATCAACAACGGGCTTGAACTCACTTGAACGGTGGCTGATAGAGAGAATGGAAATGCCTGTGCCGGCAAAATCGTAAACAGCCTGAGCTGATTTCTCAATCACTTCCTGCGGAAGAACAGCAGGACCTGCGCAAAAATTATGCTTCATAACAGAGTATATGTGTTAAAGTTTTTGATTCGTGGCGCAAAGGTAGTCCCTTAATTTGGTCAAAACAAATATTTTGAGGTGAAAAATTGATAAAGTTTTAAACAATATACAATTATTTTGCAACATCAAAAGCGCATATTGCTTACACTTTGCAATAATTCACAAGCAATTCTTTTCATTTTGTCAGTGTTTTAGCAAACCCTTCAGAAAACAATGACAAAATGTTAGATAAAAACCTCTATTGCTTATCTTTGCAAAAACTCTAAAAGTCCTTATTATATGATTTTGACAACCACACCGACCATCGAGGGCCGTACAATAATTGAGTATAAGGGAGTAGTTTTCGGTGAAGTAGTAGCCGGAGTTAATTTCCTTCGCGACTTTGCAGCCAGCATCCGCAATTTCGTAGGCGGACGCAGCGGTTCTTATGAAGACGAGCTTATAAGCGCCCGCGCCCAGGCCATGAAAGAGATGGAGGAACGCGCCTATAAACTTGGGGCCGATGCCGTTGTAGGCATTGACATTGACTATGAGGTGCTGGGTACAGATAACGGCATGCTCATGGTAACCGCTTCAGGTACCGCTGTCAGACTCTCCTGATATAATCTACACTTGCTTCATATTGGGCATCGGTCTCAAGATGCTCAATAATCATTGGCATATGCGGATTCTCTGCGTCGGCCAGCCTTATGTACTTTTTGATGTCAAGGGTACCCTGCCCGCAGGCGCACTCCTCCAGTTGGAAAGTGTATTCCTGCCTTATCAGTATATCCTTAAGGTGGCAACTCACAATCGTGCCGTGCAGTTTCTGGAAACACTCCTCCAGGAACTCATCGTTGTAGAAATAGCGTCTGGGGGATGTAATCATGTTGACCACATCCAGATGCGTGCCGAATTCCGCGCGGTCCACATCCTCAATCAGACGCAGGTATTCATCTGGGCCCGACGGAATCATCCAGGGCATTGATTCTATACAGAACTTGGTCTTTTGCGGATGTACGGCATCAATAATCTGCTGTATCATCTTTACTGCCATTCTCCACAGCTCCTTAGAGAAATTGTCGCGGTATCCACCATCCCAACGCGGTCCGTAAGGCGTGCCTACTACATTCACACAGCAGGAGGCGCCTATGGCATCGGCCATACGGAGCTGTTCTATGGAATACTCAATCCAGCGTTTGCGCTCAAAAGGGTCAGCAGCCAGCGTATTGCGCCAGATGCCCACCTCAGCTATCAGAAGCCCAGCATCTTGGGCAGCCTTCCGGTATGCCTCAATCTTATCTTGGCCGTCGGTACAGCTAATGGGGAAATTAACGCATCCAAGCCCCAACGATTTGTGCCTGGCCGCCCACTCCTGCGGTGTCTTATGCTCCAGGGCCGATGATACTCCAAGCAGCATATCAGAAAGTCCTTTTATGAATTACAGTGGGGTCCATCCTGTCAAGTGAACCCACACCCGTGCGGGCCATCACGCCTGCCAGTTCGGCCGTCATCTCGTTTATACGCTGGGCTACGAATTCGGGTCCCTGCTTGAGCAGCGGCATAAGATGCCTGCCAACCGATACCGCCTTTGCGCCCAATGCCAGACACTTGTAGGCGTCCATTCCGCTCTCAATGCCGCAGTCCACAAATACGGGAATGCTGCCTCCTGTGGCCGATATTATATCCTGCAGCACCATAAGCGGCGGCACGGAGTACTGCATCATGCCGTGATGATGTGAAACCACCAGGCCTGCGCAACCGGAATCCACACACCTCTCGGCATCATGCGGGCTCAGCACTCCCTTTACTATGAAAGGAACACCTGCTGCACTCACAAACTCTGCAAATTCCTCAGTGCTCTTGGCCTTCATGGGCAGCCCGAAAACGCTGTCATATCCGCCCTCAGAGTTGAATGCGTGGTCTATATCCATTCCTACGGCAAAACAGCCCACCTTGACGGCATGCTCTATCTTGCGCAGCACCTCGCGGTTATCGGCATGAGGCTTTATTATCTTTATGGTACGGGCTCCGGTGGCTATAATACGCTCCAGCTCCTCATCCGACCCCATTCCTACCCAATGGACCGCTCCGGCAAAGGCGGCGCCCTGGGCGTAAGTGACCATTCCGTCAGGAGCGGTATTGTCCAGATGAGACAGAGCGGCGGTCATTATGGGAGTCCGGAACGTCTCGCCAAACAGCGTGAACTCAGTTGAGGGAATGACCGCATCCACATATCTTGTCTCCAGAAGCAGAGAGTCAAAATAGTCGCGGGTTATTACATCGGGGTTAGAAGACAAATTCATATAAGGTTACCTTTTTGATATTTCCATGTTTATCTCGTCCATCTTCCGGTCGGTAAGTTCATACTTGCCTATCACACGGATGGAAAGCAGGAACAGAAGAGCCGGAATGAGAGTTACCAGCCACAGGATTCCCTGCTCGGCAAGCGGAGTCTGCACCTTGAGATCGGCGTTGAAGCCCACTGCAGCCAGGACCAGTCCCGGGATTACGCCGCCCAGAGCCATTCCGGCCTTGAGGAATATGCATATTATAGCGTTCACTATTCCGGCCACGCGACGGCCTGTAGTGTATTCGCTGAATGTCACCACCTCGGGCACCAGAGCCCACATATAACCGGTTGCCACCAGGATTCCTGTGCTCTTTAGGAACTGCACCACACACAGCAGCAGGAAGCAGGATTTGAGTGCGGGAATCAGTACGACCACATACATCACGACCATACTTACCACCGATATCCCCAAGAACAGTTTGAACATTCCGTTCTTACCAATCTTACGCTTGATTGCAGGCACCAGCGGCAGGAATATGAATGCCGGAATCGTTCCCAGCCACATGAAAGCTGTGGTCATGAACGGAGTTGCACCTATATTGTATGTCATGAAGTACGAATCGGCCGCATTGCTTATGCTCATAGTGGTGAAGGCAATGATAAAGAAGACCGACAGCACCCTGAGCGGACGGTTGCGCACCAGTTCCATCCAGAGGTCACTCACCTTTACATGCTCGGTTTCGCTGGCATCCATCACAATACGCTCCTTGCTCTCAAAGAAGCAGAAAAAGAGCAAGGCCAGGCCCGTAAGCGCAAATATGCTCATAGTGATGAACCAGGCCGATGCGGCATCGGGCGTATTATAAACCGCCTCCATCCTGCCCGTCTCAGGGTTGAGCACCTTGGGGGCAAAGAGTGATATCACAAGCGGCAGGGTCTTGATTATCAGACCGGCCAGATTTGCCAGGATCATACGTACGCTGGTAAGGATGGTTATCTCATCGGTATCACGGGTAAGTGATGAGTTCAGAGCACCGTACGGAACGTTTATCAGCGTAAAGCACATGCTCAAGCCCACGTACGTTACGTACGCATAGACTATTGACCCGCGGAACCCGTCCCAGAAACAGAGTATGGCGAACAATGCCAGCGGAAGGCCACCGAATATGAGCCATGAGCGGTATTTACCCCACCGTGGATTGGCTTTATCCACCAATGCCCCCACTATGGGATCCCAAATCACATCTATTATCCTTACTACCAGGAACATGACCGCAGCCACGCCCGGCTTTAGGCCGAACACGTTGGTGTAATAGAACAGCAGCCAGATGCTTACCGTCTGGTAAATGATGTTCTGGGCAAGGTCACCGGAGCTGAATCCTATCCTCTCCCGCCAGCTGAGCTTGTAACAACCGTCTTCCATAAGCAATGTTAAAAACGACGCAAAGGGGTCGTTTCCCTTTGCGTCATTTTTGAGCTTTTATTTGAAAATCAGCTGAGCAAACTGGTACAGGCTGCGGCGCCATGTGTGCCACTCGTGGGCAGTGCCCTCCGAAATGTAACCTACTGCCTTTACACCCATACCGTTAAGAGCCTCGGCTGCCTCCATCACTCTGGGGTTCTCCTTGCTTCCGGAACTCATGAACACCAACTTTGCGGTATTCTTGAAGCCATTGGCACCGTTTACGTCATCCGGACTGATGGTACCGCCGCTGAACATACCAATGTATCCGAACTTGGTGGGATTAGCCAATGTGATACGGCGAGTCTGACCGCCACCCATTGACAAACCTGCCATACCGCGGTGAGCGGCATCGGTATATACACGGAACTCCTTCTCAATGAACGGGATGATGTCATTCAGAAGCACTACAGAGAATGCATCGTTGCTGGCACCGCGACCGCCCTGCTGACCCTGCTGCTGGGGCTGGGGCTCCGGAGCATACTGGCCTTTAAGATGAATGTTCTGGCCCTGACCGTAATCCATCACGATGATAAACGGAACAGCCTTCTTCTCAGCAATCAGGTTGTCCATAATCTGACCGGTGTGGCCCTGAACAGACCAACCGAACTCATTCTCGGCGTTACCGTGTTGCAGATAGAGTACAGGATACTTCTTGTTAGGATTCTTGTCATACTCATTAGGCAGATATACATAGCAGTGACGCATGCTCTCAGTAGCCTTTGACCAATAGTATTTCTCTACGATAGAGCCCTGAGGCACATCCTTAACCTGCCAGAAATCCATATCATCCGACGGAATCTCAATACCGCTTCCCCATCGGCCGGCACCAAAATAAGAGATTGTACCGGGATCTGGCATAGCCGTACCGTCCACAATCAGCTGATAGTAGTGGAAACCTACATCCTGAGGAGCCGATGTACCCGTCCAAACACCGTTCTCATCCTTGGTCATCTCATAACGGCGACCCAGATCCAACTGAACCGATGTAGCACCCGGAGCACGCAACTGTACGCGTACCGCACCCTGCGAGTTTACCATCGGATACTGACGGCCAGGCTGGTTTGTGATTACTGAAGGCTTGAAATCCTCGACTGCGTCCGCAAATGACGGAACGGGAGCATTGTTTCTCTGCTGGGCCGACACAGACAGTGCAGCCAGCATCATGACTGAAAGAACAATCCTTTTCATTTTCCTAAATATTTGGTTAGTAATAATGTTCAAATGCGAACATACAACATTTTTTTGAAAAAATGACGCAAAGGGGTCGTTTCCCTTTGCGTCATTTTCTAATGCGTCGTTTCGTAATCCTTGAGGGAGCGGATAGCCTCTGGGCAGAGTATCAGCACTGAGACAACAGTCACCCAGGCCATCAGGCCCACGCCAATATCGCCCAGTTGCCAAACCACATCGGTCTCACGTACAGCGCCGAATATCACAGCCGCCATAGTGATAACCCTGAGAATATTTACGGCTATGCTCTCCCATTTGGGCTTACCTTTCCTGAACAGATAGATAATGCTTGACTCCGAGTAGAAATAGTAAGCCATAACCGTGCTGAACACAAAGAACACCATGGCAATGGAGACAAACCTTCCGCCGAATCCCCTAAATACAGAGTCCACTGCGGTCTGGGTATAACTCACGTATTTGTTGGCCAGTTCCGGAGCACCTGCAAAAATCATCTCACCAGTGGAATCAAAGATATTGTACATGCCCGATGACAGTATCATCAGAGCCGTAGCCGTACAAACCAGCAGCGTATCCACATAGACCGAGAAAGCCTGCGCCAGACCCTGCTGAGCGGGATGAGCCACATCGGCCGATGCCGAAACGATAGCGCCTGTGCCCTGCCCCGCCTCATTTGAGAATATGCCGCGCTTGACACCCATGGCGATTGTGGAGCCGATGATACCGCCGCATACAGGATTGATTCCGAATGCATTGGTAAATATCGAAGCGAAAATACCCGGAACAGCCTGGATATTCATGCAGATAACCACAATGGCCATAATCATATATCCCAAAGCCATGAACGGAGTGACAATAGCAGCCACACGGGCAATCCTCCTGACTCCGCCAAATACAACCAGGCCCAACAATACAGCCATTCCTATGCCACTGGCAAGTGTTGAGACCGAGAATGCGTTGCTGAGCGCCGTAGAAGCGCCGTTTGACTGAACCGTGGGCAGAAATATGCCGCAAGCCACCAGCGTAATGACCGCAAACGTCTTGCCCAGCCAGGGCATCTTAAGCCCGTTCTCAATGAATGACGCCGGGCCGCCCCTGAATCCTGTACTATGCGAGAACTTATAAATCTGAGCCAGAGTGGATTCCACAAAAGCGGTCGATGCCCCGAAGAAAGCCACCACCCACATCCAGAACACCGCGCCCGGTCCGCCAAAAGCGATAGCCGTAGCCACACCTACTATATTACCGGTCCCCACCCTGCCCGAAAGAGCCAGACAGAAAGCCTCAAACGATGATATACCGTTATTGCCAGCCTTCCTGCTGAAAAGCGACCTGAGCATGGATCCAAACTTGCGAACCTGCACAAACCTGGTCCTGAAAGAGAAATAAAGACCAGCCAGAATCAGAAGCCCAACCAGCACGGGATTCCAGACAATATCATTAACCTTAGAGACAATGTTTTCAAGCATAATGCCCCAAAGTTACAAAAAAGAGAGTTTCATTTACTCCCTCTTTCTCTTTCTTTTTCTTTCGGCTCTCCTGGCTTTACGCAGCTCTTTTTTGGATGGGTGGAGATCATGTACCGTCTCTTCCCTACCGTCATCTATTCCGGTTTGACGACTCAGGTCACTATTCTTCTCATAAGCCTTGACCTTCTCTATCATTTCGGCGCTGAGCTGAGTAAGGTTCTTAGTAGAATCTCCTGCAAAAAACTCCTTGCCGTTAACCAATATCCTTGAAATGCTCTTGCCGTTAACGGTAACATTTCCGGCACTGTCAATCCGCACTCCCGGCAATTTTCGGATAAGATCCTCTACAGATACACCCTCCGGCAATCTATAGGCAGCAGAGTTAAACATTACAGAATCTCTAACCATCTGAACCTTTGCCACAACTGCATTAACAGCAATCTCAGAAAGCATCCTACCCCCTCTTACAGAAATGTTGCCTATATCAGACAACTCTTCACCCGGGCGTATGGTAAAGTTCCTGTTAGCGTCATCATACCCCATAAATCTGGTGCTGGCAACATAGTTGCCCGGCTTAAGATTACCTATCACGAACTCACCGTTTTCATCTGTTGAAGCACCACCTATATAGGTAGTGTCAGCGCCGTTAATCTGATAAATCATCACAGCGGCAGAATACATGGGCTCAGCTGAATCATAATCATAGATACGACCTTTGACAGAAGAGGAATTCTGCGCAACCGTTCTTGAGTCAACAGGTTTTGGTTCGGGTTTTGGTTCGGGCTTTACCTCAGGCTTGACTTGCACTATTTCAACCTGCGGTTTTTCAATCGTGATGCTGTCCATCTCATTTGCCAGACTGTCTGTGGTAATCTGTGATTCTGACTGTTCGTTCTGTGAAATATGATTATCCGGAACAACAATCTTAAATGGCATCAGGAACAGCAACAGAAGGACTGCAGCTGCTGCAGGAATCGATATCGCTGCCGTAATGAATCTGCGACGACGCTTTAGCGCTAAGTCATGAGAGGCTTTCCTGGAGAGGAAATCATTCCAGTCAGACTCCGGCAGCTCTGCCTTTCGGCTCAACTGACGTTCTTTAATTATGTCTTCCCAATCCTTCATAGTCCTGTCTTATCTATATAGTTCATCAATGCCTTCTTAAGGCTGGCGCGGGCCTTGGCCAGAACCGATGTGGAAGTTCTCTCCGTTATGCCCAATGCCCGGGCAATATCGTGATGGCTGTATCCGTCAATGCAATACATATTGAACACCGTACGCCTTACCGGAGGCAATTCAGCTATCAGTTTATCAAGCACACCGTCAGGTATCTTCCTGACTGATTCAGCATCGGGCTCCAAAGCATTCTCCAACTCATCCCCGCCAACCTGTTCAAATGGTATCCGCCTGAACCTGGAGCTCTCTTTAAGAAGGTTGATAGCCATATTGACGGTAATCCTGCTAAGCCATGCATAAAGTGAACCTTCGCTGACATATCTGAAAGACTTGAAGTTATCCATAGCCTTTATCATACAGTCATGCATCAGGTCTCGCGCCTCCTCCCTGTCTTCAATATATCTGAGACATATTGCATATAGTCTTGATGAATATCTGGCATAAAGCTCCCCCTGTGCATCCCTATCATTACGGACGCACCCCAAAGCCAGTTCCTGCTCTGTTAGGAAGCTTTTCCTCATCACTATTTCAAGCCTTTCCGCTAAATAAACCGCAATTTACTCAAAATGCGTCTTGCGTTATAGAAAAAAATATGTTGCGAACAAAAAAGGGCGGTTCCAAGCCGCCCTATTTGTGTTATCTTGCCAGCAGGCCGGAGTCCAGACCGCGAATCGTCTTGAACCGCATCTGTCCCTGAGGATCGATAATAATTGCTACGCCGGCCAGGTAATTGATCCATTTGCGGTTTACCCAGTAATGCAGGTCAACCTTCTTGTCCGAAGCATAGATAGCCATCGGAGTTACCATGTAATCATGAGATACAAGTACGTTGATGCGCTTCATTGTAGGCAGATGAGCCTTGAGTGAATCCAGCCATTCCTTGCTGCGCTCCTCAAGATTATAGAAGCCTTCTTCCTTGCCGCCCTCGTATGCCCACTGTGAGAGCGATTCCCAGTTATCCCAACCGTTACGCTTAAGAGCCGGGATATCCTTGCGGTACCAGTCACCGTTAAGTATGCCCCACTCCTCATGAATGAACTCATCGCCGCGGCCTATGGCAATGTTCTCGCAGGTCTGTATGGTGCGGCCATAATCGGAGTGAGCGTAGAAAGCCTGCGGGCCACCCTTTATCTTCTCACCCACCATCCGGGCCTGAGCCTTACCGTTCTCGGTCAGCAGTCCGTTCTTGGAGTAATCACGGCCGCGCTCACCGTGTCTGACCAGAAACACCACCGTCTCATAGGGCTTAACCTCTGCAAACACATCGGCTATATCATTGAAACCTATATCTGTGTAGGTAGGCTGAGCACTCAACTGAAACATACCGCACATAAGGACTGCGGCCACCATAAGCATTATCTTTTTCATCATCAGATAGGTTTTATGTTAGGACTTTGCAAACTTACAAATATTTGTGCTATTCGTGAAGATTTGTTTTACATTTGCAAAAAATCAACAATACTCAAAAAGGGCTATGAAAAAGATCTATCTATGGGTGCTGGCCGCCACCCTCATTTGTGGCTTGACTACAGTATGTTTATCACTTAACTCCTGCAATGATGCCAAGGCACAAGAGTCAGACCCCACACCGCAGGTGCAGAGTACCGAACTGATACGCACCAGTAAGAGCTGGGATGGCGTTGAGTTGCCCGATTACCTGCAGGGTCGCCCTGAACTTGTGGCTGTGAAATATGTATTCCCTGCCGGCAAGAAACTGGGCTGGCACCACCACCCCGTGATGAACTACGGAATACTGGTGCAGGGCGAGCTGACCATCATCGGACTGGACGGCAAGACCAAGGTAGTTCATGAGGGCGAGCCAGTTGTAGAGATGGTAAACACCATCCACCACGGCGAGAACCGGGGTGACAAGGACGTAATCCTCTACATGTTCTACCTCTCGCAGAAAGACTCCCTGCTGGCCGTTCAGCATCCGGAGATACCGTTGGAGTAAAAATGATACAAAAGGGGACAGACCTTTTGTACTGACACAGGAATGGGTCCATTTGTGTCATTCATTCGATATAAGAATCTTCTTCAAAAATTTCTATAATCTCGGCAGTCTTATTATCTATTTTTTCAGCAGAACTTTTGGGGACTTTCAGATATGGAGTACCCTCCAGTCTGAAGTTTACAGGAATGGTGTATTTTACCCTCACCGCTTTACCACGATGTTTGCCGGGCTTCCACTTAGGCATGGCACTTATTACCCTCATCGCCTCAGCATCCAGTAGCTCATGGATACCTTTTACTACCTCTGCACTGCTTATACTACCGTCCTTTTCTACCACAAATGTGATAATTACACGACCTTGAATACTATCCTTGCGACACAATTCCGGATACTTTATGTTATCACGCAGATAATCCGCTAAAGCCTGCGGACCGCCCGGAAACTCCGGAAAATCTTCAACTACGAAATAGATTGCATTTGTATCGAGAGGTTCATCAATGTAAAAAATCTCCTCATATACGATATCGCCGTTGGGTGAATAATTGTTCTCTTTGTCCACGTCAAAAGATTCAACTCTGATATCCGGATTATCCGATGCTTGGGCATCAGAGAGAATAGCCATTTGATCATTCCAGTTCTTATCCGGCAAACGGTAAAACATATCAGGCCAGGAGTATGCCATTTTTCCGGGCTTAAGTGCATATATGACATCACCATCATAGAATATGCTCTCTATTATTTCAACATCATCTGTTTCACCAGTCTCTACTTTCTCTCTTCTCTTCCTGGCATCCTCTATTTCAAAATCCCTACGCTTCTGGGCTTCACCGATATTACCGTCAACCGTTTTCAACAGCTCTTTTGCCAGCGTAGCGTCAATCTCTTTTGTCTTGGCAATTCCCGGCTTTTTATATACCAGTTCATACTTGTCTGCCTTCTTTACAACATACATGCTGAAATAATTATTACCCCAGGCATCATTCACCACATAACCGCAGACAAAACCCTCAGGAGCCTTATTCTGCATATTTTTAAAATTCCAGGACTCCGGATCCATCAGCTCCCATGAACCATTCAGGGGATATCCGGCCGCAAGAGCAAGCTGTGACATCATCACAACGCCCAAAAACAGAAAAGACAACTTTCTCATAATGCAGTTTATCAGGTTGTTCATCTTATAAACGGCAAAAAGCGCTGAATACGTCCTTATTTCACATTGAACTTGCCCACTTCTTCATTCCAGGTTTCATCCGGGAGTTCTGTCGATCCGCCTGACTCTAATATTCCAATCATGCCTGGTTTCATTGCATAGATATAGTTGCCGTCATAGAATCTTATTACCTGAATTCCATTACCATTGGAATTGCTTGCCTGTTTTGCCTCAGCCTCCTTTTTCTTTTCCGCTTCAGTGAAACTGATGTTCATTGATTCCTCAAGCTGTCTGGCCAACTTCTTGTTCACTTCCCTTACCTCCTGATAATCTCTTATTTTCTTGACCAGTTGATGTTTCTTTCCGTTTTTAATCAGGTACAGCCTATAGATATCATCCCCCTGAGGATTTTTTACCACATATCCGCAAACAAGACCTTCAGGGGCATTCCTTTGCATATACCCGAATGTCCATGAGTCAGGATCCATCAGCCCCATTGTTTTTTTGGGGGGATTCGAAAGGGTTTTACGAACCGGGACGGAATAACCTGCTTTTTCATAACTTGGATCTGATATAATATCAACTGCAGACAGAGCAGGATTTTCTTTCATCTTAATCTCAAAATATGTAGTATCAATAGAAATAGAAACAGGCTCATAACCTACATACGTAACCTTTAAACTATCTTTGGGATGGACCAGTTTAAAAGAGAATTTACCCTCAATATCAGTAATAGTATGAGCCACAATACGGTCTGCTGTATCCCTTTCCGTTACGTTTACCATAATCATGGGACCTTCCATATCTGACACGATACCCGATATTATATCACCGGCCTTGGGCTTACTCTGAGCAAACACAGAAACTGCAGCAACCTGCAGCAAAAAAGCCAAAAGAATCAAACGCTTTTTCATAATTCATTGATTTTTGCAACAAATGTAAGTACTCCCCTATCATCAAAACAACAAAACAGCGCTGCAAAACTGTTGCAATTTGTCACTATCTTTGCCTATCGCGCTACTCGTCATATTATGTATATGATAAACCTCTATGGAACATAAAGACAAACAAATAGTAGAACTTGAGTCCGAAATCCGCTATCTCCGTCAGCTGCTGGATGAAAACGGTATTAAATACGACTACAAAGCATCAAAAACGCCCAAGCAAGCACGGAGTGACATTTTTTCTACCTAAACTATCACAATTTCAGAAAAAAGTGTTATCCTTGCACCGTACAGCCAATATCGTTACTATATGATGGCAGACAAAGAGAAGATTAAGAGATGGCTCTCTATCGTAGATGAGGACCTAAGTGTAGCCGATGACCTTTATAAGACAGGTCACTGGTTATATGTTGGTTTCATGTGCCATCAGGTCATAGAAAAGACTCTCAAGGCCTACTGGTGCGTCTGCCGAGACGATGACCCACCCTATCTGCATATTCATGACCGTATAGCAAAAGGATGTGGATTATACACTAAAATGAGCGAAGAGCAGAAACAATTTCTTGAACGTATTAAGCCAATGAATATAGAGGCTCGCTACCAAGAGTGCAAAGATGAAGTAGCTCGAACCCTAAACAGCGAAAGTACAGCTGAAATATTGAACACCACCAAGCAACTACACGCATGGATAATAAACAAGATAAAGGAAAAGTCATTGACCCTATGACATTCACGCCCGACACCGTACAAGGCATTCTTCCAAAAGAGTTTGCTTTAGAATTAGTGCGCCGCTATAAAAATGTCATTGCTTCTCGTTTTGATCCAGCCTTGAAGGTCATGATGTTCGGTTCTTATGCAAAAGATTGCCCTAATGAATGGAGTGACATAGACGTTGCTGTAATCGTACCTAAAATAGAAGAAGGTAAGTGGTGGGCAATATCCACCAGTTTATGTCGCGACACCCGCGACATCAGCTGCTACATAGAACCCATCCTCTTGGAGAGCGGAGAGGACTCTCCCATCTACCGTGAAGTTATGCGCACCGGCATAGCTGTTTAACATAGAGGAGTGACACAGGGAAACGATACTTTTGTGTCCAAAAATCAATACAGTTTATATAACGTCATAGATAGCGTTTACACCAAATCTTAAATACCGGATCTTCAAGATAGACTTTGTCTTTATCAAAATCTATCATTTCTTTTTCTTGTAATGCCGTCTTAATACGTGCTATGTTGGATTTACTGCCTAAATTATAACTTTCAAGTATTGCCTTGCTGCTAAAATCTGAACTCACTCCATCGCACAAAGCGCGTATAAAGTTCATCTGGTATCCGGTCAATCCCTTTATCTGCTCTTCAAACAATGCCGAGCATTGGGCCAATAAAGAATCTACACCCATATGGAATTCCTGTTCTGTTACAATTTGATCAGTCTCAGCCAATACATTCCATGCTAGTTGCTGTACGTATGATGAGTTACACTCTACAGTCTCACATATACGCCGGGCAAAATCTTCAGATATCTGCTTGCCTTGGCTTTTGAATCTGGAACAAATAAACGGAACCCAGTCAGCTATAGGAATCTTGTCCAGAAACATCATCTCACCAAACTGATAAAAAGGCATCTTGCGGTTCTGGAATAGTTTGATCATCATGTGTTTCTTACTTCCAAAAAGGCAATATGACACATTGCGCTGATGCTGCCAGATTCCACGCAAGCGTTTTTGGACAGTAAGTGTATCGGGCATTTCGCCTATTTGCTGGAATTCATCAATACATACTATAACATGTACACCTTGCTCCTTACCTATCATTTCTGGTAATTGAAGTATCTCTTCAGGTTTATAGTTTTGCGGAGTAATGCCCAATGACAGAGAATACTCTGTAGCCGGTTCCGGTGAGAAAACAATCTTAGGAGTCAGCCTGACTAAGAATTTCTTGATATTCTCTATGGCTTGCTCTGTCTTGGTTGCTGTCTGTTTCAACAACTCTGAAGCAAATCGGTTATAGAAATCATATTCACTACGACAATCATATATATCCATGTAAACGGTCTTTATCATAGGATTATCTATCTCCTTGATGGCCTTACGTACTATACTGCTTTTTCCTATTCGGCGGGGAGAAACAAGGATTACATTGATACCATTCTCAAAATCCATTTTCAATCGTTTGGTATCCTTCACTCTGTCTGTGAAGTTGTCGCCCTCTACAGACATACCATATACAAATGCCTTATACATAACAATTCAGTTATTATTGGATGCAAATATAACGAAAGATATTTGGTGCACAAATTTGTGGACCACAATTTTGTAGACCTAATGTAACGGGAATGAAGACGATTGCTGATTTGTACGCTGTGTCACAGGGAAACGATACTTTTGTGTGTCACAGGGAACTGATCCTTTTGTGTCATTTTACATCATACGCAATATCAAGATGTTCAATCTTGCGAAACTGACGCCATACGCCCTCATTTCCATTGCTGCGTTCCCAATTTTTGGGAACATTAAGCATGGCATTGAAGAAGAGCCTGAGATCAAATGCGTCTTCAGGGCAATCAATCGGATTTGCAGAATCCAAGGAAATTATTTCCAGCGGGCAACCAGCAAATGCATACTCTCCTATTGATTCAACGCTCCCTGCAATAAAGATCGATTTAAGGCTGGAACAGTCATTAAATGCACAAGGCTCTATAGTTTTCACTCCTTGAGGAATAACAACTGACTTCAGTCTAATACAGCTTTCAAAAGCACATGAGCCTATGGTTACAACAGTCTTAGGTATTGAGACAGATGTCATATTCACACAATTCCAGAAAGCTGACCCATCAATTGCAGTTACAGTATATTTTCTGCCCTGATAGTTTATGCTCTCCGGAATGACCACATCACCTTGTGCCTCTTTCCAAAACATATAACAGACTGAAGCATGGCCGTTATCATCAAGGAGATAGTGGAATCCATCCACCGTAATGGCCGATTCCTGCCTTTCAACCTTACGGATCAAGTCTGCATTTCCCGATTTTCTGTATCCCTCAATAAAATCATCATCCAATCTTGGATTGGCATACTTCAATTGAGGCATTTCAGGCTCAATCATAGGTCTTTTACCAATACGCTCTATATAAACCAGTTCATTCAGTTCACTTGCACGGCATCTAAGTTCCTTGAAAGCAAACCTTTCAAAACAGATGTAGTTATCAGGATCTGTGACTGAAATCGTAAAGTTTCCATACGGATTTGAAATAGCGTATGAGATGATGTGGTCATTAGCATCTCTTTCAGTGATACGCACATTATAAACGTGGGTTTTATCATCTTCCATCACCCTACCTTTAATGATGGTAGGTTCTGCCGATGCACAGCCGTCACCACCATATTCCTCACCTACCTTAAGAACTCTTACATCCGATGCTTTCACGTTATTAACAAAATCCATCGGTGAAAAGCCGTCATTCAGATTTCCACCTCCCAATTGTAATATAACGCCGTCAACTCTACCTGATACACCACTACCTTTCTTTAGTTTAATTTCAAAATCAGTCTTATCCAAAGGCAATTTTACGCTCTGGTAGTTGGCGTACGACACCCTCAAGACATTGTCTGTTTCATGCAGCGCAAAAGAAAAACGCCCGTTCACATCAGTGCTTAAGAAAGAATAGACAGAATCAAAATTCTCATCGGTTTCCATCACACGTGCTCCGGTAATCGGTTCATTTGTAACCTCATCCAATACAATACCGCTAATGATAGTATTGCTGTTTTGGGCAAACGCAGTAGCAGCAACTGCCTGAAGCAGCAATGCTGAAAAAAGGATTAATATCTTTTTCATATTCGTTGTTTTGTTGGTTCCGGCACAAATGTAAATGCAGATAGATTGTCAAAACAACAAAACAGCGCTGCAAAACTGTTGCAAAATCTGTTTCCCTATATAAGCCCTCCCGATACATTCCGTTTGTGTCATGTGTCAAGAAATAAGTATTTTTGCAGCCGATTAGGACTCAACCGTTTATGAAGAAGCGCAAATGGACATACAAGCTGTTAGTAAGACTACCCATACTCTTTATTGCCTTCAGCTTTGCCCTGGTGCTTCTGTTACGATACGTTCCCATAAAATATACTCCGCTCATGCTTAAACGCTCCATCGAGAACCGTAAAGTGGAGTCTTTTAAGAATCAGCACACTTGGGTAAGCCTGGATAAGATATCGCCTCAACTTGCCAAGGCCGTGGTTCTGACCGAGGACCAGAAGTTCTATCAGCATCACGGTTTTGATTGGGAAGAGATCCGTAAGATGCGTGATGATCACCTGAACAAAGGGACCAAAATCCGTGGTTGCAGCACCATATCGCAGCAAACCGCAAAGAACGTATTCACATTCGGCTCCCGCACCGGCGCCAGGAAGATATGGGAAGCTTACTGGACAGTTCTGATAGAACTACTCTGGAGCAAGGACCGCATAATGGAAGTCTACCTCAATGTGATTGAGATGGGCCCCGGCATCTATGGTGCCGAAGCAACCGCCCGGCATTATTTTAATTGTCAAGCCGACAAACTTACCCGCAGACAAGCCTTATCCATCGCCATTTGCCTTCCCAACCCGCTAAAGAACAATCCCACCAAGCTGACTCCCTACCTCCGCAACCGATGCAATACTCTGCTGGAGCAGATGTAATGACACAGCACATGACACAGGGAAACGATACTTTTGTGTCCTTTTGTGTCACTTTTGTGTCATGGGCAGACGGCCCGGACAGAACGGCTGAACTGCCGGCCATATCCGTACCAGTTTACCTTATCGGATGTGAACATTAGGATATAACAGGAGGATGGATAATTTGGGCTGAGTGAACTTGACATATATTCACCTTGAAAGCCTACGTGGAATGGAAACAATCCGCTGTAATCATCACATGTGGGGAGAAAGATATATCTGTCCTCATACCCGGGTATCCTGCTTGTGATTCTGTAACCATACTCATTGTTACAAGTAGTCCATGTCCAGGTACAGTTCATGCACAACTCCTGAAACTCTTCAACAGTAGGCATTCGCCAGCGGCCACCCCATTTTACATGTGCCACATCATCTTCCGGATCAAGAACGGTTTTATTGTCAGTAAAGCCATTATAACCATAACTGCTTACAGTGCAATACTTTGTCAGTTCATCTTCAATTCCCTTGCACCATTTATAGTTTGACCAGGAATATACATACTTCTGTTCTGTTTCAGCCCAAGCATATAGATCACCAGGATCATCAGGTGTTTTTGCGCCTATATTACAGGTAGCCCACTTTACACTCAGTCCCAGATCAACATACTCATGCCTGCGGTGTGACCCGGACAAGTCTTTTTTCCTGGAGGGAACAATTACTGCCGTATCAGGCTTTTCTATCAAATCAATCAGATAATATGCCGTGTTTAAAGGCAGATTGACGGTCTCATAACCCATACTGTAGAACTCAATCCTATTTGCCGGATTACTCAACCGGAGAGAGAACTTTCCATTACTTTCAGTCAGATCATGATCAATAATCCGTCCCTCTGAGTCAAGTTCCTTGACATAAACCATATTGACCGGATTACCGTCAGAATCACGTACCACGCCCCGAATAATATCACCGGTCTTGAGTTTTTCATGAGTGGCAGCATCGGCAATGGCATTTTCCAACAGCATCAAATCAGGAAAAGCCCCATTACCAACGGACATATGCAAATAGTTTGAACTGCCTGTATAGTTGATTGTGATTTTCTTCAGGTTATTGCAACCCGCAAAAGCCTCGGCACCTATTTCGTCTATAGAAGATGGCAGGACCAGTTCTTCGAGAGAAGTACACCCATAAAAATAATACCGGCCGATATAGAAACCTTTTTCTATTACCACTCTCTTAAGCGATGTACACCCGGTAAATAATCTGCTACCGTTTTCAAGATTAAAACCGGACCGGATAACTATCTCCTCAAGTGATGTGCAGTTCTCAAACACCCTGTCGGTAAGAGCGCAATTCCCTGGAATGTTTATCTGCTTGAGATTAGTACAGTTACGGAAAGCCATTCCGCTCAAAAACCGCAGGCTGTCAGGAAGATGCACCGTTTCAATATCGGTATTACCGTCAAAAGCACCGGTGGAAACGCTTGAAACCTTATTCATCAATCCGTCAACGGATATGGAGTCCGGTATAACAATATGTGTCTTAACAACACCATCGGCAAGAGATTTTACTGACCATGTTTTATGAGAACCATTGTCAGTATAGATGATTCCGTCAATGGTTACTGTTCTGACAGATTCAGTCTGAGCAACCATCAAGTTCCTCTGACTCATCAGCATTAGCAGTATAACACACAACGTAAATAATATCTTTTTCATATCCTTTGTTTTGTGGTTTCCAGGACAAATGTAAGTACACGCAAGCCATCAAAACAACAAATATGCGTTGCAAAAACATTGCAATTAAACGTAATCCGGGAAAATGGATGTCTGAGATTTAAATGACAGAGTAGAACGACCCTGCTGTGCTATTTTTCAACGATTCCTCCTTTAAAGATATCTTCAGTCCACCCTGCGGCAATATATGCATTGCGCGTTCCTGCGGGAATCGTCAGGACACAATTATCTGAAATGTCCCTAAACGGATTAAGCTCAAATCCAAATGGCTTTTCTATTTTAGATACTACTTGAGTCAAGTTTTTACAATTAGCAAAAACTCCGAATTCAATACCGGTTACACTTGAGGGAATAGTTATTGACGCCAAATCACTACAACTCTCAAATGCATTATATCCGATGCCAGTTACGCCTTCAGGAATATTGATTGAAGTCAAGCCGCTCAGACGTGCAAAAGCCTGTGGTCCTATTTTGGTAACGCTTTTAGGAACAACTGTCGTTTTGCATCCATACAACAATGTATTTGACGCAGTCTCAACTATAGCATTACAGCCATCACGACTGTCATACGTAGAGTTTTGTGGAGAAACTGTCATTTCCATCAAGCCATCACAATCATAGAATACGCTATGTGATATATCTGTGACACTTGAAGGGATATTTATCTTCTTGAGACTGCTGCACTCACGGAATGCCTCATACCATATTTCTGTCACTCCATCAGGAATGGTTATTGCAACAAGGTCTGAACAATCATAAAAAGCCCCAGGTCCTATACATGTAATACCATTGGGGATAACAGTGTTCTTGCATCCCGTAATTAAGGTATTTGTGGCTGTTTCTATAATTGCATTACAGTTCTCACGGCTGTCATATATAGCATTATCGGGATGGACAACTATTGATGCCAGGCTGGCGCACCTGCCGAAAGCCTCAGTTTCAATATTACTTACACTTGCAGGAATCTTGACTGACTTAAGAGCGCTACAACCCCAGAATGTATTATTCTCAATGCTTTCAACACCCTCAGAAATGTTCACAGATACAAGGCCTTCACAAAACATGAAAGCATACTCTGAGATGAGAGTGACACTTGAAGGAATGTTTATTGATGTCAAACCGTTACAACCGCGGAACGCATAGAACCCTATGCTGGTTACACCATCCGGAATGGTTATATAAGTCAAGCCGGTGCAACCACAGAACGCACTACTGCCAATTTTGGTTATACTCTTAGGAATGACAGTGTTCTTGCATCCCGTGTACAAAGCATTTGTTGCAGTCTCAACAATAGCATTGCAACCCTCACGGCTGTCATACACAGGATTTTGGAGATCAACCGTTATTGATGTCACGCCATCACAATAAGAAAAAGCATCACTTTTTATACTTGTAACACTTTTAGGAATATGTATTGATGTCAGTCCGCTGCAGAACATAAAAGCGGAGTATCCGATGCTGGTTACGCCATCCGGAATGCTGATTGAACTCAAACCTCGGCAGCAATAGAAAGCGCCGTCTTTAATCTCCTTTACGGCATACTCATCATCAGATCTTACTGTTTTAGGTATTGTGACAATACCAACCGTATCACCGCAATAACGTTCAACGGCAACGGTTTTATCATCAGGTGACAGAATAACGTATCGTATTCCGTCAGATTCAAAAACAGTCTGCGCCAAGACACTGCAGGCAATGCAGAAGGACAATATCAGAAACAGCAGGATTCTTCTCATAACCTATTGCATAAGTATGATGATAGACAAATGTAATAATCTTTTTTAATCTACTGACCACCACCAGTTGTTTGGTTTCTTGTCAATCCTGAGAAGGTAATATTCGCGATAGGGATCCTGCAGGATGGATGCGTATTTACGGGTCAGACTCTTGATATCGTCCAGTTTAGACTTGATTCTCTCTATCTCCTTATAACCGATGGCATTGTAAATGACATTGAACAGATTTACAAGGGCGGCATTGTTGCCATCACCCGGTGACCAGCAGTATGCTCCGTAATTCCTGTTGTAGAATCGGAAAGTAGTACCGTCCACACCTGAAACCACAGCAGTAACAGAGCCGTTTTTCAAAGCGTCCAATTTCATTCTCATCCACTCCTTGTCCGGAAGGTTTGTGGCCGAATACATAGCAGCGTCAATCAGATTCCTTATCTGATATGCCAGTTCCTCATCAATCTCAAGCACATGAGGATCCTGCTGGTTCTGGACCATCAGTTGAAGAGTGAATTCACTCGTCTTGGTATTGCACCAGCACTGAATCTCATAACTCTCGGCAAAAGAGGGTTCCACCTTCTCGCCCCAGCACAGTACATTATCACCGCTGCGTGAAATCTTACCCTTGTAGTCACAGGGCTTGAGATACTCATTGGTCCGTTGTGACATAACCGGCAACGCCACTATCAGCATCAGGCTAAAAAGAGCCAGCTTAAAACTCCTATTCATAATCATTGTATTTTTTGCAGTCCGAGAACATAATTCGATATCTCAATGGGAGCGGTAAACGTTGTGTATCCGTTCAGTGAAACCTTAAGCGTATTGCCAGGCTTTACTATTGTAAGTTTGAACTGGCCATTCTCTGTTTTGGTGCTGGCCACAACCTTGCCGTCACTGTCAATCTCCTCAACCAATACGCCTCCGGGATTACCCCAGTTACCCAATGATACACGTCCGCTTATCACATCGCCTGGTTTAAGGGTGCAGGCAGCACGCTTCAGCCTTATCTGATATGTTCCGCGGTCAAACGGCAATGTCTGTGTCTCATACCCTTCGGCATTAAATGATATCCTGTTGTTGATGTCACTGATTCGCATCATGTCAAAGAATCCGTCACCACCTGCATGCCATTCCATTATAGCACGGCCAACTATATCACGCTCACACGCCTTAACTTCACGATACTGGATTGGATTCCCGTCTTCATCCAGAATATAACCATTCACTCTGCCTCCGGTAGTAGGAGCGTTTTCTATGGGTTGACGCCTCTCATCATTCATCTGCCTGATTCTGGGATCATTCTGTAAATTGCCCAAACCGAACTTCTGTTCCATCTCTTCTATCTCCTTAAGCCTCTGGGCCTGGTCAGGAGGTAGTTCCTGAGCCGACACTGAACACACAACTGCAAACAAGCTGAATGCAGCACAACTTAAAACAAAGGATAATCTATTCATATTACTGTATTTAATAATTTGCAATAATTGGTCTTGGTTGTCTGTTATCTAAACAATAATACTCTGAAAATACGTCTCCTGTTAAAGAACTAATTTCATTTTTATTGATTCTGACACAGGGAAACGATACTTCTGTGTCTTGGAAAAGGACTGAGAAGGCTGGTAGCGATACTGGCTTTTTCTATTAATACAGATAAGAGGATTAATTGTCTTCTAATAACCGATGTGTTTCCCTAAAATAGTTGACTCAGGTTCTTTTAATGGCCATCTCGCCAAAGTGTCCCACACTCGCCCTATCGACAATACGTTCTGACGCGGGTTGGTGTGGGACACGAGCCTTAGATGAGGGTGTGTCCCACGCTCATCGGCTCCACAAAGCCCACAGAGCCGATTATTGTGGGACACTTTGGCGGGCGGGGGTGGAAAGGGAGCAAAAAAAAGCGGCTCCCGCAAAGAGAGCCGCCTTTTCAATTCATGAAAATGATACAAAAGGGGTCTGTCCCCTTTTGTATTATCCGCCAAAGTTATCGTACATAATGGAGGCAGGATCAACGCCCAGGTTGTCCAGCATTCCGGTAACGGCCTTTGACATGGGGCCGGGACCGCACATGTAGTACTCGATATCCTCAGGGGCCTCATGGTCCTTAAGATAGGTCTCGTACATAACGTTGTGAACAAATCCGGGAGTGTACTTGACGCCTGCTGCATCGGCTGCGGGATCCGGACGGTCCAGAGCCAGATGGAAGTGGAAGTTCTTGAACTCCTTCTCCAGACCCAGGAAGTCATCCAGATAGAACACCTCGTTAAGAGCACGTGCACCGTAGAAATAATGCATCTCACGGTCAGTGGTCTTAAGAGTCTTGGTCATGTGCATGATCTGAGCACGAAGAGGAGCCATACCGGCACCGCCACCAACCCAAATCATCTCCTTCTTGGAGTCGAATATAGGATGGAACTCACCGTAAGGACCTGACATGATAACCTTGTCACCAGGTTTGAGGCTGAAGATGTAAGATGAAGCCACACCGGTGGGAACATCCTGAAAACCAACTTCAGGTTTCGGTTTGAAAGGAGGAGTAGCGATACGTACCGTCAGCATGATGCGGTCACCCTCGGCCGGATAGTTGGCCATAGAGTAAGCACGGATGGTAGGCTCCTTTACGACCGATTTAAGGCCAAAGAGACCGAACTTCTCCCATGCAGGCAGATACTCGGGACCGATGAGGTCCTTATCGATATCCTTGTCATAATCCATAGAGTATGCGGGTATCTTGATCTGAGCGTAACTTCCGGGCAGGAAATCCATGTGCTCTCCGGGAGGAAGCTGCACGATGAACTCCTTGATGAAGGTAGCCACGTTCTTGTTGGAGATAACCTCGCACTCCCACTCTTTTACACCCAGAACGCTCTCAGGAACCTTGATGGAGAGGTCACCCTTTACTTTGCACTGGCAACCCAGACGCCAGTTGTCCTTGATCTGCTTGCGAGTAAAGTGACCCTTCTCAGAGTCCAGAATCTCACCGCCGCCCTCAACGACCTGGCATTTGCACTGTCCGCAAGAACCCTTACCGCCGCAGGCCGATGGCAGATAAACGCCGTTCTCAGCCAGAGTGCTCAAGAGGCTTGCGCCTGAATTCACCTCAAGTTCCTTGTCGCCGTTGATGGTTACCTTGACCTTGCCTGAGGCAACAAGGTAGCTTTTGGCCACCAGCAGGATAACTACCAGCAGCAGGATAACGGCCAGGAAAACTATAATACTTGAAATATAGATGTTGTTCATAATATTACCTTTTTAAATTGCCAGACCTGAGAAACACATGAAAGCCATAGCCATCAGGCCCACGGTAATGAATGTAATGCCCACACCCTTCAGTGGCTTGGGGATATCGCAGTATTCCATCTTCTCGCGGATGGCAGCCAGGCAGACGATAGCCAGAGCCCAACCAATACCGGAACCCAGAGCGTAAGCGATTGAGTCACCGAAAGAGGTAATGGCCTGAGTGTTGTCCGGATCCATTCCGATACGCTGCTGCATGAACAGTGATGCACCCATGATGGCGCAGTTAACGGCGATAAGCGGCAGGAATATGCCCAGTGAGTTGTAGAGTGACGGTGAGAATTTCTCAACCACCATCTCAACCAGCTGGACTATACCGGCTATAACAGCGATGAAAAGGATGAAACTGAGGAACTCCAGTCCCATGGGCTCAAGGACCTTGGTCTGAAGCAGATAGTTTACAGGAAGTGTAATGAGCTCAACAAAGATTACGGCTACACCAAGTCCCAAAGACGTCTTTACGTTCTTGGATACGGCCAGGAATGAGCACATACCCAGGAAGAAAGCGAATATCATGTTGTCGACGAATATCGACCTTACGAATAAACTGAAGAAATGTTCCATAGTTCTTTACGCTTTGAGATTAGTTTTCCTGTAAATCCTTGTTCTTGGCGCGATGGTACCATATGATGCAGCCGGCCAGGATAAGAGCCATAGGCGGCATGATCATAAGACCGTTGTTCAGGTAACCGGCCTCATAGCAGGCCTGCGGTATAACCTGGAAACCGAACAATGTTCCGCTACCGAAGAGTTCACGTACAAAAGCAACCACCACCAGGATGGCAGCATAACCCAGACCGTTACCTATACCGTCCAGGAATGATGCCCAGGGACCGTTCTGCATGGCAAAAGCCTCTAAACGACCCATAAGGATACAGTTGGTAATGATAAGACCCACATAGACTGAGAGCTGAACGCTTACATCGTATGCAAAGGCCTTGAGAATCTCGCTTACTATAGTAACCAGAGCAGCTACCACCACCAGCTGGATGATGATACGGATACGGTTAGGAATAGTATTGCGCAGGAGTGAAATGATCACGTTAGACATAGCCACGATGACGGTCACTGAAAGGCCCATCACGATGGCAGGTTTGAGCTGAGCCGTTACGGCCAGAGCCGAACATATACCCAGAATCTGAACCAATACAGGGTTGTTGACCCACAACGGCTGTTTGAAAGCCTCACTGTTCTTGTTTGCCATAATCCTATCAGTCGTTAGAGTTTTCATCGCAGCAATCCTCACCTTCCTCGCAGCCGCCTTCCTTGCAGCACTGCTTGGTCAGGAACGGGATGTATGCTGACAGCACCTTATTAATCATAGTATTCACACCGGTTGATGTGATGGTAGCACCTGTCACACCGTCAACCTCAAACTGTGAGCCCTTGTCGGCCTTGCCGTACTTGACCACCTTGAGGCCAACCTCCTCACCGTTAACCACCAGCTTGCCGGGGAAACGGTCCTGGAATTTGGTTCCGGCTATTTCACCGCCCAATCCGGGAGTCTCGGATGAGTGTGAGAAATAGACGCCATAGACTGTGTTGCGGTCCTCATTCAGGGCAATGTAACCCCAGATGGTACCCCACAGGCCAAGTCCGTTCATGGGGATGACAAACTTGCGCTCGCCGTTAACCTCGGCAACAAAAATGTGCAGGTTACCATTGTCGAACTCACTCTTATAAGAGGTGTTGAAATCACCCTCATACTCAGCCAGCTTGCCGTTGGGCTGCATCAGGGCATCGTTCTTGATAACCTCTGCATATGTGCCGGCAACATCGGGCAGGTCACGCATATTCAGGGCAGAAAGGATCTGCTGCTTTGTATCGTTGATTACGTTGGCGGTCTGACGATCCTTGAGAGTCTGTGATACGAACACCAGCAGGAATGCCACGATAACAACCATTATGGCTGCATAAACGATGGTATAAACGTTGCTGTTGGTATTGAGTCCCTTCTTGGCAGGAGCGGCAGCCTCTGCGCCGGCCTCAACAATCTCCTCGAACTCACTCTGAGGTGCCTGACACATGGGGCACTGCTCAGGAGCCTTGTCTCCTTCGTGGACATAGCCACAAACCTTACATTTGAATTTTTT
Source organism: Bacteroidaceae bacterium (assembly GCA_045535555.1). Classification (GTDB taxonomy): domain Bacteria; phylum Bacteroidota; class Bacteroidia; order Bacteroidales; family Bacteroidaceae; genus Colenecus. The sequence continues at coordinate 35,220 of JAZSLV010000017.1, read as the reverse complement.
CGTAGCCATAATCCTTATTTGTTTATTCTGTTAAGACGTTTGTTCACGTTACGCTGTACTACGCAGTAGTCAATGAGCGGAGCGAAGCAGTTCATGAGCAGGATGGCCAGCATCATACCTTCGGGATAACCGGGGTTAAGGACGCGGATTGTGATAGCCATCATACCGATGAGCAGACCGTAGATCCACTTACCAACCTCTGTACGGGCCGATGTAACCGGATCAGTTGCCATGAATACGGCACCGAAGCAGAAACCGCCCAGGCAGATATGCTCGTACCAAGGCATCTGAGCCATAGCGTTGTTGTCGGGACCCCACTGGTTGAATACGAATGCCATGCAGATACCGCCTACGAATACAGAAAGCATTGTCTTCCAGCTTGCGATACCGGTATAGAGCAGAAGCAGGGCACCCAGAGCGATTGCAATCACGCTGGTCTCACCTACTGAGCCGGGGATGAAGCCCCATACCATATTCATATCAAATGCAGGAGCGGCAGCGGTTGTAGCGGCTGTACCCAGAGCGGTAGCAGCTGTCATACCGTCAATATCGGCACCCAGACCGCAGATTGCGTGGTCAACCACCCAAACGGTCTCACCGGTGATTACCGATGGATAGGCAAAAAATATGAATGCGCGGGTAATCAGGGCAACGTTCAGGAAGTTCATTCCTGTGCCGCCGAATATCTCCTTGGCAAATATTACAGAGAATGCTACTGCAATTGCAAGAATCCACAGCGGAGTTGTAGCGGGAACGATTAGAGGAATGATGAAACCTGAAACCAGGAATCCCTCCTGAATCTCCTCGTGTTTCCACTGAGCCACGATGAACTCGATTGTAAGACCTACTACGTATGAAACAATCAGTCTGGGCAGTACGGCCAGGAAGCCGAACCAGAACTTATTCCAGAATGTAGCCTGCTGAAGCAGACCGGCCAGAGCAAAATGCTGATAGCCTACATTGTACATACCGAACAGCAGTGCGGGAACCAGGGCAATCACAACCATGATCATCATTCGCTTGCTGTCGAATGAGTCGTGGATGTTCACACCGTTCTTTGCAGTGTTGTTGGGAACATAAAGGAAGGTCTCGAAACCTTCAAAAACCGAGCGGAAAGCGTGCAGTTTGCCACCCTCCTCAAAATTCGGTTTGATCTTGTCTATGTAATTTCTTAAACTCATGACTTCCTTGGGGTTTAGGCCATTTCGGCACGCAGGTTATTCAAGCCCTCACGTACTATACGCTGAAGCTCAAGTTTAGATGAATCTACAAACTCGCACAGTGCAAAATCCTCGGGGGCGACTTCGTAGATACCGTATGCCTCCATCTTGTCGATATTGCCTATTATTATAGCCTTGATAAGGTACTCGGGATAGATATCCATGGGGAACACCTTATCGTACTCGTTTGACATGATCATGTGGCGCTCGCCGCCTTTGATGCGTGCATCTATGCTGAACTGTTTCTTGCATGCAAGCCAGCTGAAGAATGTGCGGCTTACGCTGTACTGCTTGAAACGGGGAGCTATCCAGCCCATGAACTCGTTTACATCGTCACCCTCGGGGATAACGGTCACCATGTTGGCGAATGCGCCCAGGTAATCATCCTTGGTGCACTTTACACCGGTCAGCACGTTGCCGTTGATTATGCGGATGTGCTCGGTCTTGTTAAGACGACCGTCTACGATCGATGAAATCTTGGCACCTGCAATGACCTTGAGGTACTGGGGATTGACAACCTCCTCACCTGCTACTGCAATGACGCGTGTCATATCCACAACGCCCTTGTTGAACAGACGGCCGATGAAGATGACTGCCTCGGGATCGATTGTCCAAACTACCTCACCCTTGTTGACGGGCTTGATGTGGTTGATCTGTACACCTACGTTGCCTGCAGGATGAGCACCCTTGAATGCATACAGGTCAACGTTCTTGGCGTCGGTAAGGGTCTCGGCTGTCTGACTTGCGCTGATGCTCAGTGTTGTGGGAGCGATCTTGGCGATTGCGCTCAGACCTGTGCGGAAGTCCACCTCGTTGCCCTGGAGAACGAACTCAAAGTCAGGAGCAAGCGGTTTGGAATCAAATGCCGACACGAATATGCCGCGGGGAGCATCGGCGGGGTTAGCGATCACGTCGTATGGACGCTGACGGAAGAATGAAAAAAGACCTGACTCCAAGAGAGTGGCCTTTACCTCATCACCTGAGAGCGACTGTACGCTCTTGGTGCCGAACTCTACATAGGTCTGCTTGGCATCGGGCTTGACCACGATGCTCATGACCTTGCGGCGTGCGCCACGGTTCACTGCCACAACCTCACCGCTTACAGGCGAAACAAATTTCACCTCAGGGTGGTTCTTGTCAATGAACAGAGCCTCACCGGCCTTGACGGTCTGCTGTTCCTTGACGACCGGCTTGGGAGTGACTCCGGTAAAGTCATCGGGGCATAACGCGTATGACTCCGCAAGACCTACCTCTTTCAACTCCTTAACGGGAGCGCCCAGCAACTTGATGTCCAGACCTTTTCGTAAACGAATGATTTCTGCCATTTTGTTGTTAGTTGAATATATAGTTTAATATTATTCAAAAATTCGGGCGCAAAATTACTAATAAAAGAGATAACTACAGACTTAATAAAACCAAAAAAGAAGCGCCATTTATCAACACCTACAAAAAAAGCCCATTTCATCGGCAGATTGACGGAATTACACCTCTTTTGGATATCATTTGGGGCTATTTTTTTAAAAATTTCTATAGATTCAGGTGCGTCTTTTCTGCTAATAGTTAGTTACATTTGCATATTGTGAAAGCAGGCAAGGTCTTCCATATCATCCTGATTGTTCTGCTGGTTGTGTATCCCACAGGGCATATCTTGCTGAATAACAGAAATATCCAGCAGGAAGCCGCCGTGCATATAGTAAGCATAGCATCCTCCGCATTGGGAACGGATGTTGACGCCGGAAGAGTCCAGTTCACCTACCCGTTCGGCATTACGATAGACAACCTGACAATCTATGACCTTCAGCACGATACTCTTGCCCACGCCGCATCTATCTCTCTGAGGCTCAAACCGGGCAAACTTCTCAAGAAGAAGCTGAGCATAACCAGTGTCAGGGTAAACAGTCCTACCATCAGGCTGAACCGCGAGGACCCTGAGTCAGAACCCAACTACGCTTTCCTGACCAGCCTGTTCGGATCCGGCGATGAGCCCATGTCTTTCAGGGCAAATTCAGTTCTCATAAGGAACGGTTCCATACGATATGACCTGCGCAGCGCAGAATGGACTGACAGCCTGTTCAACCTCAACCATATCGGAGTGAACGGTCTTACGGCCAACCTTTCGCTGAAAGAACTGAATCAGGATTCAGTATCGGTCATTATCAGGAAATTCACATTCTCAGAGCAATCCGGGTTTGTACTCAGCAGAGCAAAAGGAACGGTAAACATAGGCAGATACGGCACAGACCTGTCCGGATTCATATTCTCCACGCCGTCCAGTGAACTCCAGGCAAAACGTCTGAGCGCCAATGCCGGATTTGCAACCAGGATAAACGGTCTTCCGGATCTGGATATCGACATAAAAGCCACTCTGACAGGCAGTGATTACATGGCCTTTTATCCGCAATTAGCCTACCTGACAACCCCTATAGACCTTTCGGTAAAGAGTAACGGACGCAACGGTGACCTGAATCTGAAAGCATTGTACATACAGGTTCCGGACAGTGTGTTTGAATTTGGTATGAGCGGCACTGTCATGCTGGATACAGCATTCAGGATAACCGGATGCCGATATGCCGATGCCCACGGCGCATTCTCGGATGAATTGCCCAATTGGATCACAGACCAGTTCCAGGGGTTCGGGCTTACCATACCTGATCAGTTATATTCACTTGGGGATGGCTCTTTCAAGGCCGGGTATGAAAACCGCAGCGGGAGTTCCAGTGCATCATTGGAGATTCTCAGCCAGACCGGCAATATAACCTGCAACATCGACGGCACGAATGATTCTTATGACGGAACTCTCGCGGCATCCGATGTAAACCTGCGTGTCATAACCGGAAACAAAGACCTGGGCAACTGCTCGCTTACCGCACGCACAGAGATTACCAGGCAGGAAGATGGCTATTCGGGCAATTTCAACGGACGGATAGGCAGTCTCAGATACAAGAGATACAATTACCGTGGGGTTGACGTGAACGGTTCATTCTCTCCGGACCTGATAATAACCGACCTGAATTTTGCCGACAGGAACGGCGCCCTTAATCTCACTGCCGGAATAGGTACCGGAAACATCCCGTATTATGCGGTGAATGCAACCGCCGATTCACTTAATCTGTCGGCCTATCATCTGGTTGACAGAGACAGCATGTCGCTTACAACCAGGCTGACAGCCACCCTGATAGGAAACAACATCGATGACATTATCGGAAAAATATCGGTAGACAGTCTCTATTACGCCGACAAATCCGGCGACTGGTCCATGAACAACCTCACTGTAGCAACAGGCCAATACAACGAATTCTTAAGGGCCACGACCATTAACAGTGACTTCATGACCGCCACTCTGATAGGCAACTACCGCACCTCAAAACTGCCTGCCTCAATTGCAAAAGCCACAAGCGACGCATTGCCCACAATAGGAAAACTCGTGGCAAGCAAACTCAAGACCGGTTCATACTCAAAAAATTACAATAATTTTACCGTCAATGTGAATCTGCAGAACACAGACTTCCTTCAGAAAGTGTTCCACTCCCCTGTTTCGGTCAACCAGCCTGCCCATCTGCAGATGACATTCATGGACGACAGGAAGATTTACTCCGGATCGGTTTCAGTTCCTAATATTTCACTTAACGAAAACAGCATTACCGATGCCCGGTTAGACCTTAAGTCATCGGGGGGCGTCTGCAAAATCGATATCTCAGGAGCATACGGAGACGCCAAGGGTGATATGACGGGTATTGACGCATCTCTCGAAGCATCTGCAGACTTTGTGCGCGGAGACTATTCATGGGATAACAGAGCCCGTTCCATGAGGGGTACGGCTCAGACCCAGACCCAATTCATCAAGTATGACAAGCGGCACGGACTTCAATCCGTATCGGTCGTAGACACCACAAGCATAACCGTCAACGGCACCATCTGGGATATGTCCATCGCCCAGATACTGACCGATATGCACAAGGTCACCATAAATGACCTCAATGCCAGCAACAACGATCAGTTCATATACGCCAACGGAACGGTATCGGCCGATACCAGTGACATTATAATGCTGTCTATGAGAAACATAGACCTGGGACAGACGCTGGCCACAATGCGCATATCCAACAACGCGCAGTTACAAGGTGTGGCATCCGGACAGGTTCTCGTGGCAGGAGTACTGGCCAACCCCGCCTTCTCCGGCTCGTTCAAGGTTGACGGTTTTGAGTTCATGGATTCGCATCATGGCCTTCTGGAAGCGGACTACCGATGGAACCGTGAAACCAGACAGGTGGAATTACAGGGCTCCATGACCGATGAAGGTGTGGCAACCACAGGATTCAACGGTTATTTCATCCCCAAGACCAAATACATAGACGTATCGCTGGATGCCGATCATACCGACCTGCATTTCATCAGCCATTGGACAAAATCCGTATTCAGGGATATGGGAGGACGTGCTGTAGGCCATTTGCGTCTGTTCGGTGAGGTACCCCGTCTGGACATGGAGGGTGAGGCCATACTTGAAGACGGCTATTTTGTTCAGGATGTAGTCCACACAACATTCATAGTAAGGCGCGACACGCTTTGGTTCGAGCCGGGCAAAATGCTCTTCAAGGATGTGGAATTCTACGATGAAAAGGGACATGACGGCCTGATGACCTGCATTCTCTCCCATGAAAAGTTTGCCCATTGGAGAGTTGACATGACGGCCGATGTAGCCGATATGCTTGTCTTTAACCAACTCAGGAATGATAAGAGTGACATATTCGCCTCCGTATACGCCGAGGGTTCCATGTCATTGAAGTTCAATGAAAGGAGCGGACTGGCCATATCCGTTGATGCACGTACTGCACCGGGCACAAGGCTCGGTTACAGCCCCTCTTCCGGTTCTGTGGCCGATTATAATTTCCTTACGATAGTGGATCGCGGAACCGTAAGTGTTGATGAGGAGACCGTCAAGAAAATCATTCCGGACAAGACAAAGAAAAACAAGCCCTTCCGTCTGGACCTGAAAGTGGAGTGCAGTGAGGATGCCCTTATAGAAATGGCTATGCCTTCACTCAACGGATTCTTCCGTGGAAACGGCAACATATCCATGGTGTTCACGCCCAAGGACGGCATCTCGCTGAACGGCATCTACAATCTGAGTTACGGTCAGTGCGCCCTATCTATAGAGGATATAATCCGCAAGAACTTCAACCTGATGGAGGGTAGTTTTGTAAGATTCAACGGTGCACCCAGAGATACGGAGATAAATCTGCAGACATACCATAACGTGAATTCCGCGTCAATTTATGACCTGGACCCCAGCGCATCATCCAGCGACAAAGTTCATGTACGCTGTCTGATGGGAATAACCGGCAATGTAACAGATCCGCGCGTATCGTTTGATATAGACATACCCAGCGGTACGCCCGAGGAGAAAGCGGTTCTTGCAAGCGCCACCACCACTGAGGAGCAGCGTAACAACCAGTTCATGTACCTGCTGGCATTAGGACGCTTCTACACGCCCGATATGGCCGCCATGAATAACGGTCTCACTCCAAGTACAATGGAATCGATCGTGAATTCTACCGTGAGCGGCCAGATAAACAATCTGCTCTCACAGGTAATGGATAATGAGAAGATATCCCTGTCAAGCAACGTGAGCGCCAGCAGTTATCTCACCAACGATGCCACCAACCTGAGCAACAAGGAGCTCCAGGGTATACTGGAAGCCCACCTGCTCAACAACCGTCTGCTTATAAACGGTAACTTCGGTTACAGGGAAAACACCATCAACAACACCTCTAACTTTATCGGTGACTTTGAGTTCAAGTATCTGCTCATCCCCGACAAAAGAGGCAAAGGAATAAGCATCAAAGGCTATAACAAAGCCAATGATAAATACTTCTCAAAGACCACGCTGACTACTCAGGGCGTAGGTCTGGTACTCGAAAAAGATTTTTAATAGGAACGTGCAAAGAGTACACGGCGTGCAGCAGGCTTACCGCTGTAGACATCGGTACCCGGCTCCTCTTTCATGCCGAAAGGCAGACAGCGGATAGTTGCCTTTGTCTCCTCCTTGATCTTGGCCTCGGTCTCGGCGGTGCCGTCCCAGTGAGCCAGAACAAAGTAGCCCTGCTCTATCTTCTCCTTGAACTCGTCATATGAGTTGACCTCAACCATGCGTGCATCACGCCATGCTTTGGCTTTCTCAAAGATTGCGGTCTGCATATCGTCGAGCATCGTAGGAATAAGGTTCTCAAGACCCTCAAACGGTACTGTCTCCTTCTCCAGAGTATCACGGCGCATGATCTCGCATGTACCGGCCTCAAGGTCACGCATACCCAGGGCAACGCGTACGGGAACACCCTTGACCTCATAATCGGCGAACTTGAATCCGGGACGCTTGTTGTCGGCATCGTCATACTTGACGCTGATGCCCTTCTTGCGCAGAGCATCGACCAGAACATCCACCTTGGCGCTTATCTGTGCCAGGTCATCGGCATTCTTATAGATAGGTACTATCACAACCTGTATGGGAGCAAGTTTAGGAGGCAGAACAAGACCGTTGTCATCGGAGTGAGCCATGATCAGTGCTCCCATAAGACGTGTTGATACGCCCCATGATGTAGCCCATACATACTCAAGCTGGTTCTCCTTGTTGATGAACTGTACATCAAAGGCCTTGGCAAAGTTCTGACCCAGGAAGTGTGATGTACCGCACTGCAGAGCCTTACCGTCCTGAGTCATTGACTCGATGGTGTAGGTATCAAGAGCACCAGCAAAACGCTCGGTCTCGGACTTGACGCCACGAACTACCGGAACTGCCATATAGCCCTCTACAAAGTCGGCATAAACCTGCTGCATGCGGCGTGCCTCCTGCTCGGCCTCCTCACGGGTGGCGTGTGCGGTATGACCCTCCTGCCACAGGAACTCGGCGGTACGCAGGAACAGACGCGGACGCATCTCCCAGCGCATTACGTTGGCCCACTGGTTGCACAGGATAGGCAGGTCACGGTATGACTTGATCCAGTTCTTATATGTAGCCCAGATGATAGTCTCTGATGTAGGACGTACTATGAGTTCCTCCTCAAGCTTGGCTGCGGGATCAACTATGACGCCGCTTCCGTCCTCGGCGTTCTTGAGGCGGTAGTGAGTCACTACGGCGCACTCCTTGGCAAAGCCCTCCACGTGCTCGGCCTCACGGCTCAGGTATGACTTTGGTATCAGCAGCGGGAAGTATGCGTTCACGTGACCGGTCTCCTTGAACTTGTCGTCAAGGGTACGCTGTATCTTCTCCCATATTGCATAACCGTAAGGCTTGATGACCATGCAGCCGCGAACAGGTGCCTGTTCAGCCAGATCAGCCTTTACAACCAATTCATTATACCACTGCGAGTAGTTCTCGCTCCTTTTGGTAAGGTCTTTGAGTTCTTTTGCCATAGCCGTATCAATTTCGGGATGCAAAGGTACTCTATTTTTACAAGCAAAAAAACAGATTTCACACTAAGATTCATTATCTTTATGCCCTGTATAAGGAAAACCGGAATTACAGGCTTGTTTTTTAGGACTATTATCCGGCCTGCATGATACTCTGAAGACCTGTACATTTTTCATTCCAGATACAGAACCCGAAAGCAATGAAAAGACTGACCCTGATAACCATCCTGGCGGCAGCTGTATACACGGCAGTCCTTACGGTGTGGCATCTATACGATCCCGGCAAACATTTCACCGCATTTGAACCGGGTGCCGACAACCGTCCCCAGGGAACCGCCCGCAAGGCCGATGACGTGGTTATAGGTGAGTTTTTCATGAAATACGATGCCGCTCCCCCCACCGGACTTACCGGCAGCTGGACCGGATTCCGCGGCCAGAAGAAAGACAACATCTGCATAACAGGTACCAAACTCAATCTCCCGGAGGGTGATTTCAGCGAAATGTGGTCACAGAGCACCGGCGAAGGTCATGCCGCCCCGGTGATTTGGAACGGACGTGTCTATGTCCTGGATTACAATGAGCAGCTTTCATCCGATGCCCTGCGCTGTTTCAACCTGCTTACCGGCGAGGAGTTATGGCGCCGATGGTACCGCGTACCCATGAAACGCAACCACGGATTCTCACGCACCATACCGGCAGTACATGACGGCAAGGTGGTCTCCATCGGCCCCGAGGGTCATGTGATGTGCTGCGATGCCGTTACGGGCGATATGCTCTGGTCCATGGACATGAAGAAACTCTACTCGTCCGAGATACCGTTCTGGTACACAGGACAGTGCCCCTACATAACCCCGGAGGGTGAACTCATCCTGGCTCCAGCCGGGACCGATGTACTGCTGACCGGCATTGATGTAAAGACCGGAAATGTGCTGTGGAGCACCCCCAACACCATAGGTTTCAAGATGTCGCACTCATCGGTAATGCCCATGACGCTGGGCGGCAAGCCCACCCTGGTATATGCAGGTGTCGGCGGCGTGTGCGGCGTATCGGCATCTGGCTCTGACAAGGGCAGCCTGCTTTGGTATGAGGACAAGTGGCAGCCGTCAGTGCTGGCCCCCTCGCCTCTCCAACTCAGCGACAACCGCATATTCCTGGTAGCCGGATATGGAGCCGGAGGCGCCTTGCTGCAGGTGGATCGTAACGGCAACAACTGGACTGCCACAGTACTGGAGCAGTACAAGGCCGACCGCGGACTGAGCAGTGAGCAGCAGACCCCTATTCTGTATAACGGGATGATTATCACCATAATACCCAAGGACGGCGGCGGAATGCGTGAGCGCTTGTCAATCTACTCTCCGCGTGACCTGCACCGTTCCCTTTGGAACTCTGCATCCGATGAGCGTTTCGGACTGGGTCCATACATGATAATTGACGATCGCCTCTTTGCGTTCAAGGAGAACGGCGAACTGTTTGTATATCAATTGGAACAGGCATCCATGAAACTGCTCAGGCGGCAGCGCATAATAGAGGATGGAGCCGATGCTTGGGGTCCCATGGCATATGCTGACGGCATGCTTCTGGTGCGTGACGCCAACTCGGTGAGATGCCTCAAGATAACTGAATAATAAACACTGACCTATATGGACAACAATGACGATGACAAGAAGATAACCCGGCGCGGGTTCCTTAAGGCCGGAGGCTCCGTACTATTTGGAGCAGGAGTTGCGGGAGTGGCTGGACGCAGCGTGTGGAAGATGCTCACCAACCCCGATGACATATTCTACAATAAGGAATCAGACAAGAAAAAGGTTCCCGATGCAGAACAGCTTGTATCGCCATACCGTCTGACAGGCGCTTTTGAGGTGCCAGGTGTCATTTCCGGCATGGAGGTACTGCCTGACGGTCATATCCTTCTGGCTATGGCCACATCGGTCAGCATCTATTCGGCAACGGGTTCACTGACAGAGAACTTCAAGGTTCCGGGCGGAGCCAGGGATGTGGCTGTCTACCGTGACCGCATCTACCTGCTCTACCCCGACCGCATAGAGATATACGGCAAGCACGGTGAGGAACTGGGCGGATGGAAAGCCTGCAGCGACGATGCCGACTACTGCTTCTTTACCGTATTCTCAGGCGGAGTCTTTGTGACCGATACCAGTGCCAAGAATATCTGCAAATACAATCTGGACGGTACTCTGGCCCGGTTCATAAACAGCCCCAAGGGCTTTGTGGTTCCCAGTTACTCGTTCGGAATAACCAATATAGGCGGCAAGGTGTTCTGCTCCAATCCCGGCCGTCATGTAGTGGAGCAGTATGATGCCGACGGCAATTTCATAGCCTCGTTCGGAGAGCCCGGCGCCGGAGCCGGACAGTTCTGCGGATGCTGCAACCCGGTACAGTTGACAGGCAACAACGCCGGTGAACTGCTGACCAGTGAAAAAGGTATCCCACGCATCAGTTGCTATAGTCTGAACGGCACATTCCGCAGCATACTGCTTGACACCGCCGCACTTGGCGGCGGAAACGACGCCTATGAGATGAGAGTATTCAAAGACCGCCTTATCGTGGCTGGCCACAAGCGGGTATCCGTATTTCAGTATGATGACCGTATGGCCGCCGATACCCTTTGCGGCAGTTGTACCGCACCCTGTCCCATGAAGGTAACCGTCTGATTATGGATAGCAACAAACAAGACAAAGGATTGAACAGCCCCATGCAGCGCAGGGAATTCCTGCGCAAGTGCGGTACTATCCTGGCCGGCGGCAGCCTGGCTACGCTAGGAGGAGTGCTGGGCAGCAGGGCCAAGGCCGGCAACGGTGACACCATGTGGCAGATAGACCCTGAACTCTGCATCAGGTGCGGACGCTGCCAGACTGACTGCGTGCTGCCCGTATCGGCCGTAAAGTGTTTCCACGCCAATCAGGTGTGCGGCTACTGCGACCTTTGCGGAGGCTACTACCGCGCCAATGTGAAGGAACTCAACACCGCAGCCGAGAATATGCTATGCCCCACCGGCGCCATAACCCGCAAGTTCATTGAGGAGCCCTATTTTGAATACACCATAAACGAGGACCTGTGCAACGGATGCGGCAAATGCGTGAACGGATGCTCATCTTTCGGCAACGGATCCCTGTTCCTTCAGATACAGCAGGAGCTCTGTCTTAACTGCAATGAATGTTCCATCTCAAAGGTATGCGTATCGAACGCCATACAGCGCGTTCCGGTAAGCAGTGCCTATAAACTAAAGGATAAGGCATGAATACATTTCTGATTGCCCGATTCCCCAAGCCCGACTTCACGTCCGGCTACCAGTATCCCGAGATTGTCCACGGACTGCCCTATGAGACATTCTGGTCCTGGATGGATGTAGCAGTGCTCGTTATCATGCTCAGCATTGCCGCATGGGCTGTACATAAGCGCCGCAGCCGCGGTGTGCTGTTTACTGAGAGCATCATTTCAGTGCTGTACTTCGGATTCTTCAGGAGCGGATGCGTATGCAGTGTAGGTTCCATTCAGAACGTAGTGCTGGCTCTTAATGACAGCAGTTACAACCTGCCGCTGGCCGTACTGCTGCTGTTCCTTATTCCTCTTGTATTCGCCCTCTTCTTTGGCCGCGTGTTCTGCGCCGGAGTCTGCCCCATGGGTGCCCTGCAGGAGATTGTCAATGTGCGCAACTTCAGGCTTAGCCGCGCCGTCACCAACGCACTGGGATTCATACCCTGGATATATCTGGCATTCGCCATCATGTATGCAGCCACCCGTAGCCAGTTCATCATTTGCCGTTTTGACCCGTTCATCGGGATATTCCGCATGGGCGGCGACATAGGTATGATCGTGTTCGGAGTGATCCTGCTGCTTCTGTCGGTATTCATGGGACGTCCGTTCTGCCAGTTCCTATGCCCCTACGGAGCGTTGTTGGGACTGGTCAGCCGTGTATCGGTCCGTAAGGTGGAGGTTACCTCCAAGGAGTGCATAAACTGCACCCTGTGCCACAACGCCTGCCCAGTGGATGCCATACGTCCGCCCCATGCCAACCGTCCCGGAGAGACCCGCATGACGGGCGTAAAGCGCATTCTGCTCTATTTCGTGATGCTGCCGCTGCTGACCGTAGGCGGTGCCCTGCTTTTGCAGAGCCGCAGCGAGGTCCTGGCCGGAGCCAACAAGGACGTTCGCCTTATGCGTATGCTTAATGAATATGATGCCGCTCCCGATGAGGGTATGACGCCTGAGGTTGAGGCATTCTATGAGATGGGCCGATCAATCGATGAACTCACCGAACGGGTGGATGCCACCATGCTGAGTTTCCGCCACTGGTCACTCATAGCCGGAGGTATGATAGGACTTGCACTGGGATGCCGTCTGATAAGGCTCTCGCTTAAGCGCACCCGCAAGACATATGAGATAGAACCTGCCGCCTGCGTGGCCTGCGGCAAGTGTTTCAACTATTGCCCACAGAATAAGTCAAAAATCAAGTATGAACCGCAAAATCTATAGGAATCTGGCCGTAGTGACGGCTGTGTTCGCATTGGCTCTGGCAGTCATGCTCATAGTGAGTTGGGTGCAGTTGAGGCGTACCTCACCGCTGCAGACTCAGGTCATGGAGACCCTTAAGGAACTCTACGAGAGCAACCCTGACAACGAGCAGTTGGGCCAGGAGATACGCCAGCTGGACCTGCTCTCCCGCCGTGCCTATTTCACTCAGGAGAGCCAACTCAAGAGCGGAATATGGATACTGTGCATAATGGGAGCCATACTGGCATTCTCACTCAGGATGTACTACAAGGACACCATGAACCTGCCCTCCAAGGAGTTGGATGCCATAGACGAGTGGATAAGCAAAAGCCGGTCCCGCCGCTACCTGAACTGGGGCGTTGCGGCGCTGGTGGCAGTGACACTGCTCATAGGAGTATTCAGTTCCGACCGTTTCAAAGCCCTGTTCCACTCATCAGAGGCCGATGAGCAACTGGTAGAGGAACCCGCCGAAGAATCCCAAGAGTTCTATGCCGAGACCCCCACTCCTGAACCTGAGCCCGAACCTGCGCCTGAACCAGAGCCAGAGCCCATAGCCGAGCAACCCAAGCCCGATGCCCAACCGGCCAAAGCCGAACCGGCACCTGAACCGGCACCCAAACCTGCACCCGAGCCGGCCAAGACCAGCATAAAGACCGCTCCCTGGCCATCATTCCGAGGTCCCAACGCCAGCGCCCGTTCAACAGTACGCGGCATCCCCACCTCATGGGACCTGACATCGGGCAGCAACATAGCCTGGAAGGCCCAGGTACCCAAACAGGGATATAACTCGCCCGTAATACACTCGGGCAACATATTCCTTACCGGAGCCGATGAAGACTCCCGTGAACTCTACTGCTTTGACCTGGCAAGCGGTCAGTTGCGCTGGACCGCAAAGGCCGACGGCATAGCCGGATCACCGTCAACCATGCCCAGTGTGAACGATGACACCGGACTTGCGGCATCAACAGTGGCCACCAATGGCGATCAGGTTTGCGCCATATTCGCCACAGGTGACCTTCTCTGCACCGATATGGAGGGCAAACGCCTTTGGGCCAAGAACCTGGGCGTTCCGGATAACCACTACGGATTCGCATCATCACTAATAATAAGCGGCAACCGCCTGATTGTCCAGTATGACAACAATGACAAGGCACAGCTTATCTGTCTGGATACCCGCAACGGTAACCAACTCTGGGCCAAGACCCGTAAGGACCGCATAGCATGGAGCTCCCCCATCATAGCCCAGGCCGCAGGACAGCAGGCAGTGATAGTGATGGGTAATCCCGCCATCACCGCCTATAGCCTGAGTAACGGCACGGAACTCTGGAGAGTGGAGTGCATGAGCGGCGAGGTTGGAGCCAGCCCCTGCGCATCGGACGGAATTGTGTTCGGAGCCAGCGAGTACGCAACTGTGGCTGCCATAGACAGCAAGGACGGCACAGTTCTCTGGCAGTCCGATGAATGCATGCCCGAGTGCTCCAGCCCTGTGGCAACCAAGGATATGCTCTATGTGGCCACCAGTTATGGAGCCGTTTGCGCATACAATGCCTCCAACGGCGAGGTTGTAAAACAGCATGAGTTGGATACCCCGTTCTACTCATCGCCAGTGATTGCCGACGGCAAGATATGGCTGTTCAGCAACAGCGGAAAATGCTACATATTCTCCACCGGTGCCGATTTTGAACTGATAACCAGTTTTGAGACAGGCGAACAGACATTCGCAACCCCCGCATTCACCGATGGAATGATGGTGATTCGCAGTGAAAAGAGTCTTTACGTGGTAAAAAAGAGTTGACTGTAATGGCTTGCGCAGACTGTAACATACACTCCCCCGAGGAGGCCCGCCAGGCCACCATACGCCGTACCGATGCAATAATAGACCGCATAGGCCGTGAGCGGCGTCATATCATCCCCCTGCTCCAGGCTCTGCAGGACGAGTTCAGTTATCTGCCGTCGGATGCGCTGGAGCGTGTCTATGAGCGCACTGAGATAGACCGGGCCCAGATGATAAGCGTGGCCACATTCTATGCGCAGTTCCGCATGATTCCATACGGACGCCATACCATCAAGGTGTGCTGCGGAACGGCCTGCCATGTAAAGGGAGCCAACACCGTCTATGACGCTTTCAAACGTGAGTTGGGCATAGGCGATGATACCATAACCACCGCTGACCGCGAATATTCCATAGAGAAGATAGCCTGCCTGGGCTGCTGTGCGTTGGCTCCGGTGGTTCAGATTGACAATAAGATATACGGGCATGTGCAGCCCGGACGTGTGGATGCCGTGCTCCAGGAGTTTGAACGTGATCAGGCAGAACAACAGAAGGCCGCCGTTGAGCGAGCCAACCGCCAGCCCTTAGGTGAGGTCCGTTTCGGTATGGAGAACTGCTGCCAGGCCAGCGGCACCGCCCAGATAAAAGAGGCTGTGGAGCAGGCCTGCCGTGAACTTGGCATAGACGTGGATATCAAACCGGTATCATGCGTGGGAGCCTGCAATCAGGTGCCGCTCATAGACGTTGCCATGCCCGACGGCTCCATAACCCGCTACCCCAACATTCAACCCGATCAGGTAAAGGAGATACTGCTGCACCATTTCCGCCCTGCATCGGCACTGCGTCGTCTCAGGAATACCCTGCTCAATCAGGTAGATAATTTCCATACAGACCAGACTTGGGACAACATACTCTACCTGAGCGAGAAACAGCGTACCCAGAGCATAAACACCTTCCTTGACGGACAGAAACGCATATCCACCGAAGGATACGGACTCATGAACCCGCTCGACATAGACGAGTACATACGCCGTGGCGGATTTGACGCCCTTAAGAAAGCCCTCAAGACTGACCGCAGCGAGGTTATAAGCGAGGTTCTGGCCAGCGGCATACGTGGCCGCGGAGGCGGCGGATTCCCGTCGGGCCGGAAATGGAGCCTTGTGGCCGGTCAGCCCGATACCGTACGTTATGTGATCTGCAACGGCGACGAGGGTGATCCCGGTGCTTTCATGGACCGCATACTGCTGGAGTCATATCCGCTGCGTGTAATTGAGGGACTGATTATTGCAGCATACGCCGTAGGAGCACAAAACGGCATTTTCTATATCCGTGCCGAATACCCGCAGGCCGTAATCCGTGTACGCCGTGCCCTGGAGATGTGCCGTCAGAAAGGACTGATAGGACAGAATATCTTAGGAAGCGGATTCTCTATCGACATAAGCCTCTTTGAGGGAGCCGGCGCATTTGTATGCGGTGAGGAGACTGCACTTATTGCATCCATCGAGGGCAAGCGCGGATTCCCCCATCTGCGTCCGCCCTATCCCGCCGAGAAGGGTCTATTCGGGCACCCCACACTTATAAACAATGTGGAGACCCTGAGCCAGATCCCGTTCATAATAAGGAACGGGGCGCAGGCATACGCATCGGTTGGAACAGAAGGTAGCAAGGGTACAAAAGTATTTGCCCTGGCCGGCAAGGTACGCCACGGCGGTCTGATTGAGGTGCCTATGGGAACCACCCTGCGTGACATCGTCGAGAAGATAGGTGGAGGCGTTGAAAAAGGTGAGCAGTTAAAGGCTGTACAGACCGGAGGCCCGTCGGGCGGCTGCATACCGGCCAGTCTCTGTGACACCCCGGTTGATTTTGATGCCCTGAACCGTATGGGCGCCATCATGGGCTCCGGCGGTCTGGTGGTGCTGAGTGAGAGCGACTGCATGGTCGATGTGGCGCGCTATTTCCTCAATTTCATATCGGGTGAGAGTTGCGGCAAATGCACATTCTGCCGCGTAGGTGCCCGCCGTATGCTGGATCTGCTGGAAAAGATAACCTCCGGCAAGGCCGAGATGGCCGATATAGACCGTTTGGAGGAACTTGCGCTGAGCGTCAAGAAAGCAGCCCTGTGCGGACTCGGTAAGACCGCTCCCAACCCCGTACTCTCCACCCTGCAGCATTTCCGTAACGAGTATGAGGAGCATGTAAACGGTATATGCCGCACCGGCTCCTGCAAGCAGATGGTAAAACTGACCGTTACCGATGACTGCATAGGCTGCACCAAGTGCGCCCGATGCTGTCCGGCCGATGCCATCCCGTTTGAACCATACAAGATACACACCATAGACACAGAGAAATGCACCCTGTGCGGTCTCTGCATAGATGAATGTGACTTCAATGCCATCAAATATGAAAATAAGCGTAAACAACCAGCCGTTTGAAGTGTCGGGCCGGAAGCCTCTAATTGAGGAGATGCGTGCCGCCGGCATTGAAGTGCCGTCACTCTGCAATGCAGGCGGACATGTGCATCATGCATCCTGCATGGTCTGCATGGTCAAGGATGTTCGTACCGGCCAGATGCTGCCCTCCTGCTCCACCATGCCGCGTGAGGGTATGGAGATTGATACTGACAGTCCGGAGGTAAAGGAGTTGCGCCGCATGTCGCTGGAACTGCTTCTGAGTGACCACCGCGCCGACTGCGAGGCCCCCTGCACACTGGTCTGCCCCAAAGGCATTGACGCCGCCCAAGTTATATGGTATTATGACAACGGCATGAAAGCCCAGGCCAAGGCTCTGCTCCAGGGCCGTGACTGCAGTGACTGCGCCAAGACCCCTTGCATGAAAGCCTGCCGCCGCGGAACGGTTGACAGTTGCGTTGACATATGCGGAATAATAAACTCTCTTGCAGCCGATGACTCCATCCCCGCCGCTTCCGCAGCATCCATGTCCGATACACGTAAGGAGACCTTCAACAGCCGTATGGGCCGTTTCACCGACAAGGAGAAGGAGCAGATGAAACTGCAATACACCCAGTCCTCCCGCTGCCTCCACTGCGCCTGCAACGGACGTGACAAATGCCGTCTGCGCCGTTTCTCGACTGAGGCCGGCATCAAGGCCACCCGCTACGGAGTATCATCCGAACTGCCGTTCAAGCAGGAGACCCAGATTACAGGACATCTGTGGTTTGATCCGGCCAAATGTATCCGTTGCGGACTCTGCGTCTATAACACCGCCGACGGTTTTACATTCCAATACCGCGGCTACCGCATGCAGGTGATAATCCCCGATGAAAGCAGGGATAACGTAACAGAAGAGATAGCAGGTTTATGCCCCACCGGAGCGCTCTATATAAGCAAGGATAAATGAGATCTAGATTACAGTTCATAGCAGTCTGCCTTGCAGCCCTTTTGATAACGGGTTGCAAGGGAGGTATCGGTTCCGGCCAGAGAGACCTTGCATCGGACTGGACCATGTTTCGCGGCGAGCCTTCACTGAGCGGTTATACGGACCGCCGTCTGCCGTCGGACCCGGTACTGCTTTGGGAGTATAAGCATGGAGTCAGGACTGTGGCATCGGCCATAGTATATAAGGATGTAACCTATTTCTGCGATAAGCACGGACTTATGCTTGGCATTGACCGTGACGGACATGAGGTTTCCCGTATAGACCTGGAGGCGCCCATGGAGGCATCGTTCATGGTTCTGGACTCGGTGCTCTATTTTGGCATGATAGACGGTGACGTACGTGCCGTATCACTGGCAGGCGGCAACCTGCTCTGGTCCTATCAGACTGAAGGACAGATAAATGCCGCACCGGCACTAACCACTGTAAAAGGCCACCGCTATCTGCTGGCAGGCAGTTATGACAACAACATGTACACCATAGATGCCGCAACCGGCGCACTGAAAGGCCTGGCATCTACCGGATACTACATAAACGGTGCTGCAGCCGTTTGGGGCGAGTATGCACTATTTGGCGGCTGTGACTCCTGGCTCCGTATGGTAAACTGCACCACCGGCACAGCGGCCGACTCAGTAAAACTGGATGCTTACATACCCTCATCACCCGCCATAGTGGATGACATGGCGTATGTGGCCGATTACAACGGCAATGTATATGAGATAAGTCTCAACGGAGGCCGGTTCAGTTCATGCCGCAAACTGCGCACCGCCGCCGATGATGAGGGCGCCATGCTCTCCATGCCAGCCGTAGGCCGTAAATACCTCTATGTACTGGCCGATGAACGCTACATCCAATGCCTGGACCGCAAGGACGGAACTCTTATCTGGCAGCAGACACTCAAGAGCGAATCGGGCGAGAGTTCTCCGCTCATCTGCCGTGACCGCGTGATAGCCAGCACCAAGAGCGGAATAATAACAATATACGATGCCGCAACAGGTGAGCGTCTATGGGAGTACGAGACTGGTGAGCAGATCATCTCCACCCCCGCCCCGCTCTCAGACCGATTCATGATAATGACCGCCAGGGGCACACTGCTCTGTTTCGGCAACAAAAAGGAATGATATGGGATTCATAGAACTTAAAGGGATAACAAAGAGCTTTAATGACGGCAGTGGCAGCCGCAAGGTGCTGGACAGCCTGGACCTGAGCCTTGACAAAGGCGATTTTGTAGCAGTTACCGGTGTATCCGGTGCCGGCAAGACCACTCTGCTCAACATTCTGGGCACTCTGCTCACCCCCGATCTAGGCAGTTACATCATAGACGGTACCGATGTCCTGGCACCGGGTACTGACCTGTTGCGTCTGCGCAACCGCCGCATAGGATTCGTATTCCAGGACCACCGTCTGCTACCTCAGTTCACCGTGATGCAGAACATACTCCTGCCTGCACTTGCCGACAGTGACTCAGTTGAGTCCGCCGTTACCGAGTGGGCCAGGCAGTTGGTCCGCATAATGGGTATTGAGGACCTGACAGCCCAATTGCCCGACACGCTATCCGGAGGTGAGAAAAGCCGCGTCGCAATATGCCGTGCCCTTATCATGAAACCTGACCTGCTCCTGGCCGATGAGCCCACAGGCCAGTTGGACGCCGGTCATGCCCATGAGGTAGCCGAACTTCTGGCCCGCGTAAACCGTGAACTTGGTACAACCATTGTTCTGGTGACACATTCCGATGCTTTGGCTCACAGCGCATCACGTATCTATCAGTTAAAGGAGGGTAAACTGTCATGAATACCAACCGCCAGAGCCGCCGCCATTACCGCCGTTTCTACAGACTGGCAGCCGCAGCAGTCATAGTCATGACAGCCGTGGTTACCGGCAGTCTGATTCTTGGCGACTCTGTAAGGGGTACTCTTGTGGACAGGGTCCAGGAACGTTTAGGTTCTGCAAGGACAGTCATAACATCGGGTACGGGATTCATGAGCCACGACATCATGAATGAGACTCTGCTCAAGGATGCCCGCTGCTACCTTATAACCGAGGGATTCATATCGGACTACGGACGCATGATTCCGGTAATGGTCTGGGGAACCGATGACGGCACTCTGAAAGATGGCGAGGCACTGGTTAACAAGCCGCTTGCCGACCGCTTGAGCAGCACCGACGCCGTGGTTCTGCATCTGCCGTCAAACAACCTGGTGCCATCGGGCTCACTCTTTGTGTCCCAGGCATATACCGGTACCCTTAGGCTGTCTGTCAAAGGCATCAGAAGCGCACAGGACGGAGGTAACATGCTGCTGCGCAACGAACAGATACGGCCGCTCAACATATTTGTAAACCGCGATGAACTGGCAGATATCATGGAGTTGGACAACAGGATAAACCTGATAATGTCCGATAATGAGATTACCGATGAGCAGTTCGCCGCAATCTGGACCCCTGCATACTCCGGCATAACCCAGCAGGGCAATACGGTTACAACCGACCGCGTCTTCATGCCCTCCGCCATAACCGCAGCCCTGCAACCGCAGTCCCGCTATCTGGCATACTTTGTAAACAGCATAGGCTCCATCCCCTACTCCTTTGTCACCGCCACAGACGCTCTTAAGGATAATGAGGTGGTGCTGAGCGACTATACGGCAAATCTGCTGCATGCCGCCCCGGGCGATGAGGTGAGCATGGAGTATTTCATAGTGAAAGGCCTTAAACAGCTGGAGACACGCTCACATACATTCCGAGTAAGCCGCATAGCACCCCTGAGCGAGTTTGAGCAGAACCCGCTGCTGACAGCCAGTTTCCCCGGCCTGAGCAATGTGGAGCGCTGCACTGACTGGGACAGTGACCTGCCCATAGACATGGACCTGATAACCGATGCCGACGAGGAATATTGGACCAATCACCGCCAGACCCCGAAGGCCATAGTCTCATACAGCGCCATTGAGCAGGACTGGGCCGCAAGCATTGGAAATGCCACAGCCATCACAACCAATCTCAAGGCCGATGAGGTGCTGACCCCTGAAAGCGCCGGAATAACCGTTGCCCGCCCGCGTGAGGCGGCCATCGAGGCAGCCCGCACCGGAACCGATTTCTCATCACTGTTTCTGGGACTGGGATTCTTTATAATCCTGTCGGCCATACTGCTTATGGTAAGTCCCATTGCCGGAATGCTCCGTCTGCGCTCTCCCGAGACAGCACTCTACTCCACACTGGGCTACAGCAGCCGCCGGATATTCCGCATACTGGCCCGCGAATCCATGCCTCTTGTCCTGACCGTATCTCCCATAGGTGTACTGGCAGGTATCGTATACGCCTTCATCTCACTGCAGTTGCTGTCGGGAGCATGGAGCGGAGCCACCCAGACGCAGGATTTCGGACTGCACTGCAATCTTCTGACCATTATCATAGGATGGGCATCTTCCCTGATTATCTGTATCACTGCGCTGCTTCTTACCATACGCAGGTCTGTAAAAGGATATAACTCCACTTCAGGGAAGAAAAACCGCAGCCGCATAGGACTGACCATCGGCCTTTGGGTTGCAATCATCCTGGCCATAATTCTTAACTTCCTGCTGTTTAGGAGTATAGTTATATTTGTAATATGCGGTGTAATGTGGATCGTTGCAGCAGGAATGGCAGGCAGGGAGTTCATAAACCGCAAAACGATTTCTATGGGCAATGACGGCTTTTCACGTACCGGACTGTTCTGGAGTTCCCTCCGGGACGGACTTCCGCGTCACCGTCTGGCTTATTGGACTCTGGCCGCCGGAGTATTCACCGTATTTGCCGTAGGCCTGAACCGTCCCGATTTCAACCGTTCACAGTCTGTTTCCACCGGTGGATTCAACCTCTATATAGACTGCCGCATACCTGTACAATATGACCTTAACGAACCCGGAATAAGACGGCGTATGGCACTCCGCGACCTGCCGGACGACAGCCGTTTCCTCCAACTCCAGAGACATACGGCCGATGAAGCCGGCTGCCTGAACCTGAACCGCGTCACCACCCCGTCGGTTATCGGTATGGAGCGGGATGCAATGTCCCTGTTCGGCATTGATCCGGCACTGACAGAACAATGCAGCCCCGATGTGGTACCCGTAATCATAGACAGTGAGGCCCTACTTTGGAGTCTTATGATGAAAGTGGGTGACACCATAACCTATCGTACCGATGACGGACGAACCGTAAATGCCGTGATTGCCGGTACATATCCCACTGGCATACTGCACGGTTATGCCGTTATGGAACAGGAGGCGTTCCGCTCACTTTGGCCGCTTGAAACCGGCAGCAGCATAGTTCTATCCCAGTCCCATGATGACATGATGCTGGCAACCGCCCTGAGCGACTACGGTCCGGACATCACCACCACAACCGAGAGACTGGAGAAATTCTTCCAGGTTACCGATACATATCTCAATATATTCTTATCTTTGGGCGGCATTGGACTTCTGTTAGGTATTGCCGCTCTGATAATTGTGATACGGAACAACCTGACATACCGATCGGCTGAGATACGGATGTACCGTACTTTAGGATTCGGCCGTGACAGCATATCGGCCATACTCAGGCGGGATAATCTGGCGGTTCCGGTATTTGCGGTCATAACAGGTGCCATAGGCTCACTGATAAGCATAAGCGCCAATGCAGGAGGCGCCGGATGGAGTACGCTGCTCACGGCGGTAGTGCTGTTCATCCTCATCCTGCTGTTTACAGTGATATTAACCAACAGAATGATAAACCTTAAAGTATTAGAAGAATGAAAAGACAATTGATTCTTTCGCTTGCATTCATTGCCGCAAGCGTATGTGCATCTGCCCAAAGCCCCAACGGATGGCGTGGCCCTGAAAACAACGGATCTTACCCTGACAAAGGACTGTTAAACAAATGGCCCGACGGCGGCCCACAGATGATTTTTGAGACTACCGATGCCGGTAAGGGCTACTCCAGCCCCCAGGTGGTAGGTGACCGTATATACATAACCGGACTCAACGATCAGGAGAACAAGGAACAACTGAGTTGCTACACCCTTGAAGGCAAGAAACTCTGGTCAGTGGAGTACGGCAACCCGTGGCGTCAGTCTTATCCCGAGGCCCGCACCACTCCCACCTACTCCGACGGCAAACTGTACGTAATAAGCGGTATGGGTGAGATTGCCTGCATCAACGCCAAGGACGGAAAGATTGTATGGACTGTTGACGGCGGTCAGAAATACCAGCGTCAGACCGGCAACTGGGGAACCAGCGAGTGCCCTCTGGTGTATGACAACAAGGTTATTTATACCCCTTGCGGCAATCAGACCACCATCGTTGCCCTGAACAAGGAGACCGGTGAGGAGATATGGAAGAGCCGCGCCCTGAATGAGAAGAGCGGTTACATCACTCCCATCCTCATTACATACAAGGGCAAGCGCCAGATCATAGGCTCCACCAACAAGACCGCATTCGGCGCCGATCCCGAGACCGGCGAAATCATGTGGACATTCGATAACTGGGGTCCCAACTTCTATGGTGGAAACGGCGGACGCAATGATAATATCGCCCCCAACTCAGCCCTGTTCAAGGACGGTCGCATATTCTTTAGCCACGGCTATAATATCAACGGATTCCAGCTCCAGTTGGCCGATGACCTCAAGAGCGTAAAACTGACTTGGCGTACCGATGTTCTGGACACCCATCACGGTGGTTATGTTCTGGTTAACGGTTACATCTACGGCTCCAACTGGGTCAACAACAACGCCGGCAACTGGTGCTGCCTGGACTGGAACACCGGTGAACTCAAGTATGAGACCGGATGGACCGGCAAGGGCAAGGGCTCAATCATTACCGTTGACGGCAAACTGATCATTTACGATGAGCGTCGCGGCACCGTTGGTCTGCTCACACCCGATCCGGCCAAATTCGAGGTAACCAGCGAGTTCCGCATTGCCAAGGGCAGCGGCCCCTACTGGGCACATCCCACCATCAATAACGGAAACCTGTACATCCGCCACGGAGAGGCTCTCTACGCTTACAAACTTAAATAGTTTGCAGGCGTGAGGCCAGCCGGTACTGACTGTAAATGAAAATACTGTTCATAACCCCTGGATCAGGCGACGGTTACTATTGTGGTAACTGTTTCCGTGACAACCTGCAGGCACAGGCTCTGCATCATGCGGGTCATGATGTGACCATCATGCCGCTCTACCTGCCGCTTAACTACATCGGCCAGTTACAGGGAAACTCTCCCATTTTCTTTCCGGCCACATCATTCTACGTGGACCAGATGCTTAAGGGTAAGTCTCCCGATTGGCTGAGCCGGATGCTCAGCGCCCGCCCGCTGCTGAACATGGCATCTGCGCTTTCCGGCACCACAAGTGCAAACGGCATGGAGGGCATGACCCTGAGCATGATTGAGGGCGATGACCCTGCATTCGTAAAGAGTTGTGCCCAACTGGTGGATTATGTCCGTCAGAAAAAACCGGATGTGATACAACTGTCATCCACCCTTATCATCGGAATAGCCCGTGAAATCAGGAAAGCGGTGGATATCCCCATAGTATGCTCCATACAGGATGAGGAGGTATGGCTTGACGGACTGGAGAAACAGTATGCCGACAGGGCGTGGAACAGCATAACGGAATACTCCCGCTATGTGGATAAGTTCATAACCACCAGCCGCTATTATGCCGATATTGCAGCCAGGCGTATGCCCGGCCTGCCACAACCTGAGATAATCTATCCGGGTATCGACACTGAGCGTTACGCAGCCCAATCCTGGCCCGAGCATCCCACAATAGGATTCTTCTACCGCATGAACTCCTTAGATGGTCTGGATATCCTGGCCGATGCTTTCGTGCTCCTAAAGCAGCGCGGCACCATACCTGACCTGAAACTACGCATAGGTGGCGGCTATATGAGCCCAGACAAGAGCCTTATGCGTCAGGTACGCCACACTCTCAAGCCTTACAGCGATGACGTGACAATAGAGGAAGAATACAGTTGGTTGCGACATCCCGGATTCTACAGGGATATTACAGTACTCTCCAATCCGCTCAGATTCAATGAGGGAGTGGGACTATACCTGTGTGAGGCTTTTGCGGCAGGACGTCCCGCGGTTGAGCCGGCCACCGGTTCATTCCCCGAGATCCTTGACGGAGCCGGACTTACCTACTCGCCCAACACACCGGCTGCCCTGGCCGATGCATTGGAGCGCATTCTGACTGACCGCGACCTGTTTGACCGCTCATCAGCCCGTGCCCTTGAACTCAGTCAGACACGCTACAACGCAACCTTGTACGCCCAATCTCTGGCCGCCCTCTACTCCTCTCTCTAATGTGCCAGTCTCTTATTTGAACAGCAATTGAGCGAACGTATTCAGATACAGACGCCAGTTGGCCCATACGTGACCACCGTCTGATTTAAAGAAAGTATGCTCCAGACCGCAGTCTGTCATGGTCTTGTCAAGTGTAACCGAATTGTCCCACAGGAAATCACTTGTACCGCAAGCCAGGAAGTAGAGCTTAACACCAGCCTTCTTGAGTGCGGTAATCTGATCGGCTGTAGAACTGCCGGCTGCCGACAGCGGGCAAATCCAGTCAAACATGGCGGGATACAGGTTGGTTGCAGTGATGGTATGGCCACCTCCCATTGACAGACCTGCTATGGCACGTGACTCCGGCTTTGCAATTACACGGAAGTTCTTCTCGATGAAAGGAACAATTTCAGTGCAAAGGCTCTTTACGTATGCATCGGCCATATTGGGATCGCGACGGTCAATCTGTTTCTCAGGCAAGCCCAGAGGCTGTGCAGCCTGCTGACCGGGATTACCGTTAGGCATAACCACAATCATAGGCTGTGCCAGTCCCTTCTCAATCAGATTGTCCAGGATCTGTGCGGTGCGGCCCATCGATGTCCAAGCCTCCTCATCACCGCCGGCTCCGTGAAGCAGGTAGAGAACCGGGTATTTCTTGCCGCTGGTCTCATATCCGTAAGGAGTATAAACAGTCAAACGGCGGTTAATGCCCAATATCTTGCTGTCATACCAACGGTATGTTACGGTACCACGCTGATTGGCCTCAAAATAGTTCTCTGAGCGCTCTCCGGGCACCATAAGCATATTCAGATAACGGGTTCCGTCACGCTGAACCATATAGTTCTGGGGGTCGTTCACAGATACGCCGTCCACAACAAAGTTGTAGGTGTAGATCTCGGGTGAAGGAGTGTCTATAGTCACTTCCCATACTCCGTTCTGACCTTTCTGCATAGGAATGCTGCCCTCCAACCAGTTACCCTGGAGGTTAACCACTGTAGCATAGTTGGCGTTAAGACGGAAAGTCACCTTTTCACCATTTATTTCAGGTGATTTGACCTGCTGACGGCCTCTTGAGAAATTGTTGAGTTCCTGTGCTGATGCCGTAAGGAATAGAGCGGCCATCAGAACGGTCATTGTGAAGAATCTTTTCATAAGTCAGTTTTTTATAAGGTTAGTATTTTTGTCCTTTAACTCTTACAAACTTACATAAAATCGGTCGATTTTACGCCCGCTTATATAAAAATCAAGGCCACACACTATCTTTGGCAAGCGGTCATCGCCTCTCGGCGTGCCGCAGTGTAATCTTATTGTTTAACGGGCTTGATGTCCCAAAATTATTTGTGCCTATGCGACAAGTGTGTGGTCTTGACGTTCACAAAGATAGTGTGTTCGTCTGTATTCTCAATGACAACGGTATTGTTTTCCAGGAAAAGTATGGTGTGTTAACCACCGATCTGGAACGTATGTTGGAGATGATGATGAATTATGGAGTCCAGGAAGTATGTATGGAAAGCACCAGCATATACTGGATGCCTGTCTGGCGTGTTCTTGAACCTTACGTGAGTTTGAAACTGGTCAACCCATACTTTATCAAACAGCTTCCTGGCAAGAAGAGCGACGTGAAGGATGCGGAGTGGATAGCCACCTGCCTGTTAAAGGATCTCATCAAGGGCAGTTATGTCCCTGAAGACAGGATCCAGCAACTTCGTCAGTATGACAGGCGTATCTTCGACTTGAACAAAGAAATAAGTTTCAAACTCACCAAATTGGACATGGCTTTGCAAAGATGCAATATACGCATCAGCAACTACGTATCAAGGATTGACAGCAAGAGTTACCAGGATGTAGTGCGTCTCATATCTGAAGGCATCACTTCTGCTGAAGAACTACAGAAAGTAATACACATTCGTACCGTCAATCGTGTCGGCAAGGATGTCATCAGAGGATCTTTGACAGGTGTGATAAGCAGTGTGGACATGGACATAATACGTCAATTACGAGAAGAACTGGAACTGAACCAGAAGCACAAGGATGAGTGCCTGTCCAAAATGGATGAGCTTTGCAGACAGTGGTTTCCCAGTGAACTGGATAATCTGAAATCTATACCAGGAATCAAGGAGCGTTCCGCGACAGCGATAATAGCAGAACTGGGCACTGATATGTCATCGTTTGAAGATGCTGCCCATCTGGTCTCCTGGTGCGGTCTGAAACCGAGAAATGAAGAAAGCGCCGGAAAGATAAAGTCCAGAAGAATAACACATGGAAACAAGTACTTGAGACAAACTCTGATAGAGTGTGCATGGGCTGCCAGCAAGACAAGAGGGTGTTATTATAACCGGTTCAGTTACCATCAGACTGTAGTACGAAAGAAAAACGTGATGAAAGTCAGGGTTGCCGTTGCACGGAAAATACTTTGCGCTATATGGCATGTACTACATGACAGCGTTCCTTACCGGAACTTCAACATTGATATCACTACGTGCTGATAAATCGGTACGAATGATATATACCGCATATTGTAAGGTCATTATATTTGTGGTGGCTACTGACCCCGTCTGCAAACTGGCTAATGCTTTATGCGGCTTAGGACGCCCGCTTGAGACTTTTAACTCGTAGAGGAAATTGTTTTATTATTAACAACTATCCGACTGCAGACAAGAATCTGTGGCCCAACGGTTTATTATCATGATTTATAGTAATGACCTTGTCGTTATATTCTAGTTAGGTTGCAATATCTATTTTTAGAGGAAATATAGAACATATACAATTATGGTGTTGGAAAATATGCGTAATTTTGCGGTCTGAAAGCTGACCGGTCTGCCGCTGTCCCTTGTGGGCTGAGGAAAGTCCGGGCGACACAGAGCATTCCACTTCCTAACGGGAAGCAGTCAGAAACGGCTGATAAGCGCAGAAGAAAACAACCGCCGCAAGGTAAGGGTGAGAAGGCGGGGTAAGAGCCCACCAGATCTGTGGTGACACAGGTGCTGTGCGCCTTGGAAGTTGCAAGTTCATGTATACCGGCGTCAGAGGGCTGCTCGCCCGAGCCGGAGGGTAGAACGCGCGTGACCGCAAGGTCACGGAGCCTTGCCGGTGACGGCAGGTCAAGATTAATGGCAGACAGGTAAGGTACGAGTACCGAACCTACAGAACCCGGCTTACAGGTCAGCTTTTGTTTGATCATTATAAACAACTCTATATGAAACGGGTACGCTGTCCAAAATGTGACCATTACAACACTTTTGACGAAACACTCTACAAAGAGGGCCAGTCACTTGTGTTTGAGTGCGAGAACTGCCGGAAACAGTTCAGGATACGCATAGGCACCAGCAAACTGGCAGCCACCCAACGGGATGCAGACCGCAGGAAAGAGGTCAACGACATAGGATTCGGCTCCATAACAGTTGTGGAGAACGTATTCGGATTCCGTCAGAACTATGCCCTTAAGGAAGGTGACAATATTATCGGCCGATACAATCCCGGCGACAATATCACCATTCCTATAGACACCAACGACCGCAGCATGGACCGTCGTCACTGCGTGATAAACGTAAAAAAAGAGCCGACAGGAGAAATCAGTTACACACTGAGGGATTTCCCCAGCCTGACCGGTACTTTTCTGGAAAACCGCATTCTGGGTGACCGGGAGAGAGCAAGGATTGAAGACGGAGCAATTATCACGTTAGGTGCCACCACAATAATACTTCAAGAGCCTGAACAATAAAACAAACAGCCGCATCAGTACGATACGGCTGTTTGTTTTATATGATCAAATCATTTCTTTCCCGGCTGAAGAATGCAAACCTTGAACTGGTAGTCTCCCTGAATGTATCGGCGGAAGTCCTGCCATTCAATTACCAAGGTCAGAATTCCATTCTCAACTTCATACCTGATATTCTGCATGATCAGTTCTTTTCCATTGTCTACAGGATATACGTAAGGAAGGATATTGTCACGTCCTGCATCATCAACCATATAAACCAGAACTGCACCCTTATCAAGAACGGTACTTGTAATCTCTTTGAACTCAAACTCCTGATAAACATAGCAACCCGGTTGACCTTCTGTTCCGGACAGGAGCCAATCATCACCAAGTGCATCAATATAATAAACAGACATATCGGTGCCCTGCTTTACAATCTCATACGTCTCATTGGTTTCATGAATACATCCGCTAAAGAGCAGTGATGTAATTGCCAATACAGGAATAAACAATTTCTTCATAACAGTATCTTTTTGTGTTCTGTATTATTGACGATTGAAATACTGATTTGTTAATCCAAGCATTTGTATTCAATCCTCATTATATGTGGACAGACTCTCGTTTGACCTCTGCCCCTTTCGGGATGCACGAATAGTGATGGGCATCGAAACCTTGTATCTGACAGGCACCCCGTTCTTGGTAGCGGGAGTCCAGCGGGGCATGGCTTTAAGGAGTCTGAGAACCTCCTCATCTATAGATTCATCGAGTCCTTTAAGAATTCCCACATATGTTATGTCTCCTGATTTCTCAACTGTAAACTCAACCTCCATTTTTCCTCTTACCGAACGTCTCTCCGCCTCATCGGGGTATTGGAAATTGATCTTTATGTATTCATACATTTTCTCAATCCCGCCTTTGAACTCAGGCTGAGTTATGACAACCTCCGTGTTTTGTGTTGAAGTTTTGACAGAGTCTTTGTTTGACTGAGCGAAAGCTGAGCCAAATACCAACATGAGGACTAGTGTAAAGGCAATTTTACGCATCGTGTCTTTTATTTTTCGTTAATTTGATAGCTAAATACCCCTTAGGTTAAATCAGAATGAGCTTTCTTAACATTTTTTCTATCCTGATTACCCTTTGAAAGGGGTTTCGCAGCAAAATTACGCCGCAGAACAAGCGTAATGCAAGAAAAAAGTGTTGCAAAAATGTTGCAATCGCCATTAACGCCTTTCAAGAAGCGTCACGACTTCGACATGCTGGGTGTGTGGAAACATATCGACCGGCTGAACGGCAACGACTTTGTATCCCTGATCAAGAATGGCTATGTCGCGAGCCTGTGTAGCAGGATTGCAGCTAACGTAGACTATACGCTGAGGAGCGGTTTTAAGTATCACATTAACCACATCTGGATGCATTCCGGCACGAGGGGGATCTGTGATTATGACATCGGGCCTGCCGTGCCTTTCGATGAAATCCTCATTGAGCACATCCTTCATGTCACCGGCAAAGAACTCGGTATTTACGATATTGTTGAGCGCCGCATTGATCCTGGCGTCCTCAATAGCCTCGGGAACATATTCTATACCCACCACTTTCTTGGCCTTGGCCGATATGAACTGAGCAATCGTTCCGGTTCCGGTATAGAGGTCATATACCACCTCTTCAGGTTTGAGATCAGCAAGTTTGCGTACCACCGAATAGAGACGGTAGGCCTGACGACTATTGGTCTGGAAAAACGATTTAGGTCCGATCTTAAACCTGAGGTTCTCCATAGTCTCATATATGAATTCTTCACCACGGAACACATGAACATCCAAGTCACCGAATGTATCGTTGCACTTGTTGTTTATTACGTACAGCAGTGAAGTTATCTCCGGGAAACTGTCTGACAGATACTGCATAAGTCCCATAAACTGCTCCTCCTCAGAAGGATTGGTAACCTTAGCCTGAACAAGAACCATTATCTGCCCTGTGGTCACTACACGAATCATCATATCACGCAGGATTCCCTCCAGAGAACGCAGGTTTATGAACGGTATTCCGTGTTCAACCGCATATTCATACGCAGCATTGCGGATACGGTCCGATATCTCATCCTGAAGCCAGCATTCACTGATGTGAAGCACCTTGTCAAATGCTCCCGGAATATGGAACCCAAGTCCGGGCTGCTTGCGCTGTGCGGTGTTTTCAGGGTTGTCAAGTTCATCCAGTTCCTCCTGTGTGAGCCACCTCATATTGCTGAACGAATACTCCAGTTTATTGCGGTAGCGCATAATCTCTTCGGACCCCAGAATGGGGCTGATTTCAGGCAGTTCAACTTTAGCTATTCTGGTAAGGTTGTCAACCACCTGCTGCTGCTTGTAACGGAGCTGCTCCTGATAAGGAACATTCTGCCATTTGCAGCCTCCGCATATACCGAAATGGCGACAGAACGGGACGGCGCGGACATCGGACAGTTTATGGAACTTGACTGCCACTGCCTCGGCATAACTGTGTTTCTTCTTAAGGATCTTAAGGTCAACGACATCTCCGGGAACTACAAACGGTACAAAAACCACAAGGTCATTGATCCTGACCAGTGATTTACCCTCGGCTGCAACTCCTGTTATGGTTACATTCTCAATTACGGGTTGTTCGCGTCTCTTTCTGGACATAAAGCATCGTTTTGGGCTGCAAAGTTAGTCAATTCAATGGCTGCATGGGGTAAAAGGTTACAATTTTACTCAAAAAGGGAAAATAGAACGTATATAAACACATCTTTTAATAATAAATGAGTACCTTTGCACCCGCAAAAAACCGAAATAAGGACTTTCTACTGTCAGACGACATAAAACAACATAACAACATACAACATTTTATGAGCGAAAAAAGAGTTTACAAGTTCGGAAACGGACAGGCTGAGGGAAATGCCCAGATGCGTAACCTGCTTGGTGGCAAGGGAGCTAACCTTGCTGAGATGAATCTGCTTGGTGTACCGGTTCCTCCGGGTTTCACAATCACCACTGATGTTTGCAACGAGTATTATCAGATTGGCCGCGACAAGGTCGTAGCAATCCTGAAGAACGATGTTGAGGATGCTATCCGTCACATCGAGAAACTGATGAATTCAAAGTTCGGTGATGTTGAGAATCCCCTTCTCGTGTCAGTACGTTCAGGTGCCCGCGCCTCAATGCCGGGTATGATGGACACCATCCTGAACCTGGGACTCAATGACGAGGTTGTAGAGGGTCTGTCACGTAAGACCAACAACCCCCACTTCGCTTGGGACAGCTACCGTCGTTTTGTACAGATGTATGGTGACGTGGTTCTTGGCATGAAGCCCGTAAGCAAGACCGATGTTGATCCGTTCGAGGCTATCATTGAGAAGGTAAAGGAAGAGAGCGGCGTGGTTCTGGACAAGGACCTGAGCGTTGATGACCTTAAGAAACTGGTTAAGCTGTTCAAGGCTGCCGTTAAGGAGCGCACCGGTCAGGACTTCCCCACCAGCGCTATGGACCAGCTTTGGGGCGCCATCTGCGCAGTATTCGGTTCATGGAACAACGAGCGCGCCATCCTGTATCGTAAGATGGAAGGAATACCCGATGAGTGGGGTACCGCCGTATCAGTAATGGCTATGGTATTCGGTAACATGGGTGACACATCCGCTACAGGTGTTTGCTTCAGCCGTGACGCCGCTACCGGTGAGAACCTCTTCAACGGTGAGTATCTGGTTAACGCACAGGGTGAGGACGTAGTAGCAGGTATCCGCACTCCGCAGCAGATCACAATAGAGGGTTCAAAGCGTTGGGCTGCCCTGGCAGGCGTATCCGAGGAGGAGCGCAAGGCCAAGTATCCTTCGATGGAAGAGGCTATGCCCGCCATCTACAAGGAGCTGGATGCTCTGCAGACAAAGCTTGAGAACCACTACCACGATATGCAGGATATGGAGTTCACCGTTCAGGAGGGCAAGCTCTGGTTCCTCCAGACACGTAACGGTAAGCGCACAGGTACCGCTATGGTTAAGATTGCCATGGACCTGATGCACGAGGGTCTGATCGATGAGAAGACCGCCATAGAGCGCTGCGAGCCCCAGAAGCTCGATGAACTGCTCCACCCCGTATTCGATAAGAACGCCCTTAAGAAGGCTAAGGTCCTGACAACCGGCCTTCCCGCATCTCCGGGTGCCGCTTGCGGTCAGATAGTATTCAACGCCGATGACGCTGAGACTTGGCATAAGAACGGCCACAAGGTTATCATGGTTCGTATCGAGACATCTCCTGAGGATCTGGCCGGTATGGCTGCTGCCGAGGGTATCCTGACATGCCGCGGCGGTATGACCAGCCACGCTGCAGTTGTTGCCCGCGGTATGGGTAAGTGCTGCGTATCAGGAGCCGGTGCCCTGAACGTTGACTACGTCAAGAAGACCGTCAAGATTGAGGACGTTGTCCTTAAGGAAGGTGACTATATTTCAATAAACGGTTCTACCGGTCAGGTGTTCGAGGGTCAGATTGAGACCAAGGCTGCCGAGATCAGCGGTGACTTTGCCGAGCTGATGAACCTCTGCAACAAGTACACACGTCTGGTTGTACGCACCAACGCCGATACTCCTCACGATGCTGAGGTAGCCCGCACATTCGGTGCCGTAGGTATCGGTCTTTGCCGTACCGAGCACATGTTCTTTGAGGGTGAGAAGATCAAGGCTATGCGTGAGATGATCCTGGCTGAGAACAAGGAGGGCCGTGAGAAGGCTCTTGCCAAGCTGCTCCCCTACCAGACCAAGGACTTCTACGGAATCCTTAAGGCTATGGACGGACTGCCCGTAAACATCCGTCTGCTTGATCCCCCATTGCACGAGTTCGTACCTCACGATAAGAAAGGTCAGCAGGAAATGGCCGATGCAATGGGCGTAACTCTGGAGCAGATCAAGGCTCGCGTTGAGTCTCTGTCAGAGAATAACCCGATGCTGGGTCACCGCGGCTGCCGTCTGGGTAACACCTATCCCGAGATTACCGAGATGCAGACCAAGGCTATCATCGGCGCTGCCATCCAGTTGCGCAAGGAGGGCCTGAACCCGCAGCCCGAGATCATGGTTCCGCTGGTAGGTAAGCACTACGAGTTTGAGCAGCAGGAGGAGATTATCCGCGAGACTGCAGCCAAGCTGTTCCAGGAGGAGGGCGTTAAGCCGTTCGAGTTCAAGGTTGGTACAATGATTGAGATCCCGCGTGCCGCTCTTACCGCTGATGCAGTTGCCGCCCGCGCCGAGTACTTCTCATTCGGTACCAATGACCTGACTCAGATGACATTCGGTTACTCACGTGACGATATCGCTTCATTCCTGCCGGTTTATCTGGAGAAGAAGATCCTTAAGGTTGACCCGTTCCAGGTTCTGGACCAGAAGGGTGTAGGTCAGCTCATCAAGATGGCTGTGGAGAAGGGCCGTTCAGTTCGTCCCGACCTCAAGTGCGGTATCTGTGGCGAGCATGGTGGCGAGCCTTCATCAGTTAAGTTCTGCGACAAGGTTGGTCTTAACTACGTAAGCTGCTCACCGTTCCGCGTGCCTATCGCTCGTCTGGCTGCAGCTCAGGGTGCAATTGAGAACTGCTAATAACAGTTTATAATAAATGAAAGGTGGAGGTCCCTATGGTCCTCCACTTTTTTGTTCATTATTCCCGTTTTCTGGGGACTTTAGGGATGTATCCTGAAAACTACGGCCCTTTGGGCCTATCCCTCCCACTCCTTCGGAGCGGGCCCCTCCCTCTGACGCGGAGGCCACTGAAAAAGTCCCTAGGATAGCATAGGAGTTTAATTCAAATAATCCGCAAACTATTTCAATTGTTTCTTGGTGGTTTGCGGATTATTCTTTATCTTTATATCATTGAAACACAAAGCGTTATGCTTCCAAATCAAGGTTCATTACACTTCTCGGACTACTCATCACTCTACGATATAGT
>JAZSLV010000006.1:0-15203 GCA_045535555.1 Bacteroidaceae bacterium | reverse complement strand
AATATACAAATAATTAGCCAAACAACAATGGCTATTCCTTTGATATTCAAAAGAATAGCCATTTTTTATATTCCAACCACAAAACGAAGATGTCTTTGGTCAAACAAAAAAAGAGGATGACTACTTTTTAGTCACCCCCGTCTTATTGTTATGACTGTCAGAGATTACTGGGGACGTCCGCCACCGAATCCTCCCTGGCCGCCGCCCTGAGGCATACCGCCGCCGAATCCGCCGCCGAATCCGCCGCCACCCTGCTGACGCTGCTGACGACGCTGCTCCTGGATCTCGTCATATTTCTTCTTCTGGTCATCGGTCAGGAAAGACTTGATCTTGGCCTCCTGAGCGGCACGCTGCTTCTGCATCTGCTCCATCATGGCCTGCATATCCTCCTGTGAGGGCTGACCGCCACCGTTCTGCATCTGCTCACGGCGTGCTGCCTGCTCCTTGGCGTTAGCAACATAATAGTTGTAGATTGAGTCATACTGAACCTGGTTCAGCTCAAGCTGCTCCTTGAGACGGTCAGCCTGACGCTTGGCCATATCCTCAGGATTCATACTCATACCCTGGCCGCCGCCGAAACCGCCGCCAAATCCCTGTGCAAAGCTCAGTGTTGAAACCATCAGAGCTGCGATTGCGAATAAAATCTTCTTCATTGTTTTGTTATTTTAGGTTAGAAGTTGTTTAAACTTTGCTTATTTAAGATATCAGGAAATCGCAAAAGTTTAATGGACCTCATTAAAAAATGTATCTTTGCTGTGTAAAATCAAAAACTTAAAATGGCAGAATTGAAAACACCCCAGGAACTGGGTACAGAAAAAATCGGAAAACTTCTAATCAGGTACGCCGTACCGGCCATGATTGCTATGCTGGCCTCCTCACTGTATAACATTGTGGACCGTGCGTTCATCGGCCACGGAGTGGGCCCGATGGCTCTTTCCGGCCTTGCTGTGACGTTCCCGCTTATGAATCTGTCGGCTGCGCTCGGATCAATGGTCGGCGTGGGCTCCGGAACCATGATTTCACTCAAGTTGGGACAGAAAGACCATGAGAGCGCCCAGATGTTGCTGGGAAATTCGGTTACACTCAACATCCTTATAGGAGTGCTGTTCGGAGCGTTGTCACTCATTTTCATCAATCCCATCCTGACGCTGTTCGGTGCTACAGAAGTAACAATAGGCTATGCCCGTGAGTATATGGTGATTATCCTGGCGGGTAATGCTTTCACTCATCTTTATCTGGGTATCAACTGCATACTCAGGGCGGCAGGTCACCCCAACAAGGCAATGGTGGCCACCATCGGAACCGTGCTTTTGAACACTCTGCTGGATTACCTCTTTATCATGGTGTTCCATTGGGGAATCAAAGGCGCTGCCATTGCCACCGTGATATCGCAGGTGCTGGCATTCGTATGGCAGTGCTTCCAGTTATCGGACAAGAGTGAACTGATACATCTTAAAAAAGGTACATTCCGTCTGCACGGTGACCTGGTAAGGAATATGCTTACCATCGGCCTTTCACCATGCCTCATGAACGCGGCCGCCTGCTTTGTGGTGCTGCTCATAAACCGCGGACTGCTCGAATACGGCAGTGACGTGGCCATCGGCGCATACAGTATAATCAACAGCATAGGATTCATGGTGGTTATGATGGTCATGGGATTCAACCAGGCCATGCAGCCCATAGCCGGTTACAATTACGGCGCCCGTCAGATGGGACGCGTACTCAGGGTGCTTAACCTGACCATGTTCTTTGGTACCTGTGTCACAACGTTGGGATTTGTCATAGGTGAATTCCTGCCCGATATGTGCATACGCATATTTACCGATGACCCCGAACTGACCGCCATCACCCATAACGGAATGAAGATAAACTTCATATTCTTTCCGCTCATAGGCTCGCAGATGGTGATAGGAAACTTTTTCCAGAGCATAGGAATGCCCGGAAAGTCAATCCTCATGTCACTGTCCCGTCAGTTGCTCCTGCTCATTCCGTTCCTTATTATACTGCCGCGCTATTACGGCATAGACGGAATATGGTACAGTATGCCGGCATCGGACATACTCTCTGTCATATTGGGATTCTCCCTTCTTGTTCCTCAAGTAAGAAAACTCAAAAAAATGGTGTGATATGGATAAGCACTACTGTATATGCATAGGCCGCAAGTTCTGCAGCGGTGGCCGTAACGTGGCAACTATTGTCGCAGAGAAACTTGGTATAAAGGTGTATGACCGTGACCTCCTCAAGAAGGCCGCCCAGAACACCGGTTTCAGTGAAAAGTTCTTTGACGAGGCCGACGAGGAGAAGACCCGCAAGGGGCTGCGTTCGCTGTTTATGGGACACTTCAACAGCAACGGAATGTCAAGCAACTATCTGAGCAATGAATCCATATTTAACATGCAGAGCGACGCCATCCGCAAGATACACGAGACCGAGGATTGCGTGTTCATAGGCCGCTGCGCTGATTACGTGCTGCGTGACAGCGACCGCCTTCTGAACGTTTTCATTGCGGCCGATACCGATGACCGCGTGGCCCGTGTGATGCGCCATGCCGGTGATGACATGACCAATTCTAAGGCCCTCTCTCTGATTGAGGACATTGATCGTAAGCGCTCATCGTACTACAACTATTTTACCGGCCGCACCTGGGGTGACACCGCCGTTTATGACATCTGTCTGAACAGCACCACATTCGGGTATGAAAAGTGTGCCGATATAATAGTATCTTTGGCAAAGGAAAAACTCGGAATATGAAAAAGATAGGAATCCTGTCCGATACCCACGCCTATTGGGATGACCGCTACGCCACCTTCCTGGAGGGTTGTGACGAAATCTGGCATGCCGGCGATGTGGGGTCGTACGAGATTCTGGAACGTCTTTCAAAGATTGCAACCGTCCGTGCCGTATGGGGTAACTGTGACGGACAGGACGTGCGCCGTTTCACAACCGAGATTTACCGTTTCAAGGTGGAGGATGCCAACATCATGATAAAGCACATAGGCGGTTCGCCCGAACATTATGACCGTTCCGTACGGGAACAGTTGCTGACAGAGACTCCGGATTTGCTGGTATGCGGCCATTCGCACATACTTAAAGTGATGCATGACAAGCAGTTCAACATGCTTTTCATAAATCCCGGCGCCGCCGGTCTGCAAGGTTGGCAGAAAGTGCGTACGCTGGTGCGTCTTGAGGTGGAGGGCAAGACCTTCCGGAACCTCGAGGTGCTTGAAATAAAAAGGGAAAACGATTTTCCGCATTATTGATACTATGGAAACATTATCATTACTTGAACTCAACGGCAGGGTCAAGAGCACTCTCCAGTTTGAGATGCCCGACGCCTACTGGGTACAGGCCGAGATAAGCAGCATAAGCCCTTCGGGGCAGGGACACTGCTATCTGGAACTGGTCCAGAAGGATGCAACGGGCCGTAATTTTCTGGCCAAGGCCAAAGCCAATATCTGGCGCGGCACATGGCTAAAGTTGAAACCCTATTTCGAGGCACAGACAGGTGAGACCCTTAAAGTGGGCATGAAGGTCCTGCTTCAGGTTACAGTCACATTCCATGAGGTCTACGGATACTCATTGGTGGTGCAGGATATTGACCCCGCGTATACCATGGGAGATATGGCGCGCCGCCGCAAGGAGATACTGGAACAACTTGCCAGGGACGGTGTCATAGGGTTGAACAAGGAACTTGAGATCCCGGCACTGCCCCACAGGATTGCCGTAATATCATCTGCTACGGCGGCCGGTTGGGGCGATTTCCGCAATCAGTTGGACAGCAATATCTACGGGTTCCGGTTCTACGTCAAGCTGTTTCCGGCCCTTATGCAGGGCGATGATGTGGAGCGCAGTGTAGTATCGGCTCTGAATGCGGTTGCCGCACGCAGGGACGATTTCGACCTTGTGGTTATAATAAGGGGTGGCGGTGCTGTCAGTGAACTGAGTTGCTTTGACTCCTATAACCTGGCTTTCAACATAGCCAATTTCCCGCTACCTGTGATAACCGGTATCGGTCACGAGCGTGACGATACGGTGGCCGATGTGGTGGCGCACACCAAGGTCAAGACTCCTACGGCTGCGGCCGAATTCATTATAAACAGGGTGTTTGATACCGCATCGGAACTGGAAAACCTGACCCGCAGGATGAGTGATGCCATAACCGGCAGGATGAACGCCGAGAACGTGAGAATAGAAAGGTTGTCACAGAAACTGCCATCTCTATTCGCAGTACTCAGGACAAGGCAGGAGCAACTTCTGGAGACGGTTTGGATAAGATCTGTCAACGGGGTGCGCAATCTGCTTACCGCACAGACCCATAAACTGGAAATCGTGGACAAAACCCTGACCGCAGCAGACCCGGCTGTCATACTCAAGCGCGGTTATTCGCTTACCAGGGCAGGCGGACGTGTGGTCAAGAGTGCATCGGACCTAAAAAAGGGGGACAGGCTTACCACGGTGTTTGCCGACGGAAGTGTGGAGAGCGAAATAATATGATTACAAACCTAAATACCAATAAAGATGAAATATGAAGAAGCAATGAAACGCCTGGAGGAGATAGTTTCCAGGATTGAGGAGAACAAGATGGACATAGACCAGATAGGCGAGAGCCTGAAGGAGGCCCGTGAACTGATAAAGTTCTGCAAGGACAAACTCTACAAGACCGATGAGGAGATAAAGAAAATTCTTGAAACAGAAGACTGAAGGACATATGAGAAGGACTATCGGATTCTTGGCTTGCCTGCTGTCAGTAGCATTGGTGATAGCATGCAGTTCAGTGGCTTTTACCGGCCGCAACAGGATGCTGCTGTTTTCGGACAGTGAGATCGCGTCTCTGTCAAACGAATCTTACAATGAGATGATGACTACCGCCAAGGTATCGGGCAATAAGGCCCAGGCGGCTATGATACAGGAGGTGGGGGAGCGCATCACCACTGCGCTGACCAAATATCTGGCCAGCAAGGGGGAACTGTCACTTCTGGAAGGCATAAACTGGAGTTTCAGACTGGTCAGTGATGATCAGGTGAACGCGTTCTGCATGCCCGGCGGACAGGTGGTTTTCTATGAGGGCATTATGCCGTTGCTGGATACTCCGGACCTGGTTGCCGTGGTAATGGGACATGAGATTGCCCATGCGTTGGCCCGTCACGGCAATGAGCGTATGTCGCAGCAGGCCCTTTCAAGTGTGGTGGGTGCTGTTACCGGTCAGGTGGTGGAACAGAAAACTTCACAGAACGGACGTATCCTGTTTGAGGCTGCATTTGCCGTGGGCAGCGAGTATTGCTACCTGCTCCCTTACTCCCGCAAACATGAGTCAGAGGCCGATGAGATAGGACTGTACATCATGGCTATCGCGGGTTATGACATAACACAGGCTCCCGTACTGTGGAAACGTATGTCTCAGGACAACAGCCAGTATGTTCCGGAGTTCATGAGCACTCATCCCAGTGATGCCACCCGTATCAAAAATCTGGGAAAACATATGGACAGGGCCCGCAAGATAGCATCAGAGGTACAGTAACCTCGCTTTTTTGGGTTTATATAGTTAACAATTGGAAATATTATTTGTATGTTTGCAGAACGTGCGCAATATTTCAAACCAAATAAATAACAATATGAAAAAAATTATCCTTTCTCTTTTGGCACTTGCAACAGTGTCAGCGTATGCTCAGTTCGGTCGTGGCGGCGGTAACCCCACAGTTCCTTCAGTAACTGAGAATGTAACAGAAGATTTCAAGCCCGCAGCTAACAATCAGGCTAATCACCAGTATCCTATGGTAAACTCACAGCGCATGGTCCGTGCTCAGATTTCGGCCCCCAACGCTACTTCCGTAGGTCTTGACATAGACGGTAAGATCTATTCAATGAGCAAGAATGAGAACGGAGTATGGACCGGTACTTCGGCTCCTCAGGATCCCGGTTTCCACTACTATCAGCTGAATATTGACGGCGCAAGCGTACCCGATCCGGGAAGCCTCTACTACTATGGCGCTAGCCGTTGGGGCAGCGGAATCGAGGTTCCGTCCGATGACCAGGACTTCTGGCAGGTTAAGAACGTGCCGCAGGGCAGCATGAACGAGGTTTACTACTGGTCATCAGTAACCGAGAAGATGCGTCACTGCTACATCTATTTCCCCAATGAGTATTACACCAACACAACCAAGAAGTTCCCGGTTCTGTACCTGATGCACGGTATGGGTGAGAACGAGCACGGTTGGGCAGAGCAGGGCCACACCGCTCAGATCATGGACAACCTGATTGCCGAGAAGAAGGCTGTTCCGTTCATCATCGTTATCGATTGTCTGGATGCACAGCCTGCCGGTCAGCAGGGCGGCGGTATGGGCGGTTTCGGCGGCTTTGGCGGTCAGCGTCCCGGCGGTCCCGCAGCTGATGCTCAGGCTCAGGGTCAGGCTCCTCAGGGCGGCCAGCGTCGTGGCGGCTTTGGCGGCGGCTTCATGATGGGCGGTGCATTCGGTGACGTGCTCATCAAGGATATCATCCCCATGGTTGAGAAGAACTACCGTGTAATTGCCGATCCTCAGCACCGTGCTATGGCCGGTCTGTCAATGGGTGGTATGACAACCCGTTCAGTCACACTTGCCAATCCTAAGGTATTCGCTTATGTAGGTATGTTCAGCGGTGGTACCATCTCTCTGCAGGACATTGAGGGTGCCGAGGGCTACAAGGAGACCAACAAGGCTCTGTTCATGAGTTGCGGCGGTAAGGAGAACATGGGTGTAATGGAGGCTGCCGAGAATCTGAAGAAGGCCGGCATCAACGCCACCGGTTACATCTCCGAGGGTACCGCTCACGAGTGGCATACATGGCGTCGCAGCCTGTACCAGTTCGTACAGCTTTGCTTCAAATGATTTTACTGACTAACTTATAACCAAGTTTTAGAAATGAGAAAGTTTACAGTTCTTTTCAGTGCGGCTCTTCTGACAGCCGGTTTCTGTGTAGCACAGAACACTGAGATCAAGGAGGACTTCAAGCCCTCAACCAAGAACCAGCCCCAGCAGGAGTATCCTCAGGTAAATTCCCAGGGTTATGCCCGTTTCCGCGTTC
Organism: Bacteroidaceae bacterium; assembly: GCA_045535555.1. GTDB lineage: Bacteria > Bacteroidota > Bacteroidia > Bacteroidales > Bacteroidaceae > Colenecus. The sequence goes on along the minus strand of JAZSLV010000006.1, from coordinate 8,141 downwards.
AGGCTCCCAACGCCCAGTTCGTATCAGTGAACCTGGGACTTGGCGGTACTCACGGCGGTACTGACCTCGTTAAGGGTGCAGACGGCTTCTGGACCGGTACCACATCAGCTCCTCTGGATGAGGGTTTCCACTACTATCATCTTAACATTGACGGCGGTACATTCAACGACCCCGGTACCAACAACTACTACGGTTCAACACGTTGGGAGAGCGGTATCGAGATTCCCGCCCACGATGCTGATTTCTACGCAGAGCGTGATGTTCCGCACGGCTTCGTACAGCAGATCCTGTTCTGGTCAGAGAGCACCAACATGCTCAAGCGCGCATTCGTTTACACACCTCCTACATACTATCAGGACAAGGCTAACGTACGTTACCCGGTTCTTTACCTGCAGCATGGCTGGGGTGAGGATGAGACTGCATGGATGACCCAGGGTCACGCAAACCTCATCATGGATAACCTGATTGCCGACGGCAAGATCAGACCTTTCATCATTGTATGCACCTACGGTATGACCAATGAGGGCTTCCGTCCCGGTGGATTTGGTGGTGGTATGCGTCGTCCCGCTGCTCCTGCAGGTGGCGCTCCCGCAGCCGGTGCACGTCCCGCAGCTCCCGCTCCCGGTGCTGCTCCCGCTCAGCGTCCTCAGGGCCAGGCTCCCGCAGCCGGTGCTCCCGCTCAGCGTCCTCAGGGCCAGCGTCCTGCCGGTGGATTCGGTGGCGGATTCGGTGGATTTGGCAGCAATGCCGGATTCCAGACCGTTCTCTGCGACGAGTTGGTACCTTATGTAGATGCTCACTTCCGCACTATCCCCAACATGGAGAATCGTGCTATGGCAGGTCTGTCCATGGGTGGTATGGAGACTCACTCAATCACTCTGGCACGTCCCGAGATGTTCGGTTACTACGGTCTGCTTTCAGGCGGTCAGTATAACCCGCAGGAGATTGGTGACTCAGTTAAGGTTAAGAAGATCTTTATGAGTTGCGGTAGCAAGGAGAGTCCTGCTGCCATCAACAGTGCTACAGAGGCAATGAAGGAGGCAGGTTTTGATGTAATGGGTTATGTGTCAGAGGGCACCGCTCATGAGTTCCTGACCTGGAGACGTTCACTCTATCAGATGGCTCAGTTCTTCTGGGGCATTGATACTCCCGCTCCGCAGTATAAGTCAGGTTCTTCAAATACATGGCTTTTCATCCTTTGCGGTGTATTGGTAGGCTTCTGCCTTGGCCTGTTGCTCAAGAAACGTAAGTAAGAGTACATTTCTGAGATTCAGATAATTTTTTAAACAACCGGTTCAGTGATTGAGCCGGTTGTTTTTTTGCTCAATTTACTCCATACAGATAGGTATTGTTAACTATTTGTTGTAAATTAGCACGCCAAATGTGCAGACAATTTAATTTATTATAAACCTAATTTTATCCAAAGTTCATTATGAACAGAAACTTCAAAACTATTCTGGCGGTCGGTATGACTGCCGTTCTGGTTGCTTGCGGCTCAAGCAAGTCAGCAGTTGAGCCCCAGCCTGCCAGCGGTTCTGCAGATGATTCGCAGGTTGCCAGCGAGTCAATTGATCCGCAGCGTGTTGCAAACAGAAATGTTGCATATGATCAGTATTTCGTAGAGATTAAGCCCGATGCAGCTCCTGCCAAGCCGGATGACAAGGGATTTATCCGCAGATGGACTATCATTGAGCCTATCAACAAGCCCAACAGCGGTAACACCGTATTTACAGACAGTTATATCCAGACAGAGTTGACCAAGGAGTATTTCCCCGGCCAGTTCTCAGCTGATATCAATTCTCTTCCCAAAGCCGGTGATCAGGTAATCGTCGAGTCTGAGGCTCCCCGTGCCGGAGGTCGTGGAGGTTTTGGTGGCCGTGGTGCCGCTCAGGCTGCTCCCGCTGCTCCTGCAATGGTTAAGGATACCCTTGAATGGCATTCAGTTGACAGCAAGCTGTTCAACATCAAGCTTATCCGCTTTGCTCAGGGAACATCAAATGGTCAGAAACGTTATGGCCTTATCTTCAACGCTTTCACAGTAATCAACTGCGAGCAGGATATGGTTGTACGTCTTGCTGCCGGTTCAAACGCATCATCAATCTGGTGGGTTAACGGTGAGAAGGTCCTCACACTTCAGGCTGACCGCCGTATGGTTGCCGATGACGGTATGTCAAAGCGCATTACCCTCAAGAAGGGTAAGAACCTGGTTCGCGCCGCTGTCATCAACGGCCCGGGCATGAGTGATATGTGCATGCGTTTCTATGAGGAGGACGGCACCACTGTCGTTAAGAACATCACCATTACCAACAAGTAATTAAACAGAAGCAGAATATGAAAAAGATATTTCAGATGGGCTTGGTAGCCCTTGTTTCAGTCTCAATGTCTGAAACCGTGATGGCTCAGATCGGTGCTCCCTTCATTCACGATCCTGCCACAATTATGGAGTGTGACGGTAAATACTATACTTGGGGTACAGGCGGTTCACCGCTGGTATCAAGTGACGGTTGGGTTTGGTCAGGTGAAGGCGGTGCCCGCATTCAGGTAGGTGCTGCTCCCGATATGATCAAGATCGGTGACCGTTATCTCTGCGCACACAGTTCAACAGGCGGTGGCCTGGGAGGTGGTCACGCAGGTACTATCCGTACAATGTGGAACAAGACCCTGGATCCCCAGTCTCCTGATTATCAGTGGACAGAGCAGATTCAGGTTGCCGAGTCACTCGTTGATGAGGACTGCGATGCTATCGATGCCGGTCTTATCATGACTTCCGATGGCCGTCTGTTCGTTACTTACGGTACATATTTCGGATTCATCCGCGTAGTGGAACTCAACCCCGAGACCGGTGACCGTGCAGAGGGTGCAGTTGACGTTAACATTGCTGTTGACTGCGAGGCTACCACAATGATCGAGCATGACGGCTGGTTCTATCTGCTCGGCACACACGGAACATGCTGTGACGGTGTAAACTCAACTTACAACATCGTATGCGGCCGTTCAAAGAGCCCCACAGGCCCGTTCATCGACAATGTAGGCCGTGATATGGTTGAGGGTGGCGGTAAGATGGTTCTCGGTTGCCGCGACGGTTATACCGGTGCAGGTCACTTTGGCCGTTACATCATCGCTCCCGGCGTTGAGAAGATGTCATTCCACTGGGAGGCTGACTACTATCAGAGCGGTCGCAGCACTCTGGCTATTCTGCCTATCGTATGGCGCAACGGCTGGCCCGAGGCTGGTTACAACATCAAGAACGGTGTTTACGAGATTGAGTCAGAGCGTCGTGGTTACGCTCTTGAGATAGCAACTGAGTATGTTCGCCTTGGTGGCGGTCGTGGCATGTTCGGTGGTGGCGGTAACAACCAGCCCAACACTGTAGTAGCATTCCAGAAGCTCGAGGACGTAATCGGCAACTGGCCCGCAGGTAACATTGATGTTCGCGTTATCGACTATCAGTTCCGTCCCAACCAGAAGTGGGAGTTTGTAGCAATGGACGAGGGTACACTCGGTTCTCCGTACTACAAGATCGTGATTGCAGGTACCAACCGCGCTCTTGCCGCTACTGCCGGTAAGGAGCTCACCACTGTTCCCGAGTTCACAGGTGCTCCTGAGCAGCTCTGGAGTGTTGATCAGTTGACAGACGGTACATACCGCATCTGCCCCAAGGCCGTTCCCGGTACTGATGAGAAGGTTTGCCTCATCTCTGTAGGTGACTCAAACGCATCACTCGGCACATTTGACTTTGAGGATGTAAACTGCAAGTGGAATCTCCGTCAGTATTGATCTGACAGGTCCTTCAGGATAAAAGAGAGGCCTTCGGGCCTCTTTTTTTTGTTTATAGTTGGCTGTTTGGAATTAAAGGCTTAATATTGCACCGCTTACAAGCTGATTCGGTATATCGTGGACAAAAGGTCCCGATGTGCCGTTTTTTGTTTGCGCTTATTATAAACCTAATCTTATTAACTATGAAACAAGCTACCATGAGGCAGTCTTCAGCCCAAAAGAAGACACGAGTTCATTCAATCGTCCTGTTAACCCTTGTTGCGGTTATGGCTCTATTCAGTTCCTGTACTGACCGGATACACATAGTACCGGAACCCCAGGAGTCGGGAGTCCCTGTGAAAATCAGGGTCGCGTCAATAGAGCAGTTCCCGTTCGGACTACAGACAAAAGGTTCCGGATTGGCGGATATCTGTTCCAGAATCACTTTCAGCATTTACAGCGGAGGGGGTGAGAAGCCCAACAAGATCCAGAAAGACCAGACATCGGATTCCGATAATTTCGGATCGTTAAGTCTGCTGCTTGAGGAGGGTACATACACTCTTGTGGTGTTGGCGCATAACGGCGACGGCAATCCCACCATGACGACGCCTTCAAAGACAACATTCAACAACAAGAAGACGGGTAAGGCAACGGATACGTTCCTATATTGCTCAGAAATCACGGTAAGAGAGAATATGCCGCCGATTGATGTGGAACTGGAACGTGTGGTGGCCAAACTTGAACTTAAACTGACCGATCAGTCTGTCCCGGATGCGGTAAGGAAACTGCAGTTTGATATGGTGGGGACCAGCCAGTCTCTAAATGTGTATACAGGATTGGGACTCAACAGTACCAAGATTACCGAAACGGTCGATGTCCAGCCGGGTGATTCGGTTTACGGGGTATATATGTTTGTGCGTGAAGGACATAACACAATGAACGTGACGGTATCGGCACTTGACAGCATCGGTCAGGAGTATAAAAAGATTGTGCTGGAGAATGTTCCGGTTACCAAGAATAAAATTACCAGATGCAGCGGAGAGATGTTCAGGAAACAGACGTTTACAAATTCCATATCCGTGTCCATAGACGATGAATGGTCGGGGACTATGGAGAGAACGTTCTGAACGGTTATCGGACGGTAATGTGGAGACAGGTCTGCTTTTTCTCGTATTTGACGTAACAGCGGCCCTGTCTCTGCATGTCATATGCCACCTGATAGAGTATCTGGCGCATCTTGTCTACCGATGCGGCCTTGCCTACATTGGGCGGACTGTATGTAAAATAGGATATGTCAAACGTGGTGCCGTAGCAGTGACATGAGTTCTCGCTGGAGTTGACGTTTGTCTTGCGGAGCTGCTTAACGGTCTCTTCAGTGCGCAGGACACTTGTTACCGTAAATCTGTGGTTGCGGTTGTATCCGCGGTTAAAGAGTGAGTCCTGGAATGCCTTGCCCATGTCCTCCAGCAGTTTGGCGGCTTTTGGTACCAGATACGGCACGGAGTGTGTAAGTTTCTGGACTACATAATAGCGGTTGGTCTCAATTTTCTGCAACTGACGGTTGGTTTCGGCCTCGCTCAGGGTGATGGGGCTCTTGAGTCCGTTCTTGCGGGCTGCCTGCAACTGGGTGTCATTCAGGTCATTGAACAGACGGTCATACTGGCGTACGGGCTCGCGGTGATCGGAGTTGTGGTTTACCTCGCCTTCGTCAATGTACTGCTGCAAATCGGCCCCCTTATCGGACATTGAACCGGAGAGCTTGTAACCACCTATGAGCAGCATTACTGTAACTGCTATCGGAACCAACATGAAGAACAGGAATACAGGACTTTGTATGGATTCAAGCCTGAATATCCGTTTTATCAGGTTACCGTACCATTTCAGGAATGACGTGAATGTGGACTCAATAAGGAATCCCCATATGGGCATTATGGTTACTGATAACCTGTAGCCTATAAGGGTGGAGCCGCCGTAATAGTAGAATCCTCTCCATTTGAGCAGCATAGCCATCAGTATGATGTAGGCAATGGCGGTAGTCCATCGGAGCCATTTCAGACCGATACGGCGCCAGAAAAAGAACTGAAGTGCTCCGGTTATGAAACAGAGTATCCATATCATTATGGAGTACATGCCTGGTACGGAATCCTGTCCGGAGACGAACCATCGGCCTATTGCATCTGAAATGAAATAGAGAATTGTGGAGAGGAGTATGAATCTGATAGTCCTTATTTTGCCTTCTATACGGCCGCTGTTGCTGCTGTAAGTCTCCTTATTTTCCATATTCGTTACAAATTTAGTTTATTTACGGCTACAGCAGGATAATAAGATGTCATTTTTTGTAATTTCGCGGAGATTAAATATTAGACTGCTATGAAAGAACTTGACTGGTCCAATCTTTCGTTTGGTTACATGAAGACCAACTGGAACCTTAGAATCTGGTTTAAAGACGGAAAATGGGGTGAGATAGAGGAATCTGATTCCGAGTATGTACCGATGCACATTGCCGCTACCTGCATGCACTACGGCCAGGAGGCTTTTGAGGGCCTTAAGGCATTCCGCGGCAAGGATGGCAAGGTCCGCATCTTCCGCATGGAGGCCAATGCAGAGCGTCTGCAGAGCACTTGCCGCGCTACCATGATGCCGGAACTTCCTACCGAGACATTCTGCAAGATGGTAAAGCGTGTGGTTGAGCTCAACAAGGAGTTCATTCCTCCTTATGAGAGCGGTGCTTCACTGTACATACGTCCGCTGCTGGTGGGTACCGGTGCAGAGATTGGTGTAAAACCTGCCAAGGAATATCTGTTCCTTATATTCGTAATGCCGGTAGGTCCTTACTTCAAAGGCGGTTTCCAGGCCAATGCTTACGCTCTGGTACGTTCTTATGACCGTTCGGCTCCTCTGGGTATGGGTAAGTACAAGGTGGGCGGCAACTACGCAGCCAGCCTCTTTGCCCACAACATTGCCCATGAGAAGGGTTACGGCAGCGAGTTCTATCTGGACGCCAAGGAGAAGAAATATATCGATGAGTGCGGCGCCGCCAACTTCATTGGCATCAAGGGTAACAGCTATATCACTCCCAAGTCGGAGTCAATCCTGCCCTCTATCACCAACAAGAGCCTGCAGCAGCTGGCCAAGGACAACGGCATGACCGTTGAGCAGCGTCAGGTTCCTCTGGAGGAGCTTAATGAGATGAGTGAGGCCGGTGCCTGCGGTACTGCTGCCGTTATATCACCTATCTCCAGGATTGATGATATAGAACTGGGCAAGTCTTACGTTATCGGTGACGGTAAGCCGGGTCCCGTGTTGACCGGCCTGTACCACCAGTTGCGTGCCATCCAGTATGGTGACGCTCCCGATACTCACGGCTGGGTAACCGTTCTGGATATCTGATATGGGTAAGGGTAAACTGGCCAAGTTTGCCGATATGCGGACCTATCCGCACGTGTTCGAGCCGCAGGGTTCGTTCCGTGAGGATGTCCCGTTTGAAATGAGGGGCTGTTGGAACAGCTCCTTCTTTCATAATGACGGTCCGATAGTTCTGGAGTTGGGTTGCGGTCACGGCGAATATACCGTGGGGCTGGCAGGCCTGTTTCCCGACAAGAATTTCATCGGCGTTGACATAAAGGGTGCCCGTATGTGGACGGGGGCCAAGCAGTCGTTTGAGGCGGGCATGACTAATGTGGCGTTCCTGCGCACGGTGATTGAACTTATTGACAGGTTCTTTTCTCCGGGAGAGGTTAGCGAGATATGGATTACGTTCCCTGATCCTCAGATGAAGAAGGCTACCAAGCGTCTTACATCGACCTACTTTATGGAACGATACCGCAGGATTCTCAAGCCGGGCGGCAAGATCCACCTCAAGACTGACAGCAATTTCCTCTTTACATATACGTGCGCGATGGTGGACCATAACCGTTTGCCGGTGGAGTTCCGGACCGATGACCTTTATGCCAGCGGGGATGCTGACCATATCCTGTCCATCAAGACTCACTATGAGGCGCAGTGGCTGGAGCGGGGCAAGAGCATCAAGTACATTGTTTTCAATCTTCCGGCCGAGGGGGAACTCTCAGAACCCGACATTGAGATTGAACTTGATGACTATAGGAGTTACGGCCGGAGTAAGCGGAGTACTCTGCAAGTAGGGAAATAGCGCAATAGAGACTTTTTGGGGTATCAGTATCCTAAACTACGCGCTTCGCGCTATCCCTCCCACCGCTACGCGGCGGGCCCCTCCCATTCACAGCGAGGCCACTGAAAAAGATCCCAGTTTAATAAGTCCCTGAGGATTGCATATTTGAATCGCCCTCTGAGATATTCGGATTTCTATCGGATAATCAATTCTCAGAGGGTTGTTTTATGGATAATAGAGCTTTGGGGGCTTTTTA
>JAZSLV010000019.1:0-89194 GCA_045535555.1 Bacteroidaceae bacterium | reverse complement strand
AATATACAAATAATTAGCCAAACAACAATGGCTATTCCTTTGATATTCAAAAGAATAGCCATTTTTTATATTCCAACCACAAAACGAAGATGTCTTTGGTCAAACAAAAAAAGAGGATGACTACTTTTTAGTCACCCCCGTGGCAAGGGAAAGTGACGCAAAGGGGTCTTAACAATACGTTACTTTTAAGAAGTTACAAGAGAGCATACGTCCGTCCTCACCGCGAAGGTGCATGGCGCCCCCCTGGCAATAACGCCAGACTTTGCAGTGACGGCACTCATCTGTCTTCATCCAGCGGCGATTGCGGTAGGGCTTGAATCCGTTCTCCCACACATCCCAGAAATTATCCCGGTGGATATTGCCCTGGTGGTAGTCGCTGCGTATGCTAAGGCAGCCGGATATGGAGCCGTCGCTCTGGATGGATGCTACGCTTACTCCTGCTATGCAGTGGAACAGATGGTCACGCACTACACCCTCGTATCGGCCAACAAAACCCTCGCATGAAAAATTGAGTTCTATCCTACCCTCGCGGCGCACAAGAGTTATAAAGTCCATCAACTGGCCGAACTGCTCATCGGACAGCATAAGTTCGGGCTCAGTGACGGCTCTGCCCATTGGCGCTACGGTGAAAATGCGCCACATCTTTACGCCGCGGTTTATAAGGTACTCTTTAAGTTCGTTCAGATAATTAAAGTTGCGCTGGTTTACGCAGGTAATAACATCCCAGGTAAGGCCCGGATGCTCGTTAAACCAGTCCAGGGCGGCATCGGCCCGTTTAAAGCTCTGGTCACTGCCGCGCATCCAGTTATGCTCGGGCTCAAAGCCGTCAAAACTCATGGCTACGGTGTCAAGACCGGTCTCTACCAACTCTCTCACCTTGTCCTGTGTAAGCAGCATTCCGTTGGTGACCATTCCCCACAGGTATCCGCGCTGTTTGATCTGGGCACCCACCTCCACGATATCCTTACGTACCAGAGGCTCGCCACCTGTGGTTATCACCACGCAATTGCCGCGGTCAAAGCCTGCGGGACTGCTGTCCAGAACGTCCAGCAGGTCACTCATGGGAGGGTCCTCCAGACCGGCGGTCTTACGGCAGTCACTACCGCAGTGGCGGCAGTTAAGGTTGCAGCGCAAAGTACACTCCCAGAACAGTTGGGAGAGTTTGTGTTCCAGCACCTGGGTCCTGAATGCGGCGCGGCCCGATTCCAGAAGCAGTCTTTTGGCTAAACCCAAACGTGAGTCCATTTATTTGAGGCGGGCCTCCTTAATGACGTTGTCAAGAGAGTCTATCTGCATTCTAAGGGCTTGGTTCTCCCTGGCCCTACGCTGCATTATCTCGGGCGATCCGTATATGACTGAATTCATACGGTCCGACAGGTCCTTCTTGAGGCTGTTTACCTGTTTGATCATAGCCTGAACCTCCTTGGAGTCACTCGGCAGAATGAGCGTTTGAGCCAGAGAGCCGGTGCGTGTTGAGACATACCCGTCAACCACATCGGCGGCATCCGGCTGCGACTCGGGTTTCGGCTGAGTCTGGAGTTCTTTCTTGCTGCGGCATCCCACAAGAGCCAATACGGCCACTGACAGTGAACAGACCACATATGTCCATCCTTTTGAAAGCGCTATTCTGAATTTTCTGTATGCCATATTCCAACTGTTTTATTGTTTGTATTCAACCTGCACCGCCTGCACGTCACTGTATAACGATGCGGATTCACGTGCGTTGTATACCTCTGATATAGGATAAAGTTCCGGAAGGTTAAATGATTTGAGCATAGCAAGATACTTGTCCGGATCCTTTTGCGGCAGCACAAACGGTTTGCCTGCCTTTCCGTCCGGACCGATATACGCGATGTAGGGACGGCCGTAGATAAGATCGTCACGTTTGGAGGCAAACACCACCCATCGGCTGTTACTGCTCCAACTGTGATAGGAATCGGCACCGTATGCGTTAACCTGTGGCAGCATATCTATCCTGCGGGTCTGCAGGTCGATCAGCCACAGTTCACTCTCCTTGTGCCAGACGGGGAACGTACCGTAACGGGCTGCCGTTGCCATAAGCCAGCGGCCGTCGGGTGATACCTTGAGGTGGCTGAATGACAGGTTATCACCCGCGGGAACTATGGTGATCACCTTGTCACCCATACGTCCGGCCTCGGGGTCAAACTCCATCACGGCTATGTCATAATGCATATCGGCAATGCTGTCGGGTTGGCCGTGACGCTGTGCGCGGCACATGAATATGGTTCTGCCGTCGGCGGAGAAACAGGGGAACGTCTCCTGATATTCATCGCCGGTGGTAGCAGGGCTGTCTGTCACGGTAAGGTTGTCAAAATCAACCACCACCAGGTCACTGCGCTTATCATACACCTCCATCTTAAGGTCCACGCGGCTATGGATGGCAAACGTGATATCGGCGGTGGTGAATACACCGTAACGTCCGTCGGCCGATATATCTCCGTATACCGTGTTGCCGGTATTATCGGTGCGGGTGTTGAGTTTAAGCACTTTGCCGTTACGGTTGAGTATGGTGCCTCCCTTGGGACCGCGCAGGTGCATGAATGATGTGCCGTTGCGGTTTGATGTGTGGCAGTTCATGCAGCAGAGTTCGGCATTGCGGTTATCGCCCAACAGGACAGTACGGAAACTCTCCATGTCACGCTGTTCTATCTGCATTCCGCTCCACACCTCATAGGCGGGTTCAATGAGACGGTAACTCAGGTATCTGTCTATCGGATAGGCCGATATGGTCCATACCAGTTGCCGGCTGGCGGATTTGCCGTTCTCTTTTGCATCGGGAGTTACGGTTACAGTCACGGTATTGCCTTTTTCGGCCTCCATCATCCTATGCCATCCTTTCAACGGGAATTCTACCAGACCTCTGCGTCCTTTGAATTCATACCGGTCCGTTTGTCCCTGGACTACTACGGTGCTCTTTTGGAACGATGTCCTGAAATTAAGCGGTGCTATATTGTACGGAACTGTTATGCTGTCATACAGGGGGAACATATCATATCCCGTATCTGTACCCCTGTACCTGCAACCGCACAACAGGAATGCCGTTGTTATGATCAAAAAAAGTGTCTCTTTCTTCATGATGTCCTCTCTCAGTTATTGAATCTCACAGCCATAATGTAATGCCAATAGGAGCCCATGGCATTCCCGGTCATAACGCTCTCCGGATGCTGGTCATGCGCCCTTGCGTCCATCAGTTCCAGATATTTGTTTACCACATCGGTGGAGATATTGTATCTGCGGACGGTCTCCTGCAGGCTCTCATTTGAATTTACATTTACCAGAAGGGCCTCCTGATAGAGAACCGGCACCTCTACAACCTTATCCAATGCGTTTAGATAATACTTGTCATAAAGGCCGATGAACGAGTTCAGGTTCTTGTCCAGAAGGCAAGAACACATCAGATAGTCTATGGCCTCACGGTTATAAGGAGACTGTGATGCTATTATGGCCAATGATGAACGCGAGTCACCCTGAACAAAAAACCGGTCGGTGCTGCAGGCCTTGGAACGCCACCTCAGGTACATATCCGGTATACTGTCCTTCTGGATGCAGTCCATAAGTTCACGGGCCCACCGGCGGTGGTTACGGGTGCGCATCAGTATATTCAGGTATTTGGCGGCCACCGGGTAATCACCTGCCACAACCGCTATCTCGGAGAGACGGCGCAGCATTCTGGTGGAATAATGTCCTGGCACGATGGTCTGGACCAGCAGTGCACAGTCCGTAGCCTGTGATATGTCACCCATCTCCAGCAGCGCATCGGTATAGTACATAGATGAGAAATAAGAATCACCGCGGGTGGTTGACAGGAACAGTTTTTCCTTGGACCTGCCCCATCCTCCCTGGAGCAGGAAATCGGCCAGTCGGCCTTCACGGGCATTGCACAGGTTCCAGTAATAGTCACTGTACATATTGCGGTCTTTGGGTTTGGCCGATGCCGCCATCTGTTTTACCTCTTTCCAATTATTCCTGTAAGCCAGCGTACCAATCTTTACTGTGCTTTCCATTTCTTTATTGTCCAATGCAAAAATCAAAGGTATCAACATACAGAACAACACAGCGGGCACCAGACTCCGCCAGCGGTTACCGATCCATTTGTCATATAAAAGTGATAATGCCGTTACCGCCAGAACAAACCAGGGCATCAGAATCATCCATACTGCACCGGGAATAATGTAACCGGGTGTAACCGGCCATATCAGAGTCTGGTAAAAGGTAAGGTTATACAGCCTGCCGCAAATGAGCATGAGTGCTATGCCGGCTATTAAGGATATGTAAGGAACAGATCCGTCCTTGCGCTTTATGAAAGCCAGCAGGAGCGCCATGGTAAAGGCGTGTGAGCCTGCTATTACAAACATAACGGGTACTGAGAGTCCGTATATGAATGAACTCCATTCAGAATCCTTTATCCGGGCCAAAGCGGTTGCAGTCCATACGCAGAGTGCCAGGCCTACGGTTGCCGATACCGGGTAGTTGGGAAACGAGACAAAGAAACATTCCAACAGGGCGGGTAATACCAGAAGAGGCAGACACACCGGACGTTGAGGTTCCGATATGTGGAACAATCGGGCAAGACCTGCCACGACCGATAAAATGAGCGATATGCTGATTAGGGACGACAGCATCCTGCTTGAGTAAAACTGTGTCAGCCAGTCGCCTATGATTGATGCTGCAATAGCCGGATTGGAAAGATACCACTCCACCCTGTCTGCTCCAAGAAGAAAAATACTCAACTGTTCCTTAAGGTCCAGACGGAACGGCGCCTTGGAGTAAAGCAGGGCCCACATGAATATAAACACCCCCGCAAGGATACACAAATCTTCCGTTCTTGTTTTTCTGCCCATATCTTATGTGTTGTAAATGCAAACTTAAGCAAAAAAAGCGTCGGTTACGGGGATTTTGTCTACTTTTGTGTTTTGCAACGCACGCGCACGCACACACGATGGCAGGAAAATTATATCTGGTACCCACGCCGGTGGGAAATCTTGAGGACATTACCTTGAGGGCGTTACGCATCCTTAAGGAGGTGGACCTTATCCTGGCCGAGGATACACGTACCAGTTCAGTCCTGCTCAAGCATTTTGACATACACAAGCCGCTGCAGTCACACCACAAGTTCAACGAGCATGAGACATCGGCCGCTATGGCTAACCGTATTATGGCGGGAGAGTCTGTGGCGCTGATAAGTGATGCGGGTACGCCGGGTATATCGGACCCCGGATTCATGCTGGTACGCGAGTGTGTTCAGCAGGGCGTTGATGTTGAGTGCCTGCCCGGCGCTACGGCTTTTGTGCCGGCGCTCATTGACTCGGGACTGCCTTGTGACAGGTTTCTCTTTGAGGGTTTCCTGCCGCAGAAGAAGGGCCGCCAGAGCCGCATTGCTGCGCTTAAAGATGAACCGCGCACCATTATCTTCTACGAGTCTCCGTTCCGCCTGGTCAAGGCGTTGGAGCAGTTCATCGAAGCATTTGGTCCGGAGCGTCCGGTTGCAGTCTGCCGCGAGATATCCAAGGTGCATGAGGAGTGTGTGCGCGGCACATTGAGTGAAGTACTTGCTCACTTCAAGGCACACGAGCCCAAAGGTGAGATTGTAATAGTATTGGGAGGAGCAGACAAATGAAAGAGGAGTTCCAGGTCATAACTGAGAAAAAGGCCGAAACCGCCATACTGGTGGGTATCATAACACAGGATCAGGACGAGCGCAAGACGACAGAGTATCTTGACGAACTTGAGTTCCTGGCCGATACCGCCGGCGTGCGCGTGATGCGCCGATTCACGCAGAAGATACCCCAGGCACTTGCCGCCACCTACGTGGGTAAAGGCAAACTGGAGGAGATGCGTGACTACATAAAGCGCATGGAGGACATGGAAAATGAGGTCGGTATGGCCATTTTCGATGATGAACTCACCGCCAAGCAGATGTCTGCCATAGAGAGCGTGCTGGGCGTTAAGGTTCTGGACAGGACCTCTCTGATTCTGGATATATTTGCAATGCGTGCCCAGACAGCCCACGCCAAGACTCAGGTGGAATTGGCGCAGTACCGCTATCTGCTGCCCCGCCTGCAGCGAATGTGGACCCACCTGGAACGTCAGGGCGGTGGATCCGGCGCCGGCGGCGGTAAGGGTACGGTAGGTCTTCGCGGACCCGGTGAGACCCAGTTGGAGATGGACCGCCGAATCATTACCAAGCGCATCAGTTGGCTCAAGGAGCAACTGGCCGATATAGACCGCCAGAAATCCACCATGCGCAAGAACCGCGGCCGCCTTATCCGCGTAGCATTGGTCGGATACACCAACGTAGGCAAATCCACCCTTATGAACCTGCTCTCCAAGAGCGATGTGTTTGCGGAGAACAAGCTCTTTGCAACACTTGACACAACGGTCCGCAAGGTGGTGGTAGATAACCTGCCGTTCCTGCTGTCCGACACCGTAGGATTCATACGCAAACTGCCCACAGACCTGGTGGAGTCATTCAAATCCACACTTGATGAGGTCCGTGAGGCAGACCTGCTAATACATGTGGTAGATATATCGCACCCCGATTTTGAGGACCAGATGAAGGTGGTGGATAAGACCCTGGCCGACCTTGGCGCAGGTGACAAACCCAAAATCGTGCTCTTTAACAAGACCGATGCCTACACCTGGGTGGAGAAGGAGGCCGATGACCTGACCCCCGCCACACGTGAGAACATCACCATGGAGGAGTTGCAGCGCACCTGGATGGGCCGTCTTAACGGCGAGTGCCTGTTTGTATCGGCCCTCAAGAAGACAGGCATTGAGAATATGCGTAAAGTACTATACGACAGAGTAAAGCAGTTGCACGTACAGAAGTACCCCTACAACGATTTCCTCTATCCGGATATGGAATGATTAAAACAACAGAATAGATTATGGCAAATTTCAAGTATGCGCCCATGTTCCAGTTGGGCAAGGATGAGACAGAGTACTATCTGCTCACCAAGGACTATGTAAGTGTAAGCGAGTTTGAGGGCAAACCTATCCTCAAGGTTCAAAAGGAGGGTCTGACCCGTATGGCCAATGCCGCATTCCGTGACGTTAGTTTCCTGCTGCGCCGTTCACACAACGAGCAGGTAGCCAAGATACTGCGTGACCCCGAGGCATCAGACAACGATAAATATGTAGCACTTACATTCCTGCGCAATGCCGAGGTATCGGCCAAGGGTAAGCTGCCTCTGTGCCAGGATACCGGAACCGCAATCATCCACGGCGAGAAGGGCCAGCAGGTTTGGACCGGATTCTGCGATGAGGAGGCTCTGTCAGAGGGCGTATTCAAGACCTACACCGAGGAGAACCTGCGTTACAGCCAGAACGCTCCTCTGGATATGTACAATGAGGTCAACACAAAGTGCAACCTGCCCGCCCAGATTGACATCGAGGCTACCGAGGGTATGGAGTACCGTTTCCTGATGGTTACCAAGGGCGGCGGATCGGCCAACAAGACATACCTGTATCAGGAGACCAAAGCCCGCATACAGAACCCCGGAACTCTGATTCCGTTCCTGGTTGAAAAGATGAAGAGCCTGGGTACCGCAGCCTGCCCTCCCTACCACATTGCATTCGTGATTGGCGGTACCAGCGCCGAGAAGAACCTGCTTACCGTTAAGCTGGCATCAACCCATTACTATGACTCACTTCCCACCACCGGCGATGAGACCGGCCGCGCATTCCGCGATGTTGAACTTGAGAAGCAGTTGCTGCAGGAGGCCTACAAGATTGGTCTTGGCGCACAGTTCGGCGGCAAGTATATGGCTCATGATGTTCGTGTTATCCGTCTGCCCCGTCACGGTGCAAGCTGCCCCATAGGTCTGGGCGTAAGCTGCAGTGCCGACCGTAACATCAAGGCCAAGATAAACAAGGACGGTATCTGGATTGAGAAGATGGACGATAAACCATACGAACTGATTCCTGAGGAGCTGCGTCAGGCTGGTGAGGGCGATGCCGTAAAGGTAGACCTGAACCGCCCCATGGCCGAGGTCTGCAAGCAGCTCTCACAGTATCCCGTAAGCACCCGCTTGAGCCTTAACGGCACAATCATAGTAGGTCGTGACATAGCACACGCCAAGATCAAGGCACGTCTTGATGCAGGTGAGCCTATGCCTCAGTACCTCAAGGAGCACCCCATCTACTACGCAGGTCCCGCCAAGACACCTGCCGGCATGGCTTGCGGCTCAATGGGCCCCACTACTGCCGGACGAATGGATCCCTACGTGGATGAGTTCCAGGACAACGGTGGATCAATGATTATGCTGGCCAAGGGTAACCGCTCACAGGCCGTTACCGATGCCTGCAAGAAACACGGCGGTTTCTACCTGGGTTCAATAGGCGGCCCCGCTGCCATCCTGGCTCAGAACAACATCAAGTCCATTGAGTGCGTTGAGTACCCTGAGCTTGGTATGGAGGCCATCTGGAAGATTGAGGTTGAGGACTTCCCGGCATTCATTTTGGTGGACGATAAGGGAAATGACTTTTTCAAACAATTACAGCCTCGTAGCTGCGCTACGATTCTGTAACCGTTTGAAAATCCAACCTTCTTTTAGTTTACTCCGTAAACGGGCGGCCTCCGGCCGGTCCTTCGGACTATAACTGCAAAAAGAGACTTATGTATTTTAGGGACGTAATAGGACAGCAGGATGTGATTGAGCGGCTCATAAAGGACGCTCAGGCCGGAACTGTGCCCCACGCGCTGCTGTTCTGCGGTCCCGAGGGGGTAGGCAAGTTGCAGACAGCCATTGCATTTGCGCGCTATCTGTTGTGCCGCGACAAAGGTACTGCTGCAGACTCCTGCGGCAAGTGCCCCGCCTGCGTCAAGATGGACAAGCTGGTCCACCCCGACCTGCACTTTGTGTTCCCCGTAATAAACAAGAGCAAGACATCGGAACGGTCAACAGTATCAGACGATGAGATCCAGACCTGGCGCGAGACAGTGCTGGAGCAGCAATACTTTGGCTTTGAGGATTGGCTCAGCGCCATTGATGCCGAAAACAAGCAGGCCAGCATATTCGTGACCGAGAGTGAGCGGATCACATCCAAACTGTCGCTCAAATCCGTAGAGGGCGGTTACAAGATAATGATAATCTGGCATGCCGAGAAGATGAACCAGCAGTGCGCCAACTCCCTGCTCAAGCTGTTGGAGGAGCCGCCTGCCCAGACGGTATTCATACTTACCACCGATGCCCCCGAGCAGATGCTGGAGACCATACTGAGCCGTACGCAACGCATCGACTTCCGGCGCATTCCGGAAATGGAGATTGCATCAAGGCTTCAGGGGCCGGCTTACCAGCTGGATGATGATAACGCCCAAAAGATTGCTCACCTGAGCGGCGGCAGCTGGCTCAAGGCCATAAGCGCTCTGCGCGTAAATGCCGAGAGCGATGAGTTCTTTGACTACTTTACACAACTGATGCGTCTGTCTTACGGCCGCAAGCTAAAGGACCTTAAACGGTGGTCGGAGAGCATAGCCGGCGGCGGGCGCGAGTGGCAGAAACGGTTCCTTGCCTACTGCCAGCGAATGATACGCGAGAACTTTATCTGTAACTTCCACAACCCAGACCTCAATTACCTGACTGAGCAGGAGCGGCAGTTCTCGGTAAGGTTCGCCCCGTTTGTGAACGAGAACAATATCATCGGACTTATGGATATGCTGTCCGATGCCCAAAGAGATATAGAACAGAACGTTAACTCCAAGATGGTCTTTTTTGACATGTCACTCAAGACCATCATGCTAATGAAACAATAATGGATCAGGATTTCATACTCAATAACGGCAGCGGCGGAATCTGCTGCAAGGGTTGCGGCCGGTCAATGGGCCAACTCCACTCTTTTGACTATTTGGCAGGTGTGCCGGGAGCAGATGAAGGCGACTATGTTGAGGTCCAGTTCAAGAACACCCGCAAGGGATTCTTTATCAACTCCAACAAACTGCCCCTTGAAAAGGGCGATATCGTAGCCGTTGAATCCAATCCCGGCCACGATATAGGTACCGTCACAATGACCGGACGTCTGGTACAACTCCAGATGAAGAAGGCTAACCTGCGCCCCGACATTGAGATCAAGCGCGTATACCGCAAGGCCCGTGAGGTTGATATGGAAAAGTATGCCGAGGCCAAAGCCCGCGAGCATGACACCATGATCCGTTCCCGTCAGATTGCCAAGGACTTGGGTCTGGAGATGAAGATAGGCGATGTGGAGTATCAGGGGGACGGACTCAAGGCAATCTTCTACTACATTGCAGATGGCCGTGTGGATTTCCGTCAACTCATCAAGGTGCTGGCCGATGCGTTCCACGTTCGTATTGAGATGAAACAGATCGGTGCCCGCCAGGAGGCAGGCCGCATAGGTGGCATAGGTCCCTGCGGCAGGGAGCTGTGCTGCACCACTTGGATGACCAGCTTTGTATCGGTCTCAACCGGCGCCGCCCGTTTCCAGGACCTCTCCATGAACCCGCAGAAACTGGCAGGCCAGTGCGCCAAACTCAAGTGCTGCCTCAACTATGAGGTGGATGCCTACGTGGAGGCCCAGAAGGGATTCCCCTCACGCGACATTCCGCTTGAGACCAAGGACAGCACTTACTATTTCTTTAAGGCCGATATCCTGAACGGTCAGATATCATACTCAACCGATAAGGTATTTGCAGCCAACGTGGAGACCATCACTCCGGCCAGGGCGCTTGAAATTATAGCCCTTAACCGCAAGGGCCAGAAACCATTAAGCCTGGATGAGAGCGTAGTCAAGACAGACTCCCGCATAGAGAACGACATCCTTACCGACGGAGACCTGTCACGCTTTGACAAAAAGAAAAAGAAGAAAAAGCATCGCCCCAACCGCGGACCCCGTCCCGACAACGGCCCAAAGCCTCAACAGTGACGCAAAGGGGTCGTTTAAAAATGCGTCATTTTTAGGGGGATGGGATCAGTGACGCATTGTTAAACGGCCCCTTTGCGTCAGTAGGAGGTGGTGCGTTCGCAGTCGATGCGGAGGAAGACTGCAAGGAGGATGGTGAACCCCCAGAGTGAGGAGCCTCCGTAACTGAAGAACGGCAGGGGGATTCCTATTACGGGCGTGATGCCCAATACCATTCCTATATTTATAAATAGGTGGAACAGCAGTATGCATACTACAGAGTATCCGTATACCCGGCCGAATACTGATGACTGCCGCTCGGCAAGTACGATAAGACGCAACAGCAGACCCATATAGAGCAGCAGCACAAAAAGCGAGCCTTTGAATCCCTGTTCCTCGCCCACGGTGCAGAATATAAAATCGGTATCCTGCTCGGGCACATATTTGAGTTTGGTCTGTGTTCCTTTCATGAATCCCTTACCGGTAAGTCCGCCCGAACCTATGGCAATCAGTGACTGATTCACGTTATATCCGGCTCCCTGGGGATCATCCTCCAAGCCCAGTATCACGTTTATGCGGGTGCGCTGGTGAGGTTTAAGGATATCATTGAATGCGTAATCGACCGATAACAGGTAACCTATGGATCCTACGGCAAAAACCGCAACCCAGATGTATCGGTGTACCATATCCTTGAGTGAACGGAAAACTATATAGAAGCTTGTTACGGCAATGAGTCCCATCTGCAGCCATGTCACCTTGAAGGGGATGATGGAGAGTGATACGGCAAGTCCCACCAGCATTCCGCCCAGCCCTATTCCCAACACGGTCAGTGAGAGGTTGCGGTCACGTGATATTATCCATATCATGAGCGTTTCCAGCAGTTGGATTATGGTAAGGACCAGCCATGTTCCAACCTGGAAAGGCTGGTCGCCGAAACTGACAGGGCTGTATTTTATTTCCAGTATAAAGAAAAGCACCGCACAGAATCCCAGAAACAGTATGCTTCCGGTCATACCCTCCCTGTACAATACCAGCAGGAATGCCAGATATACCAGTGCCGATCCTGTCTCGTTCTGGCATATTATCAGCAGCATGGGGACCAGGAATACGGCGCAGGCCTTGAGCAGATCGGCAGGATATGACAGATTGAAGTCAAACCGGTCCACAAATTTGGCAAGCGACAGTGCTGTGGCGAATTTGGCGAATTCGGCAGGCTGAAGACTTACAGGGCCCAGATTGAGCCACGAACGGGAGCCTTTGGTATCCTTTGCCACAAAGATGGTGACTATAAGCAGCAGCACCATCGCTATGTATATGATATAGGCGTATGAGTTAAGGAAATTCTGGTTGATAAACAATACTATGACGCCAAGCGCCAGGGCACAAAGTATCCACACCATCTGCTTGCCGGGACGGGTTGAGAATGAGAACAGGTCAACATTCTCCACATTGGCGCTTGCCCCGCATATGCTGAACCAACCGCATACTACTATGACCAGCACCAGCAGTACCGTAAGCCAGTCAAGTTTGCCCAATATGTCAACGTTCCTCCTCTCCATAATCTATCACACGACTTGAATAATCCTCAACCTTACGCTGGCTGGCCTCAGAGAGCCCGCCCATGATATACTGCTCCATCATAAGAGCGCCTATCGGTACGCCGTACACCGCACCGAATCCGCCGTTCTCGACATAAACCGCAATGGCAATCTGCGGATCATCCATGGGAGCGAATCCCATAAACACCGAGTGGTCTATACCACGGTTCTGTGCCGTTCCGGTCTTGCCGCACACAACATAATTCCGGTTATTGGCCGATCGGCATGTACCATCAATGACTGATTGGCGCATGCCTTGAACCACAATCTCATAGTTCTCCTTGTCAACACTCACATAATGGCGTTTGGTATAGGCGGTATCCTGCGGCTCGCCGTCAACGGTCTTTACCACGTGGGGAGTGATGTAATAACCGCGGTTGGCGATGGTGGCACCCAGGTTGGCTATCTGGAGCGGAGTAAGGGTAACCTCACCCTGGCCGATGGAGTTGCTTATGGTAGTGAGACCGTTCCAGGAGCGGTTGTAATGACGGTCATAATAATCGGAGTTGGGTATCATGCCTCGGGCCTCGCCGGGAAGGTCAACTCCCAGAGTGTAGCCGAATCCCATCTCGACCATATAGTCTTTCCAAACTGTCAGGGCTTTCTGCGGCGTACCGTATTTGGCGGCACCTATCATATAGTAGTAACCCCAGCAGAAATAACTGTTGCATGATGTGGCTATGGCAAAATTCAGATCAAGCGGAGACGAATGTGAGTGACAGCCCACCCTCAGGCCGCGGAATGAGAATCCGTCATTACAGGGATATTTGGTCCTGGTATCAATGATACCCTCCTGCAGCAGAGTCAGTGCCTGTGATGTCTTGAATGTTGAGCCGGGTGGATAGGTTCCCTGGATGGGACGGTTGATCAGAGGCTTGTCTGGTCTGGACTGCAACTCCTGATAATGCTCTCCGCGATGTCGGCCGGATAACTCCGAAGGATTGAACGACGGAGCCGATACCATACACAGTATCTCACCGGTCTTGGGTTCGATAGCCACAATACTCCCAATCTTGTTCTGCATCAGTTTCTCGCCAAGCATCTGCAGATCTATGTCAAGGCCCAGCGTCAGGTTACGGCCGGGTATGGCTTCCTTGTCATACTCACCGTCATAATAACTGCCCTGTATACGACCGTAAGCATCCTTAAGCAGTACCTCGGTTCCCTTCTGCCCGCGCAGCTTGGACTCGTAGTATTTCTCTACACCCTGCTTGCCTATCACATCACCCTGGGTGTACCAGCTGTCTTCCTCCATCTCACTTTTGGAGACCTCGCCCAGATCGCCCAGAAGGTGTGCCGCTGCCTCATAACTGTACTTACGCTGCTGACGCTGTGTTATTCCGAACCCGTTGAACCTGTACAGGTTCTCCCTAAAGTCCGATATCTCATCAAATGACATCTGTGCCAGGAATATCTGCTCTGTATAGGGTGAGTATCCGGGATTCTTACGGCGGTTGCGGATATCGGACATACGGGTGTCAAAATACTCCCTGGTTATATCCAGCGAACGGCAGAATGCCAGAGTATCCAGGTCCTTCACGTTACGCATAACCACCGTGACGTCAAATGACGGCTGGTTACTCACAATCATACGTCCCTTGCGGTCATAGATTACGCCACGGGTGGGATAAACGGTACGGTAATAGAGTGCGTTGTTATCGGCCGAATTACGGTAACGGGTATCTATAAGTTGTATCTGGACCAGACGCCCAACATAAAGCAAAACTACCAGCACGACCATTAGGCCGATAACGAATTTCCTGTTGTCAAACCTGTGGTTCTTCACCGCTATGTCAGTGTTTGGGAACAGAACGGCCTGTAACGGATTCCGCTACCAGCATAAAGAGGAATGTGAGCAGGGTGCTGAATACTACCTTCAGCACAAGTACGGTCCAGTCTCCCAGCGGAATGCTGAGCAGAATAAAGTAAACGGTATGATGCAATGCCGTGATAAGCAGCAGATAACCTGCAAACTGGCGGCCGCCCATGGATGCTGAGCAGGGTAACAGCACATCATGACGATCCAATGGCACGAACAGTTTGACTATGCCCGGCTGGAACATGGCCACAAGAGTAGCCGCTGCAGCATTCAATCCGGGTGTTCCGGAAAAAATATCTATTGAAAGTCCGAGGAAAAAAGCCCACAGCAGAATGGATGTACGGGACATGGAACTGTCAAAACGGGCTATCATCCAGATATAGAAAAGCGGAGTAACATACCCGAACAGGTTGATCCTGTTAAGGAACAGTACCTGAAGCAGCACCAGTCCTATCAGCGTGAAGAGTCTTGATATGAATGATCCTTTCTCCATGGCTCAGTCATTTATCTGATTATACAACTCTTCTATCTCGGGATCGGCCGTACGGGTATGGACATACACCCATCTCAGGTCTGACATATCAACTGCCAGATTCACATTGACCCTGAGCGTATATCCGTTCCTGGCATGCTCCACATCCTTTACTATACCCACCGGTATATCCTGTGGAAACACCGATGAAAAACCGGTAGTCACTATGGTATCGCCCGCCTGGATGTCGGCATGATAGGGCATATCCTTTATCTGTGCCACATAGGGGTCACCGCCGCCCCACTCCAGGAATCCGAAACTGTCGTGGTCCTTAACCTTACAACTGATGCTGGTATTGCCGTTGAGCACCGGCAATATGATGGAGTAACTGCGACCTGCAGCCATGATCACGCCTACCACACCTTGCGCGCTATAGACGCCCATACCCTGTGATATTCCGTCACGGCGGCCCTTGTTGATGGTTATGTAGTTGTCATCCTTACGGACCGAATTGTCAACCACGCGTGCCGCTATCACGTTGTCCGATGACAGAGTCCCCAACATCCTTACCGTCTGGCTGTCAGTCTTCTCTATGAGCAGGTTGTGCAGACGCACATTCTCCTCCACCAGTGCATCATTCTCTTTTTTGAGACTGAAATACTGACCTACGTCGGTTCGCCACTCAAAGAGCGTGCCGGACATGGAGTTGGCCGATGTCATAAAGGCCTCATTCTGCCGGTCGTTGAAACCGAACAGAAGCACCAGCGACAGGACCTCCAGCAGTATGAACAGGAAAACGTAGCTGTGCTTTACCAAAAAATCCAGTAGCGTACGCACGGCTTTCCTTGAGGCTTTATCTCATCAGGAATGAGAAACGGTCTACATTCTTAAGAGCCACACCTGTACCCTTGGCTACGCTCAGCAGAGGCTCATCGGCCACGTGGAACTCAATTCCTATCTTGTCAGCCAGACGCTTGCTGATACCACGCAGCATGGAGCCGCCGCCTGACAGGTAGATGCCGTTCTTGAGGATATCGGCATAGAGTTCAGGAGGAGTGTTCTCAAGTGCGTTGAGCACGGCACTCTCTATCTTGGCGATTGAGCGGTCCAGACAATGTGCAATCTCCTGATAGCATACGGGGATTGACATGGGCAGGGCTGTAATCTTGTTGGGGCCGTTTACGATATAATCCTCGGGGGCATCGTCACCCAGTTCGGTAAGGGCGGCGCCTACGTTTATCTTGATACGCTCGGCCATACGCTCAGATACCTTCACGTTGTGCTGACGGCCCATGTACTCCTGGATATCGGCTGTAAAATCATCGCCGGCCACCTTTACGGAGTTGTTGGATACCAGACCTCCGAGAGAGATAACGGCAATCTCGGTTGTACCGCCGCCTATATCGACAATCATGTTGCCTTCCGGTGCGAGTACGTCAATGCCGATACCTATAGCGGCTGCCATAGGCTCAAACAGCATGTATACCTCACGGCCTCCGGCATGCTCGGCGCTGTCACGTACGGCACGGAGCTCAACCTCAGTACTGCCCGACGGAACACCTATCACCATCTTGAGTGAGGGTGAGAAGAGGCGGCGGCCGGTATCAACCATACCTATCAGACCGCGCATCATCTGCTCGCAGGCATCGAAATCGGCAATCACACCGTTTCTCAAAGGACGGACCACGCGGATATCCTTGTTGGTCTTCTCATACATCATCTTGGCCTGATTGCCCACTGCCACCATCTTGTCGGTACGGTTGTCAAGTGCAACGATCGAAGGCTCGTTCACTACAATCTTATCGTTGTGCATTATGATGGTATTGGCGGTGCCAAGGTCCATCGACAACTCTTGTGTTAATGAAAACAGTCCCACTTTAATATCCAGTAATTAGTTAGAAATCAATGTTTGAAATGACGGAATCCGGTCATGACCATTGTCATGTCATGCTGCTCGCAGTAGTCTATTGACTCCTGGTCACGTACCGAGCCTCCCGGATGGATAACGTTCTTTACGCCTGCCTTATCGGCCAGTTCCACACAGTCGGGGAACGGGAAGAAAGCGTCACTTGCCATTGCTGCACCCTCCAGTGTGAATCCGAATCCGTGTGCCTTCTCTACTGCCTGCTTGAGGGCGTCCACACGTGATGTCTGACCTACACCGCTTGCCAGCAACTGCTTGCCGCGGGCAAATACTATAGAGTTGCTCTTGCTGTTCTTAACTATCTTGTTGGCAAAGAGCATATCGTCAACCTCCTGGTCTGAGGGCTTGCGTGAGGTTACCAGCTTGAGGTCATCGGGAGTCTCAACCTTGGTATCCTTATCCTGTACAAGCACGCCGTTCAGGGCCGAACGTACCAGCTTGACGGGGAGTTTCTGATCCTTGCGCACCAGTATGATACGGTTCTTTTTCTGACCCAGTATCTCAAGGGCGTCAAAGTCATAATCGGGAGCTATGATTACCTCAAAGAATATCTTGTTTATCTCCTCGGCTGTAGCCTTGTCAATGGGAGCGTTGGCTACCAGCACGCCGCCGAATGCAGATACGGGATCACCTGCAAGGGCATCCTTCCAGGCCTCGAGCAGTGTAGGACGTGAAGCCACACCGCATGCGTTGTTGTGCTTGAGTATGGCGAATGTGGTCTCATCGAACTCATCTATCAGGTCAACTGCTGCGTTGATGTCAAGCAGGTTGTTGTAAGATATCTCCTTGCCGTGTACCTGATCGAACATTGCATCAAGATCACCGTGGAACACGCCGTTCTGATGGGGGTTCTCGCCGTAACGCATAGCCTTGTGGCCGTCCAGAGCCAGACGGAAATGATCCTCATCCTGACCTGCGGCAAACCAGTTGTAAATGCAGTTGTCATAGTATGATGAAACGGCAAATGCCTCCTTGGCGAACCAGCGGCGCTCCTCAAGTGTGGTCTCGGCGCCACGCTCGTTCAGGATATCAAGCAGAGGCTTGTACTGATCCTTGCTGGCTACTATAACTGCATCCTTGAAATTCTTGGCACCGGCACGGATAAGGGATATGCCGCCTATATCTATCTTCTCGATGATGTCCGCATCCTCTGCACCGGACTTTACGGTATCCTCAAAAGGATAAAGATCCACAATCACCAGATCAATCTCAGGAATATCATAACTGGCCATCTGAGCCATATCGTTCTCCTCCTCCCTGCGGGCCAGAATGCCGCCGAATACTTTGGGATGAAGGGTCTTTACACGGCCACCCAGGATTGAGGGATAACCTGTGAGTTCTTCAACTGCCTGGCAAGGCACGCCAAGGGATTCGATGAAACGCTGGGTTCCGCCTGTTGAAATGAGTTTGACACCCTCCTGGTGAAGCTTGCTGATAATCTCGTCAAGGCCGTCCTTATGGAAAACCGATATCAGAGCTGATGAAATTCTTTTTGTTTCGGACATTGTTTTTATAGAGTTTTGCGGTTTAACTGATAATTTGCGCGAAATTAACAATTTCCGCCTACTATTACAACAGTAGATAATGCAAATAGTTAATAAAAAATATAATAACGCATAAGTAGCGCATCAGGGGCTGTCCCTACTGCACTTATTTACGGTTATTCGCGGAAGAACAGAAGTACGGGATTGGAGTCCTTTGTGACGGTGGGGAACAGGGATTTGAAACGCTCGCTGTCCAGAATCATACCCGAGTCATAGAATCCCACCAGAGTGCCGTTGTATGAACCCACCAGGAACGGGAACGGTTCACGTGTCTCTTTGTCGTGATTGAACTCTCCCGTATAGACATACATGCGGTATGTGGTCCAGTCTTTCTTGTCAGTGAATACTATCATCAGGTTGGCCCCGTAGTTTGTATTAACAAAGTACAGGAATCGGGGAGTTTCCAGATATCCGCACTTGGTATACTCTTTCTGGGGATTTACAAACACCTTGTCGCTCCGTTTGAGTTCATCGGGGATTACGATATCGGTTGTCATTCGACAGGTGGCCGATATGCTGTCATCGGCGTAGTGATAGAACTTGTCATTATCCTCAATGCCCATAAAACCTATCACACCAGGGCATATATGATTGATATACGGGGTATTTAAGCTCACGTGAGCGAATTCAGGGTCAAACTCGACAAGCTGCTTAATGAACCTACCGTCGGCCCCTGTTTTCCAAAGCCCGCGACGATGGTTACGGCCCGTATATTTAATGGGATTGGCAAAAAGGAAATCGCCGTCAGGCAGGACCGCAAAGTCACATACATAATCATCAATCTGAACGCTGCGCTTATAACTGCCGTCCAAGCCATACACAAAGATATTGTTGGTATGACCGTCCATTATGTAAAGCTCACCCCGTTGCTCAAGAACGTCAAAACGGTCTATCGTGCGATAATTGCCCGTACCCTTGCCCAGACGGTCAAAACGGTACAGGAACTTGCCTTTGTCATTAAAGAAGAAAAGAGTATTGGCCGATCTTACTATGATGGTGTCACTGAATGAAACAACCTCATCGACCGAAGGTATGATACTCTCATAGCCCGCATTTTCCAGAAACACCGTGTCCACACGTTCAAACATGCTTGACATTATGGGATATTCCGTAGGGGCATCCTCCAGAAGCGGAGCGTAAATCTCATGAAGACATGTGTCACAAACCTTTTGTCTTTCCTGACAGCCGGACAGAAGGAAAAGGACAACCGGCAGAAGAAACAAGCCAATTGCCAGTCTGGTGTTTGACACAATACCCGTTTTCATTTCAAGGCGCGAATATATACTTTTTTGACATATCATTAACAATTATTGGCAAAAAAAGGGCCGATACCTTACACAGTATCGGCCCCATTGTGTATTGACAGAATTACTGATTATTTCTGAGCAGCGTGATGTCTTGCTTCAATCTCCTTGTTCATCTCGTCAAGACGCTGGTCGGTAAGAGGATACTTGTATACCAGATATCCTACTACTACCAGAAGGATGGCGGGAATGATGGTGGTGAACCACAGGATTGCATTCTGAACGGTTGGATTATAATCACTCAGGTGAGTGTAGTATGCGTTTACCGGAGCGCTGATGAATGAAGCCAGGAACACTACGATAAAGATGCTCAGAACCAGCTGCAAACACTTGTTGGCCTTGAACTCCTGCCACATCTCCTTGAATGATACAGGCTTTTCAGGTGTTGTGGTGATGTTCTCCTTACTGCCCATAAAGCAGAGGGTAAGCAGCACGAAACCTACTACTGCAAAGATGCATGTTACAGTAAACCATGCCTTGGGATCGGTGGGCAGAGCTGACTCCTCGCTTGCCAGGTTGAATCCGATAAGACCCATAACCCAGGGAGTGATGAAACCGGCAAGTGAGAAACCTGCCTTGAAAGCAACACCCGCAAGAGCGTTTACTGTAGCGGCGGGACGGTTGCCTGTGCGATACTCGGCATCAGTGATTACCTCAGGAACAAGAGCCCACATGAGTGAACCAACCAGCAGACCTACACCGGTCAGAACCTTTGCGCCCTGAACGATTGCATTGCACTTCTGTACATCAAAGAACTTACCTATGATGAACAGGGTGATGAAACCTACCAGACCTACACAAAGAAGCAGATAATAAAGACCCTTCTTGCCGAACAGTTTCTTTAAAACCGGCAGTGAAGGCAGGATGATGAATGCCGGTATTGTACCGATAGCCATGAATACGGCCTGGTTCCAGTCCACTGCAACACCAACGCACATGGCAAGTCCGATGGGGAAACCAGCCTGTACGATAATCTGGCCGATATTGGCGCATACCATACGGGTTGAAGTAAGGATAAGTACCTCATCATTGTCACGGGTCATAGAGGCCATGATTGAACCGTAAGGAATGTTCACTACAGAGTAGATCATGCTGAGCAGAGTGTAACTTACGGTAGCATATACAATCTTCCATGTCATGTCCCAAGTTGCTACTGCAGGAAGCATCAGGAAGCAGGCTGCAACGGTAAGAGGTATACCGCCGTAAAGCAGATATGTACGATACTTTCCGAGTTTGGGATTGTGGTTGTCGATATACTTTCCTACCACAGGACTCCAGAAACAGTCAAGCAGTCTTACTGCAAGGATAAGTCCGCTAACAAAACCGGGGTTGATTTTAAGTACTGTACACAGGTACAGCATCAGGAAACATGCAACTGTCTGGAAAATCAGATTCTGGGCAAGGTCACCCGAACCGAAACCGATTCTCTGTCCCCAACTCAGTTTGTAGTAACCGTTGTTTACTTCGTTTGCCATAAAAATGAGTTTATTGATTAATAATTTTGGTTATCCTAAAAATTTTGGGCTCACAAACTTACACAAAAAATCGGTTTATTTGTAAAGATGAGCCATTTATTGACCTGTTTCCATAAACGCCACAGCCCTCTGAATAACCTCGTCCAGGTCCTGTATTACCCGGTAATAGGAATTCATTCCCCATATCAGACGTGCTATGGTGGCCTTAAGTTGTGTCTCCAGTATGCCTCGAACCTCCTGATACTGAGCCTCGTCATACTCAACCTTGGCATCCTTGGCCTTATCCAGGAACATTTTCATCACATCGGGCCCTACCTGGAATCCGCTGTTGAATTCCTCAAATGACTTGAAACGGCGCTGCAGGCTGCGGCGGTTACGTTCCGTATATTGCATTGAAGTGTTCAGCACTATGTTCTTGGCTGTTACGTCACGGTAATACTGGTTGGTTCGTGTGGTGTCCAGCGGTACGAATACATCGGGCATGATACCTCCGCCTCCATACACGGTCCGATGCCTGATCATGGTGCTGTACTTGAGCGAATCGGGGAAGTGGATGCTGTCACGGTTGGTGAGTTCGCCGTGATGCAGGCGTTCCAGTATGTCATCTCCATAGTCAACGTCCTTACCGTAAGGCTTCTGTATGCATCGGCCCACGGGAGTATAGTATTTGGCTACGGTAAGACGTATCAGGGATCCGTCATGAAACTCTATGGGGCGCTGCACCAGACCCTTGCCGAATGAACGGCGGCCTACGATCGTTGCACGGTCCCAATCCTGGACTGCGCCCGATACAATCTCGCTGGCCGATGCGGAATACTCATCGATAAGCACCACCAGTTTGCCGTCACGGAAACGTCCGCGTCCGTCGGCCAGATAACCGCTGCGGGGTGAACGTCGGCCCTCGGTATAAACCACCATCTGGTCACGTCCCAGGAACTCGTTGGCAATGCCGACGGCAGCCATCAGCAGACCTCCGCCGTTACCCTGCAGGTCCAGGATAAGTGATTGTGCGCCCTGTCCCTTGAGTTCGGAGAGTTTTTCCTCAAACTCCTGGACTGTGGTGGCTCCGAAACTGGAAATCTTGATGTATCCTATTTCCGGACGGATCATATAAGCGGCATCTACAGTGTTCACGGGAATCTGGTCTCGGATTACCATAAAGTGAATCAGTTCTTTTACACCACGGCGGTTTATACCCAGATCCACCTTGGTACCCTTTGGACCACGCAGACGTTTCATTATGGCCTCCTGGGACATCTTCACTCCGGCTATGGTAGTATCGTTTACGGTAATGATACGGTCACCTGCCAGTATACCCACCTTCTCGGACGGGCCGTCGGGTATGGGCTGTACTATGAAAAGCGTATCCTCAACCATATTGAACTGGACGCCGATGCCCTCGAATGAGCCCATGAGCGTCTCGTTTGACTTATCGTTTTCCTCGGCTGTAAGATAGGTTGAGTGCGGATCAAGTTCCTCGAGCATGCCTATGATAGCCTTCTCTACAATCTTCTTCTCATCAACCTCCTCCACATACAGGGCCGATATGGCCCCTTCGGCTACCAGCAGTTTCTGAAGTTCAGCATCTATTGATGTAGCCTGGGGCTGCATCTGAGGCTGACGCTGCATGGGCGGTTGCATCTGAGGCTGGCCAATACGACCGGGCTGGGCAGTCAGCATCAGCGGCATCAGGAGTGCCGCAATCAGAATATCGATCTTTTTCATCATTATCATCTGAAAGTATCTATCATAAGGTCATCGGCATTACGTCCGAAAGATATGAGTTCACGTACCAGACTGCTGCTTACGTGCTGGAATGCAGGATTTGATACCAGCAGTACGGTCTCAACGCCGTCAATGGTTCGGTTAATATCGGCCAGATTACGTTCCTTATCATAATCCGTCACTGAACGTATGCCGCGCAAAATTGCATCACAACCGTTTTCACGCACTGCATCCACCGTAAGTCCCTTATACTCTATGACACTTACACGGGAGTATCCTTTGTAATAGTTACGGATGGAATCAAGACGCTTTGCAGTACTGAACATGGGCTTTTTCTCCTCATTTATGCCTATGGCTATCACCACCTCGCAGCCCAGATTGAGAGCGCGCTCAACCAGATCGGCGTGTCCTATGGTGAAGGGGTCAAACGATCCCGGGAAAAACAGTTTCATAATCCTTAAAGTTTAGAATTTCTCACCTTCATCCTCATCTACACGGTCCTCCTCAACTACCAGGTTGTCTATTATAAAGTTCTGACGCTCCATTGTGTTCTTGCCCATATAGAATGAGAGCAGGTCATCGACCGCATCGGTCTTCTTGAGTGTTACCAGTTCCAGACGCATATCGGGGCCGATAAAGTTCTTGAACTCATCGGGCGATATCTCACCCAATCCTTTGAATCGGGTTATCTCGGGATTGGGTGACAGCTTCTCTATGGCCTGACGGCGCTCGTCATCATTGTAGCAGTAGATGGTCTCAAACTCACCCTTCTCAGTTACCACACCGTCCACGTGGGCATCGGCACCTTTTTTCTTCTTACGCTTGTTACGTACGCGGAACAGCGGAGTCTGCAGTATGTATACGTGGCCTTTCCTTATCAGCTCGGGGAAGAACTGCAGGAAGAAGGTTATCATGAGCAGACGTATGTGCATACCGTCCACATCGGCATCGGTTGCCACAATTATCTTGTTGTAACGCAGGTCATCCAGTCCCTCCTCTATATTGAGTGCGGCCTGCAGCAGGTTGAACTCCTCATTCTCATAGACCACCTTCTTGGTAAGGCCGTAGCAGTTAAGGGGCTTGCCTCGCAGGCTGAATACGGCCTGGGTGTTTACGTCACGGCTCTTGGTAATGGAGCCGCTGGCTGAGTCTCCCTCGGTTATGAAGATGCAGCTCTCCTCCTGGCGGTCACCGCGGGCATCATTCAGGTGGATGCGGCAATCGGCCAGTTTGCGGTTGTGCAGATTGGCTTTCTTGGCGCGCTCGCGGGCCTGCTTGGTAATGCCTGCTATCTCCTTGCGCTCCTTCTCTGACTCCAGTATCTTCTTGAGCAATACATCGGCTATCTCGGGTTCCTTGTGGAGCAGGTCATCAACCTCTTTCTTGATAAAGTCGCCTATAAACTTGTTGAGCGATACGCCTCCGCCCGGACTCATGGTGGTAGAGCCCAGCTTGATCTTGGTCTGGCTCTCAAACACAGGCTCCTCAACGTTGACGGCTATTGCGGCCACTATGCCGTTACGTACGTCGCCCGACTCAAAGTTCTTGCCGTAGAACTCCTTGATGGTACGGGCTATATGCTCCTTGAATGCGCTCTGATGGGTTCCTCCCTGTGATGTATACTGACCGTTCACGAACGAGTAGTACTCCTCGCCGTACTGGTTGGTATGGGTGAATGCGATCTCAATGTCCGTTCCCTGCAAATGGATGATCGGATAGAGGCTCTGGGCACTCATGCGCTCCATGAGCAGATCCTCCAGACCGTTGCGTGACACAAAACGCTGGCCGTTGTACATGATGGTAAGGCCGGTGTTCAGATAAGTGTAGTTACGCAGCATGGTCTCTATTATGGCGGGACGGAACTGATAGCCCACAAAAAGGTCATTGTCAGGCTCAAAGATTACCTGGGTTCCGTGCTCATCGGCACTGGGTTCTGTCTTGTCCGATTTAAGTTTACCGCGCTCAAACTGCAGTGTACGGACCTGGCCGTCACGCCAGCTGCTCACCTCGAAATGGTAACTGAGCGCATTCACAGCCTTAAGGCCGACACCGTTCAGGCCCACGCTCTTCTTGAACGCCTTGCTGTCAAACTTACCGCCGGTATTAAGAATGCTGACCGCATCCACAAGCTTACCCTGCGGGATGCCGCGTCCGTAGTCACGTACCGATACCTTGCCCGTATCGGCCAGGTCTATCTCTATGCGCTTGCCCGTATTCATGCGGAACTCATCGACGCTGTTGTCTATGATTTCCTTGAGCAGCACGTAGATTCCGTCATCGGCGGCCGATCCGTCGCCCAGTTTACCTATGTACATACCGGGACGGGTACGGATATGCTCCATATCGTCCATGTGGCGGATATTGTCCTCGTTGTACTGCACCTGAGGTGTCTGCGGGTCAAAAAGTTCTTCAGTGTCTGCCATATATCTCTATTATACTTTTCTCAAAACAAAATTAAATCAGATGGGCTTGAAAAAAACCGCCCTGCGACGTACTATCCTTACTCCTTCATAGTACGACCATTGGCTCTGAACCTTTACGTTGTCAACCAGTTCCGGATTGGTCTCGCCCAACGTATATCCGAGTTTGACCAGATTGGGATTGAGTATGGAGAACGGTACAGCGTTGATACCCTTGTTCTGGTATTCGGGCTTGACGGCTATGAACAGGAACTCCACAATATTTGAGCGCTTTATCTTGAGCGCCTTGATAATGTGCCACCAGCCAAACGGGAACAGACGGCCCTGAGCCTTCTGCAATGCACGAGCAATTGATGTCATCGTGAGCGCTCCGGCCACAAGATTATCATCCTTGTCAAGCACGAACGCGGCAAAACGCTTGTCCAGAAGCGGTACGAACTTGCGGGCAAAGTCATCAATCTGCCTGTCCGAGAATGCTGAATAACCGTACAGCGGTGCGAACGCCTCATTTACCAGATGGAACAGTTTATGGGCATATTTCCTGGCCTCAACACTCTTGCTGTGTTCAAGCTTGTCAATATGGAGGTTATAGCGGTCCAGCACTATCTTGCCTATGCGTTCCATCTTCTCGGGCAAGGTGTTGTAGGGGATCTGTCTCTCTACCCACTCGGCCGACGGCTTGAGCCCCAGTTGCTCCATGTGCTTGGGATAGTAGGGGTAGTTGTAGATGGTAGCCATTGTACCAATCAGGTCAAAGCCCTGGGTGAGCATTCCCTCGGGATCAAAATCAGTGAATCCGAAAGGTCCCTCCAGGCGGTTCATGCCACGCTCCCTGCCCCATGCCGATACGGCATCAAGCAGAGCCCTTGACACGTTGATATCGTCAATGAAATCTATCCAGCCGAACCTAACGGTCTTTACCTTCCACGCATCATTGGCCTTACAGTTGATAATGGCAGCAACGCGGCCCACCACCTTACCGTCCCTGACGGCAATGAAAGGCTGCGCCTCACAGAAATCAAGTGCGGCGTTGCGTTTGGGTCTGAAAGAGTTCTTGGTATCGCTGATCAGATCCGGTACGGCATAAGGGTGATTCCTGTAAAGCTGCACATTGAAACGTGCAAACCTGCGCAGGTCCCTGGCCGTCTTGACCGCGATTACAGATATATTCTCAACTGACATTATCTCCTCACTTTTTAATTCAGCGAAGATACAAAAATTAAGGCACTATCGCCCTATGGCTGATGTGTAATTTATCAACACCGCGACCCATCCGGGGCTTTACTGCGAAGCTTGTTGAGGACCGATGACCGAAATAAGTCCTGAAATAAAAAAACCACCCTGATTGGGTGGTAGTGGGCCATCTAGGGCTTGAACCTAGGACCTCCAGATTATGAGTCTGTTGCTCTAACCAACTGAGCTAAAAGCCCGGAGAAAGAATCACCGGCCCAGGGCCGACTGCTTCATTCGGGTGCAAAAGTACGCCATTAACCCGAATTAGCAAAGTTTTGGAGCAAAAAATTCCGTTACCCCGCGTATCTTCACTACTTTTGCAATCAGAAACAGAGCACTATGACCATACCTGATCCGCAGACAGACAGATACGCCGCCACGATAGGATTCTTTGACGGAGTCCATAAGGGTCACGTGCACCTTCTGGAAGAGCTCAAAACCATTGCCGCACGGCGCGGGCTCAAGAGTATGGCCATAACATTTCCCGAGCATCCGCGCCAGATACTTCAGTCCGATTACCGTCCGCGCCTGCTATCCACACCCGATGACAAGATGCGCTTGCTTGAGCGGACAGGCATTGATTACTGCTTCCCGCTCCATTTTACCACGGCACTGGCAGCTCTGGATGCCCGCACGTTCATGACGGATTTTCTGCAGAAAAAACTGGGTGTAAGCACTCTGCTTGTTGGGCATGACCACCACTTTGGTCATGACACCAGCCTTACCATAGATGACTACCGCCGTATAGGCAATGAAATAGGTATGGAGGTGATTCCCGCCGATGCCTATCTCTATGAGGGCGCGCCCATAAGCAGTTCACGTATACGCCGTGAACTGGTAGCCGGCCATGTAAAGGCTGCAAACGATATGCTGGGTTACCGTTACACCATAAGCGGCACCGTGATTCACGGCCTGCAGAACGGACGCAAGATGGGATTCCCCACCGCCAATCTGGGCCCATACTGCGAATTCATGCAGATCCCGGCCGACGGAGTCTATTCGGCCCTGGCAACGGTTGATGGAGATACCTGGCCCGCCATGCTCAACATAGGTTTCCGCCCCACATTTGAGGGTAAGGCCCGAACTATCGAAGCCCACCTTCTGGGATTTGACCGCGACATATACTTTCATGAGCTGACATTGGAGTTCGTGGATTTCCTGCGTCCGGAACGCCGTTTCGAGTCTCCTCAGGAACTGGCCGCCCAGCTTGAGGCTGACCGCGACAAAGTAAGACAAACAATAAAACTAGGATAATATGAAAATCAAAAGGACACTCGTATCAATCGGCGTTTTCTTTGCCGCTCAGCTTTTAGTTTCACTCATATTCATAATTGCAGGTATGATTCAGGGAATGGGCATTATGGAAGCAATGACAGCTACCATGGGTCCTGCACTTCTGATATCGGACTTTCTGGTAATTGTAATACTTCTGTTACTCAAGTACTGCGGAATTAAGGAACTGTTCAGGAAAGTGCCTGTCGATGTGCTTCTGATTTCTATTGTATTTGCCATGACCGGTATGTACGCCGTAGAACTTGTGTCTTCACAGTTTGAGATTCCCAACAATCTTGAGGAGCAGTTCCAGGCTATGGCAGGAACAATATCCGGATTCCTG
The DNA here is from genome assembly GCA_045535555.1 of Bacteroidaceae bacterium. GTDB lineage: Bacteria > Bacteroidota > Bacteroidia > Bacteroidales > Bacteroidaceae > Colenecus. The sequence continues at coordinate 61,187 of JAZSLV010000019.1, read as the reverse complement.
GGTATTTGCATCGTAGGCCCGATAATGGAGGAGATCATAATGCGCCGCGTCATTCTCAAGGAGATGGCCAAGGCTACCAAGAGCATGTGGTGGGGTATAATCATTTCATCCGCCCTGTTCGCCATCATTCATATCAATCCCGTTCAGATTGTATTCGCCATGCCGGCCGGCATATTCCTTGGTTGGATTTACTGCAAGACAGGAAGCCTGCTTGTTCCCATCTGCATCCACATAATCAACAACACAATATCATTCGTATTGATGACTATTGGTGCTGAAGGTGACTTGAGTCTGAACAGCACACTGGGCGTGATACTGCTCATATCATTCACTCTCATCTGTGTAGTATCATGTATCTGGATCAACAGATACTACGCCAAAATCAAGAAAGAGCAGGAGCTCCAGAAAGTCGCAGCTGCAGAAGAATCACAGAGCGATAGTGGTTCCGGTGAGCTTGTCCAGTGATTCGGCCTTGGTTATCAGGACCGATGACACTCCGGCCTGCAATGCATTGAATGCGTTCTGGATCTTGGGAATCATGCCGCCGCTTATGGTGCCGTCCTGGACCAGACGCGGGAAATCATAATATGATATGTATGGAATGACGCTGTTATCGTCATCCTCATGCAGCAGCACGCCCGGCTTCTCAAAGCAGAATATCAGAGTAACCTTAAAGTATGATGCCAGTGCCTTGGCTGCCTCGCCGGCTATGGTATCGGCGTTGGTATTGAGGAGTTGGCCCTTACCGTCATGGGTGAGCGGAGCCAGCACGGGAACTATACCCTTCTCTATGAGACCGGCCAGGAACTCGGCGTTCACTGCCTTGACATCGCCCACAAAACCATAGTCTATTTCCTTAACGGGGCGCTTATCGGACTGCATCACGTTGCAGTCAGTGCCTGTAAGACCTATGGCGTTGATGCCACCCGCCTGCAGTTTGGCCACGATGTTCTTGTTTACAAAACCGCCATAAACCATTGTCACAACGTCAAGCATATCGGCATCGGTGATACGGCGTCCGTCCACCATCTTGCTCTCAATACCCAGACGGCTTGCCATGGCTGTTGCCGAACGGCCGCCACCGTGTACCAGCAGTTTAGCGCCGGGTATGGCCTTGAAATCCTTGAGCAGACGCTCCAGGGTCTCGGGCTGCTCAACTATCTTGCCGCCCACCTTTACTATGACAAGTGACTGTTTCATATGTGGTCAATCTTTTTTAATGTCCAACAGTTGTTTAAGATAAGTTATGGTGTCCGATATCTGGTCGCGGGATTCCAGACGGTCACCGGGGCAGATGTACCCGGCCCTAAGGTATCCGGGCTCGCGGCGCTTGGTCTCACTCTCAATAAAAGCGGCCAGTTCTTCATCGGTCTTGGACGCTATGAGCGGACGCTGTGAACGGGCTACCTTGAGACGGCGCAGCAGGGTATCGTTGTCACATTTAAGATAGACGGTCTGTCCGTGCCGCAGCATATACTCCATATTGTCGCCTATGAGTGGGGTAGAACCGCCGCATGACACAATGACGTCATCAAATTCACCCACCTCACGCAGCATACGGCTCTCAATCTCACGGAAGCCCTGCTCACCCTTAAGAGCGAATATCTGACTTACGCTCTTCATGTACCTGCGCTCAATATACTGGTCCAGGTCTATGAAAGAGATATTAAGGTCCTTGGCCAAGGCCTTGCCGAGGGTCGTCTTACCCGCCCCCATAAAGCCCATAAGGAATACCCTTATCATTTCTTGGTCTTGAATATACGGCGTTTGGGAGCAGAGCCGGTCTTCTCAATCTGACGCTTGATAATTTCCTGGCACTCCTCCTCGGTCAGAGTGGAAGGATCCATGTTTCTGGGAATCTTGTAGTTGCTTCCCTGATAAGCGATGTATGCGCCGTAACGACCGTTCATCACCTCCATATCCGGATTTCCGGGGAAAGTCTTGAGCACCTTCTTGGATTCTGACTCACGCTTGTTTCGGATAAGATCTATGGCCTCATCGAGAGTGATGGTAAGGGGATCGGCCACACCGCTCAGAGAAACATAGAACTTGTCATGACGGATGTAAGGACCGAATCGGCCTGTACCTACGCTTACCTCAAAGCCCTCAAACTCACCCAATGTGCGCGGCAGGCGGAACAGTTCCAGAGCCTCATCGAGCGTGATGGTCTCAATGGTCTGACCCTTTTTCATCTGTGCAAAACGGGGTTTGTCATCATCATCGGCACTGCCTATCTGGACAATGGGACCGTAACGGCCTATCTTGACCGATACAGGCTTACCGGATACTGGATCGGTACCCAGTATCCTTTCACCTACCTTATGTTCGTTCTTAAGGGTCATGGCGTTGTTTACTGCCGGGCTGAACTTGTCATAGAAGGTACTGATAACACTCTTCCACTGCTTGTCGCCATCGGCAATATCATCAAACTCCTTCTCTACCTGAGCAGTAAAGTTGTAGTTCATTATATCGGGGAAATACTCTATCAGGAAGTCATTTACCACCATACCTATGTCTGTAGGTACAAGTTTGGACTTTTCGGTGCCGTAGACCTCGGTCACTTTCTGTTCCTTAATCTCACCGTTCTCCAGACGAAGCATATCACAGTCACGCTTTACGCCCTCAATATCCTCACGCAGTACATACTCGCGCTGCTGGATGGTACCGATGGTGGGAGCATATGTAGAAGGACGTCCTATGCCCAACTCCTCCATCTTGTGCACCAGGGCAGCTTCATTGAAACGCTGCGGATGCTGAGTGAAACGCTCATAGGCCGATATCTGGCTGAACTCCAGTGCCTGACCCTTCTTGAACTCCGGCAGGCCCTGTGTCTCCTGTGATTCGTTGGAATCATCGTCACGGCTCTCGCGGTAAACACGCAGGAAACCGTCAAACTTGACTGTCTCGCCGGTTACGGTGAACTCGCCGTCCAGTTTGGGTGCGGTTATTGATACAGTTGTCTTTTCTATCTCGGCATCGGCCATCTGAGATGCTATGGTACGCTTCCAGATAAGCTCATACAAGCGCTTTTCGGGGGCGGTACCGTCAATGGTCTGGTTGTCCATATAGGTAGGACGGATAGCCTCGTGGGCTTCCTGGGCGCCTTTGGCCTTCTGTGTGTACTGACGGCTCTTTACGTACTCCTCGCCCATTGACTCGGTTATGGCCTTGCGGCATGAATCTATGCAAAGGGTTGACAGGTTCACAGAATCGGTACGCATGTATGTTATCTTACCGGACTCATACAGACGCTGTGCAAGCATCATGGTCTGCATGACGGTGAATCCGAACTTACGGGTTGCCTCCTGCTGCATGGTTGATGTGGTGAACGGAGGTGCGGGAAGTTTCCTGAGCGGCTTGGTGGTGATATCCTTTACCTTGAAATCGACCCCCTTGCATTTCTCAAGGAAGGCATAAGCCTCTTTCTTGGTCTTGAAACGCTCACTGTAATCGGCGCGTACATCCTGTACCTGACCGTTACCGCTTTCAAGACGGAATATTGCCACTACCCTGTATGATGCCTCCGGTACGAAATCCTTTATCTCACGCTCACGTTCCACGATAAGACGTACCGCTACAGACTGTACACGGCCGGCCGACAGAGCGGGCTTTACCTTACGCCACAGAATGGGAGAAAGCTTGAAACCTACTATGCGGTCCAGCACACGACGCGCCTGCTGTGCATATACCAGGTTGGTATCAATGTCACGCGGGGTCTCTATGGCGTGCAGTATGGCGTTCTTTGTAATCTCGTGGAATACTATACGTTTGGTCTTCTCGGGCTTGAGTCCCAGGGTCTCGAACAGATGCCAGCTGATGGCCTCTCCCTCGCGGTCCTCATCGGATGCCAGCCAGACCATCTCGGCCTTCTTGGCTGCCTCCTTGAGTTCACTTACCACCTTCTTCTTGTCGGTAGGTATCTCATATATTGGTTCAAACGTATTTATGTCTATGCTCAGGTCCTTTTTCTTAAGGTCACAGATGTGTCCGTAACTTGACATCACCTTGTAATCGGCTCCCAAAAACTTCTCGATTGTCTTGGCCTTGGCCGGAGACTCCACAATTACCAGATTCTTCTGCATGATATTCTATTAAATGTTATGCCTCAAAGGCGCGGCAAAAGTAGAACAAAAAAAACATATAGAAAAGGTGGAAAGAGATAAAAAATTCTCTCTGTCCACCTTATTAATATTAATATTAATAAAAAGTCAGAACCTGTACGTGGCGCCGATGAGTACCGACGGTTTGATGGCGCGGTAACCGGCGTAATAGCAGTAGTTACCGCCGGTAAGACGGTTACCGGTCAGGTAGAATGACAGGTTGGGGCGGAAATCATAATCCAGTGTAAGAGCCACGTCATTGACCATACGCTCACGCTGGCCTTCCACCTTGCAGAACATCATGGCCCTGTATGTGAGCATGGCATCCAGTCCGGGCATAATGTTTACCCTGCCAAACAGCGAGCCGTCCAGGACGGGCTTGAATGCAAGTATCCCGTCCGAGTACTTACCGGTATATCCGTTACAGGTCAGGTCCATCTTGACCTGAGCCCTGTCAGCAAACTGCATATCGGCATCCAAGCGGGCGTAAAACACATCGCAGCCCTCCTGTTTGAGCATGGATGATATGATAAGGCTGTCATGCACCACCTGGAAGAGTTCATCGATAGTATGGCTGTATCCGCCCTTAAGGGAAAGTGTCAGCCAGGTTCCCTGTGAGTATGACACTCCAACGGATGCGTTCATAAGTTCGTAGCCGTCACGTATGCGCTCGGCCTCGGTCCAGTAGGGGGAAATTCCGGCCAGAGTACGCATGCAGTTGTCTTTGACACCTCCGGTTACTGCGGCCAGAAGACGCATGTTATCACCTGCATTGTATGTAGCGGTTACCATAGGTGACAGCAGCACCTTATACCCGGCTGCGGAACGTACGTCCAGGTTCACGCCCAAACGGGCATCCAGATTGCCCCATGTCTTTTTCCAGTAAGGGGACAGTGTGATGGTGGTCAGGGAGCCGTAATTGGTTCCGTATACCCCCTGCCAGTCATACATGGCTATTTTCTGACGGTAACCAGCACCGCCTATACCTCCCAACAAAGGCAGTTCCAGACCTGCATTTATGCGCAGCAGACGCTCTCGGTTATCGGGCTCCACTCCGTTAAGGATGAATCCTTTGCGTGACAGCCACTGCATTCCGGCATCAAAATGCCACTGAGCTTTCCTGAATTCTCCGCTTAGCCACAACCCTATCTCGGCACGGTTGGTTTTCTGCAGGAAATCACTTGCAGCCAGTATAGCCGATGTGGTGTCCTTACCCTCACGGAAATTGAGACGTGAATGACCGTATGCTCCGTAAGCGCCTATTGACAGGCTGTCAAAACGGTGGGAGTACTCCATCTTAAGGTCAGAGTTGAACATCCTGGATTTCCACTGGCCGTCAGGTTTGGTTGACCATCCGTCCATCAGTCCCGAAAGGGTAAGCAGGTCCCTGTCCGATATTCTCCAGCCGGCATCCAGAAGACCGTCCGATACGTTTCTCAGTCCGTAGCCCAGACGTACCAGGCCATAGTACCTTGAAGGGGTTACATCATCGGTCTGCTCTCCGAACACACCCATGGGAGTGCGTCCGTAATCCTTACTGGGATTGGACTCGGTCCGATAACTGACCGTGGCAGCCTGACGCTGTGTCTCAGGACGCTGCGGTACGGGCATTATCTTACCCTGCTCCGACATGGAGGGGTTATAGGCACCTTCTATGGTAAGCGATCTGGAGGGGAGCACATCATCCTGTGCCTTAAGTCCGCTCCAGCATATTACGGTCATCATGACCGGCAGTATATATTTTTTCATAACAGTCATTCTTCTAGTCGTTTGGCAATCATATCGGCAATATCGTCATCTTCTGTATAATTGGACTTGAGCGAAAGCAGATACTGGCGGGCCTCCACATCCTTACCCTGTGACTTATAGATGTCACTTAACAGTATGAAACTGCGTGCCAACCAGTACATATGGGGAGTTCCCTCCTGTATGAAATCCATTATGACCTTCTGTGCGCCCTCCTTGTCACCGCTGTCAAACAGCAACTGACTGAGCAGATAGTCTGACTCGGCACCGTATACGGAACGCGTATCCTTGGCAAGTTCCTCAAGCAGCGGACGTGCATCGGCCCTCTTGCCGGTCTCCAGCAGTGCCTGTGCCTTCCAGTAACGGACCTCGGTCTGCTGGGCAGCTGACAACTGTGTCTGCAGTGCCTTATCTGCATAAAGAAGTACCGCATCATGCTCGCTTATCTGGCCTGCGCTGCTTACTATACGGAACAGGCTGGTGCGCTGACGGTCGGCATTGGTGGTCTTGCCGTAAAGGCGGATATAGGTATCCATTGCCGTCTCCCAATCGCCCACGCCCCATGCCATGGCCGATGCATGGTCAAGTGCGCTCTCGGCAAACCGGCTGCTCTCATAAGCGGCGCTGTGCATGAAACTCTCATATGCTCCGTCATAGTCATTCTCCTCCTCAAGCAGCAATCCGCGGTAATACCATGCATTGGCGGCAAAAGCGCCGTTAGGATACTGGTCCAGGTACTCCTTGAAGCGCACCTTGGCATCGGCTTTCTGGCCGCGGCTGAAGAGACCCTCGGCTGCCGTGTAGGTAAGTGAGTCACGCTCGCTCACTGCAATGGGAGTGGCGCCCTGAACAGTCTCGGTATACTGCAGATAGGTGTTTATATCACCCTTCTCCACGTAGATGGACTTGAGGTCCACCAGAGCGGTACGGGCCTCATCGCTGCCCGGATAGCGGGCGATCACATCCTTATAGGCTGCAATGGCCAGGTCATACTTATCGGTCTGGTAATAGATGAGTGCCGTTTCGGCCGATGCCTTGCGTGCCAGATCGGTGTTGGGATAATCCCTGATTATCCTGGCAAACACTGCCACAGCATCATCGGGTTTATCAATCTGCTGGTAGGCGCGGCCCTCCTCATAGAGTGCTGAGGGTACATACGGAGATTGCGGATAATTGGCTGTAAGTTTATCCAGGTCAAGTATCTTCTGGTTGTAATTTCGCTGAAGTCCGTTCACAAGTCCGGTCTGATAAAGCGCATAGTCACCCGTGGAGGGTACCAGACTGATTGCCGTTCCGTAGTACTCCTTGGCCAGGTCATACTGGCGGCCGTAGAACATGCAGTCACCCGCACGCAGGGCGGCATCGGCAATGATACTGTTCTCCAGGCCTATCTGACGTGATGTCTCCAGGACTGTCTTGAAATAACGTCCGCTCCTGGTATAATCCTTTCTGTTGTAATAAATGTAACCCAGTCCGTAGTTGGCCAGGCCACTGCTGTGTGTCATACCGCTTCCGGTCAGAGCCAGATAGCGTGTGTAATCGGCCTCGGCACGGTCTGTCTGACCCATGCGGTAGTAGCACTCGCCGCGCCAGAAGAGAGCCTCGTTTGCAGTCTTGCGGTCATAACGCTCCAGTGCAATGACATCGGTCAGCAATGAGGGGACCTTGTCATAATCGGCCGCAGCCATATTATCCATGGCCTTCTTGTACAGAAGCTGTATCTTGGCAGCCAGGATGGAGGCGCCGGGATTCTGGATCTTGGCTATGGAAGCCAGGGCGGCATCGTAACTGGTGGTGCTCATATAGACATCGACCAGGTAACTGCTTACCTTATCGGCATATTTGGACTTGGGGTACTCGTTAAGGAAACGCTCAAAAGAGTTAACTGACTCGGCAAACGGAGAGTATGCAGTCTCATGAATCACCATCGCGTAGTTGTAAAGTGCCTGTTCCCTTACATCGGGCTTGCCGGGTATGTCCGATGCACGCTCAAACGCCATACGCGCCGCATTCTTGTCTCCTTTCTTAAGATTGGCCAGACCTATGTGAAGCAGGGCGTTCTGGCTGACTGCATCGTCATCGGCCACCACAGCCGAGAGATGCTCAACGGCTCTGTCCAAATCGCCTGTCTGAAACTCAGAGATACCCAGCAGATAGGTGTCATGGCGTACATCCTGACTCTGACCGGTTGCCAGATAACTGGTCAGCAGGTCAACTGCCTTGGCGTAATCACCCTTGCGATACCAGTACTCACCCAGTATGCGCTCTGACTCGGCTTCAATATAGGGATCATCGGTAGTGGCTACCAGATTGTTGGCGGTCTCATAGGCCTGTGCCATATCGCCGCCCCCGTTCAGGGAGATATCGGCCATATACAGGCGGGCCTCGTCATCATGACGGGTGTCAAGGGATTTCTCAAATCCGGCTCTGGCCTCCTGATTGTTGCCGTTCAGATAATCGTAATATGCACGGTAGAACAAAATATCCTCATCCTGATCCGGATCATCCAGAAGACGGGCAAGTATGTTGAGTTGCAGATATGCCTCCTGTGCACGTCCGCAGCGGAACAACGAAATGGCATAATGTCGCACCATACGGCAGCAGTCAGTCTCATCCAGCAACAGGGGGTCACACTCGTCAAAGCACTCAATGGCATCCTGATACTCATGCTGAACAAAATGTGACGATCCCATGAGGGCCATCAGACGGTTGTTGTACATAGAGTTAGGATATTTGGACATGAATATCTGAATGGCCGGCATAGCGGTAGACAGGTTACGTTCCGATGCTATGACCACCTGCATGTATTCAATCTCCTGGGTAAGAGCCTGCTTTCTGGTCTGGGTCAAACTGATCCATTCGTCCAGAAGGGATCCTGCAGCCCCGTAGTCACCTTGCGTGAACACGGTGCGGCACTCGTCAAGCAGACGTGTATCGGAATCATTCAGACGGCTCTGGGCCGATATGCCCGCCCATGCCCCTGTAAGGAGCAGCGTTGCAGACAATAGTATCTTTTTCATCAGGTCAAAACTGTTTCTTGTACCACATATCAAGGGCCTTCTCCTCGGCAGCTTCCATGACGGCACGCTCGCCCGGTCCCTTGTCGTTGATGCCGCACAGATGCAGCACCCCGTGAATTATCACTCTCATCAGTTCTTTATCATAAGACGTATGAAACTTGGAACTGTTACTGAGTACAGTGTCCAGACTGATAAACATATCTCCGCTTATCTTTGAGGGCTCGCTGTAATCAAACGTAATGATATCCGTATAATAGTCATGTCCCAGGAACTCTTTGTTCACCTCCAGGATACGCTCATCATTGCAGAATATATAACTCAGGTCTCCCACCTTGCGGCCTTCATATGTAGCTGCTACCGCAGTTATCCATGCCCTCACGGCCTTTCGGTCCAACTTGGGCATCTTTATGTTTTCAGTCAGAAATGATATCATAGTGTTTATGTTTATGCAAAGAATAAATACGCCAGGAAAATAGCAGCCAGTATACCGGCCAGGTCAGCCAGCAATCCGCAGCCCACGGCATGACGGGTGTTCTTTATGTTAACGCTGCCAAAGTAAACCGCCAGGATGTAGAAGGTGGTATCGGTCGAGCCCTGGAACAGGCAGGCCAGACGTCCCGTGAACGAATCGGCCCCGTATGTGGTCATGGCGTCAATCATCAGGCCACGTGCACCGCCGCCCGACAGGGGCTTCATCAGGGCTGTAGGCAGGGCGCCCACAAACTGGGTATCCAGACCGCATTTATCGGCACACCAGGCCACGCCGTTAACCACAGCATCCATGGCGCCCGATGCACGGAACACCCCTATGCCCACCAATATGGCAATCAGGTAAGGTATAATCTTGACCGCTGTGGCAAAGCCGTCCTTTGCACCCTCCACGAATGCCTCATATACATTTATCTTAGCCTTTATGCCCGATATGATGAAACCTATTATCACCACAAAAAGGATTATGTTTGCGGCCGATGTGGACACCGGGCCTATCTTTACGGCCGGCAGTCTGGAGAAGCCCCAGATAATAAGGGCCACTATCACGCTCAATCCGCCCACAAAGCCTATTAGCACCTTGTCAAAGCGTATCTTCTGGATAAAGCAGGTAACCAGCAGGCCCACCAGCGTTGAGAAGAAAGTGGCCAGCAGGATGGGTATGAATACATCGGCCGGTTGTGCTGCACCCATCTGTGCGCGGTACACCAGCACGCTTACCGGAATAATGGTCAGACCCGATGTATTGAGCACCAGGAACATGATCATGGGATTTGATGCCACATCCTTGGTCTTGTTGAGTTCCTGCATGCGCTCCATGGCCTTGAGTCCCATGGGAGTAGCGGCATTGTCCAGACCCAACATGTTAGCGGCCACGTTCATGAATATATGTCCGTAAGCCGGATCGTTCTTGGGCAGATCCGGGAACAGACGTGAGAACACGGGACTGAGCCATCGGGCAAAAGTATTGACAAGTCCGCCCTTCTCGCCTATCTTCATTATACCCAGCCACAGAGACAGCACACCTGTCAGTCCCAGCGATATCTCAAAACCCGTCTTAGCTGATGAGAACGTAGAGTCCATAATATCCTGAAACACGCCCGCATTACCCATGCAAAGCTGTATCACGGCCACCACGAAAGCTATAAGAAAGAAAGAAATCCAAATCCAGTTGAGTACCATACGCGCCTGTACATTATTATCTGCGAAGATACCACAAATTTATGTACTTTTGCCACACTTATGGATGAAAAGATAACGCTCAGGAAAGCATCTCCGCAAGATGCGCGGTTCATTGCCGAAAACGTGTTGCGCGCACTGCATATTGATGAGACCGATGACAGCCATATTAAGCATTTGGCCGATATCAGCCGCCGCGAGGATACACTCTACAGCTGGCGCAATGCAACCATCGCCCTTTATGACGGAGTGCCTGCCGGTCTGATGGTAGCGTATGATGGAGCCCGATACCGCCGGATGCGCGACATCACATTCCCAATGATACGCATCTATGTGGGTGATGAATACCACTCAATGGATGATGAAGCGTGTGCAGGAGAGTATTATCTTGACTCGCTGGCAGTACTGCCCGGGTTCCGGAACAGGGGAATTGCATCGGCTCTGATACGGGAGATGTTCCGTCTTCGTGATGAAGCCGGCATACCTCTGGCAACCATCGCCGTCGATCCGGACAACGGAAACGCCTACCGTCTGTACATAAAAAACGGATTCCGTCCCGACGGCCATATAACCGTATTCGGAACCACCTATGACCGTCTGGTCTGTCCTTAAATCAGAAACTGAAACTTAAAGTTGCACCAAGTCCCAAATCCCTTTGTGCAGTCATAAGGACCGACGGGCTCAACATCATGGTGTTTTGTTTTTTTGGTGAGTAAGACAACTCGTTATCGGCCGCATTCTGGGCATTGAATGTACTTGCCACCCAATCAAGACGCCTCTTTCCGATACCGGTAAACACACAGCCCAGACATATCAGGGCATTGGCACCGCCCGCATATGCGTAGAACCGCCCACTCTGGCCGGCGCCGGCCTTGGGATCGAATTCCAGAGCCGTCAGCACCGCACACGTAATGCCGTAAAGCCAGCAGGCACCGCCCAGATTGAACTGATTGCTGCCTCCCACATATGTGTGATACAAGTCATCATCAAAGTATTTCTCATAGTTCTTATCGGACAGTTCCGTATCATTGTATTTCCAACGGAACATATCGCCGTACCGGTATATTGCTCCGGGACCCTGTTCTTTTATCACATATGACCAGTTGATGTTGTCAATAGCCTGTGATGAATAGTTATAAAACTTTCCGTCCTGTGTCATAATACGGACGCCTCCCAAAGAATCCAGTTCCAGGATATGTCCTATCACCCTGCTTCCGTCCTTAAGATACACCGCATTGGCTGACTGGGAAAAAACCATGGCAGTAAGGCCGAACAGGTACAAAACCATCAATAAAAGGCGTTTCATATTCATAACCTCTTTATTAGTCACCACAAAAATAATCAATTAAACACTTTTTCTTATATTTGTGCTCCACAACTATTAATGTCCTTATGAAAAAAAGAGTCCTTTGGGTGATACTTGTAGTATCACTGGCATTGAATGCCGTGTTTGCATCCTGGTTTACATTCGATATCGCAGCAAACCATATACCGGGAAAATATCAATCCGAACAGATAGCACAAGCTATACGTCCCGGACACACAAGCCAACGCATCAAGAACCGGGCCAAGCAAGCTATAAAAAGCTATATCGAAGACTATATTGCCGATAAAAGCGTGTACACACCTGTATCATGGAAATTTGAGAAAGCCTACGTAAGCCCCTATAACGAACTTTCTTGTGCCCGTGCCGCATCAATGATCATAGACCTTAAGCAACACATCAAAAATGAGGAAGCCACCATTCAGAATTGCAAGAGAATGCTTATTACGAGCCCCGACAATAAATCAATTCAAATGATGATGGACAACTCTGAAAACAGGATAAAAGAATACAAAGAAGCCATTATCACCAATGAACGTACCATCATCAGGCGTAGCAACCGCCAAGACGGCCGATTCCTGGGCTGGAACGTTACACACACCTACACCATCACTTTGGAAGACGGCAACCAACAGACAATAACCGAAAGATTTATAGTAAGCTCCAACGGCAAAGACCTTTCATTGCAACAGTCTCTTGATCCCTGGAACTACCAGAACTACGACCACGTCTGCCAAGTTATAAGTGATATCCTGACCGACTACCGCAAATAAACTATCGGAATCTCTTTCCGCCCACAATGCCGATGATGAAATCCTCGGGAATGAATCCCCAATAACGGGAGTCAAATGACAACATTGCGTTGTCTCCTACCGCGAAGTAGTAATTCTCCTGGAAGGTATACTCCGTCACAGAATCCTCCAGGATAGTGCCAGTCTCACCCTCAATGGACTGACGGTATAGTTCTCGCGTAAAATCGTCAAGAGCCACAGTCCATCCTTTGGTTGGCACAATAACAGGTCCCCAATTCTTTATATTCCAATCGGCATCCAAAAAAGGGATGACCTCAAAACTGTTTGTCACTTTGAAAAAACCGTCAAACATCCATCTGAGTTTTTCCTGTTCTCCAATCACCCCTATCGGTTTGAGATACTTATCGTTCCAATAATGTCCGTCAACGGCACCAATCCTGTCACCCGGGCATCCCAAAACCCGCTTACAGTAAACCTCAGTCTTTTCCGGCTCCACTAGTTTATTAAAGAATATGATGTCGTTGGCCCTTATTTTTCGTGTAAACAGTTTTATGGCACTTACTCTATCTCCAGGCTGTATTGTAGGTGCCATGGATGGGGTAGCTATCGTATAATGCTCCACAAGCACTACTCTCGTCAGAAAACATAACAGCAATACCAGAAGAACGTAGGAAGAAAAGCCATGTCGTTTCTTGTCTATCTTTGATTCTGCACCATCATTCTCCATAGGCCATTTGCATTATTTTGTCATGATATTCTTTTGTTGTATAAGACCGGACCTTGGGTCTGAATATATCAGAATAAGAAGCCGTTCTTCTAAGTTTCTCCTCATCCCCTATGTGATGATACAATTGAGCAAGATATAACAATGGCGTCATCCTGTTAGGGACCATCATAAATGATCTGATATAGGATTGTTCCGCTTTGTCATAATTACCACTCCTAACATAATTATGGCCTATCTCATGCCAAAAGACGGGATTGCTGGAACAGGAAGCGCCCAACCGTAAAATGGAATCACTCTTCTCATATTGTCCTGTCATGCTCAGCGAAATTCCATATTCAAACAACAGATTCAAACTAAACAGTTCCTTGTCGGGGATCCCGTCACAATAATCACATACTATTTCATACTCCTGGTTTTTGAAGAAAAAAGCCATGTCGCGTTCCCTGTCATCAAGCTGTTTCCTGATATCCATCTGAGGCAATTCCCAATAAAGTATCGAGCCGAAAAGCAAAGCCTCCGCCAGATTAATGATCCACACAGGTGATTTGCATCCTTCTTCTATCGATCTGTAATCCATACTACCAGCGGCCCCCGTAAATATTGAAAGTAAAAGACAATAGACAGAATAGCAATGCGGATATGAGAACTGTGAGACAACAAACAATGACAACAACCCATACCCTAACGGGCTGTCTGTCCTTATGAGTACTACAACAGCCCTTATCATTATGTAAAAAGCCAGCAGCATAGCGATAAAACCATATTCCACACCTATTCCAAGAAACTCGTTGAATGACGTCAACGGAGTACATGCAAACTTTGAGTCCCCTGTATCAAGAAGGATCAGCGTGTTTAAGTCCACATCATCGCTATCGCAGAAGTACCTAAGTTGTTCCCGGCCGAAAGTTCCCGCATAACTTTCCGGGCCCGATCCAAATATCCCGTTGTGTACAATAGCCCTTGCTGCAATCCTAGCCATGTACACCCGGCCGTCGGCCGATGGCTTTTTCAAAAAATACAACACGCTGAATAATACCGTCAATATAATGGAGATTGATATTAAGTGCTTTCTGATAAAACCGGAGAACCGTGGATTCAGACTCAGAAAACACATTAAGGGCACTATCACCGACAACAAAGCCAAACGACTCTTTGAATAAAACATCAATATGGCAAACGCAACGACAATGATAAACAGCAACGCTTTCAGCAGCCTGTTATTTAACCTGAAGATAACTACAACAAGGATACTGCAGGTAATTGAAAGCAGACAAGCAAATATATTGGGATTCAACAAAGTTCCGACAGGATAAGGAGCCCCTTGCGACAATTGCAAAATACCGGCATAAGACTCCCTGAAAGAAACGGACAAAAGGACAATCAACGTTATTATATATGACTCCTTTTTAAGGAAATGGAACGACAACCGTGATACCGCGTAATAAAAGAGAATCAGCACTACGTTCCTTAATCCGATATTCTGCAGAAAATCTGCAAAACAAGCATAGTTGCCATGCAGATAATGGCATATCAGCATCCACACTGCAAGCAACAAAACACATGAATCTATCGAGCCATATCTTTTAAACCGGTTGATGAAAGCATTCTTGTTAATCATGGCATTAGTTTTACTCTTTATACATCTGTCTCAGAAACTCCAGGCAGTCTCTCATCTTGTATGCATCCCCTTCATTGTTTTCCATATGATAATACTTTATGACCCGACCATCCTTGAGCACGAACAGCAATCTGTCATTACAATTAAAAAAGGATGGAAACAGATTCTTGTAATCAATTATTGGATCAAACGAGAGATTTAAATACTGTACATCATTTATCAACTGGCCGATACTATAAGTACCAGAAAGTGAAATGACGACTTTCATCCTTCCCTCCTTTCCCAGGATCTTTTCACAATGGTCATTAAAAGACTCGTAATTTCCAAGATGCTCCAATTCACATTGGGAACACTTTGTTGAATCTATCCACAACAAAACAGAAGTATTCTTAAAGACGGTGTCACTTACTACAGAAAATTTCCTGTTCCTGAACAAAAGCAGACTGTCACAAGCCACTTTCTTGCCGACTATTTTCTGTCTTGAATTGTTGTTACATGATGGAAGGAAAGCCGAAATGATTGTAACACACACAATAAACATTTTGAATATGAGTCTTCTTTCCATTTTCGACCTTATAAGAGATTCATTTTAAAAAAGAACATATCACCACTTTCAATCTTCTGAGTCTCAACAAATTCTTTAACCTGATCGTAAAAAGCCCTGATTTTTTCGTCGTGTAAAGATTCTGTCTTGGACAGTATATAATAGAGACTGTAAGGAGCGCAGCCATACACTGAATTGTCATAAACACATAGACGTGTAAAAGAAAACAGAATATATCTCCAGACATTCTGTGTGGTCAATTTATCAATCATTGATTCATCAAAGAATGAATCAGGACGTAGCAACAGACCATATGCCCTCTGATTCTTATCATATAGTAACATCTGATTCTGCTTTTCTGAATCAAAATTGACCATCAGATAATTATCTGTTTCTGTGATTTCTGAAAATGAACCGGTAAAACCTTCATTCATGGTTTTAACTGTTATCTCGGGATTCATCATTTCTAAACCGGTCATGCCATCAAAATAGTCTCTTGGCATTTCATGATTGGATTTAAAGCGGAAAGAAGATTCCAGTCCGTTATCTGTCAAAGAGAAAATATTATAATCATGCATCACCATGAATCTTAGTGTATCATGAAACATATATGACATGTCCGTGTACCCTATAGAGAAATTATAACCTTTCAGATGAGGAGGCAGAATCAGATAGTTATTCAAAGCAGAACCATCATTATTATATTTAACACAGTAATGATTATCAAATTCGCGGTCTCCAAATATTGAAAGCCCCCAAAAACGACCGTTGGTTTTATAAAGCAACTCCGCTTTTACTTCTGTACTATTAAGGAAAGAACGGAAATTGCCGCCTTCAGTATAATACAACATTCTGCCTAACACCCTATCATATATCAGCAACGAGTCTTTTCTTACAGTAAAATTACCCACGCTGACAATTTCACCCCTGCCACGTCCTTTTATCGATTTTGCGAACTTAAGATTTCCAGACTTGTCATAACCTATCAGAAAGTCCGTCTTATCCGAAAGAAAAAAATATCCTTCGTCAGAGACCTGCATACGTGGATACCTCAAGTGTACCCAACTCTCTTCAACAGTAAGATCCAGGACATCAATACTTTGAATTCTGTCAATAATGTCAAGACCATCTGATGGTTCAGTCAAATCAATTATCTGTTTCGATTGATAATCATACAAATCGCTCTTGTTTCTGTCTGAGC
Source organism: Bacteroidaceae bacterium (assembly GCA_045535555.1). Taxonomy (GTDB): domain Bacteria; phylum Bacteroidota; class Bacteroidia; order Bacteroidales; family Bacteroidaceae; genus Colenecus. Next base: position 44,487 of record JAZSLV010000019.1, on the reverse strand, counting down.
AGGACAAAAAAGGAAATAATAATAACCAGAAATAGAATAAACGTTTCATAAGTTTATGGTTTTAAATATTTGGGGCCGAAGCCCCAAATATGAAATCAATAATACATTAGTGCCGGTGTAACCGGTAATAGTGTCAGGTGACCGTTATCATTAAGGAATGACCCTACAAATCTCATTTCACATCTGCTGTTATCACATTGACTACACCATTGTTCCACAACGCATGAGCCTGATTCCAGATTGAATCCATAGATGTCATTGAAATCCTTCAATGTAAGTGCCCTTCCTTTAAGAACTGTTTCAAATTCTATTTGCACTTCTTCGCCGTCAATAGTCATCCAGGCATACCATGGTTCATTTGCCGCATATGCTATATGTGTATTAAACATTAAAGCATTACGGAATGGTTGTATGACTGTCAGAGATACTATTGAGGCAAAGACAAAAACCATTTCAAATAGATGCTTCTTCATAGAATAAATAAAAATGTTCATCAAAACGGATTATTCCATACTTGTATAACCTGATTATCTCCTGTTATGACAGCAACCCCTGTCATAATAAAGGGGCACACGTTATTATCGTATTGTTCGCAATAGGTTTCCATTACTCTACAGGTGTTAAGTCCTTTCTTGGTAATTTCGGCCATGACTTTCATTTGTTTGGTACTAAGACCAGCTTCGCTACTCCAATCACTCGGATTCGGAAACACGTGAGTCTCCGGGTAAAAATTGTTGAGCGCCAGATGCTCGCTTCCATCAGTTCCATAAACATATGTTATTGACGGATCGGCATACGCGATTTTTGTGTCCATGAGATATGCACGTTTAACTGAACCAAATGCCAATACTGATAAAGTTACTGCCATTGCAATTAACCGGTAATAATGTCTCTTTTTCATAGTTTGTTTAATTAATTGATTAATAGTTTTTTGTTTTAAAAAATTCTCATACGACGGGAGTTTCATGTTCAATCTCTTTGCGGTATTCACATTTAAGATTATGTAATGGATTTGGACTAATAAAGTGTATTGGCATGGTACTTTGCAAGAGTCGCGCAGCAATTGGCACTGCTTTATTCCAAATCATGTTATCAGATTTCAAGATTTCCCAACCGTCCGGTTCAGGGCCGGATCTGATTCGGTGGTGGCCCTGACCGGTACGGATGGCCGGAACAGCTGGGACTATTGTGTCTTTCAACGTGTTACGGTTGTGTTCTCCAAACAATATCAGAAATGCAGATGAAAGTAATTGTTTGCCATGAACAAGGAAACCCAAGCCTGGCCACTCTGCATTGGCCGGCTTGGGAATATCTGAACTAGATGCAAACAAGGTCGTCATACAATTGGTTTTTATAAATCAGACAAACAAAAAAAGCCGCTACTAAGGATTGAAAATACAATCCAAGTATGCGACTTCAATTTCTTTGTTGCGGCAAATATAGGGTTTGATTCTTTACCATGCAACTCTTTGACAAGTTTTTTTCAAAAAAAATCTATTAAGGATGTGCTGGCAGGGCATTTTATAAAAGGAAGTACTTACCTTTACAAATCAATATATTATAATTACTATGATAAGAAAAACTTCACTATTCATTTTGCTGTCAGCATTGCTCGCATCCTGCGCCGGCAAGGACAACACCTATTTCATACACGGAAACTTTAAAGACACCGACAGCCATACTATTTATCTTATCTGTTCAAATCAGGTGATAGATTCCACAACCGTAAAGGAGAATGGAGAATTCACTTTCAACGGAACCGCCGATATCCCCCAGTTGGCATATGTGGCCGATGCCCGCAATATCCGCAACGCCATCAACAGTTGTACCATAATACTTGAGCCCGGCCTGCTGTCCGTCTTCCCGTTGGAGAATTCGGCCGATTATTTCGTAACCGGCAGCAAATCCAACAATCTGTATGCGGAATTCACCAGGAAAGCGCAGGAACTCACCAACTATTATGAGAGTCACGAAGGCGAGGAAGGCGTACTAGAAGAGGTAGAAGCCAAATACGACAAAATACTATCTGACGGCGTTACCAAGAATCCGGACAACCTGTTCGGTCTGGTTTGCCTTAAGGAACTTGCATATGAGCAGGATCCTGCCCTTACACGCCAGATGCTCGATAATTTCAAACCCCTGATACATCAGACAGACCTCTGGAAACAACTTGACGAGCGCAACCAGAAGATGCTGGCCACATCGGCCGGACACCAGTATATGGAGTTCAGCCAGACCGACCAGTTCGGCAACGTGATTTCATCAAAGGATGTCATGGCCACACCTGGCGTAAAATATGTGCTGATTGATTTCTGGGCTTCATGGTGCGGACCGTGCATGCGTGAGGTTCCGTTCCTCAAGGAGACTTACGGCAAGTATTTTGACAAGGGCTTCCAGATTCTGGGAGTATCACTTGACCGCTCACGTGACCCCTGGCAGAAGGCAATAGTAGAGAACCAGATGAACTGGATCCATGTAAGTGACCTCAAATACTGGGACAACGAGGTTGCCAAGCAGTACGGAATCAACTCCATACCCGCCAACTTCCTTGTGGAAGCTGCCACAGGCAAGATTGTGGCCACCAACCTGAGGGGACAGAATCTGGAAAAGAAAATTGCGGAACTACTTAAATAAGATATAAGCTATGGCAGGCAGCAAGATGGCGTCACTGGCCAAGGATACGGCCATTTACGGAATTAGCAGTATAGTGGGCAGGTTCCTGAACTATCTGCTTGTACCCATTCACACCAAATTCATCAGTCCTGCCAGCGGCGGTTACGGAATTGTGACCGAGATGTATGCCTGGGCTGCACTGCTGTTTGTACTGCTCACGTTCGGAATGGAGACCACTTTCTTCAGGTTTGCCAACAAGGAAGGTGAGAACGAACAGATGGTATACAGCACTGCGCTGCGTCTGGTAGGTGGCGTTGCAGTTGTGTTCATTGCTCTGGTGCTCTGTTTTGTCTGCCCCATCTCCTGTTTCCTGGGTTATTATGACCATCCTGAGTATGTGATATGTTTTGCGTTCATTGCCGGACTCGACGCCTTCCAGGCGATACTGTTCAGCAGACTTCGCCAACAGCACAGGCCCGTCAAATTCATGACGCTCAAGATGGCGTTCATCATCCCCAATGTCCTGCTTAACATATTCATCTTCTGGCTTATGCCCAAGATGTTCGGATTCATGCCCGGACTGGAGAGCCTGTATATAAAGTACAATTACGGCGTAGGCCTGATATTCTTTGTCAACCTTCTGTGCACGTTCTGCGTCACGTTCGGTTTCATTAAGGAACTTAAGGGTATCACCTACGGATTTGACAAACAACTGGCACGCCGTATGCTGGCTTACGCTTGGCCCATATTGCTGCTTGGGCTGGTGGGTATCCTCAACCAGGTGTTTGATAAGATTGCATTCAAGCACATTGTGACCGATACCGCATTCGGCGAACAGCAACTAGGTATATACGGCGCATGCTGCAAGATTGCCATGTTGCTGGCTCTGCTTACCCAGGCATTCCGCTATGCGTATGAGCCGTTTGTGTTTGGCGGCAGCAAGGACAAGAACTCGACCGATACGCTTGCCCAAGGCATGAAATACTTTGTTATCTTTGGTATACTGGCATTCCTGGGTGTAGTATTCTATATGCCTATATTCCGATATCTGGTAACAGACCATGACTACTGGGTTGGCTTGGGTGTAGTACCGATAGTGATGCTTGCTGAACTCTTTATGGGCATCTACTTCAATCTGTCATTCTGGTACAAACTGTCTGACCAGACCTGGTGGGGTGCCGTGATGAGCGGCATAGGCGCTGCGGTGATGATTGCCATCAACATCCTGTTTGTGCCCAAGTACGGCTATATAGCCTGCGCCTGGGGCGGATTTGCCGGCTACGGAACCTGCATGTTGCTGTCCTACTTTATCGGTCAGAAGAAGAGTCCCATAAGCTATCCGCTCAAGGATATATTCATTTACGTACTGCTGGCCGCAGCACTTTATGTGGTGTACTGGTTCTGCAAGGATCTGCCGGTATGGCTGAGCCTGATAATCAACACCGTCCTGATATGCATTTATATGGCATATCTTTTTAAGAAAGACCTTCCGTTGGGATCTCTGCCCGTTATAGGCAAGTACTTCCGCAAATAATAACCCTCAAACGATAAGGATTATGAAAAAGATTCTTGTTTCATTAGTGTTTTGCTTCGTTGCTTTGGCATCAAAAGCACTCAACTTTACCGTTAACGGCATCTACTACTATACTATTGACGATGAGCGTGTTGGCGTAAACGTAGAAAGCCAGTGGGACGCAGTAAACAGTAAGATGGATTACAATTACTATACCGGAAACCTGACGATACCATCCACTGTAACCTACAATGAAAAGACCTATAAGGTGACCAGGGTATATCTTTGGGGTTGCTCGGAACTGACAAACATAAGCCTTCCCTCCACACTTGAGGAGATTGCAGAAGGCGGTTTTGCCGACTGTTCCCAACTTACACAGATTACACTGCCCGATTCACTCAAGAAGATAGGACGCTTTGCATTCCAAGGTTGTGATAACATCAAAGAGATAACCATCCCAACATCTGTCCGCGAGATAGGTCAGGACGCTTTCAAATTATCGGGGATTGAAAAGTTGGTTATCAAGGACATGGCTGCATGGTGCGGTGTCAAAAAAACAGGAGGTTTTATCAATAGCAATACCAAGGTCTTTCTGAATGAAGAGGAGATAAAGAATCTGGTTGTTCCCGACGGTGTAAAAATCATAGAGCCCAATACATTCAACGGATTCAAAAGCATTGAGACCGTCTATATCCCGGAGAGTGTGGACTCAATCGGCGACAACGCTTTTCTGGGATGTACCAACATCACCAAGGTTACAGCCCATGATATCGCTTCATGGTGCAGAATCAGCTTCGGCAATACACAGATACTTCAAAACGGCAGCATAATTTTTCTTTCCAATCCGGTATGCGTCTCACAGAACCTCTATATAGGCAATAATCAGTTGACCGAACTGGTTATTCCTGAGGGAGTAAGTGAGATAGGTCACACCGCATTTGAACGTTGTCTTGGCATCACCAAGGTAAGTTTTCCCTCAACACTGAGGAAAGTAGGAGCCGATGCTTTCTTTGATTGCACCGATATAATGACAGTTAACATAACCTCATTGCAGGATTACTGCAGTATTGATTTCGGCAATCCCGGTGCCAATCCGTTCCAGGATTATATGATGAACCGTGCATTCACCTGGTTGTTAATAAATGGTCAGTACCTTCGTGATATGGAGGTTCTGCACATCCCCAACGGCACAACTGAGGTCAAGCCCAACTCTTTTGCCAAGGTTGACAACACGGGTTCTATAATCATCCCTGCATCGGTAAACAAGATAGGAGCATATGCGTTCTACACATCGGTCCGTAGTCTGTACACCGTTTATATAGACGGCCATATCGACGAGATGGGAGAGTATGCATTCGGCAACTGTCCTTACATAGGCACCATTTATGTGAATGACGCCAATCCGGACTCTATTCCCGCCAACGCATTCTACAACTACTATCACCCCAACAATAATGTTACTCTGGGAGTGGATTACAATTACAGGAACACCAAACTGATGGTTCCTTTTGGTGCCAAAGAGAAATATCAGAATACTGCCGGATGGAAACTGTTCCAGAACATTGAGGAGATGGATTTCACCAAAGTTGCGGGTATAAAAGAAGACGCCAGCGGAATTGTAGAGAGTTATACGCTGGACGGTCGCCAGGCAACTCCTTCCACTGGAGTCATAATCATTGAGCGTTTGAGCGACGGCTCAACCCGCAAGGTCTTAAGATAAGGCTGCGCGGATATCGGCTGCTATCTTCTCAAATTCCTCCGGAGTGAGTTTGAGTTTGGGATTGCTGAAGAGCATATCCTTCTCACTCTGCATGGGAATAAGGTGGATATGAGCGTGGGGCACCTCAAGACCCAGAACGGCCTCTCCTACCTTTATGCAGTTGAACACCTTCTTCTGGGCAACGGCAATCTTCTTGGCAAAAAGCTGAAGGTCACACAGTTCCTGATCGGTAAGGTCAAACAGATAGTCAACCTCACGCTTGGGGATGCACAGCACATGTCCTTTTACTAAAGGATTGATGTCCAGAAATGCAAAGCAGTTCTCGGTCTCGGCTATCTTGTAGCAGGGAATCTCTCCTGCTATTATACGGCTGAAGATTGTCATAATGATATCTCGAGAATCTCAAAACCGATCTTGCCGCTGGGAATCTGAATCTCAACGGTCTCACCTACCTTGTGGCCCAGCAGACCCTTGGCAATGGGAGTGCTGCTTGAAATCTTGCCGGCCTTGAGGTCTGCCTCGCTCTCAGGAACGATAGAATAGACCATGGTGGCGTTGTTCTTGGTGTTGCGGAGTTTTACCTTGGTAAGAATCTGAACTGCAGAAGTGTCAATCTTTTTCTCATCTATGATCTTGGCATCAGCAATCTGAGCCTTGAGTGTAGCAATCTTAGCCTCAAGCATACCCTGAGCCTCTTTTGCTGCATCATACTCTGCGTTCTCACTGAGGTCACCCTTATCGCGTGCCTCGGCAATCTGCTGAATGATTTCAGGACGGCGTACACCTTCCAGATACTGTAGTTCGGCTACCAGCTTTTTGTAGCCTTCCTCTGACATATATGCCATAATATCAATATTTTATCAGTTCTACAATCAGTTTTTGGCATGAGTAAAAAAGAATTCCAACAATCCAGTTCAGATGTTGGAACCCATTTTTTATGTCTCAAGTTGTTAGGGCAAAGATAGCATTTATTTCAGACTATCCCAACAAAAGACGTTTTTTTTGACTGTTACTCCAATAGCTTTGCAATCTTGCCGTCCAGTTCATCAGTATTGTCGGGACGGTCAACGATATTACCCTCACGATCTATCAGGAACACTGCCGGCAACTGCTGGATATTGTATGATTTGAGATATGTGGAGTTGACACTCATCTCGTCACGGACACATATCCATGGAAGGTTAATTGCAGTATTCAGCCATAAACTCTCATCGTTGTCGACTGATACCTGATAAATGTCAAAACCCTTATCGGCATACTTATTATAAAGGCCTCTGAGTTTCAGGTTGTAGTTGGGAGAATAGTTTGTCTTATATGCCGTAAAGTCCAGCAGGATAACCTTTCCCTTCTGGTCGCTGAGTTTCCGCATCCTGTTATGGCAGTCAGGCAATTCAATCTCTATAAGACCGGACTCGACCACCATTTCGGCAAACTGACGGATTGCCTCTTCATTAGCCTCACTTTTATTGCGTGAGGGCGATGTCTTGGCCATACCCTTCAGTGCGACATTGTGCAGATGGGCGGAACGGACGGCATCGGGATAATTAATATCCATCTGAGTGGCAACTGCTGCAAAGCATTTGGCGTCCTGACGGTCTGTCTGCGGATTGAAAAGCATCCGGCCGTTTATGCTCAGGAAAAGAGCGTAATAGGCACACGGAGAACCCGGAGTGGGCAGGATGAATTCGGTCATTATCTCGGACTTGTAGACATCGACTGTCTCTTTAATCTTCTGTTCAAGCAAATCAAGGTCCTGTCCGTGATATTGTGAACTTAACCTGCGCAATTCCTGCAAAAGCCCTATCTGAGTCATTACCAGATCCTTGAGCCTTGCGGTATTCTCAGAGCCTTCTACCATATATGCCACCTGCATCACCGGCAGGCTGGCGGTTACGGTAATAGTCTCTGTAGAATCAACCGAGACATTAACCACCTTGCCGTCTACCCGGAGACGATAGAAATCAAAGCAGTCAGCGGGTGCTGCGGGATTGAAACAGAACTTTCCTTCAGTATCCAGTTTAACTGAATCTATGACCTCAACCTTATCCAGACCCATATGATCCAGATAAAGCATCTTGCCATCGGCCTCTACTATCTGACCATTTAAAGTAAACCTGTCAACTTGGGGTTGACAGGCTACTGTTAAAAGGGTAAGGATAAGTAATGCTGAATTACTTCTCTTCATTATTATCTACGGAATTGTTGTCATCCTTGCGGTCGTGGTGGTGACGCGGGCCACGGTCCTGACGGGGACCTCTGTCCTGACGCTCACCGCGGTCCTGACGCATCTGACGGACGGGACGCTCCTCATAACCCTCGGGCTTCTCGATGAGAGCACGACGTGACAGTTTGAACTTACCGGTCTTGGGATCGATGTCAATCAGCTTAACCTGGATCTTGTCACCCTCCTTGATACCGGTCTCCTCGATGGTCTCGTAACGCTTCCAGTCAATCTCGCTGATGTGTAGCAGACCGTCCTTACCGGGCAGGAACTCTACGAACAGACCGTAAGGCATAACTGAACGTACGGTACCGTCATAAACCTCACCAACCTCGGGGATAGCTACGATTGCGCGGATCTTGGCAAGAGCAGCCTCGATGCTGTCGCGGTTTGAAGCGGCAACCTCAATCTTGCCTACTCCGTCAACCTCATCAATGCTGATGCTTGCACCGGTCTCCTCCTGCATGCCCTGGATGATCTTTCCGCCCGGGCCAATGACTGCACCGATGAACTCCTTAGGAATGGTAAGGGTCTCGATGCGGGGTGCGTGGGGCTTGAGATCGGCACGAGGCTCTGCAATGGTCTCGGTGATCTTGCTCAGAATATACTCACGTCCGGCCTTGGCCTGAGCCAGAGCCTTCTCAAGAATCTCATATGACAGACCGTCGCACTTGATATCCATCTGTGTGGCGGTAAGTCCCTTAACGGTACCGGTGGTCTTGAAGTCCATATCACCCAGATGATCCTCATCACCAAGGATATCACTCAGAACAGCGTACTTGTCCTCGCCCGGGTTCTTGATAAGACCCATTGCAATACCTGATACGGGGTTCTTTATCTTTACGCCGGCATCCATCAGAGCCAGTGTACCTGCGCACACGGTAGCCATTGATGAAGAACCGTTGGACTCAAGGATATCGGATACTACGCGTACGCAGTAGGGATAGTCCTCAGGAATCTGGCCCTTAAGGGCGCGCCATGCCAGGTGTCCGTGACCAATCTCACGACGTCCCAGGCTGCGCTGAGCCTTAGCCTCACCTGTGCAGAAGGGCGGGAAATTGTAGTGGAGCAGGAAACGCTCGTCGTGCTGATCCAGCACGTCATCCACCATCTTCTCATCGTCCTTGGTACCCAGTGTTACAGAGCACAGAGCCTGTGTCTCACCACGGGTGAATATTGATGATCCGTGAGGTCCGGGCAGGTAACCTACCTCGCACCAGATAGGACGGATATCGGTTGTCTTACGGCCATCCAGACGCTTACCCTCATCCAGAACGCAGCGACGCATTGCATCGCGCTCTACATCGTGATAGTAGCGGTCTATCAGAGCATCCTTCTCAGCCAATTCATCCTCTGTCATCTCGGGATGTGCGGCATGGTACTGCTCCTTGAACTCATCGCGTACAGCCTCAAAGTTGGCCTCGCGTGAGTGCTTGTCGGCATTGCCCTGAGCTGCCAGGTTGTATGACTTCTGGTAGCAGGCATCCTTGACGGCCTGACGCAGATCCTCGTCGTTGACCTCGTGGCAGTACTCGCGCTTAACGGTCTTGCCAACCTCCTCGGTCAGTTCCATCTGGATCTTGCAGTGCTTCTTAATCTCATCGTGAGCGGCCTTCATGGCACCCAGCAGGTCAGACTCGGAAACCTCCTTCATCTCACCCTCAACCATCATGATGTTGTCATAGGTTGCGGCAACCATTACATCCATATCGGCCTGCTCAAGCTGCTTGAACGTGGGGTCGATAACGTACTCCCCGTTGATACGGGCTACGCGAACCTCGGATATCGGACCCTGGAAAGGTATGTCCGATACAGCCAGTGCTGCTGATGCTGCCAGACCGGCCAGAGCATCAGGCATCTGCTCTCCGTCGGCGGAGAACAGTATGATGTTTACAAAAACTTCAGCGTGGTAGTTGTCAGGAAACAAAGGACGCAGTGCGCGGTCCACAAGACGGCATGTCAAAATCTCATAGTCAGAGGGACGTCCCTCACGTTTGGTAAAGCCGCCGGGATAACGTCCGATTGACGCATACTTTTCTCTGTACTCTACCTGCAGCGGCATGAAATCAGTTCCGGGAACTGCATCTTTGGCGGCACATACAGTGGCCAGGAGCATAGTTTTGCCACATGTCAGCATCACGGCTCCATCGGCTTGCTTTGCCAGTTTCCCGGTCTCCAGTTTGATGGTTCTTCCATCAGGAAGCTGGAACTCTTTTGTTACAATTTTCATCTTTAAAACAATATAAAACCTCTAATAAAAAAAATAATCCTATTGGATAAATTGCGGCAAAAATAGTAAAAAACAGCCAATAGCCAATAGCCGATGCCAAATAGTTTTTACAATATCCCGAATAATATGTATATTTGCAGACTAAAAATTCAGAATCTTCATTGAATAACAATGATTGAATCGATCAAAGATATCGTCGCACGTGAGGCACAGGCCATCCTGAACATCCCCATCGGTGACGAATACGAAAAAGCGGTGAATCTGATTGTTCACCACGTGCATGAGCTTAAAGGAAAACTGATTACAAGCGGAATGGGTAAGGCCGGACAGATCGCTATGAACATAGCTACCACCTTCAGTTCCACAGGCACTCCTTCAATTTTTCTTCACCCCAGTGAGGCTCAGCATGGAGATTTGGGCGTTTTGCAGAAAAACGACCTGTTCCTTTTGGTATCCAATTCGGGCAAGACCAGAGAAGTTCTTGAACTTATGGAGTTGAGCCTTACACTTGATCCCACTCTGAAATTCATTGTCCTGACAGGCAACACCACCAGTCCGTTGGCACGTCAGGCCGATATAGTTCTGGGTACCGGCCACCCCGATGAGGTATGCGCCCTTGGACTTACACCCACCACAAGTACCACCGTCATGAATGTGATAGGTGATGTCCTGGTGGTAGAAACAATGAAAAAGATCGGATTTACCGCCGAAGAATACAATAAGCGTCACCACGGAGGTTATCTGGGACTGCGTTCCAAGAAACTGTTATGAGAAAGATTTTCGGTATAGGAGAAACCATCTATGACATCCTGTTCCGTCAGGGCCAACCGGTAGCGGCTGTACCTGGCGGTTCGGTTTTCAACGGATTGATTTCACTTGGCCGCACCGGACTGGACTGCACTTTCATAACTGAAGTCGGTGATGACCGCGTAGGACAGAACATACTTGCTTTCATGCAGGAGAACGGGATCAACACTGATTACGTCTCATGCTATCAAGGCAAGAAAACCGCCATTTCACTGGCGTTTCTGGATGAGAACAACGATGCGCACTACAGCTTCTACAAGGATTATCCCAATAACCGTCTGGACTTTGAGATGCCTCCCATCCGGGAGAATGACATAGTGGCTTTCGGAGCATACTTTGCGCTTAATCCCGTACTTCAGGAAAAGGTCAAGCCATTCCTTCATTATGCCAAGAAACAGGGCGCCATCCTTTATTACGACTTGAATTTCCGTGACAACCATGCCCATGAGGTCCAGAATCTCAGGGATACATTCAGGGAAAATTTTGCAATCGCAGACATAGTACGCGGCAGTCATGAGGACTTCATCAACATCTATGGTCACGACGATTGCCATACCATCTACGATCAGGTGTCGGAATTCTGTCCCCTGTTTATCTGTACCCGCGGCAAGGACGGCGTCAACGTGATTGATAACGGACGCGAGTATTTTTTCAGTTCACACCCCATCGTCCCGGTGAGCACCATCGGAGCCGGTGACAATTTCAATGCGGGAATCCTGTACGGCTTGGTAAGAGACAACATAGACCGCGCCGGTCTGGAAACGATCACCCAAGACCAATGGAGCCGCCTGATCGGATACGGAATCGAGTTCGGGTCAGAGGCCTGCATGAGCACTTCCAACTACGTAAGTACTGAATTCGCAAATAAATACATAATAGGTCGCTGAAATGGCAGATAGCAGACAAGGAACGGTATTCAGAACTCCTTTCATCATTATGTTAAGGAATCTGGCCGTTGTCTATGCAGCTTTCCTTATCTGCCACCCCATTTTCATCTGGTATAACTGGAGTTCATTCCAGGGAGACCTTGCCGGTATGTTATGGCCGATGCTCAAAGGAGCATTGGTATTTGATACAGCCGGAATAATGTACATAAGCGCTTTGTATGTAGTGCTTATGATGTTCCCGTTCCATTTCAAGGAAAAACGTTGGTACTACCGTCTCACCAAGATCATCCTGGTTGTCATGGCTTCGGCCGGAGTATTGGCAAACCTTGTGGACACCGTTTATTTCCCGTACACAGGCTGCCGCAGTACTCTCCAGGTCCTGGACGAATTCAGCGGTGAAGGCGGCACGCAGATGACATCCATCATACTGCGTTCACTTGCCGACAACTGGTATCTGGTTCTGGCATTCATCGTCATCGTGTTGCTACTGTGCCAGCTTATAAGGATTCCCGCAATCCTGCAGTACCGCAAAGTATATGTGTACTACATAGTACGCACCTGCTGCCTGCTGCTTAGTGCAGTATGTATCCTGGCCGGAATACGCGGCGGATTGGCACATAACATAAGGCCTATCACCATGAGCAACGCCTATCAGTACGTCAAGACTCCCGCCCAGGCCGCCGCCATTCTCAATACTCCGTTCTGCGTAATCAGAACCATGGGTAATGAGGATATGAAGATACCTGCATACTACGATGAAAAGGAGCTGGAATCAATCTATACCCCTGTGATTTTCCCCGATTCCACCGCAACATTCCGCCCCATGAACGTAGTGGTTCTGATACTTGAAAGTTTCGGTTCGGAATACATGGAAGCCATGAATCCGGATACTGAAGGAATACATGACTGCGCTCCTTTCATGGATACGCTGATAAAACGTTCGCTTACATTCGGGACATCGCTGGCCAACGGACGCAAGAGTATAGACGCTATGCCGTCAGTGTTGTCAGGAATACCCATGCTCAAGGACCATCTGTTCCTTACGCCCACCATCATGGCCAAGGAGATAACCGGATTGGCCAAGGAACTTGGGACCAAGGGATACTACTCGGCATTCTTCCACGGGGCCGATAATGGCTCCATGGGCTTCCAGTCATTCTCCAGGGTAATAGGCTACAATGACTATTACGGTATGGAGGATTTCCTTAAAAAGCCCGAGTACGGCGGCAGTTCGGTATTTGACGGCTACTGGGCCATCTGGGACGAGGAGTTCCTGCAGTATATGTGTGATATGATAGGAACCTTCCGTGAGCCTTTCCTGGCATCGGCCTTCACAGCATCATCACATCATCCGTACAACGTTCCTGACAGATATAAGGATATCTATCCTACCGAAGGAAATCTGCCTATCTATCGGGGAATACGCTACTCGGACAATGCCCTGAAACTCTTTTTTGAAAAGGCGTCCGGACAGCCCTGGTTCAACAATACGCTGTTTGTCCTTACCGCTGACCATACAAATCTCTCGGAGCATCCCGACTACCAGTCCGACTACGGAAATTTCCGCGTTCCGGTGGTTTTCTACTGCCCGTCGGACTCTCTTGCAGGCAAGCGCAATGCCATTGCCCAGCAGTCTGACATATTCCCCTCCGTACTGGGTTATCTGGGATATGACAAACCCGTCATCAGTTTCGGCCAGAACCTGTTCAATACTCCCGATGAAGAGACCTGGGGAGCCACCTTCCAGAACGGTCTTTACTCATACTATCAGGGAGACTACCTCCTCCAGTTTGACGGCACAAATGAGACAGGTCTGTTTGCCTACAGAAAAGATCCCACCCTTAGGCAGAATCTCAAAGGCAGCCGTCCCGACACCGAGCAGGAGATGACAAAAAAACTCAAGGCACTGATCCAACAGTACCTTGAGTATATGACAACCAAAAGTCTGGTTGTAGATTAATAGACCTTCACCTTCAACTTGGCGTAAGCCTTCTCCACTTTCTCAAGTGCTTTCTCTACGTTCTCTGCACGGGCCAGGATAACGCCCATACGGCGGTGACCCTTAATGAACGGCTTGCCGAAGAAACGAACCTGAACATCGGGCTCGGCCAGGATTTCATCCACATTCTCAAACTCAATCATATCGGTGTCACCCTCAACAACGATTGCCTTTGATGCGCTGGGGCCAAAGAAGTTGATCTTGGGGATAGGAAGACCCAGGACGGCACGTGCATGAAGTGCGAACTCTGACAGGTCCTGTGATATCATTGTAACCATACCGGTGTCATGCGGACGGGGTGAAACCTCGCTGAACAGCACATCATCACCGCAAACGAACATCTCAACGCCAAAGATACCGTAACCGCCCAGAGCGTCGGTTATCTTCTTTGCAATGTCCTGAGCCTGAGCCAGAGCCTTGTCGCTCATGGGCTGTGCCTGCCATGACTCGCGATAGTCACCGTCAACCTGATGGTGGCCGATGGGGTTGAGGAATGTTGTGCCGCCGCTGTGACGAACGGTAAGAAGGGTTATCTCATAGTCAAACTTTACAAAACCCTCTACTATAACCTCACCGCCTCCGGCGCGACCGCCCTCCTGGGCGATCTTCCATGATGCATCGGCATCAGCAGGAGTCTTGCATACGCTCTGACCGTGACCTGAAGAACTCATGATAGGCTTAACAACGCATGGAGTACCGATTTCCTTGATGGCAGCATCGAACTCCTGACGTGTGGCTGCAAAGCGATAGTTTGAAGTGGGAAGTCCCAGTGTCTCATGAGCCAGCTGGCGGATGCCCTTGCGGTTCATGGTGAGGAATGTGGCATTTGCAGTAGGTATGACATTGTAACCCTCTTTCTCAAGCTTTACAAGCTCTGGGGTGGCAATGGCCTCTACCTCCGGAATGATCATATCCGGTTTCTCCTTTTCAATAATCTCGCGCAGACGTGCACCGTCAAGCATTGACAGAACGTAACTGCGGTGAGCCACCTGCATGGCAGGGGCGTTCTCGTAACGGTCGAGTGCTACGACCTCAACTCCATAACGCTGCAATTCAATTGCAACCTCTTTTCCAAGTTCTCCTGAACCGCAAAGAAGTGCCTTCTTGGCAACCTTGGTAAGCGGTGTTCCGATTTTGACCATGATTTTTATGTTGTTTACAGTTGCTGCATATCATTCAGTCTCTTGTAGTAGCCGTTCAGGGCTATCAACTCCTCATGTGTTCCGCGCTCCACAATCTTTCCTTCATGTAAAACGCAAATTTCATCGGCATTTTTAATGGTGGACAGGCGGTGGGCTATGGCTATGGTAGTGCGGTCCTTCATAAGGCGTTCCAATGCCTCCTGAACCAGACGCTCCGACTCTGTATCCAATGCGCTTGTAGCCTCATCCAGAATCAGTATCGGCGGGTTCTTGAGAATGGCGCGGGCAATGCTTATGCGCTGACGCTGGCCTCCGGAAAGCAGACAGCCGCGGTCACCTATGTTGGTGTCATATCCGTTCTCGGTCTCCATAATGAAGTCATGGGCATTGGCTATCTTGGCTGCTGCAATGACCTGCTCTCGTGTGGCGTCCTTTACACCGAAAGTTATGTTGTTGTAGAAAGTGTCGTTAAACAGAATGGCCTCCTGGTTTACATTACCCATCAGGCTTCGAAGCGACTTGAGCGAGATGTCGCGGATATCCTTTCCGTCAATGGTTATTGAACCCTTGGTTACATCGTAGAAACGCGGAAGCAGATCCACCAGGGTTGATTTTCCTGAGCCGGACTGTCCCACCAGGGCTATGGTCTTGCCGCGTGGTATGGTGAGGTTCACATCATGAAGAACCTCGCGGTCATCCTCATACGAGAATGATACGCCCTCATACTTTATCTCATTCTTCAAGGCATCTATCTCAACGGGATTCTCAGGATCCTTGATATCGTTCTCTGCCAGAAGTATCTTGTCCACACGCTCCAACGATGCCAGGCCCTTGGGGATAGCATAGCCTGCCTTTGAGAAATCCTTGATAGGATTGATGACGCTGTACAGGATGGTCAGGTAATAGATGAATGTAGGACCGTCTATGGGTGCATTGGACGAGTTCAGTATAAGAGTTCCGCCGTACCACAGTACCACCACAATGAGCGCTGTACCCATGAACTCACTTACCGGATGCGCCAGGGCCTGACGCATGTTGACGCGGTTGGCCGCCTTCCGCAGCTGCTCGCTGCTGGATGCAAAACGTTTTGACATCTTGTCCTCTGCCAGGAAAGCCTTTATGACCCTGAGTCCTCCAAGCGTCTCCTCCAACTCGGACATGGTCTCGCTCCAGAATGACTGTACCACAAGAGAGTTGGCCTTAAGCTTACGGCCTATCGAACCCATAACCCAGATAATGACCGGACCTATCACCAGAGTGAATATTGTAAGCTGCCAACTGATTGCGACAAGTGTACCCAGATATACAAGTATGAGTATCGGGTTCTTGATAAGCATGTCCAGAGACTGAGTGATGGAGTTTTCTATCTCCGACACGTCACCGCTCATACGGGTTATGATATCACCCTTGCGCTCCTTGCTGAAGAATCCCATGGGAAGGCTCAGCACCTTGTCGTAGATCTGTATCCTTATGTCACGAACCACGCCGTTACGCATGGGAACCATAACGGCCGATGACCCGAAATAGCAAGCCGTCTTGAGAAACGTCATGAATATGAGTACAACGCCCAAAATAAGAAGTGTCTTGGCCTCTCCGTACACATTAATGTAGTCAGTTATCTTGTAGAAGAAATTATTCTTGAGCACATGGAATAAATCATCCATTCCCTGAGCCTGGGAAAAAGGCACATACTCATATGTCTCAGTGCTTATCTTGAAAAGGATCCTCAGAATGGGAATCAACAGTGCGAATGAGAATACATTGAGCAATGCCGAAAGAAGATTATACGACACACTGCCTATCAGATTGCGGAGATAGGGACGCATAAAACGTTTAAGGAACGCAAAAAGCTCTTTCATTAAGCGAAATCGTTGATTTTATGTGCAAAGTTACAAATTTTATACCGCCCCGGAAACGGGAAATGCATTATAAATAGGTAACTTTGCGCAATATGTTGATAAGTTTTCGGGAGAATGAATAGAACGGCCTGTCTGATAGCGTTTTCAATACTGTCTTTGATCTCTCTCAGGGGTCATGGTCAGGAATTCAAGGCCGATCTGAACTTTGACGGCCTGTTTGACAACCGTGAGTACAAGGGCGATATGCTTCCGCAGACCATATACGGAATGCGCATCATGCCCCAGGTGGGTATCGGTTACAAAGCACATACGCTGATGGCCGGATTCTCCAAAATATGGGAGTTCGGTGCAGACGATGTCATTAACCCTGACATAGTACTCTACTACAAGTACGGAGGTGAGAAATGGAGCACCAGTTTCGGATCCATACCCCGCAGAAACCTGCAGCGCCAGTTGCCCGATGCATTTCTCTATGATTCCATCGCATTTTTTGAGCCCGTCATAGGCGGAACCCTTATCCAATACAACGGACAGCACTGGCAGTCAGAGCTATACTGCAACTGGTTCAGCCGCCAGACATACACTAACCGAGAGGCTTTCCGCATAGTATGGGACGGATTCGTGGGCAACGGCATGATCGGAGGAGGCTGGTTCTTTGCCATGACCCATTTTGCCAACACCATGCAGCACAACCACGCCCTTTACGAGAAATTCCAGTTCAATCCGTATCTGTCATTCGACCTCTCCAAAGGCAAGGTTTCAGATTTCAGGTTAAAGGCCGATGCCGGATTATTGTTTACAATAGTAAACTGCCGTGCCGTCGACTTCTGGTATAACCCCATAGGCTTTCTCGGAGATATTCGTATGGGATGGAAAAGATTCGACATAAAGAGCACCATCTACGCAGGCGGCAGTCAGATGCCATATCTCAATGACCCTGAGGCCGGTCTTGCATTCCACCGCAGCGATCCGTTCTACAACCACTCCTTCTACAACAAGACAGAACTGGGTGTCATGTTTATTTCCGATGAAAACGTACAGTTAGGTTTCCGCTGGAACTTCCATTTCACCCCGGGGACCCCCATGCATAACCAGCAGCTCATAACATTAAGATACAGAATCGGCTTAAGGAAGCCTTTAACCGATAAGCCATGAAAAAACTGCTGTTCATATCATTCTGGTTGTTGATGTCAGCCACTCAGGCCTATGCCTCAGAGAGGGCACTCGCATATGACTCCATAAGCGTAGCCTACAAGCCTGAATCATTCACGCAGCGCTCACTGCTTCCGATGGGGTTGCTTTCCACTAGTATACTGTACAATGACAACTATCTTGACAAGCGTATCGTCAAGCTTGGAGGCATCTCCCAACCCGCGTTGAAATCGGCCGATATCCTTCAGTACTCCCCCGCAGCGATAATGTATGCCATGAAGGCCTTCGGTGTAGAGGGACGCAGTGACTGGCGTCGCATGGTTACGGCCGATATCGGATCGGTGGTCATCATGAACCTAATAACACGACCCACCAAGCATATTGTAAAGAGGGAACGCCCCGACGGCAGGGCTTTCAACTCATACCCCTCGGGACATACTGCCACCGCATTCATGGCCGCACAGATGCTGCATAAGGAATACGGTGAGACTCTGAGCCCGTGGATAAGCGTGGCCGGATACGGAATCGCCGCAACCACCGGCATATTCCGCGTCATTGCCAACCGCCACTGGTGCTCCGATGTGCTGGGTGGTGCCGCAATCGGAATATTCTCGACCGAACTGGCATATGAACTGACTGATCTGCTATCCGGAGATAAGGGAATAAAGCGTGCCATTATAGTCCCGGACCTTAAAGACATGCCACGCTGGAAATTCGGACTCTACTCGGACTACAGCATGCAATCCGATGTATTCACTTCCGACAGATACGGCAACCCCGATGCCAAGCCTGCCTGCTCAATCGGAATTGACGCATCATGGATGCCCTGGTATATAGGTCCCACTTTCCGCGCCGGACTCACACAGATGAAATGGACAGGCAGCGAGGTAATATACCTGAGTCATCTGGGAAGCGTCAACGATGTCTATACCCTGGGTGCCGGTGTGGATATTGACATCCCCGTCATTGAAAGGATAACACTTAACGGCCAGGCGATTGCGGGCTATTCTCCAAAGGCCAACAGCTACAGTTTCTTTGCCGACAAGGAGAGAAATCAGCCGGTGGAATGGTCCATTCCTGCAGGCATGCACTGTTACGGAAACTTAGGAATGACCCTACGGACATCGGCATTCTCAAGTGTCACCATACACGGAGGCATTGATTTCTACGACAAGGTCTGGCGCTCATATGTATTAGGTGCCAGGTTCAATTATACTTTCTGATCATGAGCAAGATAATCGCAAATATCCTGTTTGGAATCGTATGGGTGATATCGCTGCTGCCCATGCCTTTCCTGTATCTGTTTGCCGATATCACTTGGCTGCTGATGTATATCTGTCCGCCTCTGAGATACCGCAAAAAGATTGTGCAGAACAATCTAGCGCTCTCATTCCCCAAGAAAGACAGGAAGTGGCTGCACAGGACCGAGCGCCGTTTCTACTATCAGTTCCTGTGTCAAATCATGGAAGGTCTCAAAACCGTATCGGCCAGCAAGCGCTGGGTACATCGTCATATGGAATTCATAGGATACGATGATATAAGAAAGGAATTGCAGAAAGGAAGGTCTGTCATAGGATATCTGGGACACATGGGAAACTGGGAACTCATCCCATCAGTGATGCATTTCTTTGAGGACCTGGACGATTTCCAGGGATGCCAGGTCTATCATAAACTCGAGAACCCGGTAATGGAGCATTTCATGCTCAGACTACGCAGCAAATACGGAACCCGGAGCATACCGATGGAGCAGATTATGCGCAGGTTGCTGGAGTTCCGCAGTGCAGGCAACACATTTTTGGTGGGAATGATAGCCGACCAGGTCCCCCTTTGGTGGAACACGCATTACTGGACCCAGTTCATGAACCGTAAAACCCCCGTTTTCACCGGGTCCGAAAGGCTTGCCCGCAAACTGGATACCCAGGTATGGTATTTCCATATCACCCGTAAACGCCGCGGTTATTACAAATGTGATTTCCAACTGATGTATGACCATACCAAGGAGTTGCCTGAATTTGCGGTAACCGAAAAGTATATGCGTCTGCTTGAAGACAACATAAAAGAGAATCCCGAAATCTGGCTGTGGACCCACAACCGCTGGAAACGCAACTATGAGGAGTATCACCAGTGGCTCATGCAGCATCAGAATGCAGACAGACCACGAAACTAGGAAAGATTATTTGCGGCCGAAGTCAGCGGGTATCTCACCCCACTTCCTGGTATCCCACTTGATGATCTGATTACGGTAAGTGTTCTCCCTGAGCCAACGCTCGGCGCTCTCTATGCGCTGGAACACAGCCTCAGTCTCAGGTGTACGCTCCAGTTTGGTGCGGCACTGTTTCTTCTGCACCCAGTCAATGGCATTACGCGAGTCACTGTAAAGAGGCCAGTCAAGCCCACGGCTCTTGTAAAGCGCCAGAGCATGGACTATAGCCAGGAACTCCCCGATATTGTTTGTACCCAGAATGGGACCGAAGTGGAATTTCTCCTCCATATCACCCAGATAGACAGCCCGGTATTCCATCTGACCGGGATTTCCACTACAGGCGGCATCAACTGCCAGTGCCTGACGGATAACCTCAGGCGGAAGCTGCTTTTCCTTCTTCTTCCTGCCGGTATGCTCAGGGGTTTTCTTCTCTATGAAATTCTCGGGCGGCAGATTGATGGCCTCCTCGGCCTCCGCCCTGGTATCAAAGGCTTTGTAAACTGCACCTTTCCATCCTTCTACCTGCTGCCGGCAGGCCTCCCAGGAATCATAGACCCCAGGATTAAGACCTATCCAGACAACATAGAATTTCTGTGCCATCTTTACATTCGTTCCGGAACCTCGATGCCAAGCAGGCCCATACCAAGTTTGATGATCTTGCCCACGTTCTGTGCCAGAACCAGACGGAACATCTTAAGGTCAAGGTTAGGCTCATGCATGATGCTGAAATCATGATAGAACTGGTTGAATTCCTTGGCCAGGTCATAACAATAATTGGCAATCACTGACGGGTTGTAATCATCGGCAGCCTGACGCACTACATCCTGGAATCCGTTAAGCAGCTGAATCAGACCTATCTCCTTCTCTGATATCTGTGACTTATCATCAGCATACAGTCTGCCTGATGTCTTGATACCCTCCTCGGCAGCCTTACGCAGGATTGAACAGATACGGGCGTAAGTGTACTGGATGAACGGGCCGGTATTGCCGTTGAAATCGATGGATTCCTTAGGATTGAAAGTCATGTTCTTACGGGCATCGACCTTAAGGATGAAGTACTTGAGAGCACCCATTCCCACAATACGCATTATCTCGTCCTGCTCCTCCTTAGTCAGGCCGTCCAGCTTGCCAAGTTCGGCCGATGTGGCGCGTGCGGTCTCTATCATCTCGTCCATCAGGTCATCGGCATCAACCACCGTTCCCTCGCGGCTCTTCATCTTACCCTCCGGCAGTTCAACCATTCCGTAAGAGAAATGTACCAGGTCCTTGCCCCACTTGAATCCCAGACGGTCAAGCAGTATTGAGAGCACCTGGAAGTGGTAGTTCTGCTCGTTACCAACCACGTATATCATGCGGTCAATGGGGTAATCCTTGAAACGCAGCTGGGCGGTACCTATATCCTGAGTCATATAGACCGATGTGCCGTCACTGCGCAGCAGCAGTTTCTGGTCCAGACCGTTCTCGGCCAGGTCGGCCCATACGGATCCGTCCTCCTTGCGGAAGAACAGGCCTTTCTCCAGACCCTCCAACACGGTTTTCTTACCCTCCAGATAGGTCTGTGACTCGTAGTATATCTTGTCAAAGCTTACGCCCAGACGCTTGTAAGTCTCATCAAATCCTGCATATACCCAGCTGTTCATACGCTCCCACAGTGCGCGGACCTCTGGGTCACCGGCCTCCCACTTTACCAGCATGGCGTGTGCCTCCTGCATCAGGGGTGACTCCTTCTCGGCCTTGGCCTTAGCCTCCTCCTGTGCCTTCTCGTCAAGTTCTGCGAAATTTGCGGGCAGCAAGCTCTTGACCTCGGCACGGAAATGCTTATCGAACTCCACGTAGTAATCACCGATCAGATGATCGCCCTTTTTACCGGTGGATTCCGGAGTTGCGCCGTTACCCCACTTGAGCCATGCAAGCATTGACTTGCAGATATGGATACCGCGGTCGTTGACAATGTTGGTCTTTACAACCTTGTAGCCGTTGGCAGCCATTACGTTAGAGAGTGCACCGCCCAGCAGGTTGTTGCGTACGTGACCCAGATGAAGCGGCTTGTTGGTATTGGGACTTGAGTATTCTATCATTACAAGTTGAGAATCCGGTGTGGCCTTACGCAGTCCGAACTGCGGATCATCATTGATACCGTTCAGCATATCCACCCATGCAGATGTTGAGATAACCAGGTTAAGGAAACCCTTGATCACATTGTATGAACTAATCTCCTCAACGTTTTCCATCAACCATACGCCAATCTCGCCTGCGGTCTGCTCCGGACCCTTGCGTGACATCTTGAGATAGGGGAATACAACTATTGTCAGATGGCCCTCAAACTCCTTCTTGGTCTTCTGCACCTGGACCGATGAGGCCTCAATCTCCTGACCGTAGAGTGCCTTAATGGCTTGAACGGTCTTTTCAGCTACCAAACTCTCTATTTTCATATTATCGTATTATGGACCGCAAAGTTACTGAAAAAATGGCTACTTTTGCTGCCCATAACATAGATTATGAATAAGCTACCGCCTATAACAAAAAATCTGCTCATCATCAACGTACTCTGTTGGATGGGAACTATGGCTCTGTCCAAATACGGAATAGACCTGCACAAACTGTTGGGACTGCATTTCTTCCTGGCTCCGAGTTTCAGGATATGGCAGTTGGTTACATACATGTTCCTGCACGAAGGATTCCAGCATATATTCTTCAATATGTTCGCCGTCTGGATGTTCGGCCGAATCATGGAGATGCAGTGGGGGTCAAAGAAGTTCCTGCTGTTTTACCTGATATGCGGAATCGGCGCCGGACTTACCCAGGAGCTCTGCCAATTCGTACATTACGCATTGGTTTATTCCCATTATGAGGTCGTAGCAATAGGCAACGGAATGACTATACCCATGCTGCAGTATCTGGACAGAATTCTTACCGTCGGTGCATCGGGTGCAGTATACGGAATCCTGCTGGGTTACGGAATGACATTCCCCGACAACCAGCTGTTCATAATTCCCTTCCCGTTCCCCATCAAGGCCAAGTGGCTGGTTGTAGGATATATAGTTCTGGAACTTGGTTTGGGAATCAGAAACAGTGCCGCCGATAACGTAGCCCACTTTGCACATCTGGGCGGAATGCTGGCAGGATTCCTGATGATACTGTACTGGAGACACAAGGAGCGTAAGGACAACCATATCAAATTCACCTGGTAATGAGTCTGCTTGACGAACTTATATCCAAATTCCGATCGGGCGACATAGTGACACGTCTGGTGTTCATCAACTGCGCCGTATTCCTGGCCATGCTGCTTATGGATATCAACTTCACCCTGTTCTCATTCGGTGAGGACCGATATGCATACATCGTGTGCAACTACCCGTGGAGCCCCTATATACTTATCAGAAGGCCCTGGAGTGTTGTAACATCACTTTTCGCCAGTTGGGGCCTGTGGCACCTCATATTCAACATGATTATCCTGTACTGGCTGGGAAACGTGTTCATGCGGTACTTCACATCAAACAACCTGCGCGGACTTTACATATTGGGCGGAATTGCAGGAATGGCCGTTTTCACCGGAGTATTCATGCTCTTCCCCTCGCTTCAGCTCAAGGACTGGACAGGCAGCACCCCGCTCTGCTCGGCCTGCATATTGGCCTTCTGCACTGCGCTGGCTTTCCGTGTGCCTGACACCACCGAGCCCATCCCGCTCATCGGTCCGGTCAAGATAAAATACATAGTCATTGCAATTGCCATCATTGACGTGGCAATGCTGCCAAAAGTCAATCCCGCCACAGATCTGGTTCACCTGGGTGCCGCAGCTGTAGGTTGGGCATTCCATTACCTGCTCCGCAAGGGAAAGGATATAACCACCCCTGTTACAGCAGTTGCAGTCTGGCTGGATAAACTTTTCAGCAAAAAATGAAGTTTTTAGGAAAACTGTTGGCATATCCTCTTCTGGCTGTCAATCTACTGATTGCACTGCTCCTTATATTCAGTTGCTACGGTTCAATGGCTGCCCCCATAGGAAAGTGGCCCTTTGCCTCACTATCCGGATTGGCATTTCCGTTCCTTTTCTCTCTGAATCTGGTGTTCCTGATTCTGTGGCTGCTTACATGGAAAAAAGGTGCGCTTGTGCCACTGGCAACCATAATGATTTGTCTGATTCCCACATTACGGTATTTCCCCCTGCATCTGTTCAAGTCACATGATGTAAAGGCACCGTATTTAACCGTAATATCCTACAATACTGAAGGATTTGGCATAGACGACAACAAGGACTGGACGCTAAACAACCCCGTACTGAATTATATCCTGGAACTTGATGCCGATATGGTATTCATCCAGGAGGCACCACGTGATATCATCAACAAGGCATCACGTGACAGGAAAGTAACTTCCATATACCCGTACGTAGGAGTGTCAGCAGCCTCTTCGAGCGAGGCCTATTTTTCAAAGTATCCTGTAACAGGCAGTGAAACCATAAACTTTGAGAACTCCGGAAACGGTTGTCTGTATCTGAAAGTCCTTGTTGGCGGTGACACTCTGGCCGTATATAACTGCCATCTTCAGTCCAACAAGCTTAAGGACACCGAGATTTCGGAATATCATAAATTCATAAAGAACCCTACCGACAGCACACACTACAAGGCATCCAAAAAGGTACTCAAGAACCTTCTTGAATCAACTTCACAGAGGGCTGTACAGGCCCGCATGATTGCAGACCGTGCCAGGAAAGAGACAGCAAAATACATTATTGTGTGCGGAGACTTCAATGACACCCCGCTCTCATACTCCCATCATGTTTTCAACCGTTTCATGACCGATGCATACGCCAAATCCGGCGTTGGAATGGGCATAACCTACCACGAGTACAAGCTGTACTATCGCATAGACCATATATTCTGCAGCAGCAACATCACCCCCCTGCACACCCGGATAGACCGCGCCCAGAAGGACAGTGACCACTATCCCGTAATCAGCAGACTAAGGCTGCAGTAACCTACTCCAAACGGATTGAGAATGAGAGGCTGTGAGGTTCCTTGGCCGATGGTATATACTGAGGCTCAGTCTTTGCACCCCACGCATCGTTTCCGCCCACTCCTATTATCTCTGAGTCGATGTTGATGTTCAGATAATCACGCTCGGGCAGTTCATATCCGTGACGAGCTTTCTCCAAATCCTCCTCGGAGTAGTTCCATACCCGGACATTCAATCCGTCTCCAGTCTCATCACCACAGTAAAATCTCAATTTTGGCATACTGGAATCTGTACTGTTCAAAGAGAAAACGTCCACACCTACTCGGTTGGAGTTATCCTGCGGGAATACATAATCTGTCATAAAATCGTTTACCGCCATGGAATAACTGCCGTACAACGCGCCGTTCCTGCGATCCGGATAGCTCTCCCAGAATCCGTATCCCATCCATTCGATGTCTCCATAATCTTTGGGCACTCTCATCCTGACACCGAATTTTGGCAGTGATTCAACTATGACACTGTCCGGGATGTAATCCATTACGACCCGGACTTCAGCCTTTGAATCCAAATCCAGGAAATATGTCAATTTCAGGGTGGCACGTATCGGGAGGGTGTATGTATATTTGGAGATTAAGAAACCCTGCTTCTTTCGGTTACTCTTGTACAATGAGAACTCACTTGACTGTAGTTTGCGGTTGGATGCAACAGTACGCCATACTCCCATACTCCTCTCGTAGTCATTACGAATCTGGTTATCATTGGCCGGCTTCCAGAAATATGGTTCCAATGGTTCGGCCAGAATCTCCCTTTCCTGATATTTCCAACTTACAAGAGTACCCAGACTGTCAAAAGAGTAGCCACTGTTCTCAAGATATTTCATCGCTTTCGCGGGCTTGATGCTTTTGGCTAGTTCTTCCACATTAAAAGGTCTGTCCAATGAAGCGGAAACATGTACAAACTGGTCATAGGCCACAATAAAGTCGCAGTCAGCCCACAAGCAGGACTGAGGCAGCGATGCCATAACTGTCAGGGCTCTTTTGGGAATATAAGTTCCCTGATTCGGAATAGTTAGAATGCCGTTTTCATCGGGTTTGGAAAGCGAAACCACATCTGATTCCCCGTTTAAGACATCAAAGAATCTGGCACTATAATCATATTCATCAATAGATGTAAACCAGTCTCTGTTGATCACCCTTACATGGGTATCATCAATCTTTTCAAAATGAAGAGGCTGATAGACGTGCTTGACCTCATAGTAGTGGGGATGCGGGGTGCGGTCAGGAGCCAATAAGCCGTTGATTACAAAGTTGCCGTCGTTGGGCATATCGCCAAAATCACCTCCATAGGCCCAGAATTCACCGTCCTCAAGTTTCAGGCCGCTGCCTTTGTATTTGAGTGCAGAGCCGTCTATAGGTTTGGCAATTCCCTGGTCCACCCAGTCCCAGATTGCGGCACCCGCTATGCTAGGATCAGCATAAATGATGTCCCAATACTCCGTCAGATTGCCACCTGAGTTACCCATCATATGGGCGTACTCACGCATAAAGAACGGTCTGTCAGAAACCCTCTCAGCCGTCTGTTTCAACCTTGCAGGTGAAAGATAGCTGTCATCATACAGGTCTGATACTGAAAGATCCGTATCGCAGAATATAAGACGCGTGGTATCAAGTGCCTCCACTTTACTGCGCATAGCGCGCATATTCATGCCGGCACCACCCTCATTGCCAAGTGACCAAAAAAGTATGGACGGATGGTTAAAATCCCTTTTCACCAGTGATTCCGCCCTATCCACATGAGCATTCATCCACTGCGGGTCATTACCCATCTGGCGGTTACGCAGACCAAATCCGTGGGACTCCTGGTTAGCCTCATCCATCACATAGAGTCCATAGCGGTCACAGAGTTCGTAAAGTATCGGTGAATCGGGGTAATGTGATGTGCGGAGCATGTTAATGTTGGCCTGCTTCATCAGTCTGATGTCAAGTTCAGTAGTGGCTGCATCAACATAATGACCGGTACGCGGATGATGGTCGTGACGGTTCACTCCGCGCAGTTTTACAGGCTGGTCATTGATGTACATAACCTCGCCGCGCTTTTCAATGCGTCTTACGCCTGTGTTCTGCACAAAACTCTCCACAAGGTTTCCTTTAGAATCCAGCAACTCTATCAGGCACTCGTAGAGATTGGGCTTTTCGGCCGACCACACCTGCGGACGGTCAAGCATACCGGTCATATTCAGAGTCAGGGTGTCACCTGCTTTCAGAGTTTTTGCAGAACCCGTTATAGTCTGATTTATCTCCTTTTCATCGGCGTTTTTACCCTTGAGACTGAATCTTACCGTAAGGTTGTCAGACTTGCGCCGGTCCTGATTGGTCAGATCCACATCCACATTGATTGCAGCGCTGGTGAAATCGGCCGATGGTATAACTGAAATCCTGTAATCTGATATATGCTGCATGGGGCGTTTCCAGAGTTTGACAGAACGGAAAATACCGCTCAGACGCCAGAAATCCTGATCTTCTATGTAAGAACCGTCGCACCAACGATAGACTTCAACTGCCAGAAGGTTCTCACCCTCCTTCAGGTAACCTGATATATCGAACTCGGCGGGCGACATGCTGTTCTGGCTGTAGCCCACCTTCTGTCCGTTTACCCATACATAGAATGCCGAACTAACGGCTTCAAACTCCAGTATCCAGTTGTGGGCGCTGATATCGGAAGCATTGAAAACAGTCACGTAACTGCCCACCGGATTACGGTTCTCATATGCGGTCCAGTTGCGGTCCGGCGTACCGGTCACGCTTGGCTGGCTGCGACGGAACGGATATCGGGAGTTGGTGTAGATGGGAGTGCCGAATCCCTGCATCTGCCAGTCACACGGCACATGGATATCGTCCCAACCGCTAACGTCATAACCAACGGTATAAAAATCGGCCGGACGATGGTCCGGATCCGGTGACCAACGGAATTTCCAGGTTCCGTCCAGATATGTTATCTGAGGATTGGTACTGTGGGTTGAAGGATTACCCAACGTAACATGATACGGGAGTTTGTTAATGCCGATAACGTCCGGATTCTCCCAGTCCGGCAGGCCCTGTGCTGCGGCAAATACCGGCAATAACATGAACAAAGGGGATAGAACTATTCTCATAATGTCACAAAGATATCTCTTTTGGCTTGCAGACCAAAAAAAAACTCTATATTTGCACCCTTGAAATTTTACGCACACGTGCACAAATTAATAACACAATAAAACAGTATGCAAAACAAAGGATTCGTAAAGATTTTTGCGATAGCACTGACACTGGTTTGTCTGTTCTATCTCTCCTTTACATTCAGGACCCGCAGCATTGAGAACAAAGCTGCCCAGAGTCAGGATGAGCAGGCCTATCTTGACTCTGTAATGAACAAAAAGGTCTGGCTGGGTATCTATTCATACAAAGAGTGCCGTGAGATGCAGATCGGACTTGGTCTGGACCTTAAGGGCGGTATGAACGTCATTCTGGAGGTTTCGATACCCGATGTAGTTAAGGCTCTGGCAGCCAACAGTCAGGATCCCGTATTCAATGAGACTCTGGCAGCAGCCAAGAAGCGTTCAGTAAGCAGTCAGGAAAACTTTGTTGACCTGTTTGCCCAGGAGTATGCCAGGATTGCAGGTGCAGATGCCAAGCTGAGCACATTCTTCGCCACTTCAAACCTCAAGGAGAAAATCAATTCACAGACTCCTAACCAGGAAATCATAACAGTTCTCAAGGAAGAGGTTGACGCCGCAGTAGGCAACTCTTTCAACGTTATACGCACCCGTATCGACCGCTTCGGTGTGGCCCAGCCCAATATCCAGGAACTTGCCGGCAAGCAGGGCCGTATAATGGTTGAGCTTCCCGGTATCAAGGAGCCCGAGCGTGTACGTAAACTCCTTCAGGGTTCTGCAAACCTCGAGTTCTGGGAGACTTACAAACTTTCAGAGATTCAGGACGTTCTCACACGCATTGATTCACGTCTGGCTCAGAAATATGCCGATGAGAACCCCACAGAGGCTAAAGAAGAGGCTCCTGCACAGGAGACGGCCCAGAGTTCTGACGGCGACCTAGCCGGTCAGCTGCTTGATAAGGCAGAGAACGAATCTGAAACCACAAATGCAGCTCAACTCGAGGCTTTGCGCAAGAGCAATCCTCTCTTTGCCCGTCTGAGTCCCAATCCTTACGGAGACAGTTGGGTAGTAGGTTATGCACATTATTCCGATACCGCCGAGGTAAACCGTATGCTTGCAACCTCTGAGGCCAAGTCCATTATCCCGCGCGACCTCAAGTTCATGTGGGGCGTATCACCTATGGATGGCTCAGATTCATACTTTGAACTCTACAGCATCAAGAGCGACAACAAGAACGGTCTGCCCGATCTTACAGGTGATGTAATCACTGACTCAAAGGCCGATTTCCAGCAGAGCGGCAGACCTTGCGTAACCATGGCTATGAATACAGAGGGTGCCCGTCGCTGGGCTTCTCTTACCAAGCAGAATGTAGGACGCGGCATAGCCATCGTTCTTGACGGTTATGTTTACAGTGCTCCCAATGTTCAGGGCGAGATTACCGGCGGACGTTCCGAGATTACCGGTAACTTCACAGTAGAGCAGACTCAGGACCTTGCCAACGTGCTCAAGTCCGGTAAGATGCCCGCTCCCGCCAAGATCGTACAGGAGGATATCGTTGGTCCTTCACTCGGTCAGGAGTCAATCCAGAAGGGATTCACATCATTCATCATAGCATTCATCATCCTGATGATCTATATGTGCATCATCTACGGATTCATCCCGGGTATGATTGCAAACGGAGCCCTGTTGCTCAACTTCTTCTTCACACTGGGTATCCTCACCTCATTCCAGGCTGCCCTGACAATGTCCGGTATCGCAGGTATCGTACTTACCTTAGGTATGGCGGTCGATGCCAACGTGCTTATCTATGAGCGCACCAAGGAGGAGCTCAAGGGTGGCAAGAGCGTTCAGTCAGCTTTGACCGACGGTTACAAGAATGCCTTCTCGGCCATCTTCGACTCTAACTTCACATCAATCATAACAGGTATCATCCTGTTCAACTTCGGTACAGGTCCTATCCGCGGATTCGCCACAACGCTTATCATCGGTATCATCTGCTCATTCTTTACCGCAGTGTTCCTGACACGTATCGTTTACGAGCACTTCCTTGGTAAGGGCAAACTGCAGGATCTGACATTCACCACAGCATTCTCAAAGAACTTGATGCAGAACACTTCAGTCAAGTTCATGGAGGCTGCAAAGAAGTCGTTTGTAATATTCGGTGCTGCCGCAATCATCTGCATCGCATTCCTTGCAACACGCGGACTGAGCAAGAGTATCGACTTTACAGGTGGTCGTAACTTTGTGGTTCAGTTTGAGAATCCGGTTGAGCCGGAGGAGGTACGTGAAATTCTCCAGGACGTAATCACCGAGGATAATGTCCAGGCTATCGCTCTTGGTACAGATCACAAGACCATCCGTATCTCAACGAACTACCGCATTGATGAGGATTCTGAGACTATCGACTCAGAGATTGAGGAGTTCCTCTTCACATCTCTCAAGAAAGCCGGCAAACTCAGCTCTGACCTGACACTTGCCACATTCATAGATCGTGAGAACCGTGACGGCGGCTCAATCATCAGTTCACAGAAAGTAGGTCCTTCTATCGCCGAGGATATCACACGCGGTGCTATCATCTCAGTGATCCTGGCCCTGATTGCCATCTTCCTGTACATCCTGATCCGCTTCCGCAACGTAGCTTACTCAGTAGGCGCTATCTTCGCCCTCTGCTTCGATACACTTATTATAATAGGTATGTATTCAATCTGCTGGGGCTGGATGCCGTTCTCGCTTGAGATCGACCAGACATTCATCGGTGCCGTGCTGACAGCTATCGGTTACTCAATCAACGATAAGGTGGTTATATTTGACCGTATCCGTGAGTTCACCGGTCTGTACACCAAGCGTAACCGCAAGCAGTTGTTTGACGATGCCCTGAACACCACTCTGGCACGTACCATCAACACATCAGTAAGTACATTGATCGTGCTGTTGGCCATCTTCTTCCTGGGCGGTGACAGCATCCGCAGCTTTGCATTCGCAATGATTCTGGGTGTTGTATTTGGCACATGCTCATCATTGTTCGTAGCTGCTCCTACCGCTTATCTGGTTATGAAAAAGACCAAGAAAGAGAAGGAGGAAGTTACTGCTGCCAAAGCATAAGGATTAATCCTTCATACTAAAATGACCGGAGTCCTATTATTCAGGCTCCGGTCATTTTTTTCTTTAAAAAACTTTTACATTTCCATGAAATCACGATATTTGCATTAACCAATCATAATTGCAGATGAGAACCAGATTCCTATCAGTAGTCTTATCGGCTATGATATCAATGCCGATAATTGCACAAAAGGTCAACACGGACTCGATAAAAGCCCAAATGGACAAGATTGAGGTCACCAATCAGGGAATGAAACAGGTGATTGAGAATTACAAGAAAGGTGTAATCAAAGGAGATCTTGAAGCCATGAATTCTCTTGCTCAGGAATGCATTACCGGCAAATATGTAAAACCTGATATTGAGATGGGTCTGACTCTGCTGGAGTCGGCAGCCAATCAGGATTTCACTGAGTCTCAATATAATCTGGGCAGTTACCTGTTTATCTTCTGGGCTCGTCAGCCATCCAGGGACGCTTATTTTGCCCAAGGCGTAAAATGGCTTAAGAAAGCGGTAAAAGGCGGAGATAACCGTGCCATAATCATGATGTCCCGCTTTTATTACGAGTACGGCAAATACAAGAATGAAATGTCATATGTAGACGGTGGCATACAGATGCTTGAATCGTCATATCCCAAAATAGAAGAGGTTAGCCTTAAGGATGAGCAGGTTCTGAATGCACAAGGAACACTCGGTAACTTCTATCTGGGCAAATGGCGTATGGAAAAAGATACCCTTGCCTTGCGCAATGCAAAGAAATGGTATCGCACCCTGCTTCAGTCTGACCTTCACTTCCCCAACTACACTCAGTATATAGACTCTATGCAGACAGTCCTGAGCATGGGTGTTCCACTCAGAATAGATCCGCAGCCCACTGCCGAGCAGATTGAAGAATCGCAAAACAGCGGTGGAATGGGAGGATTCGGAGGAATGGGAGGATTCCCCGGTGGACGCGGCGGATTCCCCGGAGGACAGCCGGGCGGACAACCACAAGGCCCCCAAAGACCGCAGGCAAAATTTATCGGAGGAAACCAGGCCATGCAACAGTTTATTCGCTCAAACACCCTCTATCCGGACAATCTCAAGAGCCAGAAAATCAACGGCCGCGCTACCGTTTCATTCACAATTGACACTGACGGTGCCATAATCAATCCTAAGATTACCAGTCATGCTGTTGTAAACGGTGTTGAGATATTCGCCATGGATCAGGAAGCATTACGCACCGTAATGATTATGCCCGATTGGATTCCTGCCGATCAGGACGGTAAACCTGTCAAGGCAGAACACAATGCCACTGTCAACTTTGGCTCCGGTGGCATGGGAGGCATGGGATTCGGTTTTTAATTGATACATTAACTACAGCAAGCCCGGCCATAAACCGGGCTTTTCTTTGTTCCTGCATATCTATTGCATATTTTCTTGCATATATGCGGTATAATTAATAATGTCATACAGATTGTATACTAAATAGGTTTAAAATTGAATAATAAATGGAATATTCTTGTATTTTTGCGCCGTTTTGAAATGTATAATCAAAAATCACTATACAAAAGCTATGACAGTTAAAGAATTGGATCAGGTTGTTGTCCGTTTCTCTGGTGACTCCGGTGACGGAATGCAGTTGGCCGGCAACATCTTCTCTACTGTTTCGGCCACGGTCGGAAACAGTATCAGTACCTTCCCCGACTACCCTGCCGATATCCGCGCCCCGCAAGGTTCACTTACCGGTGTATCGGGTTTCCAGGTACATATCGGCGCCGGTAAAGTCTATACCCCTGGCGATCAGTGTGATGTTCTGGTGGCAATGAATGCCGCCGCTCTCAAGACACAGCTCAAGTATGCCAAGAAGGACGCCACAATTATCATTGATACAGACGCTTTCAAGAAGGCGGACTTGGAGAAAGCCGCATTCCAGACCGATGACCCCCTTGCAGAACTGGGCGTTGATCCGGACCGCGTGATAGCATGCCCCCTTACCCAGATGGTAAAGGATGCTCTGGCCGATACCGGCATGGATGCCAAGGCCGTTCTCAAGTGCCGCAATATGTTTGCTCTGGGTCTTGTATGCTGGCTTTTCAGCCGCGACCTGGAGATAGCATTCAACTATCTGCGTGACAAGTTCGCCAAGAAGCCTGAACTGGCCGAGGCCAACATCAAGGTGATCCAGGCCGGTTATGACTACGGTCACAACACTCACAGCAGTGCCATGAATGTATATCGCA
Organism: Bacteroidaceae bacterium; assembly: GCA_045535555.1. Classification (GTDB taxonomy): domain Bacteria; phylum Bacteroidota; class Bacteroidia; order Bacteroidales; family Bacteroidaceae; genus Colenecus. Next base: position 10,715 of record JAZSLV010000019.1, on the reverse strand, counting down.
TTGAGTCCAAGCAGAAAGAGCCCGGCCGTTACATGGACATTACCGGTAACAAGGCTACCGCATACGGCTTCATCGCCGCTGCCGAGAAGGCAGGCCTCAAACTCTACCTGGGTTCATATCCTATCACTCCCGCAACCGATGTTCTGCATGAACTCTCCAAGCACAAGTCACTGGGTGTTACTACCGTTCAGTGCGAGGATGAGATTGCCGGCTGTTCATCGGCCGTAGGTGCATCATTCGCAGGCGCATTGGCAGTTACATCCACATCAGGTCCCGGTATCTGCCTTAAGTCCGAGGCCATGAACCTGGCTGTCATCATGGAACTTCCGCTCGTTGTTCTGGATGTTCAGCGCGGCGGTCCCGCCACCGGTCTTCCCACCAAGTCGGAGCAGACAGACCTTCTGCAGGTACTCTTTGGCCGTAACGGTGAGAGCCCCATGCCAGTAATTGCAGCCACATCACCCGTGGATTGCTTTGATGCAGCATATCAGGCAAGTAAGATAGCTCTGGAGCATATGACTCCGGTAGTTCTGCTTACCGATGCATTCGTAGCCAACGGATCGGCCGCATTCAAGTTGCCCAACCTGGCCGAGTATCCAGCCATCAATCCTCCTTATGTTCCTGAGGAACTTAAGGGCAAATGGACACCGTATATGCGTGCCGAGAACGGCACCCGTTACTGGGCTGTTCCCGGTCGTGAGGGATTCACCCATATCCTGGGCGGACTTGAAAAGGATAACGCAACCGGCGCCATCAGCACCAATCCTGAGAACCATGACCTGATGACACGTCTGCGCAAGCAGAAGATTGACAACATTCAGGTTCCTGACCTGGAGGTGATAGGTGATGTTGATGATGCCGACCTGCTGATTGTAGGATTCGGCGGAACATACGGACATCTGCGTGCCGCAATGGAAGAGCTCCGCGCTCAGGGCAAGAAGGTAGCACACGCTCACTTCAAGTTCATCAACCCGCTGCCCGCAAATGCCGCCAAGGTACTCACCAAGTACAAGAAGGTGGTTGTAGCCGAGCAGAACATGGGTCAGCTTGCAGCATTCCTGCGTATGAAGGTTGACGGATTCGTTCCCTATCAGTTCAATCAGGTAAAGGGTCAGCCGTTTGTTGTAAACGAGCTGGTTAATGCCTTCAATGAAATCCTTAACAAGTAAAACAGAATGACTATGGAATATACAGCACAAGATTTCAAGAAGGGACAGCCCCGTTGGTGCCCCGGATGCGGTGACCACTTCTTTCTGGCATCGCTGCACAAGGCTATGGCCGAAATCGGAGTAGCTCCATACAATACCGCAGTTATATCGGGTATCGGTTGCTCCAGCCGTCTGCCTCACTACATGGCTACCTACGGCATGAACACCATCCACGGACGTGCCGCTGCCATTGCTACCGGTTGCAAAGTAGCCAACCCTGACCTGACCGTATGGCAGATATCAGGTGACGGTGACGGTCTGGCCATCGGCGGTAACCACTTCATTCACGCCAACCGCCGTAACATCAACCTCAATATGATTCTGCTCAACAATCGTATCTACGGTCTTACCAAGGGTCAGTACTCACCTACTTCACCCCGCGGATTCGTAAGCAAGTCAAGCCCTTACGGCACTGTTGAGGATCCTTTCCGTCCTGCTGAGCTCTGCTTCGGAGCACGCGGTCATTTCTTTGCCCGCGCCGTTGCCACCGATGCTCCCGGCACCGTTGATATCCTCAAGGCCGCTTACAACCACAAGGGTGCATCGGTCTGCGAGATTCTGCAGAACTGCGTAATCTTCAACAACGGAACCCACGATGCAGTTTACAATAAGGAGGGCCGCGCCAAGAACGCCATCTACGTAAAGCACGGTGAGCCCCTGGTATTCGGTGAGAACAATGAATTCGGACTGATGCAGGAGGGATTCGGCCTTAAGGTCGTAAAGATAGGTGAGAACGGAATCACCCTGAAGGATATCCTTGTACACGATGCCCACTGCCAGGACAACACCCTGCAGCTCAAGCTTGCCCTGATGGGTGACGGCGACGGATTCCCCGTAGCACTGGGCGTTATCCGCGACGTTGAGGCTCCCACCTACGACGATGCCGTAACCGCCCAGATCGAGGAGGTCAAGGCCGCCAAGAAGTACCACAACTTTGCAGAGCTCCTGGAAACCAACGACATCTGGGAAGTAAGATAGTACAATTGAGTACAATTGGGGACAGCCCCCTTTTGTATCATTACGGTAATGATACAAAGGGGGTCTGTCCCCAATTGTACTATTTTATCACTTCTTGAAAAGAGATATAATCCAAAGCAGTACTACAGCGCCGATAACTGCTGTAACAAGAGAGCCGATAACAGTTCCGCCCCAGCTAATGCCAATCCAACCCAGAATATTACCGCCCAGGAAACCGCCTACTACACCAACCAGCAGATTGATCCAGAAACCAAAACCGCCACCCTTCATAATCTTGCCAGCCAGATAACCAGCCAAGCAACCAATAAGAATAGAAAGAATAAGACCCATAATAAAAAAATTCAAAAGTTAGTAATCCCAAAGATACATCATTTACTAAAAAACTCTCCATTATAGCCCGATTAATGCCTAAGAGTTGCAGGTATCCGAAAAAAAAATACTTTTGTACAATCATGCAATGAGAATGAGCAGTGACTAATATGAAAGAGCAGTCTAGACAATTCAAAAAAACTCTCAGTTCATTAATATCGGTTGCCATTGGATGGATTATCATAGGATGTACTGATGAAAGACTCTCTCAGGCAGAAATGCTTATGGAGACTGATTCAAAAGCAGCCGACTCCATCCTGATCAACATGCCCATACCAACAAGGCAACGCGACCGCGCCTGGTATGCCGTACTCAAGACGCAGGCGGACTACAAACAATACAAACCCATCACATCCGACAGCCTCATTCTGACTGCCACAGACTATTACGGTACTAAAATACGGGGTTCCAAGAACAGACGATACCATTCCGCTCTTGCATGGTACTCACAAGGCTGCGTGTATTCTGGACTACAGAATGACTTTTCTGCAATAGATGCATATCTTAAAGCAAAGGATTTATTTCCTGACACTTTAATACGTTATTATGCCTTAGCAGAACAAAAACTTGGAAAGCATTATCTTAATCGAATGATGCTTGATGAGGCAAATAAACAGTTTAATAATTGTATAATTAATGCGCAAAGGCTTCAGGATGCAAAAATGACTAACTATGCATTCTTTCATATTGGACTTTGTGCTTTGTATAGCAAGGATTATGTATTAGCAGACAAAATATTCAAAGAGATTATTGAAAATGATAAATACTCCCATAGCCAAAGGAGTGTGGGAACAATACAATTAGCCAAAATAAATCTATATTATTATAACAAGAATTCTGATGCCATGGATTTGATAAATAGATATCTGGATATAGCAAAGGGTAGTGAGTATGGTCCGGGACTCAGTGTGAAAGCCGACATTTTTTATAACCAGAAAGAATACGATTCTGCATTCTACTATTACACTGAATCTATGAAATACTATGACGAACCATATACACGATGTTCAAATGCCGACAGACTATCAGAATTGTCTGATATTTTGGGTTATTCTATTGAGTCTATCCATTGGCATAAACTATATAGTGATTTACGTGACTCTATATATGTTATAGAAAGGACACGTGAAATTGAGGAACTACAATTTAATCATAATAAAAAAATAGTTCAAGAAACTATTGCTCATAAACAAAGACGTTTCATTATAATCGGTTTATCTTCATTATTATCAATTGCATTGCTTTTCCTTCTATTTTTTACTCTCTATAAAAGCAGAGAGAGAAAAAAAATCATGGAGAAACAAGAGGAATTACTGCTTCAGGAAAAAGAAATACGTAGAAGCAGCATTCAGGTTCTACAGGCTAGAGTCAGCGAACTGTCTGTCAATGACCTGGAGGCCAGATTAGTATTGCTGGAACTTTATAAAAAAAGACTCAATGTATGCCGTAACAGGTTCTGTAATACGAATTCCTTCAAGAAACTGTTATCATTCAAGCAAAACATGGAGTCAGGTAATCTGAACAGAAAAGATAAAGATTATTTGTTCGAACAACTAAAGCTTTCATACACGGAATCAATGTCAGATATTGCATTGGAGATTCCTGATGTTAAAGAGAAAGAGATTCTGACACTCCTTCTTAGACATTTGGATTTAAACAGCAGCCAAATTGCTATTCTATTTTCCATAACAGTTGTAGCTGTCAAGCAACGTATGGCTAGGCTTTCCCAAAGAGCACCATCCGATTTTCTGAAATTGTTTTCACGTCAATTGTAAAAACCATTTCCATCGGGGAAAAAGCAATAATCAAAAGTCCTCATAATTAATCCGAGCGTCACAAGAGAGTAAATGTATACTTTTTTGTATACCGGATACGGTTGTGTGTTGATTTTACACCCTCTATTTTTGGTGCACAATTAAAAACAATAAATTTATGAAAAAGACTATTATTATGATTCTTGCTGTCATTTTAGGGCAGTTGGTTATGGCGGACAACAACATCCATTTAGTAAAGGATACACCAGGGCTTGATCCGAACGATGAACCTCGTTCTATCACAGAGGTAACGGCATCAATTGATGACCAGGTGATAACCGTATCGTTCAGCGAGCTGACAGCATCGCAGATTGTGGTGAGAGACTCTGCAAATCTGACGGTATTTGATCAAACTTATACTTCTGCCTATAGTGCTCAGGCTGACATATCGACACTGCCATCAGGCAGCTACACCTTACATATATATGCGCTCGGGTACTGGTGGTACGGGCACTTCAACCTTTGATAATGCTCAAGAATGACAGTATTTCCCCTATAGTAAAAAATGCCTTGTGTAATCAAATCAACCACTAATAAAAATAATTATGAAAAGGACAGACCGGCTACTACAGCCAATCATTCTCTCTTTGTCATTATTGTGCGTCAGACCCGTAATGATACATGCTGACAGAATACAATACAGTTACGATACTATAGGCAACCGAATCTTAAGTGAGAGGGAATTACCATTACGCAATAACGGGAATGGTACTCCTTCAGACACCATATCCAGACACGACATGCTGTCCTCTCACCGTATAACAATACTCCCCAATCCTACTGACGGCAGGCTCATAGTTGAAATAACTGGGATAGAGACTGTAGACAATACGTCAATTGTAGTATATAACAACAATGGCAGCATTGTATACAGCAACGCCCAGATTCAGGCCGAGAACGAGATTGACCTCACATCATGTCCCAGTGGCATGTATCTACTTATTATCAAATTAGATAATGAGTCCAAAATATGGAAAATCATCAAAATCTGAGAATCACCATGAAAATACACTGCACTATAGCCTTGCTCATATCAGCATTGATTATGAATTCAGCGCTGATTAATGCACAAGATACAGCCGATACCATCATTACAGCCGATGCTGATAGCTTCAAGATTTATTTGCGCCAGAATGAAGGTGGCAACTTTGCCCCGAAATCGCTTGAATCTTATGACCCGGATGATCCAAACCTGATTATATTGGGTGATTTCTTTGAACTGCCATTCATTGTAGGAACCAGGAACACGGATTTCTATTTTTATAGTACCAAGAATACTAATTTGTTCACAGATAAGTACCAAGGTATGACAACACGGGATGTGTACTATCAGTTCCAACTTACCACACCCATGAATGTGGTCATTACTCACGAAGGGTCAGAACTATACGACACATACGTTTCGCTACTTGACTCAGCTGGTAATATGATAGAAAGCAATGACAATTATTCGGGTGACGGGCATTGTTCCAACACATTACACTCCTTTATCCAGCGTCAGCTATCTCCCGGCATCTATTATGTAGTATCGGAAGGTAATAATGCAAACGGGACGATCAAAACCAATATTTATGGCTATGCATCAGAATATGGCTATACCATAGTACCGGCAGCCTACAGCACTGAACCTGGTACAACAGTAGAAGCCGTAGGCGGTGTGTTCAATGTATCACCTATGGGTGGAGCAACTTATAGTATACCCATTGATGTTCCGCTAGGAGTGGGCGGACTCCAACCGCGACTGTCCATTATATATAACAGCCAATCCGGTAACGGATTGTGCGGTTATGGTGCAAGCCTGTCAGGTTTGTCTTCAATAACACGTGCCCCTAAGGATATTCATCATGACAACAATGCCAATGGATTAGAATATCTTGCCGATGATGCACTTTATCTGGATGGAGTGCGGCTGATATTGGATGAGAACAGTATTGCAGGACAAGAAGGAGCTGTTTATTATCCTGAGTCAGACCCGTTCACGCGTGTCATAGCACATGGTACATGTACATCAACAGCAAACAACACGTGGTATGAGGTCCAGAGCCGCGACGGCATGGTCTATCGGTACGGATATAATCCCGACCTTAATACAGACACACATTCAAGGCTGTCATACACCGATGATTACGGGGCACAGAAAATACACTCATGGTATCTGAGCTATGTCTCACAGCCCACTGGCAATTACATGACCTATGAATATGATATAATAAACCTTTGTGTCTACCCTTACAGGATTAGATATGGAAACAATTCTTATCAAAGCAACTCTCTGACTAATACAATTGAGTTCACATATAACGAGGATCGGACAGATTCCATACCTGTCATTTTTGACGGCAAAAGGGGAAGCATGAAAAGGAGACTCCATTCCATCACAGGTATGACCGGTAGCAGCGTATACCGTACATATACACTAAACTACAACACTACAGGTGATGGCGTGGCCTGCAAGTTCTCACGCCTGACGAGCGTTACTGAAAAGAACGCGCAGAACCAGACTCTTCCGCCAACTACGGTCTATTGGTCTTATCTACCACCAATATCTTATACAGCCTCAGCACTTACTGTTAATCAGCCGACAAATATCAACCCGTTTGTCTCATTCCCGTTTGCGAACCAATCATATATGGCAGGAGACTTCAACGGAGACGGACGGTCCGATATTGCCGGTATAGCATTAGTCGGAGAGCCCAATAACAATGGGGGGGAAGACTACTATACATATATATACATGTATCACTCGACGCTTTCTCAATCGGGAACATCACAATACATATCCGGGACAAATTTTATATTACCGCCAAGTGTTGAATCAGGAAGGATAAAAAGTAATGTTAACGCATTGTCGGTCATTGATGTAGATGGTGATGGAATTAATGAACTAATTATACCATATTATGTACAGTCAGGATCGACTGCTGCCCTGGGATTATATGTGTTAGGGCAGAACTTTTCTGTTGGAGATGGCGGCGGTGCTACAAGTCTTTACAATACCGGTAAACCCCTTTTTACATCTGGAGATATTGACAATGACGGCAGAACGGATGTGGTATTCATGGAAAAGACTAAAAGGAACGGCAGCTATCCTTTATACTTATGGAAATACAACATAAACTATATCTCCGGTAGCAACGAATTGGAACATTCGTTGTTTGATATGGATACAGAGACCTCCCTTTCTTTGAGTTCTGCACCTCAGTATGTATACATATCTGACATGAACGGCAATGGCCTGAATGATCTCATAGTAATATGCAATAGCGGCTATTCTATCTATTGGAACCAAGGAAACGGAATCTCTGCAAACACTTATTCCGACGCGAACAAAAGTACCGGCACCAGCCTCAAGGATGTACATTCGCTGACTCCTGGCGATTATAATGGAGATGGACTGATGGATTTCCTTTCGAACACTAAAGGCTCAAACAATTGGTACTTCATTCTTAACAAAGGAAATGGTACTTTCAATGAGACGCTAGCACTTAACATGAGCGTCATTTCAGATCAAAGCTTCACAGATCAAGACAATGACAAACTAAGTGTTAATGTCGTTGATATGGATAGTGACGGCAAGTCTGACGTAATCATAACCAAAGGGGTCTATAAGAGGAAATCAAACTTTTGGGGACAGGAATGGGGAGAATTTGACTATGTCATAACCAAGTGGCTGAATTCAACTGGAGCCACGCTTGTGGAGAAACACTCGGCAACATCAGAACAATCAAGTGACATGTATTCAAGTAAATACATCACCGGTGATTTTGACGGTGACGGCCGCATGGAACTGGTCAACTACGGTTATGATTGCGTAAACGGGACCAATTCGAACTCCAATCCCGTATGGCGCATATACAAAAACAGCAACCTTACTGCGCAGAGCGGCAAGGTTACTTCCATAACAGGCGATTATGGCGCCACAATCGGCATAACGTATTCCACACTCACGGACCCTTCAGTCTATACCAAAGGTGGTAATGACCCCTATCCCGCACCCAGATATACCATACCGCTCAACGTGGTCAGGCTGACTACACAGAATAATGGCGCGGCAGGTTCACTGACCACGCTCTACACTTATGAGGGACTCAAGGCACACCTGCGGGGCAGAGGCCTGCTGGGATTCAGCAAGATGGCGGCCAACTGCACCACCACAGGCTTGATCTCTGAGAGCGGAGTCACACAATGGAATACTGCGTTCTATATACCAAAGGTAACCTACTCCAAGACCACCGTCGGCAGCAGCTATGCGCAGAACACCACAACCCTTACCATAGCGGACAAGGGACAGAAACGCTATTTTGCATATCCCTCACAGACCGTGGCAAGGGATATGGACGGTAACACCGTTACCACGGTAATCGCTTATGACACCACATACGGTTATCCCCTGTCTGAGACCACGACCTATAGTACAGGCATGTACCGCACCATCACATATTCTGACTATGCACTTGCCGGAGGAGCCTATCACCCCCAGACGGTTACTACTGCGCAGAAGCATCAGGATGACGCGTCACCCTTCAGCATAACGGCCAGTTATACATACGACAACACAACAGGCCTTGTCACAGACAAGGTTGACAACTACGGTACATCAAAGCCTCTCACCACGCAGTATACCTACGATGTATGGGGTAACCTGACCAGCCAGGTGAGCACTGGCAGTGGCATAACGGCAGCCTGCACCACATACTACAGTTATGATGAAACAAGGCGTTTCCCTGCCAGGGTTTATACCAACCCGGCCTCGTCTGTACAGAAGTACACCTATGACTTGTGGGGTAACGTGCTGACAGAGCAGGACAGCATCAACTCTTCAGTCAGCAACACCGTGACCCATTCCTACAACGGATGGGGGCAATTGGTCAGCACCGTCAGGCCTGACGGTACTGCAACCACCTACACCCGAGGCTGGAACAACAGCGCATTCAAACGTTACTACCTGATTGCACAGGGAACCGCCACCCCTTGGGTCAAGACCTGGTATGACAATCAGGGACGTGAAGTTAAGACTGAGAGCATTGGTCCCGATAACGTTAGCCTTACCAGCACCACCACCTACAACAGCAAGGGTCTTGCAACCAGCCGTACCGAGACCAGCGGCGACCTGTCACTGACCCACACCTATACCTACGATACTCGCGGTAGGGTACTGACCGAAACGGCACCAGGCAACTCCTATACGGCCTACCAATACGGGAACAGGACGGTTGCTGTCTCTGAGAACAGCCGCACTACCACAACTACATATGACGCCTGGGGAAACGTGAAGACAGTCACTGCCCCTGTGTCAGGCATAACCAACACCTACGCCTCAAACGGCGGCATCAGGACCACCGCATCGGGCGGTGCCACCTGGACTTTCCAGTACGATGACCGCGGCAACCGCAGCTCCATGACCGACCCGGATGCGGGCACCACCACATACACTTATGACGCACTGGGGCGTGAGACCAGCAGAACCGATGCACGCGGAGTTGTTTTTGTCACAAAATATGACTACCTTGGCCGTGTGACACAGCAAAAGGCGGACGATGCCACCATCAACTACACTTATGGTAGCAGCGGAACAGGTCAGATGCGCCTTATAAGCGAGAGCAACGGCACATGGAGCAAGAACTACACGTATGATGCTTTAGGCCGTGTCATAGGTGAGACTATGAGCAAGGGTACAGCATTTACCAGGAGCAGGAGCTACACCTACGGCTCTAACGGGCTGATTGCATCGCGCACCCTGCCAGGAGGCATGGTGTACAGCTACTCTTATGATCCTTACGGTAACCTTAACGGCATAGACATGGGACCCGGTATAGTTGGGTGGAGCAGTGCCGGCTATACAGGCCGCCGTACAACGGCCAAGACTGTATTGAACGGTGATACGGATCATCCTTTCATCAGGACCATAGCGCTTGACGGTTACGGATTGCCTGACTCCATAATAACACTACAGCGGTGGGGACAGAGTTACTGTAGCTACCAGACCGAGGACTATGGGTTCTCTCCACAGACCGGCAACCTTATGTACAGAAGCAGCATTGTGGGTGGAGGCTACCCGCAGCAGTATACATACGATACGGCGGACCGGCTGACATTGGTACAGGAGGATAACCAGGCCATTATGACTATGGCATACGCCCAGAACGGCAACATACTCTCCAAGACCGGTATGGGCAGTTACACCTACGGCTCATCGTCACGGCCTCATGCGGTGACAGAGGTGGACAACACGGACGGCAGCATCACGCTGCAGGTGCAGGACGTTAGGTTCAACTACTGGAACAAGATGAGTTCTGTCTGGGCTACTGACGAGAATAATTTCTACAGCTACAGCGTAGACTACGGC
>JAZSLV010000010.1:0-79401 GCA_045535555.1 Bacteroidaceae bacterium | reverse complement strand
CGGTTGGAATGCTTCGTTTGGGACCAGGTGGCCGAGGGTTCGAATCCTTCCACCCCGACAAAAAAGGAGGCCGTCAAACCACCTTTTTTGTGGGGATGAAAGGATTCGGACCGGGGCTCGATGAGCCCCTTTTCCTTTTTTTAATTTGCTACGCAAATCCGTTCCCTTCGGTCACTCTGGCGGCCCTCCGGGACCGCGGTCTCACTCGTCGCCTCGTTCGCTCCAATACGCTGTACCTGCGTGAGGGTTTGCCAAAGTGTCCCACACGTTATGGCTCTGTGGGGCTTGTGGGGCGGGTTGGTGTGGGACATCCCCCCTTTTTAGGGGGTGTGTCCCACACTGACCCGCGTTAGAGCGTATTCTCGCGGGGGTGTTTGTGGGACACTTTGGCGAAATGAGCCGGGGTTTGCAAATTTTGTATTAATTAGGTTGGGGGGTAATAAAAAAGCAGTACCTTTGCAGTCAGGAAAGCAGAATGGATTGAATCAGAGTTTTCCTATTATTGAGTTGTGCGCATAACGCACATTGTGTACGGTAACGTACCCTTTTTACTGAGTTGGTTACTTTACAACCGCCCGACTTGGAAAACGGTCAATAAGAAGAGTAGTAAAAGTATTTGTTTACTATATAGACTCTGATTTGAAAGTACTGGAAGGCATTACTGCCCCAAGTACCTAAAGACGTAAACAAGAGAGGTTTTATTGTTTATGTCTTTTTTTGTCCCCTCAACAGAAAGGATGGAAGAAGGCAGGATGGTTGAACTTTTTAAAACGTTTTTGAGTAGATGGATCAGCGAAAAGCTCCCGTTTATGAGGCTCTGCAGGAGTTCCGTAGGAACCGAGTGGTACCATTCGATGTACCTGGTCACAAAAGAGGTAGGGGAAACCCGGAACTGGTTTCACTGTTAGGAAAGCAGTGCGTTGAGCTTGATGTGAACTCAATGAAACCCTTAGATAACCTCTGTCATCCCATTTCAGTAATCAAAGAGGCTGAGGAACTGGCTGCCGAGGCATTCGGTGCCGCACACGCATTCCTGATGGTGGGCGGTACTACATCGGCCGTACAGACTATGGTGCTTACTGCCTGCAAGAGCGGCGAGAAGATCATACTGCCGCGTAACGTGCACCGTAGCGTCATCAATGCCCTGGTTGTGAACGGAGCAACTCCCATCTATGTAAATCCCGATACGGACAACCGCCTGGGTATAGCCTTGGGGATGAAGATATCACAGGTGGAGCGCGCCATTGAGGAGAACCCCGAGGCCAAGGCCATCCTGGTGAACAATCCCACTTACTACGGCATCTGCTCCAACCTCAAGAGGATTGTGGAGCTGGCTCACGAGCACGGCATGATGGTGCTGGTGGATGAGGCTCACGGAACACACTTCTACTTTGGCGAGGACATGCCTATAACCGCTATGGCAGCCGGGGCCGATATGTCATCGGTCTCAATGCATAAGTCTGGCGGAAGCCTTACGCAGAGCTCGTTCCTGCTTACGGGCCCGGACGTGAGTGCCGGTTATGTGCGTCAGGTGATAAACCTCACGCAGACCACAAGCGCATCGTATCTGCTTATTTCAAGTCTTGACATATCACGCCGTAACCTGGCTCTGCGCGGCAAGGAACTCTTTGCCGAGGTTATGCGCATTGCCAATTACGCCCGCACCGAGATAAACAAGATAGGCGGCTACTACGCCTACGGCAAGGAGCTGATAAACGGTGACAGCGTGTTTGATTTTGATCCCACCAAACTGACTGTCTATACTCTGGATATCGGTCTGGCCGGCATTGAGGTCTATGACCTGCTGCGTGATGAGTATGATATCCAGCTGGAACTTGGTGATATGGGTAACGTGCTGGCATACATATCAATAGGCGACCGTATGCGTGAGGTGGAGCGCCTGGTGAGCGCGCTGGTCGATGTCAAGCGCCGCTACTGCAAGGACCGTACAGGCCTGTTTGACCATGAGTACATCAACCCGTCAGTGGTGATGACCCCGCAGGAGGCTTTCTACGCTCCCAAGGAGGAGATGATTCCCATCCGCGAGACCAACGGACGTATATGTACGGAGTTCGTTATGTGCTATCCTCCCGGAATTCCTATCCTGGCCCCGGGTGAGCGCATCACGCAAGAAATCATCGACTACATACTCTACGCAAAAGAAAAGGGCTGTCAGCTGACCGGTCCCGAGGATGAGAAGGTAGAGCGTCTGAATGTGATTAAGGAAAGTACAACATATTGATTGTTCAGGGCAATGGAATTTTGGTTTTCTGAGTTTCATACTCCAAACGTAAAGTTCTCAGTAAAGGTCGATAAGCACCTTTATACTTCAGAGAATGACTTGGGTAGGGTGGATATCTTTGAATCCCCCGAGTTTGGCCGGTTCCTGGCCGTTGACGGCTATATCATCTTTACCCAGAGGGATGAGTTCATCTATGATGAGATGCTATCACACATTCCTATGGCCGTTCATCCCACAGCCCAGAAGATTCTGGTGTTCGGCTCCGGCGACGGAGGTGTGGTACGTGAGCTGCTCAAATACAAGTCCATCCAGCAGATTGACCTGATTGAGATAAATGAGGGCGTTGTTCAGGCCTGCCGTGAGTATTTCCCTGAGATGGCCGAGTCACTTGATGACCCCCGCGTTACCATCTACACGGAGAATGCGCTGCGCTACATACGCCACATTGAAAATGAATATGACGTGATTGTGGTTGACTCGGCCGGATTCTACGGTCCCGGCGAGAGCCTCCTTACCCGTGAGTTCTACGGCAGCTGCTACAAGGCACTCAAGGCCGATGGCATAATGGTGAACCAGCATCAGAGCCCCTTCTACGAGGAGGACCGCTTAGAGACACAGAAGGCTCACATGCGTATCGTGAACAGGTTCCCAATAAGCCGCGTATATCAGGCTCATATACCCACATACCCGTCAGGTTACTGGTTGTTCGGTTTCGCTTCAAAGAAATACCGCCCGGTGCTTGACCTGGATGCCGATGCCTGGAACAAACTGGGCATAAAGACCAACTACTACACTACAAACCTGCACAAAGGCTGCTTTGCCCTGCCCGCGTATGTGGAGCGCATGCTTGCCGATGTGGAAAGAATAAAGGACTGATGCTGAACAGAAACGTAGAGACATTCATTGGCTGTGATGCCGATTACAATGATGCCCGCATAGTTCTGTTCGGTGCACCGTTTGATTCCACCACGTCATTCCGCCCGGGCACAAGGTTTGCCCCTCACGCTATCCGCAGCGAGTCATACGGCCTGGAGACCTACAGCCCGTGGCTGGACCGCGACCTTGAGGATATCAGCGTATTTGACAGCGGCGACATAGAGCTCTGCATAGGCAGCGCCCAGAAGGCCCTTGACCAGTTGTCGGAGCGTACCGCCGTGATCCTTGCCGACGGCAAGATCCCCTTCATGATAGGAGGCGAGCATCTGGTAACGCTTGGCGCCTTCCGTGAGGTATTCAAGAAATACCCCGATGTGCACATAATCCACTTTGACGCCCACACCGACCTGCGAGACCAATACCTTGACGTAAAGCTGTCGCACGCCTGCGTAATCCGCCGCTGCCACGACCTTGTGGGCGACGGCCGCATTCACCAGTTCGGAATCCGCTCCGGCGAGCGCCCCGAATGGCAGTGGGCACGTGCCGGCCACACTGACCTGCATCCCTTCAGCTTTGAAGGACTTAAGGATACAGTTGCCGCATTGGGTAAGGTTCCAGTCTATTTCACCATAGACCTGGATGTAATGGACCCATCCGTATTCCCTGGAACCGGAACTCCGGAATACGGTGGAGTTACTTTCATGCAATTGATAGAAGCAATATATACAGTCTGCAATTCTTGCAACATAGTAGGCCTTGACGTTAACGAACTCTGTCCTCCTTATGACCAGAGCGGAGCCTCAACAGCAGCAGCCTGCAAGATAGTAAGAGAATTGCTCCTATCTATCAAGTTATGATGAGCAAATTTTATATATAGGGTTGCAAGACCGTCGCCACCCTCGGCGCGTCAGAGGGAGGGGCCCGCTCCGAAGGAGTGGGAGGGATAGGACCGAAGGTCCGTAGTCTGGCAACCCTATATATAAAATTTGCGGGGTTAGAAGAAATCAAAAAAAATATAGAACTATGGGAAAAGTATTGGTAATAGGCTGCGGGGGAGTAGCCCAGGTAGCGATTCAGAAGTGCGCCCAGAACGACGCAGTTTTTGACGAGATTTGCATTGCAAGCCGTACGGTTAGCAAGTGTGACGACCTTAAGAAGAAGATTGAGGCCCAGGGTAAGAGCCGTTCCAAGATTACAACCGCCAAGGTGAACGCCGACAGCGTGGACGAGCTGATAGCCCTGATCAAGAGTGTAAAGCCCGATGTAGTACTCAATCTTGCTCTGCCGTATCAGGATCTGACCATCATGGACGCCTGCCTTGCATGCGGCGTACATTACGTTGATTCAGCAAACTACGAGCCCGAGGACACCGAGGATCCCAAGTGGCGCAAGATTTATGAGAAGCGCTGCAAGGAGCAGGGCTTTACCGCATACTTTGATTATTCATGGCAGTGGGCATATCAGAAGAAATACAAGGATGCAGGCATCACCGCAATCCTGGGCACCGGCTTTGATCCGGGCGTAACCAGCGTATTCTCAGCATACGCACTCAAGCACTACTTTGATCAGATAGACACGATCGATATCCTGGACTGCAACGGCGGTGACCACGGTTATCCCTTTGCCACCAACTTCAACCCCGAGATCAATCTGAGAGAGGTATCGGCCAACGGTTCATACTGGGAGAACGGCCACTGGGTTGAGACCAAGCCCATGGAGATAAAGCGCGAGTACAACTTTGAGCAGGTAGGCATGAAGGATATGTATCTGCTTCATCATGAGGAGATTGAGTCACTCGCCAAGAATATCCCCGGCGTAAAGAGAATCCGTTTCTTCATGACATTCGGCCAGAGCTACCTGACCCACATGAAGTGTCTTGAGAACGTAGGTATGCTCCGCACCGACCCCGTTATGTTTGAGGGCCGTGAGATTGTTCCCATCCAGTTCCTCAAGGCTCTGCTGCCCGATCCTGCATCACTGGGCCCGCGCACAGTAGGCAAGACCAACATAGGCTGTATCTATACCGGCACCAAGGACGGCCAGAAGCGCGCCATCAAGATTTACAACGTTTGCGACCATCAGGAGTGCTACAAGGAGCTGGGCTCACAGGCCATCTCTTACACCACCGGCGTTCCCGCAATGATCGGCACCATGATGGTCATGACCGGCCAGTGGAAGGGCGCAGGCGTGTTCAACGTTGAGGAGTTTGATCCCGATCCATACATGGATGCCCTGAACAAGTGGGGGCTGCCTTGTGTCGTGGATGAGAACCCCGTAATGGTTGACTGATTTCTAAGAGGCCGATGACCGCAGAGCAGCTGCATACCCCGTGTTATGTAATTGACCGCGACCGCCTGGAGGCTAACCTACGGGTGCTGCGCGGCGTAATGGACCGTACCGGATGCCGAATCCTGCTGGCGCAGAAGGCGTTCAGTTGCTATGCCGTCTATCCGCTTATATCACAATATCTCTGTGGCGCTACAGCAAGCGGGCTATTTGAGGCCCGCCTGTGCCACGAGGAGATGCCCGGGCGTGAGAACCATGTTTTTTCTCCTGCGTTCCGTGAGGAGGACTTCCCGGAGATTTTGGGCATTTGTGACCATATTGTTTTCAATTCTATCAGGCAGTTGGAACGTTTTGGTGTGCGCGCCAAAAATGCCGGTCTGCAGGTGGGCTTGCGCATAAACCCACAGATTTCAACACAACCCTCTGAGCACGCAATTTATGATCCCTGCGCTCCCGGCAGCAGGTTAGGGGTTACTCTTGATGAGTTCCGCAAGGCACCTGCTGATTTGGTTGCTTTGCTTGACGGATTACACTTCCATACTCTATGCGAGCAGAACTCCGATGACCTGGAAACTACCCTGAACGGCTTTGAGGAGCAGTTCCGTGAGTGGCTCCCGCAGATGAAATGGGTGAACTTTGGCGGCGGGCATCATATTACCCGCGCTGATTACGATATCCCGCGCTTGGAGCGCTGCATTGAGCGTATGTCTAAGGGTTACGGTCTTACTGTATATCTGGAGCCCGGTGAGGCAATCGCCCTCAATGCCGGATATCTGCACACCCAGGTGCTTGAGGTGCAGCATCACGCAGGCTCAATGGATATCGCAATCCTTGATACATCGGCCGCCTGCCACATGCCCGATGTGATAGAGATGCCGTATCGGCCCCCTTTGCGCGATAGCGGCCAGCCCGGTGAGAAAGCATACACCTACCGTTTGGGCGGCCCCACATGCCTATCGGGCGATATAATAGGGGAGTACTCCTTTGACACCCCCATAAAAGAAGGCCAGACCCTCATATTCGAGGATATGGCCATCTACTCCATGGTCAAGAACAACACCTTCAACGGCATGCCCCTGCCATCAATCTACCTCAAGCAGGGCTCCAACTACACTTTAGTCAAGTCATTCGGTTACGCCGACTTTAAGAGCAGACTCTAAAATAGTACAATTGGGGTCAGACCCCTTTTGTATCATTTAAAAGAAAAAAGAAGACTCACCGACGCAAAAAGACTGAACTACACAGATTTCAGATTTGTCTTCTTTTATAATTAGATGGTTGCGGAGCTTGATATAATTATGTGGAAATAAGGAGATTTGAGAATTTTGCAACGAACATTTGAGAATTTTGTATGGTAGATTTGAGAATTTTGTATAACTTTACCGCTGTAATATCAATGAATTATGTATAAGCGTGTGCAATTTAATAAACTGAAATCAAGGATTGAGGAACCTCGGAGTAGAATACAAGTGTTATCTGGCCCGAGGCAGGTTGGCAAATCTACTCTGGTGAAGCAGGTGCTTCAGGAGATAGACTTGCCATATATGTTTGTGAGTGCTGATAACGTGGCGCCTGGCAACACAGGATGGATAGGGGAGATGTGGTCAACAGCAAGAGCTCGGATGAAAGCATCGGGCGTATCTGAATTCCTGCTGGTGATTGACGAGGTGCATAAGGTGGATAACTGGAGCGAGGCAGTGAAGAGGGAATGGGATGAGGATACGTTTTACGATGTGGGCTTGAAACTGGTTATCTTAGGCTCGTCGCGTCTGTTGCTGAAAGACGGGCTGACGGAATCATTGGCTGGTCGGTATGAACTGATTAGGATGCCCCATTGGAGCTACAGAGAGATGCATGAGGCTTTTGACATGGATCTGGATCACTATATCTATTTTGGCGGTTATCCTGGGGGTGCAAAATTAGTGAGCGATGAGCGACGTTGGCGTAATTATATCAAGGATAGCATTGTGGCTCCGGCCATCGAACACGATGTGTTGAAGACAAAGACGGTGTATAAGCCGGCATTGATGAAGCAGTTGTTTGAGCTTGGGTGTGCCTATTCGGGTAAGGAGCTGTCGCTGAACAAGATGTTGGGGCAGTTGCAGGATGCCGGTAATGTGACCACACTGGCCAGCTACCTGATTACGCTGGAAGAATCAAGACTGTTGCGCGGACTACACAAATATGCACAGGACAATGCCAGAAAATATAACTCGGTGCCCAAACTGATGGTCTATAACACGGCGCTGTTTTCAGTGCAGAGCGGCATGAACTTTAATAAGGCATTCACTGCCCCTAAAGCATGGGGACGATGGGTGGAGAGTGCTGTGGGTGCTTATCTGCTGAATAACGCAGAGGAGCGTGGCTATAAGTTGTACTACTGGCGCGAGCGTGACGACGAGGTGGACTTTATCATTGATGCGAACAGTAAACTGATGGCCATAGAGGTGAAAAGTGGCCGCAGAACCAATAACGAGGGACTGGGCGAGTTTAAGAAACGCTTCAAACCGGATTACTCGTTAGTGGTGGGTTCCGGCGGTGTTTCAATTGAAGATTTCCTGGGCTGGGACCTGGGGAGGTTGATAGGTGATATGGAATAAAGAAGGGGATATAAGGACACAGTAGGATCAGTTCCCTGTGCTATTCCTTGCACAGCTTAACTGAGTCAATGGCCATAAGCAGAGCCACCACAAACATCATGGGCATGATAAGCAGCTGTACGGGGTTGAAACTTTCTATCAGCTCACTCATGTGGAGTAGGGTGAACAGTGCCATAAAACAAGCCAGGGCGGCGTTGATAACCTTTGCTGTCTTGCCGCTGCCGTAAACCGTAAGCAGTATTCCAACTGTTGGTACCAGATAGGTGAGACAGGACATGAAAGCCATCATACCCACAGGAGCAGGACCTTGCCCGGCAGCGATGCTGTCGCCCCAGAAAGCGGGCAGTGCATCGGCCAATGAATGACTAAGGAATCCAAGGATAGTAAGTGCCCAGAACAGCACAATTCTGTTTTTCTTTTCCATAATAGTAAACATTTTTGAATCGTGCCGCAAAGGTATTCCGCCCTCACGGGCGCTACAATCCCCAAAAGTTATTAAACGGTGTCTCTCGTATCAGTACAAACACCTATATTTGGCTTCGTTAAACCAACAATTGCCTCAATATGAGTTATAAAGAAGAAGCTATAGAATGCGTCAAGGATTGTGTCCTCCCGTTACACAAGCAGATCTACGCCAAGTATAACGGCGATTTTGACCAGATATATTCCGAAGGATACAACAGCCGTTCCTATCAGGGCAGGGTCATCACGCCAGGCCTGGAATATGAACTCAGTTATCTGGAATGCTCGTGTCCCAAGGTAAAATGTGGACTCCGCACCAATCCCCAGCAGTGCGAGTGCTCCCGTCAGAGTATTCTCTACATTCTCTCCCAGCTTGAGCCAGCCAGCCAGTTCCAAGTCCGTATTGTGAACACCATACTCCGAGGGGCTGACCGCTGCACCTTTAGGATAACAAGGCATGCCGGTGTAAACAAGTGAGTGTTTACACTGGTTTTTCGTACCTTTGTATAGTAACACTAACACCATGAAACCATGCCCAAATTCCATCCCACACCCATAATCCAGGACTGCTGGTCCAGCATAGGTAACATCACCTTCTATCACCGTAACGGCCAGTGCTTCTACAAGCGCAAGCCCTATACCCAATATCGTGGTACCGCAGCCCAGCTTGACCAAGCTTATGTCCATCACCGTGCCATTCTTGCCTGGCAGCAGCTGCCTCATGCTGTCCAACTGCAGTGGCGTGAGCTGGCCAAGTCCGTGCCGTCCCATCGGCCGCCATACGATGACAATCACCACATCAGCGGCTACAACCTTTTTGTCAGCGCCTATCACGGCTTCACCCAGCTGGGCCGTGAACACGTCCCGGTACCGCAGCCATATCCGCTGTTCCCAATCTCACATCTCCAGCTGCTGCAGATAGATGCTGGTGGCTCATCAGGATCCGTGTCCCTGCGCTGCCGTCTCACACTCCAAAACACAGACAATCCCGCCCGCTGGCACGTATCTGCCCGCATCCAGCTCACCGCCCCGGGTGTGGGCTGTGACCCGGGCAAGATGCGCACATATTTGGGTTTCCGAAGCTCTGAAAATGAGATAGTCTTCAATGTCCCGTGTCCGGACATTGAAGACTATCATGTGCATCTCCGTTACCGCTTGGTAGATGAAATAACAGGATATAGGAACAATTGGAGAAGGCTACCTAATTCAAAACTAAATATTTAAGATTAGTAAGGAATAGTTTGAAGTTTATCATTATATTTGCACTGTTCTTGCTTGCAAGGACAGACATATTAAGGTGTTATTGAATCATTTTCTCAAGTCAAATTCTCGCAAAATTTGAAAACGCTATGGAAATGATGGCAATAGCGCCACATCTGTAGGTAATATCATTATTCGATATTGTCTTTCCGGTGTGGGGCTGTTGTCTTACACATAGCGAAAGGCAATGCGAGAAGCCAGACTTGGGTGTGAGACAATGTGTTCCCGCACCTTTTTTATATACCTATACTAAAGGTTTTGGGAGTCTTAATATGTAAAGGATTGAATATTTATAATAAAGGGAAAGGTGGTTGGAATAATTAACTAACACTTGATAGACATTCTTTACACTTATGAGAAAACTATTTGTTCTTTTGTGTGCTACATTATTTGTGGCACCATTGTTCTCTCAGAACACATTAACAGTACATCAAAAAGACGGTCAGCAATTCAGTTTTGGATTTGAAAGTAAACCAGTTGTAACATTTACTGATACTGAGCTCATTGTAAAATCTAAAGGCATTGAATTACGTTATGAACTGGCCAGATTTTCCAAATTCACTTTTGATGAGAAGGAAATAGATGATGCTGTTATTCCTATAGTCGAAAACAAAACAAGTATCACTCTTGATGAATACACAGTTTCCATTTCTGGAGCTAAAGCAGACATAATTGTCCGGCTGATGGCATCAGATGGTCGCACCATTGAACAACATAAAACAGATGCTGATGGCTCTGTCACATTCAGCATTTCAGAGTTACCTGAAGGCTTATACATTATTGCCTCTGAATCACTAACCTGCAAAATAATAAAGAAATGAGAAATATATCCTTAAAGAGCGTATCTGCTCGCTTATCAGTGACCTTATTATTGTTGATGGGATCAATATCCGCATCAGCGCAGTATTACTTGAACGTCTATGAAAAGAGTGGTTCTAACAATCAGTATGAAATAGCCAACCTGGACAGCGTTAGCATTTCGGACGTTAAGGAATATACTCCTGTTCTGACCGTATTGAGAATAAGCCAGAGTCAAGTTAATATAGAAACAGGTGCCAGCACAACACTGACCGTTAAAGGTTATGACGCAGACGGCACTGAAATGACACTGGAAGATTTAAAGTGGAAATCAAGTGACTATTCCGTAGCCTCAGTTGATGAAAACGGTGTCGTCAGAACATACCAAAGTGGTAATGCTGTGATAACCGCATTGGTCGGTGATGTATCAGCTTCTTGTTCTGTAGTAGTTACGGATCATATTTACACCGTTGCCGATGTTGTTAAGATAACACTTGATAAGGATGCGCTCAAATTAGAAACCGGTCAGAGTGCTTCTATTAGCGCAGTAGGTTTATCATTAAACGGTATTGTGATTGCATTGGATAATGTTGACTGGAAATCCAGCAATACATCTGTTGCATCCGTAGAAGGAGATGGTCTTATTAAGACATATGCAAGCGGTGTAGCTGAAATAATTGCATCGTTTGGAACCATCTCAGACACTTGTATTATTACAGTTGCTGACCATGTTTATACGCTTGATGAAGTAGTTAAAATCTTTATTGATAAAGACACTCTCAATGTTGAAACAGGTGAGTCTGGAAAACTGAGTGTAAGAGGTTTCGCAGCTAATGGAGTTGAAATCCCATTATCTAATATAGTATGGAAATCAAGTGATTATTCACTCGCATCAGTTGATGTGAATGGAGCCGTAAGAACATATAAAAGCGGTTCTGCAAATATCGTTGCATCACTTGGCGATGTTACAGATACATGTGCAGTTATAATCAAAGATCATGTGTATACTCTTGATGAGGTTGTTAAGTTGTCATTGGATAAAGTTGCCCTTAACGTTGAAACCGGTGTTGGGGATTCATTGAGTGTTAGAGGTTATGCTGCTGATGGTGTTGAAGTACCTCTTTCAAATATTCAGTGGAAATCAGATAATTTATCCGTTGCTACAGTTACTGATAATGGTGTGGTAAATACTCTCAAAAGCGGTAAGGCTCTTATTATAGTATCGCTGGGTAATGTATCCGATACATGTACTGTAACGGTTGTTGACCACATCTATACGCTGGCTGATGTTGTGAAGATAGCTATTAATAAAGATACTCTTTACTTGGAGACAGGACAGATAGATACATTAAGAGCTATTGGCTTAAGCTCTACAGGTGTTGTAATACCTTTGGAGAATATTCTTTGGAAATCGGGTAATACATCTATTGCTTCAATTAATGAGAATGGTGTGCTTACGACCTCTCATAATGGCAGTGCAATCATTACAGCTTCATTTGGACTAATTACAGATACATGTATTCTCGTAGTTGTGGACCATGTTTATACTTTAGACGAGGTAGTTACCATAACTATAGATAAAAATGATTTAAAATTAGAAACCGAAGACAGTGATTCTTTGAGTGTTAAAGGTTACGCGGCTGATGGCGTAGAAATACCACTTGTAGGGGTTGAATGGAAATCAACTGATTCTTTTATCGCTTCTGTTAGTAATAACGGAGAAGTAACAGCAAATACAAAGGGCGTATCCATGATAATAGCTTCTTTCAAAAACTTGTCTGATACATGTGTTGTAACTGTGAAAAATAAATATGTAGCCGTTGATGTATTAATAGACTCTATAGCAAAAAGTGGAGTTTACATGGGAGTTATATGCTTTAATGGAAAGTTCAATCTTATGCCAATAAAGTATCTAAATACAGAGACAAAAAACAATTTGGAATCTTTTATAGAAGGTATTAACAAAGAATCGGGCACTGTTCTTTATTATTCCGTAGATAAAGCTATTGATGCTTTCGGATCAGACTCATTGCCCGGTGATATTTCAAAAGTAGCAATCGTTTCTTTTACGGATGGTATAGAATTGGGTTCTAATGCTATGTTATATCGTAGGGAAGGTTGGAAATATGAAAATGATAGTGCTTATAGAAAAGCATTAAATAAAAAATTAATGACTTATTCTGTGGAAAATATTCCAATAACTGCTTATACAATAGGTCTGCAAGGAAATGATATCCTTGATGAGGAAGATTCATTATTATTCGTTAATGATTTACATTATTTAGCCTCTGCTGATTCCCTTGCATTCGTGGTAAGCGATATGTCCGAGGTAAATAAAAAATTCAAAGAAATTGCGGAAGAATTAAATAAGATTGATAATTTTTATAACGTACCTATTAACATCGCTGCACGTGACAATGGTACAAAGGTTCGTTATACATTTGATGGAGTTAAAGACCCGGAATTGTCTCAGATGTACATTGAAGGTACTTTAAATTATTATGACGATAGTATCTATACTGATATCAAGTATTTTAATCTGACGTCATCGTCTGGATCAGAACTTAAGGGCGTTCCATTAGGAGAGGTGTTCCAAACATTTACATTTGAAAACGTTAAATCTAAAATTGGTTTGCCTATATCAAGAGAATTTATGGGCGAATGGTATTTAAGAAATAATAAATGGCGTCAAAATTCAGAGTTCTCTCAGAATCAAACAGAGGAAATAGTTGAAAAGAAGAGTTCGGCTGCAATTATGCTTGTCTTAGACTGTTCTAGTTCTCTTGGAGATGATGATTTTAAAACCCTTAAAGAAAAATCAAATGAATTTATAGGGACTCTGTATTCTGTAAATGATACAACAGGAGTAAATAATGGCGGTAGCGGAAATAATAACATAACTTTATACTCCAAGACACCAAGAGATTTAAGCCTCGCAGTTTCAATGAATGGAGTGCGTTATTATCTGAGCCAGGAAGAATACTCTAAGGCAGATTTAAGTAAGGCTGTTATTGAAGGTCTAACTGTAATAACTGGTGAAGAAAGTTTTATTATAGCCTTAGAAAATGAACGTACAGATAATATACGTCAAGCAAACGCGATTTCATATTATGGTTCCATGTTGCCAACTCAAGGACAGGGAAAGGTAATAAGCGCACGTTGGTCATACATTAACAATGCATTAAAGGCTTTTGGCGGTACAACTTTAAGCTCTCAATTTTGGACAGGAAGCTATTCTGGTTCTACCAGATATTATGTGTACTCAAATGGTGGAGCAATAGGTAGTACGACTTCAAGTACTCAAACATATCCTGTTAGATTGATAAGTTCAACTGATGTCTCTACTCCAATTATTTGGAGAGATGCCGATGATCTAAAGCTAGTTGCGGTTAAGGATTCTAAGCAAGAATTATTTACTATCAAAGAATGGGCAAATGCCAATCAAGAGAATTATGAGGTTCAGGGCGTTTTAGTAACCGCTGGAAAAAATAAGTTTATTATATCATTGCAAAATGAGTTGACAGATAATATGTTGCAGGCTAATGCAATTACATATTATGGAACAAAATTACCTTCGTACGATCAAGCTAGGGTTATAAGCGCTAGATGGAGTTATATTAACGATGCAATAAAAGCATTCGGTGGTACTCAATTAAGTACTCAATTCTGGTCGAGTTATTATACAAGTACGAGTGCTCGTTATTATGTTGCTTCAACTGGCGGTAGCATAAGTTCTGCTTCAGCTTCATCAACATATCCTGTTAGGGTTGTATATCCTTATGAAGAAGAGATAGAATATGTCGATCTAGGATTAAGTGTATTGTGGGCAACAACCAATATGGGAGCTTCATCGTACGATCAATATGGTGATTATTATGCATGGGGCGAAACAGCTCCTATTAAGAGCGAGTATTCTATTACTAACTACAAGCACAGCAAAGGTTCAGAGAATACTCTTATTAAATATGTCAGAAATAGTTCGTATGCTTATAATGGCCAGATTGACAATAAACTGGCTTTAGATTCGATAGATGATGTGGCATACGTTAAATGGGGTGCTCGCATTCCATCTAATGAGCAATATCAAGAGCTAATAGCTAATTGCACATGGACGTGGACAACAATTAATGGTGTTAGTGGATGTTTGGTAAGAAGTAATATCCAGGGTTACACGGATAATTCGATTTTCTTGCCTGCATCAGGTTTCCGGAGTACTACTGAGATGTATGATAGAGGTAATATTGGCATTTATGCTTCAAAACAATTAAGCGGAGGAGCTGGAGATATTTATAACTGCATTTTAAAGCTTAGTTCAAGTGACCTTTTGATTAGTGAAGATGTTCGAAGCAACGGCATTTCTGTTCGTCCTGTATATCCATCAAATAAATGGATCGACAATTTTATATTCTCACTAGACAAAGATTCTGTATATATAGTTCAGGGTAACACCTTAAGACTGAATCCAATAAGAAAGGTGGAAGATAACACAGTTGTATATCCTGTTTCTTGGTCTTCTAGTAATACGTCTGTTGCTACTGTTAGTTCAGATGGTGTTATTACAAGTGTTAATGCGGGTACAACTATCATAACAGCAATTTGTTATGGTAAGAAAGTAAGTTGTATAGTAAAGGTGGATAAATATGTTGATTTAGGCTTATCTGTAAAATGGGCCGCATGGAATGTAGGGGCTACAACCTCCACAGGATATGGTAACTACTATGCATGGGGCGAAACTGCTACAAAGAGTTCGTATAGTTGGTCCAACTACAAGTACTGTAATGGCTCATATAACACCCAAACTAAGTATTGTTATGATAGAAACAGCGGTTATAATGAGTTTACTGACAGTATCGCAAATCTGGAGTTGAGTGATGACGCAGCTTATATACATTCACAATGGGGGGAAAATTGGAGAATGCCAACAGAAGAGGAATGGAATGAACTGCTAACCAATTGCACATGGGTATGGACAACCATTAATAGTACAAAGGGTTATAAGGTTACTAGTAAGATACCAGGATATACTGACAACTACATTTTTATACCAGCCTCAGGATATAAAACAAGCTCAAGCTCAAGTAGTACAGGTACCACAACAACTATGTATTGGTCAAGCACACTTGATACAGATTATTCAGATAGTGCATATGTGTTAGATTTCAGTACATCAAGTAAGGGGTCGTCAAATAAATATTATGGTAGACCCATTCGTGCCGTATGTCCGAGATAAGAAACTATATAGAGATACTAGAACCGCTGATGCCCAAAAGCATCGGCGGTTCTTTCATTAGCAGGCAGGGCTACTATTCTCTCTCCCCCTCAATCTCCACAAACCGAGCCTCAATCGTCATATCCCGGTAAATATCAACGCTAGTCTCCCGGCCGGAATCAGACCAATATCTGCTGTGCCATCCGGCAAACCGCCATCCCTCAGCAGGAGTAGCAACCAAATCCACACGCTCATCCATGTGGTACTCCTCCTTCAGCGGGCTCACCGTAACTGTGCCGCCCTCCTCAGGATCCGCATACACTTCCAGCGTGTAGGTCTCGTCACTCTCGCATACCGGGTAGATATCCCAGTCAAAGTTCTCGGTCATCACAAACCGGCGGGTAGGATTGGTGTTGGCCATGTCATCACTCCAGCCCACAAAGTGGAAACCGTTGTCGGGCGTAACCGTAACCTCAATCTCATCGCCGTAGTGCAACTCCGTGCCGTCCCACCGTCCGCCATGACGCAAAGGGGTCGTTTCGTTTTGCGTCATTTTGACGCATTGTTAAACGACCCCTTTGTGACAAAAATAGCAAGATTTGGGTATTACCCACGTAAAATCGCGGCAGTACCTTTGCGGCTGTAAAAGCAATGGTTATGATAGCAATGATAATTGGAATATGTTTTGGTTTGTGTGGTAGAGGAAAGGGGGCCAACTCCGCTCCCGAAAGTGAGATTGAACGATAACAGGAGGGGCCTGCATTGCAGGCTCTTCTTTTCTTTGTACAGTTTTTAATCAAATAAAAAATACAGTTATGAAACCTATTTTTAAAGTTATCCTTCTGGCAATCGCGTATCTTGCCACATTCTTTCTTGGTGCATCAACCGGTATCATTCATCCTGTTTGCTACGCATACGTAGGTGCACTGCTGCCGTTTATCACAGCCTTCATCTACAAGGGTATGGTCAAAGCGGTTCCGGGATTCGGCGCTGCAAGTATCATGAACGGACTGGTATTAATTCTGTTCCTCATAGCAGGTGAGGCCGATACCGTATGCGTAATAGGACTGATATTCCTGGCAGCTCTCTCAGAGTTCCTTAAGGTCAAGTTCCAGTCAAACCCGGTAAAGAGCCTGCGCTGGGGATTCGTGCCGATGGCCTTCTCATTCTTTACCTACACCGCACACTGGTGGACCGACACCGAGGGCTCACTGGCCGCTGCCGTCGCAGAGATGCGTCCCGGTTACGACCAACTGATGATTCCCGTCATCGACAACATCCCTGTCCTGATTCTTGTCTATCTGATCACAATTCCCCTTGCCATCCTGGCAATCCGATTAGCAACAAAATAGTATTCACAGTGTTTATTTAATAATCAGACGGGCTGAGGTTTCTTGGTCCGCCTTTTTTTTTGCATCGCCGGACTTATAGATTTGGATATAAGAGATTTATTTATAACCTTTGCATTCAGAAATTAATCCATAATATCATGTTAGGAATTGAATCTACACACAAACCATTAAAGGGCCAGTTCGCGAAAGAACTTCGTGAAGCATTACATCGTGCCCGTACAGGAAATCTAAATCAGGAAGAAAAAGAGGGCGTTCTCCGCTCTGAGAAGGCATCGAAAAGATATAATGCCATCTGGAAATAATCAATGATTTTAGATCTTTCATTTGAAAGGATTGATGAATCATCAGTTCTTTCAGGTTTCTATTGTGGCGTCCTTTCTATGGATGTCTTCATCCATGAGAAACTTCAGGAGTACCTAAACCAAACTGATTGTATTGCATACGTGATAAAGGCCGGTAGTGAGATAGTAGCGATGCTTTGTCTTGGTTCAGACACATTAACTCTGGATGATGACGATAAAGATGAGATGAAATCCGGAATTATTCCAAAGCCTGATGCCGCACTAAAGACTCAACAATTCTTCGCAGAAAAGGAGTTTCCGGCAATTGAAATCACATATCTTGCAGTTGACCAGAAATGGCGAGGGCAAGGCATAGGTGAATACATTATCAGTCAAGTAGAAAAGAAAGTTCAGAGAGATAATCCTGAATGTGAATTTTTGACAGTTGAAGCATACAAAACCACTGATTACTCTGCAGTAGGTTTTTATCTCAAATGCAATTTCACTCCTGCAGAGCCTCCTTTTGGTTATAAAGACACACAGAGAATGTACAAAGTGCTTCGGCCTAAAACTGATTGACACAATAGAGGCGTTCCCATGTACAATTTTAATAAACAGACGGGCTGAGTTTTCTCGGTCCGCCTGTTTTTATTAGC
Organism: Bacteroidaceae bacterium; assembly: GCA_045535555.1. Lineage (GTDB taxonomy): Bacteria > Bacteroidota > Bacteroidia > Bacteroidales > Bacteroidaceae > Colenecus. The sequence goes on along the minus strand of JAZSLV010000010.1, from coordinate 61,379 downwards.
ACCGCCGGATATACAGATTGGGGAGACAACAGCTCCGAGCTACTCCGAACCCCTACAGACCCTAAACGGCGAACTCGGCATTTTTACCCACCTATGGTGTGTAACATGCCTCAAACAAGCGCCGTTCTTAACGGGATCTTCCGTGGGTTCTCCGCTTTACGCTCTCCGCTAATGCTCCCCAATCTGTGTATCCGGCTCCTGCAAATAGAAACCGATTCTCACTCTGACATATCGTGTCATAGAATCCTATCTATTATACAATAATGAACACTACTATATTTATAGCGAAAAAATTTTGTTGAACAAAATAAAATCTTTTACTTTGTGGCGAAAGCACTTCTTTGATGTGCGTTCTGTACAAAATATGACAAATTTTAAAAAAGGAAAGATATGAGGAAACTGACCAAGAAAGAGCAGGTTATCATGAATTATTACTGGACATACGGACCCCTGTTCATCCGTGAGCTCCAGGAAAAGTACCCGGACCCTAAACCATCATTCGGTACGCTGTCCAATCAGGTACGTACACTTCAGGCCGACGGCTTTATGGGCCACAAGGCCTATGGAACCAACTACCAGTATTACCCTGTAGTGAGCCGTGAGGAGTACAGCAAGTCCGGTATTCACGGCATTATTGATGAGTTCTTCAGCAGCTCATACTCAAGCGTGGTAAAGTCATTCGTCAAGGATGAGAAACTCTCCGTTGAGGAACTTGAGCAGATAATCAAAGAAATCAAGAAAAGCAGAAAGAAATGAGCACATTCCTTATATACATATTGAAGGTTGCACTGCTTACTGCAGCATTCGTTTTGCTGTATCACCTACTGTTTAGGCGTGATACGTTCTTCGGTACGGCACGCACGGTTCTAGTATCGTCATTGGTAATGGCATACATACTGCCTTTCTGCGTCATAACAATACATAAACCTGTAATGGCATCTGATAGCAGTGTAGAACTGCCAGAACAGTTTCCGCAAGTCTTGGCAACAATTCCATACAGCAATCAGGAACATCCGGTTGTGCAGCAAGTACAGAATCAGATACAGGCTCATCAACCGTCTGCAGTGTTACCAGAAACAAAGCATAGGCAGATTGACTGGACGCTCATTGCAATAGTCATCTATGCCGCAGGTGTGTTAAGTCTGATAACCATCAGGCTAATGTCAGTACTCAAGGTAACGGGTATAATACGTCGTGGCCGTGTAGTGATGGAAAAGGATGGCTGCAAGGTAATAGCATCAAATGATAACATCCGTCCCTTCAGTTGGATGCGTTACATTGTCCTGCCAGAGAGTTATGCAAATCTTTCCTGGACATCGCCGGTAATACGTCATGAGTATTCCCACATATCACACCACCATTCCGCTGAACTACTTGCCACAGACATATTCTCCGCATTCCAATGGTTCAACCCCGCAGTTTGGTTGCTGAGGCATGACTTGTGCTGCGTGCAAGAGTTCCAGGCCGATGCCTCCGTCCTTGAATCAGGTCTTGACAAAACTGAGTACGGACAATCTCTTCTCAACCTGGCATCAGAAGGAGTGTCGGTCCCGTTCGTAAACGGCCTGAGTGAAAGCAACCTCCGTACCAGAATCAGTATGATGAACCGCAAGCTTTCCCGCAAGGCAAATCTGCTCAAGCTCATTTATCTTCCGGTAGTGATACTCGTCTCGTTGAGCCTGATGGCCAATACTGTTTATGATGATAATAAAACATATTGGGACAACTATACGGATGTCACTCCTGGTATAAAATCAATTGAGGTTAACGACAGGGACGTGCAAGGCAGTACTACCATATATAACGAAAATGGTATGCAACTGGAACGCCTCAATTGGATATGCCAGATAATTGAAGCTGGTGCCAACATAATTAGAAATAACGGTAGTGAACATTATAATTATGATGAAAATGGCCGTCTTGTATCAAGAAGAACAAGTACAGACGGTGTTGTAGTGATAAACATAGAATATGGCAATCACGGAAAGTATGTGCCGGTTAGCATGGGCGAACCTTACAGAGGTGATATCATGACTCTGATGGACACCAGGCTTATTAAGGATGTATCGGCAATTTCCATGGAATATTCTGACGGTTCTGTCATCAGACATGTATTTGTTCCAGACGGAAACCGTTTGATACACAAATATCCTGATATGACAAATGGACAAGATACAGTTGAAAAGCAACAGATAATTGAATGCAATGAAAGAGGCCTTCCATATTACATTGAGACTGAGAATGGTCATATAGGTCCTGTTTCTTATCAGTCTGACGGCGGGTTTGACAGCATAATTGAGTTACACGGAAAGACAGGGGAACCACAATGGACAATTATTTACAAATATGCTCCAGGAACTCATTATACGTCAGAGATTATCAAAATTTCTGATGATATGACCAACAGAACACTGTATTCCTATAATGACAAAGGAGATTTGCTGAATTCGCGGATGGATGTAGAACACAGAGATAATCAGCCAAAACAGGATTTTTCTTATGAATACGATTCGCATGGTAACTGGGTAAAAAGAAACCGTGACATTTATGCTTATGCTGGAGCTACACCCATTTCAGAAGTAATGACCAGAAGCATCAAATATTATGATTCCGATATTTCAAAGGAAGAGTATAAGAGGTTGCTTTCCCAATCTTATTTGCTTACACCAGATACACTACTTACCAGAGAACAACTATCCTTACAACTGAAATTGGGCAACTTCATGAATACATACATTACGGTAGAAAATAACCACATGAAATTGTCTGTTCCAAGAATAGTCCTTACGTCTATGGGAATCCCTTCATTTTACTACGACATTCTCCAGTATCAGATAGACGAAAACAATGCTTTCTTTGACAATATGTTTGAAGAAGGTGTGTTATTTGATACTGAGAAAATGCTCCAAGAGGCTAATGACCGCTATTGGAAGGAGGAGCGTCCGGAGGTGGTATCGCGGATAGAACAATATGACAATTCTGAAAGGCAAAAATCCATTGAGTACATTCAAAACAATTGGCAGATTTCATCGCCTGGCAAGACAACCCAACAGACAAAAAATGATTCCATCATTACATATATAGATGTTGATGTAAAGAATGGTGATGTAAAGTCCCTGGTTGAGAGAGAACAGTTCAAGGAAGCAACTGACAGATTCTCCAGCAAACTATCATATAATGAAGATGGTACGGTCTCCTTATCAGACAATACTACATCACAGGATATACAGATCAGTCCGGAACTCTTTGAGATGTTCAATGAAGTTATAGATATCTATAATAATGGTGTAAAAGAGACGGATAGCGTCATGGCATTAGATGGCATTGACGCTAATAGGGAAGATGTATTTGATCCTGCAAATTCTATTGATGAATTGTTTGAAAATGACGGAATAGTGACAAATAATAAAGCATATAAGGGGTATTTGAACTTTATCCGCATTTCCAATTCCGTTTATGAATTCTGGATTGTTGGCGTGGCTGATAAAGGTGGTAAGGCTGTCACAATAGAATTGGGATCTATAAATTATGCCATTACATTCTTAGAGAATCTTATTTCATCATATAAGCAAGGCAGTACCATTGAGATTAAAGGACACTCATTTACCGGAGTCAAAGGAAAGGCGTATTCAATTCCCAGAAGTGATGGCTTTGACTCTGAGCCATATCTGGTAAGTATCAAAAACCTCAAGCATGACTTGTCTGTACTGGAGAAAAGAAGGGATAGGCCAAATGTGGGCTTTGATGAGGTTGGATTCTTTACAGAGGAAAACAAACCTGATCATTATGTACTTTTATATCCTGACCGTCCTTCTACATCAGTCTTAGTAGATGATCAAAATGATGGCGTATATGGAGAGACTGCAGCAAATGTGCTGATTGAAAGGAAAATTCGGGAAAGGGCAGTTGGAATAGCAGAGGGAAACTGGAGCCGATTCAACGGTGTAATATTAGTAGGCCCGTTGCGCCATACTGAACATATGGGAGCGTCAGGACAAAAATATAATTCTTATATCAGGACTTATATTCCTATTATCTACGACTCAGAGAAGTATCAGGCACCTTTGACCGATTACCAGAGAAGTCTCAAGAGGTCTGTTTTCAAAAGAAATAAATGATTATTGGATTATGGGAGCGCTAATTCTTCTTTCTGGGATAATAATACTTGACGTATTTGCCATTATTGACGTTGTTCGAAGCAGAGGGCGAAACGTTTTGCTGTTTGTTTTGTTGATCATTGTTCTACAAATAATTGGAGTTTCCATATGGTATTTCAAGAAATCTTCATTCCAAGACACAAATGAACCGTATCCCTGTGCCATTCTGTGAACAATTAAAAGAAATTGTGAACATGATTTGCTGAAATCATCCGAATGATATACTTTAGCAACGTAAACAAAAATAAACTAACATCATGAGTACAGCAAAGTTGATGGACTTGCGCAACTATCTTTACAGTACTCTGTCAATTTACGATATGGTTTGGTTGGTAGAGGAACTTAAGAACTATGTGCGTAAAGATAGTAAGCCTGAGCCCTATACCATTGAAGAGTTACACGCACGAATAGCTCAATCTGAGCGGGATTTTGCCGAAGGTCGTTATTTTACCGATGCTGAGGTTTTCGCAGATTTAAACAGTGAGTCGTAATAACGGATCCATTTTACTTATTATTAATGCCAATGAAAACAGTAATCTGGAGCCCTGGTGCCAAGGCTGCACTGGACCAAACTTTGTTATTTATAGAGACAGAATTTGGCGTAAAGGCACGTTTCCGTTTTAAGAAAGAAGTTCGTAGGGTAAATAACCTCCTGAAAACTAATCCTGAATTAGGGCCGGTAGAGCCTTTACTCTCTGATTTGCCGGTAATCTATCACAGTGTTGTTGTAAATAGTATTCACAGTATTGTTGTGTAAATCCGGAAATACAATTATCTTTACTCCATTACTAATCATAATCAATTTATTAGGACTATGGAGATTAAAGCAGTAAAGTTCAGGAAAGACGGGTTCTACAGTCAGCCGTTTGCCTTTGGCGGCGAGGATGGCCCGCAGAATTATGACATCAACATCCGCTATCGCGGCAGTTTGCAGAATTACCTTATCGATACAGGCACCGAGGTGATTCTGGTGGATACCGGACTCCCGGCAGGAACGCCTATGGAGGTGCCCGATGCCAAATCACTTGCCTTTACAGGAGTTGATATATGCAGTTACATGGATGCCTTCAAGGCTTTGGGATACAAGCCGGAACAGGTAACCAAGATATTGCTTACACATAAGCATGCCGACCATTCGGGAGAACTACGCTCATTCCCCAACGCAAAGATATTTGTCAATGCCGATGAGTTATCGGCCGCAGAACTACAGGGTATTGTCAATATCGTTCCTGTAGAATTCACGGACGGTCCATATAAGAATTTCCCGGCCAGCCAGAAGATTGCTGACGGCATCTACCTTATCAAGGCTAAGGGCCATACCAACGGCAACAGCATTGTGATTGTGGAGAATGCAGGCAAGTACTACATGATTCACGGCGATATCACCTACGTGGATGAGGCTCTGTATGAGAACAAGCTTTCCGTAGTGTATGATGACCTGCCAGCCGCCCGTGAGACAATGGACCGCATCCGCGAGTTTATCCGCATGAATCCCACGGTTTATCTCTCGACCCATTCACCCCAGGGTTATGAGAATCTGGAGGCCGACCGCATAATGGATCTGGATAATCCTGTTGAGACCATTCTGGCGGATGTGGATTTTGGCAGCGTGGAGGCATCGGGCAAGTATGTATGCTCCGTATGCGGCTACGTCTATGATCCGGCCGAGCACGACGGCGTACCGTTTGAGCAGCTGCCCGACGATTGGCGTTGCCCCCGCTGCAAGCAACCCAAGGAAAAGTTCAACAAAGCGTGAAAAATGATACAAAAGGGGTCTGTCCCCTTTTGTACTGTTTTTGTATCTTTGGCGGAAAAATTTGAGGTGGAGAGTTTTGAGACAGAGAGACTGAGGTTCAGGGCGTGGGCAGAGTCCGATGCGGAGGATCTGTTCCTGTGTGCATCGGACCCAGATGTGGGAGAGCGTGCCGGCTGGCCCCCTCACCAGACGGTTGAGGACAGCCTGATGGTGATTAAGAATATCTTTTCAAACGGGCATACCTGGGCGCTGGAACTTAAGGAGACCGGCCACGTGATAGGGTGTATGGGGTATTATCCGTATGGAGAGAGCAATATTGAGATTGGTGAGCAGGATGTCGAGGTGGGCTACTGGATAGGTAAGCCGTACTGGAACAAGGGGCTTTGCACCGAGGCCCTGCGTGCCATGATTGACTACTGTTTCCGCAGGAGAGGGTTCAACAACATCTGGGCCGATTACTTTGTGGATAATCCCGCATCGGGCCGCGTGATGGAGAAATGCGGGTTCCGTGATACCGGCCGCACTAACATCCTGAGCAAACTGTATCACAGCGACTCCCGTCCCGTCAGGATAATGAAACTTACGTATTAATGTGCTCTGTTCAGATCCTAGATACTTCTGCATCAACAACAAATATATCGCCGTCAGAGTCTACTAAGACATTTCGTGGGACAACATCCCAAACCTTGTATAATTGGTTTGAATAATTACCTTCTTTTGATAATTTTTCAAATCCTAGTGCTACCATATAAGTATCAATCATTATTGAAGTTGCGGGGTGAGCATTGGATACTCGAGGTTGCTTGATTATCGGCATTATTGTTCTACCTTCAAAACCGGTAAATCCAAAAAATGAATATGCAGTATCAGGAAAGATTTGATTATGCATCCATATCTTTCTTAATAGTTTTACAATACTGCCGCTGTTGAATAAGTTATTTACTTTATAGATACAGTCTTGAGCTACGTAGGTATCATTCTCATTTCCGCTAGGGCCAGGTTCACCGAGGTCTGTTACTTTTTCCATCGGAATCCAACAACCGGTTTCTTTAGCAAAAGACTCGGCAACTCTTTGTTCAGATTCTAAAGGTATTACATCCGATTTGCCAGTTCCAGATTGTGCTTCATGTATTCGGCAAAGTCTTTCGAGTTCATCGGCGATTTTTGCGATTCGGCTATTTTCCGCATCTTGCGCTCCGTAGCCTCCTTGTGGAATTGATTGAAGAATGTCATGACTCATATTGCCTTTGTTTCAGTTACAAACATACAAAAAAGTGCTTGTAGTGCAAATTGTTTTTTTATTTAGGAGATAAAAATATACTTTTGGATTGATGAATAATTATTTTGTAGAGCAAGGGAGCGGATATCCGCTGATACTGTTGCATGGCAACGGTGAGGACGGCAGCTATTTTGTGCATCAGATTGCAGAGTTCAGCCGCACATATCATGTGTTTGCCGTCGATACACGCGGACATGGCAAGAGTCCCCGCGGTGATGCGCCGTTCACCATTCGCCAGTTTGCCGATGACCTTAAGGCGATGAGTTATCGGCCATAAAGGCTCCCACGCTTGTGATTGCAGGTACGGCCGATATGGTCAAGGAGAAGCATACCAGGCTGATTGCAAGTAAAATACCGAATTCAGAACTTGTCTTTATCAAGGGCAATCATTTCATTGCCAATAAACAGCCGGAAGCTTTCAACGCTGCCGTCCTTGATTTTTTGCAATAGTGATACAATGATGGAAACAACGCTACCCCGTTGGCTGGAGGGACCTCTGCGCTATTACCAGAGCTTCAACGTGTGGACCTGCTATCACTGGACCGGATTCTGGCGTTTTGTGTTCCACTCACACTACTTTGACGTGCTGCTTGACGAGTGTCGCAAGGTATTTCCGTTTGGTGGCCGGAGGTCAGTCCTGGACGGTTACAAATCAGTCTACACCAATAAACTTGAGGCAATATACGGGGCCGATATCCACTTCTGGTATGGCACCAAGGAGTCGTTCGTGGCTAAACCGCAGGCGGAGCATCTGCTCAAGTTGTGCCCATCGGCCCATATTGAGGTGTTCAAAGGTATGAATCACGGTCAGTTGCTGGTGGACCATCCCGATGAGGTTGCCCGCCGCATTAGGGTCGTTTCCCAATGCGTCATTTTATCGGATACAGACGAATCTCATCCAGATGTCCCTCAAATCGAGTGAGGTCATCGGCCGAAAACGGCTTACCGTGTGCGGGGTAGATAATCCGTGGGTTTAGGGCAATCATTTTCTTCCAGGACTCCTTGTATTGTTCCAGATTCTCTATCCATATGATGGTTCTTTTTATACTGGGGAAGTTGTTCATGGCTGCGTCGCCGCAAAACAGTATGCCGTCCTTAAGCATCGCAATGTGATCGGCCGTATGACCTGGAGTTTCAATCACTTCAAAGGGTAGTTTCAGGGCCTTGAAACGGGCGGAATCAATAGTAATAAGCCTATCCAGATATTGCTTCTGGAGTGGGGGAAACTTGTGCTCGCCCTTGCCGAACAGTTCCAGAACCTTACAGAACAGCCAGGCCAAACGGCTTGAACAACCGCCCTCAAACGAGTTCTGACCCTTAATGAGACCGTCAATTGCCTTAGGGTGCAGAATAACCTTGGCATCTGTTATTTCAAGCACATCATTCAGGAAACCGTCGTGGTCGTCATGAGCGTGAGTGAGGAACACATATTTTATCTGCGCGGGCTCAATCCCAATCTTACGGAGTCTCTTTCGGAACGCCCCGTAATACTCAGCATAACCTGTATCGATCAGTATGTAACCGCCATCGTCAAGACTGACCAGGTAATTGTTTACTACTCTGTTTCCTAGATTGTAAATCATTATTCTTGCACCTTTTTTTCGACGCAAAAATACCTCGCTGCAGGTGCAACCAAGTTGCAAAAACGCCGCAAAGGGAAACGACCCCTTTGCGGCGTTTTTAGAATCAAATTCGCGGAGTGCGGATGATGTAGATGATATTATTTATGATATAGGTCAGCAAGCCGAAAATTATCGAACTAGCTATTCGAGCCAAATCATAAACCATAACACTCATAAAGTTTGACTTTATAGCGTCCCTTAACTCAGGATACTGGTCAATCAGATTATACAGTATCTCTGATTTATTGCCAGCCAAGTATAATGTGGGACTTTTAATCATTATTTGTGTGATCAGAATATTAATGTCGGCGATAACGCAGAAGGCAGTCATAAAAACAATGATCTTTCCGATAGCGCTGATTTTACCAGGCGTTTTCCAGGCCACATATATAGTCAGCAACAACAGAATAAGGTAGACTATAGTATCAAAAACTGACAGGGAAGTAAACATTATCTTAATGCACTCCAATATGTAACTCATTTTATCCATACCGTTATTAATTATATTCTAGATTTCTGAATAATGACAATGATACGTGACATAAGGAATACTATCAATCCGTATAAAAGGACGATGTTTGCCATCTGAAAACCCGGGATCATGACTGTGGGACTGATCTCACCTGCTTTTATAATGTCAGGACAAGCAGTCAGGAAAAGCCAGGCGTGTGAAAGGAAAGCAAAAGCCACCGCAATGGATCCGATGGGCTTGACCCATCTGGGGGCCTTCCATCCGCAGAGCAGCACCGCTATCAATAATATTGTGAGTACGCTTAATACCGTGGGAGGCAACTGTGGTAAGAGCCACTCTAACAGGCCGGGCCTTTCAATCTCGACCATTTCTTCTATCAATTCTTCTTCCATACTTTTTTGTTTTTGAGGTTTGATGCAAAGGTATGCGGTTTGATAATGACCGTCATAATTTTTGGGGTGCTGTATCCCTCTGTTCGGCCATCGGGAGTATGTCAAATCCTTCTGTTTGCCCTCCAATCCTATTATATGGGGATTTGACAGGCCGTTTTTTGATGTGATCTGCAACAATTCACTACCTTCGTGAATGGTAATTCAACAAGCCGATACAAACTTATGAGAACAAACCTGAATGTCGCATATTGGATCCTGTCAGTGCTGGTAACCGCATTTGTCATATCATACGTTGACCATACGTCTTTCAGCAACTCCTTTTTTATAGGAACCATGTTCCTGCCCGGAGTCCTGGCTGCAAGATATATGCTGCCCAAAGTCTCATTCAAGAAAAAGGGTGAGGGTATACGAAATACCGTTTACATAATTCTGGCAATTATCCTGCTGGAGTTTCTCCTGCTTATTCTGGCACATAACATATTAAGAATAGGCTATGCAATACGTCCATCACAATTTCGAGGTAGAGGATTCAATTATCCCAGAACAGGCGTAATGAATATCTGGTTTATTTCATTGATGGTGTCAGTCTTAGCCGTAGGAGGTTATTTGCTGGACCGATGGCTGATGAGAAAGCATCCTGAGATGGAAAGCGGTATAACATTCTGCTCGGACCGTAAAAAGGTGACGCTGCTTCCCAATGAGATAGTCTATGTAGAATCCTGTGATACAGAGGTTTTTATACATACTACCGATGGCCGTACCCTGCGTAACAAAACCGGAATATCCCAATGGGAGTCCGTATTGGGTGAGCGGTTTATACGTGTGCACAGAGCATTCCTGGTTAACAGCAAATACGTGTCCTCTTACAAAGGAGATACAATAAAAGTGGAAGACAAAGAACTCCCCGTCTCCCGCAAATACCAGAAGGAAGTGAAAGAACTTTTTTCAGTTTCTTAAAAATCGACGCAAAGGGGTCGTTTCCCTTTGCGTCACTCTTGCAAAAATGACGCATTGTTAAACGACCCCTTTGCGTCATTTTTGCAACATCTGATTAAAAATCTGCGGTTTGATGCCCCAGGAAGGAGCTATCAGCATGGATTGGGGAGTCTCGGAGACAAAGCGGTCGTAGAAGAGGTCCTTACGTGCGGCGTTGATAAAGTCGCGAACCACCTGAGCATACTCCTGAGTAGTAAAAAGCTTAAACGGCTCCTGCTCATAAATGCGGGCCAGCGCAGTCCCTTTAACCACTTGCAGTTGATGCAGTTTTAATGTCTTGATAGGTAGGGCCGATATGCGGTCGGCATGTGTCATCCAGTCCTGCTCTGTCTCTCCGGGTAAGCCTAAGATTATATGTGCTCCGGTATCTATTCCGCGCTCGTTAAGGTCGTTGATGCAGTCTACCGCACATTGATAGGTGTGGTGGCGGTTGATTAGTTGTAAGGTGCGGTCAAGCGTAGATTCTATGCCAATCTCAACCAGCAGATGCGGATGACCGGCTGGTGCTTTTCGGCCAAACATCTGCTCAAACCAATCGGCCAGATCGGTCTTTATGCAGTCCGGGCGTGTGGCAATGACTAGTCCTTTTACTCCTGGAAACCTCAACGCCTCCTCATAGAGTTCAATCAGTCTGTCTGTAGGTCCGTAAGTGTTGGTATATGACTGAAAATATGCCAGATACCCGTAACATTCACCCTTGCGTCTGTTGAACTTTACACCTCTTTCCAACTGTGCGGTAATACTTCCGGACAAATCATTTGCAGCATATGACGGATTGAATGACAGGTTGTTGCAGTAAATGCACCCGTTGCGGCCCAATGTGCCGTCACGATTGGGGCATCCCAGCCCCGCATTTACCGCAATCTTGATTACCCGCCCGGGAAACACCCCGCTCAGATAATCGTTCATGGTCCTGTATTCCATCAGTAAAAGACTCTTAGTTAGAGAGTTTCTTCATCTCGTAGCCCAGGCGGTGCAGTTCAATTGCGGCGCCGATTGAGAACATAACCTGGACGGCGCGGGCATACACATAGAAAGCACGCTTGCTCTGAGGCTCAATACGCTCCTGGCGGATGAACGTCACTGCAGTCTGTGCGCAACTCTGCATCACAGCGGTTATCTGCTGCGCCTGCTTGCCACCCGGCAGTAGTCCCAGTATGTCTTTCATGATGTGATCATCCATATCATCAAATCCGTTGGGGCCAAGCAGTACGCTGTAGGGCTGGCCTTTAAGCTTGTTCCAGTCACGGTTCCACCAGCAGGCCACAGCCAGACCGATATATCCTGCCCAGGCAACAGATACTGTGGGGTACGCTGCAATCTCTTTAACGCCATCGGCCATATACTCCGGCGCTAGTTCCTTCCATTTAAGGTCGATGTCATCGGACCGGAGCAATATGCCCTCCAACATCCCGGCATCGGTGCAAATCTTGAGCATCTCCTTGCAGAGCCTGTCCTCAAACATTGTATAGTAAAGCTGATCTTCCATCAGTAAATCAGTATATGAGTTTGGTGATAAGGGTGGCTACGATGGTGCTGGTAATCACGCTCACCAGTCCGGGCATCATGAACGAGTGGTTGAGCAGATACTTACCGATGCGGGTGGTGCCGGAACGGTCAAAGGTTACCGTTGCGATATCGGACGGATAGTTGGGGATAAAGAAATATCCGTAAACCGATGGCAATACGCCCAGAAGCACCGGGCCGGGAATGCCCAGCGAGTAGGCCAGAGGCAGCATGGCCACCACAACGGCGCCCTGACTGTTGACCAGTACGGATACCGTGAAGAATGCCAGCGCCATAGCCCAGGGATACTTGCTCACAATTCCCTGCAGACCTTCCTGCATCTGAGGCAGGTAGTTGCCGAAGTATGTATCGGCCAGCCATGCAATTCCGTAGATGGCTATTACGGCAACCATTCCCGACTGCCATACGTTGCCTATGACTGCCTGACGGGGATTGGCCTTGGCAATTATGATCATGAATGCGGCGGCCGATATCATCACAATCTGGATGATGATGTTCATGCCTATGGGTTTGCCGTTTACCGTGGGACGGATATCACAGCCAATAATCTGGAAGAATGAGTAAAGCGTGATGACCAGAAGTGCGCCCAGGAATATGTAAACCGATATCTTGGCGCTCTTGGTGACCTCCTTGTCGAGCACGGATGCGGTCTCGCCGTACATGTACTTGTACATCTTGGGGTTGGCCTTGCGCTCCTGGAATACGGGATCCTTGTCCAGGTCCTTTCCGCGCTTGTAAGAGCAGAGTGCGGCAGCCATCAGTCCGCAAAGACATGCCGGAATGGTGACCGCAATTACCTGTAAGTTGTTTATATCAAATCCGTTATCGTTGCTGATGATTACGAACGATGCCACCGCAGCGGCTATCGGCGAGCAGGTGATACCCACCTGTGATGCGACCGATGCCACACCGCAGGGACGCTCCGGACGTATGCCTTTCTTAAGGGAGATATCGCAGATGATAGGCATCAGGGTATAGACCACATGACCTGTTCCAACCAGAACCGTGAGGAAGAATGTGCAGAGCGGTGCCAGGAAGGTGATATGCTCTGGATGCTTTCTGAGTAACTTCTCGGCAATCTGGATGAGCCAGTCCATACCGCCTGCGGCCTGCATGATTCCGGCGCAGGTTACGGCTGCTATTATTATATAAATTACATCGGTAGGCGGATTGCCCGGTTTCATGCCGAAACCCAGAACCAGAATGGCCAGACCAATTCCCGATATAGCACCCAGTGCAAGACTGCCATAGCGTGAACCTACATAAAGTGCTGCCAGGACTATAAGCAGCTGCAAAATCATAACAAAAGTCATAAGCAGATATGTTTTTTATTTGATTCCTAACATTTTATGGACGATGGGACGGATGGGGGGAACGGGTTCTCCCATCATCTTCTCTACGCAGAGTATTCGCAGCATGGCGTAGGGGAGTATCTGCCCGTTGAACTGCTCAACATCTGTATCGGGTCCCATATAGTTTTTAATGAAAAGGTTCCAGAACGGGACCGATATATCCTTGGTGATATGGTAGAGTTCCATCTCAACCTCATTGGGAATGAAACAGCACTGCAGATAGATAATACCCAGGTCAAACAGGGGGCTTCCAGTACTGAATTCACTCAGGTCTATGAGGTATTTTTGACCTTTGTCATCAAAAATCACGTTGCCTATGTGCAGGTCACCGTGAAGGGCGGTGTCGGCATCGGGCCGGCTGTCTATGAAACGTATCATACCATCCCTCTCCTGATCAGTCAGGAACGGATTCTCCATGATGTAATGCTTGCTCTGGTCCTTGAATGTGGGGAAGAGTCCGGGCGGGGGTGTGGTGGAGTGGAGCTGCTTACAAATATCCGCAAACTCCTTGGCGTATTGCTCCATCTTTTCGGGGTGGATGCTCAGCGCGCGTGCATAGGACAGTTTGCCGTGAATACGCTTAAACTGTATGCCTACGCGGTTATCGGCCGTACGTACCACCTGGCCGGGCTCGGGGCAGGGCAGTCCCAATTTGTATACTTTACATGCCTTTTCAAACTCGTCAAGTCCCATCTTCTCCAACTCAGTTGTGTATAGTTTGAGCAGGATATCGGGGTCGTCCTTTTTAATATAACTCTCACCAAGCTTTCCTCCTCCGGATAGCTCATAGTCCTTTAGGTCAATTATTACCGGTTTCATATTACAAATATAGTGAAAACTAATTCATTATTTCACCATAATAGGAATGGAGGCGGTCTTGAGGCCCTTGCCCTGGACTTTCAGGGTGGCTGTGCCGCTTTCCTGGATTGACTTGGCTTCGACTACTACCACCAGTTTGCCGTGAAATGCCTTCATTGTGGGTTTGGTGAATGTCTCAATGGAGGTGGCGTCGCCATTGCAGGCAGAATTGAATCTGGCGGCACCGCTCACGCTGAAAGTGAGCTGATTGTCTGCATCGGGACACAGGTTACCATCCTTATCCACAACTGATACTGTTACGAATGCCAGATCAGGTGAATCTGTAGGATAGCCGTCCTTGACAGGGGTGGCGGTAAGCTCATTCCTGTCGGCCTCCAGTACAAGATGGTGGGGCTTTCCGGCAGTCCTTATGACCTGTTCTTGGGCCGGGTTCCCGTTTTGGTCATATGCCACGATTTTTATTTCGCCCGGTTCATACTTGACATCCATCCAGCGCAGACGGTACCGGTCCAGACGGTTTTTACCTTGGGGTGCATCGGGGTCGGCGAATTTTGACATATCGCCCCAGGGCATGCGGGCATCAATGCGGTTGTCACGATAATCATCCAGCGACATGTCTATGTGACGGCGACGGCCCTGTGACTTGCCGTTGACAAACAGCTCAGCCTCAGGATATGTTGTATAGCAGAAGACAGGAGTTTCCAGACCTTCACGTCCGGGGAATGTCCAATGTGGGAGTACGTGGAGGGTTTTCTCCTGCGGAGCCCAATGCACACGATACAGATATGCGCGGTCTTTGGGCAGTCCGGCCAGGTCATAAATGCCGAAATAACTGCTTCGGGAGGGCCAATACTCATCGTATGGAGTGGGCTCACCCAGATAGTCGAATCCGGTCCAGACGAACTCGCCAGTTACCCACGGTGCCTTGTCCTGCCATATCCAGTCATCATCGGGAAGGTTGCTCCAGATGCAACTCTCCAGGTCATAACTGGAAATCTGACCGTCATCATATGCATCGCCGTGATTCTCCTGGACAGGGAACTTATATACGCCACGGCTTGAGATTGTGGATGCGGTCTCAGTGCCCAGTACCAGTCCGCTGGGCGAATTCTCATGCCCCTTGTCATAGACATGCAGGCGGTAGTTGTAACCCGGTACATCTGTAGCCTGGAATACTCCCGATGCAATGCACTGGTCACCGCGGTCCAGTCCCTGAGTGCAGGGGCGGGTGCCGTCAAGCGAATGGATCAGGTCCTGGATAAGGCGGGTGTATTTCAATCCTACGCTGCTACCCTGGTCCGGAATCTCATTGCCTATGCTCCACATCACGATGCTGGGATGATTGCGGTTTACCACAACAAGGTTCTCCACATCGCGCTGCCACCACGGGCGGCCGTCGGCGTTGGGCGACTGGTCATCGACCTTATCGAAAAAGAGTGAGTAGCCGTTCTTGCACTTGGCGCTTACCCACATGTCAAATGATTCGGCCATGACAAGCATACCCATCTCGTCACAGATATCCATCTGCCAGGGTGCCGGTATGTTATGCGATGTGCGGATGGCATTGCAGCCAATCTCTTTGAGGAGTCTCACCTGACGGCGGAAAGCCGCTTTGTTGAACGCTGTGCCTACTGGGCCCAGATCGTGGTGCAGACATACGCCGCGGAACTTTGTGAGCTTGCCGTTCAGACGGAATCCGTCACCGCCGTAACTTATGCTCCTGATACCTATGTTGGTGTGCTGTACATCAACCGTTCTGCCATTGGCCAGTATTCTGGTTTTAAGCGAGTAGAGCACCGGATTCTCAGGTGACCAGAGCTTGGGATTGTTCACCTCAAGTACCTGAATGGTCTCGTCACCCGAAAGGGAAGCTTCGGTGCGGGCCACCTCCACACCGTCTGATAACAGTGAGTGCTGCACCCTGATATTACGGCTGTTTGCAGTACGCAATGGGGTGCTCACGGTAATTCTGGCCGATTGGGCCTGAGTACCGTCGGCATTGATACCCTCTATACCGGTAGTTCTGGCAAAAATCCCGAATGTCTTGACGGCCACATCCTGTGACAGCGCCAGCCTGACGGGACGATACAGACCTGCACCGGGATACCAGCGGTTGGATTCCTCCCTGTTGAGCAGGTGTACTGCCAATGAGTACTCTCCCTGCACTATCTTGCCGTCCTGATGAGGCAGAAATGGTGTTATGTCAAGTGAGAATGTGGTATAGCCGTATGCCCAGAATCCAACTTTCTGACCCTCTATATAGACTGTGGGCTCAGACATGGCACCGTCAAATATCAGTTCGGCATGACTGAAACCGTCCGGGATGACTATTCTGTTCCTGTACCAGCCCTGGCCAATCCAGGGCAATGATCCGGTACGTCCGGTCTTCTCGGTTGCAGTGCGCTCTCCGTTCTGGATTATGGCAACTACCTGTTTGTCAATATCCTTGTCAAAGGGACCGCTTATGGCCCAGTCATGCGGGATTGTTACATCCTGCCATTTTGAATCGTCAAAACCGGGCTCCTCAGCACCTTCATGACTGCCTTTCTCAAACTTCCAACCGCCAAGAAGAAGCCGCTCCTCACTCTGGGCAAGCAGCGACGCGGTAGTTAGCACCATTATTGATTGAAACAGCAGGATTTTCCTTAAGACTGACAGAACAGGATTATTATTCATACCATTATTTGATTAGTTTGGCAAAAGTGAGAAAAAACCTCTGAATTTCAAAATCAGGTTTTTGTCTGTTTATTTGAAAGGTTTGTTCTATTTTTGTGTATCGAAAACAATTACAACCGGATATGAAGAATTACTCCATCCTTATTGCCGCCGGACTGATACTGGCCGGTTGCACAGGCAAGGTTAAGGGTCCCTGCGACATCTATGAGAAGTTTGGAACCGAGTGTGTGGCAGCACATAGTACCACCCGCAAACTCTATTCAAAGTATGATGGACCGCTCTATCAGGTGGTACGAGACTCTGACGGCAAGACGCTGGATATAGGCACCGTAGATGGCGGTTATGCTGATGCTGCCGCACAGGATGCTTTCCTGGAGGGCACTATAGGTTACATAAGTATTATATATGACCAGACCGGTCACGGCAATGACCTGATGCAGGCTGCGCCCGGTACGTTCAACGGTCCGGCCAAGGGTGAATTCAACACTTTGCCCATAGCTGATATGGCTCCGGCGGTGCTGAACGGCCACAAGGTTTACGGCGCATACTTTATGCCCGGCATGGGTATGAGAAACAACAACGCATCATATCTGGCCATCAATGATGAGCCCGAGGGAATCTACTACGTTGTAGACGGTACTCATTTTGACAGCGGCTGCTGCTTTGACTACGGCAATTCATCAACCAACGGACGTGCTGTGGGCCGCGGCACCATGGAGACCACATATTTTGGCACATCCACCAACTGGGGCAGCGGCAATGGTGACGGTCCCTGGATCATGGCCGATATGGAATCGGGCCTGTTTTCCGGTTACAATGCAAAGAAGAATGATGTTCCGTCCATAACTGACTGGCGTTTTGTGGCGGCTTACGTTAACGGCGGGGGCGGCAACAAGTGGGATCTGCGCGGAGGCGATGCCACCAAGCCCGATGTGGTTACATTCTATGAAGGCGAGCGTCCGTCATCACCCAGCCAGACTGATGTCTATTTCCCCATGAGCAAGAAGGGCGGTCTGCTGCTGGCCAACGGCGGTGACAACGGTAACGGATCGGCCGGAACGTTCTTTGAGGGTGCAATGACCGTGGGTTATCCTTCGTTTGAGGCTGTCAAGGCAGTTCAGGCAAATATCGCTGCGGCAAAGTATTCAGAGCCTACACTCAAGGCTACCAGACTGCTCACTTTCCGCAAGGGTGAGCCGCAGAGCCTGGTAGTGACATTCCGCAATACAACCGATGCTCCCATAGAGAACCTGGGTATAGGGATTGAGATGGACGGCGGCTGGAAAACAGAGGTGAAATACTCCGATGCCAATGAGAAGATTATGCCGGGCGCCACTGCCAGCACCAAGTTCCGTATAACCGGTCCTGATAAAGACTACTCAGGATTTGCCAGAATCACTGCCGATTGGAAAGACGGCGGTCATGAATCGGCCCAATTGAGGATACGCAGTGCTGCCTCTGTAAGTATCAATGAGATAAGCCTGGGCAGTGAGCAGTTTGTGGAACTGTACAATTCATCAGATGAGCCTGTTGACCTGTCCGGTTGGGAACTTGAGATTACCCGCAGCGGATGGGCTCCGGTACGTGCTGCCAGACTGCCTGCCGGTACTGTAATCAAGCCCAAGGATTATCTTGTGCTGCGTCCCAATTCCGATGCGCTCAGGTTTGACGCTGCTCCGCTGACCAAGATATTCATTCCGGTATCTACCGATGCCAGGCGCGTATTCAAGGCCGGAAGTACCAATCTTCCTGTAGCATCAACCGCAGGACTTGAGGTAGGGCAGAAGATAGGTATTGACCTGGGCGGCAGATATGAGGAGGTGACTCTGACCAAAGTGGGAACTCCCGGAACCCTGACCACTCTTGCAGGTCCTGCCAAGGCTGGTGACAAGACCCTGAACTTGGAGGTTACTGCCCATCTGAGCGAGGGCATGGAGATAACCATCAGCACCGGTCAGCGTAAGGAGGTGCGTAAGATCACCAAGGTAATAAAGGTATCGGAGGCTCCGCAGCCCAGACGTTTCGGACAGCAGGGGCAGCCCCATGAGCCGGGCGTGGTTGAGATAGACCGTCCGCTCACCATGGACCAGATTGCAAGTGTTGATGTATGGGCTCCCGGTACAGGAATTGATTTTACGCCAGCACTCAAATACGATCACATGAGCGGCGATGCGATTTCGGCTCCGGCAGTACCCATAGCACGTGACGGCAGTTACAGTTACACATATTCTACACGTGCAGGTGCAATTGCACTTTACCACGGCAACGTTCCGGTGGATGCTGTGATCTACGGCTCCAAGCAGAGCAACTCAAGTGCCAACGGTACTATATGCAGGCCCGATCTGGCTGTGCTTGAAGGCGAGCAGACCCAGGGCGGATGTCTGGCCGAGGTCCCGCAGATGCGTATGCCGCGTGGAATGAATCAGGGGCAGGCATCGGCACCGGCATACTCGCTTGTAAGACTGCCCGACGGCAATGACAGCGACGCCCTGTGTGAGATCCAGTACACCCAGAATCCTACCCCCGGCGCTGCAAACATAAATAAGTGACGCAAAGGGGTCGTTTGCAAATGCGTCAAACGACCCTAATGAGTTGTTTTTATAGCATTATCTTGATACGGAAGCCTCGGGTGGTGGGTTCCTGGATTATGTTCTTTGCCTGAGCGCGGATGGAATCGGGGATCTTGCCGGTTGGGAACGGAGACTCAGTCATGCCTTCCACCATGAAATCCAGGGCGGTCTCACCGGTAAGTTCGGTGTATGTGAGCCTGAATGTAAGCGGGCGGAAGGATGCCATGTGATTCTGTATCATGTCATCGGCCAAGGATATGGCCTGAGCGGCTTTATCGGCAATGTTGTACTTGATACAGAATGCGTTGATTCCGGAATGCATGTCAAGCCGGTCAAAGTCATCACTGCCTATCTCATAAACCAGTTTCTGAATGCGGTTGACGAATGCTTTGGTTACGCTGTGAACGGGATGCTCAAATATCTGTTCGGGTGTTCCGTCCTCATAGATAATGCCGTCGTACATAAAGAATATGCGGGTGCTCACATCACGCGCAAACCTCATCTCATGGGTCACAATCAGCATAGTCATACCCTCGGATGCCAACTGACGTATAACACTCAGAACCTCACCAACCATTGTGGGGTCAAGGGCCGATGTGGGCTCGTCAAACAGTATCACCTCGGGGTGCATGGCCAGTGAGCGGGCTATGGCCACACGCTGCTTCTGACCGCCGGAGAGTGATGACGGATAGACATCGGCCTTTTGTGCCATTCCCACTTTCCTGAGCAGGTTCATTGCCTCGGCACGGGCATCGGACTCGCTGATACCTAACAGACGCATGGGAGCGTAGATTATGTTCTCAATGACAGTCATGTGCTCAAACAGATTGAAACTCTGGAATACCATACCCATACGTCGGCGCAGGGCATCCAGACGGTATCCCTTGGCTGTTATATCCTGTCCGTCAACCAGAATCTCTCCGCTGGTGGGAGGCTCCAGCATATTGAGCGCCCTGAGCAGCGTGCTCTTGCCTGTCCCTGAGGGACCGATGATGCTTATTACCTCACCCTTGTCAATATCGCAGTTCACATCCTTGAGAACGGTAACAACGCTGCCGTCCGGATTATGGAAAGTCTTACTTAAGTGTCTGATGCTTATCATATTACTTTCTGATTAAGAGGAGGTTCAACAATTTGCGTATCAACCACGCCAGCACAAAATAGATTATGGTGATAAGCAGCAGCGGGATGAGTGCATCAAACGTGCGGCTGCGTATAAGGTCACTGGCACGGGTCAGGTCCTGAATTGCCACGTAACCCACTATTGATGTGCTCTGAAGCAGTTTGACGCATTCGCCTGCATACAGCGGCAGTCCCTTGTGGAGCGCCTGCGGCAGCACTATTCCGGTAAAGGTCCTGAGCGGTGTGAATCCCAGGCTCAATCCGGCTTCGGTCTGCCCGGGCGGAACAGATGATATGGATGTGTTAAAGATGTTACCGGCCGATGAGGCAAACCCGAGAGCAAAAGTAATGATGGCCACCAGCGATGGACTCATACCGGATCCGGCAAATACCACGTAGAACATGATGAGCAGCAGCACAAGAGTGGGGGTGCCCTGAATGAATGAACCGTACAGACCGGCTACGGAGCGAATCCAACTGCGGCGGCTGCGCATGGCGGCGCATACACCTGTCCCTAATACAGAACCTATCAGTATGGCCAGCAGGGTTATCTTTATGGTCTCTGCCAGACCATGTGTTATAAGTTTCCAGCGTTCCTCCCTGATAAGGTTCATTCTGATGCGTTCACCCAGTCCTATGCGGGCCTTGCTGTCATGGTCTAACACTAAGAATATAGGATGGCAGATGTAGTAGGGATCGGTAAAGTCCATGAATGTCTTTCTCTCCTCTGTCACAAAGATATTGCCGGCCAGAAAATCCGCCTGTCCGGTCTGAATGGCTGTGACAGCCGCACCCAGGTCCTGGAACTTAATCTCTATGGGACGTCCCAGATAATTGGCAAACCGGCTCAGTATGTCGGGATCCATACCCATCCATTTTCCTCCCTCACCAACATAACAGACTGGTTCAAGGTTGTTGCAAGTCACACATCGTATGGGCTCGGAACTAACCCTGTGTCCTATGTTGGGATCGGGAATCTCGGGACCGTCTTTGGTCCAGTGGTTGATGATGTCCTCAACTGGAATGGTAGCCAGGAATGCATTGAACTGCTCAAGCAACCCGGTGTTGCCTTTTTTGATTCCGTAAGCAACCTCAAAGGCATCCTGGCCGTACAGTGCCACCTTGACTCCCAGACGTTTGCGGGTGGACTCTGTCACTTCAACCTCATCGGCCACAAACACATCGACTATTCCCTGACGGACAGCCTGCAGCGCATCGGCCTGTGTGGCGCACGCAAAAACCTTTACGTCCGGGCGGGCCGAATACTTTTGCTCATAGTAGTTACCGGCGCCGCAACTGATGGTAAGACCGGCCAGATCGGCCTCGGACTCCAGTTTTATGGTCTTGCTCTTGCCTGCGGAGCATGAAGCAGCGATTGCAAGAACCAGGATTCCTGCAATCAGTTGTAGTGTTTTAGTCCTTTTTGCCATTCCCGTTTTAGTTGTTCAGTTGTTCCAACTGCAGTTATTTGATTGTGTATTGTATCTTCTTGAGGGCTGTCATGTCCGATGAGGCTCCGTACAGTATGTTGTACTGTCCGGGCATGGTGGCCATGACGTTATGATTGGTATCGAACCACTCGAATGACTCGGGGGTGAGTTCAAACTCCACCTTTACAGTCTTGCCTTTGGGTATTGATACGCGCCTGAATGCACGCAGGGCGTGACTGGGACCCTCTGTATCACCGGGACGGCTTACATAGAGCTGAACCACCTCCTGACCGTCAACCTTTGATGTGTTCTTGACCTTAACGGTTACATACACCTTGTCACCGGCCTTGCGGATCTTGGCCTTGCCGTACTTGAATGTGCTGTAACTCAGACCGTAACCAAAGGGGTAGAGGGGCTTCTCGGTCATATAGCGGTAGGTGCGGCCTTTCATTGAGTAGTCCTCAAAATCAGGCAGCTGGTCTGTTGACTTGTAGAATGTAACCGGCAGACGGCCTGCGGGGTTATAAGTACCGTACAGGACCGATGCAATTGCGTTGCCGCCCTCCTCGCCGGGATACCAGGCCTGCAGGATTGCATCACAGGCAGGCTCAACATCGGTCAGTCCCATTGCGGAGCCGCTGAAGTTTACGAATACCACCTTCTTGCCGGCAGCCTTGAGAGCCTTGACAAGCTCAGTCTGAGCAGCGGGCAGTTCTATCTTGGTGCGGTCACCGCCACGGAATCCGTCAATGCTTACAGGCATCTCCTCACCCTCAAGTGAAGGTGAAATGCCACCTGCAAAGATAATTACGTCTGCATCGGCACATGCGGCAACAGTCTTGTCGACGCTGACCTCCTCCTCATAACCCAGGTCGAATGAGAGTGCGGCCAGACCGCTGCGGCAGCTGTAGTTGATGGTTATCTCATAGTCCTGACCGGCCTTGGCGTCAAGTGTATAGACCTTGCGGGGCTCATTGCCGTTACGGCCTGTGGCTACGCGGCGGCCGTCAACGCTGATTGATGCCTGACCCTGGTTCTGCATATAGAATGCCACCTGACCGTCCTTCTCGGCATGGAAGGTCGATGTATATACGGCTGCAAAGTTCTCCAGATTTACGTTGGGGGCGAACACTGTGGCACCGCCGGTTGAGAAACGCAGCGGAGTGGCGTTGTGACGCAGTACATCGGGCTCACCCTCGGCACGGGCATTGTTCCAGTATTTGGCGTCAAAACCCTGCTGGCCGCTGGCCTTGCACTGACTGAACAGGCTTATCAGTGCCAATGAGTTTGATGCGTAGTCACATCCGCGCATATACTCCACCTGCGCGCCTGTGGCCTGGATGCCGGCCAGCATGGTCACGGTGCGTGACGGGGTTCCGTTGTAGTTGCCCCACTGCATTACAGAGTCATTGGCGTTGGGGCCCATAACCACCACTTTCTTGTCGGTGCTGAGCGGCAGGATGCCGTTGTTCTTGAGCAGGACCATGCTCTCCTGGGCCATCTTGAGCGCCAGGGCGCGATGCTCCTTGCTGTCAACCACGCTGTACGGAATCTTGCTCCATTCAACCTGGCTGGGGTCATCCATCTCGCCCAGTTCAAAACGGGCGGTCATCAGACGGGTTATTGAAACGTCTATATCGGACTCCTTGATCAGACCGTCCCTGACTGCCTGGGCAAGATTTCCATAAGAACTTCCGCATTCCAGATCCGTACCGGTAAGCACAGCCTTTGATGTGGCGTGCTTGGCATCGGGCTCGGTATTGTGATGGCCCTGGGTAAAGAAGTCGTTGATGGCCCAGCAGTCCGATACCACTATGCCCTTGTAGCCCCATTCGTTGCGCAGAATCTGCTGCAGCAGGCGGCTGCTTCCGCAGCACGGCTCATCCTCGTAGCGGTTGTAGGCACACATCACCTCTTTGACATCGGCCTCCTGTACCAGTGCCTTGAAGGCTGGCAGGTAGGTTTCACGCAGGTCACGTGCGGCTATGTTCTCGGCATTGAACTCGTGACGGTTCCACTCCGGACCGCTGTGCACGGCAAAATGCTTGGCGCAGGCGTGAAGCTTGTCATATTTGGCATCGGCCGGTCCCTGAAGGCCGTTTACTACCGATACACCCATCCTGGATGTCAGATACGGATCCTCGCCGTAGGTCTCCTGACCGCGGCCCCAGCGGGGATCACGGAATATATTAACGTTAGGGGTCCAGAAAGTAAGACCCTGATAGCGGCGCAGACCGCCGTTCTCTCCAAACTCCGTTGATTTGGCGCGTGCCTCGTCGCTTACAGCAGTAAATACGTCCAACAGCAGGGCATCATCGAATGATGCAGCCATACCGATGGCCTGTGGAAATACCGTAGCAAGACCGGCACGACCAACTCCGTGAAGGGCCTCGTTCCACCAGTCATAGGCTTTGATTCCAAACTCGGGAATGGCAGGTGAGCCATTCTGCATAAGGGCTATTTTCTGCTCAAGTGTAAGACGGCTTACCAGATCGGCTGCACGCTCTGATGCGGGCAGGCTGGTGTTCTTGTAAGGTTGGGAATAACAGATAATGACTCCCGTAACAGTACAAATAAGGGTAGTAATAAATCTCTTCATGACATTTGTTTTGGTTATGAATACAAATGTAAGCATTTTGACGATTCCTTTTGCGGGGTTTTGTTTACATTTGCTCAACAGAAAAAATTCAACTTAATACTGATATGAAAAAATTACTTGCTCTAATGCTTTTGGGTGCTGCAGTCGCAGTATCGGCTCAAACCAAGAAGGTGTCTATCCTGGGTGATTCATATTCTACATTCCAGGGAGTGAACCCCGAGGGTTACAATCCTTTTTATCCCAATGACAGAAATGATGTTACAGAGGTGTCACAGACCTGGTGGGATCTTTATATAAAGGCCAAGGGTTATCAGCTTGAAAAGAACGATTCATGGGGTGGTTCAACCATATGCGGTACAGGATACGGCCGTATGGATGCTTCACGCAACAATTTCATATCGCGTGTTGACAGACTGGGTGATCCCGATATCATCTTTATCTTTGGCGGCACCAATGATGCATGGGCCAATGCTCCTCTGGGAGAATATCAGTGGTCAGACTGGACCAAGGATGACTGCAAGAACTTCCGTCCGGCTATGGCTTGTCTGATTGATATGCTTAAGAAGCAGTATCCCAAGGCTCAGCTCTATTCAATCCTGAACTCTGAACTCCGCGACACATTCAATGAATCTATGCGTGAGGTTTGCAAGCACTGCGGCGTTCAGCTTATTGAACTTCATGATATTGACAAGCAGAACGGTCATCCGTCAATTGCCGGTATGAAAAGCATCTGCGAGCAATTGCTTGAGCAGATCAAGTAAGAGAGATGACAACCGCCAGGAAATGGGTGTTTGATTGTATGCTGTCCTGCATGATGGCGTTACCTATGCTGCTGTCATGTTCGCAGAACCCGGAATACAGTCTTGCACCCGGCGTAGTTGTCCCTGAAGATGTCCTGGATACATTGGATATAGAATCCTGTTTTGTCAGCCAGGAGATCCCCGATACCATTTTTGACCTTATGTATGGCCGTTCCTATAAGGATGACTGCATCTTGTCACGCTCTGATTTGCGATACCTTCTGATATTGCACCGGAATCTCAATGGGCAGGCCGTTGTGGGTGAGATGGTAGTGAACAAGGAGATAGCGGCCGATGTCCTGGATATTATGGAAGAACTCTTCTATAAGTCATATCCCATAGAAAGGGTGAGGCTGATTGATTATTATGATGCCGATGATGAAAAATCCATGGCGGCCAACAATACCACCTGTTTCAATTGGCGTCCCAAATCAGGCTCATCGCAGTTATCCAAGCACGCATTGGGGCTTGCGATAGACATAAATCCTCTCTATAATCCTTACTATAAGTTCTTTGAGGGAACTGAAACTGTCCTCCCGATAGAGGGGACACCGTATATAGACCGGCTATCCGGTTATCCTTATCAGATAGAGGAGGATGATGATTGCTACAATGCGTTTATAAGTCATGGCTTCACTTGGGGCGGTTCCTGGCGTTCTGTTACCGATTACCAGCATTTTGAAAAATAGTACAAAAGGGGACTGTCCCCTTTTGTATCATTTTTGTATCTTTGCAGCGAGTTACGGTGAAGTGTGCCGTAGCAAGTGTGCTTGGAACCACTATAAAAACAAGTGAAATGACTCAAAAAACAAATTCTGCAGGACAGCGCGGGCTGTCCGTTACATTCGTAGTACTGGCAGTAACATTCTGTGTCTGCCTTATCACATCAAATCTCTTTGTGCCAAGACTCTGGCGGGTGGGAAACACCTGGATGCAGCTTTCGGGGGCTGTAGTCATTTTCCCAATATCGTACATAATCAATGACCTGCTGACCGAGGTTTACGGTTACCGCAAGGCCATGAAGGTAATCTGGATGGGATTTGCCATGAGTGCATTTGTGGCACTTGCCGCAGGTCTGGTAAGTATCCTGCCTGCTCCCATCGATCCTGAGAATCAGGCTGTTGCCGACAGTTTCAATCATCTGTTCGGACTCATTCCGCGTACCACTGCCGCATCACTGCTGGCTTTCATCCTGGGATCACACATGAACGCCTGGGTGCTGTCAAGCATGAAGATTGCCACCAAGGGTAAGGGATTCGGCTGGCGTGCTGTAGTATCCAGCATAGTCGGTGAGTTATCGGACTCCGTGATCTTCTACCCGCTCGCGTTCATCGGCTCAATGCCTATAAAGACTATCCTGTCAATAATCGTAACCCAGGT
This sequence comes from Bacteroidaceae bacterium, assembly GCA_045535555.1. GTDB lineage: Bacteria > Bacteroidota > Bacteroidia > Bacteroidales > Bacteroidaceae > Colenecus. Next base: position 34,430 of record JAZSLV010000010.1, on the reverse strand, counting down.
TACCGTCAAAACTCTTTATGAGGTGATTATCCTGCCTGTGACTGCATGGATTTCACGCAAACTCAAGGAGAAAGAGGGTATAGACACCTTTGACTACGACATCAAGTACAATCCGTTCAAGATCAAAACTATAGAATAATATGTCCGAAGACAGAAAACAGGAGGGCCTTTCAGCCCTTGGTCACAAGACCGCATATTCAACTGATTATAATCCCGATGTCCTGGAGGCATTTGAGAACCTTAACCGCGAGAATGACTACTGGGTGCGCTTTAACTGCCCTGAGTTTACTGCCCTGTGCCCAATTACCGGACAGCCCGATTTTGCCGAGATCCGCATCAGTTATATCCCTGATGTGAAGATGGTTGAGAGCAAGTCACTCAAACTCTATCTGCACAGTTTCCGCAATCACGGCGGATTCCACGAGGACTGCGTGAACCGCATCATGAAGGACCTTATCAAACTGATGGATCCCAAGTACATCGAGGTTACAGGCTTCTTTGTTCCGCGCGGCGGCATATCAATCTATCCGTACGCAAACTACGGCCGTCCCGGCACCAAGTATGAGGCTCTTGCCGCCCAGCGCATGGCTACTCACGAGTGACGCAAAACGAAACGACCCCTTTGCGTCATGACTAAGACAGAATTCGTACTGAACTGGCTGGAGGAGCACAGGATTGAGTATCAGGTGCACTACCATCCGCCGTTGCCTACCATCGAGGAGGCTCTGGCGTATTGGAAGAACATTGACTCAACCCATTGCAAGAACCTTTTCTTCCGCAACCACAAGGGCAACCGTCACTATATGGCCAGTTTTGAGTGCCATAAGAACCTGGATATTCACGGGCTGGAGCATATTGTAAGGCAGGGCAAACTCAGTTTTGCCAGCCCCGAGCGTATGGACCGATGCCTGGGCGTTGCTCCCGGATCAGTTTGCGCATACGGCCTTATAAACGACATGAATCTGGCGGAGCATCCCGCAATCCTGCAACCTGACGGCTCACGCGATTTCGGATGGGTAAAGGAGGAAGTAAACCCCAAGGAACTCTTTGATAACGGTCACCGCGTCAAGTACTTCCTGGATGCCGACCTCAAGACTGCAGAGAGGATATCATTCCACCCCTGTGAAAACACAGCCAGCGTTGTGGTGAGCAACGCCGGCTTTATGCGCTTCCTGAATCTTTGGGGAGGCGAGGTTGAGTGGATTACCGTCTAGTCTTTTGACCTCCACAGGTCGCGCACTGCAAAGTATGCGCTCTTGGCCTTGTAATCACCGTCAAAGAGGAACGGGGCGTTCTGGCGGCTGCGTGAGTTGAGCCATGAGTAGTTGTCGGCCAGTCCCCAGAAGGTGATGGTGTGGATGCTCTTCTTGTGCTTCTTTACAACGGCAAAGAACTTCTTGTAAGCTTCTGTTACAAGTGAGTCCTGGCGGGCTTTCTGCTCCTCGGTAAGCTCGGGGGCTGCCAGGCCTCCGTCACCGGAGTAGCCTCCCAATCCGGCCATCTGGTCTTGCTGCTGCTGACGCTGACGCCTGCGGTCCGGACCGCCACCGGCAATGTCAAGCTCTGTAAACTGTATGAGTACGCCAAGTTCCTCAAAGCGGGTGAGTGACTCATCTACGGTATTGTAGTCCATATTGACGTTGTAGTGTCCCTGCATACCTATTCCGTGGATGGGGATTCCGCGCTCAAGCATGCCTTTTACAAGCTGGTAGCATTTCTCGCGCTTGGCGGGATTGTTCAGACCATAGTCGTTGTAGAACAGCAGGGCATCGGGATCGGCCTGATGTGCATAGACGAATGCTGAGTCGATGAAGTGCTCGCCTGCTACGCGGAGCCACTGTGAATTGCGCAGGAATCCGCGGCCGTCATCGATAGCCTCGTTTACCACGTCATAGCAATACACTTTGCCCTTGTAGTGGTTCATTACTGCAAAGATGTGCTCTTTCATGCGCTTGAACACCTGTGTGGAGTCCTCGGTGAGCCAGTCGGGGCACTGTGAGTGCCAGATCAGGCAGTGGCCGCGCATGACGGCTCCCTTATTGCCTAATACGAAATCAACTACGCGGTCAGGGGTATCGAATGTGAGTACGCCCTGGGTGCGCTCGGTCTCAATGGGTTTCATGCTGTTCTCGCAAGTGGCGCTGTTGAAATGACGGCTGAAAAGAGCCATGTTCTGGTCATTGCGTAATGTCCAGTTGTCAATGGCGGCACCAACCTTGATTGGGGCCAGGATATCCTTGAGGGGTTCCACCTGGAAGGCGTCGTTGCCCTCATACTTGGGTTGACAGGATGTGGAAAGAGCTACAATTCCTGCAGTCAGGGTAAGGTAAATTTTTCTCATTTTTTTATTTGGTTAGTGAGTGGTTTTTGTTGTTTTGCAAAGATAAAAAAAATCGGTACCTAATAGAAGTTTTGCTAACTTTACCGCTGCACTATTTTTGCAGAGTTATGAATGAGGTTGAACTGATGTCGGCGGACCTTACGCACACGCTGAGTCTCCCATTTGCCAACGGGGGTATCAAAGCGGGATTTCCCAGCCCTGCGCAGGATTATCTGGAGGAGGCTCTTGACCTTAATCAGGAGCTGATATCCAATCCTATGGCTACGTTTTACGGGCGCGTAAAAGGGGATTCCATGATCGATGCGGGCGTGGAGGATGGCGACATACTGGTGATAGACCGCTCTATCGAGGCTCAGAGCGGTGATATGGTGGTGGGCTATCTGGACGGAGAGTTCACGCTCAAATATGTGGACCTGTCACTTAAGGATACCGGAGTGATCTGGCTGGTACCCGCCAACAAGAGTTATCCGCGTATCAAGATCACCCCCGAGACTGATTTCCGTATCTGGGGTGTGGTAAGCTACACCATAAAGAAGAGGGTAAATCATATCTGACCTCATTATAATTATAAAAAAGAGTTTCCCATGTACGCCCTTATTGACTGCGACAACTGTTTTGTAAGTTGCGAGCGCGTGTTCCGGCCTGACCTTGAGGGCAAGCCGGTAGTGGTGCTCAGCAACAACGACGGTTGCGTGGTGGCCCGCAGCAACGAGGCAAAGCAGTTGGGCATAAAGGAGGGTACTCCGTTCTTTAAGCTGGCCGATGAGTTCCCGGGCGTAAAGATCGAGGCGCTCTCAAGCAACTACACGCTTTACGGCGATATGTCGGCCCGTATAATGGCGATAGTACGTATGTACGCCCCGCGGGTGGAGGTCTATTCCATTGATGAGTGTTTCTGTGACCTTACCGGAATGGAGCAGATCTTTGACCTAAAGCAGTGGGGTGAGGACCTGGCCGCCCGCATAAAGAAGTGGGTGGGCATGCCCGTAAGCATAGGGATTGGACCTACCAAGACCCTGGCCAAGGTGGCCAGCCGATATGCCAAGACATACGCCGGTTACCACAAGTGCTGCGTGATAGATAGTGATGACAAACGCCGCAAGGCGCTCTCCGCTTTCCCGATAGGTAAGGTGTGGGGTATAGGCCGCGCATATGTAGCCAAACTGGAGTCATACGGCTGCCGCACCGCCCTTGATGTGGCCGACAAGCCGCAGGGATGGATACGCATGCTGTTTCCGCTGCCGTTTGAGAACACCTGGCGCGAACTTAACGGAGTAAGCTGCATCAGCACGCTTGAGGTCCATGACAAGAAGAGCATCTGCACCAGCCGCAGTTTTCCCGGCATGATTACCGACCGCGAGGCACTGCGCACGCACATATCCAACTACGCCAGCCGCTGTGCCGAGAAACTGCGCCGTCAGCACAGCGTGTGCAACATAATGACGGTATTCATTGCCACCAACTGGTTCCGCAAGGACCTGGAGTGGTATCAGGGCATGATGAACGTAACGTTGCGTACCGCATCCAGCAATACCACTGAACTTGTTGCGGCGGCATCGGGCGCCTTGGACCGATTGTACCATCAGGGATTGAGCTACAAGCGTGCCGGCGTGATTGTATCGGGCATAACCCCTGACAACGCTGTGCAACTGGATATCTTTGAGTCTGATGTGGAGCGCCGCAAGCGTCTGGACAGCATATCACGTACGGCCGACAGCATCAACCGCCGCATGGGAACCGAGACCGTTGTGCTGGCCGCCCAGCAGTATCCTGCCGATCCCAAGACAGGAAAGGCGCCCCATTTCAAGGACGCCATCCTGCATAATCTCCGTACGCCATGCTACACCACCAATCTCCACGACATCATTACCGTAGAATAGAGCGGATCTCGTCGTTGGGAACGGATAGGGTTGTAATGCCCGTAGAGTAGGGTGCTATGTCGTATTGGTTATAAATGAAGTCTATGGTATCCTTACGGATCTCAAAGTTATCTGACACAAACATGGGCTCGTTACTGAAATAGCCATGCTCGTCAAGCTCGTCGCGGCTGCTGCACTCGGCATACTCCAACAGTTTCTTCTCCAAAATGGGAATCAAAACCTTTTCATAGCCCGGCTTGAAGTAGTTGTCAAGCGTAACAACGCTGCCGTCCTCCAAACGGTAGTTGCGGCAGGTAATGAATGTGCCGCCGTGTGCACCGCCGGTATACTGGTACATATTAATAAAGTGGCCGATGATATCGCGGTGGTTTCCGTAATGTACCTCGGTCTTTATTACATACTCATAGTCTATATCGCGAGGCTCAAAGCCCTCCTCCTTGGCGTATCTGATCTGCTCCTTGTTCTCCTCTTTGAATATATCAATTATGGAATCGATGAAATGTATCATTGCGCCGCGGACATCGGTGGTGCGCTTGTCAAAAAGGAAGTAGGATATATCCACGTTGAATGCATCGGCAAACACGGTATCGGTGCCGTGAGCCTTGAGAACGTTCAGGTCAAAAGTGCACGATGGATGCTCCTGACCATGATGATAGGGCAGTGTCTCCTTGAAAGTAACATACTGGAACGCATACTTATCACCCTTGTCCTGGCATGCGGTAAAAGCCAGTACCGCAAACAGAGCTATGATAATCTTATATTTTTTCATTTTATCATGTTTTCTGCGAAAATACACAAGAAAAATGGATTCTGAGTGTTGTTTTGTCGCGAAATGTTCCTATCTTTGCACCGCTTTAACGGGAAAGCGGTATATGGTGCCCGTAGTTCAGTTGGTTAGAGCGTCAGATTGTGGTTCTGAATGTCGTGGGTTCGAGTCCCACCGGGCACCCCAAAATCAGAGAGGTCATTTGACCTCTTTTTTTGTTGCTTCTTTTTGTTCTTTCAGTTCAGCCAAGTTCCTGGGTTGATCCTTACTTATGACGCATTTATCGTGAAAATAGAAGTTTCTCTTGGGTTTGCCCAAGATCTTGATGTCTTTACTGAGATTCCAAAGTGACATATTGAAAAGGATTAATTGGTTGTTATTTCCAAATATATGAAAATTTTTGGAAATTCCGTTTTTATATGCCGGTATTTTTTATTTGCTGAAATGGAAGGTGCTGCCGGAGTGCTCCTTTCCGTTCAGCTTCCAGGAGCGTTTTACGGTGAGTTTGCGCTCGTTGTGATCTGAGCAGTGGTAGTGGATCACGTCTGTGGAGCCGTCTGGCCAGTTCAGGGTGATGTCCTCGTCCATATCGGCGGCTCCGTCAATCTCGCCGAAATAGAGACGGTATTCCTTGGGATTGGCTGTGGTGTCAACGGGTTCGGCCCACAGACCGTGCATGACAGCCAGATACGCTTTGGTGCGTATGCTGTCGTAATACGCATTCTTATCCTTGACGGAGTAGGTCTCACCTTTGAATGTCAGTGTCATATCCGGCATATAGGGCTGGATGATAGAATGTCCCTTTGAGTCTGTGGCGTAGATGTATATTTCTACTGGAGCCCAGTCAACAATGGGGGTGTCAATAATTTTCTCACAACCGCAGAGAGTTAAAGCAAATGCGGCAATTGCAAATAAGGATTTTTTCTTAGACATATTGATTATTATTAAAAGTGGTTGTATTCGTTTTTAAAGCAGACGCTCACCGCAGTGTTTGCAGTAGTTGGCATTAAGGTCTGTCTTCTCGTTGCAGCGAGGGCATCGGCCGTCCTTGCCTTTTTTCTTGGTGGTATCTATCATGGTGGCCGATACGATACCGGTGGGTACGGCTATGATGGTGTAACCCAGGATCATGATTATTCCTGACAGAAACTTGCCCAACGCGGTTAGAGGCGTTATGTCACCGTAGCCTACGGTGGTAAGCGTCACTATGGCCCAGTAGATGCTGGTTGGGATGCTGGTGAACATCGTTCCCGGAGTTCCGCTCTCAACTATATACATTATTGTGCCCAGGATGCATACCAACACTACCACGAACATGAAATAGACAAGGATCTTGTTAAGACTCTTGCGTATGCTCTCAAGCAGAAGGTAGCCTTCATTGAGGAATGCAAACAGCTTGAGCACCCTGAATATGCGGAACAGACGGAAGGTACGCATCAGGGCAAGGTATCTCAACGGTGGGAAGAAGATACTCAACAGTTGAGGTACGGTGGCCATGAAGTCTATGATACCAAAGAAACTTAGTACATACTCGCGCTTGACCGGTGAGCAATAGACTCTGAGTACGTACTCGATGGCAAAGAGTATACTCAATACATATTCAAGGACAATTATAGCGGCTTTGAGAATACCTGCACCGTTCAACTCCAGATGGATTAGCGCCTGGAATGAAAAGTCGTCAACTTTTACAACACTTTCCAATGATGCCATTACAATGCATAGTGCAATGGCAATCATTATGGTTATGTCAACCGGCTTGGAAAGCGGATCCGTTCCTTCAAACAGTATCCTGTGCAGCCTCTCCTTGTCCTTGATTATGGATATGAGTCTTTTCATTTATTTATAAGGGTCTTTTGTGCCGGGTTTCCAGGTGCAGCCGTTAGCCAGGATGGGATAGACCACAGACGGGAAGCAGAGACTCTGATAAATTGTATACTCGTTATTCTGATAGTTGTCAAGAATGTCTATGTAAGCACGCTCGCGGGGAGTGGTGTTACGGCTGATGGTGGGGTAACTGGGATAGTTACGTACGTAGTTGCCGGCGCCGAATACCAGGATGCCCGGACGCGGACCCCAACCCTGTTCAATGGTGTAGGCCGATTCACGGTCATGCGGCCAGTGAACCTGGTTGAAACCCAGTGTGGTCATGTAGCACTTGCCAAGCGGGTTCAGCCCCAGTGCGTAGTCCATCATCTGGCTTACAGCATCGATGTAATCCTGATTGCCGGTGAGCTTCCACATAAGCACGATGGGGAATGTGTACTGTCCCTGTGCCACGTTGCTGCCCCACCAGTTCACGTTCATGGGTGCGCCGTTGGGGTAGGCGTTCTGAGCGAATGCATCCAACTGCTTATCCACAACAGATTGCAGAATATCCTTGAATGCCTTTACGGTAGCGGGATCAGTCTTGCTGGCCGGAGCCAGTATGTAGCTGAAGAAATATGATGCGAGCCAGCCGCGCTCTGCGAATATCTCGGAACCCTGGTTGTAGGTGGTGAGAATCTGCTCGGCATCGGCCACGTGTGACTTGATGTACTCATGGCACTGGGCATCGCCGGTCATGAGGTACTTCTCGACGTTGTAATACATCTGGAATGAAGCGGGCATCTGGCGGTTACGCTCGCCGTATACGCGGACTGATGCGTTGTATGCACGTTCTGCACGCTCGGCATATTCCTTGCTCTTGGCCTCATCGTAAGGCTTGATTATGCGTGCAAAGTGATAGAACAGGCCCGATGCCCAACTTGATGTGCGTGGGTCAAGGGTTTCTGAACCGAACAGATGGTCCTCAAAATCATAAGTAGTAAAAGGTGAGTATCCGTTGGTCTCGGTTCCCCATGGAATCTGTCCGTCCTCCTCCTGGAAGAATTTCCAGAACATGGTGCCCCATTCGGCCTCGTCAAGGATATCGGGTATTCCGTTGCCCTTGCCCAGGATGTTGAACTGCTCATCAAACTTGTCGGGGATATTGAACTGGTCATCAGTAAACAGACTGGGGAATGCCTCGAATGTGGTGAGCAGGGTGCTGGGTACGTCCATGTGGTAGGTGCGACGGTCGGCATCGCCTGCATCGTGATAGCCGCCCCATGCCTGGATCGTGGGCTCATCGCCCTTGACTATCAGGCTGGCCTCGTTGATGCGGTAGTAGGTCTGATAGATGGTCTCGTGGCAGCGCTTGGTGCGGTAACTGAAATCGGAGTAGGGCTCAATGATCTGGATTCCGCAGCGCTGGTTAAAGAGTGAGCGGAAACTTACGTATGACAGCTTCTGTGAGAACTGGCCGCCTACGCCGAAGGGGTAAGATGAGCCGTAGCCGTCAACCACGATCTTGTACGGACCGCCCTCAGGAACCTTTGACAGGTCAATGCGGTAAACATAATCGCCCGATGAACGGTCATCGCCAATCTCTACAAGCTGGCCTGATGTAACCTTCTTGCCTATCTTGTTTTTCTTGAACTGATAAACGGTGTAGCCGGGCAGATCACCTTCAATCTTCTTTACGCCGCCGTCGCCCAGATATATGGCAAAGTTGGCAAAGCGCTTGGTTGACAGGGCACTGTATGCCACCTGGTTGGTCTTGATGGCTTCGCAGTATATATTCCTGGGATCAAACTTGAAACTGTATGAACCGTATGGAGTCTCTATGCTGTATTTCTGGCCGCTCTTAAGGGTGGGTACGGTCAGGTAGATAAAGTGGTCGCACTGATCAGCAGCAGCGGCTGTACGGTTTATGCCCAGGACCTGGGTGCCGTTTACCTTCCACTGTGCGGGGTCGGATATATCGGCCTCATTTACATCCAGAGTGTCGCTGGTGTAGAAGAGTTCTATCACATTGTTGGATGCAGTACGTATTTCCTGCAGAGTCAATTTGGCATTTGCCGACAAGAATAATAGTAAAGCAAAGGATAAGGTTAGTATCTGTTTCATATTAAATATGTTTTTTGCAAAAATAGAGTAATTATTCTGGAACGACAATGAATTGGGGACGTTGAGTTTGGTTGGGGTGGATATCGTAGCGGATCATCCGTGTGTCAAGTATGTTTTTCTTAAGATAAAGCGTTACTGCAAGTCCCCTGTATGTGTTGGGGGCACTCATGTTGGAGATGTAGTTTCCGAGCGACCAGACGGTAAGATGTCTTGTTGGGCGACCGCGGTAGTCTGGCAGGGTGCGTACCGGCTGGACCACGTGCGGGTGACTGCCTATGATATGGTCCACTCCGTGGGCGTAGAGCCAGTCTTCAAGCTTTTTCTGCTTTGCATCAGGCTGGAGCATATACTCTGTCCCCCAGTGCATGCAGGCTATGATGCAATCGGCTTTAAGTTGGTGGGCGCGACGGATATCGGCCTTTATCTGTACGGTGTCTATGTGATTGACTATGCAGGGCGGTGCTACCGGGATGCCGTTGGTATCATATGTGTAGTTGAGCAGGGCTATGCGCATGCTGCCGTGCTCAAGTATATAAGGATAGAGTGAATCGCGCTCGGCCTGGCTGCGGTAGGTGCCCAGATGCGCAACACCCAGACTGTCAAGAATGTCCAGCGTGCGTACAAGACCTCTGTTGCGGCGGTCCATGCAGTGGTTGTTGGCGGTCAGGAAAATGTCGAATCCGGCATCGCGTACAGCCTGGGCATACGAATCGGGCGAGCAGAACTGCGGGTAGCCGGAGTAGGGCGCTCCGCCCAGCGTGGTCTCAAAGTTGCAGACAGCAATATCGGCTGCCTCAATCTGGGGCTTAACCAGAGTGAAACAGCCGTTGTAGTTATAAGTTCCGTCGGGTTGTAATGCCGCATCCAACTGGGCCTTATGCTGCATCATATCTCCTGCAAAATAGAGGGAGATACTGTCAGGGTTCTGGGCCGATGCGCATAACGTGCAAACCAGCCATATCCCTATGAATATGGCAGATCTGGTCACGGATTAATCGTAAATGCACTTCTGACCTGCAAGCAGGGTGTTCTTCATAAGCGAGCAGATGGTCATGGGACCAACGCCGCCGGGAACGGGAGTGATGAAACTGCACTTGGGGGCAACCTCGTCAAACTGGACGTCGCCGCACAGGCGGAATCCGCTCTTCTTGGTTGCGTCAGGCACGCGTGTGGTACCTACATCAATGATTACGGCACCCTCCTTGACCATATCGGCTTTGACAAAGCCGGGCTGGCCCAGTGCGGCTACTATTATATCGGCCTGGAGGCACTCCTCCTTGATGTTGGCGGTGTGGCTGTGGCATACGGTTACGGTGCAGTCTCCGGGGTTGGACTTCTGCATCAGCAGGCTGGCCATGGGCTTGCCTACTATGTTGCTGCGGCCCAGTACTACGGCTTTCTTGCCACGGGTCTCAATGTTGTAGCGCTTGAGCAACTCCATGATGCCGTTGGGCGTGGCCGATATGAAGCAGGGCAGCCCTATGCTCATGCGGCCCACGTTGATGGGATGGAATCCGTCCACATCTTTGCGGTAGTCAATAGCCTCTATTACGTGCTGCTCGTTGATATGCTTGGGTAGGGGGAGCTGGACAATGAATCCGTCAACATCGGGGTCGTTGTTGAGCTCGGCAACCTTATTGAGGAGTACTTCCTCAGTAATGTCACTCTCAAAACGGATAAGGGTTGACTTGAATCCGCATACCTCGCAGGCCTTTACCTTGGCTGCCACGTATGTCTCTGACCCACCGTCATGACCTGCCAGAATGGCGGCCAGATGGGGACGTTTCTCACCTCTCTCTACCATTGCGGCCACCTGGGCTGCAATCTCCTGCTTAACCTGTTCGGCTACTGCTTTACCGTCTATTAACTGCATATGCTGAATGTGTTTATCTTCTCATCATTGAACCCAGGTTGGGGAGTTTGGCGCCGGCCACGTTTTTCATCATCTTGCGGGTCTGCTCAAACTGTTTTATCATGCGGCTAACCTCCTGGATTGACTGTCCGCTGCCCTTGGCAATGCGGTTGCGGCGTGACTGGCTCTTGTCAAGCAGCTCGGGGTTGGCACGCTCGGCGGGAGTCATGGAGTGTATCATGGCCTCTATTCCCTTGAAAGCATTGTCGTCAATGTCAATGTCCTTAAGTGCCTTGCCTACACCGGGAATCATACCCATCAGGTCCTTAACGTTACCCATTTTCTTGATCTGGGCTATCTGCTCCAGAAAATCGTCGTAGTCAAACTTGCCCTTGCCCATCTTTTTCTGGAGGCGTTTGGCCTGTTCGGCATCAAAATTCTCCTGGGCACGCTCCACGAACGATACTATATCGCCCATGCCAAGAATGCGGTCGGCCATGCGGTCGGGGTGGAATACATCGAATGCATCCATCTTCTCGCCGGTTCCCACAAACTTGATGGGCTTGTCAACTACGGTACGTATGGAGAGGGCGGCACCACCGCGGGTGTCACCGTCAAGTTTTGTCAGAATCACGCCGCTGAAGTCCAGACGCTCGTTGAACTCCTTTGCGGTGTTCACGGCATCCTGACCGGTCATGGAGTCTACCACAAAGAGTATCTCATTGGGGGATATGGCCTCCTTGATGGCGGTTATCTCCTGCATCATCATCTCGTCTATGGCCAGACGGCCGGCGGTATCGATGATTACCACGTCATAACCTTTGGCGCGGGCCTCCTTTATAGCGTTCTGTGCTATTTCAACGGGCTTGTTGTTGCCCTCCTCGGTGTATACGGTTACGCCTATCTGCTCTCCCAGAACTTTCAACTGGTCTATGGCAGCGGGACGATAAACGTCGCAGGCTGCAAGCAGGGGCTTCTTGGCACGTTTGGTCTTGAGCAGGTTGGCAAGCTTGGCGCTGAAGGTGGTCTTACCGGAACCCTGCAGACCGGCCATCAGGATGACTGCGGGATGTCCCTTGATATCAATATCGACGGCCTCACCGCCCATCAGGGTGGCAAGTTCATCGTGTACCACCTTTACCATCAGTTGGCCGGGACGGATTGATGTGAGCACGTTCATGCCCAGGGCCTTCTCCTTTACGGTATCGGTGAACTGCTTGGCAACCTTATAGTTTACATCGGCATCAAGCAGGGCTTTGCGTACGTCCTTGAGGGTTTCGGCTACGTTAACCTCGGTGATTTTACCTTCACCTTTAAGTATCTTAAGTGACCTTTCAAGTCTTTCAGAGAGATTTTCAAACATGGTTTTTGTTTTGAGACTGCAAAGTTAGCAAAATTATCGGCCTGACAGATAGAGCATCTGATGTATTTCGTCATTGAATTTGCGGGCTTTGAGCAGTTTATCCAATGTCAGATGCATACGGTAGCGCCAGTAGTTGTTGCTGTCGGCCGGAACGTTGATACGTTCTGTGCGCGGATCTTTGGCCCGCAGCGCACTGCTCATGGAGAGCCAGTCCTGGAGCGGGAATATGGCCAGCATCGAGGGCGATGCCAGATTGGCCGATATCACGCTGGTGCATGCGGCCACGGTGGCCTTTTGGGCTGATATCACACTGTTGGGTTCCATCTCATCCTCAATCCAGGCACGCAGCACGCTCATATCGTGAGTGGATGTGGTGCATACCGACATATACGGATAGGTGGCAGGGTCCGATACACTTACACCCATGTTCTTGGGCATGCGCTGTACCTCAAGGGCTATGATGCGCAGACGGTCCATAACTTCAGGGACGCAGGCGGGAATCATACCCAGGTCCTCGCCGCATACAAGCATATCGGTTGCCTCAATCAGAGCCGGGAGTTTGGACATCGCCACATTGCTCCAGAAATCGTTGTTGCGGCTGTAGTAGAAGTCGTCATGTATGCTGCGGAAAGCATCTTTCTCACTGTCTGTCAGCGCTTTGAACATATCTGTATCAAAGGCCTCTATGCGCGGATGGTAGGTGCCGGGACGATGGGTGTCCTCAAGGAAAATCACGTTGGTTTCGGGTGTTCCCTGAGGCGCCTTAGCATGCATGGCGGGGTTGAACGGGAAGCCCTTGTCCCACAGTTCCTGCGGGGTGTAGGTGAGGGCGGGGTTGAATCGGCCCATAAGCCCGCTGTTATATTCCAACGGAACTTCCCAGATGCGGAAAAATCCCAACAGATGGTCTATGCGGTAGGCGTCAAAGTAATCGGCCATCTTGCGGAAACGCTGTACGAACCAGGCATATCCGTCACGGGCCATATTTTCCCAGTTGTATGTGGGCATGCCCCATTTCTGGCCATCCTTTGCAAATGCATCGGGCGGAGCGCCTGCCTGACAGTCAGTGTGGAACAGTTCGGGATGTATCCAGACATCGCAGCTGTGACGGTTTACGCCTATAGGTATGTCGCCCTTTAGGAGTATACCTTTTTTATTGGCATATTTCTTGACATCTGTCAACTGCTTGTCCAGATGGAACTGTATGAAGTAATGTTTGCGTATCTCAAGATACCGGTCATTGCCGGGAGCACAGTATCTGTCCAGAAGAGCAGGGGTGTATTCTGATTCTTTCCATTGGCTGAAATCGGCCGTACCGTACTTGTCACGCAGGTAGCAATAGAGGGCGTACGGCTCCAGCCAACTGCGGTTGGCAGCAAAGAATGACTTGTACTCCTTTGTACGGAAACACTGCTCTCCGTAACGTGCGTACAGACGGTCTATATACTGGCTTTTGAGTCTGAACACTAGCTCGTAGTCTATTGCAGGAAGGGCGTTGAGTTCCTTCTGTTCTCTGCGGGCCTGTCTGAGGAATTTGGCGTCATCAAGTTCTCCAACCAGTTCCAGGTCCAGGTAGATGGGGTTGAGTGCGAACGATGAGTTGGCGCTGTAGGGGTATGAGTCACGCCATGTTCCGGTCATGGTGGTGTCATTGACCGGTAAGGTCTGGATGATGCTCTGTCCTGTGGCGGCTGCCCAGTCAACCAGCAGTTTGAGGTCAGTGAACTGGCCTATACCGAAATCCCTCTCGGAACGTAGTGAGAATACGGGAATGGCGGTGCCGGCGCCTTTCCAGCGGGGACGGTTGTTATGGTGAACGTAGGGAAGCGCAACGGTGCGCTGCTCTATGCTCTGTCCGCCCACATCCTTCCATCGGTCCGACAATACCAGACGTTTGGCACGGGTGTAGGGGATGGAGTGGAGCGATCCCTCCTCACGGCGGGTTATGGCGCCGTCGGTCTGGACCATGTAACTGTAAGTTATGTCACCTGCGGCCAATTCGTCATCGTTGATGTCGTAATCGGTAAACCATGTTCCCTGACCGTTGTTGGCCATGTCAAGGCACTGCTGGGTACCGTCTGCCATGTTAAGGCAGAGGAATAGATTTTCGCCCCAGCGGGTTATGTATTCTATCTGAAAGTGTATCGTCATCGGACCTTGAAACAGAATGCTCTACAAAAGTATAATAAGGTTTTCAACCGTTCCCGTAAAGTTATTAACAATTACCAAAAAAGCGGAGTAATTTCTTTTACATTTTTATGCGCGAAATTATTTTTGCTAACACGTAAAAACAACTTTAAACATATCGTAACCAAAACCGTTAATAATCATGGATTTAAAACAGGAAGGCATCTATGATGCCAGTACCCTTGGTGGTGGTAAAATGTTTGTGCTCGGTTGTCAGCACATGTTCGCTATGTTCGGTGCTACCGTTCTGGTTCCGCTTCTTACAGGTCTGTCAGTTTCGGCTACACTGCTTTTTGCAGGTATCGGCACTCTGATTTTCCATCTGATCACAAAGATGAAAGTGCCCGCATTCCTGGGTTCTTCATTCGCATTCCTGGGCGGATATGCTGCTGTTAAGGAATTCGGTGTAGGTCTGGGCATGACTGAGGGCGTTGCCCTTACTTATGCATGTGTGGGAGTTTTCTGCGCAGGTCTTCTGTACTTTGTGCTGGCCGCTCTGTTCAAGTTCTACGGCGTACGCCGCACAATGCGTTTCTTCCCGCCCGTAGTAACCGGTCCTATCATCATCTCTATCGGTCTGATCCTTTCATCGAGCGCCATCAACAACTGCCAGAGCAACTGGTGGATTGCCCTGCTGGCTATTGTTATCATTGTGATTTGCAATATCTTCGGTAAGGGCATGATCAAGATTATCCCCATCATCCTGGGTGTTATCGGTTCATATATCGTTGCTGCCTGCTTTGGCCAGGTTGATTTCTCGGCCGTTAAGGATGCCGCATGGTTCGGAATGCCTTTTGCATGGGAGAACACAGCCTTTGCAGTTCTCAAGGATCCTGACTGGTCATTCGTATGGACTGCAATAATAGCAATCGTTCCTATTGCCTTTGCAACCATGATTGAGCATATTGGTGATGTATGCGCCATTTCATCAACATGTAACCGCAACTATATTGCCGATCCCGGTCTGCACCGTACTCTTATGGGTGACGGCGCCGCAACCGCTCTGGCTGCCCTGTTCGGTGCTCCTGCCAACACCACATACGGTGAGAATACAGGCGTGCTCAATCTGACCAAGGTCTTTGATCCCAAGGTTGTACGCATTGCAGCATGTCTGGCTATCGTATTCTCATTCTGCCCCAAGTTCGCACAGATTATTTACGCAATGCCTGTTGCAACGGTAGGTGGTGTGTCGCTGGTGCTTTACGGTATGATTTCGGCTGTTGGTGTACGTAACCTGGTTGAGAACAAGGTTGACTTTACAAACAACCGTAACGTGCTTATTGCAGCTCTGATTCTGGTGCTGGCCATCGGTATCAACTTTGGTCCCGGCAGCATATCATTCGGTAAGATCTCTCTGTCAGGTCTGGCTGTTGCCGCTCTGGTAGGTATCATCCTGAATGCCGTTCTTCCTGGAAACGACTTCCACTTTACCAGTGATTATGCCAGCGGTAAGCGTGCTGAGGCCGAGGGTAAGGATCTGCCCGAGGATTTCAAGAAGCCTCTGCATGACGATCCTAAGTACAACGGATAACTTATTAACTCATTATATTAACTCATTAAGTTTTTAATATGAAAAAATTTGTAGCATTTGCAGGTTTCGCCCTGCTGTCAGTAGGTGCATTCGCACAGACGAACCTCCAGTTCTTCTATGATTTCGGTAAGGATCGTAAGATGGCTACCACAACTCTTGAGATGTTCAAGGGTGATGATTGGGGAAGCACATTCTTCTTTGTTGATTATGACTATGCCAACAAGGACAATCGTGACTTGAATTTCTGGGGCGGCAAGAGCTCATATTTTGAGATTGCCCGTTCTTTGAACTTCTGGCAGGAGTCAAGCCTGGGCGCTCTGAGCGCACATGTTGAGTTTAACTCAGGTCTTTACGGTGTACGTAACTGGCTGTTTGGTGCCGAGTATTTCCTGCACAATGACGATTTCTCAAATACCTTTACATTTGAGCTCATGTACAAGAACTATCCCAAGAGCGAAATGAGTGACATTCCTCTGCAGTTCACATTCGTATGGGGTATGCAGAACCTCTTCGGCGTTGAGGGCCTCAAGTTCTCAGGCTTCGCTGATATCTGGGGCGAGAACAACTCATTTGACACAGATGGTGACTTTGTAGCTGATAAGGATACCAAGTTCGTATTCATTTCAGAGCCTCAGATCTGGTACAACGTAGGTCAGTTCTTCAACTGCCCCAACCTGAGTGCCGGCGGTGAGGTTGAGCTGAGCTTCAACTTTGCAGGTAACGAGGGATTCATGGTTAATCCTTGCCTGGGTCTCAAGTGGGACTTCTAATAAGGTATATGGTATAACTTTAAAACAATACAGTTATGTCATTTCTTAAAGTTCTTGGATTTGATCCCGCCAAGCACAATGTCAAGACTGAGATTGTGGCCGGTATCACCACTTTCCTGACCATGGCTTATATCCTGGCTGTAAACCCGGATATATTCAGTGCTCTTGAGGGAATGGGTATGCCTAAGGGAGCTGTATTTACCGCTACCGCTCTTGCTGCGATAGTAGGTACATTGGTAATGGCTTTCTATGCCAAGAAGCCATATGCTTTGGCTCCCGGACTGGGTCTTAATGCATTCTTTGTATATACTGTTTGCTTAACCATGGGTTACAGCTGGCAGTTTGCATTGACTGCAGTACTTATTGAGGGTATCATATTCATCATTCTTACGGTTACCAATATTCGTGAGGCTATCATCGATGCCATTCCGGCTGCAATGAAGAGTGCAGTGAGCGCCGGTATAGGTCTGTTCATCGCTTTCATCGGTATGGTAAACGCCGGTATCATCGTTGATGACGGCGGTACAATCATCAGCCTTGGAACCATTACAAGCGGTACTGCACTGCTGGCTCTGATAGGTCTGGTCATCACATCCGTGATGATGATCCTCAAGGTGCCCGGCTCAATACTGATAGGTATCATCGTCACCGCCCTTATAGGTATTCCGTTCGGTATCACCAAGTTTGACGGTGTGGTTAGCTCAGTGCCTTCAATTGCACCTATCTTCTGCAAGTTTGAGTGGCACAATATCTGCTCAATCGATATGCTGATCGTTGTGTTCACATTCCTGTTCATCGATATGTTTGACACAATCGGTACGGTTATCGGCGTATCAAAGAAGGCCAATGCCATCAACCCTGACGGCACCATTCCAGGTGTCAAGAAGGTTCTTATGGCCGATGCAATCGCAACCGTAGCAGGTGCCGCTTTCGGTACCAGCACAACTACCACTTATGTTGAGAGCGCATCTGGCGTTGCTTCCGGCGGACGTACAGGTCTTACCTCATTTACAGTAGCAATCTGCTTTGCCATCGCATTGTTCTTTGCTCCTGTATTCCTGGGTATCCCGTCAGCAGCAACTGCTCCTGCTCTGATATTGGTTGGAGTAATGATGATGTCATCTATCAAGGATGTGGATTTCAATGATTTCTCAGAGTGTGTTCCCGCATACATTACCATGGTTGTAATGCCTCTGGCATACAGCATCTCTGACGGTATCATGCTTGGTCTTATCTCTTATGTTGTACTGAACGCATTCAGCGGCAAGTTCAACAAGATAAGCATCATGATGTGGATCCTTGCAATCCTGTTCATTCTGCGTTACATTTTCCTGTAACACTGAAACTGACAGAATTATTAAGGGCGGTTCCCCTAAAGGAGCCGCCCTTACTGTTGTGTAGCAATTGTTATTCTATTGTAAGTACAGAACCTGTGGTAGTGTCAAAGGTGATCTTGGCATCGGCCATCTTTCCCATAATGGTTGATGTGATTACCTCAACGCTGCCGAACTGTGCAATCTTTAACTCCTGATCCAGGAATGTGGTGCGGTTGTTGTAAATCCTAAGCGTAGCGCGTCCGGGCAGACGGTAGTAGAGGAATGTTCCTTCTTTCTTGCTCTTGGCTGCCTGAAGCTTTTTCTGCTGGTCGGGATCCATGTTGTAATTGTCGCCCATCTTCTTGTCGGTTATGTCTATCCAGACAGGCTCGCCTGCCAGGTTGTCGGTGGGGAGCACGCCAAGTTTGGATGAGAAACGGAACAGAATCTGTTTGTTGACTGCCTCATCGGGGGTGACGTTGATGGTAAAAGTAACCTCCTCGGTCTCGCTGGTTCCGTTGAACAGGGTCAGCAACGCTTCCTCCTGAGCGGCTAGTGACTCCAGCATGAATTTGAGAGACTCGCCGTCGGTGGGAACAAAGTCCGACTGACCGCGTGTTATGTTGTTGCGGCTTTCGCGTATGTTGTATATCTCCTTGGCGGTGAGTTCGGCCATCTTGGCGGTTGAACTGGCCATTAGAATCTCCTCGGTCATATAATCCTGAGGATTGACTTTCTTTGTTTCCTTGCGGACCGGTGACTGGGCAGTCTGTAAGGGCTCCTGTTTCTTGCGGACATTGACAGCCGACATTATTCCGTCATCGGTGAGTTCAAAATAGGGACGGTTGCCTTTTACGGGGAAGGTCAGGGTGTAGAGATTATCCTTGTCAGGAATACCTGAAGTGGAGATTTTTACATCTTCTATGGTCCAGACCTCCTCGGCCTTGTCCTTTACGTCGTTGAGGCGCAGATAGCGCTCGGCATAACGGGAGAACTCTCCCGGTTTGAAGACCTGCTTCTGGGCTGTCACGGTTACGGTGATCATGGTCTTGGGGAGCCAGTATGAGACACCGTCCTGTGTCACTCCAGGCTGGTAGGCCGTTGACTGTCCCTGCGCTGATGCGGTGATAACCGATAACAGCATCCCTGCGGTGAGGGCTATTTTCCTTATATTCATAGTCATATTGTTTCTGTCATTTGTAACCAGGCTTGCGGCAGCGAGTCTGCTATATCGGCCGATGTCATGGCCGTCATGCTGAGTCTGCGGGCCGCAATGTCGCCTGCCAATCCATGTATGTAAACCGCAATGAGAGCGGCCTGTTCGCTTTTGTATCCTTGTGCCAGCAGGGCTAGGACCATGCCGGTCAGTACATCGCCTGAACCTCCTGTTGCCATGCCGGGGTTACCGGTGGTATTGACGTACATCCTTCCGTCCGGCGCGATTGTGACTGTGGGAGCCCCTTTCACTACAACTGTGATCCCGTTTCCTGTAGCCAGTTCCTTTGCCTTCAGTATCAGGTCTTCCCGGTCTGCGGCTGTGCCTGTCAGACGCTGAAGCTCGCCGGGGTGGGGCGTGAATACGGAACCTGCGGGTACATACTCAAGGAGGTATTTGCTGCGGGCAATGATGTTGAGTGCATCGGCATCAAGTACCATGGGGCATGATGAACTCTTGAGCAGTTTTTCAAGTATGGCCGTCTGCGAATCGCCCTGACCCAGACCGGGACCGGCACCTACTGCATTGTATCGGCTCAGGTCAGTGTTGGCGTAAAGGTCATCGGATGCAATCGTCATGGCCTCGGGAACGGATATCTGGAGTATGTCGTTGTTGTAAGAAGGTGAGCAGACCGTCAGCAGACCTATACCTGAGCGCAGGCAGCCTCTTGCCGAGAGCACTGCTGCACCAGCCATTCCCAGACTGCCGGCATAAAGCAATGCATGACCGAAACTGTTCTTGTATGCCTTGGGATCACGCGGCTTGAGCAGTGATTTTACATAGTCCTGACCGACGGTTACTTTATCCATAGTTTGGCAATTGCACTCGGCAAATGTACGCTTATTTTGTTAAAAATGGATAGCATATCTGTATTGCCGTGCATTTTTTGAGTATATTCGCATAATAAAATATCATACAATATGGGAACCATTCAGGTAAAGGACAGAGAGTTTGAGGTTTTTCTTAAGGAAGAGGATATCCAGAAGGAAATCAAGAGAGTCGCAGCTGATATAAACCGTGATTACGTAGGTAAGGAACCCCTGTTCCTGTGTATCCTGAACGGCTCTTTCATGTTTGCGGCCGATCTGCTCAAGAACGTATCGGTACCCTGTAACGTCTCATTCGTAAAGGTTGCCTCATATCAGGGAACCGACACCACCGGTAAGGTTAAGGAACTTATGGGTCTCCAGGAGGATGTTGAGGGCCGTCACGTGATTATCGTTGAGGATATCGTTGATACCGGTTACACCATGCGTGACATACTGGATTCACTCAAGGATAAGAAGGCTGCATCAGTTGAGGTGTGCGCTCTTTTGTGCAAGCCCGACAAACTGAAAGTTGACCTTACGCTCAAATATCTTGCCTTGAATATTCCTAACGGATTCATTGTAGGATATGGCCTGGATTATGATGGCTTTGGCCGTAACTCACGTGATATTTATAAAATAGTGAAATAACTAAACGGTTTGCAATGGACAACATAGTGATATTCGGAGCCCCCGGTTCAGGTAAGGGGACTTACAGTGCTGCCCTTGTTGAAAAATTCGGTTATAACCACATATCCACGGGTGATGTACTCCGCGCTGAAATCAGGGAGGGTACAGAGTTGGGTAGAATAGCTGAAGGATATATTGAAAAAGGACAACTCATACCTGATGACCTTATCATTGACATGTTAGCCAGGGTCTATGACACCATGCGTGACGGTCCCGGTGTGATATTTGACGGCTTCCCGCGCACCATTGTACAGGCCAAGGCTCTCAAGGAGATGCTCGCCCAACGCGGAGAGAAGATATCGGTAACCCTTAATCTTATAGTAAGCGAGGATGTGCTCATGTCCAGGCTGCTCAAGCGCGCCGAGATTGAGGGTAGGTCCGATGACAATGAAGAGACAATCAAGAAACGTTTCAACGTTTACTATACACAGACACATCCTCTTATTGAATGGTTCAAGAAGGAGGGGGTGCTGTCAGAGTTTACCTTCAAGGGTGACAAAGACAGAATGATTGCGGAGATAATAGAAAAGGTGGAGTCAATCTGAATGGCAGAATCAAATTTTGTAGATTACGTAAAGCTCTTTTGCAGGTCGGGCAAGGGCGGTCGCGGATCGGCCCATCTGCGTCATGACAAATACATCCCTAACGGCGGTCCCGACGGCGGTGACGGCGGTAAGGGCGGAAGCGTTATCCTTAAGGGTAACCGCAACTACTGGACATTGCTGCATCTGCGTTATGAGCGTCACGCTTTTGCCGAGAACGGCGGAAACGGCGGCAGCAACAAGTGTTTCGGCAAGGACGGTAATGACATTATCATTGAAGTCCCCTGCGGAACCGTCGCTTATGACGCTGAGACAGGTGAGTATCTTTGCGATATAACCGATGACGGCCAGGAGGTGGTTCTGCTCAAGGGCGGTCGCGGAGGTCTGGGTAACTGGCATTTCCGCACAGCCACACGACAGGCACCCCGATTTGCTCAGCCGGGTGAGCCCGCTCAGGAGCGAATGGTGGTGCTTGAACTCAAGCTGTTGGCAGATGTGGGACTGGTAGGATTCCCCAATGCAGGCAAATCCACACTTCTGTCAGCCATATCGGCCGCAAAACCCAAGATTGCAAACTATCCGTTCACTACACTGGAACCAAACCTGGGTATAGTATCATACCGTGACGGCAAGTCATTCGTAATGGCCGATATACCCGGTATCATTGAAGGTGCCAGCGAGGGTAAGGGACTGGGACTCCGTTTCCTGCGTCATATTGAGCGCAACTCGCTGCTGCTGTTCATGGTTCCCGGCGATACCGATGACATAACACGTGAATATGAGATCCTGCTTAATGAACTGGCACAGTTCAACCCCGAGATGCTTGACAAGCAACGTGTGCTGGCCATTACCAAGTGTGACCTTATTGACGAGGAACTTATGACTATGCTTGAGCCTAACCTTCCGGCAGATATCCCTCACGTGTTCATATCGGGTGTGAGCGGTCTGGGTCTTCAGCAGCTTAAGGATATCCTGTGGAAGGAACTTAACAGCGAGAGCAACAAACTGGATGCCACATGGAAGACCGAGCATATAGTCCACCGGTCAAAGGACGCAGGCGAGTTGCAAAATGAGTTGGTGGCAGCCGGTGCTGATTTTGAATTTGATTTTGATGATCTGCCGGACGATGAGTTTGATGATGACGATCTGGAGGAGGTAGAGGTTGAATTGGATTGAATAATTGAATTTCCTGAATATTTTTTTAAAAAAAGTTCTTTTCCTTTTTAACTTTCATTTTTACGGCTTATATGATAATTGTATGAATTTGTTTTGACAATTCACCTTTTACTAATTAATAACTTAAAACAAACAAAAATGAAAAAGATGTTTTTGGCAGCTGCCCTCCTGGCAGTAGTTTCACTGGCAAACGCTCAGGCTCCGGCCGATGCTCCTTACGGAGTTAAGTCAGGTGTTATCACCATGTCTATGGATATGATGGGTAACGAAATGATCACCGAGACCTATTTTGACAACTACGGTCTTAAGACCGCTCAGGTATCAGAAGGTGGTTTCATGGGTGGCGAGGGCAAGACCCGCACAATCACAGATAAGGATGGCGCTCAGATCCGCATCAACGATGAGGCTAAGACCGCTACCAAGATGCCTTCATTCGGTGGTGGCTTCGGCGGTGGCCGTCCCCAGATCAACTGGAACAAGCTGACCGATGAGGTTAAGAAGGAGAACAACATTAAGGAGGTTGGTAAGGAGACCATCGCCGGTAAGGAGTGCACCAAGTACACCATGACCATTGATATGATGGGTAACCAGTCAGAGCAGACCGTATGGATCTACAAAGGCATCCAGCTCAAGAACGAGATGACTTCAGACTTCGGTACTTTTGGTTCAACCTGCAAGAAGTTCGAGGAGAAGGACGTTCCCGCTTCAATGTTCGAGGTTCCCGCCGGTGTTAAGGTTGAGGAGATGGACATGTCACAGTTTGGCGGTTTCGGAGGCTTCTAATCTCTGGAAAGCTATAATAAAGAGGGTCACTTCGGTGACCCTTTTTTGTTTTCCACCGCCAAACTATGACATAGGGTGGCAGCGCCACCCTTCGACCTTTTTTTAGTTTACTCCGTCGCTCGGCTCCGAAGGAGACGCTTGGCTTGTCCAAGAAATGGGCGGCCTTCCAGGACCGCGGTCTCGCTCGTCGCCTCGCTCGCACCAATACCACCGCACGTTCGTTAGTATTGGGGCGAAGTGAGTATGCGAACGAGATGGCCCGGAGGGCCACCGTTGGCGTAGCCAACTAAAAAAAGGATCGGGTTCGACCCCTCCAGCTCCACAAAAATAGGCCGCCGTTTGGCGACCTTTTTTTGTGGAGCTGGAGGGAGTCGAACCCTCGTCCAAACGGGGAAACCATATGCTTTCTACAGGCTTATCTCTACTTGAATTTTCGAGCCATGACTTGGATAGAGCTACCGGGCCATGACCTTATCTTCTAAAATCTCATCCCTTATGCGAAGCCATAAGGAACTATCCCCGATTTGACTGCACCACCGTAACGACGAGCTTCGGAGCAAGAGCTTCCGGGTGATGTCTTGTCACAGCACCTTGTGCCGTGATTAAGCAGATCTACTGTACTTCGATCAAGCAGCAAGAGCAAAGTTGTTGTTGCCAGATAATTGTTGACTGTCTTTTTATAGTGCGGACCGACAGAGCACTGCCTGCTTACATACCATTCCTGCCCGCTGTCAAAGCCAGACAGCCCCAAGTATGTAACGGAATCGCTATTCCGGCTGCGAAATTACAAAATGTTTCCTAATTTTGAAGTGCTTATGGATAAAACACTTGTTGAGTATATAGAGGAGGCGGTCATTCCTATGTATGATGGGTTTGATGGGGGACATGGACGTGAACATGTCAGAGCCGTAATTGAGGAGGCTGTAAGACTGGCTCAGTTTTATCCTGTTGATGTCAATATGGTCTATACGGCTGCTGTTTATCATGATACAGGGCTGAAGGTGGACCGTAAGACTCATCATCTTGAGTCCGGCAGAATTATCCGGGAGGATAGGGAACTTGAACGATGGTTTACCAGAGAGCAGATTGAGGTTATTGCTCAGGCGGCCGAGGACCACCGAGCGTCATCGGACCACGAACCAAGAAGTATTTACGGAAAGATAATTGCCGAGGCTGACCGCCAGATTATCCCCGAGAGTATCATTCTGCGTACCGTTCAGTACGGATTCAAGCATTATCCCGAACTTGACAAGGAGGGACACTGGAAACGTACATGTGAGCATATGGCCCAGAAATATGATGTGGGCGGCTATCTTAAGTTGTGGATTCCCGAATCCCACAATGCCGAAGGCCTGGAGAGCCTTCGTCAGATAATTCATGACAAAAGCCGCCTCAGAACTATGTTTGAAGCGGCTTATGAGAGTGAGAAGAATTCAGGTCAGGGCCTGTAGATGAACTTCTTGCGGTTTCTTATATACATCTGTCCCGGCTGCATTTCCTTTACGGGCTGTCCCAGGAGATTGTAGATTTCATCTTCCTTATCGTTTGCTGTATCAGCGATGGTCGGGGTGATGACTGTCTTGATGAATACAGAGTCAACCGTAATATGGAAATTGCGTTTTCCTATGCTTGGACGGTTGAACACATATGTGGTTCTGCCGCCGTCCGGGTACAGACCGACGCTCTGATATTCCTTGTGCGGACAATATGTGAGTGTATCTTTCCAGGTGTCATCATTTGATGTGAGAACCACATAACTTGTCTCTTTGTTGCCGAGTTTGAAATTGGAGTGGAGCTCTGTACCCTGATCCTCATCGCACCATATAACAAGATATCCGTTGGCGGGAATCACTGTCCCTTCCGGTATCTTGTATTTGTGTGGTTTCTTAAAGTTGTCTGACAAGTACATGCCGCTTACATCATAGGGCTGGTTTGTGACATTGTAGAGTTCCACCCAGTCATGCTTTTTGAAATCTTCATTCACAAAGATGTCATTCCCTGCACTGACCTCATTTATGCGGACAGGTTTCCGGATTGAGGCATCGGGAGTAAAGATGGCGGTAATGGTTTCATCTGAACTTCCTTTCAACTTGTAGCGGGGATTTGTGGATACTATTGCCCCGCTTGCATCTTTCCATCCTGTGAATGTGTATCCTTCCGGTGCCGATGCATTCACGGTCGATGAGGTTAATATCTTGCCTTTAAACTGCCCTGTGGGAATCAGAAGCCCGTTCAGGGTAAGGGTTGCCTGTTTAAGATTTGTAGATATGGTCTTGTTCGGCGCGTAGTAACTGGAGGAGGTGTTATAACGCCAGGACTTGAGCTGTTCTATTTTGTTTGAAAGGTAGGTCTCTGTTATGCCTTTAATCATGTTGACGTCACTCTGTGGGCTTTCGTTGTTGAAAGCCATCTCACGTGTGGCCCTTGCCGCCAGTTCGTTGATAATGGGCAGCAGATGGTCGGGGTGTAAGACGGAGTTGGCCATTATGCAGTAACTGTCGGCAAACAGTTTGTTGAATCTGGCATTCTTCAGCATGTCATGGAACAGGGTTACAATAACTGTTCTGTACTCCTCGGAATCAAAAACGGTAAAGGGATTGTCGCTGGCCGATGCACCATAACCCAGAATGTTGTCTATGTCAAACAGGATAAAGCGGAACTGACCGTCCGGCTGACGTCTGAATACCTTGACGTTGTTTCTGGGCCAGTCTGAGTTGTAGAGAAGGAACTCTATTGCCATGAGATTGGCAAATTCCTCTACATCTACAAGCTGGCATATGCGATTGTAAGAGTCTTCATTATCGGCTGTCTTGGACAGTCTTAACCACTCGTCCCATGCATCGGCAGTGCCCTGTGACTGGATATATCCGTAACCGTGGCCTGTGTCTCCGTTCTTGTGGTCAACCTTGAAGAAATCAACCTCCTCGTCGTCAATACCATAGTTGGCGAATGCGTAATCCTTATTGTTGGGCTCGCGGAAATTTAGAACTCCTTTATATACGCCGTTTACATATTGATGAACGGGCTGATATGACTGACATTCCAGATTTACACCGGATCTTATGACTACCTGCTGCAATGCGGCATCCCTGAAACGGGCCTGATTGGAGTTTCCGCCGTTGCGTATCTTTAGAGCTTTGTATTTGTTGTAGGGCTTGTCACTGAACGGCGTAAAAGGCAGGTAGTTCTCATAACCGTATTTTTTCTTTACCTCCACTTTGAGCGAGTGGGGCTGGAAAGCACGGCTGTATCGGCCGGAATTGCAGATCTCAACCTCCTGATTAAGAACCATCCTGTTGGACTGGTCTATGACCTCGATGTTTGCCGGGCGGTCCCAATCCCAATTCCAGTTACAAAGGTCTGTCTGTCCGTTGCCGGCACGTCCGTTAGGTCCTTTGGCCCAGATTCCATACTCTGAACTGTAGAGATTTGCATCGGCTGTTACGATTGATACCACCGGTATTCCGTATTGGTTATCGGTCTTGATATAGGTCCTGGTTACGATGGGGCTTGGCAGCATACCGTCTTTATAAAAACGGAATCTGTAAACCTTGGTCGTATCCACGGTATGTCCGCCTGAACTTGTCTTGACGGTTGGGTTGTCGGGGGTGGGAAGTGAGCAATCCTTTGTGTAGTAGAGCGTTGCTCCTTCAGGTATCTCAATGAAAAAATAAAACTGATCTGTAAACAGCTTGGAGTCAACGTCAACTACGGGGGCAGGCAACTGCTCTGTGGCAAACTTGCTGTTGGAGTTACCGGCCGAAGGGGTGGGATATCCGGTCAGTCCCCATTCGGCACCGCCGTCAGTCTTGCGCGCCCATGATATGCGTGCGGGTATAAGCGGATAACTCTCCTTTATTACAGGTGTGCCGTTCCTGTCAGACAGGATCACGGTTGATTCCTGTGAGGGGTTATCATAATTGTTCTCAAGTTTGAAATCAATCTGATTGGGGCAGTAATCCTCTACATGACCGAACCAGAGTGTCAGGAGCCCTTTGGATCTGATGATTCTTGAGCGATTGCCCAACGGGCACTGTCTGGTGTTTGCAGAGTCATTGCTCAGATACCATCCGCTTATATCAATGTCGGTGTCACCATAGTTGTAGAGTTCTATCCAACTGCCGTAATTGAATGACGGATCCAGGAACATGTCGACATTTGCCGGCATGATTTCATTAATCACCAAAGCCGGCTCATAACCTGAGTCGGCTTTAATATCGGTGAATACGGATGCTGCTATGACCGATAGCAGCAGTCTATAAAAACTCCTGCTTCTCATAGAGATTGTTATCTTGCGTAGTTTACGGCGCGTGTCTCGCGGATGACTGTGATCTTTACCTGACCCGGGTAGGTCATCTCGTTCTGTATCTTCTGTGCTATCTCTGCCGACAACTGCTCAGTCTGCTTGTCATCAATCTTATCGGCGCCAACGATAACACGGAGTTCACGTCCTGCCTGGATGGCGTAGGTCTTGGTTACGCCGGGATAGGAGAGGGCAATCTTCTCAAGGTCATTGAGGCGCTTGATATATGCCTCCACAATCTCACGGCGGGCACCGGGACGGGCACCTGATATGGCATCACATATCTGAACTATCGGTGCTATGAGGCTGGTCATCTCACACTCCTCATGGTGGGCGCCGATGGCGTTGCAGATATCAGGCTTCTCCTTATACTTCTCGGCCAGACGCATACCGTACTCGGCGTGTGCCATCTCGGTCTCCTCATCGGGCACCTTACCTATATCATGAAGCAGACCGGCACGTTTTGCCTTCTTGGGGTTCAGACCCAGTTCTGCAGCCATCACTGCGCAGAGGTTAGCGGTCTCACGTGCGTGCTGCAACAGGTTTTGACCGTATGATGAACGGTATTTCATCTTACCGATAAGGCGGATGAGTTCGGGGTGCAGACCGTGGATGCCAAGGTCTATGGTGGTGCGTTTGCCGGTCTCAATTATCTCATCCTCAACCTGCTTCTGTACCTTGGCTACAACCTCCTCGATACGTGCGGGGTGGATACGGCCGTCGGCTACCAGCTGATGCAGTGCCAGACGGGCAATCTCACGGCGAACGGGATCAAAGGCTGAAATCACGATAGCCTCGGGGGTGTCATCGACCACGATTTCAACGCCGCAGGCGGCCTCGATGGCGCGGATGTTACGTCCCTCACGGCCGATGATGCGGCCCTTCATCTCATCGTTCTCAATATGGAATACGGTTACCGAGTTCTCAATTGCGGTCTCGGTACCTATGCGCTGTATTGTCTGGATAACGATTTTCTTGGCTTCCTTGCTGGCGGTCATCTTGGCGTCATCCATGATCTCGTTGATATATGATGCTGCCTCGGTCTTCGCCTCCTCCTTGAGTGACTCTATCAGACGGTTCTTTGCATCCTCTGCCGACAAACCGCTGATAACCTCAAGTTTCTCGCGCTCCTGCATCTGCAGCTTTTCCAATTCTTCTTTCTTGTCCTCAATCAGTGACATCTGGTTCTCCAGATTCTCTCTGACGGCATCTGCCTCCTGATGTTTGCGCTGAAGGTCACCCTGACGCTGATTGAGCTGCATCTCTTTCTGACGCAGACGGTTCTCGTTCTGCTGGAGTTTCTGGTCGCGGATCTGGACCTCTTTCTCCAATTCGGCCTTTTTATTAAGGAATTTCTCCTTTACTTCAAGCAGTTTGTCACGCTTGATGGCTTCTGCCTGGTTCTCAGCCTCTTCCAGACGATTCTGGACTTTCTTATTTAATCTGCTGTTGGAAAGGATGTACGCAATCACTGTGCCAACCAGGAGTCCAACAAATCCTGAAATGATGTATAACATAGTCTATCTCCCGTTATGTTGTATATATAATACGCACCTGCCTGGTACGGAAGGGTTGGGAGACCACCTTTCTGACAGGAAAGTGCGCGTAAACATCTTTGTGAAATGTCCGGAATCTTACTCCTGGGGAGCAGCAGCGATGTTGTTCAGGATGGAGTCCAACTCCTTATCCATCTGCTGTATCTTTTCCTTATACGGAGCCGTATCATTGAAATCCTCAAGCATGACGTTGACCATTGCAATATGCACGGCAGCCATCACGTAGTATTTCTCTTCACTCAACTGCGGGAAATGCTCGCGGTAACGGTTGAGTTTATCGTTGATACGTCTGGCGGCTTCACGGTACAGCCTCTCATCCTTTCTGCGGATGGTGAGAGGGTAGTATGTTCCGCCTACCATCAGTTTGATTTCAAACAATTCATCCATTGCTTCTTCTGCCATAGGTTACACGTTTAACAGTTTTATGCAATGGTCTATCTCGCGCACCAGTCCCGTTATCCTGCGTTTGGTGTCATCTATGTCATGACCCGAAACCTCCAGGACTTTGGACCGTTTCAAATTCTGATATGATTCCTTCATGCCGGCAAGCTCGTCTTTCAATTGCCTGATTTCCTCATCCTTGGCATCCAGCTGGCTTTGGAGTCGGGAATTGCTGCATTTGACGGTGTCGTAGAGATCAACCAGTTTCCTGATTTTCCCCTCGAACTGCTCAATCAGTCTGGAATCGTCCTCAGTCATACTCTGATTATAATATCAGTATTTGAAGTACAAATATAGTAATTATATGAAAATGGCCCATGGAAAGGCCGTTTTTTTATCTGTTTTTGAGCATTTCACGGGCGGCCTCCAGGTCCTCTTTCTTACGGGGCTCCTTCTTGGCCAGAACGAGCGTGTTGAACGCATATTCGCTCATCCATTTCTCGCTGAATCCCAGATGCTGCTGGTACTGGCGGATGCTGAATACGGTCTTGTAACTGGCCTCGTCCTTCCATGAATTGTTGGTCATTATCTTGTGGACCGCATCCTCGGTCATGGTCCTGAGGGCGTTACGCATGAATGACGGCACGCGGAATTTCCACTTGAGAATGGTTCCAACCTGCATCATGAGGTCTGAACTGAAGCCCTGGAACTGGAACATGAAAGCCTGGAGCATATTTACGTTGCGGCAGTTTTTGCGGATGCATGAGTCAATCTCCTTGAAGAAATCATCGGATATGCCATACATCTGTCCCATCATCTTCTTGCAGCGGGTTTTCTCAGCCACACCTAATTTATTGCCTTGGGTCTGTATCTTGAGACCGCGCTTGAATGTGGCCAGGTCGGGGAGCATGTTGATATTGGTGATGCCCAGGTTTCCTGCTATCTCAGCCTGCAGGTAAACGCGGATAAGAGTCATAAAGTCCTCCATTCCACCGACGTTTTCCACCTCGTCTTTTTTCTTTGAAAAAATGTTCTTTAAAAAGCCCATATTTCTATACCTATTAATCTTAAACTGTTTTAACCTTATTACTTTCGTAATTGTTCGCGAAAGTAAAAAGAATTTCTTAATTTTGCGCCGTTTTTAAGGAGAAAGAGAATTTCTGATATAATAAACAACCTAAATCAAACAAAATGATCAAACTCGGTATTAACGGTTTCGGCCGTATCGGTCGCATGGTTTTCCGTGCTGCTGTTGAGAACTTCGGTAACGACATTCAGGTCGTAGGTATCAATGATCTGCTGGATCCCGATTATCTGGCTTACATGCTGAAGTATGATTCAGTTCATGGCCAGTTCAACCACGACATCAAGGTTGAGGGTAACTACATGATCGTTGACGGCAACAAGATTCAGGTTTTCGCTGAGAAGGATCCCGTAAACATCACATGGGGTGCTCTGGGCGTTGACGTAGTTGTTGAGTCAACCGGTTTCTTCCTGACCGCTGAGCTCGCTGAGGCTCACATCAAGGCTGGTGCCAAGAAGGTTATCATGTCAGCTCCTTCAAAGGATGCTACTCCTATGTTCGTATACGGTGTTAACGACAAGACATACGCTGGTCAGACAATCATCTCCAACGCATCTTGCACCACCAACTGCCTGGCTCCTATCAGCAAGGTCCTGAACGACAAGTTCGGTATCAAGCGCGGTCTTATGACAACCGTTCACGCTGCTACTGCTACTCAGAAGACTGTTGACGGTCCTTCAAAGAAGGATTGGCGCGGTGGCCGTGGTATCCTGGAGAACATCATTCCTTCTTCAACAGGTGCCGCTAAGGCTGTAGGTAAGGTTCTTCCCGTTCTGAACGGCCGTCTTACCGGTATGTCACTCCGCGTTCCCACTTCAGACGTATCTTTCGTTGACCTGACTGCCGAGCTCGAGAAGCCCTGCACATATGAGGAGATCTGCGCTGCTATGAAGGAGGCTTCAGAGGGCGAGCTCAAGGGTATCCTTGGCTACACCGACGAGGCTGTTGTTTCAACTGACTTCCGCAACGACTCTCACACCTCTATCTTTGACGTTAAGGCCGGTATCCAGCTCGATCCTACCTTCGTTAAGGTTTGCGCATGGTATGACAACGAGTGGGGTTACAGCAACAAGGTTTGCGAAATGGCTCGCGTTATCACAAAGTAAGCTTTACAAAGTGATTATAGAAAATCCTCGCAGAAATGCGGGGATTTTTTTTTATCTTCGTCCCTGTTATGCGCAATTTTGACCTGATAACCATACTGGGACCCACGGCATGCGGTAAGACTAAGCTTGCCGTTGCTCTTGCCGACCGTATAGGCGGTGAGATACTGAGTGCCGACAGCCGTCAGGTCTATCGCGGCATGGACATCGGCACCGGTAAGGACCTGGCCGATTACAGGGTGGGTGACAGGACTGTTCCCTACCATCTGATAGACATTGCCGAGCCGGGAAGCAAATACAACGTCTATGAGTTTCAGGGCGATTTCCTGAAAGCCTATAAGGGAGTTGTGGAGCGCGGCGCCCAGCCTATAATGTGCGGCGGAACCGGACTGTATCTGGAGTCGGTGCTGCGCGGATATCGGCTCATACCTGTTCCTGAGAACCCGGCGTTACGCAAGTCATTGGAAGGCAAGACACTGGCAGAACTGACCGAGATACTCAAGGGATACAAGACGCTGCACAACACTACTGATGTAGACACCTGCAAGCGTGCCATACGTGCCATCGAGATTGAGGAGTGTTACCGTAACACTCCGGTCGAGGTGGGCGCTTTCCCCACGCTCAGAAGTCTGAATATAGGTGTGGACATAAGCCGGGAACAAAGGCGTGAGCTTATAAGCAGCCGTCTTGAGAAACGTCTTCAGGAAGGTATGATTGATGAGATCAAGGGTCTCCTTGACAGAGGGATACCGGCCGATGATCTCATCTATTACGGACTTGAATATAAATATGTTACCCTGTATGTGACAGGGCAATTGGAATATAAGTATCTGCTGCAGGAACTGGAGGTTGCAATACACCAGTTCGCCAAGCGGCAGATGACCTGGTTCCGGGGTATGGAACGTCGCGGCATATATATCGAATGGATTCCGTTTGAGTGGAGTACTGATGATAAGGTTGACCGTATAATTGAATTAATGCAGAATCAATGATGACCGTTGAAGAAGAAAGATGGGGAATAGTATATGTACCCCGCGCCGGTGTTAGCAATACACTCAAGAGGTGGGAGCAGATAAGAGAGTATCTGGAGTTCCGCAAGGTCAAGTATGACGTGGTGCAGTCTGAGGGCGAAGGCTCGATTGAGCGCATCACACGTATGTTGGTTGACAGCGGACACAAGACAATTGTGGTTGTTGGCGGCGATGAGGCACTGAACGATGCAATCAATGCCATTATGTTCTCTCCCCGTGAGATACGCCAGAACCTTACATTCGGCATAGTTCCAAACGGTATAGGTAATGACTTTGCCAGTTTCTGGGGACTTGAGGTGGATAATTACAAGAAGGCTATCCACAGTATTATCGAGCATCGGACCAAGAAGATAGATGTGGGATACTGCTCCTTCCAGGAGGATGGAATGGAGAAGGTTCGCTATTTCCTTATGTCAGTAAACGTCGGTCTTGGTGCACAGGCTATCCGTTTGTCGGATATATGCAAGAGGTTCGGTAAGAAAAACCCGGCATATCTGCTTGCCATATTCAGCCTGTTCAAGGAACGTAAGCAGTACAAGATGCGTATCAAGGTTAACAGTGAGGAGATAAACGACAAGATAATGACTATCTGTATAGGTAATTCTCGTGGTTACGGTATGACTCCGAGCGCTGTGCCTTACAACGGATGGCTGGATCTGTCGGTTGTTTACAGACCCAAGTTCTGGCAGACCATCCGCGGTCTGTACATGATTCTGCACGGCAAGTTCCTGAATCATGAGCAGGTTCGCCCGTATCGTACCAAGCAGATTGAGATACTTGACGCAGACGGTACGCTGACATGTATTGACGGTCGTACTCTGAATCATACATTCCCGCTCAAGGTGTCACTTGAGCCGGCAGTTATCAATTTTATAATTCCCTGATAAGATGGCACTTTTTAAGGATTCCAAGAATTTCTTCCTGCTGGCAGGTCCCTGCGTCATAGAAGGAGAGGAGATGGCCATGCATATTGCTGAGAAGTGTGTCGATATAACCTCGCGCCTGGGTATTCCTTATGCGTTCAAGGGCTCTTTCAAGAAAGCCAACCGCTCCAGGATTGACTCGTTCACCGGAATAGGTGATGAAAAGGCTCTCAAGATACTTGCACGTGTACGCAAGGAGTTCGGTATCCCTGTCGTGACCGATATCCATCGCGAGGAGGATGCCGCCATGGCTGCCGATTATGTTGATATACTGCAGATTCCGGCATTCCTGTGTCGCCAGACGGACCTTCTTGTAGCCGCAGCCCGTACCGGCAAGACCGTGAATATAAAAAAGGGCCAGTTCCTGGCTCCCGATGCCATGCAGTTTGCCGCCCAGAAGGTGGCCGATGCCGGCAATAATAACATAATGCTTACTGAACGTGGCAGTACATTCGGCTATCAGGATCTGGTGGTTGATTTCCGTGGCATACCTCAGATGCAGAGATTCGGTTATCCGGTAGTTGTGGATTGCACCCATTCCCTGCAGCGTCCCAACCAGACCAGCGGCGTTACAGGCGGTCAGCCCGAACTTATAGAGACCATATCAAAGGCGGCTGTTGCGGTTGGTGCTGACGGCCTTTTCATGGAGACTCACATGAATCCCTCGGAGGCAAAGAGTGACGGCGCCAATATGCTGCCGCTGGACCTTTTGGAACCTCTGCTCACCAAACTGGTAAGGTTACGTGCCGCATTATAATAATTAAGAGGCCGACTAAAAAGCATTTTTTAGCCGGTCTCTTTTTTTGTTCATATGATTTGTTTCTCATTTTTACTTTGTGGATTTTGACCGTATGAGTGTTTCTTGATGTCTCAACTTGCCTGAGCTAAGCTGCTCCATTGCAT
>JAZSLV010000030.1:0-302868 GCA_045535555.1 Bacteroidaceae bacterium | reverse complement strand
CAATGGAGCAGCTTAGCTCAGGCAAGTTGAGACATCAAGAAACACTCATACGGTCAAAATCCACAAAGTAAAAATGAGAAACAAATCATATGAACAAAAAAAGAGACCGGCTAAAAAATGCTTTTTAGTCGGCCTCTTTTTCTTTTAGCTCTTAAATAATACAAGTACTCAAAACTACTTATTCAGGGCTCTAATTATTCGATCTTCTTGTACTAATATGTCTCTATAAAACATTTGTAAACTAAAACGGTTAGAACCGGTAGTCTTGACCGCATTATAAATACTTGATAACGATCCAGCCTTGAGAAGTGTTATTGGAAGTAAGAATTCATCTCCACAATCAGCAACAAAATCATCTGAGAAATCGGG
The DNA here is from genome assembly GCA_045535555.1 of Bacteroidaceae bacterium. Lineage (GTDB taxonomy): Bacteria > Bacteroidota > Bacteroidia > Bacteroidales > Bacteroidaceae > Colenecus. The sequence continues at coordinate 302,499 of JAZSLV010000030.1, read as the reverse complement.
AGCAACAATAATAATCTTGTCTACCTGATAGTCATTTTTTTCAAGCAAAGCTTTGTAAGACTTCACCTGTCTTGATATCTGGCTGAATTTGTTATACCCATTTTCTTTTACTGTTTTACATTCAACCAAAACGACAGATTTCTCTCCCGTACGTATCAGTATATCCATCTTATCCTTCTCGGTATTAAGTTTCTTACGTAGTTTTTCATCTACTTCTAAACCAAGTTTGCTAAAGATGTATTTTGTAATGTTTTCAAAAGTAGATCCCAATTCAGCTTCAGATATAGAAATACCATTATCTTTAAGAGAATTAATGTCTCTAAATCCTATGCTTTCATAATTCTCTACTAATAAATCTTCGGTATCCTTATATGCCGCGAGAATGTTATCTACTATATTGCCTCTAGTCTTAATATTTCTTGCGTTGCAGAGATCCAAAAGAGCCTCTGATGAAAAGAGTTCCAACACATCTCGAGGCATAATATTATAATCCATGAGGAACTCACCATGCATAATCTCTTCATCTTGAATCTGGAAAGTACTACGGATTACTTTGCTTGATCCCTTTACAAATTCTTCAAGATCAAGAAGCATTCTTTCATATCCTCCTGTTGAAATTCCAATCTTTTCATCCCCATATTGCTTGGCAAAATAAGCAATAAGATTTTCGACCTTATCATCTAATGTTGTTCCTTTTATTGCTGGAGAGATGGCAAGTTTTTCATCACATAAAGATGTAATTGCCTTCTTTTTATCGATTAGTTTAACATCAGACTTATGAATATCTTCCTTAAGAACCTCCGAGAAAGAAATACCAGAAGAGATAATCAGCTCTATTTTCTCATTGATCAACAACTTATTATCTATGCCATGTTTGCGACAAATCATGTTGATTTGCGCTTCCTTTAACTGGAGCAATACTCTACGGAAATACTTATCCGCCACCTCTTTACCTCTAATTTTTCTAGCAAGCGACACTATTTCATCTGCTACATATATGATATTGTTCTTCTTAGAGAGGAATATCAATCCCTTGTCTTTTAGTTCAGCAACAACATCATCAATATTGCTGTTCTTTTTTATTCCTAAAACAGCATATTTTATCATTGTCCTTTCATCCATTGACAACTCAAGGGAGTTAGCCAATGTATCCAAAATTGATTGTTCGTCAGTTGTTATCTTGGGCGCAAAATTCAATGCTATATCATTAAAATATGCAGTTCTAAGACAGGCAGCAAAAACCTTATAATCTCTGACCCTTGATGGTTCCATAGATGGTTTGTCTGCATTCACATCCTCTTTGAAAGCTTCAATTGCTTTCTTTTGCTTTTTTATTTCATCCTCATACAATTTAGCAAACCAATCAAGCCTCATTATGCAATTACCATCTCTTGTAATAATGTTAAGAAGAATATCCAATTGAGAAGAGACTTTGGAATAATCATCCATGACAAAATCCACGTATCTATCTGAAAGAGCATCAAACGCTTGAGTTACTTGAACAGCATCTGCATTTTTGAGATTAGAATCGGCCTTACTTAAAATTGCCTCCAATTTTGGGTTATTTTTCTCTGCAGATGATAGATTGTTAATGATTTTCAGAAACTGGCCCTTCTCTAAAGAGTTCAATTTCTCAAGGATTTTCTCAAGTTTCATAGCTTATACAATGCTTTAGGAATTTCGACTTGTTACAAAGATAATGATAATTTCTATTCTCAATAGAATAAGCAACTATTTGTATCTAAGTATGATAATCAAGTCATACAATGTACACAAGAAAGGTTTAGATCAACAAAGTCTACCATTCTCATTGCAACAAAAAAAAGCGACAGATTTCTGCCGCTTTTAAATCTGTCTGCTTATTTCAAAAAAGCGAAAAAGACCGCTATTACAAGGAACACGAATGATACCAGATGGTTCCAGTGCAGCGACTGCGTCTTGAAGCAGAACGCCAATATAAGCGAGAATACTATCAGTGAGACGCACTCCTGGATGACCTTGAGCTGAACCAGGTTGAACGGGCCGCCGTTGATATCGGACCCCAGGCGGTTGGCGGGAACCATGAAGCAGTACTCGAACAGTGCCAGGCCCCAGGATGCCAGTATAATAAGGATAAGAGGCCAGTCGGTGCTGATCTTCATTTCCTGAAGCTTAAGGTTTCCGTACCAGGCAAAAGTCATAAAGACATTTGACACAACCAGAAGTAAAACGGTCCCAATTCCCCTCATCTTTATCCGTATTTTGAATTACGGGCGCAAAAGTAGCAAATAATTACATATCTTTGACCCTATGAAACGCATCAAACTAATCATCATATCTGCATTGGTTTGCGTTTTGGCAAACGCACAGACACTGCAGCAGGGTCGCAACTATTTCCTGCAGGGGGACTATGAGAAGGCCAAGCCCATCATGCTCAAATACCTCAAACAGAAGCCAGATGACGCCAGCCGCAACTACTGGTACGGTATATGCTGCATGGAAACAGGTGAGCCGGACAATGCCATACCGTATCTGGAGAAAGCAGCCGCCAAGAAGATATTCAAGGCCTACCGCGCTCTGGGACAATACTATGAGAACAGGGAGGATTATCAGCAGGCCATAACAAATTACGAGTCTTTCGTAAGCGGCATATCGGCCGATAAGGAACTGCACGACATGGCGCTCGAAGACAGCCTGACCCGTGTTGCCGACAGTCTCAAGGTGCTCTTCCGCATGATCCGCAACACCAGCCGCATCTGTTTCATAGACAGTTTCCGGATAAGCAAAGACCAGCTGTTCAGCACTTACATCATAGGCGAATCCACCGGTTCATTCTACCCTGCCGGCCAGTTCTTTGACGACGATGAGATTGATGGTGAGGTTTTCCTGCCCGAGACCGAGCAGAACGTTCTCTACAGCCGTCTTACGGCAAGTGGCCGGTACAGTCTGTTCACCAAGTTCAGGAGTTTTGACCGCTGGACAGATGAGACTCCGGTTAACGGACTTGAGACCGATGGAGACCTGCGCTACCCGTTCCTGCAGAACGACGGCATCACCATCTATTATGCCGCCACAGGCAGTGAGTCCATGGGAGGTCTTGACATATTTGTATCACGTTACAACACGGCCACAGGCAAGTATCTAAAGCCCGAGAACATAGGCATGCCTTTCAACTCGGAGGCCAATGACTACCTCTACGTGATAGACGAAGCCAACAACCTGGGTTGGTTCGCCACTGACCGCCGCCAGCCCGCAGATACCGTCTGCGTATATGTGTTCATCCCCTCGGAGCGCTATCAGAAATACAATTATGAAAGTGAGGAGCCGCTTGCCATACACCGCGCAGCACGCCTTACTTCAATCGGTGAGACGCAGACCGACCTAGCTGCAGTCCGTGCCGCACGCCAGCGCCTGACGCTGCTGCGTTACCAGTTGGCCGAGAAAGCCGAGCAGGGATCATTCACCTACATCATTGATGACTTTTCGACATATCATGATGCCTCTGATTTCAAGAGTTCCGATGCAGCTGCCATGTTCCAGAACTGGACAGAACTGAAACGTCAGTATGAATCGGACCTGGCCAGGCTCAACAGGATGCGTGACGAGTACGCCGATGCCACCCCCACGGAAAAGCAGCGTATGACCAGCCAGTTGCTGGATCTTGAAGAGAAGGTCTTAAAGACAGAGCAGCAGGTTACAAAAATGGAGAACGATATCCGCACAACCGAGATTAACTACCTAAACCGATAAGCCTATGAGTACCTATTTTGCACCATCCGAACTTATCATAAACGATGACGGATCATGCTTTCACCTGCACCTAAAGCCGGAACAGCTGGCCGACAAGGTCATCCTGGTAGGTGACCCCGGACGCGTAGACACAATAGCCAAGTTGTTTGACAGCATTGAATGCACCGTAAGCAACCGTGAGTTCCGCACCGCCACAGGTCTGTACAAAGGCAAACGCATCACAGTACAGTCCACCGGTATAGGCTGTGACAACATAGACATAGTCATCAACGAGCTGGACACCCTGGCCAACATAGACTACTCCACCCGCACCGAGAAACCAGTGCACCGCACGCTTGATATAGTACGCATAGGCACCTGCGGCGGTCTGCAGCCCTTCACCCCCCTGGGCACATACCTGTGCTCGGTCAAGAGCATCGGCTTTGACGGACTGCTCAATTTCTACGCCGGCCGCGACAGTGTCTGCGACCTTGATTTTGAGCGTGCCTTCATAGCCCACATGGAGTGGCCCACCAAGAAAGGTGCCCCCTACGTGGCCAACGCCAATCCCGACCTTTTAAAGCGGATTATGGCCGATGACGACAGGATGGTACCCGGCGTAACCATAGCCTGCAACGGATTCTACGGTCCGCAGGGACGTGTGCTGCGCGCACCGCTGGCCGATCCCAACCAGAATGCCAAGGTGGAGAGTTTTGAGTACAAGGGCATGAAGATCACCAACTTTGAGATGGAGAGTTCGGCTGTAGCCGGCCTGTCCGCTTTGCTGGGACATCGGGCCATGACCGTCTGCATGGTAATAGCCAACCGCTATGCCAAGGAGATGAACACTGACTACAAGCCCCTGATGAAGGAACTGATAATCCGTATCCTTGACCGCATCTAAGTGACAGTAAACGACGATACAATCTGCGCTGTAGCCACCCGCCCCGGTGGAGCGCTGGGAGTGGTCCGTGTATCGGGCCCCGATGCCATACGCCTTACCGACAGCATTTTCCGCTCCGTTTCAAGACATCCGCTTGCCAGCGCCGCCCCCTACTCACTCTGTTACGGACAGATAGTTGAGGCCGATGGTACCGCCATAGATGATGTGCTTGTGAGCGTGTTCCGTGCGCCCCACTCCTTTACCGGACAGGACAGCACCGAGATATCATGCCACGGATCACAGTACATACTGCAGAAAGTCTGCCAGTTGCTCATAAACGCCGGTTGCCGTCAGGCCGAGCCCGGCGAATACACCCAGCGTGCCTTCCTTAACGGCAAGATGGACCTGAGCCAGGCTGAGGCTGTGGCCGATCTTATAGCATCCACATCGGCCGCATCACACCGCCTGGCCATGAACCAGATGAAGGGCGGATTCAGCCGTGAACTGCGCTCCCTGCGTGACCAACTGCTGCAGTTTACATCACTAATAGAGCTGGAACTTGATTTCAGCGAGGAGGATGTGGAGTTTGCCGACCGCTCACAGCTGGAGCAACTGGCCGCTCAGATAGATGATATCATAACCCGTCTGGCCCAGTCGTTCAGCACAGGCGATGCCATACGAAACGGAGTACCCGTAGCAATCATCGGCCAGACCAACACCGGCAAGAGTACCCTTCTGAACCAGCTGCTGCACGATGACCGCGCACTGGTAAGCGATATCCAGGGCACCACCCGCGACAGCATCGAGGACACCACCACCTTAAGTGGAGTACTGTTCCGCTTTATCGATACCGCCGGCATCCGCCAGACCACCGATACCGTAGAGTCCATGGGTATAGAGCGCTCCTACCGCAAGGCACGTGAGGCAAGCATCATTCTCTGGATGACCGATGAGGCGCATCCTGCGGATGCAGAGACAGAGAAGACCATAGGCGAGCTCTCAGAAGGAAAGCATCTGATAAAGGTTCACAACAAATGCGATGATGCCTATGCCCTGCCCCAGCCCACTGATACGGACGTGTGGATATCGGCCAAATACGGATATGGACTGCAGCAGTTGAATGACCTTCTGGTCAAGGCCGCCGCTATCCCGGAAATCAGCGAGCAGGATGTGATTGTAACCAACATGCGTCACTACGAATCCTTAATCAAAGCCCAAGAGTGCATCCGCCGCGTCCGCCAAGGCCTCAAGGACCGCATATCGGGCGATTTCCTGAGTCAGGACATCCGCCAGTGCATCCACCACCTCTCAACCATCACCGGTGACATCACCACCGATGAGATACTGGGTAATATATTCAGCCATTTCTGCATCGGAAAGTAGAATGCCACATAACTACGAAGCAACTTGCTATTTGTTGCTAATTTACTAATGTTAAATGATTTACAAAACCACCCAATAACAAAGCCACTTTTCTTTTCTTATCAAAATGTTCGTTTATTATTCTTTTTTTGTCCCTATTTTGTCCCCCGAGTTAACCGACGAGGGACAAAACTGTCCACGGGGGACAAAAAAATCTGTCCCCCGTGAAGTTTTTCAGAGGTGATTTTTAGATGATATAAAAACGGTAGTAATAGTTCCACTACCCAAAGGTAAATTATACTCAAATTGAAGAAACTGGCGAATGGTAAATATGTTAATTGTTCGTAAAATTACGAATAAATATTTGGAAGTATCAATTGTTGTTCGTAACTTTGCGAACAAGTATCAAGGATATGGAAAAGAACTATACAGAAAAACAGGAGAAGCTGGCGCGTTTTGCCAAGGCTTTGGGACATCCGGCTCGGATCGCCGTGATGCAATTCCTGGCCAAGCGGAACGAGTGCTATTTCGGCGACATTCACGAGGAGTTGCCGATAGCCAAGGCTACCGTGTCGCAGCACTTGTCGGAATTGAAGGATGCGGGGCTGATTCAGGGCACTATAGAGGTTCCTAAGGTGCGCTACTGCATCCACAAGGAGAACTGGCTGTTGGCACAGGAGCTGTTCAAGGAGTTCTTTGCGCAGTGTGTTTGTCAATCAGAAGGAAAGAAGGGGTGCTGTAAGAAGTAGTCTGTCGTGATACTGACGAGCTCTTGCACACCCTATAATAATATAATAAATGTTCGTAGTTTTACGAATTACAAACAAATAATTAAATATAGAAGAGTATGAAACAAGTTTTATTACTGATGCTGACCGCCTTGATGATGTTAGCATGTGGTCAACAGTCAAATGCTGAGACTGCCAATGAGCAGAAGAAGCAAGTGAAGGATTATGTGGAGGTAATCTACTTTCACGGCAAACAGCGGTGTATGACTTGCCGCTCGATTGAGAAGAACACCAAGGAACTGTTGGATGCGAAGTTTGCACAGCAGATGAAACAGGGCAAGGTGGTGTGGCGAGTCGTTGACATTTCTAAACGAGAGAACGCAAAGTTGGCCGAGAAATACCAGATTTCGTGGTCATCGCTGTTTGTGGTGCAACATGACGGCAGCAAGGAAGCGGCAGAGAACCTGACGGAGCTTGCCTTTAGCACATCACTCAGACAGGCTGACAAATTCAAAGCTGACCTGGAAGCAAAAATCAATCAAATACTTGATTAGGTTATGGATTTTCTGCAAACGCTTCTCGACAATAGCACCACGCCCGTACTGACAGCCTTTCTGCTGGGGTTGCTGACAGCTATATCACCCTGTCCGCTGGCCACGAATATCGCTGCCATCGGCTATATCGGCAAGGACATAGAGAACCGCCGAAGTGCCTTCCACAATGGACTGCTCTATACCTTGGGTCGTATGGTAGCCTATACACTATTGGGACTGATGCTCATCATCATTATCCGTAGCGGAGCCTCGATGTTTGGCATACAACAGTTCATTGCCAGTTGGGGCGAGCTGCTGTTGGGGCCTCTGTTAATTGTTATCGGACTGCTGATGCTGTTCGGGAACCGGCTGAACCTTCCACAGTTTGGCTTCAACGGCAAAGGCGAGCACATAGCCAAGAGAGGAGGATGGGGAGCTTTCCTGCTGGGTGTGCTGTTTGCGATGGCATTCTGCCCGTCGAGCGTCATGTTCTATTTCGGAATGCTTATCCCCATGTCGGCAACGGCTACGATGGGCTATCTGCTTCCCGTGGTCTTTGCCATTGCCACAGCCCTGCCTGTGCTCATCGTAGCCTGGCTCCTGGCGTTCAGTGCCGGAGAGATAGGACGTTTCTATGGACGTATACAGCAGATAGAACGCTGGGCAACCCTCGTGGTGGCCGTCCTCTTCATACTCGTTGGGATTTACGAAACATACATCATTTATTTTTAAAAAGAAAAGAATATGGATTACAAAAGACTTTCATTTATCGGAGAAGGGCGCATCGTGCGGATATTGCTCAGGGCCTTCCAGAATGCGTCCCATCACTTTGACGCTATCAATGTCTATGAGAAGGACGAGCAAGCTTTCATGCGTTTGAGGTCTGAATATCCACAGGTTGAAGCAACAAGTTTGGCCGATGCGTTCAGACAGGATCTGGTCATCCTTGCCCTGCATCCTCCTGTTTTGGTGCAACTGCTGTCGGAGTTGGAGGAATCCTGCCACACCGATTCGACCATCGTATCGCTTGCACCTAAGGTAACAACAACTCAAATAGGTAGTTGCCTGAAAACAGACAAGGTGGTCAGGATGATACCTTCAGCCACCTCTTTGATAGGCAAAGGATACAATCCCGTGGCATTCCATCCTTCGTTTGACGAGGCGGAAAAGGGAACCATTCTTGCACTGTTCGAGCCGACAGGCCATGTGTTTGAGACGATGGAAAATAAGCTGGGCGGCTACGTCATTACCTCCGCGATGCTGCCAACATATTTCTGGTACCAGCTGCAGGAACTTCAGCAGATAGCCATGCAAACAGCACTTGATGGTGATGAAAGCAAGCAAGCTATTCATCAAACACTCACCGCTGCCATAGAATTGTTTTTCGAGGCTGGCATGAGTGCAGACGAAGTCATCGACCTGATACCGGCAAAGCCGATGGGAGAAGCAGAACCCTTGCTACGAAAATTCTATCAAGAGAAACTGCTCTCGTTGTATGAGAAAATCAAATAAAACAAACAAATAAATCATTTATGGAAATCAAGGTTTTAGGCTCTGGGTGCAGCCGTTGCCACAAAGCACTCGAAGTAGTAGAGAAAGTAGTGAAAGAAAATGGAGTAGATGCCCAAGTGGAGTACGTGACCGACATCATGAAGATGATGGAGTACAACATCATGGCCACTCCAGCAGTAGTAGTTGACGGAGAAGTAAAAATCAAGGGCACAGTTCCTTCTGAATCTGAAATCAAAAAGGTTCTGGGCTTATGATACAGACGCTGGCCGACTGGCTCATCTACGACGTGCTGGGACTCGATGCCGCATCGGGTCTCGGCACGGCTCTCAACTTCTTCGTCTATGACTCGCTGAAGATCGTTGTGTTGCTCTTCCTGATTAGTGCGCTGATGGGTGTGGTGAATGCCTATTTCCCCATTGAGCGACTGCGCAACTATCTCACGTCGCATCGTCTTTACGGGCTCCAATATCTGCTGGCCTCTGTCTTCGGAGCCATCACGCCGTTCTGCTCGTGCTCCAGCATTCCGCTGTTCATCGGCTTCGTAAAAGGGGGCATCCCGCTGGGTGTCACCTTTGCCTTCCTCATCACCTCGCCATTGGTCAACGAGGTAGCTGTAGCTATGTTTCTCGGCACGTTTGGCGTGAAGGTGACGGCTATCTATGTCATTAGCGGCATCCTGTTGGGCATGATTGGCGGCATCGTCTTAGGACGTATGAAATTGGAACCGCTGCTGAGCGACTGGGTGAAGCAGATTCAGACGCAATCCTCCGCACAGACAGCCGCATGGGAGGCAGAGCACATCAGTTTCCGCGAGCGTCTGCCCCAGATACTGCGCGATACATGGGGCATCGTCAAGGGTGTGCTCGTCTATGTGCTCATTGGTATCGGCATCGGAGCCGCGATGCACGGCTATGTGCCTGAAGGATTCTTCGAGACTTATCTGTCCAGGGATAACCTGTTTGCAGTACCTCTGGCCGTCGTTTGTGCCGTCCCGATGTATGCCAACGCCGCAGGTATCATTCCCGTCATCGAGGTGTTCGTGGCCAAAGGCATTCCACTTGGTACAGCCATTGCTTTCATGATGGCCGTAGTGGGTCTGTCGCTGCCAGAAGCAACGCTATTAAAAAAGGTGATGACCTGGCGACTCATAGGCATCTTTTTCGCCACTATCACCTTGTTCATCATACTTCTGGGTTACCTGTTCAATGTGGTGCTTTGAAAAAAGGAGGAGTTGAGCATTGGTATTACGGACTTTTCCATCAAAGCTGAACTCAACACTCATTATAATCAAACTTCGGTTGCAGGCCCAGTCGATACTCGCTGGGCGACTGGCCGAGGTGTTTAGTACAATATCGGCTGAAATATGAAAGCGAAGTGATATTCATGTATTCGACTATCTGTGTGAGCGACAGGCGTTCATCGTTCAGATAGTCTTTCAGAATAGGCACGGTATGGCGGTCGATGTAAGAGGTGGCACTATGGTCTGTCACCTTGTAGGTGATTGTTGCTTGATTTGCCATAATCTTGAAGTTTATATTTCCCTACTGTAGATTTATCTACTTTCGGAAAAGCACCTAAAGGGTATTTTAAGGGACATGGTTTGAAGTCCAAATTCACTCGATTCACACCACATGCAAAAATGAGAAAAAACCGTGTTAACGCACATTAGGATCAGATCCTATTGTGCTATTTTATAGGCCATCAGGGCGGTGCCGCGACGAACGTACATGATGCCGTCAAATATGGTGGGGTGTGAGAAACTGGCTCCGGCGCCATCGGTTACGCGGAATTCACTCACTACATCAAGTTTCTCCGGATTGATGCGAGCTAGGCCCAGGGTGCCGCGACGTTCATCGAACATATAGAACATTCCGTCGGCCATGATGAGTGCGCCTCGGCCTTTGCCGCCAGCCCACTGCTCGTGATAGAGCACCTTACCCGTCTCAATATCCACGGCTGCCCACTTGTGCTTATCGCCCGTGCTGCCATAGATTACGCCGTCAATCTCAACCATTCCGCCCATGTAAAAGTCTATCTCCTTGTTTTTCCAGAGCAGTTTTACGCCCGACAGGTCATCGGCCATCTCATACATGGTGCAGCCGTGACCGTCGCCCAGGCTTACCAACAACTTGCCCTTGTAGAACACCGGGGTGTTGATCATTGAGTAGAGCCATCTCTTGGTGGCGGGATCGGATGTCCACTGGCTGTCGTTCCAGATCATCTTGCCGGTCTCGGGATCCACACCGAATATGTGCATCTCGGTTCCGCTTATTACCTGCCGATGCCCGTTCAACTCTATGATACGCGATGTGAAATAGGTGGCGTTATCGCCGAATCCCTTGGTCTCCCAGATAACATCACCGGTCTTTTTGTTGAAAGCCGCCATGCATATCTCCTTGCCGCAGGTAGTCACAATAACCTTGTCCCCGTCAATGAGAGGATGCTCGCAGATACCCTGGTCATTGGGCGTAAGGCCATACTTGTTCCAATAATCCACGGTCCAGAGAATCTTGCCGTCGGCACGGTTCAGGCAGACCAGTTCGCCCATGTTGCTTACCATATAGAGACGGTCGCCGTCAATTACCGGAGTGGAACGTGTCTCCTGGTAAGATTTGGTCCAGGCGTGTCCGTAGGTTACCTGCCAGACCTGTGTACCGTCCAGCCTGTAACAGGTAAGGCGCTCCTGCTGTTCATCTTCGGTAAGGCCTGCGGTGTAGATGAATCCGTCGCTCACCAATGCGCTGGAGTTGCCCTTGCCGGCATCATTCACCACCCACAGTTTCTCGGGGCCTCCTTCGGGCCACTCCTTAAGCAGGTTCTTCTCATTAGGATATATTCCGCAATGGTTCACTCCACGGAAATCAACCGTCTGGGCCTTAAGCCCGATTGCGGTCATGACAATGCACAGGGTCAGAATTGCTCTTTTCATAAATATTCGGTTAGTTGGAATTGTCCTTTTTTAGCGTTCGGCCCGATAAAATTACACATTTCATATCATTTTCCCTAAAGAACGGTGTTTATATTATTTTCGTTACCTTTGGCCTGTTATTAACCAATTCATTTGATATGAGACATCTTTCACTTCTCTCTTTGGCAGGCGCTGTGCTTGGTATTCTCTGGGCATGCGATCCTGTTGACATCGATGATCCGGAAAACGGCAAAAACAACGGACAAGGCAACAAGACCGATTCAACCCAGGTTACTGTCGACTGGACTGACCCCGCTTGGTATACAGTCAATTACTGGGAGCGTACAGACCGTCAGAAAGCCGGTCTCAGGGGCCCCGTCAAGAAATGGCATATCGACACATATACCACGTACAATGAGTATGAATACGATGAGGCCGGACATCTTATCAAGGAATCGTATGTAAATACTCAGGATCAGGATCAAAACCATGAATGGCGTTATACCTACGATTCTCAGGGACACTGTATCAAGGCCGAGTATTTTGACATATTCTGTGAAGACGGGCCTTCTGAATACTGGACATATGAGTATGAGAATACCGGTAAGTTCGTAGCCCGTGAGTGGTTTATGATGGGCCCCGAGATATCCGATGCCCAAAACGGTATCTGTAAAGACCTTTCCAAGGCTTCATTTGTTGTAGAACAGCCCTTATCTAAAACATTCCGCGAGTATACCTATACTTTCAGGAACGACAGTCTTGTCATATCTGAATACTCGTACAACACCGATTTAGGTACTGAAGACAGACTGAATGAGGTCTCATTTGAATACGCCTTCGAGTATAAGGACGGATATCCCGTAAGTCTGTCAACTGACAAACTCAGTTTCCAGATTGAAAACATAACCTACTATCCCAACGGAATGTACAAGGACTTTGTTTATCTGCAAGAGGAAGCCTATAACTTCGATACCGGTTGGGACCGACATACCTACAGGATGTTGGACAATCCACGTTATCTTGAGGTCGACACATTCAGTCTGGGAGGAACGTTCTCTTACATGTCTCTCACCCCCCAATCAATGAAGAAGACCTACGATTCACACTTTGACATTGTCAGGAATGAGGAGTGGTACACAACAAACAGCGACACAGTGCCTACCTTTACTGACACCTGGACCGATTACACCTATGACAAGTACGGCAACTGGATTACACGTAAGGAGACCGTAATTGCCCGCTGGACCGGTCAGACCTCAACCAGTGCCATCAACAGAGTTCTGGAATACTTCGAGTGATAGGGGGACGATACCATTGGTATCATTCCCACTCGATTGTGGCAGGCGGTTTGGAGGAGATGTCGTAGCAGACGCGGTTAACTCCCTTGACCTTGTTGATGATCTCGTTGCTCACCCAGTGCATGAACTCATAGGGGAGTTCAGCCCAATCGGCTGTCATTGCGTCAACGCTGGTTACAGCACGCAGGGCAACAGCGTTGTCAAATGTGCGCTCATCGCCCATAACACCTACAGTGCGGTCGGCCAGAAGGATTGCGCCAGCCTGCCAGATCTTGTCGTAGAGTTTCCACTCGCGCAAACCGTTTATGAATATGGCATCGGCCTCCTGCAGTACTGCAACTTTCTCAGGAGTGATGTCACCTATGATACGTACAGCCAGACCGGGACCCGGGAAAGGATGACGGCCAATAAGGTGCTCCGGAATTCCCAGACGGCGACCGATGGCACGAACCTCATCCTTGAACAGCCACTTGAGCGGCTCGCAGAGTTTGAGTCCCATCTTCTCGGGCAGACCGCCCACGTTATGATGGCTCTTTATGGTCTTGCCTGTAATATTCAGACTCTCAATGCGGTCCGGATAGATAGTACCCTGCGCCAGCCATTTGGCATCGGTTATCTTGGAGGCCTCGGCATCAAACACCTCAATGAAGTCGCGGCCAATTATCTTGCGTTTCTGCTCAGGCTCGGTAACACCCTCCAAATCCTTGAAGAACTTGGCCGATGCATCCACGCCCTTTACGTTTAGACCCAGGCAGACATAGTCGTTCAGAACATCGGTAAACTCGTTCTTACGCAACAGTCCGTGATTTACGAATATGCAGGTAAGGTTCTGGCCGATGGCCTTGTTGAGCAATACCGCAGCAACCGATGAATCAACACCGCCGCTCAGTCCCAGCACCACCTTGTCATTGCCAAGTTCAGCCTTGAGCTGTGCAACCGTAGTATCTATAAATGAGTCCGATGTCCACTCCCTGCGGCTGCCGCAAATGTCAATGACAAAGTTTTCAAGCAGTTGCTTGCCCTGCAGCGAATGAACCACCTCGGGATGGAACTGCACGCCCCATACGCGTTTTTCGGAGCACTCAAAGGCTGCGTACTTGACGCTGTCAGTGGATGCCGTCACATGGTATCCTGCCGGTATTGCAGTGATTGAATCCCCGTGGCTCATCCAAACCTGTGAGTTCTTGGTAAAACCTTTGAACAGAGGGCACTGGTCATCGATAAAGCCCAGTGATGCGTGACCGTACTCGCGTGTGCCGGCCTGCTCCACCCTGCCGCCGTAGGTATAACTGAGCAGCTGTGCTCCGTAGCATATACCCAGCACGGGATACTTTCCTATGATACCCGAAAGGTCGGGACGGAAAGCATCATCGGCATAAACTGAGAGGGGTGAACCGCTCAGGATCACGCCTATTACGTCGGGGTCATTCTCAGGGAATTTGTTGTAAGGCAGGATCTCGCAGAAGGTGTCCATCTCTCTGACTCTGCGTCCGATAAGTTGGGTGGTCTGTGAACCGAAATCAAGAATTATTATCTTTTGCATACAGGTATTGTGTGTTCTCTCCTTTTACGGCCGCAAAATTACTAAAAAAGATCGATACTCAATCCGCCAATTATCCACAATCCGGGCTGCGGAACACTGCCGTAATCAAAGTATTCTCTGTTGGTCAGATTATTGCCCTCCAGGTATACTCTGTAGCGTCCCTTGTTCCAATCCAGCCTTGCATCAATCACGCTATATGGCTCATAATCACGCACCTGGCCATCGGCATCGGTAAATGATCCGGCGCGGTCCTGGTATCGGCCCGTAACGGCGAGTTCCAGATTTAGCGGCAGGTTGAGATGAATACCGGCCACAGCCTTGTGCTTAAGATACTCAAGGGTGGTGCGGCTCTGGATATTTGGAACATCAACCTTCTCCTGATTTATGTAGTTGTAAGCAAAATCAACTGACTTGAGCAGGCTCTGGCCGGGCAGCAGGGTCTCCAGACTGATTTTGGCAGTAAGTTCAGCACCAAGAGAATTAACCTCTGTAAAGTTGACCGATTCCCAGTGACGCAGAGCCTCGGGCTGAGTCAGGTCCATGATCCAGTCAATCATATTGCTGCAGCGGTTGTAATAAACGGAGGCCGATGCCTGAACGCCGCGGTAATCGGCATACTTCAGACCCAGGTCAACGGCCTTGAGTTCCTCGGGTTTGAGGTGCTTGTCGGCCTGATATCCGCCCACGCTGTAGTAAAGCTCGGTCACTGAAGGCAGACGCAGCGATGTGTTGTAGGTGGTAAAGAGCTTGAGCCTGTCACCCAGCTTAACGCTCATGTCAACACCGGGGTAGAAACGCATGTCCATACCGTTCCACGAGTTGCGTACGCCCACCACTCCGGCGCTCATCGAGAACCATTTAAGGTTGATATTGTGCTCCAGAATGAAGCTTATGTTGGTGCGATTAAGACCCAGAGTGTAGTCACGCTCAGTACCCTTAATATGTTTGGGCTCGGGCAGAGGCTCACCCAGGTTGCCGCTCACCAGATTCTCGTTCTTAAGTTCGGCACCGATGGCGGTACGGCCCAGAGTCCAGTCAAACCAGCTGTTAAAGCCCACGCCGGCCACATCAGACCTATGGTAGTTGAACTTTACCGCATCCTCACTGCCGCGAATAAGTTCAAAACGGTCCTCGTT
This sequence comes from Bacteroidaceae bacterium, assembly GCA_045535555.1. Lineage (GTDB taxonomy): Bacteria > Bacteroidota > Bacteroidia > Bacteroidales > Bacteroidaceae > Colenecus. The sequence continues at coordinate 286,888 of JAZSLV010000030.1, read as the reverse complement.
GTGGTTCCACCATGCGCTGGGGTGAATATGCACGCGCCCTATCCTATTCTCGGCCTGCAGGGCGGTATATGTCTTTACGGTATGCTCAAACTGGTCATCGAACTTGGCCGAGTAGAAAGTGTTGCTGCCCCAGTCCTTGATGCTGGCACACGCATGCCAGTTTACCTTTATTTCATCATCGGTATAGCCGCCTTTGTAGAACGCCTTCTTATACTCCATGTCGGCATTCAGACGGCCGGCCTTGCTGCGGCTGTATCCGTCACTGCGGCCGTAATTGACTGACAGCATGTTATTCCAGCCGTTGCTGACCGCATCGGCCCTTGCACCGGCTGCAGCGTAACCCCAGCTTCCGGCCTCCGCATGAGCCTGGGCCGATGTCCGCGCGGCCGTCTTGGTCACGATATTTATGGCACCCATCAGTGATGATGATCCGTATGCCCTTCCGGCCGGACCCTCCAGCACCTCGATATGGTCAATGTCGCTCATATCTACAGGAAAATCAAACGAGTTGTGTCCGGTCTGCGGATCACAGATGTTTATTCCGTCCAGCAGGATGGCCACCTGCTCAAAGTTGCCGCCGCGCACGCCAACATCGGTCTGCGCGCCTATCGGACCACGCTGGCGTACATCCACACCGACAGCGTATTTAAGTATGTCGTTTACGGATTGGACTGCGTATGAACTTATCTGCTCCTGGGTCATTATACCTATAATTCGAGATGCCTTGGGCAGCGGTGTCCTGATACGTGAGGCTGTCACCTCAATCTCATCGGTCTTATAGTCAATGGTATCGGCCTCCTCAGCGTAGCCTTTGGGCATGCACATAAGGAGGAAAAAAGAAAAGGTAAAGATATGTCTGTTCATAGCAAAGCGTTTATTGAAGGCCGCAAAGATATAATTATTAACTTTGCAGAGCAATGGAAAAAATGTTAATTGAACACGGAATAAAACCTACAGCAAACAGGCTGCTGGTACTTAAGGCGCTGGCCGACAGCCACCGTCCCGTCACCATGTCCGAACTTGAGGACACCATTGACACGATTGACAAGTCGGGCATATTCCGCACCCTGACCCTGTTCAAGGAACACCACCTCCTGCACCAGATTGATGACGGTTGCGAGGGGGTCCGATACGAACTCTGCCACGCCCACGGCGATGTGGACGATGACCGCCACGTGCATTTCCATTGTGAGGTCTGCCACCGCACGTTCTGCCTTGAGGAACTGCCCATCCCGCAGGTAAAATATCCTGACGGTTTCCAGGTTGAAACCATAAACTACATGGCCAAGGGCATCTGCCCCGAGTGCGCCAAAAAGAGCCGCCTGTAATGGAAAAGGTTCTGCTACATACCTGTTGTGCGCCATGCAGCGGAGCCATCATTGAGTGGATGATGGCTAACGGCTACAAGCCCACCGTCTACTACTGCAATCCCAACATATATCCCTATGAGGAGTACCTGGTTCGTAAGCAGGAGTGCTCCAGATATGCCTTAGCGCAGGGCCTTGAGATAGTGGATGCCGATTATGACCACGCTCAGTGGCAGTGCTGCATTTCCGGTCTTGAGGGTGAACCCGAGCGCGGTGCCCGTTGCCTGGAGTGCTTTAAGATGCGTCTCTTGAGTGCCGCCAAGTATGCATCGGAGCACGGATTCAGCACCTTTACATCCACCCTTGATTCAAGCCGATGGAAACGCCATGACCAGATTGTTGAAGCCGGTCAGTGGGCGGCAGCACAGTTCCCCGGACTGACCTTCTGGGATAAGAACTGGCGTCAGGGCGGTTTGCAGGAACGCCGCTCACAAATCATAAAGGAGCAGGATTTCTACAACCAGCGCTACTGCGGCTGCGAATTCAGCATGCAGGCCATGCATGATGACAAGAAACAGACACGCCAGCGTATAAAACGGCTCATATCCGTAATGACTCCGGAACAGAAAGCCGCCCAGTCCGCCGCAATCTGGGAGCGCCTGGAAAAGACGGAGGCTTTCCGTAATGCAACAGACATTCTTGCATACTGGTCCATGGATGATGAGGTGCAGACACCCGCATTCATTGAGAAATGGACTGCTGCCGGAAAACGTTTCTACCTGCCCTCAATACAAGGTGATGACCTTATAGTGAAACTCTACAACGGTACTTTGCATCCGGGTGAGCAGTTCGGCATACCAGAACCCGACGGTAACCAGGTTACCGACCTGAGCCCCATCACATTGGTACTGGTTCCCGGCCGCGCTTTTGACAAGAACGGCAACCGCATGGGCCGGGGCCGCGGGTTCTACGACCGCCTTCTGCCACAGTTACCCAACGCACTGAAGGCAGGAGTCTGCTTTGACTGCCAGAAACTGCCCTGTGTTCCTACCGATGACAACGACATTAAAATGGATTTTGTGATATGATACTCTGGTACTCCGGATGCGGCAACAGCCGTTTTGTGGCCGATACCCTTTCAAAGGAACTCGGTGATGACAACATGATATTCATCCCCGAGGCCACCCGACAGGGAACGGCTTTGGAATTCGGCCCCGATGAGGCACTGGGAATAGTCTTTCCCGTCTATTCATGGTCCGTACCAAAGCTGGTATCGGAGTTCCTGCGCACGGTCAGCATCAAGGGAAAACCCGCATACATATTCGCAGCCTGTACATGTGGAGACCAGACGGGTCTTACGTATGAGCATCTCTGCAAGGACCTCAGCATACAGGGATTGCAGTTGGACTCATTCTTCTCATTCCAGATGCCCGAGACCTACATCAACCTGCCCGGTTTCAGTCTGGACACCCCGGAGAACGCCAAGCGCAAGATTGACGGCACCCGTGAGAGCCTCCGCGAGGTTATCGGCCTTATTAAACAGCGTGTGCAGGGTAATTATGATAAACTTCGCGGCAGCAAGACATTCCTCAAATCAAACATACTCAAGCCCCTGTTCTACGGTCTGCTCATAACCGACCGCAAGTTCCATGTATCGGACGCCTGCATCGGCTGCGGTATCTGTGCCAAAAACTGCCCCCTGCAGAACATCACAATAGAGAATGACCGCCCCAAATGGAACGGTCATTGCACCAATTGCATGAGTTGCTATCACCGATGCCCCAAGAACGCCATCAACTTTGGCACCGCCACCCAAGGCAAAGGTCAGTATCACTTTTGACGCAAAGGGGTCGTTTCGTTTTGCGTCAAAGTGACGCATTCTTACACGCCCCCTTTGCTTCAGTTTAGAGTTTGAAGGTTATAGGAACGGTGTATTGAACGCGTACAGCCTCACCCTTCTGCTTTCCGGGAGTCCAGGCTGGCATAGAACTTACCACCCTTAATGCCTCAACATCAAGTTCAACGCCTTCGGGACCTGCACTCTTCACAACAGCCGGCTCAACTATATTACCATCTTTATTAACCACAAAAGTAATTATCACACGACCCTGAATCTTGTTTTCCTTACATCTCTCAGGATATTGTAAATTACTTCTCAGGTATTCCAGTAGAGCTTCTGTTCCACCCGGAAACTCAGGCATTTCCTCCACTACCATAAACACCTGGGATGTATCGGCCTCCCCAATCTCATATTCTCCAATATCCACCCAATCGACATCGGTAGGGGGTGCATCCTGCGTCTTCAAATTCATCTCACTGTTTGTATCCTGTTTGCAAGCCGATGCAACTATAACTGACAATGCCACAGCGGGCAACATGAGCAACACTCTTAAACGCGCCCAAGGATTTGTTGAATGTCTGTTCATCATAACAATTCTTTTTTTGGTTGAACAATTTGAAAAATTATTTGTAGTTGTCGCAAAACTGCCCTGCAGTGCAGCGCGGACAAGACAAATCTGATAACGGCGGCCGTCAAAGCCATCATCCAGGACCTGCGCATCGGCCTCAAACTCATGGACCTCCAGCAGGCTGCGGCGCAGCATCCAGGCTGCGGGATTGAACCACTGGAAGGCGCAGAACAGCTGGGCCAGGATAAGGTCAAACGAGTGGTGATGGCGTACGTGCGCCTGCTCATGGGCAATTATCATGGCACCGTTTGACTCATAATCCTTACGTGAAATCACTATGCAGTTACGCCAGCTGAAGGGGGCGTAGTTGCGCTCGGTTATAACCAGGCGGGACCCGTCGGCCAGCACTCTGGAACGACGGTGACATATGATCTCTGAGCTCAGTATGCCGAATGCAATTCTGAGCAGACAGAATATCACCCCTGCCAGATAGACAACAGTAATTACCGATAATATACTTATACTGCTACCGGACTCCGCCTCCTGCACGTGATTTATGCCCATTGAACCATCGGCATAAACCATAATCTCACTCAGCATATAATTGATAGGGGCCGATGCCCTATTGCTGATGCTCTGGAAATGCAGCACCGGAATGACGGCAGCAAGTGCAAGTGTTACCAGCAGCACAAAACGGTTGAAACCGTGGAATGTGGTTCGGCTCAGCGTGAGGCGGTAAACAGTCACCATCAGGGCCAGCGATACGGCGGATACTATAAGGTAAATCATGACTTTGCGGTTTCAAGCATGTTCAACATTTCAATAAGCTCACGTACATCGGAGTCACTCAGACCCGATTCCATAATAAAGGTATTGACCATAGAGCGGGCAGATCCGTTAAAGAGTTTGTCCTTCATCTCGGTCAGCGTCCATCGGGTGTACTCCCCTTTCTCAACCAACGGATAGTAGATGTGCTTACGTCCCTCTTCCTGATACGATATGAATTCCTTCTTTTCAAGAATACGCAGGAACGTAAGTATTGTATTATAGGCCGGCTTGGGATCAGGCAGGAAACCAACCACATCATCGACGCTGCAATGGCGATGCTCCCAGAGCACGCTCATTACCATCTGTTCTTTCTCAGTCAAGGCTTTCATCGGTTCTAACTAATCTTTTAGTTGACACAGCAAAGAAAAGTCTCCGGCGCCCTTAACGCAAGCAAATCCATCAGAAATTCTGCTTTTGTGCGGGAGTTTAACCTAAAGTTTTAGTTGTTAACATTTTCTCGCTTTGCCAAAGTGTCCCACAGTCACCCCCGCGAGAGCGCTCTCCGGGGCCGATGAGCGTGGGACACACCCCCATTTTAGGGGGTATGTAACACAGCAACCCCCTCCACAGAGCGTGTGGAAGGGGTTGGTGTGGGACACTTTGGCGAGAGACGCCAGAGGTGCTCAGAGCACCTCGAAGTCAATTGACTGCAGGTCCTTATCGGCCGATGATGAGCCGTAGAGCAACTGGTAGTGGCCGCTGAATGTTGAAACCTCGTCAATCTTCTCGTCGTAGTACTGGAATGACTTGCCGGTCAGTGTGATAACGGCGTTGCCGGTCTCACCTGCCTTAAGAGTTACGCGCTGGAATCCCTGCAGACCCTTGATAGGAGCGGCGGGGTTGTCCAGACTCTTTACGTAAACCTGAACGATCTCGGTACCCTCACGGTCACCGGTGTTGGTAACGGGAATAGTCAGGGTAACGCTGCCGTTCTTCTTCATTGAGTTCTTGGAGATGGTAGCCTGACCGTACTTGTAAGTGGTGTAGCTCAGACCGTAACCGAACGGATAGAGAGGCTCGCCACGGAAGTAGCGGTATGTACGGTTCTCCATTGAGTAGTCAGTGAACTCGGGGAGCTGATCAGTTGACTTGTAGAATGTAACAGGCAGTTTGGCGCTGGGGTTGCAGGTACCGTTCAGGATCTCTGCAAGAGCCTGGGCACCGCCCTGACCGGGATACCATGCCTGGATAAGGGCATCAAACTGATCCTCAAGTGAGCCGAATCCCATGCATGAGCCTGCGCAGTCAACAAAGATGACGGGCTTGCCGGTAGCGTGCATGGCACGGATAAGACGCTGCTGAACAGCGGGGATCTCGATATCGGGCTTATCGCCGCCCTCACCCTCCATTGAAGGAGTGATACCGCCGATGATTATGATAGCGTCAACGTTCTGAGCAACCAGTTTGTCGGCCAGGTCAGTGAACTCGGCAATCTTCTGTACGCAGATCTGAGCATTGAGGCGTGCAAAGTTACCGGTAGCGTGGGTGTACTCAATCCTGATGTCATAAGTCTGACCCTTGGTAACCTTGAATGACTTCATCTGCTGCATGCCGCCACGGCCGCCAAAGCCACCAAAGCCGCCAAAGCCGCCAAAGCCGCCACGGCCACCCTGACCGCCCTTAGCCTCCTCAACCAGACGACCGTTCACATAAAGTTTGTAGCCGTTGTCTGAGCTGATGTTGTAGTTCATGTCACCTGAGAACGGAGCAACCAGCTTACCGGTCAGACGGGCAGAGATATTCTCGCTCTGATCCAGACCCTCTACAAAGTTGTAAGCGCCAAAGTTGCTGAAGTTAACCTCGGTATAGTTACCTGTAACGGCAGGAGCGCCGCTGAAATTGGTGTTCTTGAAGAACTCGCCCTTGAATCCCTTGCCACCGTTGATATCCTGTGTATAATAGGTGGTATAGTACTCGTTGCGGATCTCGCAAGCCTTGTCATAGACGATCTCGGTGTTGGGGAAGAACTTCTTTATACCGTCCAGAAGAGAACGGGTATGCTCCTGTGTTGGGCTGCCGCCGTACTCACCGTTCATCATGCTGCGGTCATCGGCGTTAGGACCTACAACGGCCAGCTTCTTTATGTTCTTGTCAAGAGGCAGGACACCGTTGTTCTTGAGCAGAACCATTGACTGGCGTGCAGCCTCGACTGCCAGCTGGTCATTAGCCTCACTGCTTATAACATCCTCACCCAAGTTGGCCCAAGGCAGCATCTCGGCGGGATCAAACATACCCAGCTCAAAGCGGCCCTTAAGCACGCGGCGAAGAGCTATGTCGATATCGGCCTCGTTGATCTTACCGTCCTCAAGACCCTTGGTCAGTGACATGAATGCCTTACCGCACTCCAGGTCAGTACCTGACAGTACAGCGTCGACCGATGCACTCTCTGCATCCGGGTGTGTGCCGTGCTGGTTGCGGTTGTAGAAGTTGTTGATGGCATCGCAGTCAGTCAGTACGATTGCCTTGTAACCCCACTTTTCACGCAGGATGTTGGTGAGCAGACGGTCGCTTGCGCAGCAGGGCTCGCCCTCATAACGGTTGTATGCGCACATAACCTCCTGTACGTTACCCTCCTGAACCAGAGCCTTGAAGGCGGGCAGGTAGGTCTCCCACAGGTCACGCATTGAAACCACTGCATCATAGCGGTGACGCTGGCTCTCGGGGCCGCTGTGTACTGCATAGTGCTTGGCGCAGGCATGGGTCTTGTAGTATTTCTTGTCATTGCCCTGCATACCCTTTACGTTGGCAACGCCCAGAACGCTCATATGGTAAGGATCCTCACCGTAAGCCTCCTGACCACGACCCCAGCGGGGATCACGGAAGATGTTCACATTGGGGCACCAGAATGTCAGCTCGGGATTGCCGGGAACGTAGTTGGCACCCATCTGTACATTGAAGATGTCATGGTTGGAGCGGTTCCAATTGGCGCGGGCCTCATCGGACACTGCACTGAACACATCATAAACCAACTGTTCGTTGAACGATGCACCCATGCCGATAGGCTGCGGAAATACGGTATAACCGCCCTGACGCACACCATGGCAGGCCTCTGACCACCAGTTGTATGACGGAATGCCCAGACGGTCCACTGATATGGACTTGTTCATGATAAGTCCCACCTTCTCCTCGGGGGTAAGCAGAGACATAAGGTTATCAACACGCTTGTCAACCTTAAGTTTGGGATTCTGGAAAGGATACTCGTACTTTCCACCGCCGCAGGACAGCAGTAATGCTGCTGCAGCTAAAGCAATGATACCACTAATTCTTTTCATAAGAAATTAATTGTTGTCGGTTATAATATTTTTTCCAATAATTGTCATTCCAATGTAACGGTACGGAATATGGAGCCGGATGTCTCATCCAGGTACTTCACATCGGCCCTGATTACATTCTTACCTTTGACCAGTTGAACCTGGTTGGCTTGAAGTGCCTCTCCGTTCACCGTCCACTTAACCTCCGTCACATGAGTGAATCCGAGTGTGAGCGAAAGGTCTATGGTCTTACCGGCGGCACAGTCATCAGGAACTATTATCACGGGATCCTGTATGACACCGCAAATTACTCCGTCAACCTGCGGCAAAAGATCATTGTTGCCTACCATAGGCACCCAGTCTTCTCCATTCTTCACATACAGTCTGAAATGATCTGTAAGGTCAGGTGCAACAGTCAGAGTGGTCATTTCGGTCTGATTGGCATAGATAAAACCTTTACCTGAAGGTATTTCCATATGGAGAGGCCAGCCTTCCTGGCGTACATTTCCATCCTTATCCTCAAGACATACCTTAAAATCAAGAACGAGGTCACGGGCAGACAAACTTGATATCCAACCCACATAGAAACTCAGTTCTCCTCCAAGATTGATATCAGCAGGGACAAGCGGTTCCATTCCGTAGAATCCATTATTATAACAGAGATAGAAACCCAGATTCTTTACAGCCTCAACTGATGTCGTATCGGGAGCCAGACCTATGACAGCACTCTGTTCATTACTGAAATTGAAACCTGCAGACTCAACCGACAGGTCAAGGGTGTAGTAGCCGTTGGCAGAACCTCCCCAACCCCAGTTTATACGGAGTTTGGAACCTTCAGTATCATATCCGTCACAGACAAAAGCATGTCCTCCGGCATCGCCCTGTCCGGAATAATAGACCAGGCGGCCGTTATCTATCTCATTCTTGATCAATGCATACCATTCATCAAGAGAATATGACGACCTGCTTATAAGTGATGAATTGGCCGAATATGACATATGTTCCTGCATGGCATAAATCATTCTGCTGTCCGATGTGCCCGATCCTTCACTGGAATACTCCATCTGAACAGCCACACCGCAGTCATGAATCAACTGGGCAACGCTCTCTTTCTGCTCAAAGTTCCAGGTTCTGGTCTGTCCTTTTACGACAGCCTCGTCCGACATCAGTTCCCAATCATAGTAATGACTGCTTATGTCATATGCCGGAATATATGCGGAACTCCTGGTGCTATATCCTCCAATCACGCCATTGCCGTGTACCGGCCATGAGTTGTACTGCATTATGATAGCCATTGCTGTAGCAACGCAACCGGAAACCGCACGCTCGTTTTCGCCGGTGATGACCGGACAAAGATTGTTAAACGGCTCTCCCTGGTTCCACAATGCGGTCTCGGTATACTTGGTAGTACCCTCTGTTATCATCTCCTTACCGGCGGCCAATGCATCCCATGCATTACGGACCGATTCAGATACAGGCAGGTCCTTTACACGGACATCGTTCACAACCTGCGCTACACCGTCCATCCACCATTTAAGGTTGTCGGGCATAGACGTTGTAGAGAACGAACCTTGGTTGGAATATGCTATAACAGGGTTTACGCGGTCATCGGCTGCAATGATAACCCAGCCGCCCTGAGGATTGTTGAATATGTAATACTCGGGATCGGCACTTTTGGCGTCACGGGACTGAGCCCTCAATGAAGGCATTGTCTCCAGAACGGGAGACTGCTTCATTCTCAGGACCTTCTGAGCATATTTTGCGGCCAGATCGGGTTTAACAAATTCCGCCATGACGTTCTGAGACAGAATCAGAACCGTTGCTATTATAAAGAATATCTTTTTCATAGTGCCAAAATCAAACCTGTTTTGCCGGACTGGTCAATCAGCCAGGCTGTATTATCACTTACTTTCACGCACTCCATTGTCATAGTAGAGCCTTTCCTGTCGCTCTTACCCATGGGGCTGAATGCAACCACATACTCATGTCCCACTATAAAGTCTGACGTCTCATAGACCAGGAACAGATGAACGTCACCGTTGCGGGTATCGGCCACCTGCAAGGAACGTCCGTAATCAAAGGTCCTTACGGAATACTGCAACTGGGCATCGGGAGCACTCATAGAGAACACAGCCTCGTCTGGACCTGTAAAATCATACAGACCGCAGATGCTGTCCTGAGTAAACGGAGTCTGCAGTTCATCCTTGGTGAAAGAACTGAACTGACTCTGATCATACACCATAAACACTATATCCTGGCCGTAATTGACCGGGAAACCTATAAGGTCGCCCCTGGCACCGGCCGAAAGTGCCACCTCTATATCCTGACATACCACGCTGATCTCATCATCACCCTGCGTGAATACAGCCCTGTCGCCGGAGAACGGTTCCTTAAGGGTAATACCTTTGAGTCTGGTGCGACGGTATTCCATTGTCACCTTGTTCTTGAACAGGTCACTTATGCTGATCTCGGTGCACGGCAGTTCTTTGGTCTCCGAAACGGTTGCGTAATCCGTATGGAAGTATGATATATGGAATTCATTGTCCAGCCTCTTTTCCATAAGTCCCATAATAGGACCGGCAATGGTGTTGCCTACCTCAAGTTTGCTGTCGATGTTTGCCCATACATGGAGGGCGCTTGTAGAATCCTCAAGTATCACACCCAGGATTTCGGGATTATTTTTGTCAATCGCGGTAACCGTCGCCTTATTGATATAGGCAGCAAAGAAGCCGTCCCTCTCGGGCTCCACATAACGGAGTCCCGCAAGGTTGATGAATGAAGGTGCACTGTCAAATTCCGGAACACCGTTTGAACTCCACTGACTCATGTTGACACCTTTCATCTCCAGTATATTACCCTCAAGAGTAGACTCGTCAATCTGGATTTTCATCCTGAGTATCTTATCGGGGTACTCATGACAGTAATTATCCTTATATGTGAATGACATTGTCTTTCCCGATTCAAGGGTAACCGTAAACAGTGGTGTTACATCCTGCGGGATATATATGAAACAGAATGAATTGTCATCACCCGGTGCCCGCAACGGCTTTATCACCTTCTTGCCGCCGGTGGCGGTAAGAGCTCCGGTAACCATATTCAGTTGGCCCTCGGTCATGAATCCGGTTACCGACATAGACTTTATCTTCTGGCCAGAGCGGTTGTCAAATGCGACCGTCATGGCAGTCATGGCATGTTTAAGTTTGAAAACCACAGATTTATCAGACGGAGAGCCCGATGCCGAAGCGGTGAGCAGATTGCCCTTAAGCATCTTCTCGGGTGTAGTCTGGTCTGTAGGAGCGTTGAAAGTCACAATCTCCTGTCCGGAGAAAGATTCATCATACGGTGCATATGCAAAGAATCTCGCTGAATGAGACTGGTCAAAAGCCCATTTGACTTCATTGTCCAATGTCAAAGCGCCGTTACCGGAAATTGTGGCGGGCTCATTGATGGCACCTACCGGATCACTTACATAGACACCCAGTTTCAAACCCTGTCCCAAATCCGGATTTCCGTTAACCCCCACCACTCTCAGTGTAGCAATGGGAGCCCCGAACTGGGGCTTGTCATCCTTACATCCCCAAAGCAGGGCAAATGACGCCATGACAAGCAGAACTGACTTGATTTTCATAAATAAACGTGAATTATACCATTGGTTTGCAAAGTTAACTTAAAAAAACGGGAAAACAGATATTTGTCAGTAACAATCCCTGAACGAAATCGTCATTGGAGTGTATTTGAGAAAGGCTTGAATACTAAATATTGTTAATACAGTCCTTAATCCATTGTAGTTCCGAAACAACCGCATACCTTTGCGGTGTACTAATAAACTAAGACACTAAACAAAGCAAACAATAGTCACTGAAATGATCATAGACCTTAAAGACATTAACAAGACTTACTCGGGCGCCCAGCCGCTGCATGTACTAAAAGGCATAAACCTTGGGATAGAGCGTGGAGAGTTCGTATCAATCATGGGAGCATCAGGCTCCGGTAAGTCCACCTTACTTAATATACTTGGTATACTTGACAACTATGATACCGGTGAATATCACCTTAACGGCAAACTGATAAAGGATCTTTCCGAGCGTCAGGCTGCCGAATACCGCAACCGAATGATAGGATTCATATTCCAGTCATTCAATCTCATCTCCTTCAAAACTGCCGTTGAGAATGTGGAGTTGCCCCTTTTCTATCAGGGCATTGGACGCAGGCAGCGTCATCAGATGGCAATGGAATACCTGGACCGTCTGGGCCTGAAAGACTGGGCAACCCACTACCCCAACGAAATGTCCGGTGGTCAGAAGCAGCGCGTGGCAATAGCCCGCGCTCTCATCACCAAACCTCAGATAATCCTGGCTGATGAGCCCACCGGAGCCCTTGACTCCAAGACATCGGTCGAAGTCATGGAACTTCTGAGCCGCCTTAACCGCGAGGAAGGTATCACCATCGTAGTGGTAACCCACGAGAGCGGAGTTGCCAACTGCACCAACCGCATCATCCACATCAAGGACGGCGTGATAGGCCGGATTGAGGACAACATGCAGCACAACGCATCGGCATTCGGCACAACCACAATAATGAAGTAAAACCATGCAGGACCTTTTAACCGAAATATGGGAGAGCGTACGGCGCAACAAACTGCGTACCACCCTGACCGGGTTCTCCGTTGCATGGGGCATATTCATGATCATTGTGCTGCTGGGAGCCGGAAACGGACTGATGAACTCCTTCAATCAGGACAGCGAAGGGTTTGCCACCAACACCATGGAGATATATCCCAGCGTCACCTCGGAGCCTTACATGGGATACAAGACCGGCCGATACATGACTCTCACCGAACAGGATATGACCCTTTTGGCCCGACAGTTCCCCGATATTATTGACCAGGTAACCACATCGGTCTCAAAGAGCGGATTCGCTGTAACTTACAAAAAGAAGCACTTCAGCGATATGTACCTGAACGGCACATTCCCCGCTCAGGCCGATATGAACCACATAGATGTACTCTCAGGCAGGTTCATCAACAACCTGGATATTGCCGAGAAACGTAAGGTCATTGTAATAACCCATATGCTGGCCAAGAACCTGCTGGAAGGCGGCACCGACTACCAGACCCTGATTGGAAAAAAGATCAAGGTAGGCAATCTGGTATTCACCATAATAGGCGTGCGCCATGCCTATGAGAACCGCAACGACCGCGAACTCTATATCCCCTACACCACTGCAAGGACCATATTCGGTATGGCCAATGACCTGGACCTGATAGCCTTCACTTTCAACGGACTTGAGACCGAGGCCGAGAACGATGCATTTGAGTTACGCCTCAAGCAGATACTCAACGCCCGCCACAACGCAGCCCCCGATGACGAGAGCGCCTACTACATCTGGAACCAGTTCACCCAGAACATGCAGATGAACAAGGGCCGCAAGATACTCAATACAGGGCTCTGGATAGTAGGTCTGTTTACGCTGCTGGGCGGTGTGGTAGGCGTGAGCAACATCATGCTCATAACCGTAAAGGAACGCACCCATGAGTTCGGCATCCGCAAGGCCATAGGCGCCGGTCCCTGGAACATCACCAAACTGATAATAGCCGAGAGTGTAGCAATAACCGCATTCTTCGGATATATAGGAATGGTATTGGGCATGATAGCATGCTTCATCATGGACCAGACCATCGGGCAGGAATCAATGAATGTGTTCGGAGACAGCATCCGCCTGCTGATCAACCCCACGGTGGGATTGAGCGAGGCAATAAAATCAACCGTACTTCTGGTCATAGCAGGCACTATAGCAGGATTGTTCCCCGCAGTCAAGGCTGCCCGCGTAAGACCCATTGAAGCACTTAGAGCAGACTGATTATGAGATTCGATATAGATTCTTTCCGTGAGACGGCCGATTCACTGACACGTAACCGCCGCCGTACCATACTTACCGGATTCGGAGTATTCTGGGGACTCTTCATGCTGCTCTTCATGATAGGCGGCGGTCAGGGTATCAAAGGATTGCTGGAGGAGAACTTCGGCGGATTTGCCAGCAACACCATAGTCCTTATATCGTCCAACACATCCAAGCCCTACAAAGGACTGCCCGAGGGCCGATACTGGAACTTTACCCGCACTGACATAGACCGCCTCAAACAGATGATTCCCGAGCTTGACGTAGTATCGCCCATGATCAGCGGATGGGGCAATACGGTAGAATACGGAGAGCACTCCACATCGGCCGCCATAAAGGGTGTAAGTGCAGACTACTGCAAGATAGAACAGCCCAAGTTGCGTTACGGACGCTATATAAACCAGACCGATATCAATATGGAACGTAAGGTTTGCGTCATCGGCCGACGTATTTATCAGCAGCTCTTCCCCGACGGCGGTGATCCCTGCGGCAAATACATAAAGTGCGGTGACATATACTACCGGATTATAGGAGTGGATATGTCTTCAAGCAACATTAGCATCAACAGCAACTCCAGTTATACGATTATAATCCCGGAGACACTGGCCGCAACCATATACAACCGAGGCAACATTGTTGACATAATATGCCTCACCGCCAAGGGAGGCATCCATACCAGCATGCTGGAACAGCGCATACGCTCCATCATGGCCCGTCAGCACTCATTTGACCCCGATGACCTTGAAGCCATGCAGGTACTCAACACCGAGGAGATTTTCATGCTGGTTGACAACCTGTTCCGAGGACTCAACTTCCTTATCTGGCTGGTTGGTCTGGGCACCCTGCTGGCAGGCTGCATAGGAGTAAGCAACATCATGATGGTAACCGTCAAGGAGCGCACCACCGAGATAGGCATACGTCGCGCCATAGGTGCAATGCCCGGTGAGATACTGACCCAGATCATAACCGAGAGCGTGGCCCTTACGCTGGCCGCCGGAAGCGCCGGAATTGTATTTGCAGTATTCCTGCTCAATATATTCGAGAAGGTTTCGACCGATGCCTCATTCCAGATATCATTCAACACCGCCGTATTGGCAGCAGCGCTGCTGGCCCTGTTGGGAGCTCTTGCCGGACTGGCACCCGCACTGCGTGCAATGGCAGTGAAACCGGTCGATGCAATGCGTGACGAATAAACAGTACAGGAAATAAAAAACAATAACAGATATGAAAAAAGTAATCAAGTACATCGTATTAGTACTCATCGTAGCAGTGTTTGCAGGAACATTCGTATTCCTCTACAAGAAATCCCAGCCTGAGGAGATCCGTTACCAGGAACTCACCACCAAGAAACAGGATGTGGCACGCAGCACCGTCCTTACCGGTAAGATAGTCCCCCGCAACGAGGTCAACATCAAGCCCCAAATCAACGGCATCATAGCCGAGATATACAAGGAGGCAGGCCAGATGGTACAGCAGGGCGAGGTCATCGCACGACTCACCGTTATTCCCGATATGAACTCCCTCTCTGCAGCACAGAGCCGCGTACGCCTGTCGGAAATCAACCTCAAGCAGGCTCAGACCAACTTTGACCGCGAAAAGGCCCTCTATGAGAAAAACCTTATAAGCGCCGAGGAGTATGAAAAGACCGAGCAGGCCCTGAGCCAGGCCAAAGAGGAGTATGCAGCATCACAGGAGTCACTTGAGGTAATCCGTGACGGCGTATCATCCAGGAACGCAACATCAAGTTCAACCCTGATACGCTCAACCATAACCGGTCTGATACTTGACATTCCCGTAAAGGTTGGTAATTCAGTCATACAGGCCAACACCCTTAACGACGGCACCACCGTTGCCACCGTAGCCAACATGAGCGACCTTATATTTGAGGGACAGGTCGATGAGACCGAGGTGGGTACTCTCTATGAGGGAATGCCCCTGACCATCACCATCGGCGCCCTTAAGGATTACACCTTCGATGCCAGTCTGGAGTATATATCACCCAAGGCAGTCGAGAACAACGGAGCCAACCAGTTCAAGGTAAAGGCCGCCGTAAAGGTTGACTCCGAGCATGTAATCCGTTCCGGCTACAGCGCCAACGCCCAGATTGACCTGGAGAAAGTGACCGACGTACTGACCGTACCCGAGAGTGCACTTGCATTTGAAAAGAACGAATCATACGTTTACAGAAAGGCCGATGACGGCACCTACACCAAGACCAAAGTGGAGACCGGCCTGAGCGACGGAGTAAACATAGAGATCAAGGATGGTCTGAGTGAGGGCGATACCGTACGCGGACCTCGCATCATAGAGGATGAACTGCCCGAGACTTCACAGAGCCAGGAATCAACTGAAACCGAAGAATGAATATGAAAACCAAAGCAATATCAATAGCATTGGCAGCCTTGCTGACTGCCGGCACGGCAAATGCCGCCGATGGCTGGACTCTGCAGCAGTGCATTGACTACGCCATAGATAACAATATACAGATACGTCAGAGCGATATTGCCGCCCAGAGCCGTGATGTTGACCTGAACTCCGCCCGCAGCAACCGACTGCCCGGTTTATCAGCCAACGCATCACAAAGCTGGTCATTCGGCCGAAGCCTGACCATTGACAATACCTACGCCAACACCAATACAGCCAGCACATCGTTCAGTATCGGCACCGATGTTACCCTATTTGCCGGCGGACGCATATCGGGCAATATCCAAATGGCCGAGCTTGGTCTGGAGGCCGCCAAGGCGGACCTGGAGCGTATAAGGGACGATGTCCGCGTTCAGGTGGCACAGGCATTCATACAGATTGTATACAACCGCAGCATACTGGACGTGGCACGCAACCAGGTAAGCATTGACTCCATGCAGGTGGAGCGCCTGACAGCACTGGCTGCCATAGGCAAGGCCAGCAACGCCGAGGTTGCATCGCAGCGCGCCACATTGGCACAGAGCCAGCTCTCCGTAACACAGGCACAGAACAACCTGAGCATGAGCATCCTTACCCTGACCCAGCTGCTGGATCTGCCATCTCCCGAAGATTTTGACGTGATCCAGCCCAATGCCGATGCCCTTGAGTTCCGCATCCCCGACAGCCCCGAGCAGATATACGCCCAGGCGCTTGACATCAAACCCTCCATCAAAAGCGAGGAGCTGCGTCTGGAGCAGGCCAATAAGAACATTGATGTAGCCAAGGGAGGTTACATGCCCACCCTAAGCCTGAGCGCAGGCGCCGGAACCGGTTACTACACAAGTTCCAACCGTACGTCCGATAACTTTGGCAGTCAGATGAAGAACAACTTCGGCCCGCACGTAGGACTGAACCTGAGCATCCCCATATTCTCACGAAACAGCAACCGCAACAGCGTACGCTCGGCACAACTCAGCATGATGAATCAGGAGATGCAGCTGGACAACACAAAAAAGCAGCTCTACAAGGAGATACAGCAGGCCTACTACAACGCAGTCGCCTCAAAGAGCCGCTACGAGAGCAGCCTGGAGGTAGAGACCAGCGCACAGGAGTCATTCGACCTGGTACAGGCCAAGTATGAAGGAGGAAAGGCCGGCATAACGGAATTCAACGAATCCAAGAACCGTCTGGTGACAGCCCGGGCCGATGTGCTCAAGTACCGCTACGAGTACCTGTTCAACACCGCCCTGCTGGAATTTTACCGCAACAGCTCATTCGAGCTTTAAAGAGATCCCAAATTAATTTGAGATAAATAGACAATAGTTTAGTAATTCATGGGATGGCACCGCCTGCTGAAGGTAGTGCCATCCGCCTTTTAGTAGTACCTGTAGAACAATGCGATGCTCTCCATGCCTCCAAAGAACTGGCGGAGCAGGTAGCTCTCGTTGGGGCTGTGGATGGTGTCACGCTCCAGGCCGAATCCCATGAGCAACGGATCCAGGCCCAGTACCTTCTGGAACTCGGCCAGGATGGGAATGCTGCCACCTCCGCGACTGGGAACCGGTTCTATTCCGTAAACCTCACCTATTGCTTTTGATGCGGCCTTGTATGCATCGGACGAAATGGGGATAAGGAATCCGTCGCCGCTCTCGTAGGGGGTTACCTCAACCTTGACGTAAGGTGGAGCAATGCGCAGGAAATGGTCCATAAAGAGTTTTGAAATCTCGGCGCTGGTTTGATTGGGCACCAGACGCATTGAGATCTTGGCGTGCGCCTCGCTGGGCAGAACGGTCTTGGCGCCCTGACCTGTATAACCGCCCCAGATGCCGCATACATCCAGCGACGGGCGTATTCCGGTACGCTCCAGAGTGGTGTAACCCTTCTCACCCTTGACCTCGTTGATGTCAAGGAACTGCTTGTACTCATCGATGTCAAACGGGGCACGTGCCAGCATCTTACGTTCATCGGGAGTAAGTTCCACCACCTTGTCGTAGAATCCTGGCACCGTTATGCGGCCATCCTTATCAATCAGTGACGATATCATGTCACACAGCACGTTGATGGGGTTGGCTACGGCACCGCCGTAATGGCCCGAGTGCAGGTCCTTGTTGGGGCCCACCACCTTTACCTCAAGGTATGCCAGACCGCGCATTCCGCAGTTGATTGAGGGTACCTTGTCCGATATCATGGTGGTGTCCGATACCAGGCAGATATCGGCTGCGAGCAAATCCTTGTTTGCTTTTATGAATTCGGGCAGTGAGGGGCTGCCAATCTCCTCCTCGCCCTCAAATATGAACTTTACGTTATGTTTGAGCTGACCTGTGCGCACCATATACTCGAACGCCTTGATGTGCATAAAGAGCTGGCCCTTGTCATCGTTGGCTCCGCGGCACCAGATGGCATCATCGTGAATTACCGGCTCAAAGGGGTCGGTGTGCCATTTCTCCAGTGGTTCGGGCGGCTGAACATCATAGTGGCCGTACACCAGAACGGTCTTGTATGAGGGGTCAATCATCTTGTGACCGAACACAACCGGATTTCCGCTGGTGGGCATAACCTGAGCCATATCGGCCCCGGCCTCAAGCAGCAGTTCCTTAAGACGGTCGGCGCAGCGAACCATATCCTGTTTGTTCTCCTGTTTGGCACTGATTGAGGGTATTCTCAATATAGAGAAGAGTTCATCAAAAAACCTCTCCTTGTTCTGCTCGATATATTGTTTCATTTTATCTGAACTAAAGTCTCTGATGTGTCTAGTTTACCATTTATGTAAGTATCGTGGCGAACCATTCCCACGCCCTTGCTGTACCAGGTATGGTTCAGCACCTCGCGGTTGTTACCCGGCGTGTTCTCCTTCCTGTGCTCCTCCAGAACGACGCATTTGAATGTACCTGCCGGCAGGGAGATTGTCTCCTCCCGCAGCACTTTACGGTCCCAGATATGGAAACTGAATGACAGCAGGCTCACCTTACCCTTGCCTGTCACCTGCGGCAGGGTATCACCCGGTGCCATATCGGCCGGAAGTATGGATGGTTGGGCATCGGCCGTTGCGTTCAGGCCCGCGCGTCCCTTGATGTAATTGATTGTGACCGCTTCCATATCTACCCAGACATCGTTGTTTGGTCTGAGTACCACCTGCTCTATGATATCGCCTTTGTAGTAGGGCTTGCCGTTGGCCTTAAGGAATGTGGAGGCCGATGTAATCTCGGTGCCATCGACCCCTTTTCTTACATCGTTTATATTCATGATGTGACGCCACTCGGTACTTCCGTCCTTTATATTTTTCCTTACATATTCCAGTCTTGCGCCCTGACGGTCACAATAATAGCCCTGAGCCTGTGCTACCGTATTCACGGCAAAAAACGCGATAAATATCAAAAACGCCCTTCTAATCATCTACAAGTCATGTTTCTGCAAAAATAAACCTTTTAGTGAATAAATGCTAAATAATATAACTACTTTTGTCACTACTAACTATTGTTTTTTTAACCTATGAAGAAATCATTCCTTCTGTTATTCGTAGCAGCATTGTTTACAGTTCCTTCCAATGCACAGTTACTTAACCGCCTTACTGACAAGGCTATGAAAGCAGCCGAAAGAGGTGTTACCAAAGCCGTAGAGAAATCGGTCGAAAAGACCACCGAGAAAGCAACTGAGAAAGCCCTTGAATCAGCAGAGAAAGCAGTCGAGGCTCAGGTTGACCGCGGACTTAACGAACTCAACGCAACCACCAACGAACTTAACCGTTACAACGACTCACTGGCCGCAGCCAATGCCGAGTTTGCCGCACAGAACGGCGGATCAGCAGGCGCAGGCGTACAGGGTCTGATGGGTTCATACATGACGCTTATGGGTATTGCAGCCCCCACTTATGA
Organism: Bacteroidaceae bacterium; assembly: GCA_045535555.1. Taxonomy (GTDB): domain Bacteria; phylum Bacteroidota; class Bacteroidia; order Bacteroidales; family Bacteroidaceae; genus Colenecus. Next base: position 266,921 of record JAZSLV010000030.1, on the reverse strand, counting down.
GGACAAAGGCGACGAGGTCCTACTCTCATGGGACTACGTATCGTTCAAACTGGAGTGGCTGGCCAAGTTCAAGAAAGACAAGTGCAACGAATCCAAGATGATGTACACTTTCCAGACTCCGGAGTTGGCAACCCAGTATTACCGCGAGCAGACTGCCGACCTTGAAAAGGACGATGCCAAACTCTGGTCAGTTGACGGCAAGACCGTAACCCAGGATAACACCGCCGAGTACAAGGGCCAGGACAAGGTAGCCGTAAAGGCCTCCATGCAGCAGATTGTTCTCTCTATGGGTGGCAAACTTGAATAATTCACTAATCTTATAAAAAGGAAAAATGAAAAAGAATCTGATTTTCAGCCTTATACTGGCTGCAGGTGTGTGTGCTTTAAACTCATGTGAGGCAATCGAGGACGCCATTGACGAGGCTCAGGCAACTGTCGATGACATCCAGAATGATCAGGATCCCGAGTTCAAAGACAGCGGTCTGACCGTAACTCTTTCATACAAGCAGTCAGGTCTGGGCTACTACTACGAGGCCGGCTTCAAGGCACAGCCCGATTCAGCCCTCTTTGATACCGTCTGCACATCATTCATTCTCAAGGAGACATTCGCATTCAAGGCTGTTGCCAAGATTGCTTACGATGAGATGGTTGAGAACAACCGCACTGCTGACTCCACAGACATTGTGATCCTTAACTATGATAATGACAAGATTATCACGGTTGATATGACTAAGCAGCATAAGGATCTGCCTAAGGCTGTAGTAGTTCAGGAGCTTAAGCTTAACGAGGCTGCTTACTGGAAAGCCAAGAACGCTCTTCAGGGCGACAGCATTCAGTAACGCGATAGTGACGCAAAGGGGTCGTTTCTCTTTGCGTCACTTTTTTATTTGCGGATCAGGATGCAGGCTCCACCGCCGGGCGCAAGATCTATTGTCAGGGCCGATTTGCGATTGACCGATACGGGGTCTTGCGTTTTTAAGGTCTCACGGTTGGTGCGGTAGTGGGTGTCTTCGGCGTCTGTGGTTACGGTTGCGGTGTATTTGCCCTTACCGAGGAAATTTAGCGGGATGCTTATGGTGCGGGCATCCTCATTTGTTGCGGCGCCGATGAGCCAGTCGCCGTCCTTGTTCTGACGCGCCATCACAATGTACTCGCCTATCTCGCCCGCCAGCGTGATGCTCTCCTGCCAAGGCTGCTTCTCGGCGCTGAGGAACTCCAACAGCGTGGGGTATTTCTGATAATACTCGGGGATATCGGGAATAACCGTCGCACCCGACCATGTTATCAGTGTGCGGGCAATCTCACCCGTTACCGTTGTGGGCACTTCCTGATTGTTGTCCTTGCGGGTGGTTCGGCCCTGATGCAGTTCCAGGAATCCGTTGTTCTGGTCTATGGGGCCTGCCACCATATTGACAAAGGCCGATGTCACAAAAGTCTTGGGCTGGAATATCTGACGCCCGTCCAGCTGAGCCTTGCAATACTCGCGCGTAACGGCGTTGGGCCATGTGCGCATCTGGCCGAACGGATGCACCGGATAGTCATGATAATCAACCATAAGGTGATGCTTGGCGCACAGGGCGGTAATCTCCTGTGTCTTGCGGTTCTTCTCCTGCGGATTGCCGTTCATAAAGCCGTACTTTACTCCCGATGCGCCCCACTCCTCATACTGCGCCAGAGTCTCCTCAATGGGATAGTTGGTGCCGGCCACGTCATTCAAATAGAGCCACACGCCCACTCCCTTATCCTTACCATATTTAATTATACGCTGAACGTCACGCGCCTTGTCACCCTTGGTGGGATCGGAATCCTTCTCAAACTCGGGGCCGTACCAGTTGGCATCGAGCACCAGACCCTGGAATCCCTGTTCGGCTGCAAAATCAATCATCTTGACCCAAGACTCATAATTCATGCCGTAGCGGTAGCCCTCCCAGACTGCGCCGTCAATGCGCCAGTCCCACAGATATACACCGGGGCGTACCCAGCTGAAATCCCCTTGAGGCTCGGGATTGAGCAGCTCCAGCAAATGCGAGTCCACCAACTCACCCGGAGTACGGCCTACCATCAGCACTCGCCAGGCGCCCACATGCTCCTCTTGTGGGTTGACAATCTTCTCAGGAATAACAGACATCTTGGTGGAACCAGCCTCTGACCGTAGCCTCATGGGCCATCCGTCAACTCCAAGACAGGCCTCATGTACACCCAGATAGAGGTCATCGGCAGCCTTGGCAATCATTATGGGCAGTCTTTCGCCATTGGCATCGGACAATTTCTCTGGACCGATGTTATGACGTTCGCCGTTATAGTACCATGCTGTAAAATCTCCGGCAAAACTGAAATCGGTATGCTCATAATAATCGGAACTCTCATTCTTATATGCCCCCCTTACAGGTATCGTCCTGAATGCAACTCCGTCATTGTAAACACGCACTTCGAGATTAAAGACAGCCATATTCGCTGATGCTCCGGCTATCTGAAATGTCTGTGTATTGTACACATCCTTAACCTCCTTGCGTTTGCCCCATATCGGTTTCCAGACCTCCTTTACCGGCGATGTCTCCCGGGATAACGGCACAATTGATGCAACGTCGCAAACATTGTCGGCACTATGGGTATAACCTACATTTGACCAGTCCACTACGTTCCCACCATCGACTGTAATCCTATATACAAGTGCAAAATCCCACTCCCCCTTTGTCAGGCTCATACAGATCCTGTTGTCAGGTGATTTGACCTCATAGACCTCATTCTGGGCACTTATACCGCATAAGAATGAAAAAGCAAACACTGAAAGCAAAAGGATTCTTTTCATATAATCGGTTTTGGTTATTATGCCTCAAAGATAACAAAAAACGTACAAAAGGAGGCGGGCCCCTGAACTCTTGGCCCATGAGAACAATCAGATATCATCCGGACGCAAAGTAGAACGGCTTCTTTGCGGCGTTTTGCGGCGTTATCTGATGAAATTGGTCCTGACGATGGGCTCTTTCTCGGGATGTCCGTCCTGGGCCACGTTCAGTTTTCTGATCATCCAGGCCATGTTGCGACCCAGCGTGCGCATTGTCTGCATACCCTCCTCGTCCAGTTTCACCTGTCCGGGAGTCTGCCCGTAAACCATGTTCCAGTACTGTGAACTTACCACAGGCATATTGGTCATTGTAAAGTATTTGTTAAGCCTGTCAAATGCGGCCGATGCCCCTCCACGCCGACAAACCACCACACTGGCTGCGGGCTTGTACTGCAAATGCTGGCTCAAAGTATAGAAAACGCGGTCCAGCAGGGCACAGAGCGAACCGTTTGGACCGCCATAATAGACAGGTGAACCTACCACAAGCCCGTCGATACCGTCCTGCACCGCCCTCCAGATCTTGTAGTACAGATCGTCATTGTACGTGCATCGGCCCGTCTTTCCGCAATATCCGCATGCTATACAACCATGAATTGCATCTTTGCCGATGCTCACAATCTCGGTCTCAATACCCTCGGCATTGAGCGTATCGGCCACCTCGCTGAGTGCCTGGAACGTGTTCCCGTGCTCCTTGGGACTCCCGTTTATCAATAATACTTTCATCCTCACTGTTTTTTTTGCAAATATAAAAAGTGACGCAAAACGAAACGACCCCTTTGCGTCATTTTTGTATCTTTGCTAAAAAAAGCAATGAAATCTTACAGGTTTTTCGTGGCCCTAATGGCCGCAGCAATATCGGCCCACGCATCGGCCCAGACGGTGCAAGGCTCAGTGGATGAAGGCTTTACAATCAAAGCCGGCAACGTAACAATGACAGTCAGCGCCAAGGAAGGCGGCAAAATCCTGTCATATAAATACCTCGATCAGGAGATGCTCTCGCAACTGCGCCCCGCCAACCAGTACGGCAGCACATTCTGGACCAGCCCGCAGAAAGAGTGGAACTGGCCGCCCGTAACTGAGTTTGACAGAGCAGCTTACACTGATGAGACAAGTGCCGCAATTAAAGGAAAGTCACTGCTGCTGACCAGCCAGACCGCCCGCAAACTCCCGTTCCAGATTCAGAAACTATTCACCCCCGACCCCAAGGGCAAATTCATAAGCGTAGCGTACACCATCATCAACAAAGGTGACGCTGCCCGCCAGGTCGCCCCGTGGGAGATCTCCCGAGTTGTGGCCGATGAGACCGCGCTCATATTCTTTGACGCTCCGGTTGAGGGCATCACACCCGCCGGTCTGATTCCTTTCAAGGCTGAGGCTGGTGCATCATGGTACTCTTTCGAGCAGGCTCCGCAGAACCGCAAGATCAATTCGGACGGCAAGGGCTGGCTGGCATACGCTGCAGATAATCTGCTCATGATCAAGAAGTTCGCAGACATCACACCTGATCAGCCCGCACCCGATGAGGCCGAGATCCAAGTCTACGTAAATCAGGGCAAGACCTACATCGAACTTGAGAGTCAGGGCGAATACAAGACCCTGCAGCCCGGCGAAAGCCTGACCTGGGAGGTTAAGTGGTATCTGATCCCCTTAAAGGACGCCCCCGCTCCCTCCAAGAAGCTCCTGAAAACTGTTAGAAAAACAATAAAGTGACGCATTAGGAAACGACCCCAATGCGGCGTTTTTGCCTAAAAAATGTTAAGCGTGTCTCACGCTCGAGATAAATAGGTGTCTAATCAGTAAATTTGCACGTTTAGATTAACCTTATATTTATGAGCAAAACTACCAAATGGGTGCTGATTGCCGCTATTGTTATAGGACTGGCCGTTTTAGGAATATACCGTTTTAAACCAAAATCAAACTCAGAAATACCCGCAGGGCCGATGTCTACAGCCGGTGCGCCGATAGGACGCGGCGGCCAGACACTGCCGGTAAGTCACGTAATCATGCAGCCCACCGAGCTTGTGGACGGCATCAACATAAGCGGAAGCCTCATCCCCAACGAGGAGGTGAACCTGTCGTTCGAGACATCGGGCAAGATCACCGACATCTTCTTTGAGGAGGGCACCAAAGTCAAGAAAGGTCAGGTGCTGGCCAAGATCAACGACGCCCCCCTGCAAGCCCAGCTAAAGAAACTGGAAGCCCAGTATCAGTCCACCGAGGACCGTCTGGCCCGCCAGAAAGCTCTGTACGAGAAGGAGGCCGTAAGTAAGGAGGCCTATCAGGAGGCCGAAGCCAACTTCAACAAACTCCAGGCCGATATAGAAGAGTGCAAGGCCAAGCTGGACCAGACTGAACTCAAGGCCCCGTTTGACGGAATAATAGGCCTGCGTCAGGTGAGCGTTGGAGCCTACGCATCGCCCAGCACAAACATTGCCACCCTTACCAACACCGAGAAGCTCAAGGTAGAGTTCGCCATCCCCGAGCGTTACGCCGGCGTGCTGCAGAACGGAGCCAAGCTGACCTTCACGGTCGAGGGCAGCGACGACATCCACAACGCCCAGGTCTACGCCACCAACTCAAAGGTGGACCAGGGCACCCGTACCTATCTGGTCCGCGCCATCTATGACAACAAGGACGGCAAACTTGTTCCCGGCCGATACGTAAGCGTCAGCCTAAATACCCGCACATTCAAGAACACCCTTGCCGTACCCAGCGAGGCAATCATCTCCGAAATGGGCATAGACAAGGTGTTCCTGTACAAGAACGGCCAGGCAATCCCGCACGAGATCACTAAAGGCCTGCGCACAGACGCCCAAGTACAAGTTCTGAGCGGCCTCCACGTAGGCGACACAGTAATAACCAGCGGCATCATGCAGCTGCGCACCGGAATGAGGGTTGAACTCAAATAACCTGCCGCACCCATGAACATATCAGAACTTAGCATACGACGCCCGGTGCTGGCCACAGTGCTGGTGCTCATAATCATCCTGTTCGGCGTTGTGGGTTACACCAGCCTGGGTGTGCGCGAATACCCGTCGGTGGACAACCCCATAATATCGGTATCGGCCTCCTACCCCGGAGCCAACGCCGAAGTCATTGAGAATCAGATAACAGAGCCGCTGGAGCAGCAGATCAACGGTATCCCTGGCATCCGCTCGCTCTCATCGGTCAGCCAGTACGGAAACAGCCGCATCACAGTAGAATTTGAGCTCTCGGTCGATCTTGAAACCGCCGCCAACGACGTGCGTGACAAGGTATCGCGCGCCCAGCGAATGCTGCCCCGCGACTGCGATCCCCCCACAGTATCCAAGGCCGATGCCGACGCAATGCCTATCCTTATGGTTGCGCTGCATTCCGATAAGCGCTCCCTGCTGGAACTGAGCGAACTGGCCGACCTTGTGGTAAAGGAACAACTGCAGACCATCCAGGACGTAAGTTCCGTAATGATCTGGGGCGAGAAGCGTTACTGCATGCGCCTGTGGCTGGACCCCGTAAAGATGTCAGGTTACGGCATCACCCCGATGGACGTAAAGAACGCCCTGGACCGCGAGAACGTGGAACTGCCTTCGGGCACAATCGAGGGTAACACCACCGAACTTGAGATCCGTACCCTGGGCCAGATGCACACCACCCAGGAGTTCAACGACCTGGTAATCAAGCATGACGGCACAAAAGTGATACGTTTCAGCGACGTAGGCCAGGCCGAACTCAGCCCGCGCGACATAAAGAGTTACATGAAGATGAACGGCATCCCCATGGTGGGCGTAGCAGTAACCCCCCAGCCCGGTGCCAACCACATCAACATTGCCAACGCCGTCTATGAGCGCATGAAACTGATGGAGAAGGACCTGCCCGAGGACGTAGGTTACGAGTACGGCTTTGACAACACCCGTTTTATCCGCGCATCAATCAACGAGGTAAAGACCACCCTCTACGAGGCATTCATACTGGTTATATTCATCATATTCCTGTTCCTGCGTGACTGGCGCGTAACCCTTATCCCCGTATTGGTTATCCCGGTATCAATCATCGGCTCATTCTTTGTCATGTACATACTGGGATTCAGTATCAACGTGCTCTCAATGCTTGCGGTGGTGCTGTCGGTAGGACTTGTGGTCGATGACGCCATCGTAATGACCGAGAACATCTACAACCGAATAGAAAAGGGCATGACTCCGCTGCAGGCCGGCATTGACGGCTCGCGCGAGATCCTGTTCGCCATCATATCGACCTCAATCACACTGCTCTGCGTGTTTGTGCCGATAGTGTTCATGCAGGGCCAGACGGGCCGTCTGTTCCGCGAGTTCGCGTTCGTGATTGCCGGCGCAGTGGTGATATCCACCTTTGCCGCCCTTACCTTCACCCCCATGCTCTCCACCAAGATTCTGGTGCGCCGCGAAAAGAAAAACGCCCTCTACGCATGGTCCGAGCCCTTCTTTGAGGGTCTGAACCGCTACTACAGCAAGAGTCTTGAGTTTATACTGCGCAACCGATGGATAACCCTTGCCACAATGGTGCTGGCACTGGGAGCAGCAGTCTGGATGTGGACCAAGACCCCGTCCGAGATGGCTCCTATGGAGGACCGCTCTCAGGTTACCGTCCGCACCCAGGGCCCCGAGGGCGTAACCTACGAGTACATGCGTGACTACACCGAGCGCATAAACGACGTTGTCGATTCAATTATGCCCGATGCCAAATTCGTGACCGCCCGAGTATCCAGTGGCGGTGGTAACATACAGATCACCCTGAAGGACATAAACGAGCGCAGTTACTCGCAGATGGAGGTGTTTGAGAAGTTGAGCGCCGCCGTACGCCGTGAGACCGATGCCCGCGCATTCGTACAGCAGCAGTCGTCATTCGCCGGCGGTCGAGGCGGTATGCCCGTACGTTACGTTCTGCAGGCCACCAACATTGAGAAACTGCAGGATGTGCTGCCCAAGTTCCTGGCCAAGGTAAATGACAACCCCGCCTTCCAGATGGCCGATGCCGACCTCAAATTCTCCAAGCCCGAGGTCCGCATATCGATCAACCGCGAGAAAGCCAACCTACTGGGCGTAAGCACCCGCGACATAGCCCAGACCCTGCAGTGGGGACTGAGCGGTCAGCGAATGGGTTACCTCTACATGAACGGAAAGCAGTATGACATTATAGGTGAGATTAACCGCCAGCAGCGTAACACCACTCAGGCGCTCAAGTCAATCTACATGCGCAGCGGAAGCGGCGACATGATCCAGATGGAGAATCTGGTGGACCTCAAGGAGGATATCGCACCGCCCCGTCTGTACCGTTACAACAGGTTTGTATCGGCCACCGTATCAGCCGGCTTGGGTAAAGGCTATACTCTGGGACAGGCGCTGGACGAGATGGACAAGATTGCCAAGGAGACTCTTGATGACACCTTCCGCACCGCCCTTACCGGCGAGTCCAAGGATTTTCGCGAGAGCTCCAACAGCCTGCTGTTCGCGTTCGGTCTGGCTCTGCTGCTTATCTACCTGATTCTGGCTGCACAGTTTGAGAGTTTCAAGGATCCTCTGATCGTTATGATTACCGTGCCTCTGGCTGTGTTCGGCGCTCTGGTGTTCCTGCGCGGTGGCTCTCAGACCATGAACATTTTCAGTGAGATTGGTATTATCATGCTTATAGGACTTGTGGCCAAGAACGGTATCCTGATTGTGGAGTTCGCAAACCAGAAGCAGGAGGCCGGAATTGACAAGTTCACAGCAATACGCGATGCATCCATACAGCGTCTAAGACCTATCCTGATGACCAGTACATCGACCATGCTGGGTCTGCTGCCGCTTATGTTCGCACACGGTGAGGGCAGCGCCGGACGTATTGCAATGGGTACGGCGGTAGTTGGCGGTATGCTCATATCCACCTTCTTTACCATGTACATTGTACCCTCCATCTACAGTTACATATCAACTGACCGTAAGACACGCAAGAAAAAGGAATGAAACCACACAGAATATCATTGGCAATAGCGGCCATAACCCTAAGCGCGGGTTCATCGGCCCAGATAATGTCACTCAAGGACTGTCTTGAGGAGGGCATCCGCGAGAGTTACCAGATAAAACTGGTCAACATCTCCGAGGAGAAAGCCGCCAACAACGACACCTGGGCTTATGCCGGCGGAATGCCCACCGTAAGCATCCAGGGCAGTTACTCCGGATCAATTGCCAGCAATGACGCCACCCTTAAGTCCGATGGCTCCACCGTATCCAACCGTAACGTGCTGGACCAGACCCTGAACGCTCAGATCAGGGCCGATTGGACCGTATTTGAGGGATTCAGCATCCAGGCTACCCGTGACCGCATGCAGGAACTCCACAATCAGGGCACCATACAGACCCGTATAAGCATTGAGGATTACATTGCAAGCCTTACCACCGAGTATTACAACCTGGTGCGTCAGACACTGCACCTTAAGAATCTGGAGTACGCGACCACTCTGAGCAAGGAGCGTCTGCGCATTACCAGCGAGCGTTATGATATGGGAGGCAATTCGCGTCTGGACATGCAGCAGGCTCAGGTCTATTTCAACTCGGACAGCGCCAAAAGCCTTAAGCAGCACGAGTCATTGGCATCGGCCAACATCCGCATTAACCGTCTTATGTCCAATCAGGACCTCAAGACCGTTCATGTGGCAGCCGATACCGCCATCACCCTGCTTACGGGCCTTGACTATCAGTCGCTTTATGACGATATGATGAAGGTGAACGCATCATTGCTGCGTGCCGAGAGCAACCGTTCGGTAGCCAGGATGGACCGCAAGACCGTCCAGTCACGCAACTACCCCTACCTGCGTCTTAACGCATCTTACGGCATAACCCAGAACCTTTACGGCAACAGCACCTACACCGACCGCCTTAACTGGGGCCCCAGCTTTGGCGCCACCATAGGCATGAACCTGATAAACGGCAAGCAGCGCACACAGGAGCGTAACGCCCTGCTGGACGAGATGAATGCCGATATCACCGTAGAACAGCTGGAGTTGCAACTCCGTGCCAACCTGGAGGATTTCTGGCAAGCCTACCAAAACAACCTGATGCTGCTGGAACTGCAGGAGCAGAACCTCAAGGCCGCACAGGAGACTATGGAAATTGCTCAGGAGCGTTACCTGCTGGGTAACCTCTCCGGTCTGGAGATGCGTGAGGCCCAGAAATCCCTCCTGGACGCCGAGGAGAGCCTTCTGCAAGTCCAATACGACACCAAAGTCTGCGAGATCTCCCTCCTCCAGATCTCCGGCCGCATCATGCAGTACCTGGAATAAGAAACGTGCAATTGGGGTCAGGCCCCAATTGCACATTCGTTCTATCGTATAACAATCTTACGACCATTCCTGATGTATATTCCCGGAGGAAGAGATTCCAGCCCATTTCCGACAACACGCCCTGTAATATCGAATATTACATAGGATTCAGTATTTCGCACATCATCAACCGATGTTGGAATTGGCGGTAAAGACAACGTTATACTGTTCTCTTTGCTTTCACTGATATTTCTACCGTTTTGGTCACTTAGTATTATATCGGCAATTCTGAGTGTGACTGTATTATCGGACACGTTTCCGCAGTTGAAGTCAAATGAGAACAAATCACCGGCATCACCGGACACAAAGTCTGTCGACAATGAATAAACCAGAATCTTTACGCTGCGATCATCATTCAACGACAAAACGGATTTAAAGCCAGCACACCTTTCTGTAAGAGAAAGCGATGTTTCATCGACTGTCATCTCTTCCAAACCATATACATTCATCTCTATAGCCGAAACTTTTCCATAATTAGTCAAGCCCACAGTCAGGGTACCCTTCCTATCGGAATCAACCATAGCGACAGATGTTATATAATTCGGCTCGAAAGCATCTCCCGAGATGCTCACATTCACTACCCCATCATACTGGACATTGGTATAAAGGCTCAGATTCGATGAGTACGCGCCGATAGAATCAGGTTTATAACTGATTGTTATCGGTTTCTGGGAACCGGGCTCTACCTTAATTGGGCATTGTTCCTTGATAGAGAAAGAATTGTCATCAAAAACGGCCCTTTCTATTATCAAGTCTTTCTGGCCATTATTCTTTATCTGCAGATTAGCTGTCGCAAAAACCGCGATAGAGGTCTTTCCCATATCGACAGATGCATTACAGTCAATCAACGGACTCCTGACATTCAACGTACCTGTCTCCAGATCCGATAACACATTGACGTATTTCCCATTACCAAGTATAACGTCTTCAGGTACAAGCCCAACTGTTCCATTCAGACAGCCAAGAAACAATCTGAATGAAGCTATCTTTCCGGTTCCTTCCTTTATCTTACCATCCGATTCGGAGTAGGAATATAATTTCAACTTTCCATCCTCTACAACGGCGAAAGACCTCATATCCGTCAATCTGTCCGTTGTAGCAAAGCTGCCGTTAACATACGCAACTCCCTCCGGAAGAGCAAGTGAGCATTCAAACGCAGACAGATTCTCCATGTTATCCAGGAAAAGATCTACCGATACCTCTGTGTCGCTATCTCCTACTGTATTACCAACCTTAAGGATGTTGACAGAGTAAGGATCGGCCAATACAGTTACCATTCTTGTGGTGTCATCTATTGCATCTGATTGGACCGTCAGTGTCAGATTCCGGTCGCCGGCCAATAGAGGATCAAAACAGATCTCCAGTTGTTTAGTGGTTCCCGGCGAAACCGTAAATGTACTTTCCGAAACTTTCAGTTCCTGCGATGAGCTGGATATTGAAGCGACATTAAGAGGTGTTGTTCCTGTATTTGTAATGCCGATAAACTCAGTATAAGTTGACCGGATGGCAATATGTCCGAAGTCTATCTGCTCTCTGTCGATTCTTATCTGAGGGGCCTTGACCGTTATGTCAGATCCTGTAACATTGACGTTCAGAGCATTACCGTTGGAATCACTAAGCACAACTGCGGGCAATATACTATACACGCCCGGAATACTGCCTAATCGGAACTTGAATGAGAAAAGAGCTCCATTGCCAAGTTGTGAATTATCTATATCTGCGCTGTAGTAATAAACTTTCAATTCTTCATTAACCAGAGCATCTGCAGAGCTCATACCTGTAGACAAATCATCAAATGATCCCTCAACGTATGACAACCCCTCCAATACCGGAACGGAGAATTGGGCTGCAACCACCCTATCAGAAGCAGACATACTGACAACAACAGTAACAGTGTCACCAGGCATTCCGTCTGAAACGGACAACGATATTGTGTTGTCTGCATTTGACAATCCACAACAAAACAGGAATGAAAGAATCAATGTAATTTTTCTCATATCACCTTACCACCTTATATGTCCTTACGGCCTTTCCGTTTTTGAATTCACGGATAATAAACGGGCCTTCCTTAAAGGAAGCGGGATCCATCTCCCTTCCTAGCAGATCATATATTCTGAATTCAGCATCAAATACCTGGCCGTCATTCGGCAATTCACATGACGTAGGTGTATAGTCACCGGGCTCATTAGGATTACTGGGAGAATATTCATAACGTGCCACAAGAGTTACATCTTTGTCAATAACAGAATAATCAAAACTTGTATTGTCGGAGACCAGATTATCACCTTCATACCAACCTTTGAAAACATACCCGCTATTTCTGTATGTTTCAAAAATCGGGACGACTGATCCAAGTTCAAATTTCGATCCGCTGTTAAAATTGAAAGAAGCAACGCCTTCAGGTGAAGACTGCAGATAAATCCTACGCATAAAATGTGCACTCGGTTCATCCGGATTACCGGGATTGTACTTGAAATGGGCTATAAACTTCACATCACGAGTACTGATCTTGTATATGAAACTACTGTTTCTTGAATACACTTTACCATCAAGTTCCCAATACTCGAACTCATATGACTCATTGCGGACGTAGGCGCTGATATTGACGTTCCTGCCGTCATCATATGAACCGGCGCCATACAACCAGGCAATATCTTGAGGTGAACATTCCAACTCTATTTTATATTGAATAGACGGTTCCTTAGGGTTGGGCGGATTAAACTGCGCCCAACCCATGTTGCTGAAGAACAACGTCAGTATCAATAAGCTGAATGACACTTTTTTACTATTCATATCCTTTCAAATATCAAAGCCACACCTTCTTACCGTTGAGTATTATTATTCCTCTCTCTGGCATCTCCATCAGTTCCTGACCTTTCAGATTGAAAATGTCATTTCTTGTAGACTCGTGTAATGCCGGCAATTCGTTAACATCGGTTGTATTACCTAGCAACGATACTACGATATTGGCACCTCTTAGCGTACTGAGAACTATCTCACAGATTACCGCATCTTCACCGATTATTGCCAATTCATGCTCGCCGGGCGGAACCACTGTGCCACTCATGCTATATGAAAGGAGCAGGTTTCTGCCATTGCCAACATCGGCACACAAACGTTCCATATCCATAAGGACATCGCACGGTACCATCTGAGTTTCTCCGGATATAAGCTTAATCTGTACTCCTCCTATCGCTTCATCACAATCAACGACCAACTTGCCGTCGCGGACATAACATTGAGCCGTAACGGTCTCTTCAATTGATTGGGAACCTGCATCGGAAGTTATGATTCTTAATATTCCCACCACATCAAGGATGTTGACTATGTTGTCTGAGTTGACATCAGCTGCCTCAAAGATAAACGGCTGCGGATCATCATTGCTCAGATATGCAATCACTGAAAGTACATCGGCGATATCAACATTGAAACTACCGTTAGCATCACCCTTTTGTGCGGTAAGCGGTGTTGCAGCAATAGTTCTGGAAACGAAGTTCTCAACTAGGTCAGTACCGATTTCCTTGATATAGTAATAGTAAGTTGTGCCGGGAACTACATTGTAGTCAATATAGGCACTATCGGTAAACTCTATAAGAGTCTTATTAATCATTACCGTATCACTGATCAGTGTGTCGTCATCTATTGTGAACCTATAGATATTATAACCCATCAGGTCATCAAAATCAGCACTGTCTGTCTCCCACTCAAGAGTGACCTTGCCGAGACCAGGCTCAGCCATCAAACCGGTACTCATTGAACCTGCAGCTCCGACCATTACGTTGTAGCGGTATTTCTCAATAGGAGCTCCGAATGCTGGATTTTGATTCTTCTGCTTATAATCAGAGATTCTGATTCTGTTGGTTCCGTCTGTAGAGGTCTTGGATGTAATAGTCAGATATGCAATGTAAGTATAAGGATCATACCAACGGCCATCTTCAGCAAAACTTACCTGCGTATAAGGAGGACGTACGCCCATAGTAATCATAGGATCAACGCTCTGGTCCATAGCCTTGTTGAAATATACTCTTATTTCATGACGTCCGATTCCCAAAGGAGGAAGCAGATCGGCCTCATCCAGAGGATTATGTCCATCCACCTCTATGAAATCGACACATAACGGTGCATATTCATTGGCATAATTCAACTTCTGGTGAACATCTACTGTACCCCATCCGATATTGTCCTCAGCATCGAGAATACTCTCATAAGCAACCTTATCACTGGACGTACCTATATAGGTCTTTGACAGATAGAATACCTCAGGCTCAGTAGTATTGAATACTATTGAATAGAAACCGGGCTGGAAATAGGGATTCTCTTTTGCTACCTTGAAATCATACCAGTTTCCAAAGCAGTTGCTCTCCTCCATAGCTGTTATATCCGGGGTATCGGCTCCGTAAAGAATCTCATTTCCAATATAATTGCTATGATAGAACCTTGCGGCTGTGCCGAATCCATGATTGAATATGCAGTCGTGAATACTTGTTTCAATAAAGGTTGATCCATTTGACAACCAACCGGTGAAACCACACCCGTGACACAATTCACAATTACATATAAATGAACTGGTTACCGTACTATTGTATATTTCACAACCGCGGAATGTAGCGCCTGTAGTTAAGAATAGTTCGTTGCTATTACAGTTGCTTATGATACAGTTGTTGTATCTGTGACCATTAAAGGATATATTACTCAACCATTCAAACTTCACATAATTGAACTCGACATAATTGGCATTGTCATTCAGGAAGTTTCCAATATAACCCTGGTCATTATCTCCCTTAGTGATAGTAATCATGCTGTCTGCAGTTCCCTCAAAGATCATATAACCGTAGTTGGATATTCCAACATTATCCTTGATCTTGATTGTAGTACCGGCTTTAACCGTTACTGTTCTATCCTTGGGAATACCCCAGTTCCTGGAAACTATGTACTGTATTCCTGGATATAACGTAATATCCTCTTTTAGGGTACCGCCCAACTCAACACCGTTTTCGACCTTAAACTGAATCTCGTCTGACTCCGGAGCATAGTCAGATGACATATTCGGGCAGTTGACCCTTGCCACAAATCTTACAATACGTCCGTCTACGATGTCATCACGCATCCTGATTCTGATAGGATTCTTTATCTTGACTTTTCCGTAGCTGCTTACATCACAACCTATAAATACATTATTAGTCAAGAACTCACAAAGTGTAGTATCCTCATTATCTGCAAACTCCAATGAAACAGTTGCAGTGGAATCCTTGATCAGTCCCCATTCGTTCCTTAACACAGGAAAAATATCAATAATCTCACCTGCATCAACGCGTCCGTCTTTATCTCCCAGGCTGTCACTAACTACAAATGTAACCAGATGCATATTGGGGGTTCTGTCTGAATCCTGAAGTTCATACAAAGCCTCAGCATCTACCAAACCACCCATCTTAAATAAGAATTGACCCTGACACGAAATGAGCGGACCCGTTGTATGAATCATATCACCGAACAGAATTTCCTTACTGTTTATCTCCTTTGTCTGAATGATTCTTGAAACCAATCCTGCAATAAACGGGCAGGCCATTGATGTACCGTTCATGGTTTTGTAACGTCCACCTGGATATGTGCTCAGTATACCATTACCAGGTGCTGCGACTTCATAATTATAAAGCCTCTCTTCATCAAAAGAAGTATATATGGGACCAAGTTGGTCAGTATTACTGAAACATGCAAGCCTACCGTCGGAAAATGTTGCCTGAACACCTATTACAAAAGTAAATGCAGCCGGATAGCAAGGCGCGCCCCTGAATCTAGGTTCAATATCAATACCATCGTTACCGGCAGCTGCTACCAACACAGCCTTGCTATAAGCTTTGGCCAAAGCCTGTTCCTCGGCTATTGAATAACCGTAACTTCCGATACTCATGCTTATGACATCGGCACCATTGGCGGCAGCATAGTCTATACCTTTTACGATGGTTGCTATATCGCCGGTTCCGTTGCTCTGCATTACTGTAACAGGCATAATAAGTGCCTCCGGATTAACTCCGACGACTCCAATGTTATTACCACCTACCGCAGCAGCTATACCTGCGCAATGAGTACCATGACCGTTGTAATCGCCTATATGGTTTGTCTGGTTTATGAAATCCCAACCATGAATATCATCTTTGAATCCGTTCCGGTCTGTATCTTTACCATCCTCGGTTTCATTTGGATTAGTCCAGATATTGTCTGCAAGATCGGGATGATTGATATCGATACCTGTATCCAGGATTGCAATAACCGGTCTATGACCCAAATAGTTTGGAGCATTTGCAGATTTTTGCCATAACTGTGTAACTTTTGCTGCAAACAAGCCCCACTGTTGACCATAAAGAGGATCCTGTGTTCCCCAATCTTCCGAAGATTGGATCCTTACAATATAGTTAGGTTCAGCATACTCAACCATATCAAGAGCAGAGAGTTTAGCCACTGCATCCTCAACATCATTCTTGTCACTGAAAGTAATGAGGTACAATTGACTAAGATCCCTGTCTTCAACCGGTTTTCCGTCAAAGCCTCTGAGAGGTGCCCTGGATACCTTTGATCCGGTGAAAGGCATCAGTTGTTCCATGGTTTCAGCACCGATTGCTGACAGGGTTTCATCAAGAGCCTTATTGTCCGATACTACAACACGGCCACTTATACGCCTTTGTACACGTGCCGCATTACTACTCTTGAACTTAACCAACAACTCTCCCTGACGATACTCAGGACCGTCGGCATCCATATCCTGGGCACTGACGCCCAAGATACAGAATACTGCCATCAATATCGGAATGATGAATCTCTTATTCATAATCTATCTCTTTTCAGTTCAAATCAATAGTTGCTTACCTCTTTCTTTCCGTTGCGGATAATTATTCCCTTAGCGTCTGATTCATTGAGTTTACGTCCCTGGAGATCATAGATCATATCATCCATATCTGTATCACTCTTTGACTCGTGTATTCCAGTCGGTGTTGAATTACCAAGCATCAATATGAATCTTGTAGACTCACCCAATCCGGCTGAGAATGAATAACAGCCATCAGACAGATCGTGTATAACATTCAATTCAGTATCTATCAGCAATATCGGAGTATCCATGCGGACGGCCTCAATACGATATTGTCCGGCCGTATTGACTGTAATACCAAGATTAACCTTTCCATTGCCGACAGGTCTTTCATTTATCGAATACATGGTTCCGGCCATATCAAGCGAGTACAACTCAATGGATCGGGATTCACTGAAGAACTTTGCTGCATCACAATTCTGCTCGTAATCCATAGACTTGTTGTTATTGAACACAATCCTGGTCTTGTCGGTATATACGCTGTCTCCGACTGCTGTTACCTCCAAATTGATGAATAGACGATCCGCATTGACTTGACTTCTACGAGGTGCTCTCCTTATTGCCATCATTGCCTGAACATCCTCATATGACTCTCGGCCATCGGCATCAAAACTGATCGATTCAGTATTCTCGGGAGTCTGTACAAAGAATGCCTGATATGGAGCGAACTGATAGTCGTCATCACCCGGACGATAAGCCTCATATCCGTTACCCGTCCAAACTGTGATAGGTGCAGAATAGGTAGATTCATCTATATTATAGTAAGAAGTGTACGGGTTTCCTATGAAATTCCAGTTTGCATCCTGGGGGTTCGTACTCTCATGGGAAAACAGACTTGTGGACTCATCCTTAGCAGACAGATCAGGATCATCAATTGTGAATGTAAGGTTGCCCTCCATTGTACCCTGGAAAATATAACCGCGACCCTTGGAAAGTGTTGTAGTTCCAGCAGACAAGTTCTGCCATCCACCCTCACGACGGCTTCGTGCCTTACCATCATACTGGCGCCATACATACTCACCGTCATAATGTATTGAATCAAGCGGAATGTCAAACGGGAAGCAGAAGAAGTGCCACCTGTAGGCGCTGATATTTATATTGATTGTCAGCTTTGACACTTTAATTGAACCTGTTTCCGAAGCAATCAGAGAAGCTCCGTCAGTACCGTCACTTTTAAGTTCAACGGCATCAAGAACCTGTTCAACATCATCTACAACAAGACCACCCTTTTCATACAAGACAGCATCAGGATCTCCATCAATGGTACCTGTGTTATGGTTCAACGACAGGGTATTCTTGGTATAGAACTCATCGTATGTATCCTGGAACTCCACTTTCTCATAGAACTGTCCCCACTGAGTATCCCAATAATATGACTCATAACTGAATGTCGGGATATGCAGAGTTGCTGTCTTCCAGCATGAGAATGTGTTCATATCAATCCTGATATCCTTAGAGTTGGCTATGTAAACATATACATCCTTAATGTTTCTGCAATCATAAAATGCCTGATCACCAATACTCTCAATCATTGGCGGCAACCTCATCTCTTTGAGTTTTGAGCAACCATAGAAGGCATAGTACTCAATGCGGTTAACCTTTGCAGGAAGTACAACCGATTCCAAAGAATAGCAATACCAGAAAGTTTGCCAGTCAATCTTTGTTATATTCTTAGGAAGTGTTACTGACTTCAAACTCTCACAATTCATGAAAGCGCTCGAGCCGAGTGATAACAATGAACCAGGAAGATTAATTGATTCCAATTGTCTACAATAACGGAATGCTTCGGATCCGATGCTCAGCAATCCTTCCGGCAACTCAACATCTGTCAGTTTATTACAATCAGCAAATGCTCCATAATCGATAGTATTCAAGCCCTCATACATCTTTACGGATAGCAGATTTTTACAGTTATAGAATGCGTTGACGCCAACATAGTTTATAGACTTAGGCAGTATTACCCTGCGTAAATTATTCAACTCGCGGAATGCATTTTGTCCTAACCGATTGTTTTCAGTATGACTGTCGGTGTAATACTCAAATGGATTAGCTACAATCCTAACATTGGTAAGATCAAGATTCCTAAGTATCGGCATTCTGTTCCTGATAATTGCTATATCATAGCCATTAATTGTTCCACTTAGAGTAAGATCCATAATATATGCCAGATTCTCATCTCCGCCTGCCGCTGTCAACAATCCGGAATTACCTTCTTCGGCTGTAACATTAAGAGATACAACAGTCTGAATATTATCAGGTATTATCTGCGATTTGAATTCTTTCCAGTTATCTGCTGTTCTATAAGCTTCAACACTTGCAGCAGGTACAACGATAATCGATCCGTCATTCAACAATGAGGAATTTTGCAATTCAAACGGTGTCAAGTTAGAGGTATAAACAACATCGAATCCATAAAGTGCTCTTGATGATAATTCAGTGACGCCCGAAGGTATATTAAACACTTCCTCCAATCTAGGAGACTCATCAAAAGCATAAGAACCAATCTTCTTAATATTTTGTGGCAGAATGATTGTTTTTAAAGAGTTTGATCTCCTAAACATACCATTACCAATCACATCATCCTCAGTATTCTCCCACCTGCTACTCCAATCACCATTATCATTATATATATACTGGGCTTCTCCATAATCCCTTCCACCACTTACGATCTTAGCATTACTAATATCAAGATATTCAAGAGTACCCTCTCCCGGATTACTCCAATAATATTCTGAAATACCAGCCATCTCTCTTATGAAACGGATATCAGTGCCATTCAATTCTCCGTAAAGAACAAGTCTGGTTATTGAATCCTTCTGTTCCTCCGATATCAAATTTGGCAGGTTTCCTGCTTCAACGTAATATGCATTGTCAGCATCTATCATATTTGTCGTAACATCACATGTTGCTGTCAATGTTATTCCATCCACTATTGCGGTCGCTGTAATCACAGATGTTCCCGAAATGGTTGTCATGGCGACACGACCATTATTCACAGTTACAACATCAGGATTTGAAGAGTTCCACATTACGACCGCATCACTGATTCCATACTTGGTAACGACAGTCGCAGGAATGGTTCGGTTGGAAGCGCCAATAGTATTGAAGTTATAAAGGTTCAGTGAGTTATAGCCAAGAATAATCATCGGCAACTGATCCATTTCAGTAATGCTCTTGAATTCCTTCCAATAATTCTTACTTGAATATGCATCGTATGTACCACTGGGAACGAGCAATGAAATATTTCCTTGAGTAAGACCGTTAAATGCGCTCCAATCCAACTCAGACGGGATTGTACATAAGGAAATTACACTCTTTAAAGAGGTACAGTAAGCAAAGGCTTGATAACCAATGTTATTAACATTCTCAGGTATATACACATTTGTCAACCGTTTACAGTTGTAGAATGTATATGACGGGATATTGCTGATCAATGACGGAAGAGTTACATACCTCAAGTTGTTACATTCATAGAAGATGCCCTCATTAAATGATGTCAGATTTGAAGGAAGAATAACTTCTTCAAGGGCACTGCAATCAGCAAATGCATATCCTCCAAGTGTATTGTCTTCAATATATTGTGTTCCCCAACGATTGGTCCAATAATTACCACCGCGTACTATATTGACTGCTTCCAGATTCAAGCGAGCCAGTTTTCCTTCGGTTTTATTATTGTTGTTGTCAATACCGGCCATCTCTCTGATGAAACGGATATCATCAGCATTGATACTACCCAACAGAATCAGCTCTCTGATATCATACTTTCTGGATTCAGGTATTAATGATGACAGATTACCTGCTGTTACATAGTAGACATCACTGCCAGCCTCAAGCTGCGTGTTGTTAATACGGCATTCGGCCGATACAACTGTATCTGCAAATATTGCACTTGCAGTTACTATTGCTTCACCCTCACTTATATACCTGATAATTCCAGTGTTGCTCACAGATACTATTGACGGATCACTCGAAGTCCATTCTACTCCACTCTTAGAAGGTCCTGCCGGAGAAAACACGATAGCAGACAGTTCACGTTCATTACCTCCGTTCACATTATAGAGATTCAAATTTCCGGTACTTAGTGTAATACCATAGTCAAATACACGTTCCTCAAGCAAAGTGGAATCCCATTCTGCCTCAATATAAGCCTCCTTACTACCCATAGGAATATATATCTTCCTATCGCAATACCAATTATCTGAAAGATTTCTTACTATAGGAGGAACAGCATTCATGCAATACACTTCCTTAAGACTATTGTCTGCCCAGAATGGCTGATCTCCGAGATCTGAGATCTTTGATGAAAGCACTACAGTCTTCAGATTATAATGCTCTCTTAAAACGCCGTTGTTTATGCTTGTGACATATTCCGGAAGGAAAATACTTGTCTTATTTTTGGGAACATATATCAACGAGCCCCCCGATTTAGAGCACAAAACGCCGTCATATGTTTCAAAGAACTTATTACCCTCTTCCACGATAATCTCAGAAAGAGATTCCGAGAAGTTCTGATTACCCATTGAAATCAAACGTTTAGGTATTACGAATGATGTAATCGGACAGCCGTTGAAAACATTATCGCCAATTGTACCCAGTTTATTGTTATCCTCGTATATGACATCCTTCAACCTTTGGCAATCATTGAATGCATAACTATTAATGCTTGTAACCGATGCCGGTATAGTTATTGATTGCAACTGTGTTGATTGGAAGGCTCCATCACCAATAGTAGCTAATTGTGATCCTCTTTCAAACTCAACTGATTTCAAAGGAGTATTCTGGAATGCGTACATGTTGATATTAGTAATGTGGGCTGGAATTCGGATATTTGTCAAACCAGATTCATAGAACAAATATTCCGGAAGGGTGTTTACGCCTGTCATTGTCGATAAATCAATCGTTTTTAAGCTATTACAGCCATAGAACACCCATGATGAAAGATATGTAACAGAAGACGGTATGTTGATTGTGGTCAGTTTACGGCAGTTATAAAATGCCTGATGCTCAATATTAGTCAAACCTTCAGGTAATACAACCTCCTCCAGATTCTGGCAGGCATAGAATGCATAATATCCAAGATATCTCAGAGAAGAGGGCAATACGACTTTCTTAAGAGAATTACACTCACGGAATATATTTTCTCCAAAAGAATCTTCACTAACATTTCTCCACCAACCATCTCTGTTATAATAACCTTCACCGCCATTTACAATCTTAGCGTTATACATGTTCAGGACTTCAAGAGAACCGGCTGTAAGATTGCCGTTTTTATCACGACCGGCCATTCTGCGTAGCACGCGAATGTCATCACCATTCAGGTTGCCTAATACTATCAGTTTCTTAATATCCAACAATTCATCTTCAGGCAACAGTTCTGACAAAGTACCGGCAGTTACAACATTCACGAATTTGAAATCAGCAATATCAACAACATTGACAAGGATTTCTGAACTAACCGTCTTACCCAAGCTGGAATAAGTAGCTGTAATGGTTGCTTGTCCCTCATTGCTACCCGAAATAATAAGACCATCAACAGAAACAGATGCAACACTATCATCCGAAGAACTCCAAGTTACATCACTTGTAATACCATCAACAGTTATTGCGTAAGCCATCAGCTGATGTTTGTTCATTCCATCTTGAGATGTGTTATAGAGCTCAACCTTCTTTTCATCCATCACCAGAATGGGAAGCATATCGGTTGAATAGACATTAGTCATGTCCTTCCAATAATCATTGGAGCTATAACCTGAAGCATTGGCCGGTACAATTACGCAATAATCCGATTCGATTTCACCGAATGTGAAGTCAGAGAGTTGCGGTGCTTTAACCCCCAAGAATTGTATTGACTTTATACCGTTGCATGAACGCAGAGCACCCCAGCGGAGTTCAGTAATGCTTTCCGGGAACATCAAAGAAGTCAATTTTGAACAATAGGCAAAGGCTTCATTTTCCAAAATGCTTATATGTTCCGGCAATTTCACAGTTTCCAGACTTCTGCAATCTGAGAACCCCCCTATGATAGTGTCAGACAAATGACTCATGTCAAGATACTTGAGGGCGCCCATAATCTCACGGCCACCTTCCCAACGATTGCAAGACATTTCTCTGATAAAGTTCCTGTCATCATCTGACATCTTACCGACAAGGACAAGTTTCTCAATGTTGTACTTGTTGTCTTCTCCTATCAGTGAACGCAGGTTGCCATATCCTGTCAGATAATATGCATGCTCAGCATCATCGATCGAATATGAGTTGACATCACACTGAACTGTTTCGGTTTTTCCGTTATCGGTAACCGATACTGAGATAACAGCATTACCCGCACCGATATACCTCAAGAATCCTGTACTATCAATCTTAACAATCTGAGGATCCGATGACTCCCATGTAAGATCGGTCGAGATCATGCCATCGGACATAATAGCATAGGCATTCAACTGACGCTCATTGACTCCTGCCTGAACTATGTTGTAAAGATTAATGACTGATTCATCCAGTACAAGTATCGGAAGTGAACCCTTCTCGTAGATATTGGACATCCTGTTCCAGTTTTCGTCTGTCTTATAACCCTTTGAACCGGTAGGAACGACTACACAATAACTTGAGCCTATCTCTCCGAATACATAATCTGATAATCTGGGAGCATTCATACCAAGGAACTCAACTGACTTGAGGCCATTGCATGAACGCAAAGCGCCCCAGCGAAGTTCCTTAACAGTCTCCGGGAAAATAATGGATGACAGATTGTAACAATAGGCAAACGCCGCGCTACCAAGTAACTGGATATTCTTGGGCAGAATCACCTTCTCGAGACTCCTGCAATCCTCAAATGCATCATCGCTTATAATGGTATCAACCAGTTCATTCATGTCAAGATACTTTAAGGCGCCAGTCACATACCGACTGCCATCCCAACGATTGCAAGACATTTCTCTGATAAAGTTCCTGTCATCATCTGACATCTTACCGACAAGGACAAGTTTCTCAATGTTGTACTTGTTGTCTTCTCCTATCATTGAACGCAGGTCATTACCCTTACCCGTCAGATAGTATGCATTTGCCGGATCAGCAACTTCAATTGAAGTTACTGCACATTCTGCAGTATATTCGCTTCCATCAAGAGTTGTAGAAGCAGTAATCGTTGCTGTGCCCGGACCGGCATATCTGACATGTCCAAGAGTGTCTACTGTAACTACATCGTTATTTGAAGATGTCCATGAAACATTTGAGTGCTGAACAGGACCATTCTCTGAGAACACCTTACTGGTAAGAACAGAACTGTTGCCGCCGTTTGCACCATACAGAGTTAATTCTGACGAAGAAACGACAATTGATTTTGAGTATGAACGCTCGACCAAAAGAGATGACTCCCAACCGGCATCCTCGTAGTCCTCTTTACTGCCAACGGGAATATAGATCTTTCCACTCCAACCATTGGTCAAATAGCGTACTGAAGGAGGAACAGGGCTCATGCAATATATCTCTGTCAGGTTATAGTCATCATAAAAAGGAGACTCTCCCAAATCCGACATCGAAGATGTCAAGACGACTGTCTTAAGGTTCTGATGATACTTTAGAACATCGCTCTTTAAGGAGGTTACATAATCCGGCAAGTAGACAACCGAATTCTCCTTGGGAACATATAGTACGGCATTATCAGCCTTACTGTACAGGATGCCGTCTATCAACTCAAAGAACTTGTTGCCCTCTTCAATGATAATCTGTGTCTGATTCACGTCAAAGTCCTGACGGCCCATTGATATAAGACGTTTGGGAATAAGGAATGTATCAATGGGACAGGCACCGAAAATTCCTTCTCCGATTGAAGTCAGATTGTTGTTGTTTGCATATGAGACATTAGTCAACTTCCTACACTCGTAGAATGCATAGTTATTAATGCTTGTGACCGATGACGGTATAGTTATTGATTGCAACTGTGTTGATTGGAAGGCTCCATCACCAATAGTAGCTAATTGTGATCCTCTTTCAAACTCAACTGATTTCAAAGGAGTATTCTGGAATGCATAATTGTCGATTTTAGTAATGTGAGCTGGAATCTTTATGCTAGTCAGTCCGCTTTCACAAAACATTTCATAGGGTATTGTACTTACACCTGTCATTGTCGACAAATCTATTGATTTAAGACTGGTACAACCATAAAAAGCCTGAGATGAGATGCTTGTTACAGATGACGGTATAGAAATTGATGACAACTTACGACATTCTCCGAATGCGTCATATTCTATATTTGTCAAACCACTAGGAAGAACGACCTCTTCTAGGTTCTTACAACCATAGAATGCATATGAGCCAAGATTCTTCAGGGATGAGGGTAATATAACTTTCTTAAGAGAATAGCACTCACGGAATATGTCCGAGTTTAGATAGTTCTCACTTACACTTCTCCACCAATTATCCCGGTTATAATAACCGTTCTCACCACCAGATACGATTCTGGTTTTGTTCATATCAAGAACCTCAAGGGAGCCTACTGTCAGATTGCCATACTCATCACGACCCGCCATATAGCGAAGTACACGAATATCATCATTATTGATGTTTCCCATTACAATAAGATGAGTAAGGTCATTCTTCTCTGAATCGGTCAAAAGTGTAGATAGAGTACCTGCATTTTCAACATATACCATCTTGCCTTCTGACACTCCGACCGAAGTAACTGTGCATGAAGAAGAAACGGTATATTCGCCAACAGTTACACTGGCTGTAATTGTTGCAGTACCCTCGCCGGCATATTCTATTACACCGTCTGTAACAGTTGCCACATTTGCATCACTTGACATCCATAATACCGGAACTGTTGAAATGCCGTCTTTTGTAATTACAGTGACTGCAACGGTCGAAGTACGGGCAGTCGCATTGTTTACGTCATAAACCACAACATCATCTGCACTTAACAGTACAATAGGTTGCTCACTTACCTCGATGATATTATCAAAACTATTCCACACTGCAGCTGCTCTATAAGCGTCGACTGAGCCCTGAGGTACGACCAAAGTGACAAGTCCCTTGTTTACGCCATTGAAAGATCCTTCTGAAACTGAAATCGGTGTTGAATTCAAGGCCATCAATGTCTTAAGTCCTGAACAGCCAGAGAAAACATTGTCGCCCAAATCGGTAATACCGGAATGAAGAACTACTCCTTTAAGACCAGAACAATCTTTCAGCAAATTATCAGGGATATTGATGACATAATCCGGGAATGACAACACTCCTTCAACTGATTTAGGTACCATCACCACCGACTGGTCGCGTTTACTGTACAAGATTCCTCCAACTTCCTCATAATACCTGTTATCTGGATGAACCGAAATGGATTTTAGAGAAGTGGAACCCTCAAAAACATCGGAAATAGAGCTCAAGCCCTTTGGAATGTAGAATGATTCAAGATTGGTATTACTAAAAGCATTAGTACCGATTGAAACCAACCTTGATTTCTCCGGTATATTTACTTCAACCAAAGAATAACATTCTCTGAATCCTCCATTGCCGATTGAAGTAAGGGAAACCGGAATATTAATACTGATGAGTTTGTTGCAATTTGAAAAACTTTCGTTGCCAATATCCATACAACCATCAGGCAAATACAATCTCTGTAGGTTATTACAACTACTGAAAGCATTATTCTTTATTTCGACCAATTCGCTTCCATCTTCAAACAAAACATCTTGCAGATAATTACAAGAATAAAACGCATAATCATTTATTGAGATTATTGATGATGGTATAGTGACAGATCTCAGTTTTGTCCCGCTAAAGGCCCATGATGGAATCTCTGTCAACCTGCAGTTCTCCTGAAAAATAACTGATTCAAGTTTAGAGCATCCCCCAAAAATATCATTTCCTATTGATCTAACTGTATTAGGGATCTCAAATACTCTCAGGTTAGTACAATTAGCAAAAGCATCTCCTCTAATAGCTGAAACATTATGCGGTATTTCTATATCCTCCAAATTCGAACATTCACGGAAAGCTTCATTTCCAATTGTTCTAATAGAGCCAGGCAATGCTATAGTATTCAAAACTGCGCAGTTATAGAACATCCTTTCAGGAAGTTCTGAATTGTTGTAGTAATAGCACGTTTGCTCATTACTTATTCGAAAATAGTTGTGGTCATTATTTACAAACTCAACATTCTTAATATCAAGTTCTGCAAGTAATCCCGGCGATCTGTTACCTCTCTCGTTACGACCGGTCATATATCTGAGCACCTGGATGTCTCTACCATCCAGCCTACCAAAAACAACAAGTTTTTCTACATTATCTTTCTCATCGTCCGTGAGTAATGAGCCTAATTGTCCGGGCTCATCAACAATAACCACTTTGGCATCCTGATCTATCACATAAACTTGAACAGGGCATTCTACAGAATATGTCAACCCGTTGTATTCAGTGGTTGCTGTGATAATGGTATTTCCGGCAGTCAAAGCCTCAACCCGACCATTGTTTACTGATGCCACAGCGGGATCACTGCTCGACCATGAAACTTGAGTATTCACTTGACCCGATGGAGTCATCATCTTTGCACTCAAGTTTTTTCCCGAATAGCCATTAACAGAACAATATAAACTTAAAGCTTGACTGGAAAGAGTAAAACGCGGTTCACTTGGATAATCAGCAATTATATCACTTCCATCAGTCGTTGAAATAAAACACTCCAAATACCTTTCTCCACCCGTGTCTCTAACGTATGCTGCTAACACGTTCAAACCTTCTACAAGATATGAAACAGGAACATCATAATAATTATACCTTCCACAACCTCCGCAGTTATGAACAAGATTACCATTGATGTAGATTGAGGCTTCATCATCATGTGCCAATTGAATCCTGAACGAATGATTGTTCGGATCATCCAATATGTAGAATGACCTGCGTACCCAGAATGCATCATATTCCGGGAAGTCGATGGGATCATTGTACTCCCCCCAACTTATATCATCATAATCCACTGCAAACCAATCTCCTGCTGGTGGATTGGAAGCATTCATAGACTCATAAAACTTGGTTGAATAAAGACCTGAGCCCAGGTTTACAACCGATTGTGAAAACACACTTCCAATGAATAAGAACAACATGGAAGCAAGGCAAATGGAACGCCTCATAACTAGCTTAGTCATAAGAATATATATAAATTACAAATCTTAAAAACAGTCCTCCTTATAATAAATATATATGGTATAATTGGCGAATGTAATTATTCGTCTACATAAATCAAAACAGTGAAATGGTTAAAGGAAACAGAATAAAGGAGACTAAACACGTATTTGGGGCCTACAACATACTGTAATAAATATGTTAAATATTATTAATTAACAATAGTGGCTACAAAAACAAAATAGGGTGCAGAGATCTGCGCCCTATTTTATTGATTCAATGCTGTTTTTTTACTTTGCAGCAGCGAGAGAAGCCTTGCGGAACTCCTTCATCAACTTCTCGAGCTCGAGAGAAGCCTTGCGGGCACGAGTGCCGGCAGCCTTGTTACCTTTTTCAACCTGTGCGCATGCGTCCTTTGCAAATGCTGCGTAAAGCTCAGCAGCCTGTTTCAAAATTTTCTCCATAGTTGTTTGTTATTGAAATGATTAATTGGTTAATCCATACTGACGCAAAAATAATACTAATTCCATTAGTCGCAAAAATTAGCCCATCTTTTTTTAAAAAAAATGTCAAAAATTTCTATACAATGGGTAAAAACAGCAAAAATCGGCCCTGTAATGCCCCTAAGCGATACTTACGTGTTAATTAAGCGGCCTACTTCCAATAATACGGAAAAGCCGGATTCCATTATCGGCATTTTTGACTACATTTGTGCTGTAAATAAAATAAGGTACTTATATATGAAGAAATTATTACTTACAATAGCCGGCCTGCTCCTTACAGTGTTTGCCGTTGCAAAAGATTTGAGTGCACAGGATCCCAAATACGGAAAAGGCGCTGTTCCCGAGGACGAGAACGGCAATGTATATTTTCAGCAGGTTGTAAAAATTCCCGACGGAATGACAGAAGACCAATGCTACAACATTCTGATGACCTGGGCCAAAGGCCGTTTTGCAATGCCGTTCGCACAGGCCGGACGTATCCTGAACGAGGATGCATCGGCACGCCGTTTCATTTTCCATGTGGATCAGACTATAGTATTCAAGAACACTGCCCTTGTGGCCGATGAGTCCAAGATATCATACAATTTCTCCGTCTCTGTAAAAAACGGAGAATTCACTATGAAGATGGCCGATATCAAGTATCGTTACGAAGAGGGTCGTGAAGGCGGCGGCAGGATATTCCCTGCTGAGGATTGGATTACCGATAAGGAAGCCTATAACCGCAAGGGTACCAAATTCCTCAAGAGCACAGGCAAGTTCCGCATCAAGACAATAGACCTTAAGGACCTGCTCTTCCAGAAGGCCACTGATGCAGTATCCGGCAATATCTGAACCTGATGTCCCAAAACAAGGAATTATATACGGTATTGGGGGTTGACCAGTCTGCATCGGATGCGGAAATAAAAGCTGCATACGAAAGCCTGATTGCCCGTAACCCACAGGGTTCACCCCTCTACCCGCGGATAGTGGAAGCATATACCATTCTGTCCGATATGGACAGCCGCGCGGCATATGACCTGACCGGCAAGATCCGTAAAGGCGGAATACGCAAGCATCGCGACGGCAGATCCGACCGCACGGAGAAGGCCCGCTATGCGCTCAACACCCTGTTTCTGGCCGGAGCGGCGGTAACCACCGTACTATTCATACTTCAGTTAGGCGGTGCCATCGGCTCACTCCCCTTCTACATTGCCTGCGGCACATCGCTTCTTATAAAGATTGCCGAATACATATTAAGACTCATCCCTTAAGATGACCATAAGCAGACAGTTAAGCAAAACACTTGCCTCCGTTGCAGCAGCATTGTTGTTTCTGCCCTTGAGTTCACGCGCACAGAGCACTCTGTCACAGAACCAGGACGGTTTCAACGGCGAGACCATGGACGGATTCATGAACATGGACCCGGACAAGGACTCAACGGTTATTGAGCGTACTGTTTCACAGGATTATTACCAGTTCATAATAAATACCCAAACCGGTTCACCGGACATCATTGAGCCAGATACGCTCCACCACTCATTCCATAACGTACATCTTACTGAAGGAATGTTCGGAACATACAGCCATCTGGGCAACATGGGCTCACCGCGCCTTTCACGTCTCTGGTTTGAGCGTGAGGAACCCAAAGATTTCACCTTTGATGCGCCGTATGATTTCTGGATAAAGGACGCACCTGATTTCCGTTTTACCGATGCCAAGACACCGCACGTAAGCATAGACTATTACAAGGGCGGCAACAAGCGTACCGGCGAGGAGCATCTCAAAGGTTATTTTGCAGCCAATTTCAGCCGCAAATCGGGTATCGGCTTTGACCTTGATTACCAGCTGGGTCGCGGACGCTATCCCAACCAGGCCGCATCCATGTTCGATGCCAGACTTTACACATACTATCGCGGTGACATATACCAACTCTATATTTCAGCCAACAGGGATAACATAAAGGTGGCCGAGAACGGAGGCATTCAGGATACACGTTACATTATGAACCCTGAAGCCATGGCCGAGGGACGCAAGCAGTACTCTCCCGAGGACATACCGTTCCGTTTGTATTACAACTGGAACAATATACGCCGCACCCAGGGTCTGCTCAACCAGGAACTCTCCATAACGAGGACAACCCACCGCACGGACAGCATAGGCGATACCGTCTACACTTTCACCCGCGTAGTGGATCTGGGAAAGGCCGCACACACGATGGAGATAGGACAGTTGCAGCGCAAGTACATATATTATCAGATACCAGACGGTTTCTATTCCAGGAGATTCCTCAACGATGACTCGCTGGACGTGATGAAAAACTTCTATGTCGCCAACACTCTGTCCATGTCACTGCTTGAGGGCTCTACAAAATGGGCTATCGCCGGCCTTTCGGCTTATGCCCGATATGAGTTCCGCTCATTCGCCCAGCCCGATACGATTGCAGGCCAAGGTGAATATCTGCGCCGTTACAACGAGGGAGATTTATCTGTGGGAGGCCTGTTGGAAAAGGCACAGGGTGACAATCTTACATTCAGGGCCGGAATTGAAACCTGCCTGGTGGGAGCCAACCTGGGTGATTTCAGCCTGGAAGGAGAGATGGAACTCAAGTACCCCATCTGGGGGCGTGAAGCCAGGATTGGTGCTTTTGCAGATATGTCTGCCAAGAGTTCTCCTTTCTTCTATGCCAGCATGCACTCTACCTACGCATGGTGGGACTGCGATTTCAGGAAAGAATTCCGCACACACTTTGGAGGTTATATAGATCTGGAAATGACTCGGACCCGTCTGCAACTGGACGTGGAGAACGTGGCCGGTTATGTCTATCTCAAGAATGACGGCGGAGCATACGTCAACCTGGACGGTGTGACTCAGCCTTCATATTCCATAACAGCCGCCCAACACGACGGTTCCATACAGATATTGAGCGCTACGCTCCAGCAAAACTTCAAACTCGGACCCCTGCATTGGGACAACCATATAACCTATCAGTTATCGGGCAACAGAAATATCATTCCGCTGCCGGACCTCAATGTATTCTCGGACCTCTATTTCAAGTTTGTCTATTACAAGAGACTCAACATGGAGATAGGTGCAAATGCTCTCTACTTTACCAGGTATGCCGCACCCGGTTACTGTCCTGCAGTCGGAGCATTTCATCTCCAGAATGACGGTTGCATACAGAATGTGGGAGGATATCCGCTGCTGTCGGGTTATGTCAACTGCTCTCTGCGTGGAGTGCGTTTCTACGTGATGTACTACCATTTCAATGACGGACTCATGACCAACCGGGATTCTTTCATAGTCCCCGGTTATCCCGCCAATCCTGGCATGCTCAAGTTCGGTCTGAGTTGGACTTTTTTCGATTGATTCAATAGTTTCTGCCAAATATGATAAAATGGGGTTTTATAGGATGCGGACAGGTTACCGAGCATAAGAGCGGTCCTGCATTCGCCAAAGCAGAAGGCTCTGCCATTGAGGCAGTAATGAGCCGTGACAAAACCAAGGCCCGTTCATATGCCGAAAGGCACAATATCCGCAAGTGGTATACCGATGCCATGGATGTTATTGACGATCCCGATGTCGATGCCATATACATAGCCAC
Organism: Bacteroidaceae bacterium; assembly: GCA_045535555.1. Lineage (GTDB taxonomy): Bacteria > Bacteroidota > Bacteroidia > Bacteroidales > Bacteroidaceae > Colenecus. The sequence continues at coordinate 234,701 of JAZSLV010000030.1, read as the reverse complement.
CCCGCCCTCATCACACGCCACATATGCCGTCATGTCCATGAAGGCCGGCAAGCCCGTCTACATAGAAAAGCCCATGGCCCAGAGTTATGACGAGTGCATGAGGATAAACCGCGTATCCCGCGAGACCGGCGTTCCCTGTTTTGTGGCTTACTACCGCCGTTATCTGCCCTACTTCCTCAAGGTTAAGGAACTTATTCCCCAGATAGGCAAACTGATAAACGTACAGATACGTTTTGCCCAGCCTCCCAAGGAGTTGGATTACAACAGCACCGACCTTCCGTGGCGCGTAATCCCCGATATCTCCGGCGGCGGCTACTTCTATGACCTTGCCCCGCATCAGATTGATATGGTACAGGAACTGTGCGGCTGCATCATTGACGCATACGGACTGTGCAGCAACCGCGCCGGTCTTTATCAGGCCGAAGACACCGTCAGCGCCTGCTTCAAGTTTGAGAACGGTCTTGTAGGCTCCGGCTCCTGGTGTTTTGTGGCCGATGAGTCCGCCAAGGAGGACCGCATTGAACTTATAGGTGACAAGGGCATGATATGCTTCTCCATTTTCACCTTCCAGCCCATAGCCCTTCATGACAGCACCGGCCGTCATGAGTTTGACATTCCCAATCCCGAGCATGTACAGTTCCCGCTGGTACAGGCTGTTGTGGATCATCTGAACGGAAAGGGCACATGCACCTGTGACGGTATCAGCGCCACTCCCACCAACTGGGTGATGGACCGTATACTGGGCAAGTTCTGAAAAAAAATTCCGGCCGGTCACCAAGACCCGCCGGAATCAATCCTAAATTATCTCAAAGTCAAACCAAATATCTCAGAAGTTCCAGCCGAATGTAAGCAGGACCTTGTCTGATTTATAATTGTAATTCACATCAACATCCTCAATGTACTCGTTAATGTTGACGATGCTGTTTCTCAATCCGTGTACATAAGCCAGGTCAATGTAGAACTGGGTACCATCACTGTCAGGTGCAGAGCAGTATCCTATACCGCCTGTAAAGTATTGGGTAGTACCCAAACGGTCTATCTGGAAATCTGTACGTCCTACTACGAGGTCACCGTTATCATCATATCCCCAACCGTTGAAATCGGAATCCCATAGATACGGATAAAGCCTCTCATCGGTTGCAAGGTTGAATCTTGTATAATCAGGGTTGAACATTGACTCTCTGTAGTTGTAACCTGCTCTCAGGGAGATGTTGCTGATATTCAATTCGGCACCGAATTTCATTACCGAATAATCCTTGTAGTCTATAGCACCCTGATTGTCCAGTCTGGTATTGCCTATGGAGAGCGATGTACGCTGTGTGAAGTGCTTCTCATACTCTGCACCAAGTGCACAGTTCACATTCTTTCCACCGAATGTAACGCCGGCACTCAGGTCAAGTGACCAGGGTGATGTAAACTTGTAATCTACGGAGTTGCTGAACTTGTCTCCGTTCTTGGGGGTTCCCATTACGGAATACAGGTAATCGGCATACTCAAGCGTCTGCTTGAAATAGGTAGGGCTCTTGATGGCTGCACCCAGGCGGATTGCAGGGATAGGACGGATTATGGTTCCCAATGCCATATTCCAACCGGAACCTTCGGACTGGTTCATCTTGTCTGCAGTGGTGTAATCCAATCCATCGGGATGATCAGGATGTTGACCCTTTCCATAATAATCGTAGAAATAGCCCTCTGACCACATATCGGTTGTAAGAACACCTATGGTCCATCCGAAATAAACCAGGTCTGACAGGTTGCATGACAGGTTGAAATCCCAGGAACCTATCTTGTTTCTCTGATTGTCCTTATACTCACGCCATACCTCATAACCATCGGCATCAGGGAATGCATCCACATAATCCAGGTTACGGTCCATATTCTGGAGTTTACGGTACACCACTCCGAAATTCACGTAGTTGTTTCCCGACTCACTGCCGGAGAAGATAGCGCTGAAACCGTCCAGGGCCATATTGATATCCGACTTGCTGTTGTGGGAATAATATGTCCTGCCGTTTTGTGAAAGCTGATGTGTCTTGGTTGCCAGAGGATCTGTATTGACAGATGTTCCGAATCCTGACACAGAGAGATTTATATCGCTCTTGCGGTATGTGCCTATACCTGCGGGATTATGGCCGATGACTGATGCATCGCTTCCGAGCGCACCCATGGCGCCACCCATTGCTACGTAGCGGGCTGTTCCGTTAAGTTCCTCCTCATACAGTTTGGCTGCATCGAATGATGTCTGGGCACTGACTGTCAGAGACATTGCCATTGAAAGGAATGATATTGCTAACTTATTGGTTTTCATATCTTTATATTTTTATAATTTTACTATTAGGGTATAATGGCCTCTTTGTATCCGGCTTATACGGGCTCGGACTGTCATCTTCTGGAAGAACTGCCTGATGCGCCGTGGGAACTGCTACCGCCACCGGAACTGATAGAGCCGCCACCGGAACTGAATGAACCGCCGTAACTCGAACCGGAACTTGAAGAACTGCCAACGCTGCGTGATGAACTTGAACTGCTTACGCTACGCGATGAACTGCTTGCAGAACTTGAACGGGTAGTTGAACTGCTCCTTGTATTGGCAGTAGAGGTGCTGCGGGTTGAACTGGAACTGCCACTGCTTACACTACGGCTGGACGAACTGCTGCTGCCGCTTACACTGCGTGATACACTCTGGCTGCTGTTGCTGCGTGAGGCGTTTGTATTAGTGCTGCTCGGACGGCTATAGGTAGATCCTGACTGAGTTGAGCGGGTTGATTCGTTGTTCACTGAGCGTGAAGCGCTTGACCGGCTTGATGTGGCGGGTGCCACGCTCCTTACGGCCGAAGAGGTGTTTTTCTGCTGCGATACGCTGCGGGTAGATGAACTGCTGCTGCCTGCCACGCTGCGGCTCGATGAAGTGCTGCTGCCTGCCACGCTACGACTCGATGAGCTGCTTGATACGCTGCGACTGTTAGATGAAGAACTTGTGACAGACCTTGATGCTACACCCGATGCTGTAGAAACCGTACGGCTGGCGCTTGAAGCGGATACGCTGCGGTTTGATGTGCTGCGACTCAGGTTCCTGTCCCATCCGCCGTTATTGATCCTGCGGTTGGGGGTAAAGGTCTCAACCCTGCTGTGTACCACGTAAGTGGGACCGTAATAATAGGTGTAACGGTAGGCAGGACGGTACCAGGGATCATAGTAATACCTTGTACCATAGTACCATGTATCATAATACCAGGGATCGTAGAACCAGGGATCATAATAGTAACTGTGTGAATAGTACCAGTAATCGGTATCCCAGTAGTAATCCCAGTAAAGGATATCCCAGAACAGGTCATCATAGAGAGAGTAGTAAGGACGTGTTACACGACGGAACCTGTACAGACGACGTGTCAGGTTATAATCATCGATAGCGTCATTGTAACCTTCCATATATATATCGTCATCATTATGAATGCTGCTCGGCTCGCGGGTGCTTACATATATGGTGTCATGTATATATACGGTGGGAACATCGTCCAGAACAGATCCGTCCTCATACTGAATCTGACTGGTTCCGTAAGTATAACGGCGGTTATACTCATCGGGATCACGGTCCACTATTATCTGAGGCGTTGTCTTTACAACGGGAGCTGCAACAGGCTCAACAGGAGTAACCGGAGTTGAAGGCTCAACGTATGAAGGTGTGCGGGTAACTGTTGATGTCTGTGTTGCTGACGAACTTGAAGACTTTCCGCTGTTTCTGCCGGATGAGTACAAGTCGCTTCTCTGGGCAGCGGCTGTCATTGTGACTGCCATCAATGCCATAAACAATACTGACTTTTTCATAACCGTATATTTTTGGGTTTCTTTCCAATGCAAAAATAATACGGTAATAATACCCGCCACGCGGAAAAACCCTAATTGTCAAGGGGAAAATCCCTAAAATAGTACAAAAGGGGACAGACCCCTTTTGTATCATTTTATGCGAAGTGAGTTGAAATCGGCATCAGTGCCGCGGAATACGTTGAAGTCGGTGTATTCGCGGATGCCCTCCACGCTGGCATGGTCCGTGAACTGCCATATGCGCCACTGCTTGTCAGTAACGGGACGGACCACGTAATAATGTGCCACCCAGAAGGGGTATGCATCAAACTCGGCCGTGTTAAGGTGGCGGCGGCGGAATTTGGCCGATGCATATATAATTGGTTTTACCCCGTAGTGTCTTTCAAGCGTCTTAAGGTAAACCAGCAGGTCCCTACGCAGGTCCGATGCACGTCCCGAGCGCTCCACATCAACCACCGGGACAAAATCGCCCTTCATCAGGTTTACCGTATTTATAAAATGCTGGGCCTGCTTGTCGGGCGATGTACCGGGATCATAGAAATGGTACACTCCGCATACGAATCCGGCCTTACGGGCATCGGCTATATTATCCCGATAATCCGGATCGGTAAACGTATCGCTCTCAGTGGCCTTCATGATAACGAACTTTATGGGATATCCGTTAGCCTGAGATGATGAAGCCACCCTATCCCAGTCTATCTTACCCTGATGGTGCGATACATCAATTCCGTAATGCAGGAATCCGGTAGGCAGACAAACGCCGTACTCCCTGGCGCCCATACACGGACGCAACCTGTAGAAATACGGACGCAGGAACAGGTAGTAGGCAACTGCCGATACAATACATATCAGCGATATAGTAACAAGCCAATGCAGCCAGTCGGGCAACATATAAAGGGGCTTCCGTCCTTTCTTTTTACGGACGGAACCCCCTTTCTTCTTTTTAGTATGTTTGCCTTTGACGGCAGGCATAGCTATTGTTTATTTCTGATGCTCCAGCTTCAGAGTCTTGGTAGGCTGGTCGCAAACCTCGGTGGGACCGAAGTACTGGATAGGACCGGGATATACAAAGCTGGTCTCACGTGCCCACTCAGCGCGATGCTTTACGAACTCCTTGAAGGGAGCACCGTTAAGCTCAACAAGAGCCTTGCGGATAACGGGCTTCATCTCACCGTTACGCTTCTCCATGTTCATCATCATGGTGATAGGTATACCACCGGCAATCCACTGGTCAGCAGGAGCCACAGTGTTCTTGATTGATGACATGTAACCGGTCTTGCCGGCAGCAATCAGCATTGATGCGTTGTAACCAAGGCTGTAGCAGTAGTCAGCGTCAAAGTTTGACGGAGCGGCGCAACGGCCCTCGTAACCGCAGAAGTGATGCTGTGTGGCATACTTGCCAAGGTACTTGCCCTCCTTCTTCCACTCAGCCAGCTTAACGCCAACCATATCGGCCAGCAACTGCTCGGTCTCGATGAGTGATACCTGTACGTTTCCGTGAGGGTCACGCTCCAGTGCCAACTGACGGCTTACGCTCTCGGGCAGGCTCTGGAAGATAGCAGCGTTCTCCTTGGAGAGTTTGCTTACTATGTACTGGATCTTCTTATCGGCCTGGATCATGTCGAACTCAGCCTGGTTTGCAGCCAGAACGTCATTCAACTCGGCGATAAGTTTCTTGATGGCAGGGATGAACTCTATCAGGCCCTCGGGAACCAGAACGGTACCGAAGTTGAGACCGCGTGAAGCACGGTCGGCAACAACCTGAGCTATATATGTTACGATATCATCCAGAGTCTGGTTCTTAGCCTCAACCTCCTCACCGATAAGGGTTACGTTAGGCTGGGTCTGCAGAGCGCACTCCAGAGTAACATGACTGGCTGAACGGCCCATCAGCTTGATGAAGTGCCAGTACTTACGTGCTGAGTTGCAGTCACGCTCGATGTTACCGATAATCTCTGAGTAAACCTTAGTAGCGGTATCAAAACCGAATGAGGTCTCAATCTCTGAGTTCTTAAGGTCACCGTCAATGGTCTTGGGGCAACCGATAACCTGTACACCTGCGCCGATAGCCTTGTAGTACTCAGCCAGAACGCAAGCGTTGGTGTTTGAATCATCACCGCCGATGATAACCAGAGCCTTGATATCGAGAGCCTTGAGGATCTCCAGACCCTTGTCGAACTGCTCCTTCTTCTCAAGTTTGGTACGGCCTGAGCCGATGATATCGAAACCGCCTGTGTTACGGTACTCGTCGATGATATCGGCTGTGAGTTCCATATAGTTGTGGTCAACCAGACCGCCGGGGCCCAGGATGAATCCGTACAGTTTGTTGGCGGGATTGAGTTTCTTGAGACCGTCAAAAAGACCGGCAATAACGTTGTGTCCGCCGGGAGCCTGACCACCTGACAGGATAACACCTGCGTTCAGTGATTTCTTGGCAACAGCACCTTCGGCCGGCTCGAACTTGAGGTACGGCATGCCGTAAGTGTTGGGGAAGAGCTTCTTAACCTCTTCCTGATCAGCTACTGACTGTGTGGGAGCACCCTCGACAGCCTTCAAAGCACCGCGAAGAGCCTGGGGAAGTTTAGGCTGGTAAGCGGCGCGTGCAATCTGTAATGCGCTTTTTGTACTCATGTGTATAGTATGTTGTTTTAAATACCTCTTCTAAATAGTAAGGGTGCGCAAATTTCGTCAAAATTGCGCACCCTTGCAAATATTTGGTTGTTTATTAAAAGCGGTATATGATGGACGCGTTAAAGTCCAAAGGCAGACCTGCACCCCAGAACCACTCCCACTGATTGTCATCCTTGGAGAACTTCCAGTCATTCTTTACGAAAGCATTCAGGTCAAAGCCCCAATGTGCGTTTTTCTTGAACCAGCCCTGGAAGCCCAGGCCACCGCCTACTCCGGCCGCAAGGAAAGTCTCGCCTTGTTCCAATCCGGCCTTCTGCCATCTGTCCTCGATGGTTTTTGACACCTTATTGGGGTCCTCTCCATTGGCTGTAGCCTCATCCTTACGAGCCTGAATAATAGCATCCTCCTCGGCATATGACAGTCTGGACCTTGATACGATGAACTGCTCCCGGAAAAGACCCATATCAGCCCTTAGTACGACATAAAAACCTCTTGCTGGTTTGCGTCCCATGTACAGGCGTCCCTCGGGGCATACCATAACGCCCACATACTTGCGGTCCCACTTGACCTCATGCTTTCCGTCCTCCATATTGACATCGGCATACCAATTGGCTGGATGGCTGGACCAGTCCAGATCATAAGTCTTTCCGTCCAGTTTTACGGTGGTTGGAATAGGATCACCGTCATTAAGGTCCCTGACAAACGTACTGTGGTTTATAAAGTGGGTCTGCATGGACACGCCGTAAGAGAAACGGGTGTTGGTGTAATGCTCCCACACAATCTGGGGAGACAGGTATCCTACGGAAACCAGGTCTAGTTTGAAACTGTTATTGTATTTGTCGTAACCTTCTGTCAGTAACTTCTTTGCTGTCATAGTTTGGCTCATAAAGAGCGCAGCAACTAAGAAAAAAATTGTCTTTTTCATACCGTATTTGTTAGTTGTTGGTACGAAGATATGTAAAAAAATGTTATATTTGCACGTTTTTTGAAATTAACTGAGTTTATCAGGACCATGCATTATTGTTTCATTGTTAACAACGAACCCGGGAAAGCAGGTAACGCCCAAAAAATCCGTACCGACATAGAGAAACTTCCGGAACCCATTGATTTTGAAATTTATCTTACAACCGCACAGAAAACCGCCATTAACCATGTACGCGACTACTGCAAGGCAAACCCTGATCAGGAGACCTGTTTTGTAGCCTGCGGCGGCGACGGAACCATCAATGAGGTGGCCACCGGAATGGTAGGCGCCAAGAACAAGTCACTTGCAGTTCTGGCCTACGGAAGCGGCAATGACCTCATCAAATACTACCCGGAAAAAGATTTCCTGAATATTGAGCAGTTAGTCAAGGGTACTCCCCACAAGATTGACATCCTCAAGGTGGGTCAGGACCACTATTCAATAAACGTCTGCAACTTTGGTTTTGACTCGGTTGTGGCATCGACCGCAAATATACTTAGCCGCAAGGGAAACAAGAACCCCTACCGCTGGGGTATTGTAAAGGCCATTTTCTGCGGCCGTTTCAACAGCATACAGGTTAAGGCCGACGGCGAGTTGCTCAATGAAGGCAAGCGCATGCTGCTGTGCACACTCGGCAACAACAACCACGTGGGCGGCGAGTTCTTCTGCTCACCCCGCGCCAAGAACGATGACGGTCTGATTGAGGTGGGTTACTGCAAGACCACCACCCTGGCCGGATTCCTGGGTATACTGCCCATCTATACGGCAGGAAAGCATCTGGACACCCCCAAGTCAGCCAAACATTTCATATACCGTCAGTCCAAAACGGTTGATGTCCACTCAGATAAGGAGATTGAGCTCTGCCTTGACGGAGAGATGCTTGCAGGCAAGGATTTCCACATAGAAGTTATACCACAGGCCATCAGTTTCATTATTCCGAATTAATGCTTATCTTTGGCATAAACATTAAATCACACTACTATGGCAAGTCGTAGAGATCTTAAGAGAGACATCAGTTACGTTATAGGTGACATCTTCACCGAGTGTCTTATATATAAGGAGCTTGTTCCCGGTACCGATAAGGCTGCAGCCGAGAAATTGATTGTTGACTTGCTCCGCATTGACAACGAATTCATAACCCGTATCAGCCACACTGAACCGGGCAAAGCAAAGGAATACTATCGCGCTCTTATCAAGGATTTCCAGAAACAGATTTCAGAGGTTCTTGACAAGCTGACCAAGCTTAAGAAGTAACTCTCTTTCAGGCTTATGTTCCGGCATGTGCGAGCCTTAGTGGCGGCACTGGCCGTCATATTGTCCGTTTCAACCATTCAGGCTCAGACGGACAATGCCACTATTCGCGCCAGAATAAGGAATCACTTTGAACTGTACCAGGGCGATTTTGACCTCAAGACTCTCAAGGTGGAGCGCACCGACATAAGCCGTAAGGGCAAGCGTCTGGACATATACCTGAACCAGAATTTCAGTTACCAGCTTTTCCGTCAGGAGCTTATTGACTCCATTTATGCCGGTCTGCGTCGTGACCTGCCCCAGGATATACGCAAATGGAGCATCGGCATACATACCGGCGGCAAGACCATTGAGCGGCTTGTTCCCAACTGGGCACGCAACTCCATAAGCCAAAAGGACCTGTGGAACGAGTATCAATATGACGGCAAGCCCTGGGTGAGCAATGAGAGCCGTATCTACACCCCGGGGAAAGGTCTTACAGGCATTCATTTGGCAGTAACTCCCAGTCACGGTCTCTATTATGACAATGAGGACAGCCTTTGGGAGTGGCAGCGTCCGCCTCTGTATTGCACACGTGAGGACCTGCTCACACAATCATTCGCCTACCCCTACATCATTCCGATGCTGGAGAATGCGGGTGCCGTGGTCTATACGGCACGCGAACGTGACTGGCAGACAAACGGGGTTATTGTAAAATGCGGCACAGACGGATACAGGGAGGATGGGACATGGTCAGAATATGTAGCCGGCGGCTTTCAGGCCGACTCTATCCGAATACTCCCCGACTCTCTCCGTGTCACCACCCGCAAGGCAATGGCCGGCAACGGTCCCGGCATACCCATGTCCACCGCTTTCTGGATTCCGGACATACCCCGGGACGGTGACTACGGGGTCTATGTGACCTACCAGTCAGACTCGTCAAGCGTAGATGACGCCCGATATATAGTATTCCATACCGGAGGTTCCACCACTTTCCGGGTCAACCAACAGATGGGCGGAGGCACATGGGTCTATCTGGGCACTTTCCACTTTAAGAAAGGTCAGAGCCCGCGGGGAATGGTTAGCCTTGACAACAGCAGCGGGATGTACGGAACCGTAAGTGCCGATGCCGTAAGGTTCGGAGGAGGCACAATGACTTTTGAAAGCCATGGTCTTGAACTTACCGCGCCCCTGTACAATATGGGCTCGCGCTACTACACCAGATTTGCCGGTGCTCCAGACAGCATATTCGACAAATATCAGGGCACGGATGAGTACCGTGAGGATATCTGGGCACGTCCGTATATGGCCAACTGGCTCTCGGGAGGATCGGTATTCAACAAAGCCAATCCCGGACTCTCAGTCCCCCTGGAACTCTATTTCGCCCTGCATACCGATGCCGGCTATACATACGGCGATACACTTTACGGCTCTTTAGGTATCTGTACCACCGATTTCAATGACGGGCTTCTGGGTAACGGACACACACGTGACATAAGCCGTGACCTCACCGACATGGTACTCACCGGATTGCGCCGCGACCTGGAACCGGCCATAGGCCGTGAGTGGATTTACCGCGGCATCTGGGATAAGAACTACTGCGAGAGCCGTGAGCCGCAGGTGCTCTCCATGCTACTGGAACTGCTCTCACACCAGAATTTCCGTGACGTCTGCCTGGCCTTGAACCCCAATTTCAGGTTCGTGGCGTCACGTTCCATCTACAAGTCAATCCTAAGGTATGTGAACTTTATGCATGACCGGCCGTATGTGGTTCAGCCGCTTCCGGTTGACCATTTCAGCATCAGGGCAAACGGAGACATGCTGTCACTCTCATGGCAGGCTGTACAGGATACCCTGGAGCCCACAGCGGCACCCGGAGGATACATTCTGTATAAGGCTGTCGATGACAACGGATTTGACGGCGGCACATTCATGCGCACCAACAGCTGCCAGTTTGCTCCCGAGCGTGATCATCTGTACCGTTTCAAGGTTACGGCCATAAACGAGGGTGGCGAGAGCATGCCGTCCGAGACGCTTGCCGCCTACATAGCATCCGAAAGCAAGGGTACGGTACTGGTTGTGAACGGCTTCCAGCGTCTGAGCGGTCCCGAGACCATACAGACCGACTCCACCAGGGGATTTGACATATTGTCCGATCCGGGCGTGCAGTATATGCTGTCACCTATCCTGAGTGGCGCCCAGAAGATTTTCAGCCTTGACTCCATCGACTCTGAGGAGGAGGTTTCGCTTGGCATAGGCGACGATACACTGAACGGAGCGCTACTGGCCGGCAACACCTTTGACTATCCCTTCATTCACGGCCGTTCAATAGCACAGGCCGGCTGGTCATTCATATCGTGCAGCCGTGAAGCCGTTCAGGACGGAATGGTTTCGCTGTCAGACTATCGTGTGGTTGACCTTATCCTTGGACTCCAGAAACGTTCCGCACAGGACACCATATGCAACAGGGACTACTCCACATTCCCCCAGTCTCTGCAGAACGAGATACGCCGATATCTCCAGAAGGGCGGCAAACTGTTTACCAGCGGGTCATACGTGGGAGCCGATATGATATCGGACCTGAGTGATGAGGCCTTTACATCCGAAGTGCTTCATTACCGCTGGGAAGGACCGCTGCCTTCGCATACCGCAAGGCAAATCAAAGGAATGCGCAGCAAGGCAGAGATAAAACGCAGTGCCGACAAGTACGGATACGGCGTCACAAAGCCCGATGTGATAAGTCCTGCAGGTCGTGCATCGACCCTGTTCACCTACACGGAGAGTTCGCTTCCAGCCGGTGTGGGATTCAAGGACCGCACCTGCGCAACTATCACCCTGGGATTCCCGTTTGAAAGCGTGACATCCCAAAAGGAACGCGACCGCATAATGAAATCCATACTATCCTATCTTACTGACTAATAAACCTTTAACATTATGTATAACATTCAGGCCAACGAATCCGGCACACGCAGCATCAACGTGTCCGATGAGAATCTGCAGACTATCCGCCGTTTCTCACTTTTCCAGTTGCTCATAGACAGCAGCGGTATTGTTACCGAGCAGTCACTTGACAAGCTCAAGCTGAACATACGTTCGCTCCTGACCACTCCCCAGGGGTCCGATAAGCAGCTGCTGGACCTTTGCATCGATGTTATCTATCATCGCGACATGAAGGCTCTGGGACTCAAGAACCTGATAGCCCTCTACGAGCAGTGGAATGCTGCCAACCCCGAGCCTGAAACTGCCCAATAAAATGCCGCAGTGGCTGCCTACAACCAAAAAGGAGTGTGAGCGTCTGGGCTGGGACCAGCTGGACGTAATCCTCTTTACGGGTGATGCATACGTGGATCACCCCTCATTCGGTGCGGCCGTAATAGGACGCGTCCTGGAGGCGCACGGATATAAGGTAGCCATAGTCCCGCAGCCAAACTGGCAGGATGACCTGCGTGATTTCAGAAAACTGGGTGCTCCCAGGCTTTTCTTTGGAGTATCAGCCGGCGCGATGGATTCAATGGTGAACCGCTACACCGCCGGCAAGCGTCTGCGCTCCGAGGATGCCTACACCCCCGACGGCCGCCACACCGGACGTCCCGAATACCCCACCATAGTCTACACCAAGGCGCTCAAGAAACTATTCCCCGATGTTCCCGTAGTGATAGGCGGAATAGAGGCCTCGCTGCGCCGTCTCACCCATTACGACTACTGGCAGGACAAACTCTTGCCAAACATCCTTGAGTTGAGCGGGGCCGATTACCTCACCTACGGCATGGGCGAGAAGGTAACCGTAGACCTGGCCGATGCCCTTGCGCAAGGTCGCCCGCAGGATATCCTGACCATAAAACAGGTTGCGTTCCTTGCCAAGGATGTGCCCGGAGGCATAACCGATAATGACAAGGTGCTGGCATCGCACGAGCAGTGTCTGGCCGACAAGCGCAGCCAGGCGGCAAACTTCCGCATCATTGAGGAGGAGTCAAACATGATTGAGGCGCACCGCATCATTCAACCCACGGGTAAGCAGTATGTTGTGGTAAACCCGCCCTATCCTCCGCTCACGACTCCTGAACTGGACGCCGTCTACGACCTTCCCTATACCCGTCTGCCCCATCCCCGTTACAACGGCAAGCGCATTCCCGCATATGAGATGATACGCCACTCGGTCACCATTCACCGCGGATGCTACGGAGGCTGCTCGTTCTGCACCATATCGGCCCATCAGGGCAAGCAGATTGTGAGCCGCAGCCGTGAGAGCATACTCAGGGAGCTGCGCCAGATAACCCAAATGGAGGATTTCAAGGGGTATGTATCGGACCTGGGAGGCCCGTCGGCCAACATGTACGGCACCGGCGGCCGTGATAAGAACAAGTGTCTGCACTGCAAACGCCCCACATGCCTTACCCCAAAGGTCTGCCCCAACCTGAACACTGACCTTACTGCCCTGACACAACTGTACAAGGATGCCGACAAAGTTCCGGGAGTAAAGAAGACCTGCATAGGCAGCGGTATCCGTTACGATATACTCCAGTATCGCGATCCCGACCCCAGAGCTGACAAGTCACATTTGGATTATGCACGTGAACTCATAGGCCGACATGTGAGCGGACGCCTTAAGGTGGCACCCGAGCACACATCGGACTCCGTTCTGGCTCTTATGCGCAAGCCATCTTTCCTTCAGTTTGAGCAGTTCAAGAAAACTTTTGACAAGATAAACAAGGAGTGCGGCCTGCGTCAGCAACTCATCCCCTACTTTATAAGCAGTCATCCAGGCTGCAGCGAGGAGGATATGGCCGAACTCGCCATTATAACCAAGCGACTCAATTTCAAGTTGGAGCAGATTCAGGATTTCACGCCCACCCCCATGACTCTTAGCACGGAAATCTTCTACACCGGCATAAATCCTTACACCATGCAACCGGTTTATACTGCCCGCACAGACCGTGACAAACAGGCACAGCGCCAGTTCTTCTTCTGGTATGATCCAGCCCAGCGCCACCGTCTGATATCCGAGTTGCGCCGTATCGGCCGTCCAGACCTTATTACTAAACTTTTCTGACGTCTCTGTTCCTGTTTTAACTTTTCGGGGAGTGTTGTATATTCTTTACGACAACCTGAATTATTTACAATTTTAAAATAAGGACAATGAAAAAGATTATGATGGCTGCCCTGATGATGGCAGTATGCCTCTCGGCAGGCGCAAAGAAAAAAGAGGTAAAAGAGGTACTTTTTGGCGTTAAGTCAGGAGTTATAACAGTTACATCCGATATGGGCGACATGCCTGATTTCTCACAGATGGCTGCCATGGGCGGCGGCGGTGTAGCTGCTTTCAACGACAGTGCTTTCCTGGCCAGAATGAACAGCTTCAATTCAAGCGACATGAGGGAGCAGATCTACTTTGATGATTACGGAAAGAAGACTGCCAGAATAACCGTTTACGGAGAAAACATCACCCGTACAGTTGCTATAGGTGACACCACCTACACCATCAACGAGAAGGAGAACACTGCAACCGCAATGCCTATATTCGGCGGCGGCCGTAACAGTCGTGGCGGTGGCATGGGCGGCTTTGGCGGCGGTTTCGGTATGGGCGGTGCCCAGATAGGTCAGCTTGGTACAATTGACTGGATGAACCTGGACAAGAAGACCATTCGCCGTAACAAGATCAAGGAGCTGGGTGAGGAGCAGGTTGCAGGTGTTACTTGCAAGAAGTACTCAATGAGCCCCAGCAACCAGATGGGCTTTACACAGAATATCACAGTATGCGTCTACGAGGGTATTCCTCTGTCAACCGTAACTGAGAGCGACTGGGCTACCACAAGCCAGACTGCACAGAATTTCATTGCCGAAGATGTAGATCCCGCATTCTTTACTCTTCCCAAGGGCTGCCAGGTCAGTGAGATGAACTTTGGCGGCGGAATGATGATGATGGGAGACTTTGGAGGTGATTTCGGCGGCGGCTTTGGTGGCGGCGGCTTTGGCGGCGGCTTCGGCGGATTCTGAGCCCAATACGGATAATAAAGAAGGCGACCTTAACGGCCGCCTTTTTTATAGATGTATCGCAGATTGCAAGACTTCGCTTAGTGTGGGGTGTGCGTGGATTACGGATTGGAGTTTATCCAGTGTGGCGCCCAGGTTCATCGCGGCGGCAATTTCGTGAATGAGGTCCGATGCGTGTGCACCCATTATGTGGGCTCCCAGCACCTTGCCGTCATTATCCACTATTACCTTGCAGTAGCCGTCGGTCTCGTCCATTGAGACGGCTTTCCCGTTGGCGCGGTAGAATGACTTGAGGCAACGCACTTCAAGTTCCTGCTCCTTGCACTGCTCCTCGGTAAGGCCGATGGTCGCAACCTCAGGCATTGTGAATACCGCTGCGGGGATAAGGTCAAAGCGGATGCTGTCTGTCTGACCGCAGATGCAGTTCAGCGCATGCAGTCCCTGATAGGTAGCTGCGTGAGCCAGCATGATACCGCCGATAACATCACCCACGGCGTATATTCCCGGAACCGATGTCTCAAACCGGTCATTGACCGTAATGCCCTTGCGGGTATAGTCAACACCTGCAGCCTCAAGATTCAGGCCATCCACGTTGGGGCGTCGGCCCACAGCCATCAGGATCTTATCGACCTGGACGGTAAACTCCTTCTCCTTCTTAAGGTAGGTTACGGTATTGCCGTCAATGGCGGTCACCTGCGCCTGCACCTCAGTGTTGATGCCGCGCTTGGAAAGCGACTGCTTAAGGCGTTTGGCCAGGTCAACATCAAAGCGGGGTAGTATATTGGGACAGAACTCCAAGACAGTTACCTCACTTCCGAAACTGCGGAATATTGACGCAAACTCCAGACCTATCACACCGCCGCCTATCACGCAGAGACTCTCCGGAACCTCCGTAAGGTCCAGAATCTCCTTTGATGTAAGGCAACTCTCGGCGCCCGGTATAGGCAATGAGGCCGATACCGATCCGGTTGCAATGATTATCTTATCGGCCGAATATTCCTGACCGTTGCAAAGGACAGTCTTGGAATCCTTGAACTCAGCCCTGCCGCGCACCACCTGCACATTCTTGAGCAGCATGTCTATTCCGGAGCGCAACTGCTCCACAACAGCCTGCTTGCGCTGTGCCGCTGTAGCAAACGACGGCTTGCAGTCCAGTCCGGCCTTGAGGTTCTGCTCTATGAGCTCGGCATAGTGGCAGAATGTCTTGGTGGGAATGCAACCCTCATTCAGACAGGTTCCGCCAAGCGGCCCTTCTGATATAAGGGTTACCTCCAATCCACGTTTTGCGGCCTCAACTGCGGTCTCATAACCGCCAGGGCCTCCACCTATTATCAGCAAGCGCATGCGTCCCAGTATTTAAGGATAGGATTACGTGCGGCTGTGGTCTCATCGGGACGGGATATGGGCGTATTGTGCGGAGCGCCGTGCAGGATATCGGGATCCTGTGCAGCCTCAGCGGCAATCTTGCGCATAACCTCAATGAAATCATCCAATGTCTCCTTTGACTCCGTCTCGGTAGGCTCAATCATTATGGCCTGATGGAACAGCAGCGGGAAGTAGATGGTCGGTGCGTGGAACCCAAAGTCAAGCAGACGCTTGGCTACGTCCAGGGTAGCCGCACCCTCCTTGCCCTCACGTGCGCCGTCGTTGATAAGCCCGTCAAATACGAACTCATGCTTGCATACGGTAGGTATGGGCAGTTTGTAGCAGTCCTTGAGGCTCTCCTTTATGTAGTTGGCACCCAGGGTGGCCAGTTTTCCGCACAGTTTCACGTTCTCACGGCCCAGCATCAGTATGTATGCGTAGGCACGCATAATCACGCCGAAGTTTCCGTTGAATCCCGATACGTTCACGCCCAGGAACGGCACCAGCTTGTCACATACGCCTACAGGACCGCTGCCGGGACCGCCGCCTCCGTGAGGAGTGGAGAATGACTTGTGCAGGTTAAGGTGCATCACATCGAATCCCATATCGCCCGGACGTACAGTGCCTATGAGCGGGTTCATGTTGGCTCCGTCATAATAGAGCAGACCGCCTGCGGCATGAACCAGCCGGGCAATCTCACGGATATCCTTCTCAAAGAGTCCCAGAGTGTTGGGGTTGGTCATCATTATGCCGGCAATGGTATCATCCAGCAGAGGCTTGAGGTCCTCTACATCGACCAGACCGTTGGCGTTTGACTTGACCACCACAACGTCCAGTCCGCATACCGCTGCACTGGCGGGGTTGGTTCCGTGTGCGCTGTCGGGAACGATTATACGGGTACGCTTTGTGTCACCGCGTGACATATGGTACTCGCGTATTATCATAAGTCCGGTCAATTCACCGTGGGCACCTGCGCAAGGCTTGAATGTGAAGTGCTTCATTCCGGTTATGGCGGCCAATGCCTTGTCCATACCCTCGTATATTGCATCGACACCCTTCAGGTCTTTCTGCAGAGGATGCAGTCCGGCGAATACGGGCATTGCGGCAATCTCCTCGTTTATCTTGGGATTGTACTTCATGGTGCAACTGCCCAGCGGATAGAATCCGGTATCCACGCCAAAGTTCATCTGGCTAAGATTGGTATAATGGCGTACCACATCCACCTCACTTACCTGAGGGAGTTCAGGAGCTTTGCTACGGAGCAGTCCGGCAGATATTGCCTCTGTACCCTTGCACTTGCTGCAGGTCTGCGGGAGCGAATATCCTATACGTCCCTGCTTGCTTAACTCGAATATCAGTTTATCGTAGTACTTCATAGTCAGAGCGCATTTACAAGTTGATCCATTTCTTCATAGCTGCGTTTCTCGGTGACGCAGAAACTCACGTAGCCCTCCTCCGTCTCAAGGGCTCCCAGGAATCCGACATCGGCCAGTTTTTTCTGAACCTCTGCTGCGGGGGCCTTTGACTTGAGTACAAACTCCTTAAGGAATACGGCGTCATTGAACACGGGTTCAAACTTTCCTGTCTCAATGAGTTTATTGTACAGATAATGGGCGCGCTGGTAGCACAGGTCGTTTATCTGTTTCATGCCTTCGGGACCCATCAGAGACAGATATACCGTTACCCAGAGCGCCATCAGGCTCTCGTTTGAGCAGATGTTGCTGGTGGCTTTCTCGCGGCGTATGTGCTGCTCGCGGGCCTGCAGGGTAAGCACGAATGCGCGGCGGCCCTCCTTATCGGTGGTCTGGCCTACAATTCGGCCGGGCAGTTTGCGCATATAGTCCTGACGGCAGGCCATGAATCCTACGTACGGACCTCCGTAGCACAACGGAATTCCCAGTGGCTGGCCATCGCCTACGGCTACATCGGCACCCCACTCTGCGGGGGTCTTTACCACTGCCAGGGCCGACGGGTCACAATATACCGTCAGCATTGCCTTGTCGGCATGCAGGGCATCGGCCATTCCGGTCAAATCCTCAATTATTCCAAAACGGTTTACTGAGGGTACTATTGCTCCGGCTACATCACCTTGGGCTATCAGGGCCTCAAGTGATGATTTGCTGGTCTGGCCGTTCTCCTGTGCTATCTCCTTAATGATTATTCCTGCGTACTTGGCGTAGGTGGCTATCACTCCCCTTACGTGGGGCAGCAGGGTGTTGGACACCAGCACGGTGTAGCGTTTCTTGGCCTGGGCCACCATCATGCGCATGGCTTCGGCGGCGGCTGTGGGGCCGTCATACATGGAGGCGTTGCTTACGTCCATTCCGGTCAGGGTGCAGATCATGCTCTGGTACTCAAATATGTACCTTAGCGTGCCCTGCGATATCTCGCACTGGTACGGGGTGTAGGCGGTCAGGAACTCGCTGCGCTGGGTTATGTAGGGGATCACGGCGGGCGTGTAGTGGTCGTAGGCTCCGGCTCCGGCAAATACCTTCAGTTGGGGATTCTTGGCGGCCAGGCCCTCAAAGAAATCACGTACCTGCTGCTCGGTCATGGCGTCGGGCAGGTCATACTCTCCTTTGTAGAGGCAGTCCTGCGGGACATCGGCATACAGGTCATCTAAACTATTCACGCCAATGCGGTCAAGCATGGCGCGAATATCACTGTCTGTATGCGGGAAATACTGAAAACCTGCCATCACTCCTTGATAAATGCTTTGTAGGCCGATGCGTCCATCAGGTCGTCCAGCTCTGATGCATCGCTCATCTGTACCTTGATAATCCAGTTCTCAAAGGCGGCGTCGTTGACCAGCTTGGGGTCGTCCACTACGGCTTCGTTTACCTCGGTTACTGTTCCGCTTACGGGGCTGAAGAGGTCGCTGGCGGCTTTTACGCTCTCCAGGGCTCCGAACTCTGAGCCTTTCTCTACCTCATCATCTACATCGGGGCAGTCTACATAGGTTATCTCTCCCATCTCTTTCTGGGCAAAGTCTGTCACTCCGATGATTGCAATATCACCTTCTACTTTTACCCACTCATGGGTTTCGCTGTACTTTAAGCCTTCTACAATCTTGCTCATAGTTTTATATTTTTGATTTGTTCGTTTTTTTACTGTTCGTTGGTCTCGGAAGGATTAGGGTAGTAAAACTACGCGCCTTTGGCGCTATCCCTCCCACGGCCTTTGGCCGCGGGCCCCTCCCGTTCACAAGCCCACGGGCGGCCATGGTTTTCCTTACCCTAATTCCTTCCTCTCTCAACTGCGGATTTTGGAAGGGAATCTGGACAGGAACATTACTTTTTATAATTGGTTTGATAGAATCTCTTCTTTATTACTTTGCCGGGGAATACTTTCTTTCTTATGCGTATAAATAACTCTGTATCCAACGCTGCATATTCTGACTTTACCAGGGCAAAGCAGATGCTTTTGTCTAGGGTGATGCTGTGGTAGCCGGTGGTTACCTCTCCTACTTGGGTTCCGTCCTGCAGTTCTACGGGGTAGCCGTGGCGGGGGATGGCTCGGTCAAAGATCTCTATTCCTACGAGTTTCTTTTCTACTCCCAGTTCTTTTTGGGTTACTAGGGCTTCGCGGCCTATGAATTCGGCTTTGTCAAGTTTGCAGAAGATTCCAAGGCCGGCTTCTATGGGGCTGATTTCGGCGCTCAGTTCATCGCCGTACAGGGGCAGGCCGGCTTCAAAGCGCAGGGTGTCGCGGCAGCCCAGGCCGCAGGGCTGGATTCCGGCTTTTATGAGGCGGTCCCAGATCTCTACCGTATCACTCAGTGTCGCATATAACTCAAAGCCGTCCTCTCCGGTGTAGCCGGTTCGGCTTACTATCAGACGGTGGCCGTTGTACTCTGCATTGCAGTACTCGTAGAAACCCAGGTTCCTGGCGCAGTCCAGGCCAAACAGGTCTATGACGGTCTTCTCGGACTCCGGTCCCTGGATGGCTATCTGGCCCCAGATATCGGACTGGTTGTCTATCTTTACGTCGTAGCCTTTCTGCTGCTCCAGCATCCAGGCATAGTCCTTATCTATATTGGCGGCGTTTACAACCAGCAGGAAGTGGTCGGGCTCAAACTCGCGGTAAACCAGCAGGTCATCGACCGTGCCGCCGTTTGGATAGAGCATCATTCCGTACAGTATCTTGCCGGGATTGAAGCCGCTTATGTTGTTGGTGAAAATGTGGTTGATGTAACGCTCGGCATCGGGTCCGCTTATAAATATCTCGCCCATGTGGGATACGTCAAATATTCCCACTTTGTTACGGACTGCCAGATGTTCCTGGGTTATGCCTGCATACTGGATGGGCATGTCAAATCCTCCAAAGGGACTCATCTGGGCGCCCAGAGCCACATGACTGCTGTGCAGGCAGGTTTTTTTAATTTCTTCGGCCATACTTAATGAAATTTTCGTCAAGATATGTCTGTTCTATCTTAAGCACCTCATCCATGTCAGGGTTGCTTAAAAACTGCATATCTTTACAAAAATAATCAATAAGTTTGGACTTCAAAACTTCAAAGTCAAAAAGTAATCCACAATCTTTCAGATTAGTTACGCGCTGACGTACGGACTTGATTCCCTTGCTTTCCAGTTTCTGCTTTGAGGGGGTTATGGCGCGCTCCATCTCCTTGAAATCAACATCATACAGGAGCGTTCCGTGCACTATGCAGCCGGTCCTGGTGGCATAGCAGGCGTTGCCCGATACCTTGCGGCCTCCCACCAGAACATCGTTATGCTCGGTGCGCACGGCATCCAGTCCCATGGAGCGCAGGGCATCGGCCAGACGGGACAGGTATTTATCAAACGCCTTGTTCACATCGGGCTGGCTGGTTATGTATGATATCATCAGGTTGCCCTCATCGGCATAGACGCAGCCGCCTCCGCTCTTGCGCCGGTACATCTCAATGCCGTGTTCCAGGCAGTATGGGACATTGACCTCGGCCTCCATGTCCTGGTTACGGCCGAATATTACCGTAGGCCGTACGTTCCACAAAAAGAATGAATCGGGAGCGTGCTCCACAGCCCACTCCTCCATAGCCAGCCAAAAAACCAATCTGCGGTAATTCATGCCCCAAAAATAAAAAATAAATGGCAGCCAACCTTACAAGACTGCCATTTATCCGGGGTCCATGCATCCGTGAGTATTGAAAAGGAAAGAACTCAGGGACACACTTACGGACACCTTTTCATTCCAACATTGCCTTTTTACAGTCCGGAATGTCATCACGACAGCCCAGGATTGCGAGACAAATGTCGGTCAATTATTGATAGCCTGTTTTATAAAGATTGAAGCAGAGTTGTCAATATTGAAACAAACAGACATTTTTTATCATATCTTTGTTGTCAAATCTGAAATCGAACTATTAAAGGCATGAAAAGGTACAGCATAAACAACATCGTCAGACTGCCTCATTATGACCAGGTGGCCATTTTTAACGAACAGGCAGCGGTAGTAAGTACAAACCTGTTTGGAATCGATACGTCACAGTACCTGTTTTCCATAGACGCCTTTGTCATAGGTTATATTCTGGATGGGCATAGTGTCATGGAGATCAACAATGTAAGTTACGACCTTGATCCGGGCTGCATATTCATTCTGACTCCCACCCACACCTGCAGGCTTCAGAAACACAATCCCGATTTCAAGGTGCGGCTGCTGCTGCTTAACTCCAATGAGTATAATCTGTCTGTTCATCTCAGTTATATTGTCAAATCCGAACATTGGATGAAGACATATTTCAATCCGGTCATCAAGCTGACAGACCAGGAGGCCGATACTATCAACCGATGCACAGACCGTATTGTGGAACAGATAAACCGGAAGGAGTGCCCCAACCGCATGGAATTCATGAAACTGGCCGTCACATGGCATCATATGGAACTTGACAACATCCTGCAGGAACGGGTCAATGAAAAAAATGACAATAACAAACCACTGACACGCCAGCAGCATCTGGCCCGCAAACTATACAGCCTTGTAGTCAACAACTACCGCAAGGAACATCAGGTCAGGTTCTATTCAGAGCAGATGTGCCTTACACCCCAATACCTGAATCAGATAACCACCCATACATTCGGCAAGACCCTAAGCGCCATCATAACAGACCAGTTATTCACCACGGCAAGAAGTATGATCCTGTCATCGGACATGAGCCTTCAGGAGATTGCCAACGAGCTGAACTTCCCGGACCAGGCATCGTTCAGCAAATTCATAAAGAAAGCAGCAGGGGTTAGTCCCAATGTCCTGAGAAAGCACAACCCGCACAAGGACTCTATCTGAAATCGTTGAATCGGTAACTGAAGGTTATCACAAACATGGAGGTGTCGCCAAAGGTGCGGCTCTCGTTCCAGCTGGTACCTGATACCGATGCCGAGAACCCGTTGTACTGTTTGAGTATGTCACGCCATGTAACGCTCAGCGTGGCCTGACGGCTCTTAAGGAAGCTCCACATGGCCGATACGCTCCACAGGCACTCCGAACGGTTGGCCTCTTTCATCTCATACCCGAACGGGCGGTTATAACTGCATTGGGTCGAGGCCCCCAGACCTATCGGTGACTGGTATGACAGTTGCAGACCGGCGCTGAGTCTCTTTCCTCCGCTGGCCTTGTCCAGATAATCGCTCTTGCTGTGGTCCATAGTGTAACCCATATTTCCCTGAATCATCCAGAACTGGTCAGAGTATGCGCCCTCCATATTCAGACTTACCTGATGATAGTCAGTAGCACTCTTGTTGGCTGCGGCATCAGTGAATGACTGTACGAATGCCACATTATGACGCAGTGAATGGTTGGCGGTAAAGTTGACCGACAGGTCCTGGAACGGATAGGTAAGGAACAGATACTCGCTTACATTCCAACTGCCGTTTATATTCTCGGGCGATGTGATACGGGCACCTGTCTTGCGGTCAAGGCGTGTCAGAGTGGTTATCTCATTGAAAGTGGTCCCGTAACTTACCCTGGTGCGCATCCATGACTGCAGCTGGAACTCCAGATTAACATTGTGTGAGAATGAGTTCTTAAGGTTGCTGTTACCCTCATGTATGTTCATGGGGTCGCTGTAATCGGTCACCATTGAGAGCTGCTGAACGCCCGGCAATCCGTTCGATCCGTTGTAGCCTATGCCTATCTGACTCTTCTTGAATATCTTAACTCTGAAATTGGCATTGGCCGAGTATCGGATGCCCTTATAGCGGATATGCTCATCGTCCTTGTCGGGAACCTTGTTCAGGTTATCAATCGTCATTACTACGGGCGATGCATTCAGTGACATGTTTATCCTGTAGACGGAGTCCGAGTAAAAATAATCCAGGTCAAAAGAGTTACTAAGATTGCTGTTGCGCCTGTCATAGTAGAGAGAGTCAACCTCTTTCAGAGATCCGTCACTACCCATATCCTCATATTGCTGAATGCTCTTGCCTTTATCGTAAGAAAGGTTGTAGCCCACTCCCAGATAACCTGCATCACCCATCTGCCGGTTAAGACTCATGTTCAGACTGTAATTGTCTGATGTTGATGGCGTATAAATGCGGTGATGCACCTTCCTGACACTGTCTCCCAGCTGAGCAAAACGGCTTTCGGAGGTATTAATGCTGCTGCCGTCGTTATCGGACCTCCCCGCTCTTAGACTCAGATTGAGGTTATACTTGCCATCCTCACCGAACGACTTGCCCATTCCGGCATAAACGCTGTATGTAGTACCCACGTTATCACCCTTGCTGGACTGGACCGTTGAGCTGATAAGCCCTTCGCCCTCATTGGTGATTGAATCCACAGAACTGCTGCTGTTACTGCTCCAGTTCCTGGAGAGGTCCAGATTCAGGTTATACCAGGTATTGTCATCAATGCGTCCGTTCAGTCCGGCCGATCCGCCCCAGTTGTGCCCGCCGTTGGAACTGGTGTTCTCGCTGTAAGAGTTCTGGGTAAACTCGGGCATGAACATCTTGTTGTAGTTCTGTGACTTGTTCTCATTATAACTGTCACCGTAACTCACCTGCGCGTTGACCGATACCTTACCGAACTCCTTGTCATAATAAAGGTTTCCGTTTGAATTCTCTGTCTTGAGTTGGTTTGCATACTCATAGGGAATGGTGTTCCTGCTGTAAGACGCATACAACTCCGATCCGCCCTGCTTCCACATGGAACCGTCAACCGATACCCTGTACTTGTCAAAGTTCTCGGTTGTGGCCACCTCCACGCTGGCAAAAATGGTGCGATCCATGGGCTCCTTGGTCTGCATGTCCATGACCAGATGGTTGTCACTCATACGGTCAAGCGTATCATCGGGCACCTCATAGACCTTAAGACTCTTCAGTTTGTCGGTTGGCATATTGTTGAGCGCTATGCTCATGTCGCGCTTAAAGAACTGGTCACCGTTAAGGCGTATCTCATTGATATCACGCCCCAGATAGGTCATCTTGCCGTCCTGGTACTTGAGCCCGGGCAGGCGGCGCACCAGGTCCAGCAGCACGCTGCCGGTTGGCATCTCGTATGCATCGGCATTGAATATTATGGTATCGCCGCGCTGGTACATCCGCTGCAGTTCGGCCACAATTTCAACCTCCTCGGTGGTAAGCGGGTTGCTGCGCAGCACCACGGAGTCCAGACGGACGGTGTAGGTGTGGATTCCGCTCTCGCGTTTCATGGGCGGATCTATGATGGTATCCAGCGTCTGCATTCCCAGATAGGATATCCTTATGCTCAGGCGGGTGTCCTTAAGACGGTCACGGCGTGACATATAGGTCCAGAAACTGCCGTCCTTATCGGCCGCCCCGCCATCGGTCTCAGTTGTGTCGCCCAGACATTTTACCAGGATATTGGCGCCCTGCAGAGGATACGGATTGGGCTCATACTCATCCACGCCGAACACCCTGCCCTCCACCTGGAAAATCTGCTTGACATAAGTACGCAGCATTGACTCAGTCTCCGGACTGCTCCAATCCTGCGCACTCACACCTATACTAATCAGCAGCATCGCTGCCAAAAGGACTCTCTTAAGATTCATACTGCAAAGTTATTTCACCTTCTTATACGAAACAACTCTGCAGAAGTCAAAAATAGTACAATTGGGGACAGACCCCTTTTGTATCACTTTGGCAAATATCATAAACTTATGAAAAACACAGGTTTGTCGGCGTATTTGTCAGATATCAGTTGCTTGACCTGCTGTGAAGTTATTGCTGAGAATGAAATGACAACTGCGTTGCGGCGACCCTCAAGGAGGTCTTTTATGGCCGATTCCATATTATCGGGCGATACAATGACATCATCATGCGGCATGCCGTCAGTGCGGTTTAAGCAAACGTATGCTCCGTCCTTTGAGATGGAACGCCAGGCTTCATTGATCCTTGTCTGGATACTGCCAATAAGTTCATCGTTTCTCTTACGCAAAGTTTCCTGTAATTCCTGATATTTCTGTGTCACCTTTCGCTGATCGTCTGCCAACTCCTTTTCATAGCTGGAACGCATGCTTTCAGTCAGTTCCTCTCGCTGATTCAGATAATCCTCGGTTTTTTTCGTTACATCATTGTTTAGAGCCTGCATCTCTTCCTGCATTCTGTTCAGTAAGGATTGCAGTTCTTCCTGGGCAGATCTGTATGCGGTCATCAAGTTCCTGAATTCAGGCGTATTCAGATGGGGCTGGTTCAAGTCCTGTCCGTCATTTTTTATTGACGATGTCAACAATGACATCATTATCCTGCCGATTTCATCTTCGTCTGCTCCTGTAACATCATAAACGTAAATCCATTGTGGGGATGATGATCTTGCAGTTGAAGCGTCAAGTCTGAAATTGATGGGAACTGAGTATCTGACTTTTACTATGTTACCGTCCTTTTTGCCGGGTTTCCATGCGGGCATCTGGCTTATTGTTCTTAGGGCTTCGGCATCAAGCAACGGATCAACAGACTTTATTACCTCTGCCTCGGTTATCGAACCGTCCGTATCTATAATGAACGAAATCACTACTCTTCCCTGAACGTTGTTTTCTCTGCACACAGCAGGATACTTTATAGTCTTTCTCAGAAACTCCAGTAAAGAGGCTGTACCACCCGGAAATTCCGGTAACTCATCAGCTTCCATTTCAGGAGCCTCAATCAGTTGGGAATCACCTGTATTACTTGCATAGCCGTTTTCATTAAGTTTTGTCAGAGAGATAACCGGATCATTTAAATTGATGATGCCCTTGAACTCCTTATATCCGGTTTTATTGATCCTGATCATATTTTCCGGATTGAATTCTCTCAGAATAAAGTTGCCGTCCTGGTCAGTAAGGCTGCTATAGGATACCATCCCCTTCAGGCTTATTACGCTGACCCGTGCCTCGGCAACAGGACCGTTATCGTCAATAACCTTTCCGATGAAATAACCGTCTTGGGCCAGTTTGGCCGACAGATCGGCATCAGTAGGATAGATGTTTTCCAGTTCAATCATGTCGGCCTTCTTTTCAGTACGGGCAAACAGGACAGATGTCATTCCCAGCATAGGAATCAGGAGCAAGAGCCACATAAGGCGTCTCTTACTGGTTTTGTTCTTGTTCATCATAATAATTCTCTTTTTAATGTTAAGGTTAAAGGAACTGGCAAGCGCATAGGCCTCTGCGCCGACAGTCCGCATTATCAACAATTTCTGATAGTCACTGTTGCGGATGCCGTAACGGGTGATCACTTCGTTATCGGCCTCAAACTCATGGACTATCTTTATCTCTTGCAGTACAAGCCAGCAAACCGGATTAACCACGGTGCAGGCTAACAGGAACACCAGGTCCGCCGAATGCAGCAGTCTGATATGTGCAAACTCATGCCTTAGGCTTGCCCGGCGGGCAAATCCGTTCTCCATATCGGATATTACAATATAATTCATCCAGCTGAACGGGCCGAATGACTCATCATGCGTAACCAGCCATACCGTACGGCTTATGCGGTGGCGGCGTTTCCCGCGCAGGAACCGTCTTGTTCTGATTATGCTTCGGCTCCAACCTACCAGAAGCATAAGCACGTATGCCGAATACACACACACCAGAACCACTGCCCACATACTGTGCTCTGCAGGCTCAGAGTTCTCTACCACCATCATCTGCGGCTCACCTATCAGGATAAAAGTGCCTGACAACTCCTGAGCAAACTCCATACGCTCAATGGCCATATC
Organism: Bacteroidaceae bacterium; assembly: GCA_045535555.1. Lineage (GTDB taxonomy): Bacteria > Bacteroidota > Bacteroidia > Bacteroidales > Bacteroidaceae > Colenecus. The sequence continues at coordinate 207,556 of JAZSLV010000030.1, read as the reverse complement.
GCCCATTACGGGAGTTCTTTCAGGAATGGTAATGTGCAAAAAGGGGAGAATGGCCGAGAGCACCGTGGCTCCCAGCAGGTAGAACCGGTTGAAACGGTAGAACGTGGTTCCGCTGAATGCCACTTTATAGATGGTAAGCAGAACTATCAGGGCAAACGCCCACTCTATTATGTAAAGGACTATACTACCCATAACTGTTCTTATTTTGCATTTTCGGCCATGCGGATAAGGTCTTTCAAATCATCGATGCTTACCTCCTGCTGCTGTACAAGGCAGGATATGAAATCCTTGTATGAGCCGTTAAAGAACCGGGCCACACTCTCCTTGTTCATCAACTCAACATATTTGTCACGGCCCACTGCGGGCTCATACAGGAAGAACCGGGCACCCAACTCCTGATGCTTTATCATTCCGTTTACCTCCAGGCGGCGCACAAACGTGGTCAGCGTGTTGAAGTTAGGCCGGGGCTCGGGCATGCGTTCCAGCAAATCTCTCATGGAAAGCGCTCCGTTATCCCAGAGCACGTTCATGATTGCAAGTTCCTTATCTGTCAGTTTTTTCATATCTCAATATTGTTTTGTTTCAAGCTTCTGATGCAAATAAATTACATTTTGTAAAAACAACCAAGCATTTTGACAATTATTTATACTTTCGTTGTAAAAATAAACATACACATGACATAGGGAAACGATACTTTTGTGTCAAAATTATACCCATTACATTTGTTTGCCATTTGATTATGTTGTAGTTTTGCACCCGAAAGGGTGTAAATAATGGAACAAATCAGTGATTTTGTAAAGAGATGCCGCAAGGAACTGCACATCACTCAACCGGAACTGGCGGTCAGGGCCGGTGTGGGGCTCAGGTTTCTGCGTGAACTGGAGCAGGGCAAACAGAGCCTCAGAATGGATAAGGTTAACCAGGTGCTTTCCTATTTTGGGACAAAGTGTGGCGTGGATAGTTCTGAGCCCCATGCCCAGGATATCAGGAAATACCGCCTCTCATCACTTGATGAGCCTAAAGAATACATGCTTGAGGAGATTATGCACCAGGTATGTGAATCGGCCATAGAGTCTTCATATAGGGCACAGGAGGTGTTGCGTAAGAAACTTGAGGAAGTAAAGAATACCAAATAAGATACTATGAAAAAGAAACCTGTAATGTGTATTGTAGCAGGGCCAAACGGTTCAGGTAAGACCACCACAACAGAACAGTTGCTCCTAAATGAATGGGGGGCCGACAGTTTATACATCAATCCCGATAATATTGCCAGAGAGATATTCGGCGACTGGAACTCGGCCGATGCCGTCCTTAAAGCAGCTCAGAAAGCAACTGAACAGCGCTACGAATGCCTGGAGAACGGTCAAGATTTTGTTTTTGAAACAGTTTTCTCATCGGCCGAGAAGATGGATTTTATCCGTAAGGCTAAGGATGCCGGTTTTTTCATAAGGATATTCTATGTATGTACTGAATCTCCTCTGATAAACATAAACCGAATAGCACAGCGTTATCTGAACGGTGGTCATGAGGTCCCTATCTCCAAAGTGATATCCAGATACTACAGTTCCCTTAAGAACATATCGAAAGCAATAGAGATAGCCGATAGGGTATATCTGTATGACAATTCAATAGAGAACAAAGAGCCTCGTCTGATTCTCAGAACCGCCGATGGCAAGATTGCCAAACGCTACACCGATGACATTCCCGATTGGGTTAAGGCAATATATTTGCCTTTTGTTGATAATCAACAAGATTAATGACTATCTTTGCCGATGAACATAGGTTTTACAGGATAGGTTTGCAATCCCATATAAGACTATGTAATTACTAATACTTAAAAACATTATGATTATGAAAAAAGAAACAGAACAAAAATCTGAGACTCCCGAGAAGACTGAAAAAAGGTGTAATCGTACTTGGGAGGCAATGGGTAGGTATCAGTTGACACAGGGAACTGATACTATTGTGTCCGTACTGCCGATGATCTAAAGAATGTCATTAAGCTTCCTGATACTCTTGATATAGAGCAACTGGACCTAGATGCCACAACTTGGTATCTTCGCGTTCCAAGCGGCGGTATGTATCGGAGGCATAGAATTTGGTGAGAGCATCCAACGGACTGATATGCTCATCATCTGCAATGAAGGAAGCTACTGCCGATACCTTTCCCGCAAGAATCAAATAGAGATTATCCTGGGTTATTTCCGCTCTCATAGATGTACCTCCTCTGCATTTATGAATGTTAGACACTCAAGAGATTTCTCAGTATGGAACAGCATCTGGTCAACCAATTTATAGGTCTTAAGTTCAGTGATTAGTTCCTGCTTACTTAATAACCCCTGTTCATAGAGAGAGAAAGCTGCATATACCCTGTCATTGGCTACGGGGCCATAAACAAGGTCGTGGTTGTGGGTAAAACCACGCATGGTGCGGTTAGCGTGAACAAAATCAACCCACTCCTCATTGGGAGTATTGTCAAACTTGAGTAAATCCAGCGATGTTATTTTAGACTCATCAAGTTCATATATGTTTACGTAACCTATACCAGTGCCTGATATTTTTCTGGATACCCATTCTCTGGCTTGCTGTTCTGATGTGGTTGTATAGAAACCAGAACCATAATCAAGAGTACGGTTGGGAACCAAAATTCTAGGTTCGTTTACAATCTGGAGGCTTCCATGATACAGTTTCATAGGCTTAGTTTTTCTTCTATTTCTTCTAATATCCAAGGCATGCTTTGTGTATGCAGAATATCATAATTATTAGACAGGTATTTTTTAATACCATTACGGTCAAACAATGCCGAAACATCCTCGCCTGTCATTCCGTGCTTGTTTTTATAACTCTCCAAACAGAAAGCCACAAAAAACAGTATGTCTGCATCACGTTTGCTCATATCGCAAAAATACATAATTATCAAAAACAAAAGCCACTCACGCTACAAAAACTGATTCTGCTTTCCTGGGGCATCAACATAATTATAAGTGACACAGGGAAACGGTTCATTTCTTTATGACAAACTCATGACAGCCCAACACGCCCCAATCACATCCAGTTTACCTTCTTGTCAGGATACTTTGCGATGATTTCCTTTACTTTATTAAGGTTGTCCTCTGAATACGGAATAGCAAATGCTTTTCTTTTGCCTTTAAACAGATCCTTGACAGCCGATTTCAAATTATTTGCAATATCCGAGTCTGAGACATCATTTCCGTGAAACGTATATATCACATACTGCTCAGACTCAGAAAGATTCATGATTTCTACACCAATCCAATTGGGTTCTTCGGTTTTCTGCGTTGAAGGTAAGTCCAAGAAGCCTGTAGTATTTCGGTTCAGATATTGTACATTGAGTAACTGTTTCTTTCTGAGGACTGTTTTGACCCCATTCAAGATTTCATCGGGTGCATCGGGCAAAACCTTGACAGTCACTTTCTGGATATTTTCCTTGACAAGATCCGGGGCATCCAGAAAAACTTCAAGCTCATCGAGGTCATCGAGCCCCAGACGGCGCGGTCCAATAAAAATCAAACACTCATCATTACCATTCAAATCATGATACCATTTGTATTTATCCGCAATTATACCTTGAGCCCGGATTATTATTTGGAACTCATTCCAATTGTACGTACCGGTTCTTGCATCAGTTAAATTGGAGAAGCCGTTTTGAACAACTTCCACAGGTTCCTTGTAGCTTTCCATGACAAGGTTCAGCAGCATCCTGTTGCGGAGGGTTTCTTTCAGGTCAAAGATTGGTCCCATGGGAACATCAGGGTGCATTGAAAGGCGGACTTTGCGGATTTTCATTCCGTCTGATATTGCCTGGTCTATGTAATCATCAAGGCCCTCCAGACTGATTTGTTTCGGGGCGGTCTCACTCCTGAAACGGTCCTGCCCGTTCTCATTATCAAACATTACTGTCGATACATACAACCTGACGGGGGAATTTGTGACCCTGATACGCAGATCCTTATTGACTTTGTCGTCCTTGACCACGTAATTGCCGGCGGAAGATTTGACTTCTTTTTTGATGAGTTCGCCTTGAGCATCATATACTTTGGGTTGTGCTTCAGAGATTTTCATCGCATACATGCCACGGGCAAAACTCTGCTGACTGTCAGTGCATTGGTCATAATTCATTCCGAATTTGCTCATACACAGTTCATTGCGCAGTTCATTATATGCTTTATACAACTCATACCTTACATCACTCCAAACGCCAGCCGATGAACTGCGGTCATATTGTAATGAGAATACATGTTTTACAGTGGTCTTAACAGTTCCATACCCCTCGATTTCAAAATCTTCTATAACAGGGAGTCTGCTATCATTATCAGGATTTTGAATGAACTGCTTGGCAAGGTCCTTGAGTTCATCAATTGTTATAACCCTTTTAATCAGTCCGTTATTTACATATATCTCATTATTTTTGTTGATTTGTATTGTCATGACATTCCTTTGACGAATGATCATTTCATCTTTTCTTGCTGCTTCACGTGATAATTCTTCAGTTATTTCCTCATCATCTCCAATAACCCTTATGTACTCGGCACGCGTTACAGCAGCAGGAGGGGGAGGAACAGTTCTTGCAGAAGCCGAAGAGCTGGTCCTTGTAGAAGCAGGAGAGCCGGAAGAATAATCAATCATAGGTTCAGGTAACCTGAAAGACATTTCAACATTACTTTGCGTGAAACGTAATTTATCATCCATATTTACGGCCTTCTCTGTACGCGCAAACAGGACAGATGTCATTCCCAGCATGGGAATCAGGAGCAGAAGCCACATGAGGCGTCTCCTCCGGGTTTTGTTCTTGTTCATCATAATGATTCGCTTTTTAATGTTAAGGTTAAAGGAGCTGGCAAGCGCATAGGCCTCTGCGCCGACAGTTCTTAGGATAAGTAGTCTCTGATAGTCCTGCTCTTGGATGCCGTAACGGTTGATCACTTCGTCATCGGCCTCATATTCGTGGACTATCTTTATCTCCTGGAGTACCAGCCAGCACACGGGATTCACTATGGTGCAGGCCAGCAATACAACAAGGTCTATCGAGTGTAAAAGTTTTACGTGCGAGTATTCGTGACGCAGGCTGGCGCGGCGGGCAAATCCGTTCTCGGAGTCCGATATCACTATGTAGTTCATCCAGCTGAACGGGCCGTACTGCTCGCTGTGCGTGACAAGCCAGACGGTCCGGCTCAGACGGCGGCGGGGTTTGCCGTGCAGGAACCTGCGTGCCTTGATTATTCCCCGGCTCCAGCCTATTATTAGGGTAAGCACATAGATTGCATACGTGCCGATGAGCATGACCGCCCAGAGACTGGTTCTGCGTTCGGGCTGAGGCGAGGGAGTTGCCAGGTCGGGGGCATCGGCCCACATAGTCTGGGGCTCAGCGGCAAACGTGAATGTCCCTGACAGCTCCCGGGCAAACCCGGTCTCCTCTATCGAGAGGCCGGCTGCTACGGGGGTGCTGTCAGTGATAGTCACGTGCACAAGGGGGAGAAGGGCCGAGAGCAACGTGGCTCCCAGCAGGTAAAACCGGTTGAATCGGTGCAAAGTGGTTCCGCTGAACGCCGCCTTGTAAATGGCTATCAGCACCAGCAGGGCAAACGCCCACTCTATTATATAAAGGACTATGCTACCCATATTACTTCTTCTTTTCTACCATTTTGATAAGCTCCTTGAGCTCTTCCACGCTGACCTCCTGCTGCTCTACCAGACAGGAGATGAACTCCATGTAGGATCCGCCGAAGAAACGGTTCACGCTCTCCTTGTTTACCATCTCGGCGTATTTCTCGCGGCTCACTGCCGGCTCATACAGAAAGAATCTGGCACCCAGTTCCTTATGTGTAATCATGCCGCTGCTCTCCAGACGACGCACGAATGTGGCCACCGTATTGAAGTGCGGCTGCGGCTCGGGCAGGCGCTCCAGAATATCCCTCATTGACATGGGCTCCCCGTCCCAGAGCACGTTCATGATTGCAATTTCCTTATCGGTAAGTTTTTTCATATAGCTGGTTTTGTCAAGTTTTAAACTAATCTCTGCTGCAAATAAACTACATTTTGTAATTACCTCCAAACATTTTGCAGTTTTTTTTTGAAAATGATACAATTGGGGACATGATACAATTGGGGACAGTCCCCTTTTGTATCATTTTGCTAACTTTGCTGCAAAATTGGAAGTTATGGCTAAGATTAACAGTATAGGTGTGCTGACATCGGGCGGTGACGCCCCGGGTATGAACGCTGCAATCCGTGCGGTCACGCGCTCGGCAATATTTGCAGGCTGGAAGGTTTACGGTATCTATCGCGGCTGGGAGGGCCTGATTGACGGTGAGGTCAAGGAGTTCACCACCGAGAGCGTATCGGGCATAATCTTTGAGGGCGGCACAATCCTGCGCACAGCCCGCAGCAAGAGGTTCCTTACGGCCGAGGGCCGTGCCCAGGCGTTTGAGACCATAAAGAAGTTCGGAATTGACGCCCTTATAGTAATAGGTGGTAACGGATCGCTGTCCGGCGCACAGGAGTTGTCGGCCGAATACGACATCCCGGTCATCGGCCTGCCCGGAACCATCGATAATGACCTGTACGGGACCGATAACACCATCGGATACGATACGGCGCTCAACACCATCGTAGAGTGCGTGGACAAGATTCACGACACCGCAAACTCGCACAACCGCATATTTTTTATAGAGGTAATGGGCCGAGACGCAGGTTTCCTGGCCATGAACAGCGCCATCGCTGCCGGAGCCGAGGCCGCCATCATCCCCGAGAAGTTTACCGATATCGACCAGCTGGCCGCCTACATTGAGCGCGGAATCCGCAAGTCCAAACGCAGCTCGATCGTGATCGTGTCCGAGGCCGATGGAGGCGCCATGCACTACGCCGAGCGTATGCACAACGAGTATCCGCAGTTTGATGTGCGCGTTTCGATACTGGGTTACGTGCAGCGCGGCGGACGTCCCAGCGCACTGGACCGCATCCTGGCCAGCCGCATGGGAGTAGCCGCCATCGAGGCGCTCAAGGAGGGTCAGCGCAACATCATGATAGGCGTTGTCAACGACAAGATGGTCAACATTCCCATAGCCCAGGCCGTCAAGAAGGACAAACCCATCGGCGAGGAACTCATCAACGTACTCTCAGTCCTCTCAATCTGAAAAACAGTACAATTGGGGACAGACCCCTTTTGTACTATTTTTCCAAAATGATACAAAAGGGGTCTGTCCCCAATTGTACTATTTTAGAGTTCGTCCTGGGCGTAGAGGTAATCCAGCAGGGGTGACGGGTAGTCGCAGTAATCTGCAGGAGTGAAGAATCGGGCCAGCTCCGCCTGAGCGGTCTCCAATGAGTCCGATGCGTGGATGATGTTCTCCTGATGACTGACGCACAGGTCACCGCGCACGGTGCCGGGCAGTGCCTTTCGGCCATTGGTGGCGCCGGCCATCTCGCGCACCACGCTTACGGCATCGATGCCCTCCCAGCAGCACAGAACCACGGGAGCCGCCATCATCGACTTCTCTATTATAGGATAAAATGGTTTCTCCACCATGTGCGCATAATGACGGCGCAGGATATCGGCATCAAGCTGCTGCATTTTCATGGCCACAAGCTTGAGGCCGCGTTTTTCAAACCGTGATATTACCTCACCAATAAGCCCGCGCTGTATAGTGCAGGGCTTAAGTATTACAAGTGTTCTTTCCATGCCGCAAAATTAGTAAAAGTGACGCAAAGGGGTCGTTTCTTTTAGTCGCTTCGCTTGGTAAAAGCGTCCCTTCGGGCCGAGCGCGTTTTGCGTCATTTATACCGCAAAATTGCTACATTTGTGATATTAATTAAAACCTTGCAATTATGAAGACATTGGGCAATATCCTTTGGGTTATTCTGGGCGGTTTTGCAACGGCATTCGTCTATTATCTGATAGGATTCCTTTATTGTATAACCATAATTGGTATCCCGTTCGGAGTTCAGATAATCAAAATCGGATCATTCTGCCTGTGGCCGTTCGGCTGCGAGATGGCCGATAAGCCCGGCCAGCCCGGATGTCTGAGCACCGGATTCAACGTTCTGTGGATCCTGACAGGCTGGTGGGAGATTGCAGCCTTCCATCTTGTTCTGGCACTGCTGTTCACCATCACCGTCATCGGCTTCCCGTTCGGACAGATGCACTTCAGGATCGCCCTCGGATCAATCTTCCCGTTCGGCAAAGAGATCCGCAGCATAAAGTGACGCAAACTCCCCCTTTGCGTCACTGTCCAAAAATTAGACACTTTTGGGCAAAAAAGCACGTTTTTGCATTTTTTTCTTGGAGCGTGGTGCGCGGTGATGCTAATTTTATGGAAAACATATAGCCCTATGTTCAGACATTACATAACCATTGCCCTGCGTAACATCAGGAAATACGCATTGCAGAACACAGTCAGTTGCATTGGCCTTGCAGCAGGTCTTGTTTGCCTCAGTTTTTCTGCGCTGTGGATTCATTTTGAAGAGTCATTTGACAACTTTCACAAAGATTCGGACCGGATTTTCACTTTACTTGAACACTCTCCCTACTCAAGTAACACTTCCATAGAAAAATTCAGTCCGGAATTATTATCCCCGTTACTTGAATTCAGTCAGATTGAATCATACACCAAATGGAATATAAGGAATCATGATAAGGTAAAGGAACTGATTGCCGATACCGCATTTTTCAGTTACTTTGATTTCAGTCTGCTCCAAGGAAACCGGATGTTCCAGCAAGACACCAACTACGTAGCCCTGTCCCAAGAGTATTCAAAAAAGCTGTTTCCCGATGGTAACGCAATAGGAAAAAAGTGCTATGGGAAAACTGTATGTGCGGTCATCGCACCTTTCCAAGGACCATCATGTCTGAGTTTTGACATATTGTGCATGCATATCTTTCCTGATATCACGCCAGGGGTAATCGCCGTAATGCCGGACCAGGATGAAAACGCTCCGTTAGCAATTACAATGGTCCCGGTTTCTTATTCCCATGAGGACAGATACCCCAATGGATTCTTCAAGATTCACAAAGGCACTGATACCAAATGGCTTTCGGACTCATTAAGCAAGGTAATAGATGGGAGCCGATATTATCTTGACGCTCCCAAATATGAATTGCTGCCAATAAGTGATGTTCACAAGCAGGAAGCGGCCGGCCAGATGTACATAGGCTACAAGCATGCCAGACTGTTTGCCTGGGCCAGCCTCCTGCTCACTCTATGCAGTCTGGTGAATTTCCTGCTGTTCAGCCTTAACAGGATAAGAAACCGGGAACATGAGATGGCGCTCAGAATAGTTCATGGTGCAAAAGGCAGTTCGATACTAAAGATGATGGCAACAGAGTCCGGTTTCATACTGGGTACAGCATCACTTCTAGGATATCTTTCAATAATCCTGCTTAAGGACAGGTTCCGCGATATGGCTGATGCCGACATGACCGGAGGTTATGTGCTTTGGGGCGGTTTATCGGTTATAATCATTGCATTTGCCGTTTCCGTATTAATAAGCATTATATCGGTGGGTATAGTCAGGAACAGGGCAATTCAGAGTTCCATAATACGTAAAACCGGCAAGAGGTTCCGTAACATAAGCATAGGAATCCAGCTGTTTGTCAGTATTCTGTTCCTGTTTGTCATTATCTGCATGCTCCATCAGTTCAGGTTCCTTAGAAACAACAACTGGGGAATCAGGATAAACGATATGGCGGTTCTTAACATAAGCAATCCCGATCATAATGATATGAATGGTTTTCAAGTGCGCATGAGTTATTCGCCCATAGATGAACGCATGCCGGATATCGAGAGCCCATCGGCCTTTATTAACCGCATAGACGGACAGTTCGGTATCACATCCCAATTGAACAGTCTGCCGTTTATAGAGGGCGTTTACACCGATATAGGTGGATTTGATTATATCTATGAGTCAGTCGATATGATATGGAAACACCGTGGGACCTGGATTAACGGCGATGACAACATAAGGACCAACATAGCCGGCATTATAGACACCTCCCTGCTTAAACTGTTCTCCCTGAATGTGATTGACGGAGCAATACCGACCGACAGGCCTCTCAGGGACGATGAAATTGTAATTACCAGGAATCTCCAGCGTGAACTGGGGCTTGGGGATATAACCCAAGGGCCCACCCTGACTATCAGAAGAGGGTATCGGACACCATCAAGATTTGAGTGGGTGGACGGACAACCTACAATCACAGGAGGAGAATATGCCGAAGTAACAAACATATTCCAGGTAGTAGCCGTAGTCAGTGACCTGTATCTGACTGATTTCAACAAGGAACCGGAGAGTTATATACTATGTGCCCCAAATAACCGCAAGCTGTTGGGGCAGATGGGAGGCCAATGGTCCGAAACCCATATCAGCATCACATACCAACCTGGAAAAAGGAAAGAGCTCAGCAACAGAATCAATGTAATAATGGAGCCCACCGGACTTTCATACGAACTCAATTATTCCGAGGATTATTTCTATGAAAATCTCACCAAAGACCGCCATCTCTCACTGATAATTGAGATACTGGGAATACTCTGCATGCTCATATCGCTGGCCGGCATATACTCCACAGTAGCATTGACCTGCCAGGAGAAGAAACGCGAGATTGCCCTGCGCAAGGTACATGGAGCAAAGGTCCGTGACATACTATCCATATTTGCCCGTGACTATGGTATAATCCTTGCCCTGGCATCGGCCCTGGCATTCATTATTGGATATATGGTTATAGACCGATGGCAGCAGCAGTTCCTGTGCAAGGCCGATATCAGTTGGTGGATTTACGCATGTACATTTGCCTTTACGGCAACGGTGATCATTGCCACCGTGCTGAACCGCGTTCTCACGACCGCCCGCCGGAATCCCGCCGAGGTAATCAAGAGCGAATGATACAAAAGGGGACTGTCCCCTTTTGTACTAAATGTCCGCTTTAACATACTTTATGTCTTGTTTTATTGTCGCAATGTAATCTATTATTTACATTTGCAACATCAATAACCTATTAAAGTATCGTAATTATGAAAAAGTATCATTTGCTTGACCACAAGTGGCAGAAGATTGGATTTGCCATATTTGTTTTTGGAATTGCCCTATTCCTTATTTTTCTGCTGAATTCAGTATTTACCTTCCAGCCAACTCAAATTGAAGGTCTTGTAGAGAATTACAAACTCAGACTCTTTAACAGTATGCTAGTCCCATCGGCTTTACTCTCCTTCTTTCTAGCCATCGCTTTTGCCCTAATGGCACTTTCACAGGAGAAACAGGAGGATGAAAGGATTGTAGAGACACGTCATCAGGTCTTGCCAAGGATAGTAATCCTGTACATCATAGTTCTGGCAATCAGATTCATTGCCCTGTCTTTTGTACAAAGACTGGCTGCTCCGTTATCATACGCGTATGTGACCCATATTACAGGTATGTTTACGGGAGTAACAGCATTCATAGGATACTATGTACTGTTTTTCAAGTTATCTTTGTGGAAACAAAACAGGGAGTTGAGCGATGAAGAATAACCTTAGAGTAGAGCGCGCCCGCATGCGCATGACGCAGCAGGAACTGGCCGATAAGACCGGCGTCACCCGCCAGACTATCGTGGCCATAGAGCAGGGCAAGTTCAATCCCTCAACCGTGCTTGCACTCAAGATGGCCCGCGTGTTCGGCGTCACCATTGAGGCCCTGTTTGAGCTTGAGGAGACTGATTAAATGAGCATTGAGTCCGACAGGCGGTGAGCCATATCGTCGGCCATTGGCTGATGAAATGTCAGGTAGTACATGTAGGCCGATTTGATGGCGGCAAAAGGCAGGAGTTTGCGTATTATCAAGCCCATCTCCTGTGGAACGATGCCATAATAGGCCGGAGCAAAGATATTCCAGTGCTGCTGCATCTGCTCTGGTGTAAGATGGAAGAGCTGGTCTGTGCGCACCGGATCTGCAATCTGACTGATACGCCAGCACAGGCTAATATCCCATTCGGGAGTACCATATGAGGCCTGACCTATATCTATCCACAGGTTACGGCGCCCGTCGGTAATTATATTACCTATCTGCATGTCACCATGCAGACAATAAGGAGTATCAGGTATGGTATCCAGAATAGGCAGCACCTTGTCTCTTAGAAATGCGGGCACAACACCATCCTTGTGATAGAAATCCTGCATTCTCTTTTTCATGGAGGGCAGCCTGGAGGTATCGGCCTTGACGGCATGTAGCTCACGTGCCACACGGGCAAAAGTAAGGCTCACCTCCTCCATCCTGTCGGGCTCCTGCGATATGATACGGGCAAACGAGCGCTTGCCTTCAATCAGCTCATACTCGGCACCTACCCTCTCGCCATCGGTTACCAGCCTGTAGGGACGGGGCGTGGGGACACCAAGCTCATACATTGCCATGGCTGCCCCAAACTCCTCCACGGCTACATCGGCCTCAAAACCGGGATTGTACAACTTGGCAAGGCGCTTTTCGGTCTTGTGGGTATAAGCCACACCCTGACCGCCTTCGCCGGTCTTTACATACTCTTCAAGATTTATCTTCTCGTAGTCCATAATTAATAAAAGTGACGCAAAACGAAACGACCCCTTTGCGTCATTTTAAATCAAATATCTTTCCCGGAGGGTGGCGATGTCAGTGTCTGAGAGGCCAAGCGGACCTTTCAGGTAGTTTTGCATTGATCCGTACTGAGCGTCTATCAGGTCCAGTGTCTTGACAAAGTTGCCTGTATTGGCGCCGATGAATGCCTGGACGACACTCAGTTCATCCTCACGGCCGCCCCAAAAGCGCACCCTGCGCGACAGACGCTTTACATCCTTTGCATAAACAACATTGGTAGCGTCAAAATCGGCAATAATCGTCTCCCTGTCCACCCCGAGAGCCGCCAGAATGTATGCCGATGCCAGACCGGTGCGGTCCTTGCCTTGGGTGCAGTGAAAGAAGGTGGCTCCGCCATCGGAATTTTCAATGAGTATTCGCAAGAACCTGGCAAACCGTTTCTGACATGATTCAAGTGTGACCATATTGGGATAGAGGTCACGGGCCACCTGCTGCGCCTTCTTGTTGAAGGCAGCTATCATTATCAGTTTCCTGACATTGAACTGCTTTTGTTTCTTTATCCTCAAGGCCTCCTCGTCATCCATTGCATTGCCGTTGCTGTTAATGGGAATGCGCACATACTCAGCTCCGGAAATAATCCGGTCCTCACGTCCCGAAAGTTCAAAATCCTGTCTGAAATCAATGACCCTGGTAACCGGAATCTGCTGCAAGTACTTAAGGTCGGCAGCGGTGGCATCGGCCAAAGATGCGGCACGGATCAGCTTGCCGGAGCGCACGGTGCGGCCATCGGCAGTAACATAACCGCCCAAATCACGGGCATTCACAATACCTTTTACCGGAAGGAACTGCTGGGCTTGGGTTGAGGAAGAAACAGTCATGATTTAAACTCTTTTTGGAACGGCTTGAAATTGTTGCTCGATGGTGAATCAATGATTGCAAATACAATCTTTCTGAAACGGCCCCGGAACTCTTCCTCATCCAGAACCTGATGAAACAGGCGGGCCATCTGGGCAGGCGGAGTGCAGAACGCCCCGCATCCCAATGCGCCCAGCACCAGACTGTCATGCCCCTTAAGTATGCCGATGCGCAGTATGGTGCGTATCTTCTCCTTAAGCACGAGCTTATCGGCCTCCGGAATGTTGCCGTTGGCATCCAATGAGTTGTGCCCGTGCTTGGGGTTGTAATTGAGTGATGCCACCGATATCACCGCAGCCTGGAAAGGATTTTCCAGCAGCACATAGCCCTCATCACGAGTGCCTCTAAAGAACGTGATGCCCGGACTGTAGATACCTCCGTAGGTATTGTCCATGGGGTACCGCTCGGCACGCCGTTTAACGCCCACCATATCGGCCAAATCACCGTATCGGCCTCCCGGCAGAGAGAATTGGTACAGCGATATTGCCAGAGTGCTGCGGCGGCACAAATCCTCCTCCTGGGCGCTGGAGCCCTGCAGCACCCCGCCCCCGGGATGATACAGGCTGGCCATATTGAGCAGAGCCGGATTGTACCCCTGCTCCACCAGATCCCGCGTGGCCAGAATGCAATCCTGATTCAAAACATCAAAATGATACAAAAGGGGACTGTCCCCTTTTGTATCATTTTTGAGTTTGATGGGCGCTGAGAACATCTCAGAGTCATCCACGAACGCTCCGCTGACGGGCAGTGTGACAACCCGGTCAGTCTCCGTGCGGTAGGCGCCATCACGGAAAATGTCCAGATTGTGCGTAAACACCTTGGTCAGCAACGCCCGCTTGGCATCACCGCCGCGCGAGACCGATGCTTTCCACCACCCGCTGAGCCAGATCTGGCTGTTCCACTGCTGCGCCCTTAACATTATCCTTTGTCTATGCTTTCCTCAACAAGTTTGAGCAGGCCCTTTGAGTCAAGTTGGCTGCGAAGGGTCTCGTCATGGAAATCGGTAAGGAATTTAATAAGGTAATCCACTATGTTGTCCGAGAACACACCGCGTGAGGTATAGATGGCGCGGTCTTTCTCCAGCTCCTTGGCAGCCTCAACGCAACAGCCGGGCAGCTGCTCCAGAGCCTCCTGTACGGCGCGGTTCTTCTCATCATGAATGTTTACGCCCAGACCTACGTAGGTCTTTTCGGCCACTGCCAGGGCATCGGGCATCTCAAATCCGTGACGGGCGGCGCAGCAGAGTGCGGCCATGAGCAGATAAGTATCGGCAAAACCGTCGCTGGCACGCCACTCGAATGTCTGCTTGTAGCTGAAATCCTTGTCCTGCGCCTTCTCAAGCGGATTGCACTTGGCAGCCATATCCATACGCTTGAGCCAGCCCAGCGGAACGCGCACCAGAGCGCTGCGGTTGGAGAATGACCAGCAGAGTGATGTGGGAGCCTCCTGATGCGGAACCAGACGCATGAATGACAGCGGATGCGGGTTACCGAATGCAGGCAGTGACGTACCGGCCACCATGTAACCGGCAATAGCCTTGCGGCACTCATCGGTCAGTTCACCGTTCTTGGTCATTACAGACTGACCGTTACGTGTAAACTTGCAGTGTACATGCATGCCCGATCCGGCCTTGCCCACGGTAATCTTGGGGGCAAACGTAAGGGTTACACCGTACTGGTAAGCCAGCTGACGCATCACCCACTTGGCAATAACCAGCTGATCAGCGGCATCCTCTATATCGGTAGGCAGGAACTCTATCTCGTTCTGCTCATATATCTTGCCATCCTGGGTAAAGTTACCCACCTCACTGTGGCCGTACTTGATAAGACCGCCGCACTGGGCAATCAGCTTCATGGCCTCGGTGCGCAGATCCTGGAACTTGCAGAACGGAGCACTCTCGTGATAGCCGCGCTGATCAGGTGTCAGGTAGAGGTCCTCGGCCTCTGATATTACGTAGTACTCAAGTTCACCCATAGCCTGCATCTCCAGACCGGTCACTGCCTTGAACTCACTGTGAGCCTTGTGCAGTATGTACTGGGGGCTGCTCTCAAACTGGTTGCCCTCGCGGTCAAAATATGAGCAGAGCAGATCAACCGTGGGAACCTCGGCAAACGGATTTACGAATGCGGTCTTGTAACGCGGCAGCACGTAGAGGTCACTCTTTCCGGCTTCGATGAAGGGGAACAGGCTGGAACCGTCCACACGCTCACCTGCCTGCAGGATGTTCTCCAGATGCTCGGCGCTGTTTATTACAAAGTTCAGGGTCTTGAGCTTGCCGTCCCAACCGCAGTAGTGCAGGTTGATGAACTGCACCGCATTCTCGCGGCAGTAGCGGACAATATCCGCACAGGTAAATTCACTTGCGGGTTTGCCCAGAAAGCGCACCAGCAGGTTAGGGTTCATTTCAATCTTCTTGTCCATATAATAATTATTTGATTCGTATATTCAACTAAATTGCAAAAGTAAGGAATTTCGTCTGATATTCTCCTTACATTTGTACAATTACCTAACCTTAATTACTCATTGTCTATGAGAAAGAACATCCTGTCTGCAATCCTTATTGCAACACTGTCAGCCTTTTCATCCGTTTCATGTACGGCCGATGACGGATGGGTCAAAGTACAAGGCAACAAGTTTATCGGTCCCGACGGAAAAGAACTGATATTCAGAGGACTATGTTTCTCCGATCCGGTCAAGCTGGTGCGTGAAAGACAGTGGAACGAGCGCTATTTTGCCGAGGCAGCCGATTGGGGCGCCAACGTGGTCCGTTTTGCCGTCCATCCCCAGAACCTCAATTCTATGGGCTGGGACCGCACATTCCAGGCCATGGACCAGGGCATAGAATGGGCCAAACAGCACGGGATGTATGTAATTATGGATTGGCACTCTATTGGTAACCTGAAAGATGAAAGATATACCTCAGGCATGTACAACACCACCAAAGCCGAAACTTTCAGGTTCTGGCGCACGGTTGCCCTGCGTTATAAGGATGAGCCCACGGTTGCTCTATACGAGATATTCAATGAGCCAACCGTTACGGCACCCAATGTAGGCACATGCTCCTGGACCGAATGGAAACAGCTGCAGGAACAGATAATAGACACCATCCGTACATACAACCCCAAAGCCATCTGCCTGTGTGCCGGATTCAACTGGGCGTATGACCTTACACCCATAGCAAAAGAGCCCATAGCACGCACCGGCGTGGCATATGTATCCCACCCTTACCCGATGAAACGCAATGAGCCTTGGGAGGAGCAGTGGGAGAAAGACTTCGGATATGTGGCCGATACATATCCTGTTATCTGTACCGAGATAGGATTCTGCCTTGAGAATGAGCCCGGCGCACACGTACCGGTCATGTCAACCGATGTATACGGAGAGCATATCACCCGTTATTTTGAGAAAAAAGGAATTTCATTTACAGTCTGGTGCTTTGACACAAGTTGGGCACCTATGTTAATAAGTGACTGGAATTTCACCCCCACCACACAAGGCCGGTTCTTCAAAGCTTACCTGCAGAGCAAGGCTGTGAATCACCAAAAGTGAGTATTGACTGAGCCTGGATTAAGGAAGACCTTTGCAGCGTAAAAAAAGAGTTACGATGCAAAGGTTTTTCTATAGTCTTGTTTTTTTGGCATCAGTATATACCGCACAAGTTGCCGCTCAGGAAAACACATCCCGATCCCGTCTCAGTGTGGGAGGTTACGGCGAGGTTGCCATGAGCCGGAATTTTTACAGTGACAATGTATACCGATACTCAAACCCCACCAAATACAAGGATGATCCCAGCCACGGCCGGTTTGACATACCGCATGCCGTAATATATCTGGGTTACCATTTCGGTCAGGGATGGTCCATGCAGACCGAGATTGAGTTTGAGCATACCGGTACCGGCAGTGCCGTAGAGAAAGAGTACACCGAGGCCGGCGAATGGGAGACCGAAATAGAAAAAGGCGGCGAAGTGGCACTTGAGCAGTTCTGGCTGCAGAAAGAGATCAAGCCCTGGCTGAACATCCGCGTAGGTCACATGGTCGTACCCGTGGGTGCCCTGAACAACGCCCACGAGCCACTGAACTTCTTTACCGTCTACCGTCCTGAGGGAGAATACACAATCCTGCCCTCCACATGGCACGACACCGGAATCGGCCTTTGGGGAGAGATAAAAAACTGGCGCTATGAGTTCCAGGTGATTTCCGGACTTGACGCATTCATGTTCAACCGTGACAACTTTGTAAAATACGGTGCCGCTTCACCTTATGAGTTCAAGGTAGCCAACAACTACGGTTTTGCAGCCAGGATTGATAACCGATCCATAAAGAACCTGCGTCTGAGTCTGAGCGGCTACTACGGCAACAGCATGCACAACTCATTCCCCAACGACATGAAAGACACCCGATACAAAGACATCAAAGGCCGCACCGTAATAGGATGCTTTGATTTCAGTTACAAATCCGACAATCTGATAATACGCGGAAATGCAGATTACGGTTACGTATCGGACGCCGTAACCATAAGTACCGTAAAGCGTAACATGACATCAAACAACGCCCCCTACAAGAAGACTCCGGTAGGAAAAGCCGCCCTGACCTACGGCGGAGAGGCCGGTTACAATATTCTGGGTAAGGCCGATGAAAAACTATTTGTATTTGGCCGATACGAATACTACGATCCGTATATACCGGCAACTGACCAGCAGGATTACACCTTCACCGATGTACACCGCATAGCAGCCGGCATCAACTGGCTCCCGATACCGCAGATTGCCGTCAAGGCAGAGTTCTCGGAGCGTTTCCGCGACAGCCGTTACAACAACGAGCCGTCAGTTTCAATAGGTATAGCATACATGGGATTTTTCAAATAAAAACATAACGTAATATGAAGAACAGATTCATTTTGGGAATGGCAGTAGCCGCTATAGCACTGACTGCCTGTGACGATTCAAAGAAAGAGGAGAATTCATCATCATTTGAGAACGACATCAAGGCTGCCGTCGGGCAGTACGTACCTGGTGTGGTTTACTCAACATACAACGACCTGGCCGCAGAGTCGGCACAGTTGTATGACCTTCTGGCCGCAGCAGCCGATAAGGGTGTAGAGGATCTAACCCAGGCCGAGATTGATGCCATCTGCCAGAAATTCCTCCAGGCCCGCCAGTCATGGGAGGAGTCAGAGGCTTTCCTGTACGGTGCCGCTACTGATTTTGGAATTGATCCGCACATTGACACATGGCCTCTGGATGTTGAGGCTCTGGCCACCGCACTGAGCAACGCCGAGCAGGTTGCAGCTCTTGAAGGCGAGGATGGAATAGCATACGCATCGGCCAAACTGGGTGCCGAGTTGCTGGGATTCCACGGCATTGAGTTCATCCTGTTCCGCGACGGACAGAACCGCACCGTAAGTGCCCTGCAGGGAAATGAGGACCACGAGGCATTCAGCGGCAAGACCGTTACAGGAGCCCAGGAGCTCATCTATGCTGCAGCAGTGGCAGGCGACCTGCGTGACAACTGCTACCGTCTGAGCGTTTCATGGAACCCCGATGCACCCCAGGCCTGGCAGGAGCGTTGTGAGGAACTGGAGGTTCCCGTTACACTGTCAGGTTCCGATAAGACATACGGCGAGAACATGCTTGGCGCAGCACAGGCCGGCAGCACCTACGCCACATGGCAGGAGACAGCATCATCAATACTGGTAGCCGGATGCTCCAACATCTGCAACGAGGTTGCCAACGTAAAGATGGGTAACGCCCACAGCGGTGAGGATATCAACTATATAGAGTCACCCTACAGCAAGAAATCATTTCAGGATTTCATAGACAACATACTGAGCATCCAGTACTCTCTCTACGGAAAGGCCGGAGCCACTGCACCTGAGAGCAAATCACTCATAAACATACTCAAGAATTACAAGTATGACGGAGCCGATGCCCTGCAGACCAAGCTCAGCGAATCCGTAAACGCCCTGAAGGAGTGCCAGAAGAAGGGTGCATTCGTAGATATCTATCGCGACAATGCCGTTCAGGATGCAATGGATGTCATAAATGAACTTGATGAAGAACTTAACAAAGCCGCACAGTGGATTGTTAAACAATAACTGATATGAACATAAAAGGATTAAGTACAGCCCTTGTTCTTGGGTTGACCGTTGCCGTCGGATGCACCGACGGCAATAACGGTATTAAGGAGAACGTCAACACCCGTGAGCCCGACGCCAGATACGTGGGCCAGGCAGTAGGTAATTTCAGTGCAGCCGAGTGGTATCCGGGCGGAGAACTGGGAACCACCGACAATGTCACTGCAGGATGCTATGAGGATGAGACACCTGCTGTTACAGCTCAGGGACTCAGCATGGCATTCAACCTGGGTGAAGCCGCATTTGAGCGCAAGTACACCATCGCAACAGCCCCGTTCAAGGGATTGGGACCGGCCTATCTGCGTTCATCCTGCCTGGATTGCCATCCCGGTTACGGCCACGGCAAGCGCCAGAGTGAGTACCGCGCCACTTTCGGCAACGGTTATCTGCTTGTAGTCTATCATCCCGTTGACGGACAGAACAGCGACGACGGTCCATACGTAGCCGAAGTCACCGGAATGCCCCAGACCAAAGCCACCTACCCCTTCCTGCCCCCTATTGAAGAGGAGAAGATAGATATACAGTGGCTCCCCGTAACCGAGATGGAGAGCGGCCTGCCCATGAAATTCCCCGACGGCGAGGAATACAGCCTCATCTACCCCGAGGTAAACATACCGGCCGATGCCTTCAACACCAAGCCCACCCCGTACGAGACCGGCGCAGTGGCATTCCGTCTGGAATCAACCATTGGAATAATAGGATCGGGTCTGCTGGATGCCATACCGCAGGACAGCATACGCGAGCAGTACCGCCGTGAGGCCCGTTTTGTGGAACTCAACCCCGCATTCTGGGATAAGGAGGCCAATGATTTTGCACCCACAGCATGGTACACCCTGGCCGACGGACAGTTTGCCGACGGCACCCCCGCACCTGCCGGCACCAAGATGGTAAAGCGTTTCACTTACGCCATGACCCGCGCATCACTCCAGGACGGAGCAGGCGCCAACGCAATCTGGAACATCACCAATGTAAGCCGCAGCGACCGCCCCAAACTCTACACCACCACAGCCTGGGCCACCGCCATGTCAGAGAATCCCGATGTGATAGCAGCCATCAAGGCCGATCCCACATCACCCTACTATGCCGACGGGACCGATGAGGGCATCCGTGACGCCGTCCTGCACCTGCTTGATCCTGGAACCAACCAGTTTGACAACCAGTGGCATAACTTCACTGCAGATATGAGCGATGAGCAGTACTACGATTTCATGGTATGGCACCGCGGTCTCTCAATCCCCCGTGCCCGTAACCTGAACCGTGAGGAGGTGCAGTTGGGCAAGGAGGTGTTCAACCGCATAGGCTGCGCCACCTGTCACCGTCCCTCATGGCAGACCACCGATGACAACCACTGGAAACCGGCAGTACTTGCCGACAAGGAACTGCCCCGTTATCAGGATCAGACCATCTGGCCATACACTGACATGATCCAGCATCGTCTCTACATGAAAAACGGCATTCACGGCAGTTGGTGCCGCACCACCCCGCTTTGGGGACGCGGACTTTCCCTTACCAACACCGGTGCCGATGACCGCCTGCACGACTGCCGTGCCCGTAACGTAATAGAGGCCATCATGTGGCACGGTTACAGCAAGGAAAGCGAGGCATACCGTGCTACAGAAAAATTCTATAACCTGTCAAAACAAGAGCGTGACGCTGTTGTGGAATTCATCAATTCCATTTAACTTAGCAGTCAATATGAAAAGGGAGAAACTACTTAAATACTTATCATTCGGTACAGCAGTCGTCATCATAATCATGATGGCGGCTGCCACCGTTATTGAGAAACTGTACAGTACTACGCAGGCTTTCCGATTGATCTATCACAACCCGGTGTTCATAGCACTCTGGGCTGTGTCAGCCGTATCGGGCGTTATTTACCTGATTAAACGCAAGACCATAAGGAAACCGGCCGTTTTCTTCCTTCACATAGCACTGGTGCTTATCCTTGCAGGTGCTCTTGTAACTATGCTCTCCGGCAAGCAGGGACGTATGCATATACGTAAGGGAGAGACCACATCCCAGTGGGTATCGGATGAGGGTTTCCGTCAGATATTGCCCTTCAGCCTGACTCTCCGTGAGTTCAGCATAGAGTACTATGAAGGCTCCCGCGCAGCATCCGATTACAGCAGCACCGTCCGTCTGGATGATCCCGATGCCGGAGTCAGCGCCAATCATACCATATCCATGAACAACATACTCAAGTATCGCGGCTACCGTTTCTATCAGTCCAGTTATGATGAGGACGGCCAAGGCAGCGTGCTGTCCGTAAGCCATGACCCGTGGGGCGTAGGCCTAACTTATACAGGTTATGTTCTGCTGCTTATCTCCATGATAGGATTCTTTTTCCAGAAGAATTCCGGTTTCCGCACGGCAGTCAACAATCTCCGCAAACAGGCATCGGTCATTATAATACTCCTTCTTGCCGGAACCGCAGCGGCAAAGGCATCCGGGGACCATTATGACCTCCCGGTACTGCCCGATACCATATCGGCCCGGTTTGACAAACTCCACATATACTACAATGACCGTATTGCCCCGCTCCAGACCATGACCCGCGACTACAGCCTCAAGGCATACGGCAAAAACGGCTATCAGGGGTATACCTCCACTCAGGTGGTTACAGGCTGGCTCTTCTGGTATGACTGGTGGAACGTGGTTCCGTTCAAACTCAAGAACAAGGACCGCGGCACCCAGGTGGAGACCGAGAAAGAGTCCATACGCATGCAGGCCGCATCGGGCAAGGCTTTCAGGATATTTCCCCTGAGGATTGACCCTCAGACCGGGCTTGCAATCCAGCAGGGCGGCCGTGTGGAATGGTTCTCACCGAGCGATCCGCTGCCCGAGGAACTTGATTATGACACATGGGTATTCATCCGCCGTTCCATTGACCTCATCCATGATGACATAAAGAAAGAAAACTGGGCTGAAGTGAGCCTGATTCTGGACAAGATAGTCAAGTACCAGCATAAGGTTGCCGCCGATGTCCTGCCCTCTGCCACTCATTTCCGTGCAGAGATGCTCTACAACAGGATATCCAGACCGATGGTTCCGTTCATGGCCTCCATCACACTGGGAATGATACTGTTTGTAATCACCGGCATCATGATGGGACGCGGCCGCAAGACACCTGCATGGATGAGCAACTCCCTGCTGGTTGTATCAATCGTCCTGCTGGCTTATCTTACGCTTGTTTTGGGACTGCGCTGGTATGTATCGGGACACGCTCCGTTTGCCGGCAGTTACTCGGTGATGATGCTCATGGCCTGGCTCGTTTCAATAGCCATGATAGCGCTTTACCGCAGTATCCCTGTAATTCAGCCCATGGGATTCATACTGGCCGGATTCACCATGCTGGTGGCTTCACTTGCCGGCTCCAATCCGCAGATTACGCACCTCATGCCGGTACTGCAGTCACCGTTGCTGAGCATCCATGTGCTCTGCATGATGGTTTCTTATACGCTATTCGGACTTGTGGCCCTGACAGGTATAATGGGGCTGGTTATGCCCCTGGAGGCATCGGCCAAACTGCGTGACGTAAGTCTGGTGATTCTTTATCCCGCCGTGTTCATACTGACAACAGGAACATTCATAGGAGCCGTCTGGGCCAACATTTCATGGGGTAATTACTGGAGTTGGGATCCCAAGGAGACATGGGCACTGATAACCCTGCTCATATATGCCGCCATGCTTCACAGCAGCACCATGTCACGTTTCAGCAGGCCCAGGTTCTTCCATGCCTATTCAATTGCAGCCATCATCGCGGTTCTAATTACCTATTTCGGAGTGAACCTGATTCTGGGTGGTATGCACGCATACGCGTGACTTTACTGCAGATTGACCTCTGCAATATCAATCAGATTGTTTATGATGGCGTAAATGGTCAGACCGGCCGGCGAGTGTATCTGCAGTTTGGCCGTGATATTACGTCTGTGGGTGGTCACCGTATGGATTGACAGGAACAGCGCATCGGCTATCTCCTTGTTTGACATACCCTTGGCCACACATTTTATAATGTCTTTCTCACGGTCGCTCAGCACTGCCACGCTGGCACTCTGTATTGTGTCCGATGCACTTCCCTGCGCTAAATCTGTACCTGCGGATACTGATTTCTCCAGTTTCATTACAGCCGGAACAAACAGACGTTCCTCTATCTCGCTGTGTGATATCAGGTCATTCTCACAGTTGATGATATCATACAGGGCCGAGTTCAGCAGGTCATTATTGGGCTGACGGTAGTGACGTATCACGATATCCTTGAGTTCCTTGAGTTTCTGGGATTCGTTGTCATGGCTTGCCGAGTATTTGGATATGTTGAACTTTCCTGTGGGCAGTCCGTGCATCAGTTTCTCCACATATACGAATATGGTATCATTCTCATACTTCATGTGGTTCTGTACCTCGACCGTGTAGTCATCATAGAATTTGAGTATCAGGAACGCCACATCATTCACATCATTGCAGTTGATGGCCTCAATGAGTTTGCGGCGTATGGTGGGCAGGATGAAATCACTGAAATAGGTATGGGCACGCTTAAGATACTCAATGATAGCCGGCAGTGAAACGGTATAGGCGGTATAGTTCTTTCCTGCTATCAGGTTTGCCACGGCCAGAAAGGTCTGGCAGTCAACACCGTTCTCACGGCATACCTCATTTATGGTACTGTCACCGAATCCGAACTGAATTCCGAAACGGCTGATTACAAGCAACATCAGATTGTTGTCTTCTATCAGGTCCCTCATTTTGTCCTGTGGGACATATTCAGACGCTTTTACACCCATATTCTTATATAAAACAAATCTAACTGAATGCAAAAATAGCACTTTCGGCAATAACCCGTCATACTCACAAATGAGTATAATGACACAAAAGCGCGCAATAGGGAAAATCCCTGATGCGCGCTTTTTTGCGGTTGAGAGTTAAGGATTACTTCTTCTTTTTGTCTTCCTTAATCTCCTCTGCCTTAGCCTCCGGAGCATCGGCGTCCTTCTTCTTGCCAAGATACTCGGGCAGGTTCAGACCGGCCATGTTAAAGAGATCTGACATGGGAGGAACAGACTTCATGAGTCCGCTCAGAAAGTTTGCGGTCGATCCCTTTCCGTCGGCGCCGTTGCCTGAATCCCAAACGGTTACGTTGTCGAACTTGATACCCTTGATAGCCTCTACCTGAGTCTTTACAAGTTCCGGCATCTTCTCTGACATGAGCAGCATGAATGCCTTTGCGGCATCACCGCCTGCAGCCTGTACCATCTTGTCATAACCGGCAGCCTGCTTGGTCAGGATCTCATAGTAACCCTTAGCCTCAGCCTCCATCTTGGCGAATATGGCATCGGCCTCACCCTTGGCGCTTACGCGGAGTTTCTCAGCCTCAGCCTCGGCGGCTATGATTATACGGTCCTTCTCAACCTGCTGGGCAACCAGGATGTTGGCCTGCTGGGTTGAACGCTCACGCTCGGCACGGGCGTTTTCAGCGTCACGCTCAGCGATATAGGCATCCTGCAGTGCCTTAGCCTGCTGTACCTTCTCAGCTGTTACAGCCAGACGGTTGGCCTCGGCCTCCTTCTCACGACGGAATGCGTCTGAGTTGGCAATCTCAACCTTGGCGTTGTTCTCACCCTGTACGGCTACGGCGTTGGCCTGTGATGTACGGATACGGGTCTCCTTAACGGCCTCGGCTTTACCGATTTCACCGTTTCTGTCCTGCTCGGCAACGCTTACCTTAGCCTCGTTGATGGCCTTGGCGGCAGCCTCCTTACCCAGAGCCTGGATATATCCTGACTCATCCTTGATATCGGTTACGTTTACGTTGATAAGACGAAGACCTATCTTCTTGAGCTCAACCTCAACGTTCTTGGAGATATTCTCCAGGAATGTGTCGCGGTCGCTGTTGATCTCCTCAATGGTCATGGTAGCGATAACCAGACGCAGCTGACCGAACAGGATATCACGAGCCAGTTCCTGAATCTCATCGGCTGTGAGTCCCAGCAGACGCTCGGCGGCGTTGTTCATGCTGTCGGGCTCGGTCGATATACCAACGGTGAATCGGCAGGGAACGTCCACGCGGATGTTCTGGCGGCTCAGGGCGTTGGTCAGATTTGCATCTATTGAAATAGGTGTCAGGCTCAAGTATGCATAGTCCTGGATAACGGGCCATACAAACTTACCGCCACCGTGGATACACTTGGCACTGCCGCCTCCTGTCTTACCGTAAACTACCAGAATCTTGTCAGAAGGGCAACGTCTGTAACGGCGGATGATTGTTGCAAACAGAATGAAAAGGAGTACAACTCCTATCACTACGAGAATTGAAATACTACTTGAATTCATTACTTAACTTGTGTATTAAATTGTTATTATTCAATCTTTTAATCACTTTACAAGAAGGAGGTCATCGCCGAGAACTTCAACTATCTCAACCTGACCGCCGGTGGGAATCTCTGCGTCATTGTCAGTAACGGCGTCAATCTCATGGACTGAACCCTTTACACTGATCTGCACCTTGCCGCGTCCTGAACGGGCAGCAGGGATACGCAGGTACACATCGGCCTTAAGACCTACGGTCTCACTCATCTTGAAACTGCCGTCATGTGAGAGTTTCATGACCTGACGGAACATGAACACGAATGCCATCACAAACAGCAGACCTACTGCGATGGCCAGCAACTGGAGCAGCCAGCGTTTTTCAATGTCATCAAACAGCAACACGCCTGCCCAACCGTATCCGAGAAGGAAATTGATCAGGTTACGGAAAGAGAATACTCCGCTCAGGGCACCGTCTTCCATGGAGTCAACCGAACCGTCCATCGGACCGGCATCAACGTCCGCATCAGTACCCAGGCCTATGAATGTCATGATAGTCTGAATGATAAATACCAGAGATGCACAACAAGCGATAGTCCAGAAAAA
Organism: Bacteroidaceae bacterium; assembly: GCA_045535555.1. Taxonomy (GTDB): domain Bacteria; phylum Bacteroidota; class Bacteroidia; order Bacteroidales; family Bacteroidaceae; genus Colenecus. Next base: position 181,051 of record JAZSLV010000030.1, on the reverse strand, counting down.
CTTCTGTAATGGTTCCAGGGAATTAAATAATTCAATCATAGGTTAGAAAACAATTATTGGTTTGTTAAACTTTTTGTTTATGGCCTTTAAAAAGAGGACCACTTTTCTACAAAAATAGTGATTCCTTTGGATTAATGACTCTCCGCAAAGAAAAAAAAGTAACTTTGCGTAAAATTACAATCAACCAGTGCTGAATGGAACTCCCGATGTATGACACTCTGCTTAGTCTGCCCCTGTTTCAGGGCATGAGTCAGGCTGATTTCAACAGCCTGCTGCAGAAGATACGTCTGGATTTTGTCCGCTATGACGAGGGCAGCATAATTATCAGTTCCGGTGACAGATGCAAAAGTTTCGCGTTCCTGATAAACGGTACCGTTGAGAGCTCGCGTGACGGCATGGACGGCAATCTGACGTTCATGGAACAGATTGACGCCCCATTCCTTATTGAACCATATTCAATGTTCGGACGAGTGGGTTCATACCAGCGTTCCTACACAGCCGTCACCCCCTGTAGTTTCCTCATGGTTGACAAGCAGTACATTTACACCGAACTTGGCAAGTACAACATCTGCCGCATGAACCTGCTCAACATCCTGAGCGGCCGCGTGCAGCAGTTGGACAGCCACCTCTGGACACTCGAGGGAACCCCTTTAAGAGACCGCATAATCCGTTTCATCAAGGGTTTGTCCGATACACAGACGGGCATTAAGAAACTGAGTATCAAGATGAATGACCTGGCACTCCTGATGGATGCCACAAGACTTAACGTATCGCGTGAACTGAATTCCCTTGAGGCTGACGGACTCATATCCCTGCGCCGTAAGGAGATTCTCATACCCGCGCTTGAAAAACTGGTTTGACTATGGACGAAACCAAGAAAGCGGCACTCGACCGCCGATATGCGAGAATGGCCCTGATATGGGCCGAAAACTCATACTGCGAACGTCGCAAGGTGGGTGCATTGGTCGTTAAGAACAACATGATAATATCCGACGGATACAACGGCACACCTACCGGATTCGAGAATATATGCGAGGATGAAAACAACGTCTCAAAACCTTATGTCCTCCACGCAGAGGCCAATGCCATAACCAAACTGGCACGGTCATCCAACAGCAGCGACGGCGCTACGCTTTACGTCACCGCATCACCGTGCATTGAGTGCGCCAAACTGATCATCCAGTCGGGCATAAAGCGTGTAATATACACCGAGCAATACCGGCTTACAGATGGAGTGGACCTGCTCAGACGCGCAGGAATTGAAGTTGAATATCTGGATTTGAACACAGACAAATGAAAACGCTTAAGACCATTATCAGAATAATATTTCTTCTTACCATGGGCTTCTTTTTGGGCATTGAAGTCATGATAGGCATATTCAACAGAAACAAGAACCATTTTGACCGTGCAAGCAGTCCCGGCTCACAGAAAGTGGAGACACTTATCAGGGCCATAGACCGCAAATACGTCGACATAGTAGACATGGACTCCATAATGGACCGCGTCCTGCCCACCATTCTGGAGGAACTTGACCCCCACTCTGCATACTATCCCGCCGAAGAGACCCAGGAGAGCAATGATGAACTCCACGGAAGTTTCTCGGGTATAGGAATCCAGTTCTCGGTCCAGGATGATACGGTCCGCGTAAACAGCGTCATCCACGGAGGTCCTTCGGAGAAGGTCGGAGTATTGGCAGGTGACCGCATCGTGCTTATAAACGATTCGCTGTTTGCCGGCAAAAAGATACCCAGCAATGAGATTGTCAAGAACCTGAAGGGTCCTAAAGGCTCTACCGTAAAGATAAGCGTGATGCGTAACGGCGAGCCGAACCTGGTTGATTTCACCATTGAGCGCGGCGACATTCCCGTAAAGAGCGTTGATGCCGCATATATGATTTCACCCGAGGAGGGCATCGGTTATATCATGATCAACAAGTTCGGTGAGACCACATTCTCCGAAATGCTCACCAGCCTGGCCGATCTGAGCAGCAAAGGCATGAAGAAACTCATAATTGACCTGCGCAGCAATACCGGAGGATATCTTGGAGCCGCCATTCAGATGGCCAACCAGTTCCTTCCCAAGAATGACCTTATCGTATATACCCAAGGAGCCCACAACCCCATCGCCAGGCAGTATGCCGACGGTCACGGACACTACACAGGCATCCCGCTTGTGGTGATGATTGACGAGTCCACCGCATCGGCCGCCGAGATATTTACAGGAGCCATCCAGGACAATGACCGTGGTACAGTTGTAGGCCGCAGGTCTTTCGGCAAGGGACTCGTTCAGGAGCCCATAGATTTCCCCGACGGATCCAGCATACGCATAACCATAGCCCGTTACTACACACCTTCAGGACGTTGCATCCAGAAGCCCTACGGCGAGTCAGACGAGGATTATGCGATGGATATCCTCAAGCGCTACGAGCACGGAGAGTTCTTCAGCGCCGACAGCATCAAACAGAATGAGGATGAGGTTTTCAAGACCAAGGGCGGCCGCACGGTTTACGGCGGCGGCGGTATCACACCCGATATCTTTGTGGCACAGGACACCACCGGCTACTCCGAATACTACGCCAATGTGGTACGCAAGAGCCTCATAAACAAATTCTCTTTCAAGTATGTGGACAGCAACCGGGCCGCACTCAGCAAACTGAAGACATACAAGGAGGTAGAGGAGTATCTTGATTCGGACAATGTGATGCGCAGGTTCTACGATTATGCCGCCGGCAACGGAGTGAAGCGCGACAGCAGGCTCACTCTCCCGGCACGCCGACAGATGCGCACTGCTCTCTACGGCAACATAATCTATGATGCCTTGGATATGCAGGATTACATATCCTTCATTAACCTGACAGACCCCACGGTAACCAAAGCCATCGAGGTCCTGAAATAAATTACCTTAAAACTATCTGGGTTATAACCTGGGCTCCGGCCTGGGCGTTGAGTCGTGCCACAAGTTCGGTACGGCGCATCATGAGTTCATTGCGTAGTGCGGCCGATGACACGGTGACAAAAAGGACCTGGTTGTAAATACGTATCTCACGGGTGTATTTTGACACGGCGGGTCCAAGGATCTTGTCCCAAGCCTGAATCAGCCTGTGCTCATAGAGGGGAGTCTCCAGCCCCATCTCACGCAGATACTGCATGATTACTCCGCCCACCTGCTCTGAATCGGTCTTTCTCATATCACCTGACCGTCCTGAACGGTGAACACCCTGTAATCACATCCGGCATCCTCCATGATACCGTCTATATGGTTGCGGTCCACATCGGTTATGAATACCTGTCCGAAATTCTCACTGTCCGATACCAACGCTATGATACGTCCCACCCTCTCGGCGTCAAGGCGGTCAAAAATATCATCCAGCAACAGTATGGGACGTTTGCCGCAGGACTCCTTTAGCAAACGGTACTGCGCCAGTTTGAGAGCCACCAGATAACTCTTGTTCTGTCCCTGCGATCCCTCGCGGCGTATTGGATATCCGCCCAGATTCATCTCAAGTTCATCCTTGTGTATTCCGTGCAGCGAATAGCCTGCGCTGCGGTCCAGCACACGACCCTCTTCAAACTGCCTGAGCAGATCGCCCCGTTGGGCATGCGATGTATATGAGAGCGAAACCTGCTCACTGTCATCGCCTATAAGAGAGTACATCTCCCTGAAGTAAGGCACCAGACGGTCCGTAAGGGCTCTTCGTCTTTCAAAAATCTTCTGTCCGGCATCGGCCATGGTCTGCTCCCACATGCCGAACAGTTCGGCATCGGGCTCTATCTCCATCTTAAGCAGGGCATTACGCTGCTGTACCGCTTTATTATATGTAATAAGGAGTTTAAGATACTCGGTATCGTACTGGGATATGATGATATCCATAAAACGGCGGCGCTCTTCACTTCCGCCCGATATAAGTTCGGTATCCTGCGGCGACACCATGACCAACGGAATATAACCGATATGGTCCGAAAAGCGCTGATAATCCTTACCGTCACGCCTGAACTGCTTGCTCCGGTTTTTTGAGACGCAGGCAATGACAGTCTTTTCATCCAGAGGTGTACGGTAGGAGCCCTGCAACTGATAGCACTCAGCCCCGTGACGTATGGTAAGCTGTTCGGTCTGACTTATGGAACTCTTGCAGAACGACAGGCAATAGACCGCATCCAGGAGATTTGTCTTGCCCATTCCGTTCTTACCCACAAAGCAGTTCAACTTGGGCGAGAAATCCAAGTCTGCCTGCAAAATATTACGGTAATCCTGTACAAACAGATGCTCAAGTTGCATAAAGGGTAAAAAGGGGTTTGATTGAACACAAAATTAGTCAATTATTTTGAGTCAAAATGTTTACGCAAAGTAAAAAATGACTATTTTTGCACCCGCTAACAAAAAGACGAAATGGCAAAGAAAGCAGTTAACCCCGCTCCCAAGCAGGATCAGAAAAGCCTTGAAGAGGCTTTGAGCAAGTCAGAACAGTTTTTTGAGAATAACAAGAAGACCATCTTCGGTACTCTCATAGCAATCATAGTAATCATTGCCGGCGGCATGCTTTACAGCGCCAAGGTGGCTCAGCCCCGTCAGCTCAAGGCTGCCGAAGCCATATTCCCCGGTGAGAGTTATTTCATGAACGGTGATTACTCAACCGCACTGAACGGTGATGCTTACGGCTTTGAGGGTTTTGAGGAACTCGCCAAGCAGTACAAGAGCACCAAGGCTGGTAAGTTGGCAAATCTCTACGCCGGTCTCTGCTACGCTCAGCTTGACAGCATGGAGGTTGCCCAGAAGTATCTGGCCAAGTTCAACGGCAAGGATCAGATGGTATCTCCCGCCGCTCTGGGTGCGCTGGCCAACTGCTACGCCACCGCAGGTCAGTACGGCAAGGCTATCTCAACATTTGAGAAGGCTGCCAAGAAGGCTGACAACAACCTGCTTTCACCTTATTTCTATATGCAGGCAGGTATTCTCTATGAGGCTCAGGACAAACCCGCCCAGGCACTCAAGACTTACAAGATGATTAAGGCTCAGTATCCCGAATCAATAGAGGCTCAGGATATTGACAAGTACATAGCCCGTCTTTCCAGCAAGTAACAAGACAGGTTTTAAGGCTGGGTGAATTCCAGAGTGGCCAAATGGGGCAGACTGTAAATCTGCTGTCTCTCGACTTCGGTGGTTCGAATCCATCTTCACCCACATCAAAAAAAGGCGTCCAAAGGGATGCCTTTTTTAATAAATACTTAACTTCGCGCAATCAAATTAGTTCCAATTATGAAGATCACAATCATCGGCGCCGGAAACATGGGAGGCGCAATTGCCAGAGGATTTGCAGCAAAGAAAGTTTTCGCAGCCAAGGATATCACCTGCTGCGACCGTAGTGACGCAACACTTGACACACTCAGGAAGGATGTTCCGGGTATCGGAATATCAAAGGAGAACGCAAAGGCTGTCAAGGGTGCCGACATCGTTCTTTTTGCCGTAAAGCCATGGATATTGCCATCGGCCGTAGAGGAGGTCAAGGAGGCTCTTGACTACAAGAAACAGCTCATTATCTCTATTGCCGCCGGTGTTGGTCTTGACAAACTTGCCGAGCTTTTTGAAAAAGGCTCCGAGAAGGCACAGGTTGTTTACCTTATCCCAAATATTGCGGTTGAGGTTGGCGCAGGCGTGTTCTTCTACTGCTCAAACACCGCCACAAAGAAGAATCTGGACCTTATACAGAAACTCTTCGGGCAGGTTGGTTTTGCCAAGCAGGTTGAGGAGAAACAGATGACCGCAGGTACAGCACTTGCTTCATGCGGCATTGCATACGTATTCCGTTATATCCGCGCCAACGTAGAAGGCGGCGTTGAGATGGGTTTCTATCCCAAGGATGCGCAGGAGATTGTTCTTGGTACCATCAAGGGTGCAGTCGAACTTCTGCTTGCACACGGTTCACATCCCGAGCAGGAGATTGACAAGGTTACCACTCCCGGCGGCATCACCATCAAGGGCCTGAACGCCATGGAGGAGGCAGGATTCACCAACGCAGTCATCAAGGGACTTAAGGCCGGCAAGTAATGAAGTTGGTATACTTTCACGGATTCATGTCATCGGGTGCAAGCGGCACGGTCGAGAGCCTGCGCCACATGCTCCCCGAGCTTGAAGTCGTAGCCCCCGACATCCCCGTAGATCCCGCTGAAGCCCTGCCATATTTACGCCAGTACGTAGAGGAGCAGAAGCCCGATATAATAGTAGGCACATCCATGGGCGCCATGTACGCCCAGCAGATGTTCGGTTACAGGAAGATATGCGTAAATCCGTCGTTCAACATGTCCACCATGTCAAAGGTCATGAAGGCAAACACCACCTACCCTTTCCAGAACGGACGCAAGGATGGAGCCAAGACTTTCAAGATCACGGGACAGATTGTAAAGAACTTCAACATGATGGAGCGCCAGCAGTTCAAGGGTATCACCGATTTTGACCGCGAGAATACCTACGGTCTCTTCGGCAACCACGATACCACGGTAAACTGCTACGACCTCTTCAAGAAGCACTACCCCAACGCCCAGCGCTTTGAAGGAGAGCACCGCCTCAACGACAAATCCCTCCGCACCGCCGTCGTCCCCCTAATCAAACAAATCCTCAACCTCTGACCCCACCCCCTGACCTTAGGGAGTCAGAACGCACGTGGGGCCATTTCTCTCCCTAAAGTGAGCCGGAAATACGCCCATACCTGCGTCACCCCCTGACCTTAGGGAGCTAGAACGCACGTGGGGCCATTTCTCTCCCTAAAGTGAGCCGGAAATACGCATTCCCGCGGGCTGCCCCCTGACCTTAGGGAGGAAATCTGCGCTACACGCGCTACAGTTCCCTAACGCCACTAGGTGGGAGCGACCAAAAAAGAACGCCCGGGTAATCCGGACGTTCTTACTTCATCTGCGTTTGCTGAGTGAAACTACTTTCGCTGCTTACTTGTAGAGACCGCGGCGGATACTACGCTTGGGAGTCTTCTCGAACTCCTCGGTGCGGATCTCAAGCTTGGATACCTGTGAGTAGCCGGGAAGCATCTCGTTTATCTTCTTGCGGTCGTCCTCAAGGTGTGCCAGAACCTGCTGCTGGTTCAAACCTGCAGACTTGCCAGCCTCGTAATCGGGGAATACCAGAGCCACAAGTTTGCGCTCACGCTCTACTATCAGCACCTCGGATACCAGAGGCAGATTCATGTACATATCCTCAATCTCCTCGGGGTAGATGTTCTGACCTGAGGGACCCAGGATCATATTCTTGCTGCGACCCTTGATGTAGATGTAACCCTGCTTGTCGATTGTACCCAGGTCACCGGTATGGAACCAGCCTTCGGGGTCGATGACATCACGTGTGGCATTGGGGTTCTTGTAGTAACCCAGCATCACGTTGTCACCCTTGACCAGTAGTTCACCTACGTTTCCGGGAGCGTCGCTGAATACCTGAACCGGGCAACCGGGAACTGCTATACCGCATGAACCGGCCTTGTACTTCTCCCAGTCAACATATGAAATCAGAGGAGCGCACTCGGTGCTGCCGTAACCTACGGTGTACGGGAAATGTATCTTGCGCAGAATCTTCTCCACATCGGCATTCAGGGCAGCGCCACCTACTATGAGGCAGTCCATCTCACCACCGAAAGCATCGATGATCTTGGAACGGATCTTACCGCCGATAATACGGTTGATACCGGGGATAGCCATCAGGATCTTCATTGTGGTCTTCTCCATGATAGGCTGAATCTTCTGCTTGATAACCTTCTCAATTACCAGAGGAACGGTGATGATAAGCTTGGGCTTCTCCTCGGCGAATGCATCGAACAGGATCTTGGGTGAAGGCATCTTGCCAAGATAGCAGATGCTGGCGCCCAGCAGCAACTCAAACATGAGCTGGAATGCCAGACCGAACATATGAGCCATGGGAAGTATAGAAACCACTGTCTCGCCCTTGGTAAGCGGAAGCACGCCGCATGCGAACTTGAGGTTTACAAGCATTGCACGGTAAGGAACCATAACGCCCTTGGGATCACCGGTGGTACCCGATGTGTAGTTCAGAACGGCCAGGTCATTGGTGTCCTTCTCGGCCTCATATTTGATATCATCCTTGGTGAAACCGTTAGGATATTTCTTGTCAAAGCACTCATCGAGAGTAGCCATTGCGTTCTCAAGCTCCTTTGAACGGCATGCCTTGAGTGACATGTCATTCAGAAGAATCATACCCAGGATTTCGGGCATCTCGTCAAATACCATACCGGCCAGAACCACATCACCAACCATGAGCAGTTTTGCCTCAGAGTGGTTGACCAGCATGTGAACGTTACCGGGTTTGAAATCATTCAGGATAGGAACGGGAATTGCTCCGTATGTATAGACTCCAAAAAATGCCACGCCCCAAGCCAGGGTATTCTTGCCGCACAGGGCAACTTTGTCACCACGCTTAATGCCTGCGTTCTCAAGTAAAATATGTACGCGGGCAACGCGCTTGGCCAGCTCGGCGTAAGTGATTCTCTCGCCGCGGAAATCGGACAAAGCCTCATTGTCCCAGTGACGGCGGAAACTGTCTTCATACATTTTGATAACGCTTGTGGCGTTCATGTCACAATCAGGAGTTCTGTAAATTAGTCTTGCCATAATAGTGTTTTGAAATTTGCCGCAAAGGTACCCCAATAAGCCCTGTGAATATAACAAAAAAGGCTATTTGGGATGTCCGATACCGACGATGTGGCGAATTGCCGGCATTCCGGATATCGGCAATTCACCCCACACCGAGATTTGGGTGATATGACAAAAAACCTTATCTTCGCAGTACCAAACAATTACGCTGTATGAACAAGTTGCCCGACTATATGTTTACCCGGAAATTCCTGTTTCTGACGGTACTGTTCATTGTGGCGTTTTCAATCCTGTTCCTACAGCTCTATTCTCCGTTCTCATCGACCTATTGGTTCACATTAAGGGAGAGTTACAAACTGCTGGGTACGATAACCATGTACGCTTTCTCCGTGCTCTTCCTCATTTCGAGCAAGGTGTTGCTTATGGACCTTAACCGCCGATACGGGATTGGAGGATGGGGTCTGATATTCTATTCCCTGGCCGAGGTACTGATAGTATCAATAATATACACAGCCATATCCCTTCTGGTCCAGCAGAACAATGTCTCATTGGCCGATTTGTTTCCCAGAGCCCTGTTCTGCATATTCCTGATACTGCTTATTCCTTATATAATAGCATACCTTTACGGATACGCCCACGGACTTAAGGTCCAGTCCGGCAGCAGTCCCACCAAGCCCGATGGGGCATTGGTGGTATCCATACATGACACAAAGGGTAACATAAAGCTTTCACTCCGCATTATGGATATTCTCTATGCCGTATCCGAGGACAATTACGTAAAGATATTCTATGAGCAGGACGGTGTAGTGCACAACACCATGATCCGCACAACGGCCAAGAACATTGAGGACGACCTGGAGGGATATATAACCCGATGCCACCGCTCATACCTTATTAATATTGCCAAGGTAAAGTTCTTCAACAACGACCGCGACAACCTGTACGTGATACTGGACCAGGAGGGAATCAACCCCATTCCGGTAAGCCGATCATATAGGGACACCGTGGCATCGCTGCTTTCCAAATAAGTCCCACCGGTACAAAAAAAAAATGAATTCACTCGCGTGAACTCAATTTTTTCAATTTCCTCCGCAGGGACCTTTTCCCCTTGGAGTGAGCCTTGCAATTTTCACAAATTCTCGGGCCCGAACCTAATTACTAACCTAATTACTAACCAATTAATGCTTATGAGAATTATCCTTTGTTTTCGACCGCAAATGTCGGCACTTTTTTAATACGTTGTTGCTTAAAATATTTAAAAGCAATCAAAACAAAGTTAACTAATCTCACAAGTATTAATCAATTGATATATAGATAATTAGATTAACTTACAAACCTCCAAACCCTACTCTTTAGGGGTAATACCCATTAAAGTAAGCATCTGATTGGCGTAACGGCGACCCATTTCGCGGTAACCTGCGGCGTCAAAATGCAGATGATCGAAGCCTGTTGTGGCTCCGGCCGATGAGATTACGTATGAATTTGGCAGCACCTCAGGAAGCTTTGCGATGATCTCATTCATCGATGCACTTCGGCCCTGGACATCGGCATTTACAACCTCACCGGCCAGCAGAGGAGTCTTCTTGGGATCAAGATTAAGATCCTCAATGAGAGTCTCATATACATACTTCACCTTCTCAGGCCAATCCTCCTCATCTATGTTGGACTCACCCTGATGCATCAGGAAGCCCTTGATCACGCCCACTTTCTGAGCCTCTTTGGCGCACTCCAGCAGACGCTGATAGCAGTTGTTGTCATAAGGAGCGATCCAGTTCTTCATCCACATGGCGGCATTGTCGCCGTACTCCTGGGCGCGGTCCTTCATGAACGCCTCAATCTTGCAGCCTCCCACAGCCACGCAGATTACGCCTACGCGAACCTTCTCGGGCAGGTTGGCAACCATTGTACGGCCGAAATAATCTACCGGTGTTAGTCCGTTGTTCTCACGGCAAAGCGGCGGAACAGCGGTGTACCACTCAAACTTCTTACGTTCCATTCTGGGAAAATCAACGGCAGCCATCATCTGCCAGCGGTCACTGATACCTTCGCGGTCCTGCTCCTCAATACGGGCATTGCCCTCCATATTGGACTGGCCGAAAGCCAGGTAGATGTAGAAGTTCTTATCGGGCTTCTGAGTTGTCTTGGTCCCGTTCTGGGAACCGCATGCTACGGTTGCCAACAATGCAACAGCAATGAATAATTTCTTAAGCATATAACTGGTTTTGATGATATTCTTTATTCCTATTGCAAAAATACACCCTTTTTCGTTACATTTGCTATCCATTACCGATTATACTTCAAACCAATAAATGTAATATGAAAACAATCCGTCTATTTTTGACTTTAGCGGTCTGCGCCATGTTGGCCGTTTCATGCAAGAGCAAGAATGAATGCTGCTCTGACGAGTGCCAGTGCAAAGAGGACTGCACCTGCTGCGACAACTGCCAGGCCAGCTGCAACAGAGACAATGTGATAATCAGCGTTCCGCGCGGCGAGCAGGCTCCTCCCGCCAATCCCGGACAGCGTAATTTCGGCGGTATGATCCGTCCTCGTCCGCAGGGTCAGGGTCAGGCTGCACAGCGTCCTCCCATGCAGATGCCCGCAATGCAGCGTCCCGCCGGCCAGCGTCCCGCCCCGCAGGTTCGTACCGTATCACTCAAGGAGCTCTCCATGAGTGACCCGTTCATCTATCCCGATCCCGAGACCAAGACATACTGGCTGACCGGCACCGGAGGTTCTCTCTACAAGAGCACCGACCTTGAGATGTGGACCGGCCCCTACAACGTAATTGACCTGTCAGGCACATGGATGCAGGGCAACTTTGTAGCCGCCGCCGAGATTCACAAGTTTGGTGACAAGTTCTACTATGCAGGCACATGGAACAACCACAGCGTATGCATCGAGCAGGTTCCGCGCCGTTATAACGTACCTCTGAACCAGACTCAGCTGCTGGTATCGGACAAGGTTGACGGTCCCTATCTGCCTCTTGTAAAGGACTCACTCTTCTGCCTTGGCCCCACAACATGGGATATCATCGACGGAACTCTTTATGAGGAGAACGATACCGTTTACATGGTATTCGTACACGAGTGGACTCAGCTCATCGACGGAACCATGGCTTACATGCCTCTGTCAAAGGACCTGACACACCGTCTGGCCGAGCCTACCACAATATTCCGCGCATCTGAGGCCGCTTGGTCAAAGGAGATGAATTCAATCGGCGAGGCTACATTCGGTATGAAGATGCCGGGTTGGGTAACCGATGGCCCGCAGATGTTCCGCACCGAGACCGGCCGTCTGGGTATGCTCTGGTCAAGCTGGGGTGAGAACCGCTACGCAAACGGTATCGCATGGTCCGAGAGCGGCAGCATCAAGGGTCCGTGGATTCAGGAGGAAGTTGCATTCAAAGGCGACAACTCCGGTCACGGCATGCTGTTCAAAACTTTCGAGGGCCAGCTGCTCTACTCGGTTCACCACGACGGCGGCACCGGCCGCAAGCCTGAGATCTGGACTGTGGATGCATCGGGCGACAACCTGAAACTGGGCAAGAGGATACATTAATATACCTCTTATAATAAAATATTATGCAAACCGTGGGTGTTAAGCCCGCGGTTTGTTGTATTTTTGCACTCTAAATAAAGCAAACAGAACACATTCAGTACAATGAAAATCTCCAACCGCGCTGAGATAATGCCCAGTTCGCCTATCCGCAAACTGTCGGGCATTGCACAGAAAATTGAGGCCGAAGGCATCAAGGTCTATCATCTTAACATAGGTCAACCCGACCTGCCGTCACCGCAGATTGGTCTGGACGCGCTCAAGAAGATTGACCGCAAGGTGCTTGAATACACCCCCTCACAGGGATTCCTGAGCCTCCGCAAGAAACTGTGCGACTATTACGAGCAGTATCAGATCAAGTTCGAACCCGATGATATCATCGTTACCAACGGAGGATCTGAGGCGGTTCTGTTTGCGTTTATGACCTGCCTTAACCCCGGTGATGAGATTATAGTTCCGGAGCCTGCATACGCCAACTACATGGCATTCGCAGTATCTGCCGGCGCCGTAATCAAACCCATCGTGTCCACAATTGAGGACGGATTCGCCCTGCCCCCGGTCGAGAAGTTCGAGGAACTCATAACCGAGCGCACCAAGGGTATACTTATATGTAACCCCAACAATCCCACCGGTTACCTATACACCCGCAAGGAGATGCTCCAGCTACGTGACCTGGTCAAGAAATATGACCTGTACCTGTTCTCGGATGAGGTTTACCGCGAGTTCATCTACACAGGCTCGCCCTACATCTCAGCCTGCCACCTGGAAGGCATCGAGGACCACGTAATCCTGATTGACTCCGTTTCAAAGCGTTACTCGGAGTGCGGTATCCGCATTGGCGCCATAGCCACCAAGAACCAGGATGTACGCAATGCCGTGATGAAGTTCTGCCAGGCACGTCTGTGCCCGCCGCTCATCGGTCAGGTAATTGCCGAGGCTTCAATTTCGGCCCCGCGTGAGTATATGAACAACACCTATGAGGAGTTCATAACACGCCGTAAGTTCCTGATTGACGGACTCAACAAGATACCGGGAGTATATTCACCCATCCCCATGGGCGCATTCTACACCACTGCAAAGCTGCCGATAGATGATTGCGAGAAGTTCTGCAAATGGTGTCTGACCGATTTCCGCCGCGACGGCAAGACCATCATGATGGCCCCCGGAACAGGTTTCTACTCCGACCCGCAGTACGGACACGACCAGGTTCGTCTGGCATACGTACTTAACGTGGAGGATCTCAAAGAGGCCCTTAAGCTTCTGGCCGAGGCTCTTGAGGAGTATAACAGTCTGCCCAAGAAATAATGAAGCGTCTGGCCACCCTGCTGCTTGCACTTGCTACCGTAGCGTTCACATTCGCCGCGGCGCCCAAGCGTGAGTTCCGCGGAGCGTGGATTCAGGCCGTAAACCATCAGTTCGAAGGTATTCCCACAGCCGAGCTCAAGGCCGAGCTCAGCCGCCAGCTTGACTCACTTGCATCATGCGGAATCAACGCCATACTGTTCCAGGTTCGAGTTGAGGCCGATGCCCTGTACAAATCAGACCTGGAGCCCTGGAGCGCCTATCTGACCGGATTCCAGGGCGAGGCCCCCGATGAGGACTGGGACCCGCTTCAGTTCATGATAGATGAGTGCCATGCCCGATGCATGGAACTGCACGCATGGATAAATCCCTTCCGTGCCAAGACCAAGCCCACCACAGAGTTTGCTCCCACCCACCAGATGAAGCTCCATCCGGAGCGAATCATAAAGTACGGAGACCTGGCGCTGTTCAACCCCGCCCTGCAGGAGAACCGCGACTACATCTGTCAGGTTGCAGCCGATATAGTAACCCGCTACGACATTGACGGATTCCACATAGATGACTACTTCTACCCCTACCCTGACGGCAATCTCAAGTTCAATGACGATGCATCCTTCCGCAAGGATCCCCGCGGTTTCAAGGACAAGGATGACTGGCGCCGCGACAACGTAAACCTGTTTGTGGAGCAACTCTACAACACCGTCAAGGGACTTAAGCCCTGGGTAAAGTTCGGAATATCACCTTTTGGAATTTACCGCAACAAATCAGCCCAATATCCCGAGGGTAGCGAGACCACAGGTCTTGAAAACTACAGCGGTCTCTACGCCGATGTACTCTACTGGATAGAGAAAGGCTGGATGGACTACTGCATACCCCAAACCTACTGGAACACAGGCTACAAGGCCGCCGATTACGCCATACTGGCCAAATGGTGGTCCGACAACGCCGGCGGATGCCTGATGTTCCTGGGACAGGATGTGGAACGCACCCTGACAGGTGTGGATCCCAACCACCCCGAGAGCAACCAGCAGCGCCACAAACTCAATCTGGAGAGAGTACTTCCGGGACTGCAGGGCAACTGCTTCTGGCCCGCCAGATCAGTTGTTGACAATCCTGATGATTACCGCACCATACTGGCCAAGGAGTACTACTCCACCCCCGCCCTGCAGCCCGTGGCCGATTACCTACCCAAGAACACTCCGGGTAAGGTTCGCAAACTCATGCCCGTTGAGACAAGCGACGGCCCCGTACTGTTCTGGACCGCTCCCAAAGGCAGTAAGGAGATGAACAAAGCCATTCAGTATGTAGTCTATCGTTTTGAGAAAGACCAGGACATCAACCTTGATGACCCGCACAACATAGTGGCCATAACCCGCCGCTCATTCATAAACCTTCCCTATGGCGACGGCACCACACAGTATATATATGTGGTAACAGCTCTTAACCGACTGCAAAGAGAGTCCGCCCCCGCCAAGTGCAAAGTCAACTTGTAAGCGGTTTCAGTGAGAAACCACACAACATCACAATGGATATACCTTTGCTGTTGAATTGTCCTTTCTTGGCATAGATTGACCGATTGAGGCGTTAATGTATGTAGGGTCACAAATCAGGAAACGTTTTCCGTCAATAATGAAGTAGTCGCCCGAAATTTCTGTCTTGAACTGCACTGCGGCAGCCAAGTGCCCGGGATAAGAGACCAATGCGGTATTCAGACCCAGCAAATCCGTTACAAGCCTACAGAACAAAATAGCACGGTCTTCACAGTCACAATATGGATAATACAACGTCTCTTCCGGAATGAATGGCCGCTCTGCGCCCCAAACCTCATTATCAGTCTTGTATGCAAATGCCGTCTGCACAAAATCAAGCAGGATATTTGCCGCTTCAGCCTCATCCTTGTCCTTTATCTGCTGTTCAAGAGCCGGATATAGCCTGTCCTTGGCCGATTCAGATAGTGGCGTATAAGCATATTTGAGCCAATCACTATCTTCTGAGCCCTCCATCCCGGAATTAGGATAATCATTCATAAAAGCCAGAAGATTATAGTTGCATACCACATTGGCGGTTACATCCGGATATTTCTTGGATGTCAACATTCTGGGTTGAGAATCATTAGGAAGAAATCTGTTCTGATTGTTGATTGTCATACGCAAGGCTTTTGTCTCTGGAAATGACATACTCATAACGCTCATTTTCTCAACACTGCTGCCATCTAAAAGAAAATACATTCCGTCGTTAAGGTTCCAGTATGGTTTATTGAATATCATTTCATTCGTGTGCAAGAGCAGATGTATATTTCCATTATCACAACCTAAACGTGCTTTAAAACCAGATTGTGAGAGAAGCCAAAAATGTAAAACTACAGCTTCATTTGTTTTTCCATATATCTTCTCAGATACTGTTTCTGTCATCTTGAAATAAGCCCAATCGCATAAATCCATCTCTGTTTTTTGATTCAGGCAATCTGCAAGTATGTTATCATAGTTTTCACTTGATAGTTCCTTCCAAAAGCTAGACACATCACCTTCTTTTGTTCCATTCAACAACGCTTTTCTGTTTATATCAAAACGAACAATCCCTTCTGTTCCATAAAAAGAATATGTTACTATTTTCTCTTGTGGTTTAGGTGCATATTCTATAGATGCGATAGGTTTGGGCTTTACAATCTGTTGAGTAGGTAAAGCAGTTGTGATGTCTATTTTTATGCTTTGAGTATTATCTATGTTCGGCTCTTGCAATATGACGGGTGGAATATCTGGCGCTTTTATTGGCTCAGGCTTGGGCTTTTCACCATTCATTACTATCCAACTCGTCTTAAGGAATTCTGAAAATTCTTCGTTGGTTCTTGTTCGATATGCGGCTAATTCATCGGCTTTTTGTTGCTCATATGCATTTAAAGCCTCCTGTAGTTGCTTATTGAATTTATATACATCAAAATTCTGTGCGGAGACAACAACTCCGCACAGAATTATGATGAGGTGTATAACGATTGTTTTTTTCATAATCAGAAATTGTACGATGCAGAAATACCATATTGCCCATTGGAGTTTCCTGCAGGTGTCACAATGATTCTTCTTGCGCCAGGGGCGATAAAGGCATCTACAATATTATATATGTAAAGAGCGGCCAATCCTCCAATGCAAAGATTTCTTGCATTGCCGCAATTGTTAGCCTTATTGTTGTATGCCTTTTTGGTATCTGCAGTATGTGTTAGTGCTATTTTTGACATATATTCAAATCGCATATTTTCTGATACAAGAATGCCGCTTGCTAGAGCAACGCATCCTCCCATAATGATACCACCTTTTATGTATGAACCTTTGTGCATTTGTGCTGCACCAGGGACTAAAGATAGTCCCCATGTTACAGGATCATTTGAATAGCTGGTCGTAATAGACCATGTGTCAAATCGAGGGGTTGCTCCTGGGGCTGCTGCTTGAAACAACTGGTAGCAATCATAGTAGGTTTGTTCGTTAGTTGACACTAACTCCCAATAAGTGTCAACTAACTCACATTCCAATTTTACAGGCAATCCTTCAGAATACACAGTCATCTGCATGGTTTGTGTTTGATGACTGTCAGTTATACCTTGTTTGTCGCGGTTTATTACACTTTCATCATTTATTGTGGTCTGACTGGAAACTTTCCATGCTCTTGGGAGCCTAGAGGCTAGTGACTCTAATGCGTTGCTTAATGAATAATCAGGATTAAGTGATGATTCTTTTGCAACAACAAAACTTAGGTCACGCTTGGTGGCAGTTGGGGGATTATTAACCCAACGTGGTTTTATTTGATCAGACCTTTTAATTGATTGTTGTGCATAAGCGTCCACGACAAACGTAAGGAATATTAATAATATGAGAGGAAGCTTGTGCTTACTCATTTTTTGCCTGTTTTAATTCTTCAAAAGCACTTTGTAGTGATTTTCCAAATTGTTCACTCTTAAAATCTATATAGTTCTGCTGATCTTTGTTGACAGCTTCTTGATAAGATTTGCTTTCCCTGACAGATTCTAATATCTTTGAAGGATGCAACTCAACGCATACGTGAGCAATGATAGTACCATCCGCTTGTTCATACTGGTTTGTTTCTATTACCGGAGCGTAGGTTACCAATTCTTTTGCAACCTGTTTTAATTCATTTTTGGCATTATTATTCGCACTCATTTGTTTTTGTATTTCACCGTCAGAAAGACTTTCCTGTCCGTATTGTTCTGCATAATGAGTAATTCCAGATTCTACAAGAGAGGCAACACTTTCAGCAAGCGCGGCGCGTGCTGAAGCTGTTGCGTTGCGAGCAGGATTCATACTTTCAAAGGCATTGTAAGATGCGTATGCACGTAGTGTGGTTGCATTTGGATCCTCAGCTTTCAGTTGTGCTGGGCTTTTTTGGATTTCCTGTCCTAGAGTACTTCTTCCACCGATACTGTTTTTCGTTGTTCCACATGAACAAACAACCAATGTAGCTATTGCTACGATAAATAAGTTTTTTCTCATAATGATTTAGTTTTATAGGTTAATAATAAGTTTTTTAACTATCAATCTGCTTAGTTTCCTGTTGTGAACGTAATCAGATTACCATATACATAGCCTAAGCTATTCTTAACATAGGCTCTGACATAGTATGTCGTATTACTTTTCAGTCCAGAAAGTGATGCCGAGAAATTCCCGGTTGAGGAACCTGAAGCAGACACTGTTGTACCACTACTTTCAGGATCTCCACTTGAACTATATTTAAACCCTCGGCCTGTAATAGATGGATTTCCGGCAGAATTAACACGTCCGTTGAGTTGAACCTGCCACATGTTCATCATTCCATATGGGTTCTGAAGATTTGAAGCGGATGAAGTGGAAACAGATGGACGTTCGGCTGTCTTGAAACTAAATATTGTGCCATATACAGGATATCCATCTTGTATTGCATAAGCTCTAAAATAATAGGTAGTACCCTCATCTAAGCCGGTAATTGTTTTTGACTGGTTAAATGTGGCATTCGCAGTTCCGGTCACCTTATTAGAGTTCGTAGTTGGAGTAGAAGATGTTCCGTAGCATATACCTGCCTCCGTACAGGCTGGTTCACCAACAATCCTTACAGCAAAACCAAGCGTTGCCTGATCATACTTAATATTTGTCACGTTTGAATTGGTTTCAACTACAGTTTCAGTATATCCGGATTTAAAATAAATAACCTTACCATAAACAGGTTCTCCATCCTGAATGGCATACGCCCGGTAATAATATGCTGTATTATAGCTTAGGCCTGAAATATTGGTAGAATAATTACCCTCACCTGTACCTGAAACCGTCACCTTTGTATCGTTGATGGTCGGAGAAGACGATGTAGAATAACAAAATCCCTTTTCCGTATATGTAGGACTTCCTTTTTTGGAAATCGCACCATTCAATGTCGCAGATGATGGAGTAACATTCGTGGCTCCAGATGTTGTCACTTCTGTTTTGGTGAATTCTGTTGTAAATGAAACCACCCCTCCATATACCGGCTTACCGTTTTGCATAGCATATGCTCTGTAATAATACGTGGTATTATATGACAATCCGTCAATTGTTGCGGAGTAGTTTCCAGTTGTATTGCCAGTCACGACTTTCTTTGTGTCGGATAATTCGGGTGACGTATTTGATTTGCTATAACAAAAACCTCTTTCTGTAAACTCTGGAATACCAGCCTTAGTTACAGAACCGTTTAGGGTTGCACTCGTTGCTGTTATGGATGTAGCCCCGGAAGTTTTCACCTCAGTTGCATCTTGGTTTGTACTGAAATTAATTGTTGTACCATATATGACAGCATTATTCTGTATTGCATAGGCTCTAACATAGTAAGTTGTCTGGGAACTCAATCCGGCACAGGAATATGAATACTCTCCCGACCCATTACCTGACACTGTGACTTTAGTTCCATTATCAATAGTCGGTTCACCAGAAATGTTATAGACAAAGCCCTTTTCTGTGTATACAGGTTGACCAGCAACCTCTATCTGACCATTGAACTGTACTGTCCCATTGATAACATCAAGAGCAGAATAATCAAGTGTTTTAACAGATGTTATTGTTTCTATCGTTGTAAAATCCACTTGGTTGGTACTGAGTTTTGTTCCAATAGCATTTATTGCATAGGCTCTGACATAATAACGGACTCCTTTTGATAATTCATTGACTGTTGCAGAATATTTCAACTCACTATTCAGCGCAACAGAAACCTTTCGTAACCCAGCAATATCAGCCTCAGCATCTATTGTAGATGTACTTATTACAAAGCCTCTTTCGGTATATTCCGGAGAACCCTTGCTTGTAACCTCGGCATTTAATGTCGCGCTTGTGGTTTGAATATCAGTAACAGACCAGACATTTGTCGTCGCCATTCGCCTGTCAGCTCCAGTGGCTGTTACCTTGAGTTCAGAGCGTCCATTGTCAGACCAAATCACTATGACAGTCTCATTGTACCCATTCGCTAACGCATCCCGGTCAATACGGATTACCAGACTTGCCGTTTTCCCGAAACCAAGAGTGCCTTCAGACTTGCCGTCCGGCCCAAGCACTTCACGTATCCATTTGACTTGGCTATCCCAACTTACGCTCCAATGCAAATCAAGAAAGCCCGAATTAACAATTGAAACAGATAATTGAGTAACACCCGCGTTATCACCGAAATCAAGCACATCTCTATCAGCCTTTATTACTGAAGCCACACGTTCTAACAATAAATGAGATTCCGTCTGCTTTCCCTCAAAAACGACTACAGACGAGCTCTCTTTCTTGTAACCCTCTTTTTCAAGATCAATGGTATAACTTCCGGCGTCCAGCTCTGTGAATTGAAAAGATCCATCAGAGCCTGTGACAGTCTTTTTCCCGCCAGGGGATAGGTTCAAGCTAACTGTACTTATCGGGTCACCTGTGGTTTTATCGGCCACTACTCCTGTTATTCCGCCTGTGTTTTTGGGTTCTTCTATGTTATCCGTGCATGAACATGCAAAACATACAGTTGCCAACAAATAGAATAGTCCTTTTAATGATTTCATCGTCCGTATTATTTAGGTATGGCTGTTAGTGTAATGACAATCTCAGTTTCCTCACCGCTGAATACACTTACGTTCTTGCGGTTGGCTTGATAGCCGTCCTTCTGGACTGACACGGTATATTGTCCCTCTTCCAGACCGGAGAAAGTGAAAGAACCATCATCGGATGTCTGGGAGGTACTTGAGCCGGGGACGAGAGTGACTATTGCGGCACTTAATGGCTCTCCATTTGTAACATTGGAGACTTTACCGTTGATTGTACCATAAATGTTTAGTTCGTCCTTGTCATTACATGATGAAAGACATAGAAGTGATACAACCAGCCCGATTGCAACCAGAGTTTTTGTCCTCATAAATGGTCATTACTATTTCCACCGTAAGGCTCAATCCGGCTAATACAAATACAAAGAAAGTGTGAGCCCACATAACCCTAATCCTATAGAGGGCTCTGGACTGCCGCAAGACGGAATAAGATTCGTGATAGGCCCACACCAGCCGTCTATAGTATGAGCCATGCTCAATAATAGCCAGTGTGAGCGTATTAATGCTTACTCCCTGTCTTGCTAAAGAATTGTCCAGATTCTCTATACAGGAATACAGCTATACGCTTTCTATAAATCTGTTGCCGTATGACAACGAGGCAAATATATTAGTATTTCTTAAGAAATACAACCATTTCAGGGAAAATATATTGAATATGATATCAATGACAGTATTTAGCGCATTATGATTATATTTGCCAATGCTAATACCGTAAGGCGCTCAGACGGCATAAAGACGGTGTCAACGGAGCGCCTTTAGTATTGTTTGCGACCTTTTTCATTAATTATTCACTCTTAGACTTTCCTATTTTGGAAAGTTGTTATAAATTTGCACACATACTGAGAATATGGAAAACAGATTCACGGTAGTTTACACGGATGAAGCGTTGGACTTTATCAACTCTCTTCCTCCAAAGGCTAAAGACAAAGTTGCCTACAACATTTCTAAAAGCATGGTCATAAATGACAATGAGATTTTCAAGAAACTGGAGGGAACAGACATCTGGGAGTTCAGGACGCTTTATGATGGAATCAGTTACAGGTTGTTTGCATTTTGGGATACAGATGCGGAAACGGTGGTAATTGCAACTCACGGCTTCATGAAAAAGAAGCAAAAGACACCAGCCAAAGAGATTGCCAAGGCTGATGCCATAAGAAAGCAATATTTTAACGACAAAAAGCAGGACAGAAAATGAAACTTCACACACACGATGAGATGCTTGACACAGTTATCGGACCAAAAGGGACAGTAACTCGTGATGATTTCGATACCAGACTTAAGGCAGAGATTGACGCATACAAGATTGGCGAGGCGATCAAGCAGAGACGCCATCAGCAGAACCTCACGCAGAAACAATTGGGTGAACTCATGGGAGTTCAGGAATCACAAATATCCAAGATAGAGAGTGGAAAAAGCATAACATTCTCCACCATTGTGAGAGCATTCAAGGCATTAGGCGCTAAAACCGCCAGTCTGGATTTAGGCTCTCTTGGACGTGTGGCTTTATGGTAAGCATAGCAACCTTTCTTTTTAACCTTACCTTATATAAAATATATTAGTTGCGGAAGCCGATGAAAAAGGGCTTCCATTGAGTTTTAAGCTCGGAGTCAGCTTCCGTAGTTAGTTTATAAAACAACAAGTTAAAGTTAAATAAGCAAATCAGTGGTAAATTCTATTTATCACTGATTTTCTTTGCATTAACTATGTTATCAAAAAGGCGATTTGTTAAACATTGTGTTAACGATGAATAAATAATTAACCTTTCACTTAACCTTCTCCCACTTTTTGACTCTTATAATCGGAAGCTGCGAAAGAACAGCGGTCCAAAACAAACTTGATAACAAAAACAAAAAAATAAGAATTATGAAAAAGATTTTCTTCGCTGCCGTTGCAGCAATGTTCTTCGGAATGAATGTAAACGCTCAGAGTGTTAACGAGAATGAGGCTACCGTAGCTGATGTAGTTGCAGAACTCAACCAGGCCGACGCCCTCCAGTTCATCCCCATGTATCAGAAGATGCTTACCGAGATCGAGACCGTATGCCGCACTGAGAACAGTGACGACAAGAAGACTGCCAAGATTGAGGACATCAAGGAGGTTTACACCGATATGTTCAGCCAGATCCTGGTATCAGAGCAGAACGAGGTTGCTATGAACAGCGTATCAATGGAGTATATCAACAACCGTATAGCCAAATAACATCCATCCATACTGGATATTTGTAAGAAGGATATAAAAGAAGGCCGACATCAAGCGATGCCGGCCTTCATTTATTATATACAACTTATCAGAGGCTGATGCTGTACATAGTGATTGAGTAAGGCTCAACATCCAGAGTTGCCTTGCTCTTAAGCTTGATGCTCTCAGTAACGGGAGCGATAGGCTGCTGGTCAAAGTTGTTCTCATCATCGGGCTGTCCCTTGATGACAGTCTTGGTCACACTCTTGAATCCGCCGAAACGTGACAGGTTAATTGTAGCCTTGGCAGCATTCTCACCGGCGTTGCAGACCTTGAGATAGAGCTTACGGCTCTGAGTATCAAGTACTACTGACTGACCCAGCAGGTTGTCATCCTCACGGTCAAACTTAACGCAGTCACCGTAGAAGTAATCACCGCTTGACTGGCCGAACATCTGCTGTACGTAGTAACTGCAGGTAAGGAACGGACGCTCATTGTCAAAGTAGATCAGGTCCGGGTTCCAGTTGTTGGTATTCTTGCGGGCAAAGAGCGGTGCATATGATGTCATTACCACAACATCGGCATTACGCTCAACATGCAGCAGATAGAGACCTTCGGCCAGGGCATCAATCAGTTTCCTGTCTTTTGATGCATACTCACCCAGATAAACCTTGGTCTTGCGGTCGCGGGGATATGAGTCATACTGACGGCTGGTAAGGAAATAGTTGCGCTGCTCATAGTAGTGCTCGTCCAGGATGGGCACCTCAAGCTCTGTTGCAAATCTCCAGCCCTCCTCATAATCTCCGTTTCCGGGATGTGATCCGGGACCTGCGGTACCTACGATCACGATATCGGGATACTTGGCACGAACCTGGTCATATATGAACTTGAAACGCTCCTCAAACTCAGGGGTAATCTTCTCCTCGTTTCCAAGGCCCAGATACTTGAGGTTGAATGGCTCCGGATGACCTGCATCGGCACGTACCTTACCCCACTTGGAGTCGGCGGGACCGTTGGCCCACTCAATCAGGTCAAGTGCCTCATCGGCCCACTCCTGCATTTCCTCCATGGGGACTGCATCCTGGGCCTGTGTACGCATATTCCAACCGCCGTTGGTACCCTGGCAACTTACGCCGCAAGGCAGAATGGGCAGCGGCTCCATGCCGGCATCCTCGCAGAACTGGAAATACTCAAAGAATCCCATCTCCATGCTCTGATGATAGCCCCAGGTGTTCTTGATACCCCTGCGGGTCTCCTTGGGACCTACGGTTGTCTTCCAACGGTATGTATCCCAGAATCCGTCACCGCCGCCGTGTACTACGCAACCGCCGGGGAAACGCATGAACTTTGGATTGAGGTCAACCAGTGCCTGAGCAAGATCCTTACGCAGTCCGTGACCCTTATAGGTATCCTGCGGATAGAGTGATACCATATCGATATCCATCACACCGGTGGTGAGTGAGAGCAGTTGCAGTGATGCGTTGGGGCAATCCTGTGCTGCAGTCAGAGTATACTCATATTTCTTCCAGTCACTGCCGGAAACCGTAAAGGTGGTATCGGCAATAACGGTAGGCTGAGCGCGGAATCCGCGACCCTGAACCAGCAGTACGGCGCGCACCTCCTTGTCCTTGCCGTCGGGGTTGCGCAGGAACACCGAGAAATCATATTTGTCACCGCCCTTGAGCAGGATGCCGTCATAACCGTCATTCTGAATGCCCACGCCGGTCCAGCCGTTGTAGTCATAGTAATGACCCACACGCTCAATGTTCAGGCGCATGTAGTTGGGGTTGTTGGGATGAATGGGATCCTGCTGTCTGGGCTCAATGTAACCCAGAGAATGACCGGGACGTATTGAACGCCATGCGGTACCGGGGCCCCATCCGTCGCGCTCACTGGGGCTGAACTCGAACGATCCATTTTGGATCAGCTCGGCGCACAGACCGCCATCGGCCGACATGCTTATATCCTCAAAGAAGATACCTATAAGTTCATTACTGATTTTCTTGCCGCCGGCGGGTGCCTTGACGGGTTTTGCTGCACCGGCACCCAAGGCAAGGGATGCGATAACAGCCATAGCAATAAGTTTTCTTTTCATATTAAGTTTAGATGGTTAGTCTTAATTTCTGCACGAATATAGTTATTTTTGCCGAAATGAAACAAATCCGCTTAATCTCAGTATTCGCACTTTTGTCGTTTATATCGGCTGGTGCACAAAACAACACATTTGACATAGACCTCAAGAAGACCGGCGCTCCCATTCAGAGCACCATGTACGGAATATTCTTTGAGGACATAAACTTTGCGGCCGATGGCGGTCTATATGCAGAGTTGGTAAAGAACCGCTCGTTTGAGTTCCCCAACGCACTCCAGGGATGGAAGATATTCGGAAACGCACAGGTTCTGGATGACGGTCCGTTTGAGCGCAATCCGCACTATGTACGCCTGTCGGACCCCGGACATGCCCACAAGCATACCGGCTTGGAGAACGAGGGATTCTTTGGCATCGGCATTAAAAGAGGCAGTCAGTACCGTTTCTCCGTATGGGCCAGGGCCGATGTACCCGTAACCCTGAGAGTTGAACTGGTCAACACCGCCTCAATGGGTGAAAACCATTTTGTATGCCAGCAGAGACTTACAGTAAACGGCAAGGAATGGAAGAAATATCAGATCACACTGCGCCCCAACCAGACTCTCGATAAGGCCAGCTTAAGGATATTCATGGAGACCCGCGGCGGAGCCAACGTTGACCTGGAACACATATCCCTGTTCCCCACCGACACGTGGATGGGACGCGAGGGCGGCCTCAGGAAGGACTTGGCACAGGCCCTGGCTGACCTGCATCCAGGAATTTTCCGTTTCCCCGGTGGCTGCATTGTTGAGGGCACCGACCTTGAGACACGTTACAACTGGAAAAACACGGTAGGTCCGGTCGAGAACCGCCCGCTCAACGAGAACCGTTGGGAGTACACTTTCTCACACCGTCTGTACCCCGATTATTTCCAGAGTTACGGACTGGGATTCTTTGAGTTTTTCCAGCTCAGTGAGGACATCGGCGCCGAGCCTCTTCCCATTGTAAGCTGCGGTCTGGCCTGCCAGTTCCAGAACAATGACATAAGCGCACACGTTCCGGTTGACCAGCTTGACCCCTACATCCAGGATGCCCTGGACCTTATAGAGTTTGCCAACGGCCCTGCCACATCCACATGGGGCAAGGTACGCGCCGATATGGGACACCCCGAACCGTTCAACCTTAAATATATAGGTATAGGTAACGAGCAGTGGGACGCCCTCTATCCCGAGCGTCTGGAGCCGTTCATCAAGGCCATCCGCAAGGCATACCCCAACATAAAGATTGTAGGATCGGCAGGTCCCAACTCCGAGGGTGACCAGTTTGATTACCTGTGGCCCGAGATGAAACGTCTGGGAGCCGACCTTGTTGACGAGCATTTCTACCGCCCCTACGATTGGTTCCTGAGCCAGGGCACCCGCTATGACAACTATGACCGCAAGGGCCCCAAGGTGTTTGCAGGAGAGTACGCCTGCCATGCATCGGGCCGCAAGTACAACCACTACTACGCATCACTGCTGGAGGCTGCATTCATGACAGATCTGGAGCGCAATGCCGATATAGTTCACATGGCTACATATGCCCCGCTGTTTGCCCATGTAGAGGGCTGGCAGTGGCGTCCGGACCTTATCTGGTATGACAACCTGAACTCTTTCCGCACGGTCAGCTGGTACGTTCAGCAACTCTACAGCCAGTACAAGGGACAGAATGTGGTAGGACTCACCATGAACGGAAAACCCGTAGCCGGACAGGACGGTCAGAACGGTCTGTTTGCCAGCGCAGTACGTGAGGGCAATCAGATCTATATAAAGGTTGCCAACACTTCCAATCAGGAGCAGCAGCTGACATTCAATTTCAACGGACTCAAGAAAAAGGCTGTCATGGTGGCCTCAAAGCGTGTTGACCTGTCAAGCGACAAACTCTATGAGGACAACTCAATAGAGGCACCCGTTAACATCGTTCCCGTTGAGAACGCTTTTGACGGAAACGGACAGAGTATTCAGGCTACCATCGATCCAACCAGTTTCAGCATCTTCATTCTGACAATAAATCCGTAACTTTGCATCGTGGCAATAGAAGATGCAATATTCAGACGCTCAGAACTGCTTCTGGGAACCCAGGCTATGGAAGGGATCGCCAGCAAGCGGGTCATCATATTCGGAGTTGGAGGCGTAGGCTCATGGTGTGCCGAAAGCCTTATCCGCTCCGGAATCCGTCATCTGACCATTGTTGACTCCGACCGCGTATGCATAACCAACATCAACCGCCAGCTCATGGCCACCACCAGGACAGTCGGGCAGGTAAAGGTGGATGTACTCAAGGAGCGTCTGCTCAGCATCAACCCTAAGGCTGAGATTACCGCCCTGCAACAAATATTCACAGAGGATACAGCTGACTCTTTTGACATAGGCAGCTACGATTATATAATTGACGCAATAGATTCCCTCAAAGACAAGGCGTTGCTTATAATGATGGCCACCCGCACTAAGGCCAGGTTCTATTCATCAATGGGAGCCGCCCTCAAACTGGACCCCACCCGCATCCGCGTGGCGGAATTCTGGCAGGTAAAAGGCGATCCGTTGGCTCGCGCCCTGCGTAAGAGATTTAAGCAGAACTACCAATACCCACGCCGAAAGTTTAAATGCGTCTACTCTGATGAACTGTTGCGGAACAAAGGTCACAACACCACCTGCGGAACAGAGCAGTGTATGTGTCCCAAAGCCAAATTGGGGCCGGGCAACCCGGAATTACTCAATCATGAGTGGTGTTCTTCCAAGGCACAGATAAACGGAACTCTGGCCCATATCACCGCCATATTCGGCTTTACCCTTGCCGGCCTTGTAATACAAGACGCCGTTTCCGAATCCTAAAACGGCAGCATGTAATAAACGCAATCCGTATCGCGGTAAAACTCCCGGGCACCCCACCTTTTCCAATATGCATGGGTTTTAAGACGGTGCAGAACGGGAATGAAGAGAAAGTCATAACCCGCTTTCAGTTCCGGCATAATCTCCATAAGCATATCGTAGTTGAGACGAGTGCCGCGGTAATCCTCACGTACAATGAATGAGAATACCGCCGTGTAGCGCTGACGGTTCAGTCTGTCCAACAGTTCAGGAGCATCCTGTTTGATTTGGGCCGTCTCCTCCTCAATACGGTAGTCACTCATATTCAGAAGTCCTATCACATCACCTTTATCATCAATCGCCTTTACGCTCAGAAGCCAGTTGAACTTGAGGGTCCGCACCCACTCCTCCACCTCACGGCGGTCAAATCCGTACTGGCGCACCATCCAGTCTATGGTAAGCGGGGCATCGGCCTCTGTCATTCTGCACAGGATGTAAGACATACCGGTCAGGCGTTGAATGTCACTATATTATAAGTAAGGAGTATCTCAGGATGGTATGACAGTTTGGCCTTGCGAAGACCCGGCAGGCCCATATCCTCCTCCCTGTTTACATAGGTAAACTGCTCCGGCAGATGGGCGCAGAACTGCTGGTTTATCATGCTGAATGCGCCCTCCACATTACGGTCGGCTTTCTCCACGCAGACATCGAAAGTATCCCGGGTCACGGCGCTTCCGTAGGTAAACGCCACCATACGGCCATCCACATAGATGCTGCCGCCTATCATGCCCAACTCATTCCAGTGGCCGAATATAGTCTCCATAACCTGATGCTCGACCTCAATGGTATCGCCGTACGCAGGATTGTCATGCTCCTTCTCATCGTTCCATACAGAGAGCACCCCACGGCAGTCATCAAAAAGCTCAGGTGTAAGTGGCCGATACTCATAACCAGGGTAAAGCGTAAGGAAACGGTTCACATGATTGCGCTTTCCCTTGAGTTTGCCGCCCTGAAGCGTTGCCAGATCCGCACGAAGGTAGATATAGTCATATTGGTCACGCTGTGACTCCACACCTATGTTTATACCCTTACAGCAGGCGTTCTGCTGCAACTGCAGTGCCGCCTCATCCTCCAGTCCCAGCAGTATCAGACGGCCATTACTGTCCTCGCAAAGAGCCTGCAGCAAATCACAGCCTGGCGTCCCCTGCATGCAGAGCATATAAGCCCGCTGCCCCTCCATACTGAACCGCAGCACCACCGCATCGGCCAGCACACAGACCTCGGTCCCGAACCAGGCCTGCCAACCCACCAGATTGGCAAAGTTAAAGTTGCAGTTTCTCCGCCCGGCGCTCAGGCTCACCGCCTGCACCTTCTCGCGGTCAGCTACAGAAAGTGTATGGAATTCCAGTTTCATGCTTATAAGGTTTATCCTACAAAGGAGTAGAACAGGCCGCCAAACAGACCGGCCATGAGGATTACCTTGATGGGACCGATTTTCCAGAAGTAGGTGGCTATGAATGCCAGGATAAAAAGGCCGATACTTACGTAGAGTTGGAGATTGTCTATGCTGTACGTGCCCAGATTCTCCTCATTAAGGAGCAGCATGACGGCAGCCACAAGCATACCCACCACCACCGGCCGCAGCCATCTGAGCACGGTCTGTACCATAGGGTGTTTCTTGTAACGCATAAAGAAGGCGCTTATAAGAAGCATAATGATAAATGATGGCAACATGACCGAGAATGATGCCAGCAGAGAGCCCAACACGGCCTCCGTTCGTGACATGCCGGCGTTCTCCATAGCCTTGTAGCCTACGTATGTGGCCGAGTTGATGCCTATCGGGCCCGGAGTCATCTGGCTTACGGCCACGATATCGGTAAACTCGGAGTTTGATATCCAATGCTGTTTCTCAACCACATCATTATGAATGAGCGATATCATTCCGTAACCGCCACCGAACCCGAACAGACCTATCTTGAAGAAGGTCCAGAACAGTTTGAGCCAAATCACTATTCCGTTCATGCCTTCCTCAGTTTAAATACGTAATAAAGAACGGCGCCCACAATGGCACCCAGGATTATCCATACCGGTGATACACCGAACCACCAGATGATAAGCGCCGTTGCCACCGGAACCCACCAGTTCCATTTATTGAGTCCGGCCTTTGATGCCAGACGGATGGAAGGGGTAAGTATCAGCGCGATGACCGCGGGACGGATGCCCTTGAACACATTCTCTACAATCTCATTGTCCCGGTAGTTGCCCACAAACAGCGCAATGGCCAGGATTATAATGATTGACGGCATTGCAGCACCTATAGCACAGGCCACGCTGCCTCGTTTGCCGCGCACGCGGTAGCCCACAAATATGGCCATGTTTACAACAAAGACTCCCGGAGCTGACTGGGCAATAGCCATCAGATCCAGGAAGTCCTGATCAGTTAGCCAACCTTTGTGCTCCACCACCTCGCGCTGCAACAGCGGGATCATGGCATATCCGCCGCCTATGGTGAACAGCCCTATTTTAAAAAAGGTGATTAAAAGGTCAAACAGCATTATACAGTTACTTTTGAGCCTCAACCCACTTGCGGGCATTCACGAATGCCTCAATCCACGGGGTGATCTCATCATACTGGCGCTCGGCGGGATAGTATCCGCACTGCCACGGGAATATGGCGCGCTCGGGATGCGGCATCATGGCTACGTGACGGCCGTCGGCACTAGCTATACCGGCCACGTTGTAGTCCGATCCGTTGGGATTGGCGGGATAATCGGCATAGGTGTATTTGGCTATCACATTGTACTTGTCCTCGGGGTAAGGCAGTGAGAACTTGCCCTCTCCGTGAGCAACCCACACGCCCAGACGGCTTCCGCCCAGAGTCTTGAACATTACGCTCTCGTTCTGAGGTATTGTCAGACCCAGGAAAGCCGACTCAAACTTGTGTGAGTCATTGTGCAGCATGTGAGCCTGCTTCTCATAATCGGGATTGATGAGTCCCAGCTCAATCATCAGCTGGCAGCCGTTGCAGATACCCAGTGACAGAGTGTCCTTACGTGCGTAGAAGCGGTCCAGTGTCTCCTTTGCCTTGGGATTGAAGAGGAATGCACCGGCCCAGCCCTTGGCAGAGCCCAGAACGTCCGAATTGGAGAATCCACCGCAGAACACAATCATATTGATATCATCCAGAGTCTCGCGGCCGCTAACCAGGTCGGTCATGGTAACGTCCTTGACATCAAATCCGGCCAACCATAGTGTGTATGCCATCTCACGTTCACCGTTGGTACCCTTCTCACGGATTATTGCAGCCTTGATACCGCTCGGTGTGCGGCGGTCGGGATCCAGACCAAACTGACTCAGCTTGCCTGTAAAGTTGTAGGCAATCTTGATGTCCATGGGCTGTTTGGAGTAGTTCTTGTAGCGCTTGTCGGCACAGCCGTTCATTGACTGCTTGCGGTCCAGCAGATATGATGTCTTGTACCAGAGGTCACGCATCTTGTCAATATCGATGGTTATGTCCTTCTTGCCGCGACGTATGTAGAGTGTGCGTGCATCGGCCGGACGACCAATCACTGCATAGCCAACACCTGCCTCGTCAAGATATGAACTTACGGCATCCAGTTTCTTGCTCTCCACCTGGAGCACAACACCCGGGTTCTCGGCAAACAGCATGCTTGTAAGGTCCTTGCCTGTCAGCTTGTCAAGACTTACTTCCAGACCGCCCTGAGGATTGGCAAAGCACATCTCAAGCAGTGTTACCACCAGACCGCCGGCCGATATATCATGACCGGCCAGCACCTGACGCTTGTCAATGAGTTTCTGTACGGCGTTGAATGCATCGGCAAAATACTCAGGGTTCTTGACTGTGGGAACGTCACTGCCAATGCGGTCGAGTGACTGAGCCAGGGCCGAACCGCCCAGACGCTGCTCATCAAAACTAAAATCGATATGAATGAGTACGCTGTCCTTGCGGTCTGCAAGTACAGGTGATATGACCTTACGGATGTCCGATACCTCACCACCTGATGAAACGATTACGGTACCCGGGCTGATAACCTTGCTGCCGTCGGGATACTTCTGAGTCATGGAGAGTGAGTCCTTACCTGTAGGAACGTTGATTCCCAGCTGGAGGCAGAAGTCTGACAGAGCCTTGACACCACTGTACAGACGTGCATCCTCACCCTTCTGGGCGCGGCAGGGCCACATCCAGTTAGCTGAGAGTGATACGGTCTTGAGTCCCTGTGTTAAAGGCGCAAATACGATGTTGGTCAGTGACTCGGCAACAGACAGCACTGAGCCTGCAGCGGGATCGGCCAGACCGGCCTGCGGAGCATGACCGATAGCAGTAGCGATACCCTTCTTGCCCCGATAGTCAAGAGCAACAACACCGCAGTCAGAGAGCGGCAACTGCAACTTACCCTGGCACTGCTGGCGTGCAATCTTACCTGTTACGGAGCGGTCAACCTTATTGGTGAGCCAGTCCTTACATGCCACAGCCTCCAGCTGCAGCACGTTACCCAGGTACTCCTCTATCTTATCGTCACTGTATGTTACATTCTCATATTTGCGCTCAACGGTCTCGTCAACCATGTAGGTCTTGGGAGATGAACCGAACATCTGGCTCACTGCCAGGTCAAACGGACGCACGCCGTCGGCCTGCTCAAAGGCAAAGCGGGCATCGCCGGTAGTCTCACCAACCACGTACATCGGGGCGCGCTCACGCTCGGCAATCTTGCGTACATGCTCAATATGCTTCTCATCTATCAGCAGGCCCATACGCTCCTGTGACTCGTTGGCTATTATCTCCTTTGATGACAGGGTCTTGTCACCAACCGGCAGCTTGCTCATGTCAATCAGGCCGCCGCACTCCTCAACCAGCTCGGAGAGGCAGTTCACGTGACCGGCCGATCCGTGATCGTGAATGGAAACAATGGGGTTGGTATCCTCCTCGCAGAGGGCGCGTGTAACGTTGTAGGCACGCTTCTGCATCTCAGCATTGGCACGCTGAACGGCGTTCAATTCAATACCGGATGAGTATCGGCCAGTTTCAACTGATGAAACAGAGCCGCCGCCAAGACCGATGCGGTAGTTGTCACCACCCAGCACCACAATCTTGTTACCCTTCTTGGGAGTGCCCTTGATGCAGTCGCGCTTGGTACCGTAGCCCACGCCGCCAGCCAGCATGATTACCTTGTCGTAACCGTACTGCTCGCCGTTCTCCTGATGCTCAAAGGTAAGCAGTGAACCGCAGATAAGCGGCTGTCCGAACTTGTTGCCAAAGTCCGATGCTCCGTTTGATGCCTTGATCAGTATCTGCTCAGGGGTCTGATAGAGCCACTTGCGCTCTTTCATGGGCTTTTCCCATGGACGGCTCTCATCATTGCGGGGATATGATGTCATATAGACTGCAGTTCCTGCAATTGGCCATGAACCTGTACCGCCACCCATACGGTCGCGAATCTCACCGCCGGTACCGGTCGATGCGCCGTTGAACGGCTCAACCGTGGTGGGGAAGTTGTGTGTTTCGGCCTTGAGTGATATTACGGTCTCTATGTTCTTGATAATGAACCAGTCTGATGTGGAGTGATCGGCCGGAGCGAACTGCTCTACAACCGGACCCTGTGCGAATGCCACGTTGTCCTTGTATGCAGAGAGGATGCGGTTGGGGTTCTCCTGAGTGGTCTTCTTAATAAGGCTGAACAGGGATGACTCCATCTCCTTGCCGTCAATTATGAACTTTCCGCCGAATATCTTGTGGCGGCAGTGCTCTGAGTTGATCTGGGCAAAGCCAAACACCTCGCTGTCAGTCAGTTTGCGACCCAGCTCACCCTCAACCTTGTGCAGGTAATCAATCTCCTCCTTTGAGAGTGCCAGACCCTCCTGCTCGTTGTAAGAGTCCAGGTCTTCGATAAACAGGATAGGCTGCGGCTTGATATCGACAGTAAATATCTTCTGGTCAAGACCCTTGTACAGGCGCTGCAACATGGGGTCAAATTCTGCATCGGCATTAGCCACAGGGAAATACTCCTCAATACGGCTTATACCCTTAAGACCCATGTTCTGGGTAATCTCAACGGCATTGGTGCTCCAGGGGGTAATCATCTCACGGCGCGGTCCCACATAGAAACCTTCCAGTGATTCCTGATCCAGAGCCATGGCATTACCATAAAGCCAGCTCAGTTTCTTAACATCCTCTGCCTGCAGTTTTGAAGCAGTCTCAGTGGCAACAATCGTGCCCGTAGGGTTCTTGAAAAAGATAATCATTTCAGTTACAAAATTTTGATGTGCAAAGTTAGTCATTTCCCTACACTTTTCAGCCACAGGTCTCTTCTATTTATCAACATATTTGGAAGCACCGCCGGACTATGGAGATGCGATCCATTTGTGTTCAGGGGTCGAATTGTTATTCGCAATATATGCGAGTTAATTTTGTCATTTATTCGCAAATACATATATTTGTTGCGAATTAAATTAAGAATCAACTATGTGGATATACGAAAGATACGATTGGATGAACTTCGACTGGGATAAAGACAAGATATCGGCACTTGTTGAAAAGGTCAGTTCCAGCATCGGTTTTCTTCATGGCCGGATTGCCTCTCTTGCGGAAGATGACCGGTCTGGCGCATCTATAGAGATTCTCACCCAGGACATCGTGTCCTCTTTCCGCATAGAAGGGATCAAACTGAATACAGACGATGTACGTTCTTCCATCGTGCGGCGCCTGGGTGTCACCAACATCCAGACCACAGGCACCACGACCCATTTTATGGAGGGTGTAGTGGATATGATGCTGGATGCAACGCGTAACTGCAACACCCCCCTTGACAGGGAACGCATCTTTGGGTGGCACAGCGCTCTATTCCCCACAGGGAAAAGCGGATCTTATCCGATTACAGTGGGAAACTACCGGAAAGGAGACGTTCAGGTAATATCCGGTTCCATGGGGCGTGAAAAAGTCCATTATATGGCACCACCCGCCTCTGACGTGAACGACTATATGGAAGAATTCATATACTGGTTCAACAACGAGACCGGAATCTCCAACATCATCAGGTCTGCCATAGCCCATCTTATATTCGTAAGCATACATCCTTTTGATGATGGCAACGGTCGTATAGGAAGGGCAATTGCAGATATGGCTCTGGCAGCGATAGGCGGAGGAAACGGACGTTTCTTCAGTATGTCACGAGAAATAGAAAAAGAGAAGAAAGACTATTATACCATTCTTGAGAAAACTCAGCGCTTCTCAAATGACGGAGTTATTACCCCCTGGCTGGAATGGTATGTCGCCTGCCTTGGCAGAGCTGTGGACAGTTCACTGGAAACACTGAGCGGAATCCTGAACAAATCGGTATTTTGGCGCGAATTCTCCGGGGTGGAACTGTCCCAAAGGCAAAGGAAAGTGCTGAACATTTTTCTAGACGGTAAGGAGGCAAAACTTACCGCGCAGAACTGGTCCCACCTGGGTACTGTCTCTCTTGATACCGCTTTAAGGGATATTGCCGACCTTGAAAAAAAAGGCGTCATATCGGCTTATCCCGGCAGAACGAGAAAAGTGGAATATGCCATCAATTATGTTAAGGCCGATGATTTTCTAGAGCATTTTCAGGACATTCACGTTGAACCGGGAGAAAGGGGCCGTTATCTCACTGCTGTATATGACGGAACAGATATTCGGGAACGGATATCCGATCTGGACTATGAACAGTTTGAATCAGGAAATATGTCTTACTCCGACCTGATTCACAAATATATGGCATATCTTTCGTCCCTGTAAATGCTGACGTTAAATGCTGCTCACTGACCACGAGCGCGCACATTTGTACTTTATTTTATCCAAAGATGAAAGATTTTGCAGCGATAGACTTTGAGACGGCTAACAGTGAGCGGAGTTCGGTTTGCTCGGTTGGTGTGGTAATTGTGCGCGATGGCGAGATTGTGGACTCGTTCTACTCACTCATTAAGCCCGAGCCTGATTATTACAACTATTGGTGCCAGCGGGTGCATGGATTATGCAGCCGCGACACAGACGGTGCGCCCGTATTTCCCGATGTCTGGGCCAAGATTGAGCCGATGATTCAGGGACTGCCCCTCGTTGCGCATAACAGTCCGTTTGATGAAGGTTGCCTCAAGGCCGTATTTCGCACATATCAGATGGATTATCCAGACTATGAGTTCTATGACACCCTTTGCTGCTCACGCAGAAAACTGCCATCGTTAGCAAACCATCAACTGCAGACAGTTGCCGCCGCCTGCGGTTATCAGCTGGAGAATCATCACCACGCACTGGCCGATGCCGAGGCCTGCGCCTGGATAGCACGGGAAATCCTGTAAATGATACAAAAGGGGACTGTCCCCTTTTGTATCATTTTTGGCGGCTGTGGAGGCCGCACTCTCGTTTGTCGGGGTTCTCCCACCACCAGCGGCCGGCACGGATATCCTCGCCGGGGGTGATGGCACGTGTGCAGGGCTGGCATCCTATGCTGGGGTAGCCCTGCTCATGCATCTTGTTGTACGGTACATTGTTGGATTTGACGTAATCAATCACTTCGGCCTCACTCCACAGCATGAGCGGATTGAGTTTGATTACATCATCGGCGGTGTCATATTCTATTATCTGCATGTCTGTGCGGGTTACGGACTGCGAGCGGCGGAGTCCGGTAATCCATACATCCACACCCTTGAGGGCGCGTTTAAGCGGTTCTATCTTACGTATGTCACAGCACAAATGCCTCAGTTCAACGCTGTTATAGAACAGGTTGATTCCGTGCTCCCGGACCATCTCCTGCACCCTGGCGTAATCCGGAAAAAACACCTCGATGCGGATACCGTACCTGCGGTTGGTGCGGTCAATCAGGTCATATATCTGGGGGAACATACGACCGGTATCGAGGGTGAATATTCGGGCGCTCTCCTTGCCGTGACGGGCTATCATATCGGTCACGGCCTGGTCCTCATAACTGAGACTGGTGGAGAGTGCGGCACGCAGGCCGAATGTCTCAACCGCCCATTTCACGGCTGCCTGGGCACTCTCCAGGGCACTCAGACCTGCCCACTCGGCATTCTTCTCTGCCACCAGGGCAATCTTCTGTTCCTTAGTCATAACTCTCAACTATCATTCCGGCACCCACGGTGTCATTGGTTGCATCAATAAAGATAAGCGATCCCATAGTGCGGTTGTCGCGGTAGGGGTCAAACACAAGCGGAGCGGCGGTCTTAAGATGCACGCGCGCAATGTCATTGGCCGTAAGCTGCTCTATGTCATAGACTTTCTCCTGCTTGTCAATATCCAGTTTGTACTCAATCTCCTTAACGATACCGGCCACCTCCTGTGTTGCATGACGGATGGTGTAACGCTTACCGCACACCAGCGGAGAGGTACGCAGCCAGCATACATCCAGCACAAAGTCATTGCTCATTGAAGGCTTTACGCCGTTGTCCGATGCAATCACGTCGCCGCGGCTTATATCTATATCGTCCTTAACGGTGATGCAGACCGATTCGCCCGCAACCGCCTGCTCCTTCTGCTTCTCGCCCAGCCATATACCGGTAACGGTACTCTTGGAGCCCGACGGCAACACCTCGACACTGTCACCCACACGTATGATTCCCTGTGCTATGCGACCGCCGTATCCGCGGAAATCGAGGAACTGCCTTGATATGGGCCTGATGACATACTGTACCGGGAAACGCATGCTGTCAGCATCTCCAGCGGGTATCTCCACCTGCTCCAGATGCTCCAGCAGCGACGGCCCCTTGTACCAGGACATACGCTCCGAGCGGGACACCACGTTGTCACCGTCCTTGGCGCACATGGGTATGAAAATCACATCCTTGAACTCCAGTCCGTTCTTTTTTATCATGGCGGTATAGGCAGCGCTGATGTCATCAAACACCTTACTGTCAAAATCCACCAGGTCCATCTTGTTCACGGCCACTACTACCTTGGGAATACGCAGGAGTGATGCTATGCAGGAGTGCCTTACGGTCTGCTCCATTATCCCGTGACGGGCATCCACAAGTATCACGGCAAGATCGGCTGTCGATGCGCCGGTAACCATGTTACGGGTATATTGTATATGCCCCGGAGTGTCTGCAATTATGAACTTGCGCTTGGGGGTGGCAAAGTAACGGTATGCCACATCTATGGTTATGCCCTGCTCACGCTCGGCACGCAGGCCGTCGGTAAGCAGTGCCAGATTCACCTCCTCGTTGCCGCGGCTGCGTGAAGCCTCCTCGACAGCCTCCAGCTGATCCTCAAAAATTGACTTTGAATCATACAGCAGACGGCCTATGAGCGTACTCTTTCCGTCATCCACACTGCCGGCGGTAGTGAACCGCAGCAGTTTCATTTCAAGATATCCATTATTCTCCATAGACCTTCTAATTAGAAGTAACCCTGTTTTTTCCGGTCCTCCATTGCCGTTTCCGAGCGTTTGTCATCGGCACGACCGCCACGCTCGGTGACGCGGGTCGATGCTATCTCGTCGATAATCTCCTCAAGTGAATGGGCATGTGATAGCGTAAGTCCCGTGCAGGTTACATCACCTATGGTACGGCAGCGCACCTCACGTTCCTCAACTACCTCCTCCGGACGGCGGGGTATGAAATCGGGATCGGCTGCAAGCCACTGGCCGTCGCGATAGAAACACTTGCGCATGTGAGTGTAGTACAGGCTGGGTAGCTCAATCTTCTCCTGATAGATGTACTGCCATACATCCATCTCTGTCCAGTTGCTTATGGGAAATGCCCTGAAATGCTCGCCTGGCTCTTTCTTGGCATTGAATATGTTCCACAGCTCCGGACGCTGGTTCTTGGGGTTCCACTGTCCGAACTCGTCACGGTGCGAGAATATACGCTCCTTGGCACGGGCCTTCTCCTCATCACGGCGGGCACCTCCGCAGGCACAGTCAAACTTGTGTTCAGCCAGAGTGTCCAATAGGGTCACGGTCTGCAACTTGTTGCGGCTGGCATTGAATCCCTTCTCCTCAACCACCTTGCCCTCATCGATAGACTTCTGGACGGACCCCACAACCAGATCAGCCCCCAGACGTTTCACCAGTTCATCACGATAGACCAGCGTCTCAGGGAAATTGTGTCCCGTATCAATGTGTACCAGAGGGAACGGTATCCTGGCCGGATAGAAGGCCTTGTATGCCAGATAAGTGAGGACAATTGAGTCCTTGCCTCCCGAGAATAGTATGCACGGTTTCTCAAACTGTGCGGCCACCTCTCTCAGTATGAAAATGGACTCAGCCTCAAGTTCGTTTAAATGAGTAAGCTTATTTGGACTCATATTATTGTGCTTCAACTGAATAATCCTGAAAGATATCTCTTGGTAAGTTCATTCTCAGGCTGACGGAACACCTCTGATGCCGGTCCCTCTTCAACAATCTCTCCAAGATAGAGGAATACAGCATAGTCAGCTATGCGCAATGCCTGCGGCAAGGTATGGGTTACCATTATGATGGTGTATTTCTCCTTGAGCCTTACAAACAGTTCCTCAATGGTCTTGCTCGATATGGGGTCAAGGGCACTGGTGGCCTCATCGGCCAGAATGAAATCGGGCTCCACGGCCAGACTTCGGGCCAGACACAGACGCTGTTGCTGTCCTATGGAAAGACGGGCCGCAGGACGGCGCAGGCGGTCTTTGACCTCGTCCCAGAGTCCCACCTCACTCAGATATTTCTCTACGGCCTCATCCATTTCCTGCTTACGTCTGTGCATTCCATGGATACGGCATCCGTATGCCACGTTATCATAGATGGACATGGGTAGCGGGCAAGGGCGCTGGGGCACCAGACCCACGTGACGGCGCAACTCTATCAGGTGTTCGTCATCGGCTGTAACAATATCCTGACCGTCTATTAGCACACGGCCATCTATCTCAAACCCGTCGATATTCTCGGTAAGACGGTTAAGACAGCGCAGCAGGGTACTCTTGCCGCAGCCTGACGGACCTACTATGCAGGTTATCCTGTTGACCGGAAATGATACGTTTATGTTCTTCAGAATTGGCTGGCCTTCTATGGATACGTTGAGTTTGTCAACCACCAGCGATTCGGTTTTATTATCTGTCATATTGCTTATTTGTTAAGACGGGTTATACGGCGTGTAATGACTCTGCTTACTATACTGAGTACCAGCACTAGTATGGTCAGCACCAGAGCGGCGGCGTATGCGCGGCCGGGGAACGGATCGGGCATGCCTATCCAGTTGAATACCGCAAGCGGCAGCGTGGCGGTGGGGTCCGACAGCGAACGTGCCGGCTGGTCGGAGAATCCTGCTGTGAACATCACAGCTGCGGCATCGCCTATGGCCCTGCCCACTGCCAGCAGGAATGCTGTAAGCATACCCGGCAGTATATGCTTGAGCACTACCCATACAGTCTCCCACTTGGTTGCGCCAAGCGAATAGATGGCATCCACCATCTCATCGGGCACGGTCTTGGCAATCTCGTCACCGGAGCGTATCATCATGGGTACAATGAGCAGGACCGTAACCATGATACCGCCCAGGACCGATGCCCTCATGCCCACACCCACCATAACCAGGAACGCGAACGCACCATATACGATAGGTGGAATTCCGTACAGCACATCGAATGCCAGACGGATTATGTACGATACTCCCGTGCGCCTGCGCTTGTACATTGTTATATAGAACACCACGGGGATGCTGATGCATGCGCCTATAACGGCAGCCGGAATCACCACATAAAGTGATCCAAGTATGGCGTTCAGGAATCCGCCGTCCGGAGCGGTGTTCCACTCCTTGCCCGGGAATTTGGAAACCATATCCCACGACAGCGCCTTGCTGCCGCGTATCAGTATCGTGCCCAGTATGCTGACTACTGCGCCCAACACAACCAGAGTGGCCACCAGCATCACGCCACGCATGACCTTCTCCTCTATCTGTCTTTTGCGTATATGGTTCATATCAACTCTCCTTTTCTATTCTGTAAAGCATTACACGGGACAATATGTTGAACAGCAGCACCAGCAACAGCAGCAGGAGTGCGGCAAACATAATAGCCGATTCATACAGCGGGATTGATGCCATCTCGCCGTAGTTGTTTCCTATCAGGGCAGGCAGTGTATAGAACGGATCCAGCAGCGAACCGCGCAGACGCGGCAGACATCCGCACACCATCATCACCGCAATGGTCTCGCCTATACATTTGGACAGAGCCAGCACCACAGCCGCGAATATACCAGGCAGGGATTTGCGCAGCACCACCTTACGGGTGGTCTGCCAACGGGTGGCACCCAGGGCGAATGATGAGTCCCGCATATCGTCCGGCACGGTTGCGAATATCTCGCAGAACAGGCTAACCATGATGGGCAGCACCATGACTCCCAGTACCAGCGATGCCGTAAGCAGCGAATATCCGAACTTGGGAATAAGGGTAAGTACACCCCAAAGGCCGAATATTACCGATGGCAGCGATGCCAGTATATCCAGAGCCGGATTTACTATATGCTTGAGGAAACGCGGTGCATATTCGGTAATGAACACCGCTGTAAGCAACGACAGCGGGAGCGAGAAACAGATGCTCAGCAGCGTGACAGCCAGCGTACCGTGTATAAACGGTCTGAATCCGAACAGCCCCTGCGACGGCTTCCACTGAGTACCGGTAAGCAGTTCACCGAGAGTGCTTTTGTCAAACATGGGAGCCGCCTTGCCCCATAATGCAGCCAGCAGAGCGATAAGCAGCGCTACCGATGAGAATGACAGTATCACCATCATTGTCTCCGACATCCTCTGACGGAAGACCCTGCGCCTGGTACGTGACGGAAGCAGGAACTGCACTCCTGCGGTCATGAACAGCAACACCACAATAACACCGGCCAGCAGAGTCATCAGTCGGGTATTGTCACGCCTCAATCCTCCACCCCTGCGGCCGCCGTTAAGCTTACGCATTGACTCACGGGCCGATGCGTTCGATATGCGCACGTACCCGTTAGGCTCGTTGAACTCCTGACCATCGGAAATCACGAACTTGAGGAATTCAAGCGATGCGGTATCAGCCGGAACACCTTTTGTAACCAGATAGAGGTTACGTGACGGGGGAGCGGGAAAGCGACCCTCCTCTATGGCTTTGGCTATACTGGAACGGGTATCATAGAGTTTCTCATCATCACTAACGCTCTTGTTCCCGTCTATGTCCAACGGCAGAACCGAAAGACCTTCCTGCATGTTCAGGGTCTCGGAGTCATAGGCATACGCCATGTTGTTGAATCCAATACCCAGCGGATCGTCTATAACCGCCTTGGAAATACCTGGATCACCGTAAACGGCGGTACCTCCCAGATCCTCCTGCACGGCATCAAACCAAGCGGCGAATGTCTGGGCTGCGCCACAGGCATCGGAGCGTGTATATACATGTATCGGGTTGTTATCGGAAGTGCCCAGCAGCTGTCCCCACGTGGTATACTCTCCTGTAATCCAGATCTTGCGGGCGTCATCGGCCGTAATTCCGTGGGCCATAATCTTGTCACGCAAGGGGTTCGATGAACTAAAAACGGGCAGCACGGCATCCTTGGCAACGGTAAAGTCAATTGCGCCCTTCTCACGCTCCTCATCATGCGGCTCACGGGAGAGCATGGCAAAATCCACCATTCCGTTTATCACATCGGTCA
Source organism: Bacteroidaceae bacterium (assembly GCA_045535555.1). Taxonomy (GTDB): domain Bacteria; phylum Bacteroidota; class Bacteroidia; order Bacteroidales; family Bacteroidaceae; genus Colenecus. The sequence goes on along the minus strand of JAZSLV010000030.1, from coordinate 138,782 downwards.
TACCCTTGCCGGCACCGCCCGATGACAGGTCTATGCGCACTTGGGGATGACGGGCCGAGAACTCATTGGTCCACTCCACCGCCATGGGATAAAGAGCGAATGCCCCGGATATTGAAATGCTTCCCTGAAGATTGTCTGTCCCCACATTATCCGTCTCCTTGTGTTGACATGATGAAAAGACCAGGAACACCGCCAGCAGAGGCGTAAGGGTTTTCAGTTTGCAATGGTTAAAGTACATAATATTGATGTAGTATTACGAGGCACAAATCTACACCAATATAGTGTACTATCAAAAAATTTTAGACAAAATCTTCTAACGTACGGGACGAAAGTTTATCGTAAATACTCTTTTGGATATCACCGAACATCTCCCTGATGCGGCACTTGTCACAGTCCAGGCCGAACTCACACTCAAAAGAATTACCGCAGATGTCCAGACAGGAGATCATGCCAACTTTTTCGCCCATAGCCAGAACTACGTCAAGCACCTTTATTTCCTGCGGGGGACTGGCCAGACGGTATCCGCCGCTGACTCCCCGTTCACTGACCAGCATTCCCTTGTTTCTTAGCTGAAGAAAAATACCCTCCAGAAAACGTATGGGAACATTCTGCTCATCCGCAATACGGCTCATCGGAACAGCCGCTTGTCCATACTCCCTGGCCAGTATGGAGAGAGCCATTATGGCATATCGGGTCTTACGTGAAAACATATTGGTCGAATCATGTTTTTGCTCTGTAAAGTTAGGAAAAATATTCTTTTTAGAGTGAATACAAGGGAACTCCAGGATTATTTTTCGCCAATGCCGCAATGAAGCATATTTCTATTCCCATATTTCATTTCCATTTGGATTTTTATTCCATGCAGTCCTAACTTTGCAGCAGGAAAAGAACATCAATAATTACAAAACACAAGCAATATGAACAGAAAGACAAACACCAAAGGATTGAAAAGGATAGTTCTGGCAGCAGCCATGATGCTGAGTCTGGGAGCAGTAGCCACCGCACAGGAGAACAAATCAAAAATTCCGGCTTATCTGTCAGTAGGCGGATGGATTGATAATCAATACACGTATGAGAACCAGCAGAATAATGACGGTTCCCATACCGAGGTCTCTACATTCTACACCCGTCGCGCGCGTCTGGATATAAAAGGTAACATAAGCGAGAATCTGGAGTTCCGTCTTCAGACCGATATGACCGGCACACCCAAAATGGTTGACGCTTTCATAAAATACAAGTTCAGCAAACTATTCAATGTCGAGCTGGGGCAATTCAAAACCCCATTCACTCTTGAAAACCAATATTCGCCATTGAATCAGGAGGGAATAGACAATTCAGCGGTAATAAGCAGCCTTGCAGGATTCAGCGACATACTGGGAGGAAACCGCAAAAACGGGCGTGATTTGGGTGTGATGCTTTACGGCAACCTGCTGGACAGCGATGATGGATCATTCCCATTGCTCAGCTATAATCTCGGTGTATTCAACGGAAATGGAATAAACGGCAAAGATGACAATCTGGCCAAAGATCTTATCGGCCGGCTGGACTTCCATCCGTTCATCAGGGAGCTGGTACTGTCAACATCGGCTGTCCAGGGCTCTTATAACGATGGGACTGACAAGAAAGCCGCCAACAATCGCTTTGCATTTGGAGGCGAGTACAAGGATGATGCTCTTACCATACGCTCTGAATATGTCCGCGCAGATTATGAGAACGGTGGAGTCTGGCACAAGGCCGACGGATTTTACGTGGTGGCTGCATACTGGTTCAAGTTTGGCAAAGACCAGAAACTACGTCCTGTAGTGAGGTTTGACCAATATAATCAGAATAACCTGACCTCAAAGCTCTGTCTGGCAGGAATTGACTGGTGGCCTGAAAATCATCTGCGCCTCCAACTGAACTATACTCTGAGAGACCACGAACAGTTTGACAATAAAGGTAATCTGCTTACCGCAATGGTCACAATCAAATTCTGACAGAGTGGTCCCCAGTAAGGTCCTCCTTTGACTTTCTGCTGCCGTCAAAGGAATAAACGGGCAAACCACACCACCGGCTTTCATTTTTTGGTAATTTTGCAGTCCGTTTACAAGCAAAAGTGGAACTGCAAAACTACATACGCGTAAAAGGTGCGAGAGTAAACAATCTCAAAAACGTGAGCGTAGATATACCTCGCGATGAGTTTGTTGTCATAACCGGACTTTCTGGATCGGGCAAGTCATCACTTGCCTTTGATACGCTGTATGCCGAGGGCCAGCGCCGTTATGTGGAGTCACTCTCATCGTACGCGCGCCAGTTCCTGGGCCGAATGAAGAAGCCCGAGTGCGATTTCATAGAGGGCCTACCCCCCACCATCGCCATCGAGCAGCGCTCCGGCAACCGCAACCCCCGCTCCACAGTGGGTACTCAGACTGAGATCTACGAGTATCTCAAACTGCTGTTTGCCCGCATCGGCCATACCATATCGCCCGTAAGCGGCAAGGAGGTGCGCAAGCATAGTGTGGAGGATGTGGTAAGTTTCATGCAATCACAGCCCAAGGGAGTCCGCTTTACAGTTTTGGCACCGATGCCCATGCGCGGCGGACGTAATCTGGAGGAGCAGCTGCGCACATCACTTAAGGAGGGATTTACCCGCATTGAATACAAGGCCGATATGATCCGCATTGAGGACCTTCTGGCCGACAGCAAGCAACTGGCGGAACTCTCCAAGCACACCAAGGAGATAAACCTGCTCATAGACCGCCTCACCACCGATGACTCAAAGGAGACCCTAAGCCGATTCACGGACTCTGTGGAGACCGCATTCTTTGAGGGCGGCGGTGAATGCGCCCTGCGTTTTTACGATACTCCCGATACATCACTGCATAAGTTCAGCAACCGCTTTGAGGCCGATGGCATCAAGTTTGAGGAGCCTACCGACAACCTGTTCTCGTTCAACTCGCCCGTAGGTGCGTGCCCCAAGTGCGAGGGATTCGGCCGAATAATAGGTATTGACGAGTCACTGGTCATTCCCAACCGTGCGCTGAGCGTATATGACGGTGCAGTGGTCTGTTGGCGCGGTGACGTAATGAGCGAGTGGAAGGATGACTTTATCCTGCATGCACAGGAGCATGATTTCCCCATATTCACTCCATATTACCAGCTAACCCAGGAGCAGAAGGATTACCTGTGGCACGGAAGCGGACGCGGCCGTGACGAGCGCGGCTGGGAGGAGACCTGCATAGACACATTCTTCCGTATGCTGGAGAAGAGCCAGTACAAGATCCAGTACCGCGTGATGCTGGCCCGATATCGCGGCAAGACCATTTGTCCCGAGTGTCACGGAACACGTCTGCGCAAGGAGGCCGGCTACGTTCAGGTGGGCGGCAAGTCCATCAACCAGCTGGTGGAGATGCCCATATCGGAACTTAAGAAATATTTTGACGCGCTCACACTGCCCGAGCATGAGGCCAAGGCAGCCAAGCGCCTTCTCATAGAGATAAACAGCCGCATACAGTTCATGCTGGACGTAGGTCTGGAGTATCTAACGCTTAACCGTGCATCGGCCACACTTTCTGGCGGCGAAAGCCAGCGCATAAATCTGGTCACATCACTGGGCAGCAGCCTGATGGGATCACTTTATGTACTGGACGAGCCCAGCATCGGCCTGCACAGCCGCGATACCGACAAACTTATCAAGGTACTGCGTCAACTGCAGGAGATAGGCAACACCGTGGTTGTGGTGGAGCATGACGAGGAGATTATACGCGCATCGGACTACATAATCGATGTGGGACCGGAGGCAGGACGCCACGGAGGTGAGATAATCTATCAGGGACCCACCAGCCAGCTTGAAAAGAACAGCGGCAGTTGGACGGTAAAATACCTTACAGGCGAGGAGTGCATTCCCGTGCCGCAGTCACGCCGCCCGTGGAACAATTATATTAAGGTAGTGGGTGCCCGCCAAAACAATCTGGATGGCATAGACGTCAAGTTCCCGCTCAACGTGATGACCGTTGTAACGGGCGTGAGCGGATCGGGCAAGAGTACTCTGGTACGTGACGTGCTGTACCGTCACCTCAAGAACATATACGGAGAGTCCGGCGAGCGCCCGGGCGAGTGCATAGGCATTGAAGGCGATACCCAGATGGTACGCGCTGTGGAGTTTGTTGATCAGGACCCCATAGGCAAGACCACCCGCTCCAACCCCGTCACCTACGTCAAGGCGTACGATGAGATACGCAAACTCTTTGCCGACCAGCCGCTTTCGCATCAGATGGGTTATCGGCCCACACACTTCTCATTCAACTCCGAGGGCGGGCGCTGCGAGGAGTGCAAGGGCGAAGGCGTGGTAACCGTATCCATGCAGTTCATGTCGGACCTGCAGATGGTCTGCGAGAGCTGTCACGGCCGCCGTTTCAAGAACGATGTGCTGGAGGTAACCTATAAGGGCAAGAACATCTGGGACGTACTGGAGATGACAGTAAACCAGGCTGTCGAGTTCTTCTCGTCCGATGACCCCACGGAGCGCCGCATTGTCAAGAAACTGGAGCCGCTGCGCCAGGTGGGACTGGGTTACGTCAAACTGGGGCAGTCATCATCGACCCTGTCGGGCGGTGAGAGCCAGCGCGTAAAACTGGCCTATTTCCTGAGCCTGGAGAAGGCCGATCCCACCATATTCATATTTGATGAGCCCACCACCGGCCTGCACTTCCACGATATCCGCAAGCTGCTGGAATCATTCGATGCCCTGATACGCCGCGGTCACACCGTAATCATCATAGAGCACAACATGGACGTGATAAAGTGCGCTGACCACGTAATTGACCTTGGCCCCGAGGGCGGTGAGCGCGGAGGTCATCTTGTAGTCTGCGGCACCCCCGAAGACGTCGCTGCCTGCCTAGAATCCTACACCGGCCGCTTCCTCAAAGCCAAACTCAAAAAATGATACAAAAGGGGACAGTCCCCTTTTGTACTATTTTTGATATTTTGACTACATTTGTCCCTTGACTAACAGTTAATTGCTATGGCAGATAAAAAGGAAAGCAAGCTCCATGTATTCATAGAGCGGGTCAAAAAGTTCGTCACAAAGGATATTTGGTCATTTGAACTGTATCAGAAAGGGCCCCTGCGCCGCGCAGTCGCAAATGTTGTAAAGGTTGTAGTAATAGCCGTGCGTACATTCCTTGATGACAAGGTAATGACCAAGGCCGCAGCACTCACCTACTCCACGCTATTTGCCATCGTACCTATCCTGGCGCTGATATTTGCCGTTGCCCGCGGATTCGGATTCGAGAACATCGTAACCAGTCTGCTACAGAACGGTATCATAGGCGAAAATGAAAGCCTCAATGCTGTAATGCAGTTTATTGACGGCTACATGCAGTACGTTTCAAGCGGCGCCTTCATCGGAATAGGCCTGCTGTTCCTGCTCTTCTCGGTATATTCATTGGCCGATGGAATTGAAGGCAACCTGAATGCCATCTGGCACGTAAAGCAGTCCCGTGGAATGGGCCGAAAGATAACCGATTATTTCTCGCTGATACTGCTTATACCTATAGGAATCATCTGCCTGAGTGGTCTCTCAGTCCTGGCATCATCAATACTGTCCCGCATGCAGGGATTCCAACTTCTGGGAGGATTTGTACAATTCCTGGTATTCGCACTGCCATACCTTGTAGCCGGTCTTATCTTTACCGGATTCTACATATTCATGCCTAACACCAAGGTAAAGTTCAAATATGCCGTAATACCGGGATTCATAGCAGGCTGCCTGTTCCAGGTACTTCAGAAACTCTACTTCAGCGGCCAGTTGGCACTTTCCAGTTACAACCAGATATACGGAGGTTTCGCCGCCCTGCCGCTGTTCCTGTTCTGGCTCAATATCTCATGGTCAATCATACTGTTCGGCTGCCAACTGGCATACGTAAGCCAGAACAACGACCACTTCAACTACTTCAAGGAGCCCGATAAGATAAGCCGCAAGCATGAGGATTTTTACTGCCTTATGGTAATGTCGCTCATCTGCAAGCGCTTTAACAGACATGAGAGAGCACTAACACGAAAGGAGTTGGCCGATGAACTGCACATTCCGTTACGCTACGTAGTGGCATCACTTGATACGCTGACCGATGCCAAACTGTTGGAAACCGTACTCAAGGGTGATGAACGCGAGCCGGCTTATGTGCCTGCCACCGATACCAAGCAACTCACTGTAGTAAAGGTTCTGGCAGCCATCAACAACAGCGGCTACTGCGATATAGACCATGCCCTGGACAGCAGCATCCGCGAGGCTCTTCTCAAGATAGACAGCGAGCGCAAGAGCCTGAGCGGTGACATTTGGTCCACTCCTTTGGCCGACCTTTGACAGCTTGTCAGATTAAAAACATAAACGCATGACATTTTGTCATGCGTTTTTTATTGGCACCACATTTGTCTCTTATACTGCGAAGGCGCCCCGAAAGGGAGCCGGATAAAACAGAATGTTTAACAATTAAAGTATAGGAGGTTACAACTATGTTACTCGCAAGAAGAAATCAGAATTACAATCAGAATTGGTTACCCAGTCTGTTCAACGATTTTATGAATGACGATTGGTTCACTACCCGCACCGCAGCCAGTGTACCGGCTCTGAACGTAATCGAGAATGAAAAGAACTACGAACTTGAGTTCGCTGTTCCGGGACTTAAGAAAGAGGAACTGAACCTGCAGGTCGATGCCGACGGCGTAATGTCAATCTCCATGGTCCGCAAGAACGAGGATAACAAGGAGAACAAGAAACGCAACTACATCCGCCGTGAGTTCTCATACCAGGAGTTCAACCAGAGCTACATCCTGCCTGAGGATGCTGACCGCGAGAAGATCTCGGCCAAAGTTGAGAACGGTGTACTCACAATCGACGTACCCAAGCTGCCTGCCGAAAAGCAAGCCCAGGCCGTTCAGAGCATCGCCATCTCATAAAGGACTTCCTGATTAAGCAAAAATGAGGCCGACTAAAAAACAATTTTAGCCGGCCTCTTTATCACTCACCCCACTGCTATTGCGTCCTGCAAATGTACCTTATCCTATTCTTTCAAAACCTTACGCTGATTGATAATGTACATTCCCTTTGGCAGTCCCTTGAGAGAAGACGCAGCAGAACGAACCTTACGTCCTTGCAGGTCAAAGACATCAAACACATCCGGTTGCCCCCATACCATATCTACACCATCAGTATCAGGCTGCACAGTAACTGTACATTGGGCTGTTTCTCCATTATCCGAGGTCAGCGTTATGACTGCAGTTCCCAAGGACACTGCAGTTACCACACCACGTTCATCAACAATAGCAACACCGGCATCAGATGTGCTCCAGTTCCATTCATGGTAGTCAGCCTGAAGCGGAACGGGTTTGGCACATATAACCACCTGCTCATCCACCACCAATTGAAGTGTGGAATCCATTATCTGTACACCTTGGTACGGCTTACGTTCGCGTCCCTGAATAATCCGCATAGGATTAGCATCAAATTGTGACTTGTCACCATTACCCAATTGTGACACGTCGTTGGCACCCCATGTCCAGACACTGCCATCAACTTTCAGGGCAACGGCAAAGTTATCACCCAGTTCAATGCTCTCCACTTCCTCCATGACTTTATGAGGCTGTGAGACATTCATTACAGAACCGTCCCCTAACTGCCCGCAACTGTTGTCTCCCCATGTCCATAATGCACCATCAGAATCAATGGCAGCCATGAAACGGTTTCCTACAGCTACAGTTTTAACTTTGCTCATCACCTGTACAGGAGCTTCCGGCTGGGCAAATTCTCCATTTCCAATCTGGCCGGCGTCATTCAATCCCCATGTCCACAAAGTACCGTCGTCCTTAACAACGGCCACATTAGTATTGTTCCACTTGGAGATTGCAATTGTATCTACACCTGTCATTATCAACTTAGGTGTATGGCAATCTTTCCCTGTTCCATCAGCCAACAGGTCATTAGAGTTATTACCCCATCCATAAAGCGTACCATTTTCCTGCAATGCCATAACAGTCTCCCATCCCAGGGCAACCTGCCTTACATCGGTCAATGACACATTATCCTGATATTCAGAATATGCAGAACTGGAAAGATCTCCAACCTGACCGAAATCATTACGGCCAGCCATTCTCAAGAGGCCGTTCTCAAGGATTGCCGAAGTCTGGGAACCAGCCACAACCTGTGAAGCACTTTCATCTGAAACTATAGCAGGTTCATTCAACAGAGTAGGACCTGTTCCTATCTCACCGCAAAATTGCAAGCCCCATCCATATACCTGTCCGTTGGTCTTTGCCAGAATGTTATGCGTGAAGCCACAACTGGCCACACTGACATCAGAAGCTATCGGACTGGGAGTGGACCAGAATGCATACTCTGCATAATCACCACTTTCATAGCTGACAATCTTCCGTCCCCAATACAATAAGGTATTGTCTGTCCTGACTGCTGCCGCCTGCTGATAGCCTGCCGAAATACTGCGGACAAACCGGCCAGAGGTGAAATCCCATTGGACAGCCTTATTAGGTTCTCCGTCATAAGCAGTTACAGCACCTTCCGGAACAATCACAGTATAAGTGTGACCCAATTCCATTTCTTTATCGGGAACAAATGACAAACGTTTGTCATGCAGGATAAACTTACCTTCCACAACCTTTCCGTCTTCTCTATTTACTGAAAGACCTGCATATTCCGGTCCCTTCTTCACATCAATTTCAAAGGCTATATAAGGATTCACATCCTTGTAAATGTACAACTGTTCATCTTCTGGATACTTGTCTGTAACATGGACATGGCTAATCTTATATGTACCCTTGAATTCAGGTGTCGCAAAGCCATTCTTATAAGCACGCGCCCATATCGTAACCTCATTGCTGATGACTACAGGCAAGTCATAAAGCGTACTTGTTTCTGAAGGTTCCGAGCCATCTGTGGTGTAACGGATCTCCGCATCGCTCTCACTGGCTTTCAGCACAAGCTGGTCACCGGCTTCCACATAGCCTGCCGCCATCGATGCCGTCAAAGACATCGGCGACACATTGCCTGTCGTGAATGAGAAGCTGACATCCTTTGCATAGCCTGTGCCCCATTGGTTCTTGACACCATTCGCAGGAATCAGGAAAGTGTATCCGGTAAACGGCTTTAATGCTTTTGCGGGGACAAATGTCACCGTCTTGCCGGAAATGACAACTCTTCCCTCCACCTTGTTTGATTCCGAACCGGCATACAACTCAATACCCGAAGCCTGTACCCCTGAATATAGGTCAAGCGAAAAAGTGGCAGAAGGTTGCTGAAATACAGTCACATTGGTTGCGCCATTATGTGGCGAAGTACTTTCCAATGTAAATGGAGGCTCTGTAACGGTTATAGTCTTTGTTACCGACAGGCCATTGGCAGTTTCAGCCTTTATCACAGCAGTTCCTGAACCTACCCCAGTCACCACACCGTTTTGGTTAACCGTAGCGACTGATGTCTTGTCCGATGACCATGTGACTGTTGAATGATGATCTGAAGGAGTGAAAACCGCCGTCATCTGTTTTGTATATCCAATGTACAGGCTTGACTCGCCGGATATAGAGACTGCAGTAGGCGAAACACCCCAAACCTTAACATAGCATATTCCCTGTATTCCATTATCCGTAGTAGCGGAAACGGTGGTTGTTCCCGCCGAAACACCTGTAACAGTGGCGGATCCTCCATAACTGTATAACGAGGCAATACCGGAATTGGAGGACAACCAGGACAAATAACTATACTCTGCGTCATATGGATATACAGTTGCATACACACTAACTGATTTCCCCACATCCACCTCGATGGAGCTAGGTGATATCGACACTGATTGTGGCTTATTGGATACCACAGTAATACTCCACGAGTCAGTATAAGTGGAAGTGTTGCCGTATTGCATATTCTTCATGGTATAGGTGCATGTTACAGAGGCGTAACCTTCGCTCACAGCTCTAACGTTATAATAGTAACTGGATCCGCCACCGCCTATCTGCATTACGCAACTACCGCTACAACTCCACGACACCCTGTCAACAGTCCATCCATATGAAACGACAGGACTGATAACCATACTATATGATTCGCCCACCTTCAACGTCTTTGAGGTATAGCTTGCCCATGCGTGTATGCTTATTAGCATCATCAACATGAAAGAAAATAGACTTTTCCTGTTCATATCAGTTATGGTTTTTAGAATCACTCGAATGTAACTGTAACCGTCCACTCATAATCCATACTGGTACGTTGTCCTGCATTGTTGCGAACAACCACCAGGAACCTATAAGTACCCTTGTCACCTTTGAATTCTGTTGAATTGGCCTGGATTGAGGGAATGTACATCACAAAAGGACCGTTATTCTTTGAATAATAAACAATAAAGTCCTTTATTCCATATGGATCATCATAAGTCCATGACAGTTTTACGCTTGACCCTGCGGTTGTGTTAAATTTATCAACTGTCAATTCCGGTCCTGTACCATATATTACATCTTCATAAAATGAAGCTGACTGACGCCCCTGGTCATCAATCGCCACACAATTGAAACGGGCCACGCCTTTGTCTGTCAATGGATCCTGTCGGGCATAATCAGGAACCGAAAGCAGACCCGCATAGGAATATTCCATAGCGTCCACCTCTATATCCTCTGCCTTGTCTGTAAAGGTGCCCCACCAATAATGCAGTTTTTTCACTTGCGTAGCTCCCTGCCGGACCTTTGAGAACAAGGTTTGGGAAACAGCACTACAATAACCGTAATTATCCACGAAACGGTAGTGAAGCGTATGAACACCTTCTGATAAACCGGACACATCTAATGTCTGCTGCCATGTGCCTCCACTCACTTCCGCCGTCTTGAGATCAGCAAAACCACCATCCATCCAGTATTCCACAGAAACTATCTCCCGGGCACCTTTATCCCTGATGGGGACAACAAGAAACGTCCAGACCTGCAAAGGACTCCATTGGCCCGAAGTGTCCCCAACCCGGTAATACAGGGTATGCATTCCTTCGTGCAGGCTTGAGGCATCTATCGGTTGCCGCCAAACGTTCCCAATCACTTCCGTTGTCCTGCAACCGGCAATATTATCATCCACCCAATATTCTACAGATTTTATCGCCTTATCATCTTTATCCCCGATTGAAGCGACAAAAAACGTCCAGACCTGCAAAGGACTCCATTGACCTTCATTATCACCTACACGATAATATAAGATGTGCATACCTTCATGCAGGTTACTGGCATCAATTACCTCGCTGATTTTTTGCTGAATACCGCTTAACGTCAGCTCCTTCATGGCAGACTGGTTATTGTCAAACCAGTATTGGAGTTTATCCAGTTGACGGTCATCAGCATAAGCAGACAAAAGCAATCGACTCAAGATTACAATTAATAATAACCTTTTCATGATTGCCTGTCATTTTTCGGCCTTTACCTCAATCTTTACATTGATCTTTCCCTCGTCATTTGTCTTGCCGTCAATATCTCGGCTGATAATGCGGGGAATAGCTGGATACGGAGAGAATCCTGTACCGCCATAAGGCCCCACCGCCGTACCGTCTTCGCCCATGGGAGCATTCTGCGGTTTAGCAGGGAATAATTTCTCTCCATTTAAAAGATCACCATAGGTCCCTTCAGAGTTATTTGAAGCCAAAGAGGTTGCTGTTGTGTTAAAAGATGCAGATGCTGTTTTATTATTAATATTAAAACCTACGTTATAATAAAATTCAGATGGAGGTTCACAAGTTATTGTTGCCTTGCCAGATAGAGGATCTGCTCCCAAAATGCAGTTTCTGTATATGGCATATATTTTCTTGTGACTAGAAGACCAACTTGTATGATAATAAATAACACAATTGAGAATATTACCTACATTAGATGTTGTATTTTCATCAGAAAAGTCATTTATGGTACAGTTCTTGAATGTAAACCCTATCGCATAGGGCATGCCTTTAATCTCCTTATGTACACATTGGTCAAACAAAGCGTTTGTGTAATTGCTTGAAGCATTCAACTTCTCCACCCAACAACGGGTTACTATCAGATTGACCGAACCGGAAGCAGTCAGTGTACCCGTAAACCGAACGCCCTCTATACGAACATCAATACCACTGACATTCAATGACTCTATAACGGTGTTACCGCTTTCTCCATAAGCCCCTATTCCTGTTACTTTCACGGATTTTGAGATGCTTCCTTCCGGAGATTTGAAACTTCCAGCCGAAAGTGTAATTTGGTCTCCGTCTTTAGCATCTGAATAAGCATCATTAAAGGCGTTGACACCGTAATAGACAGACAAGTCATCTCCACTCTGCAGCGTAGCTGTCATTCCTTGCGCAAAGATGCTCTGACTTGATGCAATGAAAACAACAAACAAAAAAACAATCCTTTTCATAGCTCGTTGGAATTATGTTAATAATTTATATTGCGTCAAAGCTAATAAAAAACTTTTTTTACTCCTTACAATTGGGGTCTGACCCTAATTATACTATTTCACCACCTTTTTTCCACCGATGATGTAGATGCCTGACGGAAGCTCATCGAAAGATTCAGCCTGAATGCGCATACCCACCAAATTGAATACGCCCTTAGACAGATCAATGGAAGAATCCTGCTTGACATCATTGACTTCCGATGAAACACCACCCAGTCCGCGCACAAAGCCGGCGTAAGCATGTTTTCGGTAACCGTTAATATCCCAGATGCCCACCGGAGTATTGGCACGCCATCCGCCCTGCTCGGGAGAATCAATGGTACACCACTGGCATATGCCCCACTGCTGATCAGCAGGCACCAGACGGAAGTACTGCTTGATAATCCACTCATAGTAATTGGCCATGTTCTTGTGCTGCTGCTCTGTCATATTGCCCGTAGGAACATCATTGCCGTTTATATCCACATAGCCCATATCCAACTCACTTACACGGACATACTTGCCAGTTTCGGCCATAAGTCTGAACATGTTTATGATGGCACTCTGCTTATTGGTCTGAGTGGTTCCGTTTTCATAATATGATATATGCATCTGGGTTCCGATGCCGTCAATCTTGGTCACGCCATCAGACTCCCACTTCTTAATCCAGTTTATAAGCGACTTGAGTTTCTTATTCTGGTCCCAGTCCGATTCCAGATTATAGTCGTTTATAAAGAGTACCATATCATCGGGACCGTACTTGCGGGCCAGACGGCAGGCCTGACGCACATAATCCAGGTCACCCATATAGTCCTGCCAATAGAATGCATCGCCGCCAACATCCCAAGTTGCATCTGGATTGCCGCTGGCACTGTACTTGGTTGAGTGCTGAAGCGCATAGTTTCCGCTGCCGTCATCGCCACCGCCGGAGATTGCCTCATTTACCAGGTCCCAAGCCTTGACCTTGCCGCCACAGGCTTCCATCATACCCTTTATCCACTTGTCCATGGCATATACAAGGGTATCGTGCATCTCCTGCCTGGTCTGGGAGACATACTTGACTTTGGGGCCTTCAACCTTGATACTCTTTATATAGATGTCACCCTGAAAATCACCGCACTGAAGCAACAGGAAGTTGGTACCCAGAACAGGAACATAATTAACTTCAACATCCTGCCACTCATCAGTGAAGGGAATGTTGGGGCATACACCCGAGCTCCAGCCTGTATCCCAATCACCCATCTTGCTGTGTAGGGTGCCCGCCTTTGAACCGCGGACGGTTATGGTAACCTTGCAATCCTCATCAATCTTGGTCTTGATATTAGTCATAACAAGAAACTGCACATCCCAGGAGTTATCGCATATCTTGGAACAATTCACATGTAGTCCGTTGGTTGCATCAAATGAAACTGAAAAACCGTATTTTTCATAATCCGAATGCCAGTCGATGCTCTGCGACGTGCGGAAATCCTTACTGGCAATCACACCCATCTCAGTCCCTCCGTTGGGATCGGGCTTATCGGCCAACAGTTTAAGCAACCAGGTCTTGGGCTGCTGAGAATGCCAAGCCAGAGTATGACCGTAGACATTGAGTCCGGCCGATGTAGCCGTATTCACGTAATTCTTGACACTGCCGAAGTTCATATCTCCGTTGCCGTTCACCACACTACCCATCTTCATGGCATTGCCTGCAACTGTCTCGGTAAAGTTGCCGTTTATCATGTTCCGGTAGGACTGATTATTGAGGTAGTCATTGACAGTGGTTCCGGCGCCCAGTTTGAAATTGGGATACTTGGAATAGTCTATATAGTCCTTGAGAGCATCATACTCGTCCAGATATCGGTAACCATCATTATTGGGTTTACCTAACTCGTATTTCTCCTGCGCTGCAACCGGCACTACCAGGCTGAGAGCCATAATAAAACAGAATAAGTCCTTCATAATCATGTAAAATTACGAAAAAAAGAGCATCCGGCAACCCGAATGCTCTTTTTTAACTAAAACAGTACAAAAGGGGACAGTCCCCTTTTGTATCATTCCCAATTTTCCTGAGTCTTGCGGATGTAGCTCTTGTAGCGGAGCTGAGCCATCTTCTGTGCCTCAGCAAAGAGCTCCTCGGCCTCATTGGGATATGCCTTCTTGACTGAGAGGTAACGAACCTCACCCATCAGGAAGTCATGGAAGTTAGCCCAGTTAGGCTCCTTTGAGTCGAGTGAGAACGGATTCTTACCCTCCTCGGCAAGAGCGGGATTGTAACGCCACAAGTGCCAGTAACCACACTCGACAGCCTTCTTCTCCTCGGCCTGGCTCTTACCCATGCCACCCTTGGCCTTAAGACCGTGGTTGATACAGGGAGCGTAAGCGATTACGATTGAAGGACCGTGCCAAGCCTCAGCCTCGCGGATAGCCTTGAGGCACTGTGCGTGATCGGCACCCATTGCAATCTGAGCAACATATACATAACCGTAAGTGGTGGCAATCATACCCAGATCCTTCTTGCGGATACGCTTACCCTGAGCGGCAAACTGAGCGATAGCGCCCAGAGGAGTAGCCTTAGAGGCCTGACCGCCGGTATTTGAGTAAACCTCGGTATCCAGAACCAGGATGTTTACATCCTCACCACTGGCAATTACGTGGTCAAGACCGCCGTAACCTATATCATATGATGCACCGTCACCGCCGATGATCCACTGTGAACGCTTAACCAGATAGTGGTCAAGAGTCTTGAGCTCAGTGCATACGGGGCAACCCTTGGCAGCACCGTCGGCAATGCATGCGCGCAGCTTGGGAGCAATCTCCTTGGTCTTATCAGCATCCTCCTTGTTGGCAATCCACTCCTGAGCCAGTTCCTTGTACTCGGCGCTGGTCTTATCAGACTCTATCATCTCCTGGAGCAGCTTGGTAACGCGCTCTTTCATCTTCTTGTTACCCAGAGCCATACCCAGACCGAACTCGCAGAAGTCCTCAAACAGTGAGTTGTTGAATACAGGACCCTGACCCTTCTCATTCTTGGTGTAAGGAGTTGAAGGTATAGAAGCAGAGTAGATTGATGAGCAACCGGTAGCGTTGGCAATCATCTGACGGTCACCAAAGAGCTGTGAAAGCAGCTTCACATACGGAGTCTCACCGCAACCTGAGCAAGCGCCTGAGAACTCAAACAGAGGCTGAGCGAACTGTGAGTTCTTAACGTTGCTCTTGATGTCAACCAGATCCTGCTTTGAGGGAACCTTAACAAGCTTGTCCCAATCGGCAGCCATCTTCTTCATATCGGCTGCATCGGGGTTGAACGGAACCATTGTAAGAGCCTTGCCGGTCTTGGGGTTACCCGGGCAGATGTCGGCGCAGTTGCCGCAGCCAAGGCAGTCAAGAACAGAGGGCTCGATGATGAAGTGCATGCCCTTCATAGCGGCAGGAGCCTTCATCTCGATAGTATCAAGGTTATCAAAGCCCTTGAGCTCGTCATCTGTCAGGACAAACGGACGGATGGCAGCGTGAGGACAGATGTATGCGCACTGGTTGCACTGGATACAGTTGTCTTTGTTCCACGCGGGAACGAAAGCCTCAACACCACGCTTCTCATAAGCGGCGGTACCAACCATCCATGAACCGTCAACTGTGCCATGCTTTGTAAAGTCAGAAACCTTGAGCAGGTCACCGGCCTGGGCGTTGATAGGACGAACCAGCTCCTTAACGAATGCGGGAGCGTTATCGGCCTTAGCCTCATCATCGGGCAGGTTAGCCCACTCGGGCTTAACGGTAAGCTGCTTGTACTCACCACCACGGTCGATAGCGGCGTAGTTCAGGTCAACAACATCCTGACCCTTTGCACCGTAAGACTTGAGGGCGGCAGCCTTCATCTTCTCAACGGCAAGCTCTACAGGAATAACGCCTGTGATGCGGAAGAATGCACTCTGCAGGATGGTGTTGGTACGGTTACCCAGACCAATCTCCTGAGCAATCTTGGTAGCGTTGATGGTATATACGGTGATATTATTCTTGGCAAAGTAACGCTTTACCTTGTTAGGCATGAACTTCTCCAGCTCATCGCCCTCAAAGATAGTGTTGAGCAGGAACTGACCGTTCTTCTGCAGACCGCGTGTAACATCGTACATGTGCAGGTAAGCCTGAACGTGGCATGCAACGAAGTTAGGTGTGGTTACCAGATAGGTGCTGCGGATAGGTGTGTCACCGAAACGCAGGTGTGAGCAGGTAAAGCCGCCTGACTTCTTTGAGTCATATGAGAAGTAAGCCTGGCAATACTTATCGGTGTTGTCACCGATGATCTTTACTGAGTTCTTGTTGGCACCTACGGTACCGTCGGCACCAAGACCGTAGAACTTGGCCTGGAACATGCCTGCACCGCCAAGAGCTATCTCCTCAACCTCGGGCAGTGATGTAAATGTAACATCATCAACAATACCGATGGTGAAGTGGTTCTTGGGCTCGGGCATAGCCAGGTTGTTGAATACGCTGATGATCTGAGCGGGAGTGGTATCGTGTGAACCCAGACCGTAACGGCCGCCTACGATGAGAGGACGGTCCTGAACATCATAGTAAGCATCCTTAACATCCAGATACAGAGGCTCGCCGTTTGCGCCGGGCTCCTTGGTACGATCCAGAACGGCAATGCGCTTAACAGTCTTGGGAACTGAAGCAAGCAGATGCTTTACTGAGAACGGACGATACAGATGAACTGAGATCATACCTACCTTCTGGCCGCCCCCGTTCAGGTAGTCGATAGCCTCGCGGGCTGCATCGGTAGCAGAACCCATCAGGATGATCATGCGGTCAGCATCCTTGGCACCGTAGTATGAGAACAGATGATACTCACGGCCGGTGATCTTTGAGAGCTCGCCCAGGTACTTCTCTACTACATCAGGAACTGCATCGTAGTAGGGGTTGCTGGCCTCACGGTGTGTGAAGAATGTCTCAGGGTTCTCGGCAGTACCACGGGTGATAGGACGCTCAGGTGACATAGCGCGGTCACGGAAGCGCTTGATATACTCCTCCTTAACCAGAGGACGTACATCCTCCTGATCCAGAAGCTCAATCTTGTGATACTCGTGTGATGTGCGGAAACCGTCAAAGAAGTTTACGAACGGAACGCAGGTCTCAAGTGAAGCAAGGTGAGCGGCAGCTGTCATATCCATAACCTCCTGAACAGAACCCTCGCAAAGCATTGCGAAACCTGTCTGGCGGCATGCCATAACATCCTGATGGTCACCGAATATGCACAGGGCGTGAGATGCCAGAGTACGTGCAGATACATCAAACACGCAGGGGATCAGCTCACCTGCAATCTTGTACATGTTAGGGATCATCAGCAGAAGACCCTGAGAAGCGGTGAAAGTGGTTGTCAGAGCACCGGCCTGAAGTGAACCGTGCACTGCACCTGCGGCACCGGCCTCAGACTGCATTTCCTGAACTGTGACTGTCTGGCCCCAGAGGTTCTTTCTGCCACGGGCGGCCCACTCGTCAACGTGCTCCGCCATAGGTGATGACGGGGTGATGGGGTAGATAGCGGCTACCTCCGAGAACATATAGCTCACGTGAGCTGCTGCCTCGTTACCATCACAAGTGATAAATTTCTTTGCCATAATTTGAAATATGTTTTGAAAATCTTGTGTCAATCAATAAAGCATTCCGAACATCCACAACGGAATCACGTTGTCATGTCCCGCATCCAGTCCGTCAACTGCATAGAACGAATCCTGCTGCTGGCGTGTCTTACCCTCAGTAGTGGAAACCTTAAAGTTTACGTTTCCGTCAACCAGGAACGACCATCCCTTGGCACCCTTGTGCACCACATGGTCCTTCCACATGGAGTTGACAAAGAAGGTGTCAATCACATCCTGCCGGTCCTGACGCGGCGGATAGATGGTATAAATCAGGTTGGAGTTATGCATCAGCACGCGGCACGGTTTCTTGGGGAAACTGTCGCCCTTGGCATAGACCATATTGATGAGTCGGGCATCGGCCAGATACTTGATATAGTTCATTACCGTGGCGCGTGACGTATCGGTCTCAATAGCCAGCTGGCTTACATTGGGGGCCGATGTTCCCTGCACCGCCATCATGTAGAACAGTTTCTTGATCTTGGTCAGGTACTTAAGGTCTATCTGTTTGATGAGCAGTATATCAACCTCCATCATCATGTTCATGGTCTTGAGCAGGTTCTCAGAGTAGTTGCGCTGCTGCAGGAAGAACGGATAGAAACCGTGATGCAGATAATCCTGGAAATAATCCAGCGGATTTACCTGCTGCAGCACCTCCTGTGCTATCTGAACATGATTCCTGAGTATGTCATCCAGGCGGTGTGCCTTGAACTGCGTACCGGCCTTAAGATTCAGGAACTCGCGGAAAGAGAAACCGCGCAGGTTATATGAACTTACAATGCCGTTCAGTTCAGGGTTCTCCTCCTTAAGACGCATCACCGATGATCCCGTAAAGATGATCTTAAGGTCCGGGTACATATCGTAACACTTGCGCAGTTCCCTGCTCCAGTCCGGATGCTTGAACACCTGGTCTATCAGGAGCACCTTACCGCCCATCTTATGGAAATTGCCCGCAAACTCGGCAATGCCGTGACCCTGGAAATAGAAGTTGTTCATGTTTATATACAGACATGAACGGTCACGTCCGAATTTCTCCTTGGCGTACTGCAGAAGGAACGTGGTCTTGCCCACCCCGCGCGTGCCCTTGATGCCGATCATGCGGCTGGACCAGTCAATCTCATCCATGAGGTCACGCCTTACAGATGCCTGCAAGTGCTCCACCAGATAGTCATGTGTCCTGAAAAACTGCTCCATATATATAACACGCGTCCGCGCACTCGTGTGCACGGACCGCAAAGTTAATACAAATACTCCACATTTTGCAAAGTGGAGTTTGCAAATTAAGGCTTTTTATTACTCACATAGTTGAGTTATTGAGGATCTGTTACCATTAACAGGAAGATGACCAAAAAAGAAAAAGTTCTGCGATTAATAGACACAAGACCGGACTTAATGCCTTCAAGGACGAGCATCCGGATTGCAGGGCCATTCTTGTATCACTAGACCCCATAACAAGGCCATCGTCAGGAATGGAACTCATCTATGTGAACGACTTCCTTCAGATGCTCTGGAATGGTGAGATCTTCTGATATTACGCATAATCAGTCTGAAAAGGACGTGCGCACACAGTGTGGACGGCTTTTTTTTCTCTTTCATTTGACGTAAGCCACGGAACTTTGAAGGGTCAACCCCAAAAGTATTCCAAAAAACCCGCGCCGGCACTTCCTCCTTTTTCTCTTCTCCATAGGGAAGAACACCGGCATCACCATCACAATGGCAATCACAGAGAACAGCATCCCGCTCATAACACCCACCGCAAAGCAATATACTCAAAGTTTTAAAAAAAATACTTTAGGGATAATAAATAGCAGCTACTTTGCATTTAGCATTGTAACTGCTATTTCAATCATTGGCAATAGTGTCTAATGTTAATTTCTCAATAATAATTTACTCCTAATAATATCGAAGTCCAAGATTGAGAACTGTTTGAACTGGTCATAATTAATCACATGGAACTATATTTGATAGTCCTTTTGCGGATAAACAATCAATTTTTTAACCCCTTTCTGTGTTTACCCTTGTTGTTGTACTGCTTTTTTTGATAATCTGTCAGAGGAGCCTGATACTTTTCCTGATCATAGATGATTGGAGTATAATAACGTGTGTAATAAGTTATTGAATAGGGTGAATAATTACCTCCTTGTAATCTTGTATTACAGGTTAAGTCGCCCAATATTACGCCATTATATCCCAGATATACAGCTTTCTCTCTGATTTTAAGCTCTGTTTGAAGTTCTGCCCATTTTTCTCCACTTCCCCCATCATCATGATCATTTACTGTTACAAGAGATTGAGGGAAGTATGTATTCCATAACTGATACTCATTTGGCTTGTTACCATCAGAAAAAAAGCCAACCTCATCAAACAAATTACTACTATCTGACAGTTTATTGCTGACAAAGCAGCTGATTAATAACAACGCAAAACTTGTAATAACAGATAGTCGTAATAGAACGATAGACAGTTTATGATTATTTCCATTCATAGCCATCATGGATTTATAACATTAAAAATCCTTTTATCAACAATGTCAGGGGCACGATATGGTTTCTCTTCAAGTATCTTGACTATCCCCTTACCATTACTTGTTAATATTTCACCTACTGGCTCATTCGAAAGAGTGACTGGATATGGATTTGCACCAATATAAAAATAGTATTTGATTCTATAATTATAATCTGTAGGTTGTAACTCCATAGCCAGCTTTTGGACATTATAATTAGAATAATTGGGGTTTTGAGACTGACTTGAAGTGAAAGTAGTGTATGAATGGATGTACCTGTATTCAAAACGCCAAGTATAGTAATCCACATCAATTATATGTAATGCCCAATAGCCATGTTCACTCCAGTTAATAGAAACTGTAGCAATCCAGTTCCCGTTTGAATCATGATATGAAAAAGTATCCGAATCTTCAAACATTTCACTGCCTTGGTAATCACCCTCTTGGTAACCCCAGTTTTCAGATCTGGTTAACTTAAACTTTCTTAGCTTGCTAAGCCTTTTATTGTCCATTGTGATTGTATTATATAGAATGTTGTCATATATAAGGTCTCCATTATTTTTGTCGAATATGGCATATGTAATATATGGGACTCCATTTACAAGCCATTCCAGTTTTATAGCCTTAAAAGAAGATTTATTGTTCATTACATATTTAACCATATTATCTATATGAAACGACTTAACGTGACACATTATCGAATCGAAATCAATGAACTCATATGGAGCAAGAGTAATATAATTGCCTGTCATAACAGGATATCTGGCATCAGAATTAATAAATGAATACTGATTAAGCGGATAAATATCCGTTTCTTCATAATTGTTCAAACTAATACCGCTATTTGAGTAAAGGATATAATTCTCTGAAATAATCTGATTCAAAGAAGCCTCCCAATCCTGTGAAATATAATCATCCCACATTTCATAGTCATTTGTGCATGATACCCAGCATAAAACCAACGTCATCAACATTGGCAATAATAATCTTTCTGTAATTCTCATAATCATACTTTGTTTATTGTTAATAATACATTCTTATCGTTATTACAGCCATTACCACCACTTCACATACCTTGTCTATCAAGAATGAACGTTCTGCCCAACCACGAGTGTGGTTCTCAAACCACATTAAAGCATTCTTGGGATCATTATAACAGTTAATAAAACCACTATAAACCATATGCTATAGTTTGTCTAACTTCAGTTCTTATCATTCTTACCTCATTTGAATAAACTTTAATAGGCTTTGACAAAATCAGTTGTCCCATATCTTTCATTTCTTCGACTCTACCGTTATCGTTATATAAACGGAACAATCCGTATAACGGCATAAATCTTACGGGGCACATCCTTGATGCAAGCCGATAGTATTCCTCAGCCACTTCCACATCACCCCATTCTTTTGCAATATCGGCAATCAATAATGCAGTGTCGTAATTTGCCATCAAGTCAAAGCTGTTTGTTGCCATATTTCCTGCTTTTTCATAGTCTTCATTTTCTGATAGAACGTATGCATAGTTGTATAGGAAATAGGGATCATTCTTTAGCTTGGGATATAAACTGTTATAACCTTCAAGAACAACCTTTGTATCATTTCTGCTATCTGAAACAACTGATAAATTATTCCATTGAATCTGATAGTGTGACCAAGTAATTATAAGACATAAACATAAAGCTGATAAAGTCGCAGTTATGCTTCTTAATATGACCATAGTTGTCCGGCTTAAATTCAAAAGCACATCCTTATACACCAACAGCAATGCGCATAATAACCCCAACAGTGTTAAAGGATAGCGGAATGGATATGAAAACATAGACAAAACGCCTATTCCTGCTATTGTCATAATACCGACAAATGACTCATTGCTTTGATTCTTGAAGAAATGCATGATAGTCATTATGATTCCAATCAGTAACGTAGCAATGCCTATCACTCCAAAATTCACGGCCAGTAGAGCATATTCGTTTAGAGGGTGTGTGGTGTTGTCAGCAAGCATCGGCAACACACTGCTCCCGCAATGCTCCAGATAATCCGCCTGGTAAAGCATATACTGGCTACGGAATCCGTGCAGCCCGTGACCAAACAGTGGAGCGTCTTTAAACATATCCCAGCACACGCCAAGTATTAGTACCCTACCGCTGTTGGAGCCTCTCTTATAGAAAGACATATATACAATAACAGTCAACAAAAGGAGTGACAACAAAATCGCGATAATCTTTCTTGTCTTGATATCCTTTATCGTATGATGATAATATAGCAATATAACAGTACCTGATGCCAGTATTCCTACACGTGAGCGGGCAGAAACTAGTATTATCATGACAACGCTAATAATTCCGCCTAATGCCAAATATCTCAAAGTGTGTGTGTTTAACCTCTCCAAAAAAGCTAGAGTGAAGGGAAGGGATACTGTTATTGCAGAAGCGATGCCTGCGGGGTTATCAAATCCAGCAAGTACTTTATAATCCACTGACGAATTATTTTTGATAAATCCTGTCAGTTGTAGGAAAGAGTATATCAGAACAAAAAGACCGATTATCAAAAATGGAGTTGCTATTTTAATAATGTCAGATGCTTGCATATCCTTACATTTATCAAAACCGACAACTGATGCTATTAGGATCAAACTAAAGAAAGCTATGCTTGATCCTACCCACTTTGCTAATATCTGACCGTCATTTATTATTCTGTCATACGATAACACAGCAAGAATGATTGTCGCATAAAATAACATCAAGACACAATATCTTGCCGTATAAAGACAAAATAGATGTTTACTATTCACTGGTAACAATGAATTTATTCCGTTATAGTTGGGTCCCAGACCGGACGGATAGGCATAGCTGACTCCCCCCTAACATGTTTGTCGATTGTCATTGTTGCTTTTCCATCTCCGATTCTGCACACTAATCCAAAAACAGTACCATCATCATCCATTGTTCCACTCCATGTACCATCATATTGTCTAAACCTAATACTTTGTCCATTGTTGCCCATGACTTTAACATATTCCACGACCACTGTTGTAGTAATATTATTGGAAGTGTAAGTGTGATTGAATTTCATAGAAGCAGATAGACTACAGTTATCCAACAATTCCTCCAAATCAATTCTTGTAGGCATTCTCCATTTTCCACCATATTTTTTATGTACCACATCATATTCCGTGCCGCTTATTTCATCTCCAATATTTTTTAAACTACCATCTTCATTTACAGTCTCGTCTTGGACATGAGTACTTTCATATTTACCATTTGGCAATAAGTAATAGACCCCAGCTTGAGATGAACCCCAATAATAATACGGAGACATCATAAGTGCGGAAGCAAATTCATATTCACCCATACTGAAATCAGCCCATCTAATACCGCTTGGCAGCCCTAAATCAATTGCAGTTTCCATTAGATCTTTAGTCTTGAAACTGTTTTCAGGACCATAAATAAAGCCCGTGATTCCATCGGTAGTTTCATACTTTATATACAGTCTACAAAAGTATTCTGTATTGGGCTTTATGTCTTTTATTTCGACTTTTGCTGTTCCATCAAATATATTGCTTAATGGGATGCTAAAAGAACCATCTTTTTGTACATCTGTTGTTTCGGATAACAAAAGCTCCATTTTGCAATACTGGACATCCATCTTGTCAATTGTTACTGCATCTGTTGCGACAGCATCAATGTAATGGATATCACTTATTATGGGCATCTGGATCTCAGGTGAAAATGGAAGTGTCCTGAATGACTGTACAGAACTAATAATACGTTCTGTATTGTCTCGATTTTGTGAGAAGAGGCAATAATTGTATTCAGTATCAGGTTTAAGACTTAATAACCGACCTGAAAATGCAACACCATTTATTTGGCCTTTGTCAAAAACTTTACAATCAGGATTGTCATTGCCATCCTTCCATGAATTAAAAATGTCCTGAGCATTATCGGTCTTTTCACAATATAGTACTCCGTTCTTGCCCAATGCAATTTCCATTTTTGATATTCCATCAAATGAGCCGGTCACCGTAGCGGTAAAGATAGATGTACTTACGTTACCAGTCTTAATTATTTCAATTATTTCCGGCTCATCTATCGTATTCTTATCATTGCACGATGAAAGCATAATGACAAATGCAAATAATATCAGATTATAAAGGCATTTCATATTCCTCTTATTTGTAGTTACACAATTATTCAAAACCCCATTCTCCATCAGACGGATTAGGTTCAAATAGTTCATATTCATTATCTGGGCACACATCATTGTCATCACTGCGTGGTACCACACGTACAGATGATACCGGTATTGGTTTACTAAAATCCATACCCACCCAGTTTCCATCAGGCTTGTCCGTTTCAAAGTTGCTAAGCCAATCATAATCGTATGCTCTGGCAACTGCATCATCACCTGCATTTTTGCAAGCAATTGGATGTCCAAGGATCATATGGCCTTGTTTATCAAAAAACGCAAGTTCTGCTATACTTCCATATGTACCATCGGCTGCTAAATAGCGCCAATAGCGGTGGGGAGAAGTGTTGTCCAATTGTATCTTATCCGGAATATCCGTGGTCTTTATAGTGTAGAGCGTTACACTGTCCCTGAAGTCTGCATGGTCAGCGTACTGGATTCTGGCACCCAATATCTTACGACGCTGCTCAACCACGTTATATGACTCAAAGTATTTACGCTTGACCTCAATCGCTCTTGTTTCAGAACCGTCAAACTGCACATATCTAAGACTGCCGTTCTTGTTTATTATGAATGGGTCTGTTATCGGCACAAGTCCATTACCGTCATAACCAAGTGCTATGTACATCAGTTCACGGCCCATCTTATCGAAACAGGCCTTACCTCTCTTTATCTCACCATAATCAAGTATGAACCATTGCGGTCCGCCGGAATTAGTCAGGGTGGCTATATAGACATATATGTCTTTGAGCTTTACATCCTTTTTTACAGGAACACAAACATCTGATGTCTTGTAATACAGGTCTGTCACATCCTGCTCACATACATTGAAAGGATGAACATACTTGGCCTTATTGCGATATTTTACACGATCACGGTTAATGGCGTATGTGGAACGGTATATCTTGGGGAATCGCTGATATGGAAAGAACCCCATTCCTGCCGATATAGTTATATCATGCTGTGCATGTGCCTGTATCTCATTGTCAGTAAGAAATGTATACCATGCATGCCCTTCATGGTTACGGCCCCATAATGGCACATTATCAACAACAGCCGGAAGACCTACACTGCGGAATGTCATTACGCCAAGATTGACGTAATCCAGACATGAACCATATGTCATTAAAGCAAGTGTTTGTGCACTTAATAAAGGATAACCACTACGTGTAGTCCATGCAATATAAGGATTTAGTTTCCATACCATCTCGTTGCGTACTATATCAAGTGCGCCATAGATTGTATGGCAACGTTCATCATTTTTCGGCAAATGACCTATGCTGTCACCAAAATGGGTTGATAAAGTGTCGCGCCAGGCATCTAAAGATTGTAGTTCGGTTACTTTATAAGGTAATATCCAGTCTCGGAACTCCTCATAAGTAAGATGCTTTGCCCATGAGCGGGTTCGCCACTGCTCAAATGCCTGATCTATGCTATATATGAGATAATCTGATGTCATTACCTTGACATCAGATACTATTCTGTTATCTAAATTAGAGAAGTCTCTATCGCTGATTTCACATATCGTATCGCGCTGCCACTCTGCACTTTTTTTAGACTTCAATATGGGCAGAGCGGTAGCATAATACATATTTACTCTTGCTGTATCTTTATATGAGTAATGTGCCGGCATATTTGATATGAGGTATTTTGCTGCCTCCAGTTTCTCTGGATCCGGATCAACTGTCTTGTAATGCTCAAGCACAGCTTCCAACTGAGCACGGTTATCACCTGCTACCTTCAGAGCATATCGCAGATATTTGTCATAACGGTTACAACCAGAAAATAGGACAGTAATAAACAGTACACAGAACAGTGTAAATGTTTCTGGATTAATGGTTCTTATAGTCCTTTTATTTACCATGGCATTTTTTCATAAAGTGTTATTCTTCCATTTGTTCAAATATGTTGAACCCAATGTATCTGCGCCGAGATATTCTAAACTGCAATCCTTATGCAAAATAAAAGGTCTGGAGATAGGGATTAACCCCTCTCCATCATATCCCTGCAACTGATACAGGACTTCACGCCCCATATCGTGAAAAAGGGCCTTGCCGTGCTTCATCACGCCAAAATCGACTATTTGCCAAGACTGTTCTTCACTACGTACAGCCGCAGCTATGTAAACGTATTTGTCTTTCAGGCGTTTTCTAACGACATTATCTATTGGGATAGATAGATTACTGGTCAGAAAGTATCTTGATGTGATGTCTTTTTTACCAAGGTCAAAAGGATACTGGTATTTTGCTTTATCCTTGTACTTCAGTCTTTCTTTGTTTATGGCGTATGTGTTACGATACACCTTAGGTCCACGTTCGTAAGGGAAGAATCCCCAACCAATCTGTGTTGAAAGGTCCCATTCAGATGCCAGTTCATCACCTTTATCTGAAAGTATGACAAACCACTTGGATGCAGCGGTATATCGTGAACCTACTGGGGTCTCATCAAGAACTGCAGGTATTCCTGCACTACGGAACGCCAATACAGCTGTTAATGAGTAATCAGGAATATTACCGAATGTCTGATTAACTTGCAAATATGCGCTCAACAATGGCAATCCTGCTCGTGTATAAAGACCGTAACGGTGCAGACGGTTGTTTGCATCATTACGTATCATATCGGCCACTCCTAATGTGGTATTGTATTCCACATCATTCTTAATAGGATTTTCCAACCCGGTACAGAAGTATGCAAACAGAGTATCACGCCACCCATCCAGTTCCTGTAGTTCTATTGCTTTATAGGGGAGCATCCATTCTAGATACTCATTAAAAGTAACCTGACTGGCCCACGGACAGGTAGTCCATTGACTATAAGATTTGTCTATGTTATCTATAAGGTATTCTGCCTTTATTATCTGTGCATCCGGCACGGTGTTATTAGGCAAGTCGCGGTACTTTTGGTCAGTTATAGCAAGCAGGCTGTCACGCTGCTGCTCAGGAGTTAGTGTAGTGTCGGCAAGTATCTTTGCGGCGTAGTCGTAATACTGGTATATTTCGCTGCCAGCGTAAGAGTAGTGGGCTGGCATGTTCTCAATCAGGAACTCGGCAGCACGGAGTTTGTCCGGATTTGGATCTGTTTCTTGGTAATGGTTTAGCACGGTCTCCAACTCCGGGCGGTTGGAGCCGGCAGAGGTCAGAGCATAATTAAGATATGAACGATCTGCACAACCGCCCATGAGGACAGTTGAACTTACCAAAACCAATAACGATTGTGCAGACCTTCTCATATCCACCTAATAAATCAAAGTCCTCAGTCCAGAATATAATCACCGTGATATGAACTACCGTCTGACAGTGTGAACGTCAGGTGATAACTACCGGCATTACTTGAAACAGCTATCTGTAGCACATTGCTTGTGCTGCTGTCACTCCACTGCATGTTGTCGCTAATGCGGGTTACTGTTCCGCTGATAGATGTCACACTGCTATCACACGTTATATAAACATATCCGTCAAGATAGTAGCAAACCGGTTCAATGGAACGTGGTCTATCCGGTTGATCGTATTCAATATCAATAGGTTTCCCCACTTCGTGTGGGGGTAAAGCAGCATTTATTTTTAAAAAAGAAAAACATGGCAATAAAGCCAAAACAAATAAAATAGTCCTTTTGCCCATAAGCTTTGTTTTAATTGGTTAAACATGTGGGACAAAGTTCGGGCAAAAAGAACTCTAAAGCAATGAGTTTGTCGTTTTAGAATTCTTCAAAAATTTTCGCAAACATCTGATTATAAGAGAGTTATTAGCAAGCCATTTTGGCCGGATTCTTCACTGGTATTTAACTAATTGATAATTAGGTATTTATATAATGGGGGTGTTTTTCGGGGTTAAGACGCTCTATTTCAATATGTTATATAGCTCTTGCTGCATTTCTGGAGATATTCGGCCAATTCGTTGTATGGCTCTGTCTCTTCTTTGATAAATATACTTAGGGGTTAATCCGGTAATCTTGTTTATTGTTTTTACAGAAAAGCCTATCAGCGAGAAACGTATTATTCTGATTTCCTCATCTGCCATTTTAAAACGGCTGTCCTTTATACGTGTTATCAGGTTGTTTAGAGTAGCATCAATGATGCTATCAATCTTTTTTTGGTTCTTCTTTAAACCTAATTCCTCCAACTGCTTTTTTATGTGGCTATATAATATGTCGGCTTTTTCAATATTATTATCCTTCTCTTTAGTTTGGTTTTTACGTATAACGGATGCCAGTTCCTGATTCTCTTCAATTTCCATCATTTTGTCAAATATACGGTCTAATTCAGCATACTGCTTACTGAATAGAGTATTGACTTTTTTATTTAACTGATTAATTATTTCATTGTTTGTGTCTTCCTTTAATCGGAGTTCTTTTATAGTCAGCAGGTAGTCTTGCTTCTCTTTTTCATTGTTTACTTTATGGATTCGGTTTGCTATAAAAAATATGGTAATGATAAGTACTATCAGGATTGACATAAACAAAACCACAGCGCGGTTGTGTTTTGCTTTAAGTGCTTCTTTCTCGGCCAAAGTTTTGAGATAGTCGTTCTGGGCTCCCAAAACAGGCTGATCAAGAAGTGAACGGAGGTTGTTGTTCTGCAAATCTATTGATTGCTTATAAAGATCAATTGCTGCACCCATATTACCTGTTTGTTCTTGTAATAAAGACTCTATATATAAAAGCGTAATAGAGTCTGAAGGATTAGAGACTGTCCATGCGGCGTTAATCAGCTCCTTTGCTTTTGCATAATCGTTCTTTTGGATATAGTAGTGGGCGATTTTGCTAATGTTATGTGCTCCTTTTTTAGGAATTCCAAACATTTCTATGTATTGGTTAATTTCCAGGTCTGCATCATTTAAGTTGCCTAGGTTAAGAGAACAAGACAAACGGTTCATTAAACAAGATGACACTAATCTTATATCATTATTCTTTTCTGCCCACTTTTGTACTTCGGTCATGACTTCATATGCAGAATCATATTCATTGAGTTGCATAAGACACCCTCCAATATCACATAAAGCATGGATTCTATGTCTGTCTCTGCCATTTTCAGCATATTTCTCCATTGCCATACGATAATATTGTTCTGCACGGCGGAAATCAAAGGAGTAAAAGAATACATCGCCTAATTGTGAATACAGTAATCCCAATCTAAATTCGTCATTAAATTTGTCAGTCAGTAGTTCTGCCTGTCCCAAAGCCACAGCGGCATTGGAAAGTTGTCCTAATCCATTGTATGTGCAGCCAAGCATATAATAACTGCGGAAACGGTTAAGCAAGTTTTTGCTTATTGAGTAATAGCGCACGGCTATCATTATCAGGGAGTCATCGGCAGCATCAATCCCGTATTTGTACTGCGCCTCAGAGTAGAGTAGCGCATAGCGTGCTTTACGTTCCCTTCCGCTGATGGAATGTGAGTCAATGCTGTCCATGAATCTGAAAGCCATCTCCGGCTCATCATTCATAATAACCTCCGCACTGTCCATTAGTTCCGTAATGGCATGCCGCCTATGCTCCTTTCCGTCACTAATACGACTACATCCCGCCAGGAGCAATCCCGCCGTCAAAAGCAACAAAGCCCTGCTTGCATACTTTTCCATCCTCATCAAACCCATCAGCCCTTTCCAGACAACGTTGATGATTCTGTCGTTTACTGTCCTTGCATCGGTCATATCAACTACTCTCATATCTTCAAAAACAAAAGTAACCATTTTCCCTTAACCGCCATTCTCCGCCAACAACAAAAAAACCCGCATGTCATCCAACATGTGGGCCGTCGGGTTTTGAGGGTTTCGACGCCCTTTTCCCCCCGGCGACAAGCAGTCAGATGCCATGCGGGAGGGAATATGTCGAACCCTTTCGGGCGGCCATAAACCTTGCATGAACATCAGCCTCTTGTCTTACCTCGGGGGAAGTAGTTAATGTCGAAATATCAAAACCTCAGTAAAACAATAGAATATGTTACTCTGTAATATCTATTACAGAAGCGTCATCTGAGTCATCATTATTGTAGAAACCGTCTGTGCAGATGCGCACATGCCAACCTTGTCTAAGTGGTTGATGTGTTACTTGATATAGGATAGTTCATTTTAATTAGAATCTGTTTTAATAATCACTTTCCCAAATAGGAGAGTATCATGGCAACCGCCTGGTCCTCGGTGATGTAATCCATATTGAGGACGATGTGGTAGTTGCGGGCATCGTAACGGCTCTGACCGGTGTAGCGCATAACGTAGTTGTCACGGGCCTTATCTACGCTGTCTATAACCTCCTCTGCCTTGTCACGGGACAGATTCTGCTTCTCCATGATGCGGGCAATGCGCTTTTCGCGCGATGCGGTGATAAGGATATCCACCTTGTTGGGGCGGCCCTTGAGCACAAAGAAACCGGAGCGGCCGGCAATAACGCACGATCCCTCATCGGCAATACCGTTAAGTATCTCCCTCTCTGCCTCAAAGACATCATTTACAGAGAGTGAAAGGTTGTACTCGCTTATGTAATCGCTGTCGCCGTCCACCAGCATGCCGCTCATGGGAACCGGAGCCACCATCTGGATGAAATCATCCAGCCAGCGCTTTTTCTTGCCCTTAAGTTCCTCAATGCTGTCTACGGTAAGATTGAGTTTCTTCTGGAGCTCATCAACGAGTTCCTTGTCACTGAAACGTACGCCCAGTTTTTCTGCCAGTTTACGGCCGATAGTCCTGCCGCCGGAGCCAACCTCGCGGCTGATGGTTATAACAAACGGTTCTTTCATTTTTCTGCGATATTTTGTTTGTCAAAACGACTTTTCCAAGTAAGATAAATTGCCAGGAACGCCAATGCCGTTACGCCGGCAATGATATAGGCAATCCACGGAGCCAGGCGGAATCCCTCTGGCGCCATGAATATGTAGGTAACAGTGACCAAGGTCATGAACATGGCAGGGATGAGCGTTACCAGCACGTTCTTGCAGTGTTTGGTCAGATAGACGGTCACAGCCCAGAGCGTGAACACTGCAAGCGTCTGGTTGGACCACGCAAAGTAACGCCAGATTATATTGAATCCCTCCTTGTCACGCAGGCTGTAGAACAGCGCAAAGAATGTGACCACAAACAGCGGGATGCTTATGGCCAGACGGCTGCCTATGGACTTCTGCCTGATCTTGAAGAAATCGGCCACAATCAGACGGGCCGAACGCAGAGCGGTATCGCCCGATGAGATAGGCGCAGCGACCACACCCACAACAGCCAGGATGCCGCCTACCTTACCCAGCCAGGTCTTGGATATGTCAAGCACAATCTGAGCGGCGGTATAGTCCGTTCCGTGCTCACCGAAGTAAGCCGTTGCGGCGGCCGCCCAGATAAGGGCCACGATGCCCTCGGATACCATTGCGCCGTAGAACACAACCCTACCCTTGCCCTCATCGGTAATGCATCGGGCCATAAGGGGCGACTGCGTTGCGTGGAATCCGCTTATGGCACCGCAGGCAATGGATATGAACATCATGGGGAATATGGGGTTCTTGTCATACTTGACTCCGAATCCCTTCCACATCTCCGGGAGCGGCGGATTGTTCACGAACAGCGCAATCATGATTCCGATAGCCATAAACAGCAGCGCTGCACCGAATATGGGATAGAAGCGGCCAATGATCTTGTCAATGGGGAAGAGTGTGGCCAGCAGATAATAGACAAAAATGATTGCAATCCAGGTATTTATACCCATAGCGCCGCCTGTAAGACGCACCAGTATATCGGCCGGCTGCGATACGAACACCGCACCCACCAGCACAAGCAGGATCATGGAGAACACCATGAACACCTTCTGTACCGATGTCCCCAGATAGCGCCCCACCAGCTGCGGCAGGCTCTCTCCTCCGTGCCTCAGGGATATCATTCCCGACAGATAGTCATGCACGCTACCCGCAAAGATGGTTCCGAATACAATCCAAAGGTATGATGCAGTACCGAACTTGGCACCCATGATGGCGCCGAATATCGGACCCAAACCCGCAATGTTCAGGAACTGGATCATGTAGGCCTTCCAGGTGGGCATGGCAATGTAATCCACGCCGTCGGCCATAGCCTTAGCCGGCACCTCACGCTTGGGATCGGCCCCAAACAGACGCTCAATGAATTTTCCGTAGAACACATAGCCCAGCACCAGGACTATCAAAGCTATCACGAACGTTACCATATTGATTTGTTATTTTATCATCGCCTTGCTGTTGCGGCCGTCAATGCAGATTTCAAG
Source organism: Bacteroidaceae bacterium (assembly GCA_045535555.1). Classification (GTDB taxonomy): domain Bacteria; phylum Bacteroidota; class Bacteroidia; order Bacteroidales; family Bacteroidaceae; genus Colenecus. The sequence continues at coordinate 105,858 of JAZSLV010000030.1, read as the reverse complement.
CTCGCGGTCAAACCTTACGTGACGCAGGAACTCGGTCTCCTCGATGGCGGGCAGTTTCTGGAGCTCATCGTATTCAAAAGTATCGCCCCGGCCGGAGTACGGATCTACGTTGATGTAGCCGGCGTTGAAGGATGTCAGGTTCTGGAAGAAATGGGTGCCCTGGCTGGGGTCCACGCGGAAATCCTCCAGGCTGCACTCCACTATCACTTTTGCTTCCGAAATATCGCCCCACTGCACGGGAACTCCCAGTGACGGTATGCTGGAGCCCCAGCGGCCGTATCCAATAAGCACGTAATTGCGGCCTTCCTTGCGCATGCGGCTGTTCATAGCCGTCAGTTCACGGGCCATCTGGACGGTCTTCTGGGTATCGAACGCATCCATCTTGAGGTATATCACATCGGTCAGGCCCTTTATCCAGCCTGTGCCCAATGCACTGTCGGACTGAAGGATTGCGCCACTGGTATCAATCTCGTCCCAATCAACATCCACGTTGCGGCTGTCAACTGAGATAGGCCTTATTTGCAACACATTGAATTTGGGCAGTTTATTAGGATCGCCGCCGCGGTCTATATCGGCCGCAAACTCTATCTCAACGCCGCATTTCATCTCACGGCGGGCAATATCCAGCAACTCATCCACGATCTCGGCCAGCGGGAATGTCTTGTACTTGAGCATCTGGGCAAAAGTGACGAACCTGGGACCCGTGGGATATGCCGAATCCACCATTCGCTGGTTCTCCAGGTCAAATGTGGATACCACATGCTTCAGGTTGCGGAACTTCTCGCAGTCGGCAATGGGTATGCGCTCCAGGTTTACGGCATCATCTATTGATGTGGTAAACTTCTCGGGCTTGAGGTTGAGCGCGAACATTGACTTCTGGGTCTCGGTCATGGTCTGCTCCACGGTTGATGTCTGCAGCACGTGCTTGGGGTATTTGGGTGAGAAACGGAGCACCTGGTCACCGTCAACCACGGCCTTACCCAGACCGAACGCCACCTTCACGATTCCATCCTCGGCCTTCTCGTGACCTATGGGGTAGAAGTTGACCGAACGGGCCACACCTGACAGCGTGGGGAAGAAATATCCCTGGTCGCTGCTGCCGCATATCTCCTGCAGTATGATGGCCATCTTCTCCTCGGATATCACATTGGCCGTAGCGGTTATGTAACTACGGGACGATGCAAAGAATATGGATGCATAGACGCTCTTGATTGCCTTGGAGAGCAGACGCAGTTGCTGGTCCTCATTATCGGTGCGCGGAATCATGTACGTTGAATAGACTCCGGCAAATGGCTGATAATAAGAGTCCTCCAGCTTGGAAGACGAACGCACGGCCAGCGGCTTGCGTATGTTGTGTATGAATACCTTCAGGTTGTCAATCAGGTCTCGCGGCAAGGTAGATGCCACGAACTCCGCCAGTATCTCATCGTCCGATATGTCCGAGTTGATGACATACTGCAGGCCGTTGTCTATGATGAAACGGTCAAAATACTCGGTTGTTATTACAAGCGTACGGGGCGTTGTGACACGCACATCCTCCCATTTGTCATACAGGTCATACTTGACCAAGATGTGGTTGAGGAATGCCAGACCGCGGGCCTTTCCGCCCAACGAGCCGTTACCCAGACGGGCAAACCTTATGGTATCGTTATATGTGGCCGGGTCAAACTTGGCCACCACACCTACGCCCTGACTGATACGGAAATCATGTATCATCTCCAGGTTGATGCGCCGTATCTCCGGCAGCTCGGCATCATTATGGATGGTGAGCGGACGCAGCTCCTTGCCCAGCGCAAACAGACCGCGCGCAAACAACCATCTTGATATATAGTTCTTGTCACTCAGACGGCGGAAATCGCGGTCCGATATGTTCTTGATAATCTTTTCAAATCCATACAGGTCACTGGCACGGAGCAACTCTTCACCGGTGTTGGGGTCTGTCACCACAAAATCACCGAATCCGAATTCACGGCCTATGTACTCTGAAAGGTCATGTGTAAGAGTCTTGGATGTCTTGACCACAAAGCCCACGCCCAGGTTCTCGGCCACCTCACGCATACTCTCCTGTGATGACTGCATCAGGATAGGCATTGTGGGGTTATCGGCATGGATATGGTTTACCAGGTCTATACCGGCATCCAGTTTCTCGGTCTCGGGAGCATCGTCCTTATGGATTACGAAACCTATGTCCGATATCACTCCCAGAATGTTCTGCTTGTAACGCTCGTACAACTCGACGGCATCATCGTAACAGGTGGCCATGAGTATCTTGGGGCGTGAGCGCTTGCGAAGGGTCTGCTGTTTCTCGTTCAGGGTATCGCGTATAGACTCTATGTTCTGCTGCAGCACCAGTTTGTAGAGAACCGGCAGATAAGTTGAATAGTAGCGCACCGAATCCTCAATCAGAAGTATGGCGCGAACGCCCTCCTCCAGTATGTCATGCTCGGCATTCATGCGGTCCTCAAGCAACTTGATGATGGCAATCATCAGGTCGGTGGAGTTGTTCCAGCAGAAGAACCAGTCTATGGCGCTGTTTGTGCGGTCCTTCATGCGGTTGAATATCTCGCGTGAGAATGTGGCCAGCAGGACTATGGGCGTATCAGGAGCAATCTGCTTCATGCGCTTGGAGAATTCAAACACATCAACCTCACCCACATTGTACATGGTTATGACCAGATCAAACGATGTGTCGGTCTTGGCCAGCTCCAATGCCTCAAGCGTGGTCTCAACACGGATAATGTCAGGCGGGTTACTCAGGTTAAGTTCGGCATAGTCCTGTGCAATCTGCGCCTCAATATGGCCGTCCTCCTCGAGTGAGTAGCTGTCATAATTGTTGCATACCAGCAGTATCCGGCGGATACGGCGGGCCATAAGTTCGGGATGATGATTCTCTTTCTCCTCCATCGGTCTTATAAAAAATTGGGCCGGCTTTTGCTAAGCCAGCCCAAAATTATCAATTTATAAGGTATTATACAAGACCCTGCTCGCACATTGCATTGGCTACTTTGATGAAGCCGGCGATGTTAGCACCCTTTACGTAGTTGATGTAGCCGTCCTCCTCGGTGCCGTACTTAACGCAGGCAGCGTGGATATCTGACATGATGCGATGCAGCTTCTCATCAACCTCCTCGGCTGTCCATTTGAGACGCATTGAGTTCTGTGACATCTCAAGACCTGATGTTGATACACCACCGGCATTTGAAGCCTTACCGGGTGAGTACAGCATCTTGTTCTTCTGGAACAGAGCGATTGCATCAGGGGTGGTAGGCATGTTGGCACCCTCAGTTACGCAGTAGCAACCATTGGCAACCAGCTTCTCGGCATCCTTGAGCTCAATCTCGTTCTGGGTAGCGCAAGGCATAGCGATGTCGCACTTAACGCCCCAAGGACGCTCACCCTCAAAGTACTTGGCGTTAGGATACTGCTTTACATACTCCTTGATACGGCCACGGATAACGTTCTTGAGGTTCTTTACATAAGCGATCTTCTCCTCGGTCATGCCCTCGGGATCGTAGATGTAACCGTTTGAATCAGAGAAGGTAACAACCTTGGCACCCAGACGCATAGCCTTCTCGGCAGCATACTGTGCAACGTTACCTGAACCTGAGATAACAACTGTCTGGCCCTTGAAGCTCTTGCCGCGTGTGGCAAGCATATCCTGTGCAAAGTAGCAAGCACCGTAACCGGTTGCCTCGGGACGCAGCAGGCTACCACCCCAGCACTGACCCTTACCGGTATAAGTACCTGTCCACTCGTTCTTGAGCTTCTTGTACTGACCGAACATGAAACCAACCTCACGGCCACCTACACCTATATCACCAGCAGGTACGTCAGTGTCAGGACCGATATGACGATAAAGCTCGTTGATGAAGCTCTGGCAGAAACGCATTACCTCAGCGTCTGACTTGCCACGCGGGCTGAAGTCTGAACCACCCTTGGCACCACCCATAGGCAGTGTGGTAAGGCTGTTCTTGAAGGTCTGCTCAAAAGCAAGGAACTTCATGATGCTCAGGTTAACGCTTGAGTGGAAACGAACGCCGCCTTTGTACGGGCCGATGGCGCTGTTCATCTGTACGCGGAAACCGCGGTTTACATGAATCTCACCTTTGTCATCCATCCAGGGAACACGGAACATGATAACTCTCTCGGGCTCTACCATGCGCTCCATGATCTTCTGATCCAGGAGGTAAGGGTTCTGAAGGATATAGGGAGCAACGCTCTCTACAACCTCACTAACTGCCTGATGGAATTCCTTCTCACCGGGATTCTTGGCTATAAGCTCAGCCATGAACTTGTCAACGTAATTCTTTACTTGCTTATCCATAATGCAATATTTTGTATATTTTGTAAATTTGTCATCAAAATCGCTTGCAAAGTTACCATTTGTCATCAAAACCAGCAAAGATTACGCAAATAATTTCATGTTAATAATGCAAAAATCCAAAATGATATGCATATTGTCAATAAATAAGTCTTTTTTAGGTCATTTTGGGCATAAATATGCATAATGTCAAGCTCTTTACATTCATTTTGTCATCAAGACAGCAAAACCGCTTTTTTGTTGTATTTTTGTAACCATATTAGAAAAGGATATGAAGATACTTGTAACGGGAGCAGCCGGATTCATCGGCTCAAAACTGGCTTACCGGCTGGCTCAGCGTGGTGATGAGGTGGTGGGACTTGACAACATCAATGATTATTATGATGTACGCCTCAAGTTAGGACGACTGGAGCAGTGCGGAATCCACTCGCACAGCGGCCGGTTCATTGACGGCTCTGTAAGGGAGAGCGTCAAGTTCAGCAACTACCGTTTCATCAAGATGGATCTGGCCGACCGCGGTCAAATGACGGAATTCTTCCAGCAGGAGAAGTTTGACATAGTAGTCAACCTGGCTGCCCAGGCCGGAGTCCGATACTCCATCACCAACCCCTACGCTTATCTGGACAGCAACCTGGTGGGATTCATGAACGTACTGGAGTGCTGCCGCCACAACGATGTCAAGTATCTGGTCTATGCATCGTCATCATCGGTCTATGGAATGAATGACAAGGTTCCTTTCTCTGAGGATGACCGCGTGGATAATCCCGTGAGCCTCTATGCCGCAACCAAGAAGGCCAACGAGCTTATGGCCCACTCATACAGCAAGCTTTACGGCCTGCCCACCACCGGACTCCGTTTCTTTACCGTTTACGGTCCCTGGGGACGTCCCGATATGGCACCCATGCTCTTTGCCACCGCCATCAGCAAGGGAGAGCCCATCAAGGTGTTCAACAACGGCAACCTTAGCCGCGACTTTACCTATATAGATGATATAGTGGAGGGTACCATACAGGTTATAGACCATCAGCCTAAGGCCGATGAGTGTCCCAACAACGTTCCATGGAAGGTATATAATATAGGTTGTTCCCAGCCCGTCCAGCTGATGGATTTCATCAACGAGATTGAGAGCGCCTTGGGCGTAGAGGCTAACAAGATATTTCTGCCCATGCAGCAGGGCGATGTGCTTAAGACCTATGCCGATACCTCCAAGCTGGAGCGTGAGTGCGGCTACAAGCCCTCCACCTCACTCCACGACGGTATCACCAAATTCATAGAGTGGTTCAAATCAGACCTTAACCCCTTAAGACCTTAATGATTATGAGTAAGTACGTATGTGAAGTCTGCGGATACGAGTATGATCCCGCCGTAGGCGATCCTGACAACGGCATTGCCGCCGGTACCCCGTTTGAAGAACTCCCCGAGGATTGGGTATGCCCCATCTGCGGAGTAGGCAAAGACCAGTTCTCAAAAGCCTGAAATCAGGAAATCTCGCCGCGCAGATTGAGGATAAGGCGGCGCTTTACATCGGCGTTATCGGCCGTTGAACCCATAAGGAAGAACAGTTTGGCCAGGGCGGCCTCGGTGGTGAGGTCGCGGCCGGAGACTACGCCCGCATCACGCAGGGCGCGGCCTGTTGCGTACAGATCCATATTGACAGTGCCGGCCAGACATTGGGTTACGTTGAGCAGTATCTTGCCCATGGCCGATGACTCCCGCACTATATCCACAAACCAATCCTTTGAGATGGCGTTGCCGGATCCGTAAGTCTCAATAATGACCGCGCGGGTATCGGAACCCAAAAGTATGTCACGCACCACCTGGGGAGTGATTCCGGGATGCACCTTCAGTATTGACACACGCGTATCAAGTAAGGTGTTGATGCGGAAGGGCTCCGATGCGGGGCGCATTATATGCTTTTCGTTGTAGAGGATATCTATTCCGGCTGTGGCCAACGGCGGATAGTTGGGCGACCGGAATGCGTGGAACGACGTTGAGTCCGCCTTGGTGCTGCGGTTACCGCGCAGTAGCTGGGAGTTAAAGAAGATGCACACCTCCGGGACTACGGCGCTACCGTCAGGGTTCTTGGCCACGGCAATCTCGACAGATGAAATCAGGTTCTCCTTGCCGTCGGTGCGCGGGCGTCCCACAGGCAGTTGGCTTCCGGTAAAGATTACAGGCTTGGACAGATTCTCCAGCATAAAGCTCAGGGCCGATGCGGAATACGCCATGGTATCGGTTCCGTGCAGGATCACGAATCCGTCATAATCATCATAGCGGTCGCGGATTATCTCTGCCAGGCGCACCCAAAGTGACGGCTCCACGTCCGATGAGTCAATCAGGGGCGAGAACGAATAATGGTCGATCCTGCATGTAAACCTACCCAATTCGGGTACAAACTCCATCAGTCCGTCAAAATCAAACGGAGTCAGGGCGCCGCGGCCATCCTCTTTCATTCCTATGGTTCCGCCGGTGTATATGAGCAGTACCGATGAGCCTTTATCCTGCATAATATCAGTATATCGCTATGCACTCCATCTCCACAAGCCAGCCCGGACGGCAGACCGGAGCCTGCACTATGACACGGGGGCAATCGGGGAAACGGGTGTCAAATATTTTCTTAACTGCCGAATAATCCGCAATATCCCTCAGATAGACTGTCATTGCGCCTACCTGAGAGAATCCGCATCCTGCCTCTGCAAGCAACACTTCCACATTCTCGATCATACGGTTGGTCTGACGTACGATATCTCCATTGTAGAGAATCTTGCCTTTATTGTCGATGCTTGCGGTACCTGAGATATATACGTGCCTGCGGTCAGGATACTCAACCACTGTTCCGCGTTCAAACCTTACACCATACTCCGACGTACGGTTCAGGTGGCTGTCACCGTGAAGATATTTTACCGCCACACCGGGACCCTTGACAGCCACGGCATCAAGCATTACCTTATTCCTGCAGTCGGCCGTACGTCCCTCAATGCCGGTGCTGGCAATGAAATGTGTATCGGGAGTAAGTCCGTGACGGTCAAATACCGTATTGCGGCCATCCACAACACCCTTGTAATTGACGTCTATGTTCTGGACAAAGAGCCAGGTGCGCATACAGTCGGATTCAAGAGTCAACCCCTGAGCCTCAAGACCGGCACTCAGTTCATCCAACAGGCCTACTGTCTGGTTGTAAGAACCGTCGGCACAGGACAAACCACCCGTATACCAATACTCATCAATGCCTCTTTCAGTAACCCTGTGCATCCTATCCCCTATACGGCAGATTGCCGCAGACTCTCTGCACCACACCATTGCGGCAATCTTGGAGCCGTTAAGCGGAGCCTGACCGATGATTGACACCGGGCAGTCAAAGACTATTTTTTTCTGCAGCCCGGCCGCCTGATTGGCGGGATCACTCAGAAAAAAACGCATAAGCACTGGAGTGCCGTTAGTCTCCACAACCTTGCGCACATTTGACAACAACTCATCCGTCTGGCTGTCAAAAGGCATCAGAGTATCAGTCAGCGTCAGCACACTGAACGCCTCCGTAATGTGTTCTGTGCCATCAGGAGACCATTTCCCGGTCTGTATCAGAATATTGTTGTCGGAATATGAAGAATAAAGCATCGGTTCCAATGGATAAATATGCCGCGAATATAGCGTTTTTCGGTCTATAAGCTTTGCCGAATGAGGCAAAAAGAATACATTTGGCGTCACGAAAATCAAAAATCATCATTTATAAGTATGAAGAGAATATTCATTATCGCATCATTGGCACTCTTCTGCGCAGCCGTTTCCGCACAGGAAGAAGAGAAAAAAGAGGCTCCTAAGGGTTACCAGTTCACAACAGTTGATTCACTTGGAATAACATCTGTCAAGGATCAGGCCAATTCAGGCACATGCTGGTCATTCTCATCGATAGGTTTCTTTGAGTCAGAGCTGCTCCGTCTGGGCAAGGGCGAACATGACCTGGCCGAGATGTTTGTGGTACACAAGACAATGGAGGACCGCGCCAAGGCAGCCGTACGCCTGCACGGAGACATTGAGTTTGCGCAGGGCGGCAGTTTCTATGACGTAGTATATTGCTGGAAGAACTACGGAATGGTTCCGCAGGAGGTAATGCCCGGAATCATGTACAAGAGTGACCGCATAAACCACACAGAGCTTACCGCCGTGGCAACCGCATACGTAAACGCTCTTGCCAAAGGCAATTTCAAGAAGCTGACCGATGTATGGCAGAAAGGATTTTCCGGAATCTACGATGCTTACATAGGCGAGTGCCCCGAGAAATTTACTTACAACGGAAAGGAGTACACTCCGCAGTCATACGCCCAGTCTCTGGGCCTGAACATGGATGACTATGTATCATTGACATCATTCTCCCATCATCCTTTCTATGAGCAGTTCATCATAGAGATCCAGGACAACTGGCGCTGGGGCCAGTCTTACAACCTGCCGCTTGACGAGTTCATGCAGGTAATGCACAACGCAATCAAGACCGGTTACACATTCGCCTGGGGTGCCGATGTTTCCGAGACCGGATTCCTGCGCTCCAAACCCGCCGTATGCGTAATTCCCACCGATGAGGACAAGGAGAACAAGATTCTGCGCGAGCCCGGTGAAGAGAAGGAGATTACCCAGGAGATGCGTCAGGAGGGTTATGACAACTGGGAGACCACCGATGACCACGGAATGCAGATATTCGGTATCGCCAAGGACCAGAACGGCAAGGAGTATTTCATGGTAAAGAACTCATGGAACACCACAGCCGGGAACAACGGTATCTGGTATGCCAGCGATGCATATGTAGCACTCAAGACCATCAACATCCTGGTTCACAAGGATGCCCTGCCCAAAGACATAAAGAAGAAACTTGGCATCAAGTAACCTCAGGTAAATCCACAGCACAGGAAAGAGACGTTCCCGCAACGTCTCTTTTTTTATTTTAAAAATACTGACTAATAATGATAGTGAATTATTGACAATAAGAATCCTGTTTCTTATCTTTGCATTTTGGAACAAACCGGTCTTAAGCAAAAAGACCACATACTACAACTCATGGATAAAATAAAAAATAACATAAATAATGAACTTCAGATGGAACTATGTGCCCCCCACCCCGGAGATGACAGAGGCAGCCAATGAGTTATCAAAGGCTGTAGGGATAAGTCCCATACTCTGCCGGCTCCTGATTGAGAGAGGCATAACCAGCAAGACCGAAGTACAGAAGTTCTTTAACCCGCAACTGAACGAACTGCTTGATCCTTGGCTCATGGATGACATGGACAAGGCGGTAGCACGTATCAACAGCGCCATTGAGCGCGGCGAGCGCATTCTGGTTTACGGCGATTATGACGTTGACGGCACCACAGCCGTAGCGTTGGTGTACAATTTCCTTAAAAGGGATTATGACAATCTGGACTATTACATTCCGGACCGTTACAATGAGGGTTACGGAGTATCGGTCCAAGGTGTGGATTACGCCTATGAGACTGGCGTAAAACTGGTAATAGTGCTGGACTGCGGCATCAAGGCCATACAGGAGATAGCCTATGCCAAAGAAAAGGGCATCGACTTCATAGTATGTGACCACCACGTACCCGATGACGAACTGCCACCGGCAGTGGCCATCCTGAACGCCAAGCGTTTTGACTCCACATACCCGTTCAAGCACCTTTCGGGCTGCGGTGTGGGGTTCAAGCTTATGCAGGCGTATGCTCTTGACAACGGTATTCCTTTCAGTGAACTACTACCCAGTCTGGATCTGGTGGCAGTGAGCACGGCATCGGACATAGTTCCCATAATGGGTGAGAACCGTGTGCTTACCCACTACGGCCTGGAGCAGCTCAACAGCAATCCCTGCACCGGACTCAAAGCCATCATACAGGTTTGCAAGTTGTCAGATAAAAACCTGACCATAAACGATATAGTATTCAAGATAGGTCCGCGTCTGAATGCCGCCGGCCGTATGAGCAGCGGCAAGAAGGCCGTTGACCTTATGGTTGAGAAGGACTTTAACCGCGCCCTTGAACTTGCCGAGAACATAGACAAGGAGAACGATGACCGCAAGAAGGATGACAAGGAGATGACCGAAGAGGCCAATAACATTGTCACCAACCTTGAGGACGGTGAGAACCGCCACGCGATAGTGCTCTACAACGCAGAGTGGAAGCGCGGCGTGATAGGTATTGTGGCATCACGTCTTACCGAGGTGTTCTACAAGCCAGCCGTGGTACTTACCAAAACCGGAGAACTTGCTACCGGATCGGCACGGTCAGTATCGGGATTTGATGTATACAAGGCCATTGAGAGCTGCAAGGACCTGCTGGAGAATTTTGGCGGACACACCTATGCAGCCGGTCTGTCGCTCAAGGTTGAGAACGTGGAGGAGTTCAAGCGCCGCTTTGAGGAGTACGTATCGACCCATATCGAGCCCGACCAGATAGAGGCATCGATAGATATCAATGCCGACCTGGACTTTAAGGACATCACTCCCAAGTTTTTCCGTGACCTCAAGAAGTTCCAGCCTTTCGGACCCGATAACAGCAAGCCCATATTCCGCACCCGCAATGTCTATGACTACGGTACCAGCAAGGTTGTGGGACGCGGTCACGAGCATATCAAACTGGAACTAATCGACAGCAAGAGCGGCCATCCGCTCAACGGAATTGCGTTCGGGCAGAGTTCATATGTCAGCTACATCAAGACCAAGAAATCATTTGATATCTGCTATACCATAGAGGAAAACAATTTCAAGCAGGGGGACGTGCTGCTTCAGATAGAGAGCATCAAGCCCAACCAGCCTGAACAAAAAGCCTGACAGGCAGTTATGACATACCTGGAGATACTCAAGCAATACTGGGGTTACGACAGTTTCCGAGGCATACAGGAACAGATCATAGAGAGCATCGGCAGCGGCCGTGACACTCTGGGACTAATGCCTACGGGAGGCGGCAAGAGTATCACTTTCCAGGTACCGGCAATGGCCATGGACGGAGTCTGCATGGTAATCACCCCTCTCATAGCGCTGATGAAAGACCAGGTGCGCAATCTGCGTGAACACGGGATAAAAGCCGCCGCCATCCATACAGGCATGAAACGTGACGAGATAATAGCCGTCATGGAAAACTGCATTTTCGGCGGTTACAAATTCCTGTACGTATCTCCCGAACGTCTGTCATCGGAACTGTTCCTTACCAAACTCCGCCACCTCAAAGTCTGTCTGCTTACGGTAGATGAGTCTCACTGCATATCCCAATGGGGCTATGATTTCCGCCCGTCATACCTGAACATAGCCGATATACGCAAGGAGCTGCCCGGCGTTCCGGTGTTGGCCCTTACCGCCACGGCTACTCCGCAGGTAACAGATGATATCCAGGATAAACTGGGTTTCAGTGAGAAGAACGTGATACGAATGAGTTTCTTCCGGCAGAACCTGTCATACGTGGTACGCAAGACAGAGAACAAACTGTTGGAACTCAAGCATATACTGGAATGTGTCCCCGGCACCGGCATTGTCTACGTAAGGAACCGTGCCAAAACCAAGGAGATATCGGATTTCCTTAACAGCGAGGGCATACCCTCCACCTTCTACCATGCAGGACTGGAGCCCACCGTCAAGGACGAGCGTCAGCGTGCATGGACCGATGACCGTTACCGTGTAGTGGTGGCCACAAACGCATTCGGAATGGGAATAGACAAGCCCGATGTACGCACAGTCATTCATCTGGACATACCAAGTTCCATAGAGGCCTATTTCCAGGAGGCTGGACGTGCGGGACGTGACGGACAACGTTCTTACGCCGTTCTGTTACACTCTCCCGGCGACAAGCGCACGGTAAGCAAACGCATAAGCGACACATTCCCCAGCGAGGATTTCATTCGCGATGTATATGAGAAACTGGGATACTATCATGAGATGGCGGTAGGTGACGGCCGGGGCTGCACTTATGCTTTCTCACTCGGAGAGTTCTGCCAACACTTCTCATTGCCGGTAATTCCCACCGACAGCGCCCTGCGTATTCTTACGCGAATGGGATACATAGAGTATGTGGATGAGATGGAATACTCTGCCAGACTGCTTTTCACAGCCGGACGTGACGATCTGTACCGTCTGCATCAGGACCGTACCACCGATGAGGTGATGAATATAATCCTGCGTATGTACAGCGGAATCTTTACAGATTACGCATACATAGACGAGCATCTCATCTGCTCACGGGCCGGAATAGACAGAGACAGACTCTACACCACACTTATGAACCTGCAAAACCAGGGTGTGGTAAGATACGTCCCCGAAAGACGTACACCCGTGATTACCTGGACCAGAGAGCGGGTTGATGCCGGGATGTTGCGCTTTGACCCCGAGGTATACCGCCAGCGCAAAGAGGAGTTCAAAGAGAGGATAGGCGCAATGATGGAGTATGTGACACGTGAGACCGGCTGTCGCAGCGCCATGCTGCTCAAGTATTTCGGCGAGCGTCAGAACAAGCCCTGCATGTGCTGTGACCTGTGTCAGGAGAAGGTACAGGAGCAGTTGACCCGTGGCGAGCGTGATGCAATAATGGGAGATATCCTGGATACGTTCCACTCCAACCCCGACAACCCACATAAAGTATATAATCTGCCGTACGACAGAAAGAAAATAGATATTGTCCTGCACTATATGGTTGATGAAGGCCATATTCTGATGAGGGACGGAAAACTGTTTCCCAAAGAATGATTGTAACAGAAAAAATAGAAAACTGCTCCCTGATAGCAGGACCGTGCAGCGCCGAATCTGAAGCGCAGGTCATGGAGTGCGCCCGCAGTCTCGCCAGGATGGGAGTGAAAGTATTCCGTGCCGGAGTATGGAAGCCGCGTACCCGTCCCGGCAATTTTGAAGGTGCGGGCGAACCGGCTCTGGAATGGCTCAAGAAGGTCAAAGCCGAAACCGGAATGGCCGTTACCACAGAGGTAGCCAATGCCCGTCATGTGGAGGCTGCGCTCAGTGCCGGCATAGATATGCTTTGGATAGGAGCACGCACCACGACCAGCCCGTTCGCAGTACAGGAGGTAGCCGATGCCCTGCGCGGCACCGACATTCCCGTTCTTGTAAAGAATCCCATAAATGCCGAGTTGGAACTCTGGATAGGCGCATTTGAACGTTTGTCCGATGCCGGAATCAGAAGGCTGGCTGCGATACACCGCGGTTTCAGTTCTTACTACGAGAGGATTTACCGATACTCGCCGGAATGGCAGATTCCAATTGAACTCAGACGTCGCATACCCGGCCTGCAGGTTATCTGTGATCCCAGTCACATGGCAGGTCGCAGCGACCTGATACCGCATCTGGCGCAGATGGCACTCGACATGAAAGCCGACGGACTGTTCATCGAGGTTCACCCCAATCCCTGCGAGGCTTTGAGTGACCGGAATCAGCAACTTACTCCCGCTCAATTCAAAAGTCTAACGGAAGGACTCGTATACCACCGCGAAGCCGCACCGTCCGATACCGCTCATCTGGAGCCGTACCGTTCAAAAGTGCAGGATATTGACATCAGGATCATACAGGATCTTGCCGAGAGGTTCCGCATAACCGGCAGCATCGGTGAATACAAGAACACTCATAATCTGGCCATACTGCAACCTGACCGGTACAACGCAATATCCGGCATACTGGCAGAGAAAGGCAAGGAACTGGGACTTGATGAAAATTTCATCCAACTGCTGTTTGAAACCATTCACGCAGAGAGCATAAGATGTCAGATAAACAAAAAGAACGATATATGAAAAAGAGTATTCTAATCCTGGTGTCAGCCATTGTGCTGACCCTTTCAGCCTGTCAGAAAGAACCCGTACGTGTAGCCTGTGTAGGAGACAGCATCACATTCGGACACGGAATCAAGGACCGTGAGCACGACACCTATCCCGGTCTTCTCAGCACTATGCTGGGAGAGAAATATGACGTGCGCAACTTCGGGGTAAGCGGGACCACCGCAATGACGGGTACCGATATGCCCTACATGAACGAGCAGGCATACAAAGATGCGCTGGCTTTCAATCCTCAGATTGTCACCATCAAGTTGGGAACCAATGACAGCAAGCCCTATAACTGGAAAGAGCAGGAGCATTTCAAACAGGACCTCAAGACCCTGATAGAATCATTCCGCGCCCTGCCTGCCAAGCCCGAGATATGGCTCTGCCTGCCGGTTCCGGCCTATGGGCAAGCATGGAGCATTAATGACAGCGTCATTTACAACGGTGTGATACCCTATATCCGGGAGGTGGCACAGGAGGAGAATCTGCCGCTGGTAGACCTCAACACACCCATGCAGGGTAAGCGCCAGTATTTCCCCGATACCATCCATCCCAATGAGGAGGGACAGCAACTGATTGCCGAGATTGTATTTCAGAGCGTTTTCAGCAAAAGAAAGAAATAACCAATAGAACCTTTATACAATCAAAAATGGATTCAATTCTTAAGATCGAGCATGTGTCCAAGACATACACCGGACACAAGGCTCTTGACGATGTTTCGATGGAGATACCGCGTGGCTCCATCTACGGTTTGCTCGGCCCCAACGGAGCCGGTAAGACCACACTCATCCGTGTGGTCAATCATATGACAATTCCGGACTGCGGTAAAGTCTGGTTTGAAGACCATGAGATAACCGCCGATGACATATACCAGATTGGTTATATGCCCGAGGAGCGCGGTCTGTACAAGAAAATGAAGGTGGGCGAACAGGCCGTCTTCTTTGCTCGTATGCGCGGCATGAGCCGCATGCAGGCCACCCGCAAACTTAAGGAGTGGTTTGAGCGTCTGGGGCTCTCCGAGTGGTGGGACAAGAAAGTAGAGGATCTCTCCAAGGGTATGGCCCAGAAGGTCCAGTTCATTACCACCGTGGTTCATGAGCCCAAACTGCTCATATTTGATGAGCCTTTCTCAGGCTTTGACCCCATCAACCAGAACCTGCTCAAGGAGGAGATCCTGGGTCTGCGTGACCGCGGTGCCACAGTGATTTTCTCCACTCACAACATGGAGTCGGTCGAGGAGATTTGTGATGACATAACGCTCATCAACAAATCCCATAACATCCTGTCCGGATCAGTTGAGGAGATACGCCGCAAGGCTGGCGGTAACACATTCCAGGTACTCTACAGCGGTACTCCGGAGCAGTTCAACGCAGCAATCGGAGGCAAGGCCGACCTTATAGGCGACTCAGAGGGAGTGATAGGAGGCTACACGCAGCAGAAAATCCACATCCCGTCCGATGACGACGTGCGTGCGGTCATCGGCACACTCAATGAAAGCGTTAACCTGCGCTCTTTCCAGGAGATCATTCCAAGTATGAACGATATATTCATCCGTGCCGTGAACGGTACACTTTAAACAGCAAACACTATGAACAAGATAGGTCTTATAGTAGAACGCGAGTTTACTGAGCGCGTCCGCAAAAAATCATTCATCATAAGCACACTGCTTACTCCCCTGCTCATGATTGCCATGATGGTGCTGCCCAGCGTGCTGATGCTCAAGGGTAACTCCGACACCAAGAACGTGGTGGTCATTGATAACTCACCTGAGCAGTTTGTAGGCAAGCAGCTCGCATCGGGCAAGACGGTATCATTCAACCTCCTGGCTCCGGGTGAAACGCTAAACAAGGCCCGCATGGAGTACAAATTCGTTTACGGCATCCTTGTAGTTGGAGAAGACATACTTGACAATCCCCAGAACCTGCAGCTGGTACTCAACGACGCATCATCAATGAGCGTCGAGGAGAATATCCAGAGTCAGATTCAGGGAATTCTGCGCACAGAGCGTCTAAAACGTTACAACCTGGAGAACATGGACCAGATACTGGCCGATGCCAATGTCCGCGTAAACAGCCTGCAGACACTTAAGAACAACGAGCAGGAGGATGATGAGAATATGGAGAAGACATCCACCACCGCATCGTGGCTGATGGGCCTTATCCTGGGTATGCTGCTCTACTTTATCCTGATTGTTTACGGACAGCAGGTCCTTCAGTCAGTGATTGACGAGAAGCAGACCCGCGTGCTTGACGTCATGGTTACATCATGCACCCCGTTCGAACTCATGATGGGTAAGATTCTTGGTATCGCAGTGGTTGCCGCCCTCCAGATTGTAATATGGGCTGTGCTCATAATCGGTGCAAGTGCATTCGTCATGCCTCTGGTAATGGGAGGTGCCGACGTAGATGCCGCTCTGGCTGCAGCTCAGAACGTTCCCAATTCCGAGATCATGAGCATGGTAGGCAAGTTTACCAATGTATCATATCTGGCAGGACTTTTCCTGGAGTTGCTGCTCTATATCGTTGGCGGATTCCTGTTCTACGCATCCATGTATGCTGCAATCGGGTCTGCTGTGGATACTCCGCAGGACGCTGCCCAGTTTAACGGAATAATCATGATGCCGGTTATCATTTCCATCATGGTCATGATGAGCGTAATGAATGACCCCAATTCGAACTTGGTATTCTGGTGCTCCATGATACCATTCACATCTCCCATTGTGATGATGGCCCGCATACCATTCGGAATTCCCACATGGCAGGTTGCAGTATCACTTGTGGTACTCTACATCTCATTCTTCGCGATGACATGGGTTGCAGCCCGCATATTCCGCGTAGGCGTATTCATGCACGGCAAGAAACCCAGTTGGAAGGATCTGGGTGCCTGGATAAAGATGAAATGATTAATCCCACCACTCGCAGGCTGATTTCTCGCCTGCCAGCCAGACTATATCGCCCTCTTTGAAGCGATAGTCTGGCTTGGGGTTGGTGGTAACCTGGCCGTCGCTTACAACGCTTATCACCATACAGCCGTACGACCGCATATCGGTCTCACGCAGTGTCTTTCCGGTAAGCCATGAGTCCTCCTTGAGAGTGATGCTCTCCAGTTCAAAAGCACGCGGAGCCAGATTGTCGGCATCCTTCTCATCGGGCACATAGACATTCTCGGTCATGTCCTTGCGGAATTCGGCCAACTGCTCCTTGGTACCCACTGCTATCAGTTTGTCGGACGGGAACAGCATCTCCTCGCCGCGCGGTATCATTATGCTGCGGCTTCCGCGTATTATCTTAACTATATTCACGCCCGATTTGTGGCGGAACGGCAGGTCCTTGAGCATCTTGCCGGCATAGAGAGAATCGGCCGATATGGTTATCATATCGGTCTTTACGTTGTAGCGGGACATCTTGTCGCTCACCGATGATGTCACGGGAGTCATTCGGCGCTGCTGCTGTTCCTTCTCATTGAGGTTGGCCATAAAGCGGTCCTCCACGATGGTGAACTTACTGATAGAACGGCGGCCGATAAAGAAGAACGCCACGCCCGATATCAGTATGAGCAGGAATGTCCAGAAAGCCAGGTTGAAATGGGTGGCAATCACGCTCAGCACAAATCCCATGGCAATCAGGATGCGCAGAAGCGCCAGTGATATTACCGGCCACACGTTGGCCTGACGGGCCTTGATGAGTTTGATTGATGAGCGGTTTATTTCATCACCCGAGATGGCTATTCCCACCAGGAACGGCGACATCACAACGAGCGTTATCACCACGCTTATCAGGTTGCGTACAAACGGAGTGAAACTGTCCAGACGGCTTATGATATACTTGTCAAGGAACAGGTGTGAGCCCAGGTCAATTGCAATAAGGATCACTCCGTACAGAAGCACCCTCAGGGCCACCTCCCTGATAAGCCGTTTCCACTCGTTCTGGGCCGCAGCCGAATTCTGCCGCTCCTGGGTAGAGAAGGCGTTGATACGCTCCACAAACTGAGCGGGCAGCTTTTTAATAAGGTATTGGTATGCCGGAGTGCCCGCCTTTATCATATAAGGTGTGGTAAAGGTGGTTATGACCGATACCGTGATTATGACCGGATATATAAAGTCACGCATCACACCCAGTGATACGCCCAGACCGGCAATGATGAACGAGAACTCACCCAACTGAGCCAGGCTGAAACCGGCGTGTACCGCATTGTCCAGTCCCTGGCCGGCCAGAACGGCACCTGATGTAGAGAAAAACAGTATTCCCGCCATTACCGTAATGGTCAGGACAAGAATGGTCCCCCAATGCTCGGCAATCACGTGCGGATCGACCATCATACCTACCGATACAAAGAATATGGCGCCAAACAGGTCCTTGATGCCCTTGGTAAGATGCATTATATGCTCGCTCTCCAATGTCTCGGCCAGGATGGAACCCATCACGAATGCGCCCAATGCCTCAGAGAATCCGGCCAGACTGGCCAGTGAAACCATAACGAAACAGAGTCCCAGACTAACCAGAAGCAGAATCTCGTCATTCAGGTATTTATGGGCTTTCTTAAGGATAGTGGGAATCATGTAGATACCTACAAGGAACCAGAGTATCAGGAAGAACACCAGTTTGGCAAGTCCCATAAGCATCTCCCCGCCTGCGAATTTATTTGACACGGCCATCGTTGAGAGCAGCACCATGAGCACCACGGCAATCAGGTCCTCAAACACCAGTGCACCGAACACCAGCGGGGCGAACGGCTTGTCCTTATACCCCAGGTCATCATACGCCTTTATTATGATAGTGGTCGATGACATGGAGAGCATACCTCCCAGGAATATGGATTCCATGTTGCTCCACCCTATGGCCTCACCAACCAGGAATCCCAGTATGAACATACCCAGGCACTGGGTCATTGCGGTTATCAGGGCACTGCTGCCCACCTTTATGAGTTTCTTGAAACTGAACTCCAGTCCCAACGCGAACAGAAGGAAGATAATACCTATATCGGACCACTCCTTTACCTGTACGGTGCTGGTAACCGTAGGAAACAGACCCATATGCGGGCCCACCAGAAAACCGGCTACTATGTAACCCAGTATCAGCGGCTGTTTTAGTGCTTTTGATATGATGGTAAAGACTCCGGCCGAAATCAGTATCAGCGCAAGGTCCTTTACAAGATTGGCTTCTTCCATAATCCTTCTGTTTATCAATACAAAATTACTACTTTGAGTAGAGAGTCATAATAAAAAAATAATAAATTTGTGGTCCGATACGGTGATGCCGCCACCCTCGGTGACGGCATAGAGGGAATCCGGTGAGAATCCGGAACAGTGCCCGCTACTGTAAAGTCCACCATATCCCGGAGATATCAATTTGCCACTGCTTAATTAAAAAGGACGGGCGGGAAGGCACTCCAGGGAGGGACCAAGTCAGGAAACCTGCCGCATCAATTATTTATGGACAACGGCTCCGGGACAGAACCAGTCCGCACTTTTTATTTCTTGAATGGTAATGCTTAAGAAACTGATTCTGTCAGTGTTTGCATTTGTCGCCATGCCCGTATGCGCACAGGTTATATTGGGCGGCATAGTTATTGACTCTGGGACCGGCAAGCCGGTACAAGGAGCCAATATCCGTGTTGAGCACAGTCTGAGCGGCACATCGGCCAACAGCAAGGGAGAATTCTCAATCTCCAACCTCCCGGAGCAGGATAGTTACAAACTCAGCGTTACACACGTATCATATCTGCCCGTGACAGTTACCACCGGACCGGATAACAGCATTATCATCAAGATGCAGGAAAGCTACATCAACCTGGGTCAGGTGGTTGTTACCGGAACCGGAACACACCGCCGTATGACCAACTCTCCGGTCCCCATCCAGGTAATCACCGCCAAGGATATTGAGAACTCCGGAGCCACATCATTGGAGGATGCCCTGACCAAACTGTCGCCCAATATAACCACCATGACCAACGGCATGGGCACGTTCCTGAACCTGAACGGTATGAGTCAGGACTATATGATAATCCTGGAGAACGGCCACCGTCTGGGCGGCGACGAGCGTATGGCACGCATCGGCACGGGCAATATCAAGCGTATTGAGATTCAGAGCGGTGCGGCATCGGCCCTGTACGGAAGTGAGGCCATCGGCGGTGTAATAAACATCATAACCGATGACTCAAAGAACGGAATAGGTGCATCAAGTTATACCCACTACACCAGCCACGGTCGTTTCACGCAGACTGTCGATGCCGATGTATCGCAGGGACGTCTGTCATCATACACCACGTACCAGCGCAAGGAGGCCGACAACTGGCAGGTAAACGACATTGACGAAGAGGGCAACAAGACCGGACGTCCCATGTCTATGGGATACAGGTCTGACAACCTGAGCCAGCGTTTCACCTATGCCGTAACGGACAAGCTGAACCTCTCGGTGCGCGGCAACTACAACGACTATGAGACGCGCCGCCCTGAGAGCGCCACATACTTCAAGAAGAGCGGCAGCGACTACAAGGAGACCCAGGCCTACACCTACAATATGTCGCACCGTACCTGGCTGTATGGTCTGAGCGCCGATTACATGATCAGTTCAGCGGCCTATATCGAGGCTGATTTCTACAGTGACAACTTCAGATCGTCATACAGGTATTTCAGCAAGAGCGGATCATTCCTGCCCGGTGATGAACAGGTACGCAAAGAGACCGCCTACTATGACGGGACCCTGAAAGGTATATTCAAGCCCAATGATATGAACAAGCTTTCCGTTGGTATGGAGTATATCAACGAACAGCTTGACAGTGAATCGGACAACATCAGGGGTGAGAGTATGTTCACCGCTGCCGCTTTTGTGCAGGATGAACTCTCTCTTACTGATGACATTCAGGCTGTGGCCGGCATCCGTTACCTCTACAACGGTAATTTCAGGAGCCATGCCACACCTAATGTATCACTTATGTACAAGCCCGGCAATTTCAGGTTCCGCGCAGCCTGGTCGGCCGGATACCGCGCTCCCACTCTGAGTCAGATCTATGCCACCGACCAGGCCAAGAGCACCAGCCGCGCAACCGTGGGTAATCCCTCTCTCAAACCTGAAAAGAGCCGGTCGGCATCACTCAATGCCGAGTTCTCAAACCAGCGTCTTTCAGTTTCTGTAACCGGAATGGTAAACAACGTGACCGATATGATCAACTACCGCGTACTGAGCGATGCGGAGATATCGGCCATGGGATATGATGACCTGCATGCCCAATTCAGCACCATACGCCAGCGCAGCAACATTGATGAGGCACACATAAAGAGTCTGAGCGCCAATGCCAATGTCTATGTTGGAGCCGGATTCACCCTGGGCGGCGGATACATACTGACTGACTCCAAGGCCATAAGTGACGGCAAGGAGACTCCGGTTGACAAGAGCGTAAAGCACAGCGGTAATGTAAATGCCCGCTGGGACCACAACTGGGGTAACTACCATATGAATGTAAACCTGAACGGGCACATACAGAGTGAGCGCTGGTCAAGCACCTACGGATATGCACCGGGTTACAGTCAGTGGGACCTGAACACCACCCATACATTCTATGTTGAGGACTTTATCCTGGAGCCCGGTCTGGGTATTGAGAACATCTTTAATGAGCGCGATACACGTCCTTGGAACAGCAACTTCTCGACAGTAAGTCCCGGTCGCGCCGTTTATGTAAGTCTGGCCCTTAAATTCCGCAAGTAAATGAGAAAGTACCTCGTCATATTACCCATCCTGTTCTGTGCTCCGCTTTTGGCGCAGACCGATGACCTTTCCAGGCAGCTTGACGAGGTGGTGGTTACAGCCACCGGAACACCCCATACGCTAAAGGACGTACCTGTCCAGACCGAGATTATCTCACGCAAGCAGATTGAGCAGTTGGGAGCCGCATCGTTTGAGGATATACTGTCACAGCTCAGCGCCGGTTTTGATTTCAATGCCGGCGACATGGGCAGCCAGATGACCCTGAACGGACTGGGCAACAACTACATTCTGATAATGATTGACGGCAAGCGCCTTAACGGTGACAACGGCGGTGAGAATGACCTGGGCCGAATCGATCCGCACAACATAGACCATATTGAGATAGTAAAAGGTGCAGGCAGCGCACTTTACGGAAGCGATGCAATGGCAGGTATTATCAACGTCATAACCCGCCGGCACGATGACCAGGCGCTATATCTGGAGAACACCACCCGTAGCGGATCATACAAGGACCTGCGCCAGCACAACAGCATAGGTTTCAGCATGGGTAAGTTCACATCGCTCACCACTTTCCAGATTCAGCACACAGACGGCTGGCAGAATACGGCCGAAGAGGACCCTGCTCAGACCGAGTATCACATATTTGACTCCCGCAACAAGACGGTCAACATGTACACCAACGGACAGATTGGAGAGCGCATCACCTTCACCCCATCGGACCGCCTCTCTTTTGAGGCCGACGGCTACCTGTACCGCAAGCGCATCTACCGTCCCACCAACGGCCGACATCCGGCAACCGATGTCAACACGTTCGATATGAAATATCGCGATGCCGGCGCATCGCTGGGATCAGAATACAAGCTGAAAGGGACAGACCGCATTACACTGGATGTGAGTTGGGACCGTCACGCCTACTACTATCACTACACGGATACAACTCTTGAGGAGGGTTATGATCCCAACGGCAACTACACCCCCTACTATCCCTATTTCCCCGACCAGGAGCATCTGCAAAGTGACCAGCAGCGCACCATGGCGGAGCTCAAGGGCGTTTTCAGCCTGCCCTACGGAAATCTGCTCAGTGCCGGTGCCGAGTACCGTTATGATTACCTGCACGCCCCCATGCGCGTAAAGGGAGGACGGGCCGATGACTGGACCACAGCCCTGTATCTGCAGGATGAATATACCGGAGTAAACTGGCTGAATGTGACCGCCGGAATCAGACTGATAGAGAACAAGGCGTTCGGATTCCATGCCACACCCAAGATAAGCGCCATGTTCAAGGTGGCAGACCTGAGGATCCGTACCGGCTGGAGCCGCGGATTCAAATCACCCACTCCCAAGGAGCAGGGTTACCACTATCTGCGCTCCATGGGTGCCACCACATTCTTCTATATGGGCAATCCGGACCTCAAACCCCAGACATCCGATTACCTGTCGGCAGGCATTGAATTCAGCCGGGCCGGGTTCTCCGCATCGGTTACGGGATACTACAATGAGCTATACAACATGATCACCCTGGTAAATGTTCCCCTGAGCCAGATTCCTGCCGGCCAGGCTCCCGAGTATATGGGTGACGGCAGTGGTCAGGTCACCCCGCGCATGTACATGAATATGGAAAATGCACGTACAACGGGTATTGACGCTTCTCTTACCTGGCGTATTACGTCCGATATCACGCTGGGCGGATCATACAGCTGGCTTGACACCAAGGCCCATGTGTATGACACCAAGCACAGCCGGCTCAACGAGGTTACCATTGACGGTATGGCCCACCACAAGGGTAATCTGTACGGAACCTGGCAGCACCGTTACAATGACGCCTACCGTTTGGGCATCGGCCTTTACGGACGCGCCA
This sequence comes from Bacteroidaceae bacterium, assembly GCA_045535555.1. Lineage (GTDB taxonomy): Bacteria > Bacteroidota > Bacteroidia > Bacteroidales > Bacteroidaceae > Colenecus. The sequence goes on along the minus strand of JAZSLV010000030.1, from coordinate 82,190 downwards.
GCAGCACACGCTACTATCAGAACAACGGCAACGGCAAGCCCTATCAGATATGGAAACTCACCACAACCCATGACCTGGGTCGAGGCAGGAACGGAATGACATGGCGCTTTGAAGCCGGTATTGACAATATACTTGATTACAAGGAGACTACTCCTCACGGACTGCATTACGGTACCACCAGCCCCGGCAGGACTTTCTACTGCACTCTGAGTCTTAAGTTCTCAAAGGGCCGCAAGATGAACACCAAGGATGTGGAAAAGGGGAGCATTGATGATGATGACTGATTTATAAACCTATAGTTCAACCTATTTAAAAACAAACAGAAATGAAGAAATTCAGATTTATTCTGACAGCTATGGTAGCCATAGCAGGTTTCAGCTTTGTAAGCTGCGAGAAAGAGTCCACTGAGGAGGCAACCAAGAACAACTACACCCGTTATCAGGATGCAGTTGATGCACAGATCAACAAGAAGAATGACAGCGCCATCCTTCTGGTTGCTTTCGGTTCAACCTGGGAGCAGGCATTCGGTGCCTTTGATGAGACAATTGAGGCCTACAAGAAGGCATTCCCCAAATCAGACATTTATCTGAGCTACAGCTCGGCCATCTGCATCAACCGTGCAGCTGCCGGCGAGAACGGCGTTTCACGTAACTACTACGCTCCCAACTTCTGGCTCCACGGACTGGGCGCCAAGCAGTACAAGGAGATTACGGTTCAGTCTCTGCAGGTTATCCCCGGTGAGGAGTTCTCACGCGTAGTAAACTACATCAAGGACTTTGCCAACAACAGCCTGGGTGATCTGGATGACAAGTATCTGAGCGAGGTTACAATCAAGCTGGGTATGCCTCTGCTGGCAGCCGAGGAGGATGTTGTAACTACTGCAAGAGTTCTTGACAACATCTACAAGGATTCTGTTGCCAATGGCGTAGTTGCTTTCATGGGTCACGGAAACCCCGACAGCTATGACACTTACAAGGCAAACGTACGTTACAACCAGTTGGAGGAGGAACTCCAGAAGCTCAACCCCAACTACTTTGTAGGTACTGTTGATGCTCCCGAGAACTACAAGGTTCAGGTTCTGGCCCGTATGAAGAAGGCCGGTATCAACAGCGGTAAGGTTTATCTGCACCCGCTCATGTCAATTGCCGGTGACCACGCTCACAACGATATGGCCGGTGATGACGGTGAGGATATGAATCCAGCTGAGTATGAGTACAATGATGAGGGCGAGATTGAGGACCTGAGCTGGAAGTGCTTCTTTGGCCAGAACGGTTACGACTGCGATGATGAGACCATGATTACCAAAGGTCTGCTTGAACTTGAGACCGTACGTAACCTTTGGGTTGAGCACACAAGAGGTGCCGAGACTCTTGAGGACTACTATCACAGCATGTTCCCCGAGGAATAATTCACTGTTATGAAAAGACTGGCTCTCATTATCTGCCTGACTGCAGGCATTCTGCTGGTTGCAGGCTGCAAGAACCGTTCCGCAGGTTCGCGTGCGGACATCGGCCATGCCGACAGTACAACCGTCAAGTATGCTCAGGGCTTTACACTGACATATCTGGGCGACATTCGTCTGATTGACCTGCAGGACCCGCAGAGAGAGGAGAGCCAGTCTTTCCATTATGCTCTTGTTCCCCGTAATGGGAGCACACAGAAAATACCGGATGGTTACACCCCCGTTCCTGTACCCATCAATAAGGTTATCTGCATGACATCGCTGCAACTCTCCAGTTTCATAAAACTGGGTGAACTGGACGCAGTGGTGGGCATTACCAGCACCCGTCATCTCTTCAATGAGGAGATGAACCGTCGTCTGGAGGATGGCCGTACGCACAAGATAGGCATTGAGGGCAATTTTGACAATGAGGTCATAATGGCCGTCAACCCCGATATCATACTCATTTCGCCATTCAAGCGCGGCGGATATGAGGCACTTAAGAACGTAGACATAACACTTGTGCCCCATCTGGGTTACAAGGAGACCACTCCGCTGGGACAGGCCGAGTGGATAAAGTTTGCCGGCATGCTGCTGGGCTGCGAGGAGAAGGCCGACAGCATATTCCGCGGCATCGAGGAGCGTTATCTGGCGCTCTCCAAACTTACCGAAAATGTAACCGACCGACCGGTCGTATTCAGCGGTGAACTCCAGGGCGGCAACTGGTATGCAGTGGGCGGTCAGAGTTTCCTGGCCCGCATCTTCAAGGATGCCGGCGGAGACTATTTTCTTAAGGACGATCCCCACTCAGGCGGATTCACCATGGATTATGAGGTGGTTTACAGCCAGGCCGCCAATGCCGACTACTGGCGTATAGTAAACAGTTACCAGGGTGACTATTCGTATCAGGTACTGGCCGATGACGACACGCGTTACACCGATTTCAAGGCATGGAAACAGCATGGCGTAATCTATTGCAACATGAGCAAGACGCCGTTCTACGAGAGCATGCCCATGGAGCCGGAACTTGTACTGAGTGATTTCATCAAGGTGTTCCACCCTGAACTCCTGCCTGATTACACTCCTCATTATTACCGACTTCTCAAATAGAATTAGTATCTTAGCGGTTCTATGAAGCGCTCCGTCATATTAAATATGATCGTCATCACGGCACTGATTCTGGTGCTGTTTTTGCTCAATGTAGCCCTGGGCTCAGTGAGCATCCCTACCCGTGCGGCATGGAATATACTTTGGGGCGCATCGGACCAGGATCCCATCTGGACCAACATCATTCTTAAATCAAGAGTTCCGCAAACTCTTGTGGCTATAGTGGCCGGCGCAGGTCTGGCCATCAGCGGTCTGCACATGCAGACTGTTTTCCGCAACCCTCTGGCAGGACCGTCGGTACTGGGTATCTGCTCTGGTGCCAGTCTGGGCGTTGCATTCGTAGTTCTGCTTTCGGGCAGCATAGGCGGCGTTGCACTGAGCCGTCTGGGATTTGCCGGTGATTTGGCAATGACGGTGGGCGCCATCGCGGGTGCCCTTGCCGTAATGGCACTCATTGTCTATGTGTCACAGCGTGTAAAAGGTAATGTGACACTGCTTATCATAGGTGTTATGATAGGATATGTGGCCAACGCCATCATAGGCGTACTCAAATACTTCAGCGTTGAGGAGGATATCCGCGCATATGTGGTATGGGGCCTGGGCAGTTTCAGCCGCGTATCGGGCAATCAGATGACATTGTTTGTCACCATGATGTGCATACTGCTGCCGCTCTCTTTCTTACTTACCAAGACTCTTAATCTGCTCCTTTTGGGCGACCAGTACGCCCGTAACCTGGGGCTTGACATAAAACGCGCACGCCTGCTGGTAATCAGCTACTCGGGAATTCTGGTGGCTGTGGTTACCGCTTACTGCGGACCCATCAACTTCCTGGGTCTGGCAGTTCCGCATCTGTGCCGCGCCGTTTTCCGCACATCGGACCACCGCATACTTACTCCCGCCTGCGTACTTATGGGTGCACTATTTGCATTGGCCTGCAGCCTGATTGCCCGCATGCCGGGTATAGAGGGCGCACTGCCGGTCAACTCCGTTACCGCACTTGTAGGCGCACCCATAGTGATATCGGTCCTGTTCCGTCGTCGTAAAGAAGATACTGCCGAATAATATGAAACAGCCCACCATTCAGATAGAGTCCCTGAGCACGGGATACCGTGGCAAGAACAACGTGACAGTTGTTGCCCGTGACATCAACGCTACCATACACGGAGGTGAACTTACATGCCTGCTTGGCCCCAACGGTGCCGGTAAATCTACCCTTTTGCGTACCCTGTCGGCGTTCCTGCCGCCTGTTGAGGGCACAATCACCATAATGGGCCGCAACCTCAAGGACTACTCTGACAAGGAGTTGGCAAAGACTATCGGCGTGGTACTGACTGAGAAGACTGACCTGCGCAATATGAGCGTTGAGGACCTTATAGGCCTGGGCCGAAGCCCTTACACCGGATTCTGGGGCACTCTCCATGAGGATGACCGCCGTGTTGTGGCCCAGGCTATAGAGATGGTGGGAATTGAGCCCTTGAAGGACCGCATGATACAGACCCTGAGTGACGGCGAGCGTCAGAAGGTCATGATTGCCAAGGCTCTGGCGCAGCAGACTCCCGTGATATTCCTTGACGAGCCCACCGCATTCCTGGATTTCCCCAGCAAGGTGGAGATAATGCAGTTGCTGCATACCCTGTCACGCACCACGGGCAAGACCATTTTCCTCTCCACCCATGACCTTGAACTGGCACTTCAGATTGCCGATACCATCTGGCTCATGGACAAGGAGAAGGGGGTTATGATAGGCACACCTCAGGAACTTGCCGGCAACGGTTCTCTCAACGATTTCTTCTCACAGAGAGGAATTGAATTCAAAATACATGATGTGGACGGATCACTCTGCATAATACCCAAACTGAAATGAACGGAAAGATATATGTAGCCGGAATAGGTCCCGGATGTGAGGCCGATGTCACTCCCGCCGTCGCAAAGGCTCTGCGTGAGAGCGATGTCATAGTGGGCTACAAATACTACTTCAGGTTTGTGGAGCAATATCTCAGCCAGGGAACCGAATGTGTCGACACCGGAATGAAACGCGAGCGTGACCGCGCCCGTCAGGCTTTTGAACTTGCCGAGCAGGGTAAGACTGTTTGCGTGATAAGTTCCGGAGATTCCGGTATTTACGGAATGGCTCCGCTTATCTGGGAGATGCGTCGCGAGCGTGGCAGTGAGATAGAGATTCAGGTATTGCCGGGTATCAGCGCTTTCCAGAAAGCGGCTTCATTGCTAGGCGCGCCTATAGGCCATGATTTCTGCGTCATTTCTCTGTCGGACCTTATGACCCCCTGGGAGCTTATTGAGAAGCGCATTATTGCCGCAGCCCAGGCCGATTTCGTGACCGCCGTATACAATCCCAAAAGCAACGAGCGCTACTGGCAGTTATACCGCTTGAAGGAACTGTTCCTTAAGGAGCGTTCATTTGATACGCCCGTTGGTTATGTGCGCCAGGCTGGCCGTGATGAGGAGGCTGTAACCGTCACCACTCTGGCTGATTTTGATCCGGAGCAGGTGGATATGTTTACGGTCGTACTCATAGGCAACAGCCAGTCTTACAACTGGAACGGTGTCATGATTACCCCGCGCGGGTATTACAGGGATGAGGCTGACAGCGGCGTGGGCATCGGCCAGGAGATTATGATAAAGAGTTTCCGCACCATTGAGAGTCTGCTCAAGCACCGCGATTGGCCGCTGGGACACAAATGGGCGCTGCTTCATGCCATCCATACCACGGCTGATTTTGAGATGGAGGATATCCTATATTCTGATCCCGATGCGGTTGAGACTCTGTACTCCAAATTCCGTGACGGCGCTGTCAAGACAATAGTAACCGATGTCACTATGGCTGCATCAGGCATACGTAAAGGCGCCCTGGAGCGTCTGGGAGTGGAGGTCAAGTGCTACCTGACCGATGAACGTACGGCTCAGATGGCCAGGGAGAAGGATATTACACGTACGCAGGCCGGCATACGTCTGGCTGTTGAGGAGCACCCCGATGCGCTGTTTGTGTTCGGCAACGCGCCCACCGCGCTGATGGAACTCTGCGAACTTATTCGCAAGGGCAAGGCCACACCTGCAGGTGTCATTGCCGCCCCCGTGGGATTTGTTCATGTGCGTGAAAGCAAGTATATGGTAAAGCCGTTTACAGGCATACCCAAACTGATTGTGGAGGGACGCAAGGGAGGCAGCAACCTGGCCGCAACCCTGACCAATGCCATCCTTACCTTTGATGACGCCGCCCAACTAAAACCCGGTCGCGATGTCTAAAAATGACGCAAAACGAAACGACCCCTTTGCGTCATTTTTGATCATTGGGATAAGCGACAACCCGGAGCAGGAGCTCAGCAAGGCCGCTCAGGAGGTTATTGCAAGGGGAAAGGTGTTCTCCGGAGGCAAGCGTCACTATGAGCTGATGAAGAGCCGATTGCCGATGGGCGCACAGTGGATTGAGATAACCGTACCCTTAGCCGATGTCTTTAAGCAGTACAAGGGTATTCCGGAAATAGTGGTGTTTGCATCAGGCGATCCTCTGTTCTACGGGGTTGCAGCAACCATCCGGCGTGAATTTCCGGACGCCAGGATAGAGGTCTATCCCACTTTCAACTCACTGCAGATGTTGGCTCACCGTATGCTGCTGCCCTATCAGGACATGCATGCGGTATCACTCACGGGCCGCCCCTGGAAGGATTTCCAGGATGCGCTCATAAGGCAGGATAGACTAATAGGAGTCCTGACCGACCGTACCCGCACGCCCCGCGCAATAGCATCCATGATGCAGGAGTACGGCTATGACAACTACAGCATGACAATAGGCGAATGCATGGGTAATCCCAATCATGAAAAGGTTACCATAATGACCGTTGCCCAGGCAATGTTTTATGAGGCCGATTTCCCCAACTGCATGATACTGCAGATGACAGAGCAGCGGGGCCGTCTGTTCGGTATCCCCAAGGAGCGTTTTGATCTTCTGGATGGCCGCGTCAACATGATAACCAAGATGCCCATACGTCTGGCTACACTTGCTGCACTTGAGTTAGGGCGGCGCAGGTCATTCTGGGACATAGGATTCTGCACGGGTTCGGTATCGATCGAGGCCCGGTTGCAGTTCCCTCATCTGGTAATCACCGCGTTTGAGAAACGTCCCCAAGGCAAGGAGCTGCTGGACAACAACAGCCGTCGGTTCGGAGCACCCGGAATAAACGGCGTAATATGTGATTTCATGGATGCCGATACCAACCTCTACCCCGCCCCTGACGCAGTATTCATAGGCGGTCACGGAGGGCACATGCAAGAGATGCTTGAGACGATAAACAGCTTACTGCTGCCAGGTGGCGTGATAGTGTTCAACTCAGTGTCCGATGAGAGCGCGGCAGCGTTCCGTCAGGGTATAGAGAGTATCGGCCGACATATAACCGGCACAACCCGCATGGCGGTTGACGAGCATAACCCAATCCTTATAATGAAAGCTGAATGAGAGCGATAGTATTGGTTTCAGAGAGTTCCATAGGACTTGCCCATAAGATAAGTCAGGCAATTGATGCTGTCATATACAGCCAGAAAGAGCTGGACGGTTGCACTGTCATAAAATCATATACCCAGTTCATTAAGGAGAACTGGAACAGTCTGGAGCAGATTGTCTTTATAGGCGCTATGGGTATATGCGTCCGCAGCATCGCCCCTTGCGTAAAGGACAAGTACAAGGATCCGGCGGTAGTCTGTGTGGACAGCACCGGACAGTTTGTAATCCCGGTTTTGTCAGGGCACATAGGCGGAGCCAACGATTTGGCCAGGCAGATTGCAGAACTGACCGCCGGTGAGGCTGTTGTTACCACTAAGAGTGACAACACCGGACTGTGGGCTCTCGATACCCTTGGCTCCAAATTCGGTTGGAAAACGGACCTGAACCGCGCCAAGATGAACCAGGCCATTTCGCTGTTTGTCGAGAGACATCCTGTTGCCCTGCTGCTTGAGGTACGGGATAACGGCACTGACTATCTGGAGAACTCTCTGCCGGAGCACGTGAAAGTGTTCAGCAAATACGATGACATTGACTTTGGTCAGTTCGAACTTCTCATTACGGTAGGACCGCACGTTTATGACGCCCCGATACCTGTACTTGGTTACTATCCGCAAGTATTGCACATTGGGATAGGTTGCCGCAGACAGTGCAAGCCCGACGGTATCCCTGAATTCATTGAGGACAGTCTTAAACAGGCAGCCCTTTCACCGTTGGCAATTGCAAGTATCGGAACTATCGAACTTAAAAAGGATGAGCCTCTTTTGGCTGCCTTGCAGAGCAGGTGGGCATCAGTCCAAACAAACATATGGTCCAAATCGGACCTGGAGGGAATTGAGGTTCCCAACCCATCAGAGAAGGCATTTGAGGTTACAGGCGTATACGGTGTGGCCGAAGGCGCCGCACTGCGTTCAAGCAACGATGGAGTGTTGCTTATTGAGAAGCAGAAAGGCCAACTCTCTGAGGGCAATGACTTTACGTTTGCAGTCGCTCTTGACGGCCTTAAGATGCGTGGCGGATTCATAGAGATTGTGGGCGCAGGTCCAGGTGATCCCGAACTTGTATCGGTCCGCGGCAAACGGATGCTGGAGCGTGCCGACCTGATTCTCTACGCCGGCAGTCTGGTGCCCCAGGAACTCACTTATTATGCCAAGCCGGGTGCAACGGTTCGCTCATCGGCCGATATGGACCTTGAAGAGCAGTTTGCGCTGATGAAGGATTTCTATGACCGCGGCCTTTTTGTGGTGCGCCTGCACACGGGCGATCCCTGTATCTACGGAGCAATTCAGGAACAGATGGCGTTCTTTGATAAATACGGGATGCGCTATCACATCACTCCGGGAATATCATCGTTCCAGGCCGCAGCCGCAGCGTTGCGCTCCCAGTTTACCATCCCCGAGAAGGTGCAGAGCATAATCCTGACCCGCGGTGAGGGCCGCACACCCATGCCCGAAAAGGAACAACTTCACAAACTGGCGCAGTCCCAGAGCACCATGTGCATCTACCTGAGCGCCGCAATCGTTGAGCAGGTACAGGAGGAACTGCTGCAGGCATATCCGCCCGAGACCCCTGTGGCCGCCTGCTACAAACTCACCTGGAAGGAGGAAAAGATATACCGCGGTCAGCTTAAGGACCTGGCCCGCATTGTGCGTGACAACAACCTGACCCTTACCACCCTGCTCGTGGTGGGTGACGCCATTGACAACCGTCAGGGTCTGTCCCGCCTCTACGCCCACGAATTCAAACACCTGTTCCGCAAATGATTCTTATTCTGGGAGGAACCACCGAAGGCCGCATGGCAGTAAAGGTGGCCGATGAAGCCGGCCGCCGCTTCTGGTATTCCACCCGGGGAGATCTGCAGCAGGTAGAGAGCCATAACGGAGAGCACGTGACGGGTGCAATGGATGCCGATGCCATGACCGCCTTCTGCCGCGAGCATGAGATAAAGCTGATAGTTGATGCAGCCCACCCCTTTGCAGTACGCCTTCACAATACCGTCAGTGAGGTAAGCCGGGCACTCTCCATCCCCGTAGTAAGATATGAACGCATTTACCCCGATCATACCGATGACATAATCTGGTGCTCAGATTATGACGATGCAATCAGGCGTCTGGAGCAAGCCGGAGTTGATAGCCTGCTGTCGCTTACCGGAGTTCAGACAATCCCGGCCCTTAAGGATTATTGGTCAAAACACAAATGCATATTCCGTGTCCTGGACCGTCAGGAGTCTGTTGAGTTGGCCAGCAATGTCGGCTTTGACACCGACAATCTGGTATTCTACGGAGACAAGTCTGATTTGGAGATAATGCGTGAGGTTGGTCCCCAGGCAGTAATAACCAAGGAGAGCGGTCTGAGCGGAGGCTTTACGGAGAAGGCCGATGCCGCCCGTGAACTGGGTATCCCGCTGTATGCGGTATGCCGTCCGCAACTGCCCGACGGTTTCACAACGGTAACCGGACAGCACGGACTGCGCAAGGAGATTGAGCGTCTGGTTCCGGGGTTCTATGAACTCCGTACAGGATTCACCACAGGAGCATGCGCCACTGCTGCTGCAAAAGCGGCCCTTACCGCCCTTCTAAGCGGTGAGGAGCAGACCCGGGTCCGATTCAGCATCCCCAACGGTGAGGTATTCACCCTGCCGGTGCAGGACTGCCTGATAGATAAAAACTGGGCTCAGGCATCGGTCATAAAGGATGCGGGCGATGACCCTGACGTTACAAACGGATGCACTGTCCAGGTAAAGGTTGCGCTAAGCCGTGAGCCGGGCGTGCATTTTCTGCAGGGTGAAGGCGTGGGACGTATCACGCTGCCGGGCATCGGCCTTGAAGTAGGTGAGCCAGCGGTAAATCCTGTTCCGCGCAAGATGATTGTCCAGGAACTGACAGCTCTGTATGAAGGGGGATTGGACGTTACCATATCCGTACCTGGTGGACAAGAACTGGCTCAGAAAACCTTCAATCCCAAGCTTGGAATAGTTGACGGCATATCAATAATAGGTACATTGGGTGTTGTACGCCCCTTCTCAATGGAGGCATTCGTGGAGGCAATACGCCGCGAGGTTGAGGTGGCAAAAGCCATAGGCACACCGCGTCTGGTTACAAACTCCGGCGCCCGCAGCGAGCGTTTTGTAAAGGCGCTCTATCCCGATCTGCAGCCCCAGGCATTCGTACATTACGGCAACTACATAGGTGAGACCATAAGCATTGCAAGTGAGCTGGGATTCAAAGATGTAACGATGGGCCTGATGATTGGCAAGGCCGTAAAGCTGGCTGCCGGAATGCTGGACACCCACAGCCGTGAGGGCGTGATGGACCGAAAATTCATACGCCGTATGGCCCGACAGTCGGGTTGTCCGTGGAGTATACGCCGTGCCATAAGCCGCATGACATTGGCGCGTGAACTCTGGACAATCATCCCGGATAAGTATCTGGAATCATTCTGCGCCACAGTAATCCGTTACTGCCATAGCCATTGCGATGCCCTGCTACCGTCAGGCAAACTGACCATACTCCTAATCAGCGAAGAAGGAAAAATATATTGATAATGAACAAGATAATACTCATAACAGGCGGAGAGAGGTCCGGCAAGAGCAGTTTTGCAGAGCAGACCGCGCTTTCGCTGTCCTCCAACCCTGTCTATATGGCCACCGCCCGTGTCTGGGACGATGAGTTCCGCGAGCGGGTACGCCGGCATCAGTTGCGTCGCGGACCGGAGTGGACAAACATTGAGGAGGAACTCAGTCTGAGCCTACATGATGTCCAAGGCCGCGTGGTATTGATTGACTGCGTTACGCTGTGGTGCACAAACTTCTTCTACCGCGACCAGCAGAAGGCTGAAAACGACAGCACATGGGTCATTCAGTGTCTTGACGACATCAAGGCTGAGTTTGACCTGTTCACAGCCCAGGATGCAACATTCATATTCGTAACCAATGAGATAGGCATGGGAGGCGTATCGGCCAACACCCTGCAGCGCCGTTTTACCGACCTTCAAGGCTGGGTAAACCAGTTCATTGCTTCAAAGGCCCATGAAGTCACGCTGATGGTCAGCGGCATACCCGTAAAAATCAAATGATCATGATAGAGAATCTCAACGACCCTGAATTCCAGTCACAGGTACAGGACAAGATAGACAATCTGACCAAACCCAAAGGCTCTCTGGGCTACCTGGAGACGCTGGCAGGCCAGATATGTATGATTCAGCATACCCTCTCACCCACGCTGAAGAATCCCTGCAACATACTGTTTGCCGCAGACCACGGAATCCTGGCACAGGGGGTGAGCGTTTCGCCCAAGGAGGTCACCTGGCAGCAGTCATACCATTTCCTGGAGGGCGGCGCAGGCATCAGTTTCCTTTGCCGTCAACACGGATTCCGCCTGATGGTGGTTGATGCGGGCATTGACCATGACATGGACTACAGTTCAGGTATCATTGATATGAAGGTGCGCAAGGGCACCCGTGATTTCTCCGTTGAGGCCGCCATGACCTCTGATGAATTCGAGCTCTGCCTGCAACGGGGTGCAGAGTGTGTCAACCGCGTTCATGCCGACGGCTGCAATGTGATAAGCTTTGGTGAGATGGGATGCGGAAACACATCGGCCTCATCAATATGGATGTCACTGCTGGCGGGCATTCCTCTGGCGCAATGCATCGGTGCCGGTGCTGGACTGGACAGCAAGGGTGTAAGCCACAAACTGGAGGTGCTTACCGGAGCCGTTCAGAAATTCAAGACAGCCAGAGCCAAATACTCCGTCAAGGATATACTCTGCTACTTTGGAGGCCTTGAGATGGCTATGGCCGTGGGTGCCATGCTGCGTGCCGCCGAACTCCACATGGTTGTTCTGGTGGATGGTTTCATCATGACCAACTGCATGTTGGCCGCATCAAAACTGGATCCTAACGTACTCCAATATGCGGTTTTCGGCCATCAGGGTGATGAGAGCGGACATAAGTTGCTGCTTGAATACCTTCACGCAAAACCTCTGCTCAACCTGGGCCTTCGTCTGGGTGAAGGCAGCGGAGCGGTTTGCGCTTATCCGATAGTTGAATCGGCCGTAAGAATGATAAATGAGATGGATTCATTCAAGAAGGCCTCCGTAACTAAATACTTCTAGTCTTATGAATAATTTCCTTGCTGCACTGATGTTCTTTACTCGCCTGCCGTTCCACAAAATCAAACAGGTGCCAAGTGAGTGTTTCAGCCATGTTACGGGATGGTGGAGCGTTACGGGATGGCTTACCGGTGGCGTATCGGCCCTGACATTCTGGCTCTTTTTCCAGGTTACCTCGGCGAGCATTGCCATCGTTATGGCTCTGCTGGCAAGAGTTCTGCTTATGGGTGCCCTGCATGAGGACGGGCTGGCCGATTTCCTGGACGGATTCGGCGGCGGCACAGACCGCGACAGCACCCTGCGCATCATGAAGGACTCTCACATAGGCACGTACGGGGTCATCGGCCTTATTCTTTACTTCCTGCTGTCATATGTTATCCTTGCCAACATTCATCCTGATTATATCCCATTCATAATTCTTTCGTCCGATGTGTTCAGCAAGTGTATAAGCAGCCATATAGTCTGGTTTCTGCCGTATGCACGCCCCGAGCAGGAGAGCAAGAACCGTACCGTATATACTCACCCTACGGTGCTTGAAGAGATCCTCACCGTCATTTCAGGATTGGCTGCACTGGCAATCATTGTCTTACCTGACAGTCCGTTCATAACCAACTATCTGAACCTCTGTCTGATTGTCATTGTTCTCATTATGGTTGCCTTGCTGCTCATGCTGCTTTTCAGGAAAAAGATAGGGGGCTACACCGGCGACTGCTGCGGTGCCATGGCACTTATCACCGAACTCTCATTCCGACTTATAACCGCACTCATATGAACGTATTTATCATCCGACATACCGCCCCAGATGTACCTCAGGGCACATGTTACGGGCAGACCGATGTCCCGCTTAAGGAGACCTTCAAGACTGAAGCACAAACCGTTAAGGATTCTATACCCGATATCAGGTTTGATGCCGTCTACAGCAGTCCCTTGTCCCGCTGCCGAATTCTGGCAGACTTTTGCGGTTTCAAGACACCCCGCCTTGACAACCGCCTCAAGGAACTCAATTTTGGCCGATGGGAGATGCTCCGCTACGAAGAGATTGACGATCCCTACATCCAGGAGTGGTACGATAATTTTGTGGATGCCCCCATACCCGGCGGCGAATCCTTCCGCGAAATGTATCAGCGCATATCGGACTTTATGGATGAACTCAAGCAGAAGGATTTTGAAAACGTGCTGATATTTGCGCACGGCGGGGTGCTGGCATGCGCCCGCGTCTATGCCGGTCTCTGTGACCTGCGCCACGCCTTTGAGAACCTCATCCCCTTTGGCGGTATGATTAACCTAAACCTAAAATGATATGAAACAACTTAACATTCCACTGATTGCCGCGCTACTTGCGCTCTCTATCATCGTATGCCCAATCCTGTATTTCACTGTCGGCCCCGAGCTGGACAGCACACAGATTGAAGTGATTAAAATCCTGCTGATCATTGCCGGATGCAGTGCCGCATTCTGCTTTATCGTAGGCGAACTTACCGGCAACAACAGCCAGATGGACAAGCTCTGGAGCCTGCTGCCGATAGCATACACCTGGGTGATCGCAGCCAAGGGCGGCATGAGCGCCCGCCTTGTGGTGATGGCCGTTCTGGCAACCCTGTGGGGCTTGAGACTGACCTTCAATTTTGCCCGCAAAGGTGCCTATAAACTCAAATTCTGGGAGGGCGTAGAGGATTACCGATGGGCGGTTTTGCGCTCCGGATCGGCATTCAGCAAACGCTGGAAATGGACGTTGTTTGACCTGGGATTCATCTCAATCTATCAGAACGCCCTGGTGCTGATGACCGCTTTCCCCGCACTCGTGGCAATGAGGTCCGATGCACCATTCGGCCTAATTGACTGGATTGCAGCCGTTATCATGCTGGCATTCATCATCTGGGAGACTGTGGCCGATGAGCAGCAGTGGGCGTTCCAGACCCGCAAATGGGCGATGATAAACCAGGGCAAGACACTGGAGGAGTTGCCGGCACCTTATAACAAAGGATTCAACACCAACGGTCTCTGGGGCCGCAGCAGACACCCCAATTATCTGGCTGAGCAGAGCATCTGGATTGCTTTTTACGTCTTCTCAATCGGTGCGGGCATCGGCATAATCAACTGGAGCGTGATCGGCGCGTTGCTGCTGGTAGTGATGTTCCAAGGCAGTTCGGCACTGGCCGAAGAGATAAGCAGCGGCAAATACCCCGAGTACCAGAAGTACTGCCAGAGCGTGCCCCGCTTCCTGCCCGGCAAGAAATACACGCATTAGCGAATTAGGGGCAGTCCCTACTGCCTTTTTTATACCTTTGAAAAATATGGAAGTAACAAACCTGCTTGACATTCATACACGCGCTGAACTATATCGGTGGTACGAGAAGAATCACGACAAAGTGAGTGATTTCTGGCTGCGAATAAACCGTGCCGAGGCCGATTGTCCCGGCGTGGTTCGGTATGTGGATGCGGTTGAGGTGGCACTCTGCTTTGGCTGGATTGACAGCACCATGAAGCGTATCGATGACGGCAAGCCCATCCAGCACTTTACCCCGCGACGCAAGCGCAGTAACTGGTGCGAACAGAATCTGGTCCGATGCAGACGTCTTGTACAACTGGGTCAGATGACACCCGCCGGACTGGCTGTAGCCCCGGATCTTGACCCATCGCTGTTTATCTATGAGGACTGGCTGATCAAAGCCATCAAGGCCGATAAGCAAGCGTGGATGCATTGGCAGTCATTCCCCGAAAACTACAGGCGTATCAAGGCCGACCGTATCCAGCATTATCATCGGACCGGACGACAGGAATATGCTGAAAAAAATCTCAACAAACTCATTCAGGATTGTCACGATGGAAAACTGCAGTCCGGATGGAGTGATTTTGGACGACTAACAACATGAAACTGAATAAGAAAACATTCCGACAGCTAACAAACGATGAACTGTATGAACTCCTCAGAATCAGAAGTCAGGTGTTCGTAGTAGAGCAGAACTGTGTTTATCAGGATCTTGACGGCGATGACCAGCAGGCCATCCATCTGTGGTTGACCGATGCTGATAAGGTAGTTGCTATAGCCCGTGTATGTCCGGCTGGCACCCACATGAATGAGGTGTCCATCGGCCGGGTAATAACTACTGAGCGAGGCAAAGGGTATGGAAAGCAAATCATGCTGCATGCCATTGATGCTGCCCGGGAGTATTTCAATGCAAAAATCATAGACATAGAAGCCCAGGAGTATGCCAGAGGATTCTATGAGAAAGTGGGATTCAGGCAGTCATCTCAGCCATTCATGCTTGATGGCATTTCCCACATAAAAATGACATTTTTAGCATAGTAGGGACTGTCCCTAATACGTTACTTCTTCAAAAAGAGGATGGCAGCAATGAGTAAGGAGGGGCCCAGGCCGCTGTAGAACGATGCGGTAAAGGCTACCGGGACACCGATAATCTTGAGTGCCATTCCCAAACACATCATAAAGACTACTATCACCCACCCGCGCACAGGGAACGTCTTGAGCGGTGAAGTACGCTCTGGCTGCTCCTGAATCAGCCTGCGGTATTTGGCCACAATCCGGCTGAACATGAAAATGAATCCGGTCAGGACCAATGCGGTGATAATAAACAGCCACCACAGCTGGCCCTTATCGGCCGAAAAATAGGCCGATATACCCTTGACAGTGATTATAACTCCCGGAATACCCCAGATAACAGAGGCAATGTAATAAAGGTTGGAACGATTTATCATGCCGCAAAGTTACATACTATACCGATAATCAGGAATCCCCAAAAATCAGTATATGACTTATTTCCAAGTGAAGTTGTTCTTATCAGCCCCTATTTCAAAGTGACACTTTACGATTCCAAGGTCAATCTGGGTGTATCCGGACATTGAAAATGTGGTCTTGGCCTCGACTATGTTGCCCTCGTGCAGTATGAATTTGAATTTCTGCTGATTGACGGCGGTCGGTGCCAGCAAGGCGGCCTCCATTCCAGACATGAACCACGCGGGGGCATCGGCCTTGCACTCGTAAAACTTATCGATCGGCTTTGCGGGATGCTGTACGCCGGGATTTGCTCCGTAACCCAGGGCGATTACACAATGTACCGTGTCACCTTTACGGAGTGTGAAGGTCCCGGGAATCTTCTTGTAGGTCAGGCCTACCCAGCAGGTGTTCAGCCCCAGCGTCTGTGCCTGGAGGACCAGTTGCTCGCCGTAGTATCCGATTGCTTCCTCAGACTCCTTTGTCTTGGGGCCGGCCATTACCAGATAGTTCATTACGCCGCCGAACTGGCCGTATTTCCACATGCCGGTGGAGAATGCCTTGGGCTCTTCAAGAACCAGTTGGATATTGAGTCCGCTCATGGCGTTGTACTTACCGATTGCTTCATTCAGGCTTTCTGCCTTTTCCTTTTCAATAGGCTTGTCAATGTACTTACGTACAGAATGTCTTTCCTTAATTGCTTCTAAAAGTTCCATATTTTTAATGCGCAAATTAAAATCATCAGCAGTTGGGTTATTATGTTTATCCGGATGGCGCGTCGGGCATCATCCGATGTAAGGTCACGCGGATTCTCTCCGATGTAGGGTTTGTAGAATTCTTGGCCGAAATAGGTGTGCGTGCCGCCAAAACGGCAGTCCAGAATGCCTGCCAGGGCCGATTCGGGGAAGCCTGAATTGGGGCTTGCGTGCTGACGGCCGTACTTGTGCACAAAGCGCAGCAGTCCCGGACGGCCGGCTGACAGAACCATAAGCAGAGCGGTAAGACGCGCCGGAATCCAGTTTGCCACATCATCAATATGCGCGGCCCAGCACCCAAAGTCCTTGTAACGTTCTGTCTTGTAGCCAATCATGGAATCAAGCGTGTTGATCATCTTGTAAGCCGCCATACCCGGCAGACCCAGCAGCAGATACCAGAACAGCGGGGCAATCACACCGTCGCTCAGGTTCTCGGCCAATGTCTCCAGCGCGGCGGTACGTATCTCCTGCGCATCCAGTTGGGCGGTATCGCGCCCCACAATCCGGGATAACTGTTTGCGGCCTTTATCCAGAGATTCATCCAGGGCTTGGAACACCATTCTGACTTCCCTGATAAGGGTTTTACCTGCCAGAAAACAGAAAACCATAAGTGTCTCTAAACCAACACCTACCCAGACATTGACCCGGTAGAGCCAGCGCATGCCAAAGAAGAACAGCAAATAGACTAAAGCAATCAACAGGACTGCAGTCAGAGCACCTTTCAGTTTTCTGTGCCCACCGCGATTGAGCCGTTTCTCGGCCCTGCCAATCAGCTTGCCGAACCCCACAACAGGATGCGGAAGCCAGGAAGGATCGCCCAGCAGAGCATCCAGCAGAGCACCAGCCAGGAGAGGCGTCAACGCTATCGTTAATTGCTGAACATCCATTCCTTAATCCCCTCAATAAGCAGATTATCAGCCTCCTGACCCTGCACCGCAATACGGAAACAGCCCTCGTCAAGCCCCGTAAAGTTGGAGGAATCACGAATCAGTAAGCCCTTCCCGGCAGCCAGAAAATCCTTCAAGGCCGATGCCTTTCCCATTCTCAACCTTGACAGCAGCATATTGGAGTCCGATGGCCACACCTCAATCAGTCCGGTCTTGGCAAACTCTGCCGACACCCGTTCACGCTCAGCAATGAGCCCGGCAGCGTCAAAGCAGTACATATCCCGGTTGGCCAGCAGGAACTTTCCCGCCTCAATGGCCAGAGCATTCACGGACCAGGGCATACGGAACAGGCTCAGTTGCCTTATGAGTTTGGAATTGCCGCTCACACCACCAATCCTCAGTCCAGGCACCCCAAACTGCTTGGTCATGGAGTGCAGCAACAGCACATTGGGCTGCTCCACCGCCCACTTTACGTCAACTACCTTCTCCAAAGTATAGGGAGCGTAAGACTGGTCAATTATGAAAATGCATGCCGGATTGGCCTCTATCATCTCCGTCAGCCACGCATGATTCCACACCTTTCCGGTGGGATTGTTTGGATTACATATCCACACCAGACTTCCGGGGGCAGGCTTGAGACCGGATTCAGAATAGACCTCAGTTATCCTGTGACGGTTCAGGCGGCAGGCATCGGCATACTCGCTGAATGTTGGGACCGGTATCTGCGAGTTGCTCTCGCGGTACACCTGCGCTATCAGGTAGATTGCCTCGGTGGCACCATTGGTAACGCACAGGTTATCGGCCGATATTCCCATCGATTCAGCCCACGCCGCGGCCAGCGATGAGGCATCGGGCTCGGGATATGATGATATGCCGGGCATACAGTTGTTAAGATGTCTGTACAGCGCATCCAAATCCCTGCGGCACACAATGTTTGAACTGAAATTGTGCCTGATGCCGGGGTAAGAGAATATGTCGTCACCGTGCCCGTTAATCATCTTCACTCATTATCTTGTACAGCAGCGGCATATTCAGGTGCTTGCGCACGTGGTCGGCCAGCAGGTCGTACTGCTGCTGTTTGAAATCGTTGTAACTCAATGCCGTAGCGCCAGATTTAGAGGCTGCAAACGGAGCCAGAAGACTTTCTATCACCTGCTGATTGTCCAGTATGCCGTGAATGTAGGTTCCCATAGTGCGCTCATCGACAAAACAGCCGTCAGTCGTGCCGTCAGAGAATGTATTCAAGGCTCTGCACTGACCCTCGGTGCGTCCCATATGAATCTCGTAACCCGTGCAGCCGTCTGAATCCCTGAAACGGAATGACACCTGGCGGGTAACCTTGCTGCCTTCCATGACCGTATCAACCGGCAGGAGTCCCAGCCCCGGAATCTTGCGAACGCTGCCCTCAACACCTTGGGGGTCATCCACGCTCAGCCCCATCATCTGGTAACCGCCGCATATTCCCAGCACCGTAGTGCCAGACTTGTGAGCACGCAGCACCGCCTCGGCCACGCCGTTACGGCGAATCTCATAGAGGTCATCGATGGTGCTCTTGGTTCCGGGCAGTATTATTATATCGGCCTTGCCTATCTCCTCAACGTTGTTGGTATAGTAAAGATTCACCCTGGGATCACGCTCCAGCATGCCAAAGTCCGTAAAGTTGGAGATGTGGCGCAGCAGTATTACCGCCACGTTCACACGGCCGCTCACGGCGCTATGCTGCTTGCCGGCCAGTTCCATGGAGTCCTCCTCCTCAATATGTATGTCCTTGAAGTATGGTACAACGCCCAGCACCGGCACCTGACAAATATCCTCCAGGATTTTGCGGCCCTCCTCAAACAGCCTCAGGTCACCGCGGAACTTATTGATTATTATGCCTTTTATTAGCTTCTTATCCTCGGGGGTCTGCAGGGCAATCGACCCGTAGGCGCTTGCAAAAACGCCCCCGCGGTCTATATCGGCCACAAGAATCACCTTGGCCCCGGCATATCGTGCCATGGGCAGATTGACAAGGTCCGTATCGCGCAGGTTCAGTTCCGATATGCTGCCGGCGCCCTCCATCACTATGGGGTTGTAGCGGCTGCTCAATCGGTCAAACGCAGCATTCACCTCCTTGCGCAGCACCTCCCTGCCCTCATCGCGGCGGAAATAGTCATACGCGCCCATATTGCCCATAGGCTTGCCGTTAAGCACCACCTGCGATGTGTGGTCCGAGCTGGGTTTGAGCAGCAGCGGATTCATATCGGTATTGCAGGGAATACCCGCAGCCTCGGCCTGGACAGCCTGCGCGCGGCCAATCTCCAGACCATCAGGGGTTGCGTAAGAGTTGAGCGCCATATTCTGCGCCTTGAACGGAGCGGGGCTGTAGCCGTCCTGACGGAAAATGCGGCACAGGGCAGTAGCAATCACGCTCTTGCCCACATCGCTGCCCGTTCCTGCCAGCATAACCGGATGTAACTTTGCATCGGCCATCACTTACGGTTCTTATAAGCAAACGCTTTCCACTTCTCCTCGGGCCATCCCTGACGGTCCAGTTCAAAGCGGGCCAGGATAAAGAAAAGGTCACTCAGACGGTTTACAAAACGCAGCAACTCCAACGGCAGAGGGTCCTCCCTGTGCAGAGTCCAAAGCCTGCGCTCCGCCCTGCGGCAAACGGTCCGCGCCATCTGCAACTGTGCAGCCAGCGGCGTTCCGCCGGGGATCAGGAAGTGCTCATGCTCGCCAATCTGCTGTGTCAGGCTGTCCATCCAATCCTCACAGAACTGCTCCATCCCGGCATCCAGGCTGTTGGGATTACTGTCACGATTTTTAGAAGGCGTTGCCACCAGGCTCATAACCGCCATCAGCTCACACTGTATCCTGTACAGTCCCTCCTGCCATCGGTCATCGGCCTTGAGCATACTGCGCACAATGCCTATCTGGGTGTTGAGCTCATCCAGAGTGCCGTTGGCCTCTATGCGGATATCGTCCTTGGGCACCCGCTCGCCGCCGTGGATTCCGGTGGTGCCGTCATCGCCTGTACGTGTATATATTCTTTTCATAATTCCCAAAATGCGTTGATATCGGACTCACCCCAATACCAGTGTGTGTAGCCCGCAATCACGTTCTTGTATCGGAACAACTCAGTATCCACATTCTCACCCCGCGCATCAAACTGAAGTGACGCAAAACGAAACGACCCCTTTGCGTCACAAAGCGAAGCGACTGAAAGAAACGACCCCTTTGCGTCAATTTTTGAGTAATGGAACTCGTGACCGCGGAATTCTGTGCCACCAATGGTCATGCGGCGGTAGCCCAGGTGAAGTCGTGCACCCTGCATGGTGCACTCTATGGGCAGCACTCCGGCCATTGGCCACACCTTGCCATCCTGATCGGTCAACGACTTGCCCAGGTACATCATTCCGCCGCACTCGGCAAAAATCCGGCCGCCGTTCTCCGCATACTGCACCAATTGCGATGCAAGCATACGGTTAAGCGCCAGTTCAGGTGCAAAAAGTTCCGGATATCCGCCCGGCAAATAGACCAGATCCACATCCTTGGGCAGTTCATCACCGGCCAGCGGGCTGAAAAAGAGCACCTGTCCCATCTCAGCCAGCCTGTCCAGATTCTCCCGGTAAGCAAAATTAAACGCCCTGTCCCTGGCTACTGCAATCCTCTGCATATCAAATCCAAATCAACATACTGTTCCACCAGGTCCGATACCCGGTCGGCCAGCGTATTCAACTCATTCTCAAGGCCTACGGTCAGTCCCAGATATCTGGACGGCACCTCGATTCCCTCAGTGCGCGGAATCCGCCCCAGACACGGAACACCCGCATCGGACGCCGCATCCCGCAAGAAGGCATAATGTGAGTCCGTTGCCACCTGGTTGAAAACCACACCGGCTATGCGCACATCGGGCCTGAAAGTTTTGAATCCGTGTAGCAATGCCGCCACGGAATATGCGGTGGAGCGTGCATTGACCATCAGCAGAACCGGCACATCCAGCAAAGCCGCAATCTCGGCACTGCTTCCGCGCATATGGTCATAGCCGTCAAACAGCCCCATCACGCCCTCTATCACGGCCACATCGGCCCCAGCCGAATAACGTGCAAAAACCTCACGAACGTGTTCAGGCGACGCCATCCAGGTATCCAGATTAACGGACTCTGCGCCCGCTGCAATACTGTGAAACTGCGTATCAATATAGTCAGGACCGCATTTGAAAGGCTGTACACGGAGCCCCCGCCGCGTCAGTGCACGCAGCAGCCCCATCGTGAAAGTAGTCTTGCCACTGCCCGATGTGGCGGCTCCTATAAGTATCCTGATCATTCAATTTTTATTAGGTGGTATAAAGATAATGATTTATTACTAATTTTGCTGCGTCTTGTTCCGATACTCTTTCCATGAGCCAGAGGATCAAAAGGGAATCAGGTGAGAATCCTGAACAGACCCGCTGCTGTAAGCCCTCAAAAAGGGATGTCCATCACCACAAGTGCCACTGGCTGCAAAGCCGGGAAGGCGGAGACATACCGGGGTAAGTCAGAAGACCTGCAAGACACGTTATAAAACTGCCGGGACTCAGTAACTTATTAACAATAACTACAATGAAAAAAGTTTTATCATTTGCTTTGATGGCCCTCGCTATGGGCTTTGTGTTCACTTCCTGCGACAAGGAAGAAAACGGTGGTGAGGAAGCCGCCAAGTCTTACACCCTCTCAATGAGTCTTTCAAGTACTGACTCTGTTTATCTGGGAACTGACAAGTCAAATCAGTACGGAGACCCTCAGTATCCTTATTACAGACAGGATATTACTATTGATCAGTTCGTACTGACTCACTCTTTCGCCTCATGGGGTATGGGTGAAGGTTTCACATTTACAAGCTGCACCAACGACACTCTGGCAGGTTCATCAAATCTTTCTGCCATCACAAAGGCCGGTGTAAAGACAAACGCCTATTTCACAGCATACACCGGAGGTTTGGGTTATGGCGTTGCTGCTGAGATCTCATTCAAAGATGGAGCCGCATACAACGCAAAGGAATGCTATGTAACAAACTGCGTCAGCGCATATCTGGCCATCAAGGATCAGAACCCCGGACCTATGGGAACTGTCAAGAAGTGGACAGCCCAGGACAAGTTCACACTCACAATCAAGGGTTTCAATGGCGAGAATGAGACCGGTACCATTGAGTTCCTTCTGGCCGATGGTCTGGATATTGTCAGCACATGGCAGCAGGTTGATCTGACCAAGCTTGGCAAGGTAACCAAGATACAGTTCTCACTTTCATCAACTGATGTAGGTCAGTGGGGAATCAACACTCCGCTGTATTTCTGCCTGGACCAGCTCACCGTAACCGAGTAATCATGTAAGATGTCTTTTGACGTAAAATACTGTTTGATAGCAATCTGCACCCTGTGTTTCCACCTGGAGGCACAGGGTCAGGTTTTATCTGACACCATGCGTACAAAAGACATTCCGCAGGTAACCGTAACAAGTGACCGCACCAACAGCCCGGGTGCAGTATCTGTTTCAAAGAGGGCCGATGAACGACTGATGCTGGCCACCGGCACGCTGCAGGTATCGGACGTAATCAAATACATGAGCGGCGCCACCGTCAAGGATTACGGAGGCGTGGGCGGACTCAAGACAGTATCCGTAAGAGGCCTTGGGGCTTCACACACCGCAGTTGCATACGACGGAATTATCATTACCGATAACCAGACCGGCCAGATAGACCTGGGCAAGTTCTCCGCATCACAGGCAGAATCCGTGCGTATGGTGAGCGGCCCCGACAATGACCTGCTGCAACCGGCATCGCTTGCCGCACAGGCCGCAGTAATAAGCATAAACACCGGCCTGCCGCAACTTGAGGATGGCCAGTCACGCAGCAGCGCTCAGCTCAAATACGGCAGTTTCAACACCCTGTCGGCACTGGCCCGGAGCGCATTCAAAGCCGGCCGGAGCAACACCGTATCATTTGAGGCCGAATGGCTCAAGACAAAGGGCAACTACCCATATACACAGAACAACGGGGCAAACTCATCAGAGATGCGGCGTGACAACTCCGATGTGCAGCGTCTGCGCATAGAAGGGGCACTGCACAGCAACCTTGGCGACAACACCCGACTGACCACCCGCATATACTGGTTCCAGACAGAGCAGGGACTGCCGGCCAACATACTTTACAATGAGAATGCCGCCCGTGAGCGTCTATGGAACCGTAACGGGTTTGTGCAGTCCACACTTACAACCTCCGTCAGCCAGCGTCTGACCCTACGTTTCAATGCCAAGTACGGCATAACATACACCCGCTATCTGGACCCCAGAGTGAGCAACACACAAGGTAGAACTGATAACCGCTACACCGAGCAGGAGGGATATCTGTCAGGTGTTGCACTATATCGCATAGCGGACTGTCTCTCTGTATCTGCAGGCGTGGACGGACGTCTGTCGGGACTGGACGGAAACGGAGCCCATCAGGCACGCCCCACCCGATACACCCTTAACAGCACCGCCGCGCTCAAATATGCATCAGAACGGATTACCGTTACGAGCCGTATCAATCACGTAGTAACAAAAGAGAAAACCATCCTGCGCCAGGCGGCCGAAAGTTACAACCACCTTTCACCCACAGCCGGACTCAACTGGACAGTATGGCCTGCCGCAGGACTTCACCTGAGGGCATCTTACAGCAACACGTTGCGCCTGCCCACCTTCAACGACCTCTACTTTGAGCAGATAGGCCGCCGCGACCTCCGTCCCGAGCGGGCATCGGTTACATCGGCCGGAATAGTAATTGAAAACGAGGCAGCAGGCATACGTTACTCCATTTATGCCGATGCCTACAACAGCAACGTAAAGGACCGCATCATGGCAGTACCCGGCAAGAACACCGCGGTATGGATGATGAAAAACATAGGCCTTGTTACCACCCACGGACTGGAGTCCGGACTTGAACTGCACACATTGCAGGGATCGGTACGCCCCGCACTGCTGGTTTCATACACCTATCAGCGCTCCATGGACAAATCAGACAGCAGCAGTTCCACCTGGAACCACCAACTGCCCTATACCCCCAGGCATTCGGCATCGGCCGTAACCTGGATAGAGACTCCGTATGTAAACGCCAGCCTCAACCTGCTTTACAGCGGAGAGTATTACAGCAACGGCTACAACGGACCCGAATACCGCATGCTGCCATACTACGAACTAGGCTGTTCGCTATGGCGGACTTTCAGCATAAGGTCATTTGACATATCTTTGAAAGCCGAATGCATAAACCTGACCGACAGCCGGTATGAACTGGTCCGCAACTACCCCATGCCCGGCCGTCAGGTGCGTCTAACCGCAACAATTGAACTATGAATAGAGCCCTTAAGATACTGCCACTTATCCTGACCGTCCTGGCATGTGACCCGGAGCCTGTACTGCTTGAGCAGAGCCAGGTGATAGCCGACGCCGGTCATGCAGGAATCTATGTCCTGAGCGAAGGCCTTTTCAACCAGAACAACAGCACCCTTGCATGGATAGATTTCGACACGGGCCAGCCCGACTCATGGAATTCAGCTGCAGGACGCTCCTATGACTGTTTTGAGAAGGTAAACGGCCGCCGCATAGGAGATACCGCAAATGATATGCTCCTGTATGGAAGCCGTCTCTATCTGGCAGTTTCCGAGTCCAGTACGATAGAGATACTGGACGCATCCACCTGCCAGTCCATCAGCCAAATACCACTTCAACGAGGCGGTGTGGCATCACAACCCCGCCGTCTCACCGCAAACGGAGGCTTTGTCTATGTCTGCTGCTTTGACGGCACGGTAACCCGCATCGACACCCTTACCATGCAGGCCGATGCCACTGTCACAGTAGGCCGGAATCCCGACGGAATTTGCTGTGCAAACGGCAAACTGTATGTTTCAAACTCCGGCGGTCTGGACACTCAGAATCCCGACAACTCGGTCTCTGTAATAGACATAAGCACCTTTACCGAGACCAAGCGCATAACCGTGCGTGAGAACCCGGGTTCCATCTACGCCGACGGCACCAATGTCTACGTAGTATCTCGAGGCATATTCGATTACGGCACAATGGATTATGACAGCCGCCTGCACCGCATCGACACGCAGACAGATCAGGTTACGGCTACATTTGACATACCCATCCTGAACATGGACATAGTTGACAGTAAGGCCTGGTTCTATGGTTACGGTGCAGGAGGCACGATACAGATACTGGATCTGGCAAGCGGACAGGTGCTTGACTCCGATTTCATAACCGACGGCACCCGTGTGGAATGTCCCTACTCCATAAAGGTGGAGCCCACATCACACAAGGTCTATGTTTGCGACGCAATGGACTACGTAACACCGGGGTCGCTGATGTGTTTCAGCGCAGACGGCCGTCTGCTGTACCGCGTACCGGGCATCGGCATAAATCCCAACACAGTTGTATTCTGTGATGCCGATGTTACTCTGACCCAGTATAAGGGTGAACCTGAGATAATAGGAGACATTGACCGCGTATTCGAGTATATGCCGGCACCCGGACAGTTCGTAAACCTGCTGCCCAAATATGAGCCGGGCGATGATGCTGCAAGCATGGCAGCCAAGTGCCTCAAGTCCCTGCAATCGGGCGGAATGGTAACTCTGGGAGCGTTTGGAGGTTATATTACCGCCGGATTCAATGCAACTGTGCAAAATCAGGAAGGACCTGATTTCAGGATTGACGGAAACGCCTACAACGGCAATGCCGAGCCCGGAGTAGTCTGGGTAAGTGCCGATGCCAACGGCAACGGAGAGCCCGACGATGCCTGGTATGAGATTTGGGGATCGGAACAGAGAGAAGGCAGGTCCGCTCCGGACTATACTATCCGCTACATTAAACCTACTGCAGATAACGGAGACTCACCATGGAAGGGATCGGACGGAAAGTCAGGCAGCATACTTCAAAATATATATCACAGTCAGCCCTATTATCCGCAGTGGTATGACAATGATTCCCTGTCATTCACGGCCACGCTGCTGCCGGACAATGCAAGTTTTGAGAACAACCAATATGTGTTCTCATCGTTTGAATACGGATACGTTGACAACAAACCCAACAGCCTTGAGAATTCGGCATTCGATATTGACTGGGCGGTCAACCCTGACGGCACGCCGGCCAATCTTGCTGGCATAGATTTCATAAGGATACAGAACGGAGTGATAGGCTGTAACACCACTACCGGCGAACTCTCCACTGAGGTATCGGCAATTTACAGTCTCAACCAAACAGACAAATGAGGAAAGCATCAGTCATAATTATAACCGCGGCACTACTGAGCGCCTGCAACGGAGGCGTAAAATTCCATGCTGACGGTGGTATAATGGAGCTGGCCAGCCACATATCGGTACAGGAAACAGCCCACAGTTATCACGTACGCATAGCCAATCCCTGGAAAAAGGGCACTCTGCTGCACACATATACATTCACTGATTCTACAGATACTGATTACAGGTTCAGCCGCAATGTCAATACTGTCCATATTCCGCTCAAGCGTGTGGTTGTTATGACCAACAGTCTGGCACATCTGATGGTCGAACTGGGAGTGGAGGACTGCATTGCGGGAGTTTGCGAGCCCGAGTACATATCGGACTCCCTTATCCGCGCACGCCTGGCCGACGGAACCATTGCCGACTGCGGCAACAGCATGTATCCCACCGTTGAGAAGATAATGGAACTTCATCCCGATGCCATAATGGTATCTCCTTTTGAGCAGACCGGCTACGGCCAGCTGGAAAAACTGGGAATACCCCTGCTGGAATGTGCCGATTACATGGAGACATCACCTCTTTCACGTGCCGAATGGATACGGTTCTACGGCCGTCTGTTCGGTGCCGCCACCATAGCCGACTCCTTATACAGTAAGGTAAGCAC
Source organism: Bacteroidaceae bacterium (assembly GCA_045535555.1). GTDB lineage: Bacteria > Bacteroidota > Bacteroidia > Bacteroidales > Bacteroidaceae > Colenecus. The sequence goes on along the minus strand of JAZSLV010000030.1, from coordinate 54,744 downwards.
TGATTACAACCGCCTTAAGGAAGTTGCGTCCAAAACAGCGTCACGCCCCCGTGTTATGTTGGATACACGCAGCGGATCAGCCTGGTATGTAGCGGGAGGCGGAAGCACCATAGGACGTATGATAGCCGATGCCGGCGCACTGTATCTGTTTGCCGACAACGATAACAGCGGCTCGGTTCCGCTCTCATTTGAGACAGTTTATGAGAAGGCTCAGGATGCCGATGTATGGCTGCTCAAAAACAGCAGTCCGGTACCTCTCACATATAGTCTGCTTGAATCTGATTTTAAGTCATACGCATCATTCAAACCATTCCGGGAGCGTAACATATGGGTATGTGACGTCAATCAGGTGCCCTATTTTGAACTGAGTTCATTTCACCCCGAGATGCTGCTTGGTGATTTTATATCAATCTTTCATCCGGAAATAAAAAACGGACGGCATTTCTACCGTCCGCTGAATGAATAAAGGTTTAATTTGCCTGGTATTATCAGCAACCAAGAATAATACGTGCTATCGTGCGGTCAACCGAAGCCTTGTACTTACGTGACCATGTACCGCCAATGAGCATCAGATACTCCACATCGTCAACAGAGAGTCTGGAGCCGTCGGCCGACTCGTTGAAATTGGGAGTTATATGGGCAAGACGGCATGCTGTCTTGATAAAGGGCTTCATCTCGTCAGTGAAGCCGCTGAATACAACACACTCATCCCTGCGGTAATCACGGACCATAAGTCCGTAAGCAAGGTTACGTACGCGATCCTCGAATACTCTGGGTGAAACCTCAACCCACTTGCCGTCAACCGGTGCAATAGGCTTAACATCGCCGGCAATGCTCTTGAAAGCCGACTGATTGCAGTCAAATGAACAGATTGTAGTCATATCCTGAAGTTTTTATTTGTATTTACAAAATCACAAATGGCATCGGCAATGATACGGTGACCCTCCTCGTTGGGATGAATACCGTCACTGCACAGATAATCGCGGTAATCCTTCCTTACCAGGAAAGGCGATGTGATGTCAATCACGGGAACTCCCTTGGCTGCACCTAGTTTCCACACTGCCATATTGTACATATCGTGCCAATGACCTATAAAATTAACGTCACCACCCAGCCATTTAAGGATGTTTTCGGGATTCAGGCCCTTGATAATATGTTTAAAGTAACGCTCGCTGTCAATCAGGGGGAGTGAAAGCAGAACCGGTTTGGCACCGTTCTTACTGATCCTGTCAATCATAGCCGAATACTGCCTGCGGAAATCGCCCAGCATGGTAAGAGGGTTATGGACCGACACGGGATCCTGTGAAATCTCATCCCAGTGATAAGAGCAGTCATTACCACCGTATTCTATTACGCAGTATCGTGAATCCGATACATCATCCTTATGCTTTTCTACAAGGTCCATGCCCTGGTTGATGGTTCCGCCGAACCTGGCATAGTTCCTTATATCAAGTCCCAGACGGGAGCTGCATATCTCAGCAAAGCTAAGATTGCTTATCTTATATTTAACGGAGCCGGCCAACCGGGAACAGTCTTCGACTATACCCTTCATAACCGAATCTCCAAAAGCGCATATCTTGTTCATAAACCGAATATCTCAGAATTTTTTCACCACAAAGATACATACATGGTCCGATGGGTGAAAATTAAAGGGATATACGGGCATACAGAGTGACTAAATCGGATATTTAGGGGTTAAAATTAAAATAGAGGGGTAGAATTGTGATGAAAAAAATTTCGTCCCTATAGATGTGGGATGGAATTTTACCCCTATATTTGCATCTAAACGCAAAAACAAACGGAATATATGCACAAAATCCCCGATTCATACTTTAAAGGAAACATGTTGGCAAGTTACATCCTGCTAATACCGCTATACGCCTTCTTTTTTCTTATAGGAGCACGTCCATACCATCTTGATACATTCATGAACGTAACGCAGGACCAACTGGCTTTCAGATCGGCCATAATGGCATCAATTGAGATTGTGGTAGTGCTTATAAGCCGTCTGTCCATGTTGCTTACACGCAGCAAGCATCATATCAATTACACAGGATTCGTCATATGGGAGCTTCTGGAAGGACTTGCCATAACCATGTTCTGTGCTCTGTTTGTGTGGCTGATGGACCAGCGCACCATGCCATACATCGAGTTGCTGCCCAAGATGTTTATAATAACATTCTCCATATTGGTATTTCCATATGTAATATTGGCACTTATCTCCGAAATCAAGGACCGCGATATCCGGCTGGCAAAGGATTCAATCACAATCGAGAAATACGCATCGGGCCAGATTGGACGCGAGGACAGCACCCTGCCCTTCCTTGATGACAAGAAGTCACTCAAGCTGGCGGTGACCGCCAACGCCATTCTTTACGTCGAGGCAGCCGACAATTATGTCAACATCTGCTATCTGAACAATGACAAACTGGTTCGTTTCCCGCTCCGTAGCTCCATGCGCTCCATTGAGCAGATCTGCGAGTCAAACAACATAGTCCGCTGCCACCGCTCGTACTACGTAAACCTGCGCAAGATCAGAGCCATCCAAAAAGGCCCCGACGGTCTCTTTGCAGAGCTCACCTACTCATCGGCCCCGCACATTCCCGTCTCCACCACCTACTCCGAAACGGTAACAGGCAAGTTCTCCACCCTTGCACAATAAAATAAAATGATACAAAAAGGGACAGTCCCCTTTTGTACCCTTTTGTACTATTCTTCGCGATATTGGGTGGGAGTCTGGCCGGTGTGGTTCTTGAAGAAGCGGAAAAAGAATGACTGGCTGGGGAAATTGAGTCTGGCCGATATCTCCTTGATTGTCATATCCGTATGTCGCAGCATATTCTTGGCATCAAGGATGAGCAGCTCGCTGAGCCAGTCGGGAACGGACCGGCCGCTGGTCTCCTTTACAATCTTGGAGAGGTATTTGGGCGTTACGCACATCTTATCGGCATAATAACCAACCAGATGCTCACGGGCGTGGTCGTTTATGGCCAGTTTCATGAACTGTTCCAGCATCTGACGCTGGCGCGTGGTACGAACCGGCTTTTCCATATCCTCCCTGCGCTTGGAGTCGGCCAGGAACCCCGCAAACTGATAGAAAACCGATGACACAAGTCCGCCTATGCTCTCCTTTACAAACTGAGAGTTGGTCTTGGTTATATCGAGCGCCAGATTGACATATTTATGCAGCATCTCCGCCTCATCGTCCGACAGATGTATGCACGGATCGCGCAACACCTCCACCGCCTCTACAAGTACCTTGCTGGGATTTATACCTATATTAGATATATAAGAGGCCGATACGCATATCAGAGTCACCCTCAGATTCTGATCCAGCTCATCGGGCTGGGTAATCCTTATTATATTACCGGGTGTTATAAGAAGCAGCGTACCCGTGGTCAGATGATAATCGGTCAGATTGACAGAACAGTCAACTGACCCCTCTACGCAATATGCAGCCAGATAACAGTCTACCCTGAACGGATACTGCAGATAGGTGTATTGCGGCCTCTCCTGCAGACGGGATATAAAAAAGTCGTCACCTATACCAAGAGATATACCGGAGGGTACCATCTGCTTGATTTTGGAGGGTGTGATAAGCGTTTCGGAATAGTTTTCCATCTCTTTTGTCTTAATTTTGAGCCAAAAGTAATATGTTTTTCTCATATATAATACCTATTTGTTGGTATTTTCGACCAAAAGATATAAAGAGTGATTAAATAGGTTGTCTCTAAACCATCAAATGGCACTACTTTTGCACACGATTTGAAAAAGAAGACAAAACAATTAAAGATATGAAACAATCCGGTAGAATTCTGATTACAGTCTGCATGGCTCTTGCCGTGCTTCCGGTTACGGCTCAGACCGTCCTGACACTTGATGAGTGCAGGCAGATGGCCCTTGAAAACAACAGCCAGTCCAAGATTGCGCAGGAGAAGGTTGCCGCTGCCGAGTATGACAGCAAAACCGCATTTGCAAACTATCTCCCCAAGGTATCGGCCACGGCACTTTATCTGCACAACAGCGAAAACATCAACCTGGCAAGTGAGGATCAGCGCAACTCACTGTCCAATATGGGCGGGTCAATATCCGACATATCGACATCGCTTATGGCCGATCCAAAGTTCCTGAACCTCTATATGACTGATCAGACAGTAAAAAATACAGTCAATTACATAGTCCAGAAGATGAACACGGCCGATGTGGAAGGTGCTCTGAACCAGTTGGGCAAGGACCTCTCAAATGATTTGAGCCTGGACATACAGAATGTATATGTAGGAGCCATCACGGTTGAGGAGCCCATCTATGTGGGCGGCAAGATACGCGCATATAATAAGGTGGCCGCTTACGCCAAGGAGTTGGCTCAGACTCAGTTGGGCGGAGAAGACCAGAAAGTGATAGTTACCGTTGATGAAGCCTACTGGCAGATAGTATCGGTGGCCAACAAGATGCGACTCACAGAACAGTATGTGGATTTGCTCCGTCAGATGGACCAGAATGTGGAGATAATGAAACAGGAGGGTGTGGCAACCGCATCGGACCAACTGTCCGTAAGGGTAAAACTGAATGAGGCCGAGATGACACAGATCAAGGCTCAGAACGGTCTGGCTCTGTCCAAAATGCTGCTCTGCCAGCTTTGCGGAATGCCGCTTGACAGCGAGATAATGCTCAAGGATGAGATGAACGATACTCTGGACATCCCGGCCGATACGGTCATCTATACCCAGGAGGACCTCTATGAGAACCGTCCTGAACTCAAGAGCCTGGAACTGGCCGTAAACATGTACGACATGAAATCGCGGATTGTACGTGCCGATTATCTTCCTACGGTTGCTCTGATGGGCAATTTCCTGGTTACCAACCCGTCGGCCAGCAACGGATTCGCCAATGACTTTCACGGAATGTGGAACGTGGGTGTAGTTGCCAGGATTCCGGTATATCACTTTGGCGAAGGTATGAACAAGTACCGCCGCGCCAAATCAGATGTAATTCTGACACAGTACCAATTGGAGGATGCACGCGGCAAGGTTTCACTGCAGGTGAATCAGTATGAGAAAAAGATTGCCGAGGCCGATTCACGCCTGGAGATGGCGCTTAAGAATATGGAGAACGCCGAGGAGAACCTTCGTGTGGCAAACATAGGCTTCAAGGAGGGTGTCGTGGAATCGTCACTGGTTCTGGCCGCACAGACCGCCTGGCTGCAGGCCCATTCCGAAGAGATCGATGCACGCATTGACCGTATCATGGCGACCGTATATCTGCGTCAGGCTACGGGACAGCTCAAATTAAATGATTCAGAAAACGATAAATAAAAAAAGATATGGACAACAAGACACAAAAAATGAACATTGCGCTGTCATTGACAGCATTCGTTGTAGTGGTAGTCATTGTTTGCGCTGTAGGTATCTACACATTCAAACATCGCGTTCCGGAGATAGTCCAGGGACAGGCCGAGGTAAGCGAATACCGCGTGTCCAGCAAAGTTCCGGGTCGTATTCTCAAGATTATGGTACAGGAAGGACAGCAGGTACATGCCGGTGATACACTGGCCATACTAGATACTCCCGATATCAACGCCAAGCAGGCTCAGGCCGAGGCAGTGCTGAGTGCAGCAACCGCACAGAACGCCAAGGCACAGAAGGGCGCACGTGAGGAGCAGATCCAGGGAGCCTATGAACTCTGGCAGAAAGCCAAGGCAGGACTTGAGATTTATGAAAAGTCTTACCGTCGCGTCGAGAACCTGTTCGGTCAGGGCGTTGTAAGCGAGCAGAAACGTGATGAGGCCAAAGCCCAGTACGATGCCGCCGTAGCAACCGAGAGAGCAGCCAAGTCACAGTATGATATGGCTGTGAACGGAGCTGAGGAGGAGGTTAAGGAGATGGCCGCAGCACAGATGCGCCAGGCCGAGGGCGTTGTGGCCGAGGTCAACTCATACATTGAGGAGACAGTCCTGACTGCAACACTTGACGGTGAGGTCAGTGAGATATTCCCCATGGTTGGTGAGCTGGTAGGTACCGGAGCCCCCATCATGAACATAGCCGTAATGGACCAGATGTGGGTAAGTTTCAACGTGCGTGAGGACCTGCTGCAGGACCTTACCATGGGAGCCGTGCGTGACGCATATGTACCGGCATTGGACAAAACCGTTCCGGTCAAGGTTACATATATGCGTGACCTGGGATCATATGCCGCATGGAAGGCCACCAAGGTGAACGGTCAGTATGATCTTAAGACATTCGAAGTCCGTGCCGTTCCCGAGCAGAAGGTTGAGAATCTGCGTCCCGGAATGACCGTTATCATAGACAGAGAGTAATCATGGCAAACAATAAGCAAGGATTTCTGGCAATAGTGAGACGTGAGATACTGCGTATGCAGTCACGTCCGCTGTATGGGCTGAGCATGATCTTTGCGCCGCTGTTCTGCTTTGTCTTCTTTACATCGCTGATGCATGAGGGTTTGCCTCAAAGCCTGCCCGCAGGTGTTGTAGATGAGGATAACACCACTGTTTCAAGGTCTATACTGAGAAATCTGGACTCATATCAGCAGACTGAGATAATTAAGCAGTACGCAAACTTTGCCGAAGCCCGCGAGGCCATGCAGGAGAATGAGATTTACGGATTCTTCTACATCCCCAAGGGTACCGGAGCCAAGGCATCCAGCCAGCAGCAGCCGGTAATATCCATCTACACCAACGCCACTTACCTGATTCCTTCATCGCTGCTTTACCGCGACATGAAGACCATGGCGGTAATGGCATCGGCCGCAGTGGGACGCGAGGTACTGTTTGCCAAAGGTGCCAACATGGACCAGGCCATGGGATTCCTGCAGCCCATCCAGATGGACATGCACCCCATAGGCAACCCGTGGCTCAACTACAACGTCTATCTGAGCAACACCATGCTACCTGCCGTACTGGCTCTTATGATACTGATGGTGACCTGTTTCAGCATCCATACCGAACTCAAGGACGGAACCGCAGGGGAGTGGCTCCAAATGGCCGATGACAACATACTCAAGGCCGTGAGCGCCAAACTGTTCCCGCAGACCATGGTATTCTCGCTGATGGCGCTCATCTATCTGGTGCTTATCTACGGATATCTGCAATTCCCGGCACACAACGGGTTCTGGCCCATGTTTCTGGCAGCCGAACTGCTCATTCTGGCATCGCAGGGATTTGCCGTGTTCATTGCATCGGCCATACCCTCGCTGCGCTGGTCACTGAGTCTGTGCACCCTCTGGGGTGTGCTCTCCATACCTATCAGCGGATTCTCATTTCCCGTAATGGGTATGCCTGCCGCACTCCAGGCCATGTCATACCTGTTCCCGCTGCGCTACTATTTCCTCATCTATGTGGATCAGGCGCTGAACGGAATACCCATGGTCTATTCGGCCTGGTTCTATACCGCCCTCGTGGCGTTTCTCATATTGCCGCTGGTGGACATAAGCCTGCTGCGCAAGGCGGCTCACGAATATACTTATCTACCTTAAAAACAAGACTGTATGTGGATAAAAGATATGCTCGATGTGTGTGGTAAGGAACTCCGCAAGACAGTGTCCGATGTGGGCGTGCTGGTGTTCTTCATTGTGGTGCCGCTGCTATACCCGCTGCTGTATGCCTACCTGTACGGCCGCGAGACGGTGCGCGAGGTCCCGGTTGTGGCCGTTGATGACTGCCGCAGCACAACCAGCCGTGAGTTCCTGCGCAAGTGCGACGCCACCCCTGACCTTAAGATAGTATCCTATTGCGCCGATATGGAGGAGGCCCGCAACGTGATACATAACCATAAGGCCTACGGAATAATACAGGTTCCGCGTGAACTGGACAAGACTTTGGCCGATGGGCACCAGGCAACCATAAACCTGTACTGCGACATGAGCGGCCTGCTTTACTACAAGGCCATGCTGAGCGGATGCACCATGGTATCGCTCGATATGAACCGCGACATCCAGATGGTACGTCTGTCGGGTATGTCGGACCACGAGAAAGAGGTCATGACCATGCCCATTGAGAATGAATACGTGACAATGTTCAACCCCGCCAACGGATTCCAGGCATTCCTTATTCCGGCAGTACTTATACTGGTGCTGCAGCAGACTCTGGTGCTGGGTGTAGCCATGATGGCCGGAACCGAGAATGAGCGCCGCCGCAAAGGTGAACTCATACTGGGTGACGAGTACTCCAACCCTATAACCGTACTGGGAGGCAAGGCACTGGCCTATCTGCTGGTTTACGGATTCACAGCAACTTACGTGCTTTGCGTAGTGCCCTGGCTGTTCAATATGCCGCAGCTGTGGCAACTGCCCACCCTGGTGGCATTCATTGTGCCGTTCCTGCTGGCAAGCATCTTCTTTGCCATCAGCATATCATTCTTTGTAAGGGACAGGGAATCATGCTTCCTGCTGTTTGTGTTCGTATCGGTCCCGCTGATATTCATGAGCGGCATATCCTGGCCTACATCAAATATGCCAACGTTCTGGAAGATCTTTGCCCAGATATTCCCGTCCACCCATGCAGTAAACGGATTTGCCCGCATCAGTACCACGGGAGCATTGCTGCAGGATGTGCGATATGAATCAATCGCGTTGTGGATCCAGACCGCCGTCTATTTCATGACATCCCTGTTTATCTACGAGCGCCTGTACCGCTCCGACAAGATGCCCGGCGTAGATTTTGTGATTGCCATGCGCACCCGTGCACGCAAGAATCTGCGCGAAGTAGAGCGCGACCTCAAGATCGTGCGCCGCAAGATCAAATCAAAATTGTGATTGTATTGCCATACTTGTTGCCACAATGCTTGTAGGGCCGATTCCCTGCAAGTATGGCAACAAAAACAGGCAAAATGGCACTTTCAGCGGCCATACTTGCAGAAAACGCGGTTTAAACACGGGTTTTACGCAGGTATGGCCATTTATAAGAAAAAAGGGCTCCAGTTTCGGGGCCCTTTCATTATTCGCTGGGGGTATTACTTGACCTTCCAGACGTCAAGTGTGATGCCGCCACCTGCACCGCCAAAACCGGGCTGGCAGAGGAAGAGGCACTCGTTCATCCAGGCATACTTGCTGTCCTTGGGGGCCTCGAACTTGGGAGCGCAGCGGAAATACATGCCGCCCTGGCCACCCATCTTGATGATACCGTTGTTGCGTACGTGGATGGTTACGCCGTCATCGGTACGGATGCAGTAGATGGCCTCTACCTCGTTGCGGCCGTCAACAGCCAGCTGATAGTCGGCGCCGCCGGGCAGAACCTCACCCTTGATATCGGGACCCTCGAATGTTCCGCCGGTGATAGGTATGATGGTTCGTGTGCCCTTGCCGTTATCGCCCGATGAATAGGCCTGGCCAAGGCTTACGTTAAGACGTACTACGTATTCAAGTTCAGGGGCCTTGGGTTCCGGCATCTGACGCTGTGCTGATGTACGGGGATCATTGCCTCCCTGGCGTGATGCATCGATGTTTCTTGACTGAGCGTTTGCATTCACTGTAAAGAGAGCCATTATGGCTGCTGCGAAAAGGATTTTCTTCATAGTTGTCAATATTTATTGTGTAACAAATTCTGAAATGGACCGAAAGTTAGACATAAAGTCTGTAATAACCGACATGTTTGCTATTTTTGTAGTCACATTGAAACGTAATGAAAGGAGAAAGAAACAAATCCGTATATCTGGCTGCCATACTGGTGGCTGTGGTAATGGTGCTGTTTTTCCTGAATCTTTGTCTGGGAACGGTACATATCCCCCTTAAGGATGTGATTGCATCGCTTACGGGTACGGGTGCCAGCCGCGAAAGCTGGGATTTCATAATCAGGGAGTCCCGATTACCGGCTGCCGTGACGGCATTGCTGGCAGGCGCATCGCTGGCCGCATCGGGTCTGATGCTTCAGACTGCTTTCCGAAACCCTCTGGCCGGACCTGACATACTGGGTATAAACGGCGGTGCCGGTCTGGGAGTGGCATTGGTGATGCTGCTGTTCGGCGGAAACATCACTATGGGAAACCTCACCATAGGAGGGTCGCTTTCAGTGGTTTTGGGCGCTTTTGCGGGTGCCATAGCGGTGACGGCACTGGTGCTATACCTATCAACCAAACTCAAGAATCCGGTGATGCTGCTCATTGTGGGTATTATGGTGAGTTATCTGGCATCGGCCCTGATTTCACTGCTCAATTTCTTCTCCACGGCCGAGGGCGTGCACTCATATACTATGTGGGGCATGGGTAACTTTGGCGGCGTGTCCATGGGGCAACTTCCTGTATATTGCATGGTTACGGCCATAGGTCTGGCCATCGCGGTGTCGCTTATCAAGCCGCTCAACGCGCTGCTGCTGGGCGATATGTATGCCGAGAACCTGGGTATCAACATAATAAGTACACGTAACTGGCTGTTGCTCTCAACCAGCCTGCTGGTGGCCATCATTACGGCGTATTGCGGCCCGGTGTCGTTCATCGGCCTGGCTGTGCCGCATATAGGCAGGCTGATGCTGCAATCCAGCAATCACCGCAGCCTGATGCCCGTAACCATCCTGACCGGTGCCGTAGTGGCGCTGCTGTGCAATGTGCTCAGTTCAATTCCCGGCAACCGCGGACTGATTCCGCTCAACGCCATCACCCCCGCCATCGGCGCCCCGGTGATACTCTACGTGCTATTAAAAAACAGACATAACCAATTATCATTATGAGGACTTCAAAGTTTATGGCCGCCATGCTTGCGGCTGTTTTGTGCAGTTTTGCTTCAGCCCAGAGACCCCGCATGGAGCAGTTCCCGGAAGGGTCATACTCTCCGGTTACCAACATAAACCGCAACGGTTATCCCCGTGTGTTGGCCGATAACAGCGTGATGTTCCGCGTCCAGGCCCCGCAGGCACAGAACGTGCAGATTGACCTGGGCGGCACCAAATACGATATGACCAAGGGCGATAATGGGGCATGGAGCGTTACCACCAAACCCCAGGTGCCCGGATTCCACTACTACAACCTCTTTATTGACAACGTATCTGTGTCCGATCCCGCAAGCCAGCCTTTCTATGGTTGCAGCCGATGGACAAGCGCTATCGAGATTAAGGAGGATGGTATGGATGTGTTTGAGGTCCAGGATGTGCCTCACGGTCAGGTAAATACCGTTTACTACTACTCAAAGGTTGAGGAGGCATGGCGTCCGCTCATGGTCTATACCCCGGCCGGCTACAATGAGGGCAAGCAGGAGTATCCCGTAGTTTACATCCAGCATGGCGGCGGTGAGGATCATCGTGGCTGGATGGAGCAGGGTCGTACCGCCATGATTATGGACAACCTGATTGCTGCCGGCAAGGCAGTCCCCATGATCGTGGTGAGCGCCAACAGTAACGTGCAGGCACGTAGCGGAGGCATGGGCGGCGGTTACAGCTGGCAGGGCATGCAGACATTCCGCAGCGAACTCATTGACAATGTGATTCCTTTTGTTGAGAAAACATACCGCGTCAAGAAAGACCGCAAGAGCCGCGCCATGTGCGGATTGTCCATGGGTGGCGGCCAGTCATTCTACATCGGCTTGCGTGACCCCGAGGTGTTTGCCAACGTTGGCGTGTTCTCAACCGGTATGTTCGGCGGAATATCGGGCGCCGCAAACTTTGACCTGGAGGCCGAGTGCCCGGGCATGCTGTCCGATACCAAAACCTTCAACAAGACGTTTGATGTGTTCTTCCTTAGCTGCGGCGAGCAGGATCCGCGCATAGAGTACACACGCAACATAGTCAAGACCATGCGTGACGCAGGTGTCGATGTAAAGTTCAATTCCTATCCCGGCGACCATGAGTGGCAGGTTTGGCGCAAGTCACTGCATGAGTTTGCACAATACTTATTTAAATGACGAACGAAGTAAGAACAGAGTCAAGCTCGCTTGGACTATGTCTTACGAGGAGGAATTCAACGAAGTTAAATGATGATTGATATACTGACCGAATCACTGCGCACCGCCGTCCTGGTAACGGGGCTGGTGGTGATTATGATGATGCTCATCGAGGTGTTCAACGTGCGCTCCCACGGGCGTATGTTCGGCAGCTTGCGCAACCGCCGTGTGGGCCAGGTGCTGCTGTCGGCGGCTCTGGGTACCGTACCCGGATGCATGGGCGGATTCGCGTCAGTATCCCTCTATACCCACGGTCTGATAAGCTTTGGCGCTCTGATTGCCATGATGATTGCCTCATCGGGCGACGAGGCTTTCGTGATGCTGGCCATGTTTCCCGGCAAGTCTGCCTGGATATTCCTGATACTCTTTGTGCTGGCAGTTGCCGTAGGCCTGCTGGTGGACCTGTTCCGCAGCAAAGATGACGGCTGCCATTCCATGAACGTGCATGCCGAGGACCGTGAATCAAAGCATGAGCACCATCACGAGCGCCACTACGGCTGGCAGCGCATAGTGATGTTCTTAGGAGTGCTCGTATTCATAGGTGCCCTGCTGGCCGGCTGGCTTGAGGCCGATGAGTCCGATGCAGGTGCAGGCGGTTTCAACCTGCTCTCCAAGGAGTGGATGTACTGGCTGTTCGCTGCACTGAGCCTTGCCGTGCTCGGTATGCTGCTGTTTGCCGGAGACCACTTTATCGAGGAGCACCTGTGGGAGCACATAGTATGTCACCACCTGCCAAGTATTTTCCTGTGGACATTCGGAACAATCCTGATAATAGGAGTGCTGATGTCCTATTTCGATATCACTACGTGGATCAGTGACAACACAATTCTGATGATCCTCCTGGCCGCAGCCATCGGCATCATACCCGAGTCCGGTCCGCACCTGGTATTCGTATCCCTTTACGCCGCAGGAGTAGTCCCGCTCCCCGTCCTCCTGGCCAGCTGCATCAGCCAGGACGGTCACGCCTCACTCCCGCTCCTGGCCCAGAGCCGCGGCTCGTTCCTCAAAGCCAAGCTCATCAATGTGGCAGTGGCTGTGCTCATCGGCCTCATCAGCCTGCTACTCTAATCCCGCCAAAGTGTCCCACACGCCCCCCACCACAAGCCCTGTAGCGGGATTCATTGTGTTACATACCCCCTCAGAAAGCCGATGTCCCACACCAACCCGCATCAGAACGTATTCTGAGCGGGGTGCATGTGGGAGACTTTGGCGAGCCAAGCGGGCATCACAGAGAGTCATAGTGCCATTGGGGGCGGTTCCGTTTGTCAAAAATCAGTTTCTCCCTTTTTCCGCTTTATTGTGTGTTTTAGTTTCAGTACTGCAAAATTCAACTCAATTTCTGTTTCTGTTTCACTAGTTGATAGAGAATCACCAAACAAGTCCTCCATTATTTCTCCACTTTTATGAATAAGTGATTTCTGTTGATCTTTATCGGGATTGTTGGCAATTTCTTTTATTGATTGTGACAGTTCGCGTAGTTTGGCAAAAGTGTCTATAATAACTATGGTTGTATCTGTAGCTCTATCACCCTTTAGGATAGTTGCAAGCATGTATATGCCTCTTTCTGTAAATGCTTTGTAATTGTGTTTGGAGTAATTTCCTCGTCCGGTTTTATTGTCTAACATCAAAAATTTTGATCTTAGAAATGCAGACTCTTGATTATCAAGAACTAACAGCCAACCTTTGGGGAATTTTCTAGGATTGTTCTTTACCGCTTGATTAATCTCTCTGGTTTCAACTCCATATAGTTCTGCTACCGCAAAATCTGGAATTACCTGTTGACCGCGAATGTTCACAATCTTATCGCGAACTTGTTCAAATGATACAATTTTGTTTTTCACTTTTGAATTGTGTTAAATGGTTAATAAAAGGTTGCAAACAAATACGTAAGGCAGTTCTCTAATGATTTGTGATAACAAAATGCCTTTACTGTATTAGTATTGACAAATATAATTAAAGCGATTGTTTTTCATGCTTCTTTTCTTGATTATCAGCAAAAAAATGTAGTTTTGCTCTTGCAATCTCCGCAGGGAGTTTTGCAGACATACTAACATAGCGTTTGCTATTTATTCGGAACATTCTAAAACTTGGCGGTTTTCAGATTTCCTAATCCGGATAAGTCGGTAAACGTCTGCGCTTTGCGTGGGCGTGACTTGTCCTTAGGAATGGTTTCCGCCAAGTACCAGGAATGTGGACGATGATCGTCCACGTTTTTTTGTACTTGGCTGTTCCATTTCCTCCGGATAAGTTGCAAGTGCTGCAAAGCGCAGCGTATGGCCAAAAACAGTAATCTTGGAGCCGCCAAGGCAGCCAAGAATGATGAGTTTTATACTCAGTATGCTGATATTCAGAAGGAAATAAATGCCTATCTGGAGTACAATCCTGATACATTCCGTGACAAGACGGTCTTATTGCCGTGTGATGATCCAGAATGGAGTAACTTCACCCGCTTTTTTGCACAGAACTTTGAGCGCTTGGGCCTAAAACGACTCATCAGCACCAGTTATGCTGTAGAAAGTAAAAAATATAAGTATTATCAGCCAACTCTTTTTGAGACAGAAAGCCCATGGTTTGATAATGATAAGACGCGCATAAAAGGAAAGATATTTGAAATTACACGGGATACCAATAATAATGGCCGCATTGATATTGATGATTTGGAGTGGCATTATCTTGACGGTGATGGCGATTTTCGCAGCAAAGAGGTTAGCAAATTGCGTGATGAAGCCGATATTATTGTAACAAACCCACCATTTTCTCTATTCAGAGAATTCTTGGCATGGATCATGGAAGCTGGAAGGCATTTCTTGATAATTGGTAATGTTAATTGCATTACTTACAAAGAAGTATTTCCATTGATTCAATCTAATATGATCTGGACAGGAGTACGTTTTAACAAAAGGAGTGGAGGTAAAAATATGACTTTCCAGGTTCCTGACAATTACCCTATGACTGGCACAGAATTATATATTGATGAAAAAGGAAGAAAATTCATAAGTGTTGCAGGTACAGGTTGGTTCACTAATTTGGAACATGGACGACGTCATGAACCATTACAGTTAATGTCGATGAAAGATAATCTTCGTTTCAGTAAGCATAAGGAAATTATAGAAAATGGATATCTGAAATATTATCACTACGGATATATTGATGTTCCTTTTACTGATGCGATTCCCAATGATTATTCAGACATAATGGGAGTTCCAATCACATTCCTTGATAAATACTGCCCTGAACAATTTGAGATATTAGGCATAAGTCTGACTTATGCTACAATCAAGCCTAGCAATTTACCAAAATCACAGCAAGGTGGTCCCGCATTTTATATTGAGCAAAATGGTTCTTATAAAAGAATGTATGCAAGAATATTAATTCGTAAAAAGTAACAAATATGATAGCAAGTTTATATACAAAATGGACTATTGGTGATATTTGCAAAGGTTTCCAGTATAATGAGTACGAAGGAAAAGGACTATATGGTCTATCTGGCCGACTTACCATCCAACCAGAATTCCAACGTCATTACCTTTATGCAGAAAATGGGGGTAAAAAAGAGATTGATGTTATTCAATCCGTAAAAAATGGATATCCACTAGGACTTATCTATTTTTCAAAAGTTGGAGAAGAAAAATATGAAGTACTTGATGGTCAACAGCGAATTACCTCTTTGGGGCGATTTATTACTGAAAAATTTGCTTGGATTGACGAAGATGGTCGACCCTGGTATTTTTCCTCACTGAACCCTGAAGAACAGGAAAACTTTCTGAATACTAGACTCCTAATATACGTATGTGAGGGAACAGAAAAAGAAATAAAAGATTGGTTCCGAACAATTAATATCGTTGGAATACCTCTTAATGATCAAGAAATTCTCAACGCTATATATTCTGGCCCGTTCGTAACTAAAGCTAAAGAGGAGTTCTCAAACTCAAACAACACCAACATAAGCAAGTGGAGTTGGTTTATACCTGGAACAGCTAAAAGACAAAGCTATCTAGAAACTGCTTTAGATTGGGTAAGCAAAGGTAATATTGAAAAGTATATGGCAGTCCATCGATTCGATAGTGATATTACAGAACTTAAAACTTACTTTACTTCTGTAATAGATTGGATCACATCTGTTTTTGATTTTACACCGGAAAAAGAAATGTGTGGGTTGAAATGGGGTGAGTTATATGAACGGTTTCATAAAATCGCATATGATCCATCGGTTGTTGCTGAAAAAGTCAAAGAACTCTATGAGAGTTTTTTTGTAAAGGATAAGAAAGGTATCTTTGAATATATCCTTGATGGTTGTCAGAATACTAAATTGCTGAATGTTCGTGTTTTTGATGAACCGACCAAGAAAACCGTTTATGCTCAGCAGACATCAACTGCAAAGGCAAAAGGAGAATCTAACTGTCCTTTGTGTGCCATCGGTCACGATGCTAACCACACAAAGATATGGGACCTAAAAGATATGGATGCTGATCATGTGACCGCATGGAGTAAAGGAGGAAGTTCTGATATTGCGAATTGCCAAATGCTTTGCAAAACGCACAACAGAGCAAAGGGTAATCGTTGATTTGATTCTTATTGAGAAGTGTATTATCGACCGAGCTATGAGTAGAATCAATTTAGAGAAAATGAAAGGGTTGAGTAATGTCGATGACATATTCAACCAAAAATATGGGGAAGAGGGTTCTGCTTCAAGACTGGAGTTTGAAGCAGAGGCCAAAGCATGGTATTACTCAGAGTTGTCCAAAGATGAGTAAATACAATTAAAAAAATGGCCATACCTGCGTAAAAACCGCGTTTAAACCGTGTTTTCTGCAAGTATGGCCGGGAAAACCGCGTTTTTGGCCATTTTTATTGCCATACTTGCAGGGAATCGGCCCTACAAGGGTTGTAGCAACAGGTATGGCTATAACTAAGCGAGCGAAACAGAGAGTAATGGGCCTCCAGGACTCTCGCACCATAAAAAACGCTAAACGTTTTTATGGCGCGAAATTCGCTCCTTATTTTATTTCGCTGTCGCGAAACTTTGCGCGAGACTAGTGGGAGGGCAATGTCCTGGAGGCCCATTACTCTCTGTTTCCCCAGACTACTGCAGAATATAATCTGCAATCCACTGCCCGACCTCGCGGGTGCCGTAGCGGGCGCCACCGGAAACCTGGATCTCGGGGGTGCGGACGTTGGCATCAAGGGAGGCCTGGACGGCGCGGCGTATCAGGGCGCCTTCATCGTTGAGGCCGAAATACTCGAACATCATGGCGGCGCTAAGTATCTGAGCTATGGGATTGGCAATGTTCAGGCCCTTGCCCTGCGGCCAGGAGCCGTGAACAGGCTCAAAGACCGGAGTATGCTCACCGGTTGATGCGCTGGGCAGCAGACCCATGGAGCCGGTTATGCACGATGCCTCATCGGTCAGGATGTCGCCAAAGGTGTTCTCAGTTACGATTACGTCAAAGAACCGCGGCTCCTGGATCATACGCATGGAGGCGTTATCCACGAACATGAAATTGGTCGTAACCTCGGGGTACTCTTTCATCACCTCCATGGCAACGTTGCGCCACAGGCGGGAACTGGCCAGCACATTGGCCTTATCGACCACGGTCAGGTGCTTGCGGCGTGCCAGAGCATACTTGTAACCCACGCGAAGAATGCGCTCCACCTCGGCGCGGCTGTACAGATTCGTATCGTATGCCTCATCGGCACCCTCTTTCTTGGGACCGAAATACATGCCACCGGTAAGCTCGCGGATGCAGATGAAATCGGCACCCTGAACGATCTCGTCCTTAAGCGGTGACTTGTGCACCAGGCAGTCAAAAGTCTCGATGGGGCGGATATTGGCATACAAGCCCAACTTCTTGCGCATGGCCAGCAGACCCTGCTCGGGACGTACTTTTGATGTAGGGTCATTGTCATATTTGGGATCACCCACGGCGGCAAACAGCACGGCATCACAATCCATGCAGGTGCGGAAAGTCTCCTCCGGGAAGGGATCGCCCACCTTGTCAATGGCATCGGCACCGCAAATAGCCTTGCGGTACTCTATCTCATGTCCGAACTTGCGGGCCACGGCGTTTACAACCGCTACACCCTGCTCCATTATCTCGGGGCCGATACCATCGCCGGCCAATACAGCTATCTTTAGTTTCATAACATTGTCTCAATTTTGTTCATCATCTTTACGGTTGCCTTGATTGCGGCCTCGGTCTGGTCGGCATCCAGGCCGCGGGTCTTGAATTCGGTGCCTTTAAAGTTCCATGTGATGATGGTCTGTACAAAGGCATCGGTGCGGCCGCCGGGCGGGATTGACACAGTATAGTTGGTCAGTACCGGGAAGGGTTTGTCCAGACCGGCATATATCTTGCGCAAGGCACGCACAAAGGCATCATACTGACCGTCACCGGTGGCGGCCTCCTGATACGGCTGTCCGTCTATCTCAATCTTGACGGTTGCCTGCGGGCGCAGTCCCTGCGTGAGGCTGAGCGAATAGTTCAGCACCCGGATGCGCTGCTCCTCCTGTTCGTGATGCAACACATCGTGCACAATATACGGCAGGTCATCCTGGGTTACCTGCTCCTTCTTTACGCCCAGCTCAATTATTCGGTCGGTAACCTTGCGCATGGACTCCTCATCAAGTTCAATACCCATGGCCATAAGGTTCATCTGGATATTTGCCTTGCCGCTGTTCTTACCCAGAGCATACTCTCGCACGCGGCCGAATCGCTCCGGCAGCAGGGCGTTGAAGTAGAGGTTGTCCTTCCTGTCGCCGTCGGCATGAACGCCGGCGCACTGAGTGAACACAAACTCACCCACCACAGGCATGTTGTGCGGAATATGTATGCCGCTGTCCAGTTCCACCTGACGGCTCACCTTGAACAGGCGGCTCTCATTGAGTCCCGTCTCCACACCCATCTGGTCCTTGAGCATAGCCAGCACGCTGCCCAGAGGCGCATTACCGGCCCTCTCGCCCAGTCCGTTCACAGTAACGTGAACACCCTTGACACCGGTCTTGACAGCCGCATAGACATTGGCCACAGCCAGGTCATAGTCATTATGTGCATGGAAATCAAAATGTATTGACGGATAACGTTCCACCATGCGGCGGCAGTACTCCAGAGTGGTATCCGGGTTGAGAATACCCAGTGTATCGGGCAGCATCACGCGCTTTACGGGCATCCCGGTCAGGGCATCCATCAGGTCAAACACGTACTTGGGCGAGCGTTTCATGCCGTTGCTCCAGTCCTCAAGATAGACGTTCACCTCCATGCCGCGGCTCACTGCGTACTCCACGGTGCTCCGTATGTCACTTATGTGCTCAGAAGCCGTCTTGCCCAACTGCGCAGTCACATGCTTGAGACTGCCCTTGCAGAGCAGGTTCATAACGCGGCACCCGGCCTCCAGGATCCAATCGGCCGAGCGGTTCTGATCAACAAACCCCAGCACCTCTATGCGTCCCAGCAGCCCGTTGCGCTGCGCCCAATCGGCAATACCCCGTACGCAATCCTGCTCGCGGTCCGATACCATGGCCGATGCAATCTCCACGCGGTCCACGTTCAGGTCCGACAGCAAAGACTGCACAATGCTCAGCTTCTCCTGATTGGAGAAACTCACGCCCGATGTCTGCTCGCCGTCACGCAGCGTGGTATCCAGAATCTCTATGTAACGTCCGCGAACGGCACGGCCCTCATACGCCTCGATATCGGCCTTACGGCTTAGCAGATAGTCAATATCGTCATAGCCGTTCAAGAGGCAGTGCTTCTTGTAGGCGTCAATCTCAAACTTCTCACTGTGTCCCGTAGCAAGACTGGTTACGGTCTGACTCTCCAGATCAACCCTTACAACGGCACCCGCATCCTTCTTTATGCTTGACAGCAACTCATTACGGAACTTTGTGCTCACGGTAACCGGCAGCACAAAGCAGTTCAAAAGGTTGCCGCGGTGTATATCGGCAAAACGGTCCGATATGACCACTCTGATGCCGTATCCCGCAATTGCCCATGCGGCATGCTCACGGCTGGAGCCCGATCCCCAGTTGGTGCCGGCCACCACTATCTCGTGGCAGCCCTTGTGGGGACGCTCGCTGTATTCGGGGCGGTTAAGCACAAAATCAGCCTTGGGGGCCTCATTGGCATCATAACGCAGGTCATGCATGAAAGCATCGCCAAAATAACCCAGGTCACGGGTGGTAGCGGCCATGTATCGGGCCGGTATTATCAGGTCCGTGTTACAGTTGTCTATATTTATGGGAATGCAGGTTGATTCCACTATGCTCATTTTCCTTTCCATAGTCACAAGAGTTTACGGGGGTCAGTAATAACACCTGTCACGGCGCTGGCGGCCACAGTGAGCGGGCTGGCCAGAACGGTTCTGGAGCCGGGTCCCTGACGGCCCACAAAGTTGCGGTTTGAGGTCGATATGCACAGCTTTCCTGCCGGAACCTTATCGGGGTTCATTGCCAGACAGGCCGAGCATGACGGGAGACGCAGTTCAAAACCTGCGTCCTCAAGTATCTTGTCTATACCCTCCTCTATTATCTGACGGCGCACAGCCCATGATCCGGGCACCAGCCATGCTGTCACACCGGGGGCCTTGCGGCGTCCCTGAACCACGCTTGCAAAGGCGCGGAAATCCTCAATGCGGCCATTTGTGCAGGCACCCAGGAAACACCAGTCCACGGGTGTGCCCTCCAGTTTCTGTCCGGGCTTGAACTGCATGTAGTCCAGCTGAACTTTCAACTGCTCACGCTCCTGCTCCGATACAGATTCATATGCAGGAACCGTTCCGTCAATGGCAATACCTGCACCCGGATTGGTACCGTAGGTAATACGCGGCGCAATGTCATCGGCATAATATGTAACCTCCTTGTCAAATACGGCGTCATCGTCGCTGCGCAACAGCCTCCAACGGTTCACTGCCTTATCCCAATCAGGCCCCTTGGGTGCATACTCGCGTCCTTTAAGCCAACTGAAAGTGGTCTCATCGGGGGCAATCAGACCCGCACGGCTGCCCATCTCGATCGACAGGTTGGACAGGGTAAGACGCCCCTCCATGCTCATGCTGCGAACAACCTGCCCGGCATACTCAACGGCATAGCCCGTAGCGCCCGATGTGGTCATCTGCGCCATGATATAGAGTGCCACATCCTTGGCCGTAACACCCTCGCTGAGAGTACCTTCTATATTTATACGCATGGTCTTGGGCTTGCGTTGCAGTATGCACTGTGAAGCCAGCACCTGAGCCACCTCGGATGTACCTATACCCATTGCTATTGCGCCTATTGCACCATGGGTGGATGTATGCGAATCACCGCACACTATTGTCATGCCCGGCAGTGAAAGACCTTTCTCAGGGCCCACCACATGGATGATTCCGTTGTCGGGGCTGCCCAGGCCAAAGCACTTTATTCCAAACTCGCGGCAGTTCCGTTCAAGTGTCTCCACCTGCTTGCGGCCCACCGGATCGTCAATGCGGTCACTGCAGTCCGACTGCGTATTATGGTCTGGCATGGCAATCACACGCTCCGGGCGCAACACACCGCAACCCTTGTCACGAATGGTATCGAATGCCTGCGGGGTAGTAACCTCGTGGCAGTACAGACGGTCTATGTACAACTGTGTGGGACCGTCGGGGATGGCCTGCACTACATGCGCATCCCATATCTTGTCAAACAGCGTCTTGCCCATCGTTTTCCGGTCTGAATTTGTTTATGCAATCTATATACGCCTCCACGCTGGCGGTAACGATATCGGTATCGGACCCGAAACCGTAGTACAGATGGTTGTCATTCTCCACCTGCATATGCACCTTACAGGCATCATCCGATCCCTTAGACAGTGCCTGGATGGTCATCTCCTTAAGCGTCATGGTACGTTTGATTATCTTCTTGAGCGCATTGATCGATGCATCCAGCGGTCCGTTTCCGGTCGATGAGGCGTCAAACACCTGACCATCCACACTCAGACGGATAGTGGCATCGGGCACCACACCCTTGCCTGTGGTAACCTGGAGAGCCTCCAGACGCACATGCTTTTTGGCCGATAAGTCCGCACCGGCAAGCATCAGTATATCATCATCGGTAAGTTCCTTCTTCTTGTCGGCCAGTTTCAGGAATGCCTCGTATATGCGGTTCATTGCCACTGCATCAACCTTTACGCCAAGAGCATTGAGACGATGCTTGAGTGCTGCGCGTCCCGAGCGGGCGGTAAGTACTATGTTGGCCTCCTCCAGACCCACATCCTTGGGGTTGATTATCTCATACGTGCTGGTGTTCTTGAGCACTCCGTCCTGATGTATGCCGCTGGAGTGCGCAAACGCGTTGCGGCCCACAATGGCCTTGTTGAACTGCACCGGCATGCTCATGAGCGATGATACCAGACGGCTGGCGGCGGTTATGCGCTGGGTGTTGATTCCGCACTCCAGCGGCAGGTTATGGTGGCACTTAAGGATCATTGCTATCTCCTCAAGCGATGTGTTGCCGGCCCTCTCGCCCACTCCGTTTATGGTAACCTCCACCTGACGGGCTCCGTTCAGGATTCCGCTCATGGTGTTGGCGGTGGCCATTCCCAGGTCGTTGTGGCAGTGTGTGGAGAGTATGGCCTTTCCGTTGGCCAAACCATCTACATGCTCCATCAGGTACTTTATCTTGGCTCCGAACTCATCGGGCAGACAGTAACCTGTGGTATCGGGTATGTTTATTATGGTGGCACCGGCCTTTATTGCAGCCTCGGCCACACGTGCCAGATACTCGTTATCGGTACGTCCGGCATCCTCGGCATAGAACTCCACCTCGCAGCGCTTGGATGCCGCATACTTAACGGCTGCCACGGCACGCTCCAGGATCTCCTCACGGGTGCTGTTGAACTTGTATCGGATGTGCTCATCGCTGGTACCTATTCCGGTGTGAATCCTTTTTA
This sequence comes from Bacteroidaceae bacterium, assembly GCA_045535555.1. Classification (GTDB taxonomy): domain Bacteria; phylum Bacteroidota; class Bacteroidia; order Bacteroidales; family Bacteroidaceae; genus Colenecus. The sequence continues at coordinate 31,963 of JAZSLV010000030.1, read as the reverse complement.
GCCTGGCGTACTGCAGGGCATCGGCTGCTGCGTCTATATCGGCCTCAACGGCACGGGTCAGGGCGCAGATAATAGGGTTGCTCACGGCTTTTGATATCTCCACTACCGAGTTGAAATCACCCGGGCTGCTTACCGGAAATCCGGCCTCAATCACATCCACGCCCAACTGCTCGAGCTGGCGTGCCACCTCAATCTTCTCAATCGTGTTGAGCTGGCAGCCCGGGACCTGTTCGCCGTCCCGGAGTGTGGTGTCAAAGAAAATAATCCTGTCTGACATTCTATTTTGTTTGTTAATGTTGGTCAAACAAAAAAGCCTCTCTCACATCTGTGAGAAAGGCTTTTGCATTTATTTTAACTCTGTCAGATATATGCGTCAGGCTTCCTCACACCGGCAGTCCGGAATGATAATGGAAATAATAATGAAGCCCTGCAGTCGCATATAATCTCTGTTTATTCTTACGTTTTGTGCGTGCAAAGTTATACACTCCTATCAAAATGACAAAACAAACGGCTCTTTTTTTCAAAAGACCGCAAAACTTAGGGTATAGGGTATCTGAAACTACGCGCTTCGCGCTATCCCTCCCATCCCTAATAAGACACTCTGAAAGGCGTGAGTAAACTCCCACCTTCCAGAGCATCTTCTTAGGCACGGGCCCCTCCCGTTCACAAGCCCACGGGCGGCCATGGTTTCCGATACCCTATACCCTAAGTTTTGCTCGTGCACCTGGGAGATTATGCTCGGTAATATGGCCAAACCTTTCAATATAAGGCTTGTGTGGCCGATTCTTTGCAAGTATGGCAGCAAAAATGGCCAAAAACGCGGTTTTAGCGGCCATACTTGCAGAAAATATGGTTTAAACGCGGGTTTTACGCAGGTATGGCTGTATTTTACTACCTTTGCGTTATATGAGGGAACAGTACTATATCGTTGCGGAGCATCTGTTTTGCTTGGAGGCCGATGACGGCATTCTGGCACAAATGGCCAACTATGAACCGTTCAGAACGGAGCAGAGCAAAGATGCACTGTTCAGCCTCACAGTAACAGACGGAGGGCCGATACAATACGTTGAGGAACTGAGCCAGGATGAGGAGGGCCAGGATATTGTTTGCGGACATACCGGGCAGGGTGATGCGGTGTTTGAGTTCCGGTTTGGCGGTAAGACTGCGGGATGGCTGGTCTGCTCGGCCGGATACCGTGAGGGTACGCTTTACCTTAGCGGATTCCAGAGTAAGGCGGCTGTTGACAATGCGCTTATGATACAGTTTGCAATGGCATCGGCCACACTCAATACGGTGCTTTTCCATGCGGCGGCGGTCAGTCTGGACGGCAAGGGATATATGTTCCTGGGCAAGAGCGGCACTGGTAAGAGCACCCATGCACGGCTGTGGCTCCAGAACATACCCGGCACTGAGCTCATGAATGATGACAACCCTGCCGTACGCATCAAGACCGATGGCACCGCCGTTGTCTATGGCACCCCCTGGAGCGGCAAGACACCGTGCTACCGCAACATAAGCGCTCCGATAGGCGGAATTGTGCTGCTCAGTCAGGCACCTTACAACCACATTACAAGGCTTAAAGGTATAGGCGCATACGCCGCCGTGGTGCCCAGCATATCGGGCAAACGGTGGGACAGCCGTATTGCCGACGGCCTGCATGAGACCGAGAACGCGCTGGCAAGTGGTGTGCCCGTATGGCACTTGGACTGCCTGCCCGATGCCGATGCAGCCCACCTGTGTAAAGATACAATTGCCCTATGACCGATGAGCAGATCATACAGGAGGCCGTACGTCTGGTACAGGACGGAGTGAGCGTGACATTCCCCGTCAAGGGACGCAGCATGCTGCCGTTCATATTCGGCGGCCGCGAGAGTGTGATACTGCAAAAACCTGGCAGCCTGCATCGCGGCCAGGTGGTGCTGGCTCAGGTGGGTCCGGACCGGTATGTGGTGCATCGGATCATAAAGGTAGAGGCAGACCGGATAACCCTGATGGGTGACGGAAACACCTGCGGCACAGAGAGTTGCACACCGGCAAATGTTCTTGCCGTTGCCACACATGTGGTTGATGATAAGGGACGGCGCCGCCCGCTGGATTCATTCATTCAGCTGGCCAAGGCACATATATGGTATATGATAAGACCGCTCAGAAGATATATTCTGGCTGGATTCAGACTATTAAGACCTGCAAAATATAAGATATGAAGATAAAGAAAGGATTTGTGCTGCGCACAGTGTGCGGCGAGAACGTGATAGTGGGCGAGGGCCTTGACGCCATAAACTTTGGCCGCATGCTCTCACTCAACGAGACAGCCGCATTTATCTGGAGAAAGGCTCAGGAGTACGGTGACTTTACGGCCGAAAGACTTGCTGTAGCAGTATATCACGAATATGATATTGACTTGATTCAAGCCAGGACCGATGTAAAGGAAACCCTTGATAACTGGACCAAACTGGGAGTAATAGAATGAAATACTGGAGCTGGATATGGCGTAACACGCAGGGCATCCGCCTTAACACGGCGGTCCGCATAGTGGCAGGCACGGCGCAGGTAGCGCTGGGTCTCATGATGGTATGGCTCAGCCGCCGTTTCATCGATGAGACCATCCGCACCGGATCGGCCCATGACGTAACGGTAATGGCCATCTGGCTTGTGCTGACCGTTGTAGGCGGAGTGCTGCTCCGTCAGGTCTATTACCTGCTCACCACCAAGGCCGGCATACACCAGACCAACACCCTACGCCTAAGGATATTCAGCTGCCTGTTCCGCCGCCAACTCTATGATGACAAGCAGATGCACTCGGGCGATGTAAGCTCACGCCTTACCAAAGACATAGAGTTGGTATCCGATACCACCACCGATACCCTACCCCAGATGTGCATAACCGCCATCCAACTTGTAGGCGCGTTCCTGCTGCTGCACTATTTTGACCGATGGCTGGCCTGGGCCCTGCTCATCATGACTCCGCTGGCCATACTCATGGCCAAGTTCATCGGCCGCCGTCTGCGTCAGATGACACTTGACATACGTCAGGACGAGAGTCGCATACAGATGCAGGTGCAGGAGGGCATGGAGAACAACGCCGTGCTGCGCGCCATGGGCAGCCAGGAGTGGATGACTGACCGCCTGGACTCCGCACAGCAGCAACTCAAAGGCAACATAATGCGCCGCACCCGCTTTACCATAATGATACGCATCATACTGGGCAGCGCATTTGGACTGGGTTACCTGCTTGCATTTGTCTGGGGAGGCCTGCAATTGCGTAACGGCGCCATCACGTTCGGTATCATGACATCGTTCCTACAACTGGTAGGCCAGATACAGCATCCCGTAATGCAGCTGCTCAACCTGGTGCCGCAGGTGATTCACTCCACCGCCAGCATAGACCGTCTGGCCGAGCTTGAGGGCAATGCCGTGGACTATGCCGGTACCCTGCACCCCACCCTGCGCGGAATACGTTTTGATAAGGTTGATTTCAGGTACGCAGGCGGTGACCGCCAGATACTGTCCGGCTTTACACATGATTTCCGGCCCGGCACCAAGACCGCCCTTATGGGTGAGACCGGCATAGGCAAGACCACCCTGTTCCGTCTTATGCTGGGATTCATTAGCCCTGACAGCGGCAGCATAAATCTATATGGTAACAACGAAAGCCTGACAGCAGGCGCAGAGACACGCCCCGATTTTGTGTTCGTACCCCAAGGCAATACACTCATGAGCGGCACCATCCGCTTCAACCTGCAGGTAGCCGATCCGGATGCATCGGACGAAAAACTAAAAGAGGCCCTTCATACCGCCTGCGCCGATTTTGTTCAGGAACTCCCCGACGGTCTTGACACCCTGCTCGGCGAGCGCGGCAGCGGACTGAGCGAAGGCCAGGCCCAAAGAATAGCAATAGCCCGGGGCTTACTGCGCCCGGGCTCCATATTGCTCCTTGATGAGATAAGTTCATCACTCGACCCCGAGACAGAGGCCGAGCTCTACCGCCGCCTCTTCCAGGCTTATCCCAGCAAGACTATGATCTTTATCACTCACCGCACCGCCGTCACTACGCTCTGCGACTCAACCCTCACACTCTAACTAAAATGACACAAAGGGATCAGATTCCTGCGTCATTATGTTCAGTATGTTAAACGATTTTGTACCAAATATGTTCAACACATCGAACATATTATTCAAATCAAAAGCGATATTACACCAATTGTTCAGTATGTTAAACAGATTTGTTTCTAAAATGTTTTGTATATTGGACATTCTTTTGTTTATCTTTACACCCGAAAATATAATAGAGTGAGAGAATGGAAGCACTGATTAGAAGACACATTAACAGAATGCAGACTGTAAAACTGGATTTTGTCAGAAGTGTAATGGATGAAATCGACTGGAATGATCGTCTGCTGATGATTAAGGGACAAAAGGGTGTGGGAAAGACCACACTCATGACTCAACGCATTATGCAGGCATTTGGACCTGTTAATACAACTGAAGTGTTGTATGTCAGCTTGGATAATATCTATTTTGGTACGCACAATCTTCTGGATTTCATTGAGCAATTTCATGCGCAAGGCGGGAAATACCTGTTTCTGGACGAAGTGCATAAATACAAAGGGTGGAGTTTGGAAATCAAGAATGCGTACGATGAATTTGAAGATATGCACTTTGTGTTGAGCGGCTCTTCTCTGGTAAACCTTAATGAAGGTCAGGCTGATTTGTCGCGCCGTTGCATTACATATACCATGCAGGGACTATCGTTCAGAGAGTATCTGAATATGTTTCATCAGATGGACTTCAAGAAGAGGTCACTTCAGGAGATCCTGACGGATGGCAATAGCCTATGTGCGCAGGTGAATGCGCAATTACGTCCACTGCCACTTTTTTCGGAATATCTGCGTTATGGGTACTATCCGTTCCTGAAAGAGGGACAGAATAATTACTATGTACGCATAGAGAATATTGTCAATACTATCATAGAGGAGGAATTGCCTCAGTTGAGGAAACTGGATGTAGGGAATATCCGGAAGATAAAGTCACTTTTGGGAATTCTTTCATCAGGTGTTCCTTATACTGTCGACACTACAAAACTGTCATTGATGGCTCAGATTTCGAGAAATACCTTGTTGCAGTATCTGCAGAATCTCAATGAGGCACGATTGATTCAGTTGCTATATTCTGATGTCACAAATGTGAAACGATTGCAAAAACCCGATAAGATCTATATTGAGAATACCAACATGTTGCATGCCCTCACCTCTACACAGGTTAATGAAGGAACGGAACGCGAAGTGTTTTTCGTTAATCAGCTATCAGCAGCTCATGTGGTTGAGTATAGCAAAACATCTGCAGACTTCACTATAGATCATCAGTTTACCATTGAGGTTGGCGGACGCTCCAAGGATGGTAAACAGATTGCGGGTGTTGCCAACAGTTTCATTGCTTCAGCTGACCAAGAATATGTACTCGGAAACAAAATTCCCCTCTGGCTCTTTGGTTTTTTGTATTAAATCACTCTGCAGGACACTGGCACCCGCTCACTTACTACAAGGTGCTTAAGCAGCAAGAAGCCCAAACGGGTATTCCCCATTTGGGCCTCTGATTAAGAATCTGTTCCAATCAAGCCAGACTATCGTCTCTGCCTGGCATCTGACCGGGAATCTGGCCGAATCCGCTTCCCCAGCCCGGAATTGTCCTGTCTCCACTGCCGCACAGGATACTTGTTGTCTCAATATCTATAACCTGAGTATTGGGTTTGCTATATCTCTTTTTCATAATTATTGCTGTCATTTGATTACGGACTGTGGTTATCATTCACTGATGAGCACTTTCCTGCCATCTGTGTTCAGGTACAGACCTGGAGCTGCTGGAGTGCCATCAACCGGCTGCCCGTTCAAATTGAACCAGCGCTCTATCGTTACTTCACCCGTGGCGGTATCTATTGTACCTACAGCGGTTGTTCCGCCACCATTGCCTATCAGACGTACGGTTATACGGTCCGGCATTACGTCAGACTGAACTCGTCTGGAAGGAGCCTGCAGGGCGCTGTTGCTGCCGGAGTATGTAAGATATGCACGGAACGGCTGTATGTAAGCTCCGGTAGCGGCCTTTATGAACTGGCCGGCCGTTACATCTGTCTGCCCATCGCTAGCCTTACCACCTGTGGCCGCAAATCCGAACACAGTCCCGCTGAACGGCTCTGTCCCGTAATCCAGACGGCTGTAAGTTCCGTGGAACGTCCAGTCACCGCTCTCAGTTGTACCGGCTGTGACAGATGCAGGTACATTGTCTATAGTACCGCTGAATGTCACGCTTCCGTCAGCATCGGGCAGGAACAGATACGGAGTATTAGCTACAGTTTCTGTTACCATGTTAGGGGTAGCGTCAACCATTGTGGCAACCCAACCATCACTGCTGTTGTATGTAACATCCTGGAACTCATAAACCTTACCTCCGCTGATGCTTGTCATGGGGAACGGCAGACAGATTGTCGATGCCTTACCGGCTGAGAACTGGCGGCTGAACGACACCTCCACCTGCTTGCCCTGCCACTGGCTCGTCAGCGTGCTTACGCCATCGGCCTCCGTCAGCGTCAGCTCGTTCTTCGTCAGCTTGGCATACAGGCTGAACGAGCCGTCGGTGCCGAAGGGGATGACGGTGGGGGCGACGGTTCGCTGCTCATCGGTGAACCAGCCTTCGAAGGTGCTGCCGGGCGACTCAGCGGGTGCGGAGAGGCTGATGGCGGCGTGGCATACCTGATTGTCGGCGTTATGGCTGTCGAACAGCAGGCCGTCGGTCGAGGCGAAGGGCTTGGCGCTGCTGCCCTGTATCTTGATGGGGGCATCGTTGGTGGCGGGGTTGGATGTGCTGAAGTGGCTGCCACTGATGCCAGAGAACGTGGGGTCGGTCACATCGGTGCCACTATCCCACTTGACGATGTAGGGTTTCCCCGCGCTGATGCTGGTGGCCGTCTTGAAAGCGACGGTGAGGGTGCCCGTTTCGCTGTTGTAGGCGGTGCTGCTCGTGTCGAGTTCCTTGACGGTGGCGCCATTGAGGGGCGAATTGGCATAGTTGAGGTTGGAGAAGTCAAACGGCAGCGCGAGGGTGTTCCACGTGCCGTCCTTGTGGAGGGTGTAGCCTTTCAGCGTAACACTAAGGTTAGCGAGAGAGGGATGCGTGCCGCCGTGAGCGGTACTGCTGTTGCCACTGTATGTTGCGGCGTATGCGGCAAGGAGTGCGGAGTTGTCGCGGTCGGTGTAGAGGTGAAAGCTTTTGTTGAAAGAGGCACCGCTGACGTCGCCCGAGCCGGTGCCGATGTTGAAGGCGTAGCCGCCCACCAACGAACTGTGGTATTTGTTGCCGCTGAGGGTGCCGTAATTATCTCCAACGACGGCACCAGAATTAGTGATATCGGGTAAAATGACGCCGGCGGCGGTGCAATCGGATATGGTGCAGCCTTCTTTATTGTAGCCGGCGATTCCGCCATAATAAGTGCACTTATTTGAGTTGGTGATGACAGCGGCACTGGTGCAGCGGGTAACGGTGGCGCCTGTGTCACCGACGTAGTTGGAGCCAACAATGCCGCCGACGAAGTTAGCGTCTTTACTTTCGGTGCGAACGGCTACGGTGCCGGTGGCGTGGCAGTTCTCAATGGTGCCGCCGATGTTTTCACCTGCAATGCCACCATTTTTGTAGCGGCCTTTGATGCGGGCATCGGCAAGAGTGACGTTGCGCACGGTACCGGACTTGACTATTCCGAAGAGTCCCTGGTACCAATCACCACCTTTGTTGACGCGGATGCCGCTGATGGTATGGTTCTGGCCGTCGAAGGTGCCGCTGAAGGGATTACGTCCCACTGCTTCTTGACCGAAGACGTAGAGTGTTCCCTCCCAACCAATGGCCGTATAGTTGTTCTCGTCGCTGCCGTAGTCGTCCCAGGCGCTGGTGGGCGCAAAGTCGATGTCGGCAGTCATCTTGAAGGTCAGGCCAGCGCAGTCGTGCGGCTCTTTTACTGTGACGGAGTTGTCAACGTTGGTATTAAAGGGATTACTTACTTTTTCGATTCTATACTCGCCGTTTACGTACTCGGCCAGGTCGCGCAGGTGCTGGGCGCAGTTGATTTCGTAGGCACCGAGTGTCTCGTTGTACGCGATGCTGCCGATGGGCAGGCGGGCGAAGTTGGCGCTGACGGTGACGTCGGCAGCAGGCACGGTGAAGGTGTTGCCGTCGATGGCCGTGCCGTTCACGCTGAAGCCCTCGAAGGAGAAACCGTCGGGCACGTTGTAGTTGAGCGTGAGCGTCTGGCCCGCGCCGCTGTATATCTTGCCGCCGTAGCCGATGGCCGTGCTGCCGTAGGCGGTGATGCCGCTGACGTCGTAGGTGGTCTCGGTGCCGCTGATGGTGATGCCTTCGCCCAGGGTGACGGTGCGGGCGCGGCGGGCACCGTCCTGGTCGCTGCTTGAGCTGTTGCCACCGATACCGCCGAGGCTGATGGCCGTGTAGTAGTTATTACTGATGGTGGCACTGATTGTGCAACCCGCAATGCTGCCGACATACCCTGTGCCGGTGACGCTGGTGCCAATATAGAGGCAGTCCTTGAGGGTATTATATTCCACGTCACCACTGATACCGCCGCAATCGTTACAAGTTAGACCGTTATTTTCGATGGTTGCGGCACTGACGCAACCAGTCATCAGGGCTCCCGAGCCATGAAAATAACCCACGACGCCGCCAAAGTTTTCTGCGGGACTGTTTCCGACCTTGATGGTAACGCTGCTTTCCACGCGGCAGTTGCGCACGGTGCCCCAGCTGATTTCACCAGCGATGCCACCGACATAATTATATCCTGTGAAGGTACTGTTGGCAAGGACGACGTTCTGCACTGTGCCCTCATAGATGTAGCCGAAGATGCCGATATATTTGTCGGCACTGGTGTCGCCCGTGCGGGTGATGGTGATGCCGCTCACGGTGTGGCCCTGGCCGTCGTAGGTGCCGCGGAAGTAAGCGTAGTCGTTTTTGCTGCTGTAGTAGCCGATTGGTGTGTAGCTGGCGTCGCATACGATGTCCTGCGTCTGGAGGAAGGTGATGCCGTCGCACTCGTTACGGCTCACGTTGACGATGTTGGCCAGACGGTAGAGGTCGGTCTTGGTGGCTATCTCGTAGGTGTCGGTTGCCAATTGGTTGAAGTCGCTGAACGACCAGACGTAGGACTCATCAAGTGTGATGCTGAAGCTCTTGCTGACGGTACCGCTGAAGGTGTTGCCCGCCAGGTCCCTGACGGTGCCGCTCAGGGTGCTAATGCTGAGGGTGCCGCTGGCATTGCTGGCTATCGCTCCGCTGAAGGTGAGCACGTTGCTGCCGCTACCGGCAATGTAGCTGAGCGTGCCCCACGTGGTGGTGAGCGTCGGTGTGCCCTCCACGGTGACAAGCTCGCTGAACGGCACGCTCACGTAGATGATGTTGCCCTTCTGGTGGCGTCCGCCGCTGACCTTGTAGTTGCCCAGCACGGTGGGGGTGGTGGCATCGACCAGGCCCATACGGACGTAGAGGTCCTTGAAGCCCCAGGGGTCGTCGTCGGAGCCGCCACAGTCGAAGCGGGTGGGGGTGGACGTTACGGCGGGGTCCAGCACCACCGAGCCGGTGCTGTTGTCGCGGTAGCCGCTCTTGAACTTCTGCTGCCAGAGCTTACTCTCGGCCAGAGGGAACTCGGTCCAGCTGCTGGTCTGTGCTGTCCCAAACAATCCTCCTGCTGCCCGGTTGGCATAGTCGAAGCGGTGGGGGAAGAACATCTTGCCCTCGCCACTATAGACACCGCTGCCCTCCTTGAGTTCGAAGCAGGCCTTATAGACAGAGTAGACCGGGTTGTTCACGCTGCCTTCGGGGTCAGCACCGTCGTAGGATGCGCTTGCGGTGCCCGGAACAATCTGTACGTAGTAGTAGCCGTCGTTCTTCTCCTTCATAGTGAAGCAGACGGTGGCGTAGATCTTATAGCCCATAGTCTTCAGACAGGCGGCTGTGGCGCCTGTACTGTTGATAAGGGTGTTGGTGCTCACGGTGGCGGCCCTCTGGCTATAGTCGTAGCGGTCGTCGATGAGCACGTAGCCCTGATAAGTGCCGCTGGATTCCACCTGGCTGGTGGGCGGTGTGTAGGCTACATCGACACATTTGCCTATGCCTATCAGATTGGCGGGGTCACCATTGAGGAACACGAAGCTGTTGTTGGGGATGGCGTTGTTTACGTTGGTGCCGCTGTAGGTGAAAGGGGTGGTGGTGATGACGGTTTGGTCGCGGTGGGTGATGACGGTGCCGTCGATGTCGAGCACTTCGAAGCGGTAGCTGCGCCGTGAGCCAGTCTGGTACCTGTAGACCTCGGCGTCGGGATTGCCCTCCGTCACGGTGACGGTCTTGCTCGTCTGTCCTGCGGTGAAGGTGAGGCTGCCGCTGACGGCTGTGAAATGTTGCCCCTCGAGGGCCGAAAGGCTCACGGTGCGGTAATAGACCGTCTCGGCGGCAGTGCTCTCGCTGCGAGTGATGGTGAAGGTGGTGATACCATCACTGGTGCTGCTCGTCACGGTGAACGTGCTTGCGGCCCAGGCGCTCTGCCCCGCCGCCAGTGCTGCTATCGTCAGCACCAGGGCGAGGACTCTCTTGATTTTAGTTTTTCCTTTCATTGCTTTATTGTTGTATTTGTTTTGCTTTTGCCGACAGGTGTCTCATTCGTGAGGGTTATATCGTGATAATCACGCCAATGATGAATGACAGAGTACATACACCAAATTATGTATGCAACGCTGGTTACTATGAGTATAGTAAGTATGATGGCAAGGACTGTCATAACAAGTAAAAAGCCCACAGTTAATACTACGGGCAAAGTTCGGAGGCATTGGATTAGAGCCTGTCAAAACGGGTAAAAAGCTCAGGAGGTTTTGTCAAAACAGGTAAAATTTTTAGCCCGTTTGTAAAGCCTCAGTAAATTATACACATTTTGACAGTGAGACATTAGGGTCAAACTAAAATGATACAAAAGTGGTCTGACCCCAATTGTATTATTCCAGCTGACGGCGGACGTTATAGTATGATTGGCGGGAGCCGAATCCGGAGGCGGTTACAATCTCTTCAATGGAGGCACCAGGATGCTGGACCTTGAGACGAGCCACATGAGCCAAGCGGCAACGGTTTATATACACGTAGAACCCGCCCATACGCTCATTGATGACCTGTGACAGATATGTGCGGTTAACTCCGCAGGTACGTGACAGGCTGGCAAGCGTAAGATGGCTGTCCAGATAAGCCTGCTCCTGCTCAACGTGGCAACGTATTATGGCGGCTATATCATCCTTACGGTCTTGTGACAGTGTCTCCTCCACCACAGGCTCTGGTTTTGGCTCACTGATTTGTGGTTCAGGCAGGTCGGGAACAGCCTCGATATAGATTTTTCCAGACTCTATACGTTCCACATCCATGGTACGATGGGGAGCCAGGGCTCCTATCAGGAATACCAGTCCTATCACTGACAACAACAGCACGCCTACGGAGAGAGCGGTTTTTGAGCCTATATAAGTAGTTGTCCAACTGACCACAAGATGCAATATAGGCAGCCAGATTATACCTTTGGCAAACTGGCGAGGAAAATCATCGGGATTGGAATAGTTCTCCTCCTGGAACCGGCGGATGGCGCGGGCCACCATGATAACAGCCACCACAAAGCAGCCCAGATAAATTATAGCCAGCACGCCCGATATACTGAAGAACCAATAGCAGAAACGGTCTTTTATCTGTGTTCCAGGCATTATAGTCAGTACAAAGGCTGTAATGGCCATGATACTAAACGGTATAAACAGCGCTATTACCGGGTTGCGCCACCACCCCACTTTGAGCACCTTGCCGAAATAGCCGAACAGGAGTGCCGCACAGAATAAGGGTGAAGCCAGAATCAGCATCATGCGCAGAAAAAGCACTGCATCGGTATCGGTAGGCATGAATACTATGGGACACATCAGCAGGTCTGATAAGTAGCACACCACAACCGTCTTCCATGCCGGATAATAGTAATCGGCATGACGAGCGTAAGGCTCACACTTGTGCCCCCACCTGATGGCACCGATGCACACGCTGACAGCGATATAGACCGCCACCGCCGCACTGAACATCGTATCATCAAATGAGTACATCATAATGCTTTCCTCTTGTAGCAGTCCTTCTTGTCACAGAGGCCGCAGGTGTATGGCAGGTAGCGGACATCGGGCCCTATGCCAATAATGCCGCTCACTGATTTCATAGGGAGCATGAGGCAGGACTCCGTGAGTTCTATACCGCAGGGGGTCTTCTCCGGAAACAGGCTGAAGAGTGCCGGCTGGGCCGATACGTGCCAGCCGCAGTATCCGGGGCTGAAACGGTTGGTGCGCTTGAATCCGGCGGGATCAATCTCGGCCTGCAGCACCGTCTCCATATAATCGGCCACGCTCTCCACAATCTGACTGCCCACGCAGTCCATAGCGTAGGTCTGAAACATGTCGTCACGGCGCTTTACGGCATCGGACCACTGGAAATAGCCGTTGCCTACCGTTGCCACAAATACGGCATAGCGCTGGGCTCCGCGTAGTTGGCGGCAGATAATCCTGCCGGCATCAAAGGTTACGGGTCCACCCTGCCCTATCAGTGTAAGCTTGTTGCTTTCCAGGTCCAGGCTGCCATCTACCAGCACATACTTGAACTGTGGGCGCAGGAACTGGGCGCTCTCGCGCAGCAGATACTCGGTGGTACGCACGGTCTGAGCATCGGGCTCTCCGTCCTTGTACCCCATGAATGAATAGACCTCTTTAAGGGGTATATCCAGTCGGTTAATATCTATCTGCTGCCAGCTCATTTTTCCCAAGGTGACGCAAAGGGGTCGCATCGTTTTGCGTCATTTTTTGCCGCAAAGCGAAACGACCCCTTTGCGTCACTTTGACTCGTTAAACAGAAATTCTCTAAAGTCTGCGTAGTCCTTGCTAATCTCAATGCTCTGCTTGGTGCCCTTCATGAAGGCCTGCAGGCGGGCGGGAATATCCACATCGCCGCCGGTGATGGCATCAACCTTCTCCTTGAACTTGGCGGGATGCGCGGTCTCAAGGAACACACCGTACTCACCCGGCTGCAGCTGCTCCTTGAGGGCGCGATAGCCACATGTTCCGTGCGGGTCAAGCAGGTAACCGGTACGCTCATAGCACTCCTTGAGCGTCTCCTTGATCTGCTCATCGGTATAGGTAGCACCACTTATGTGCCCTGCAATATCCTTATGTGAGCCACCGTACAGGGCAAGCACACGGGCAAAGTTGCTGGGATCACCCACATCCATCGCATTGGCCAGTGTCTGGACCGATGGCTTGGGGCTGTATACTCCAGTCTGGAGATAGTTGTAGAATATGTCATTGGCGTTGTTGGCGGCGATGAAACGCTTTACGGGCAGTCCCATGAACCAGCCAAAGAGACCTGCTGTGATATTGCCAAAGTTTCCGCTTGGCACACAGATGACCAGGTTATCGGCCTTACCCAGACGTTTCATCTGTGCATAGGCGTTAAAGTAGTAGAATGCCTGCGGCAGGAATCGGGCCACATTGATGGAGTTGGCCGATGTCAGTTTCATCCTCTGGTTGAGCTCTGCATCCATAAAGGCGTTCTTGACCAGAGCCTGGCAGTCATCAAACACGCCGTCCACCTCGACAGCGGTGATGTTGCGTCCCAGCGTGGTGAACTGGCACTCCTGGATGGGGCTGACCTTGCCTTTGGGATAGAGCACATACACGTGCACGCCCTCCACGCCCAGGAATCCGTTTGCAACGGCGCTTCCGGTATCGCCCGATGTGGCCACCAGCACATTGACCAGCTGTTTCTCCTCCTTGTTGAAGTAACCCAGCAGGCGGGCCATGAAGCGTGCGCCTACATCCTTGAACGCAAGTGTGGGACCATGGAACAGCTCCAGCGAGTAGATGTTGTCATCAACCTTGACAACGGGAGTTTCAAAAGCAAGAGTGTCATAGACAATACGCTTAAGGTCAGTCTCTGGAATATCCTCTCCGAAGAATGCCTTGGCTACCTCAAATGACATCTCCTGGAACGTCATCTTGTCGATGCCGTCAAAGAACTCCCTGCTCAGTTTATTAAGACGCTCCGGCATGTAAAGGCCGCGGTCAGGGGCAAGTCCGCGAACCACCGCCTCACGCAGTGTCACGTCACTTGACTTATAGTTTGTGCTGTAGTATTTCATCGTAGTGATAGGAAAATCTTAGTGAATTCTGTGCCCTCAATGTTGCCGTATGCCCCACTCTTGCAAGACTCCTCGTCAAAAGCAGTCACGCTGTCAGCCTCCAGTCCCGGGGCATAGATAAGGAACGGAATGGGGTCCGATGTGTGCGTGCGGTGTGCGCAGGGCGTAGGATGGTCGGGCAGCACTGCAATAGCCACCGGCTCGTCCCACTTGGAGACCTCCTCATAGATGGGACCTATCAGGCGGCTGTCCAGATCCTCAACGGTGCGGTTCTTGAGCGTAAAGTTGCCCTCATGACCGGCCTCATCGGGAGCCTCAACATGCACATACACAAAATCATCGGTCTTAAGGGCATCTATTGCAGCCTGTGCCTTGCCCTCATAATTGGTATCGAACAAACCGGTTGCGCCCTCCACGTCAATCACTTTCATGCCGGCATAATGGCCTATACCCTTGATAAGATCCACGGCCGATATCACCGAGCTCCTGCGCACATTGGGATAGAGTTCACTGATGGGCTGCATTGACGGACGGTAACCGGGTGACCACGGCCAGATGCTGTTGGCCGGGTCCTTACCCTCTGCCACACGCTTAAGGTTTACCGGATGCTTGGACAGGATATCCTGTGACCGCAATATCAGGTCATTAAGCAGCTGAGCGGTAGGCTCTGCTTCGGGTGTTGTTGCCTTTACCATAAGGTCACGAAACGGCTGTCCCGGCACATCATGAGGCGGAGTACAGATAAGCTCTTTGCGGCCTCCGTCAATCACCAGCAGATGGCGGTATTGTATTCCGGTATGGAAATGCACCTTATCCGTGCCCAATTCCTTGTCCAGAGTCTTGATAAGCTCATCGGCCTCAGGGGTGGTGATATGACCTGCCGAGTGGTTCTTGATAAGTCCGTTCTCTATGCAGATTATGTTGCAGCGCATGCCCATCTGTCCGGGCTTGATATCCACGCCTATGTTTGCTGCCTCAAGCACGCCGCGACCTTCAAAAGAGCGGGTTACATCATAGCCCATCACGGTCATGTTGGCCACTTCGCTTCCGGGGTGGAATCCGTCAGGGACTGTCTTGAGCATGCCGGTGCGACCTTTGCGCGCAAGCATGTCCATATAGGGTTTACGGGCGTTCTGGAGTATGGTCTTACCGCCAAACTCCTTTACCGGCCAGTCGGCCATTCCGTCACCCAAGATGATAATGTATTTCATTTTTGGAAAAGACTGTTCAAATCAGATATTAGCAATACTCATTATGTCGGCAAAAACACCTGCTGCGGTAACCGCTGCACCGGCACCGTAACCCTGAATCATCATGGGGTACTCCTTGTAACGCTCGGTGGTGAGCAGGATTATGTTGTTGCTGCCCTGCAGGTTGTAGAACGGGTGGTACTTGTTGACCTCGGCCAGCGATATGCTTGCCTTGCCGTTCTCCAGGCGGGCCACAAAACGCATGCGCTTGCCCTCCTTCTCCACACGTGCACGGCGCTGCTCAAAGTCGGCATCCAGTTTAGGCAGTTTCTTCCAGAACTGGTCTATGGTGCCGTCAAACAGCTCCTGCGGTATGAACAATTCGCTCTTGACATCATTCTGCTCAATGGCGTAACCGCTCTCACGTGCCAGTATGACCAACTTGCGTAGCACGTCCTTACCGCTCAGGTCAATACGCGGATCGGGCTCGCTGTAACCCTTCTCCTTGGCCAGGCGGATGGTCTGGCTCAGGGGACAGTCGGCACTCAGGGTACTGAATATGAAGTTCAGGGTACCGCTCACCACAGCCTCAATCTTAAGGATATGGTCACCGCTGTTAATCAGGTCATTGATTGTGTTGATAACCGGCAGGCCTGCGCCCACATTGGTCTCAAACAGGAACTTTACACCGCGGCGGCGGGCCGTCTTCTTAAGTTCCATATACTTGTCATACTCCGATGAGGCCGCAATCTTATTGGCAGCCACCACCGATATGTTATGATCCAGGAAATCACGGTAAAGTCCGGCAACATCGGCACTGGCGGTGCAATCCACAAATACCGAGTTGAATATGTTCATGCCTATTACCTCGTCGTGCAGAGTCTTTATGTTGCTTGCGGGAGCCTTCTCCAACTGCTCGCGGTAATTGTCCAGGTCGATGCCCTCACGGCAGAACATAGCCTTGCTGCCGCGTGCAATACCCACCACGTTGAGTTTGAGGCCGCGCTCCTGCATCAGTTTCTGGCGCTGTCCGCGGATCTGCTCCAGCAGGCTGCTTCCCACGGTGCCCACACCGCAGATAAAGAGGTTGAGAACCTGATACTCGGACAGGAAGAACGAGTCATGGATTACGTTGAGTGACTTGCGCAGCGAGCTCTTCTGAACCACGAATGATATGTTGGTCTCGGATGCACCCTGAGCGCAGGCAATCACGTTGATACCGTTGCGGCCCAGAACGCTGAACAGCTTACCGGCAATACCCGGGCTGCGTTTCATGTTCTCACCCACAATGGCCACGGTTGCCAGGTCCATCTCGGCCGATATGGGGAAGATGGCACCCAGCGCAATCTCCTTGCTGAACTCACGGTTCAGGAGCTCGCAGGCCAGCGCCGCATCCTCATTCTGTACACCTATTGACGTACTGTTCTCGGACGATGCCTGTGACACCAGGAACACGCTGATGCCGTTCTCGGCCAGCGTCTTGAATATGCGGTAGTTGACACCTATCACACCCACCATACCCAGACCACGTATGGTGATAAGGGCGGTGTTGCCTATGCTTGATATACCCTTGATGGCCTTGGTTCCGGCGGGCAATTCGTTCACAATCTCGGTGCCGCGGGCCGTCGGGTTGAATGTATTCTTTATCAGAATGGGTATGTTCTTCTGGCAAACCGGGTAGATTGTAGGCGGATAGACCACCTTGGCGCCGAAGTTGCACAACTCCATCGCCTCCACGTAACTCAGCTCGTCAATGGTGTATGCGGTTGATATCACGCGCGGATCGGC
This sequence comes from Bacteroidaceae bacterium, assembly GCA_045535555.1. Taxonomy (GTDB): domain Bacteria; phylum Bacteroidota; class Bacteroidia; order Bacteroidales; family Bacteroidaceae; genus Colenecus. The sequence goes on along the minus strand of JAZSLV010000030.1, from coordinate 14,749 downwards.
CGTCATGAATCCGTCCACATCGGTCCATATCTCCAGCACGCTGGCATCCAGTGCCGCTGCCAGGAGTGATGCGGTGTAGTCCGATCCTCCGCGGCCCAGGTTGGTTATCTCACCCGTCTGGGCATCGGCCGATATAAATCCGGGTGCCAGGGCCTTGTGGGGCATATCCTTGAATGTCTCGCGGATAAGGCGGTAGGTAAGGTCGCTGTCAATGGAATGGTTGTGGCCGTTGTGCTCGGTCTTGATAAAGTCACGCGAGTCATAGAGCTTGATGTCATCTATGAGCTGTGCCACAATCAGTGATGACAGGCGCTCGCCGTAACTTACTATGGTGTCCATGGTCTTGTCCGACAGGTCGTGCAGCAGATAGAGGCCCTGCATAATCTCCTTGAGCTCGCCAAAGAGTTTGCGAACCTGATTGAATGCCTTGCGGCGACGCTCGGGCGCCACCACATCATGTATCATCTGCTCATGACGTGCCAGCATAGCCTCGGTCTCAGCCTCATACTGACGCTCGCCCTTGGCAGCCATCCTGGCCGTAGCAATTAGTTTGTCAGTAATTCCGCCAAGAGCCGAAACCACTACTATCACATCATCCTGTTGTGACTCTACAATCTGTTTAAGGTTGGTGATGCTCTCCTTAGATCCTACGGACGAGCCACCGAATTTAAGTACTTTCACAGTAGCAACGTTTTTTTCAAACTGCAAAAATACTCCTTTTCCCGCAAAACTTCTGCAATTTAGGTGGAGAACTTAAGGGATATGGTATCTGAAACTACGCGCTTCGCGCTATCCCATTGTCCATCGGCCAATGGGATGAACCCTCTTTTATTTTGCTAACGCAAAAGGGGCCCCTCCCGTTCAGAACTACGTTCTAGACCTCCTCCTCGTTCGGTAGAGTAAGCTAGCTTCCTCTACTCTCTCTTCGTTCGTCGGTTCACAAGCCCACGGGCGGCCATGGTTTCCAATACCATATCCCTTAAGTTCTGCTCACTGGGAAAGTTTTGTCACCCCCACACCTTAGGGAGCCACAACGCACGTAGGGCCATTTCCGTCCCTAAGGTGAGCAGGAAATACGCCAGAACCTGCGTTACCCCCTCACCTTAGGGAGCTGTAACGCAGGTGCTAACGATTTCTTCCCTAAGGTGAACGTGCACAAATCGCATTAATATAGATTAACGCGCCTATCGCTTGCCGTTCCGGCGACTTACAGTATATTTGTATCGCAAACGATATAATTACACTGAATATGGCACAGTATCCCTGCGAAAACTGCAAGTTTAGAGCAAGTTATGACAAAAATCCCAAGTCACTGAAAGGACGTTTCTGGCGCTGGCACATCAATTTCTGCCCGGGTTGGAAGGCATACTTCACCCATCAGGACCCCGAAACCCAGGAGGCCCTCCGCGCCAAGTACAACTTCCAGAAATACAAAAAATAGTACAAAAGGGGACAGTCCCCTTTTGTACTTTTTTGACGGGAGGGCTTACAACTCATCGTATTCCAGGGTGATGCCCCAGCCATCAAATTCCGATAGTTGCAGTTCTTGTGAGTTGTCGATGAACATAGGCCCCATAGTCCTTATGTCTCGGCTTAGGCTTTCTCCTATTCTCCTTCTTTTACCCCGCTTTATATCCAGCCATTTGATGGCTTGTTTGATTACTATATCATCTCCGCTTTTTAAATCGGCTTGCGCAACCTTGCTACGGACATCCTCCTCATCAAATTCTATTGAGGAGTCATTCCTTACAAGCCATCCTATCTCGGGGCGTAACGCCATGGTCTCATTGTCCTGAGAGAGACCCACAATCCCGGCACGCAATTCAAGAGCATTGATTCCTAAGCAATTACCTGCTCCGTCATCAACATACTGAATAATGGGAACACTGGTCATCAGGGGTATCAGATTATGGTCATACGCAATCTTTTGAGGGTGCGACCAGTTGGCATCAAACGGAATGAACTCAAGGAACCATCCGTCAAATTTGGTGGGTTCACCTGCGGGTGATAAACATCCGCCGCCAACTTCCAGCAGATGGAAATTCCGGGGGCGTCCCTTTATGGCCATATTCCACCAAAAGTCGGGATCAGGCATACCTTGGGATGCGGCAACGAACTGCTCCAATATTGGATCCAGCCTGTCGGTCCACTCACTTACGCCGAACTCTCCCAGTCTGCGAGTCTTTTCACGTAACAGTTGCCAGTCATCGGGAGTACCCTCAAGAGTTACGCTCGGGATGCCGCATCCGATAAGAAATTCAATATAATCAAAATAAGGTTTGACGGCATCCATCATAACTATCTGTGATACCATACGCTCTACCATACCTGTAGTAGAGAAATTGCACGTCATCACCTCCGCCAGGTCTCCTTTTGTCTCCTTACCTATCAAAGAGGCAAACTTCTCAACCTTCTGTTCCGAAGTAGTTTCCGGGGACGTCTGGATAAGCAGTGTTTCCTTGCCTTGATGGCTTACAAGATAGTCCCTGAACTTATCGGGTTCATGGTTTACATACTGTGAAAAACCATGGCATATCAATATCCACATGGCATCGGGCGTGAGGATAATGGGTCTGTGATGTGCATAAGCCAGACAAACCATTGAGAAGAAAGGGTTGTCACCGCCATCCACCAATGTCATATCGGCAAAACTTGAACCGAGATAAGAATCCCTTTCAGACCATTCAAGCCAGTTAAGGGCCAAATTTCTACCGTCCATTTCAGGCAGAGGTTTCTTTGCAATCTTGACATCCTCCACACTGAATGTTACAGATCCGGGAGTTACAGATACAACAACATCTGATTGTCTGTGTTTCTTGGCCGATGAGACCGACGTACCCACCAACAGGGCCAACGCAAATGCCAAAACCGTTTTATTCATAATTGCATACATTTGTTTCTGCTGCAAATGTATGCCATTCCATCATCTGGGGCCAAGCAAAAAGCGTTGCAAAACCGTTGCAGTTTTGCAAATCACTTGCAGAGTTGCTGTGCCGCAAGTACCAGGAACATGTAGTGCGATGAGCCGCCACCCAGCACGTACTCGGTCTGCTGCCACAGGAAGGGCCAGGTAAGCAGTTCCGGGAAATCGGGACGGATCATTGCGGTACCCGATATCACTCCGCCGGGGATGTAACTCCAGTCTGCGCGGTTCAGGCCGTAGCCCACAGTGGCCGACTGTGCCCCCACTCCCGATGCAAACGATGCCTGGTTGCTGCCGGGATGGCATCCCAGCACAAAGTTCAGGGCACTGAGCATGGGCTTGATATCAAATATCTCAGGGTAAGCCGATACCAGGAAGTACTGGCGGTAGCCGAATGACTGGATATCCCATCCTGCGCCCCAGATGGAGGGCTGGTAGGGAACACCGTAAGGTGTGGCCTGAGCCTGACGCTGAATGCCGGCAGGTACGTTCTTGAGAGCCTGCTCAAAGGCATCCTTCCAATCAGCGGCCTCCTGATCATTACGCAGTGTACCGAACTGCTTGGCAACACGGCACAGGTACCAGGCGTTATTCTGAATACCGCGAACAATGTTATCCTTGCGTCCTATCAGATAGTCACGATACACTTTGTTACCTGTGGCAAGATAGAGTTCAGCTACAAGCTGAGTCATATCAGTGGCACGCATTCCGCGGCCCATAGGCTGTTGTGCCTGCTCTGCAATCTCGTTGTAAATTGCCTGCGCAAAATCCAGGCAATGGGTAGCCAGAGTATCGTTCATGCCCTTGAGCACGCGGTATGACGCTGCCATTCCAGCAGCAGCCGATACAGCACGTCCGGGGTTCTGCTCGGTAAATATCCATCGGTCATCATCATTGCCGATAACACCGTCGGTCATGGCGGCGGCATCGCCCAGCATTGCATATTGGCGCAGGCTGTTACAGATGATTCCGCGGTACGGGCGGCCCAGAGCCAGCCATGAGTTGATCACGGTCAAGGCGCCGTTCTCCACCTGCTGCAGGATATCGTTCTTGCCGTCGGGCTGATGAATCTCGCAGATACGCTTTACCTGGTCTATCGATGTCACGTCAATATCGGGATGGAATGCCTCATAGGCCAATGCCAGAATATATGATTCGCCGGCCTGCGATTCTATGCGCAGGTCAAAATCGCCCGCATCATGCCAGCCGCCAATGTTCACGCCGCCAACCTTCTGCAACGGCTCATACTTGGACAGGCCGGGACGCTGGTCATAACCGTCAATATGGCTGTAAGGGGGCGCCATAAGCGCATCGTCCATATGGCAGGCATCGTGCCAGACCCTATATTTCTCATTCACGCGCATATGGCACATCTGCACCGGCAGGAAATACTCAATCACCGGCTGCCAGACTCCGCGGTCAAAAATATCAGCCGATATCCCAAACACGGGTGATTCACTGCCGTCATACCTGAGCTGGTATAGGCCCTCCTCCTTTACATCACTGAAATCCACATGCAGGTAGTTGTAACGCAGGAATGTGCCCCACTCCGCCGGCTTGATATCCTTAACCTTGACCGGTCCCTGGTCCGAAATGCGATACAGCGTGCAGGTCTTACCGGCGGCATCCTTGGCGCGTGCATCGAGCTCAATCACTGCCACCTTAGGCTGGGCGGGCAGATAACCCACCTGCGATGTCTGAATCACGGGCTTGTACATCCAGTCCTCGGTAACCGCGGGCTTGATGAGCCACTTGATTGCACCCTTGGTTGCACCGGCGGGAACCTCAGAACGCAGTACAAACCAGCCGTTGTTATGGTTCATGCGGCCGTCATACAATTTAAGTTCGGTGCTGCCCAGACTCTCCACCGTAAGGCGGCACAGGTTGTCATCGGGACGAGATGTGAACTTGCGGCCCACTGCGTACGGGGTGGATATGATGTCATCGGCACGGATGGGGTTGAACACCTTGGGGTCTCCCAACAGATGCTCACGGTCCACTCTGGACCCGCGGCCCATATAGAAATCACCCGTATATTCCAGATTGCTGACGGGAGTATCAACAGGACCGTTGGGCTGCTGCGGATAGATTCCGGACTTGCCGTCCATTATCCACGGCTTGCCAAAGAGAATGCCCGGAAAGAACTCAAAGTTGAATCCCACCTTGCCCAGGAACTCCTTGGGTACGGGCTGGTCCAGATCGACTGTCACCATCACACCGTCCTCAACGCCCTCCACGCGGACAGAGTAACGCAACTGCAAATCCGGATAGAGCATGGGATTGAATCCTGTCTCATGCTTGGATGAATCGGGGTAACTGAGCCACGTTGTTATACTGTTGCCGTCAACTGTGCGGCGGCCCTGCTTGGGAAGTGGCTGCCACTGTCCGGGCGTTGCCTCCAGGCGCAGATCTCCGTTGGTTGCAATACGTACACCATTCATAATGACGCAAACGCCGGCCTGATGTCCCTCGGGATAGGTATCCTGGAAAGCCATGATGTTAACACCGGCCTTCTCAAAATATCCGCGCTCTCCAATCTTGAAAGCATCGGCAAAACTCTGTGCAAATGGAATCAAAGCCAATACGGCCCAAACGGCAATTCTTTTCATATCAATTAGGTTAGTAATTTATTCGCAAATATAGCAAAATGTGCAATTGGGATCAGGCCCCTTTTGCACATTATCCAAACAGGTGCTTGAAAGCCTCCTCGACCTTGGTAACGGGAATGAGGCCGATGCCCAGCTTGCGGTTCTCCAGGCCGTGCATGTTGCTCTTGGGGATGATGATTCGCTCAAATCCCAACTTGGCGGCCTCGGAAATACGCTGTTCTATGCGGCTTACGGGACGGATCTCGCCCGACAAGCCCACCTCACCCGTCATGCAGACGGTGCGGTCAACGGCAATGTCCAGACTGCTGGAAAGTATGGCGCTGATTACGGCCAAGTCTATGGCAGGATCACTTACTTTCAGTCCGCCGGCAATGTTCAGGAACACATCCTTCTGCCCCAGCTTAAATCCCACACGTTTCTCCAGTACAGCCAGCAGCATGTTCATACGGCGAACATCAAACCCTATGGCACTACGCTGAGGAGTACCATAAACCGCGGTACTGGCCAGCGCCTGAACCTCAATCAGGAACGGACGCACGCCCTCAATGGTGCAGGCAATCGATACGCCGCTCATACCCTGATGGCTGTCGGTAAGCAGCAACTCGCTGGGATTGCTCACCTGCCTCAGGCCAGTCTCCAGCATCTCATAGATACCCAGTTCGGCAGTGCTGCCAAACCTATTCTTAATGGGCCTGAGTATGCGGTACAGATAGTGCTGGTCACCCTCAAACTGCAGCACGGCATCAACGATATGCTCCAGAATCTTGGGACCGGCAATCGATCCGTCCTTGGTGATATGACCGATGAGCAGCACCGGGGTACCGCTCTCCTTGGCAAACTTGAGCAGCGAAGCGGCACACTCACGCACCTGCGTTATGCTTCCGGCCGATGAATCAACGTACTCGCTGCTAATAGTCTGAATGGAATCTATCACCAGCAGTTGGGGCTGGACGGCTTTTATCTGTTCGTATATCTTTTCAAGCGATGTCTCGCAGAGAATAAGCAGGTTGTCACTCAACTGATTGCTGCCGTTCGCAGTAGCCAGACGCTGGGCGCGCATCTTGATTTGGCGGGCACTCTCCTCGCCCGATACGTACAGCACCTTAAGGTCCTGCAGGCGCATCACGGTCTGCAGCGTCAGCGTGGATTTGCCTATTCCGGGCTCACCGCCCAGCAGCACGATGGATCCCTGTACCAGTCCGCCTCCCAGCACGCGGTTAAGCTCCTCATCATGCATATCAATGCGGGCCTCAATGGTGCTGTCAATCTCACTCAGCGTATGCGGGCGGCTCTCATCGGCCTTACCTGTTGCGCTCTTGCGTGCGGCGGCGGTTACGGTCTGCGCGGTGGGAGCCTTGACGGTCATCTCCTTCATGGTGTTCCACATGCCGCACGACGGGCACTTACCGCTCCACTTGGGCGAGTCAAAACCGCACTCGGAGCACACAAAAACAGTCTTATCCTTGATTGATGCCATACGTTACGCTTTTTTGGACATTTTGCTCCACCACACTATTCCGTAGATGGAGTTCATCATATAGAATACGTACTGAACCACCATGATGGGTGCAAACTGAACACCTCGTGTGGCCGCTATGGCCCACATCACCAGATTGGCACCGTTCACCACAATCCACATGAACCACTGCTCAATGAACGCGAACGTAAGCAGGAACTGAGCGCCCACGGCCACGGTCATGGCAAGTGCATCTGACACGGGCTGAGGGTCATCGGTCTTAAGTAATAATCTGCTTATACCCCAGACTGCAGCAGCGCTCAGCACAATCAGCAGCACTCTCTGAAGCCAGCTCATCCAGCGGGTCTTGATGCCCTCGCTGCCGCCGCCTAACGCACGTTTGCGCCACTGGGCCCAGCCCACGAACTGCATCGGCACATTATAGAGCAGAAACAGCACCGCATTTGCGTAAAGTCCGCTGCGCAGAGCCATATATCCCTGAATGCATGATCCCAGGAATCCAAAAAGGAAGTTCAGCACGCTGCCCTTAACGCCAAAAATCACGCAGAGCACGCTACAGGTGCCGGCAATGAAACTAAGGGCACTGAAATTACCCTTCAGCACACTCACCGTTATACTTGTTCCCACGAATCCCAGTATCAGGAACCAGTCCCACCAACTGAATCTTGGTATCTCTATCTTACTTTTCATACGTTCAGTTTGTACAAAGATAATGCAAACAGGGCAGACCAAAGCCACGTCCGCCACAGTATTTTTAAGCACCCCTCACCTTAGGGAAGAAATGTCCCCCACCTGCGTTCTGACTCCCTAACGTGAGGGGGTAACGCAGGTACAAGCGTATTTCCCGCTCACCTTAGGGAAGAAATGTCCACCACCTGCGTTCTGGCTCCCTAAGGTCAGGGGGTATCAGATCGCTAAAGGTACTAACGTTCCTCCTCGCGCGACCAGGTGACGGCGCGGTTAATGAAATCCAGGAAGGGTTTTGTGGTTTTGAATAGGGCTGCCACACGCTGTGCCAAATCGGGTTCAAGTATAAATTCCTCGGTTGGAGTATAGGTTATGCAGAATCGCTTGAGGCGGTAAAAATCGGAATCCGGAGTATCGGCAGGGAATCCGGCAGGCACTTTCTTGAGTGCCCCCTCATAATCCAGCTCAAATCCGGGGGCAGCCTGGGCCAGGATCTTGCGGAACCCGCCGTCACTCATCTCAATATCCTCGCGCAGAATGGCCAACACCTTGGGGTCACACCAGTAGTCACCGGCAGCCAGCATGTGGGTTCCCTCCCAACTGTCACTGGCTGATGCACTCACCTGGAAATAGTATCCGCTGTAAGGAGACTTCTTGCCGCCCGGGCAGATATAAACGCCCATGTGCGTCTTGTACGGGGACTTATCGGCCGAAAACCTTACGTCGCGGTATATGCGATATGTTATATCATTAAGCTGCAAGTCACCGATGGCCGGGTCAAACTTGCGGATATCGGCCAACAACTCCAGGGCAAAGGCATCAAACCGCTCCTTAACCCGCTTGTACTCCTCCTTATGCTCCATGAACCAGCCGCGCTCGTTGTTGCAACTGAGCCTCCTCAGGAAATCCAGTATCTCTTTCATAACTCTTGTCTTAATTACGGATAAAGGTACTGCTTTTTTAGTAAATTCGCGACATATATGATAAAGGAGGTACAGTTAAGGGTAGAGCCGCAGTTTGCATATAACGAGCAGGTGCTCAAGGAGACTGTCTCAAGGCAGTGCGGGCTTGACGTGCGCACCATCACGGCCGTCCGCACGCTCAAGAAAAGCATCGACGCCCGCCAGCGCACCATTTTCGTAAACCTCACCCTGAGGGTTTTCATTAATGAGCAGCCGCCCAAGGACGAGTTTACCCGGATAGACTACCGTCCAGTTGACGGCAAGCCCGCAGTCGTAGTGGTAGGCGCAGGCCCCGGAGGTCTGTTCGCAGCGCTGCACCTTATTGAACTTGGACTTAGACCGATTGTCCTTGAGCGCGGCAAGAACGTGCATGACCGCAAGATTGACATAGCCGCCATAAGCCGTACCCATAAGGTCAACCCGGAATCCAACTACAGTTTTGGCGAGGGCGGTGCCGGTGCCTACTCCGACGGCAAGCTCTACACCCGCAGCAAGAAACGCGGTAGCACCGACCGCATCCTGAACATATTCTGCCAGCACGGCGCAAGCCCCACTATCTTGTCCGATGCACACCCGCACATAGGCACTGACCGCCTGCCGCGCGTGATTGAGAACATCCGCAACACAATCATAAACTGCGGCGGTGAGGTCCACTTTGAGACCCTGATGACCGGATTCATCCTCAACGGAAACAAGGTGATAGGCATAGAGGCAACCAAAAACGGACAACAATGCACTTTCATGGGTCCCGTGATATTGGCCACAGGTCACAGCGCCCGTGACGTATACCGCTATATGGCAGCACAAAGGTTCGCTATTGAAGCGAAGGCGCTTGCCGTAGGATGCCGCCTGGAGCACCCTTCGCAGTTGATTGACAGTATACAATACCACAACCGCGCCGGCCGAGGCAAGTATCTGCCTGCAGCCGAGTACAGTTTCGTGACCCAGGTCGATGGACGCGGCGTCTACAGTTTCTGCATGTGCCCCGGCGGATTCGTGGTGCCGGCAGCATCGGGCCCCCAGCAGATTGTGGTCAACGGAATGTCACCGTCGGGCCGAAACTCCCGCTGGAGCAACTCCGGAATGGTGGTTGAGACCCGCATCGAAGATGTGGCGCAGAATGATGCCGACATGAATGACCCGCTCGTGATGATGCGTTTCCAGGAGCAGTTGGAGCGTGACTGCTGGCAGGCCGGCAACATGCGCCAGACCGCTCCGGCACAGCGAATGGCCGACTTTGTGAACCGCCGTCTCAGCTTTGACCTGCCCGAGAGTTCATACTCGCCAGGACTTATATCGTCCCCACTCCATTTCTGGATGCCCAAGTTCGTTACAGAACGCCTCAAGCAAGGATTCCTCCAGTTCGGCAAGAGCTCTCACGGCTTCCTTACCAACGATGCAGTGATGATTGCAGTCGAGACCCGCACATCATCGCCCGTACGTATTGTCCGCGACAACGAAACCCTCCAGCACATCGGCCTTGAGGGCCTTTTTCCCTGCGGCGAAGGTGCCGGTTATGCCGGCGGCATAGTATCATCGGCCATTGACGGCGAGCGTTGTGCCGAATCCGCATCCGCTTACCTGCAATAATTTTTGCTAACTTTGCAGCCACTATGGCACTATATCCTAATTTGATAAAAGAAGCCTTGCAGACGGTACGTTATCCCGGTACCGGCAAGGACATCATCTCAATGGAGATGCTTGAGGACGATATCCGCATAGACGGTAACAGTGTATCGTTCTCTCTCATTTTTGAGAAACCCACAGATCCGTTCATCAAGTCAATAGTAAAGTCGGCCGAGACTGCAGTCAAGCTAAAGGCCGGACAGGATGTCACGGTCGAGGTCAAGGTCAAGACCCGTCAGGCACCGCGTCCCGAGGGCCCGGAACTGCTCCCCGATGTCAAGAACATCATAGCCGTAGCATCCGGCAAAGGCGGTGTAGGCAAGTCAACCGTAGCCGCCAACCTGGCTGTGGCTCTGGCCGGTATAGGTTATAAGGTGGGTCTTCTGGATGCCGATATATTCGGCCCCTCCATGCCCAAGATGTTCAACACCGAGGGCGCACGTCCGTATGCCGAAAACAAAGGCGGCCGTGACCTGATAATCCCCGTTGAGCAATACGGAATCAAACTGCTCTCAATAGGTTACTTTGTTGACCCCGAGCAGGCTGTCCTGTGGCGTGGAGCCATGGCCAGCAACGCACTTAAGCAGTTAATAGCCGATGCTGACTGGGGAGAATTGGACTACTTCATCATAGACATGCCTCCCGGCACAAGCGATATCCACCTGACCCTGGTACAGACACTGGGCATAACCGGCGCCGTAGTTGTAAGTACCCCGCAGGAGGTCGCCCTGACCGATGCCCGTAAGGGGATAGATATGTTCCGTAACGAGAAGGTCAACGTACCTGTATTAGGTTTGGTTGAAAATATGGCCTGGTTTACCCCCGCTGAACTCCCGCAGAACAAATACTATCTGTTCGGCAAGGAGGGATGCAAACGTCTGGCCGAAGAGCTGAAAGTTCCTCTGCTGGGACAGATTCCAATCGTACAGAGCATCTGCGAAGGCGGCGACAACGGCACCCCAGTGGCTCTCAACCCCGATACCATAACCGGCCTGGCTTTCCGCGAACTTGCACAGTCAGTAGCCGTCGCTACCGATGCCCGCAACCATCAGCAACCGCCCACAAAGGCAGTAAACACTCATTCCTGAGCAGTTTATTCAGACTTTGATTCTACGGGTGGAACTACAGGAACCTCAAACACGAATCTGGCTCCACCGGCGGTGTATGTGGTGTCCAGATAGACATTGGCACCCATCAGTGAGGCAATTTCACGGCAGATGCTCAGTCCCAGGCCTGTACCCTGAACAAAACTGTTCAGTTTGGTAAAACGGTCAAAGATTGCTTCAGCCTGATCAGCAGGAACACCAGGGCCGGTATCAGTGACACTGAACGACACATAACCGGGCTTGGCTGTCAGCGAACTGGCCAGTACTATCTGCCCGGATGAGGTATGCTTGCAGGCGTTTGTCAGCAGATTGATAAGGATCTGCTGGACACGCTGCGGGTCTGTCCTGAAAGTAAACGGCTCTTCCGATTCGGGCTCATATAGCATCCGTACTCCCGGATGCAACCGGTGCTCAGAACTAGTTATAGCTGAACGGCACATATAATGGACTTCACCCTCATCGTATGTAATCTTATACTGGCCGTTATCCATATCGGTAGTGTTCAGGATATCCTCAAGCAGCATTATCAGAATCTTGGTATTGTTCATGATATGGTTTGAGAATTCCTGTTTTTCCTCCGGTGAAAGTGCATCATCAGAAAGTGACAGCAACTGAGAGAAACCCACAATCGCATTGAGCGGAGTGCGCACCTCATGACTCATGTTCTGCACAAAACGGGTCTTGGCTGCGTTGGCAATCTCAGCCTTGCGGTTTGCGGCAGTCAGTTCATTGATCATCTTCTGGTCACGTATCCTGCGGCGTCTCAGACCAATTACCTGGCTGTATGAGAATGCCAGAAGGCCAAGCAGCACCACCGTCACGACTATGGTAAGAATCAGGGTAGTATGTGCCAACTGCTGAGATTTCTGTGCAAGATCAGCTGTCAGCACCTTGTTTCCCATCTTTGCGTCGAGTTCAGCCATATTAAGCTGGTTGGACCTGGCAAAATTAAGTTCCATCAGTTCCATCAGGCGCTTCTCCAGGCGAAAAGCGGCGTTTTCATATCCGTAAAGTTCGGCAATATTGACAACAAACTTCATCTCACGTATTTTGGAAAGGGCTTCAATATCATCCAAATCCTCGTTGTTGATTGTACCCTCTATAATCTCATCAATGAGATGGAACATATTTTTTGCTGTTGCAGAAATCCGGTGCAACTGTCCATCGGTCAGACAACGGTCCCTTAATGCAGTATACCTGCTGACATCCTTATCCAACGCCGCTATGACTGCCATATAAAAGATACAGCGTAGAGTATCATTATGGTTCATTGATACTTCATAAGCCTTGTCTATATTTATCCTCATGGAATCGCTCAAGACAGGATATGTATTGGCCAGGTCACAGTATGCAGTGGTTATTGACTGGCGTCTTACCGTAGGATCATCGGTCTCATTATAGACCCTGATGCCCTCCAGGATATATTTCTTGGCCGTTACGTAATCGTTCATGGCTGTATACAGCGAAACCATATATCGGGAGCTGTACCACATCCCGTACGCATCATTCTGCTCAATGGCGTATGCCTGCATCTCCTGCAGCAACTCAATTGAGGTGTTAGGCCTTCCATTGTTGTAATAAAAATTCTGGACCAACTCGTAAGCGTAGTAGAAATACTGCCTGTAGCCGTAAGAAAGAGCTATTGCCTTAAGTTCCTCAAAAGCCTTGAGGACCCGTTCCTCATTACTGAACGGACCGCTCTTTAAATGTTTAAGACGCTCCACATAATGTATCACCTCTGCCTTGTTGTCTCCCTTGGCCAAAGCGGTCTGCAGCAACGAGTCATTCACAAGGTTGAACTCCTCGTCGGATACGACCCCCGCCAGATTCTCAGCCTTCTGGAACAGCGCATAGCATTCATCATCAATCCCATAAGGATTATTCTGGGCAGACGTCTTTATGGCCGATGAAACCGCCACCAGCAACAGGATTATTCTCAACAGTCCTTTCATAATGCCGTAAATGTACAAAAAATGACACAAAAGGAACAGTTCCTTCTGTGTCATTTATTTTAAATGCGCTTTTTTGTTTATTCAGCCGAGAAGAGTGCAGTTGAGAGGTAGCGCTCGCCGGTGTCGGGCAGAAGAACGAATACGTTCTTGCCTGCAAACTCCGGACGTGATGCAACTACGCTTGCTGCATATGCTGCGGCGCCGCTTGATATACCGACCAGCAGACCCTCCTCCTTGGCCAGGGCGCGTGCGGTCTCAAATGCATTGTCATTGCTTACGGGCAGTATCTCATCAATAATGCTGCGGTTAAAGTTATCGGGCACAAAACCGGCACCTATACCCTGGATCTTGTGGGGACCGCTGGGGTTACCGCTCAGTACGGCCGATGACTCGGGCTCAACTGCAATTATACGTGCGTTCGGGAATGCCTCCTTTATGGCAATGGCCGATCCGCTAACTGTACCGCCTGTACCTACACCTGCAATGAAAGCGTCAATCTGAACACCTGATTCCTTGGCATCGGCCACAAGTTCCTTACCGGTGGTCTTGGCATGTATCTCGGGGTTGCTGGGGTTGGTGAACTGCTGCAGGATTACTGCACCGGGAGTAGCGTCACGCAGCTCCTCGGCCTTGGCTATGGCGCCCTTCATGCCGTTTGCGCCCGGAGTAAGAACAATCTCCGTTCCATAAGCGGCTGCCAACTTGCGGCGCTCAATGCTCATGGTCTCGGGCATAGTCAAGATTACCTTGTAACCCTTAACTGCGCCTACAAGTGACAGGCCGACGCCTGTGTTGCCCGATGTGGGCTCTATGATTGTACCACCTTTCTTAAGGATACCCTTCTTCTCAGCATCCTCAATCATTGCAAGAGCAATGCGGTCTTTTACTGATCCACCAGGATTAAAGAACTCAACCTTGGCTACAATGTTTGATTTGATGCCGCGGTTGGCAGTGAATTTCTTAAGGCTGACTGTCGGAGTCTTACCGATAAGTTCAGTGATAGAATTGTAAATTGCCATAATTTTATGTATTTGTTGTTGTCGTTTCCTTTATCTGGTGCAAAGTTACACCCACCCGAAACAGTCAACAAGAAAAACCCAAAAACAAGAAAACCATTCTAAAAAAGTTCAAAATTGCAGTCAATCTATTCCAGCAAGCAAGCAATAGAGAACTTTTTGGGGTATCGGTATCAGAAACCATCGACGCCCATGTCGCTGTGAAGAGGCCACTGAAAAAGTCCCTAGGATAGCATAGAAGATTAAATCTAATAATCCGCAAACTATTTCAATTGTTTCTTGGTGGTTTGCGGATTATTCTTTATCTTTATATCATTGAAACACAAAGCGTTATGCTTCCAAATCAAGGTTCATTACACTTCTCGGACTACTCATCACTCTACGATATAGT
>JAZSLV010000022.1:0-17498 GCA_045535555.1 Bacteroidaceae bacterium | reverse complement strand
AAAACAACCCTCTGAGAATTGATTATCCGATAGAAATCCGAATATCTCAGAGGGCGATTCAAATATGCAATCCTCAGGGACTTATTAAACTGGGATCTTTTTCAGTGGCCTCTTCACAAGCCCACGGGCGGCCATGGTTTCCGAGACTATACCCCTTCAAGTTTTGCTCACTTAGCCAGCCTTGTTCTCAAATGCAACAGTTTTGCAGCACCTAATCCTTGCATCTCCCCTTATATGCACATAGTTTTGCTGCAAATAAGACAGGAGTATGAAGAAGTTATTTGCTATAGTATCATCTGCATTGTTGTTCGCGGCCTGCAGCAGTACACGCGGCAATCTGTTGAGCAGGACTGAGTATCATGATGATGAGGTTTTTGAGCGTGAAGAGTATCATTATACAGATGGTAATCTTGCTCTTGTTACCCGTGTCATTTATTACAACAACGCACCGGACTCCTCCTGGACAGAGTATGAAATCAGGCGTAACAGCCAGACGACCGATACCATTGAAACAATCAACAGCATCAAAAGGAACATAAAGAGTAGTGACGGCTCAATAAGGTCCTATCATCTTGTGGGTGATGAATGGAAAGAAGATTCTTATTATAACCTTGATACGTTGAATAAATACGTATCAGACGCACTTATCTGTGAGTATGACAATAAAGGGAGAATCATAAGCAGTCAACCACGTCTTACCGATGAGACCCAAGACTATCATCCGTCTTACTTATCAGATACATTCCGATATACCCGCAGGGGCGTAACAAGGATTGAATACTCAAACACCTACAGTGATGGTTGCTATCATAAGGAACCAAGCATGATGTTCAAGAGCCGCTACAGACACGGATTGAGGACCAGATTTGTAGTCTACACAGTGAAAGACGGTAAATTCCGTCCGCAGTCCATAAATAAGACAAAGTATGATTTCCGCGCAAGGGTTCCGCTCAAATCATTCATCTATGACCCAAGAGAGCCCATTATACTCAGGAAACCTTATCCAAAAACCATTTGGACTTATGAAAAATAAATGAATTATGAGAAAGCCGGTTGTAAATATCATCTGTTTGCTCCTGTTTGCAACGGGAGTGTGCCAATGTACGCCTTCTGAGTATAAGCTTGTTGATTTTAAGAAAACAAGATGGGCACAAATGTTCAATCAGGATGTTGTAGACAGAAACGTCAGGTATTCTTATCAGGACGATACTCTGGCTTCTAGGACTGAGGTCCGATGGAGTCTGAAAGAGAGATATGACAGCACCTATACCGAATATGAGGTAAAAAGATATGATGACAGGATTGATACTGTTGAAACTACCTGGGATTACTGGAATGATACCCTGAGATACGTTGTAAAGACAATAAAGACTTATAGCCTTGACGGAGTTATTGAGAAAACCACAGATTTCTCTTTATCGGACACCGGATGGGTGGAAACAGGGTATACAACTTACAATGCATCGGGACAAACGACAGAGATTGTAGGTCACGGAATGTATCATTATTGGTATTCATATGATTCTTTAGGCCAATACATAGGGCACAGGTATCGGTATATGGGACCAGACAGTTATTTGTCAATAGATACCGTCAAATTCTCCGATGACAGACTGAGTGCAGTCAGAACAGTAAGCAAGCAAGACGATGATGACAGCATACCAATAGAAAAAAGAATGGTTCTTTATAAACTTGACAAGCACGGGAAAATTCTCCATGAGGAGGGCATTGATTATGATACTACAAGTTATGTACGTTTCAACTACTCAAACTCATACAAATACAACCGTCGCGGTCAGCTGTTATCCCAAACCCAAGGCAGCGACAAGACTGAGTACCGATACCACCGCGGTCTCAAGACCTGGGAACTGTACTATAAATATGAAAATGACCGTTGGCAACTGTACAGAATATACAGATACAAATATGACTTCCGCCACAAACTCCCGTTGGAGCGCACGTTACGCCACGGGTACGATGAAGGATTACACAACAACCTGCTGAGATTTCTGGAAATAATGACAGTGAGAGTTGATGAAAGATTAGTCTGGACCTATGAAAAGTAAACTACATACCATATTGTTTCTATTGGGTTTATGCTGTGCATCGGTTGTCAGCCTCACTGTAACAGCTCAGGATTTTCTGGAGCCCGATAATCGGTTTATGGGGAAAGAAAGCAATGATTAGTATGCTAATGAACTTAAACAGCACTTGTTCCCGGAGGAATGGTCTATAGGTTATTTATCCGTTCCTTCTTTCTTTGGTGAGTACGGTCTATTCCTTTTGTATGACAGCAAAGGCCCCATGTTGGTATACAACCAATTCAGGAGTAATTACTATTACTATAGGAGCAGCCGCAATAAGAATGAAACGCAAATTTCCATATCCCGTGATACCATGCGTATAAGCAATGAAGAAGCTGAACGCTTAACCGGAATCATTACCGATGCAATCAACAAGGCTGTCAAGCCTGATGGTTTGGGCCGATTAGGCTTTGACGGGATAAATTACTACTTCATGTTGCCCGATAAAATGGCAAGGATCTGGTCTCCTGAGAAGGAATCGGAATGCCAGAAACTTGTGAATGAGTTTGAAAACCTGAGAAAACAGTTTCCGGAAGAGCAACGACGTATGCATGAGACCCGTATGTATGTACGGCACAATATCGCCCGCTTAGGTCTGGGTTATTCCACCTCACTTGGCAATAGTCCTATCAAATCGGGCATCGGACCATTATCCAATACATATCTGACTATTGATTTAATGTATAGGAGGTTTTACATAGGATCCGAGATTTCTGATGGAGCGACCCTAAAAGCCGGATTCAGTTTTATAGAACGGGAAACTTTCAGAACGACAGCTTTCTTGGGATCTTACAATTCTTTTGCCGGCCACAATGATGAAACGAACGGCAAATTATGGAGGATTGAAGCCGGCATGTTTGCCGATTTCAGATTGTACTCTTTCCGTCTGGGTCCGATAAACGGGATTGAACTGAGTGCCGGCATTTTTGCATCAAGGGATAAAATGAAATCGATAGAACCATCGTATTCACTCAACGCATCCCTCTCTCTCCTGTTTACATTTGATCCCGATATCTGATTCTCCTTGCTTTCCCCCACCACCGCCACCGCCAAAGTGTCCCACAACCACCCGCGTGAGAGCGTATTGTCGCAGGGGTGAGTGTGGGACACAGGCTCTGGGAGAGGGGATGTAACACAACGAGGTGCACTACACGACTTGTGAGCGGGGTACTTGTGGGACACTTTGGCGGGAAGGAAAAAAGTGCATAAGTTTTGGCCGATTCCCAATTCTTAAGTCCCGATTCTCAATTACCTTTGTAAGTATGATAGTATGTATAGCTGAGAAGCCCAGTGTGGCCAAGGATATAGCCGATGTACTGGGTGCCAAGACAAAACACGACGGGTACATTGAGGGTAACGGTTATCAGGTAACCTGGACCTTCGGACATTTGTGTACCCTTAAGGAGCCCCATGACTACACACAGAACTGGAAGAACTGGAGCCTGGGCAGCCTGCCCATGATTCCGCCCCGGTTCGGTATCAAGCTGATTGAGGATAAGGGAATAGAGAAACAGTTCAAGATAATTGAGTCACTCATGCAGAAGGCCGATGGCATTATCAACTGCGGTGATGCCGGCCAGGAGGGTGAACTCATTCAGCGCTGGGTGATGCAGAAAGCCGGCGCCAAATGCCCGGTCAAACGTCTGTGGATATCGTCCCTGACTGAGGAGTCCATACGTGAGGGTTTCAGCCACCTGCAGGACCAGGATGCATTCAAGTCTCTCTATGAGGCCGGCCTGTGCCGCGCCATAGGTGACTGGTTGCTTGGAATGAACGCCACGCGTCTGTACACAATAAAGTACCGTGCGGGCAACAACCGCCAGGTGCTATCCATTGGCCGCGTCCAGACCCCCACTCTGGCATTGGTGGTTAACCGCCAGAAAGAGATAGATAATTTCAAACCCGAGCAGTACTGGGAGCTCAAAACCGTATATCGCGACACCACCTTTTCATATACAAAGGGTAAGTTCACCAAGATTGAGGACGGCCAGGCACTGCTGGAAGAGATCCGCCCCCTGAATTTTGTCATAACCGATGTAACCCGCAAGGAGGGACATGACTTTGCCCCGCGCCTTTTTGACCTCACATCGCTGCAGGTGGAGTGCAACCGCAAATACGGGTATTCAGCCGATGACACCCTCAAGACCATCCAGTCCCTTTACGAGAAGAAGATAACCACCTATCCGCGTGTGGATACCACGTTCTTGAGTGACGACATCTACCCCAAATGCTCCGGCATACTCAAGGGCCTCAAGGACTACGCCCAGTTCACCGCCCCGCTGGAGGGACAGAAACTGCCCAAGTCCAAGAAGGTGTTTGACAACAGCAAGGTGACTGATCACCATGCCATCATACCCACCGGAGTCTATCCAAACAACCTGAGCCAGCATGAGCGCGCCGTGTTTGACCTCATTGCCCGCCGCTTTATCGCCGTCTTCTACCCCGACTGCCTCTACGCCCAGACCACAGTATTGGGCAAGGCCGGCCGCGCCGAGTTCAAGACCACCGGCCGCGAGATCCTGAAGCCCGGATGGCGTATGCTGTTTGAGAAAGAGAAATCGGACGAAAAGACCGATGATGACGAGCGCATTCTGCCTCAGTTCACGGTCGATGAAAACGGCCCCCACCTGCCTGAACTGCAGGAGAAATGGACCACCCCGCCCAAACCCTACACCGAGGCTACCCTGCTGCGTGCAATGGAAACCGCCGGCAAGCTGGTGAACGATGAGGAACTGCGTGATGCCATGAAGGAGAACGGCATAGGCCGCCCTTCAACCCGAGCCGCAATAATAGAAACCTTATATAAACGCGGGTACATGCGCAAGGAGAAGAAGAACCTCTATCCCACTCCCACAGGCATCGGCCTCATAGACCTTATACATGAGGAATTGCTCAAGAGCGCCGAACTTACGGGCATCTGGGAGAAACGTCTGCGTGAGATAGAGCGAGGCAAATACCAGCCCGCCCAGTTCATGGAAGAGCTCAAGCAGATGGTCACCACCCTTGTTCATGATGTCCTGGCAGACAATTCTTCCAGGCTTTGAATATTTTTTGATTTTTCGCATAAGGAATCAGGAGTTTTGGGTACTAATTGTATGATAGAACTCCAAAACAGATGGACAAAAGAGAATTAGAATTCACCAAAATGGTCCGGGAATACCGTAAGACTATCTATACGGTATGCTATTTCTTCTCGGACAATCCTACTGAAGTTGATGACCTTTTCCAGGAGGTGCTTATCAGCCTCTGGAAGAGTTTTGCCAAGTTCCGCGGGGACTGCAGCCCCAAGACGTGGATTTGGCAGGTAAGCCTAAACACCTGTTGCAATCTTGACCGCAACAGGAAAAAGCTTGTGCCTACCGTTCCGTTGGTCATTGACAAGGAGGTTTTGAGTGATTCCGATGAAGTTGGCCAGCAGATCAAGTTCATGTATAACAGGATCAATAAACTTGAACTGCTTGACCGCGCCGTAATCCTTCTGTGGTTGGAGAGTATGAGTTATGATGAGATTGCAGCGATAGTGGGTATTTCCACCTCGGCTGTTACCGGCAGGCTGTTCCGCATAAAGGAGCAACTCAAATCTATGTCTAACAATTAATACCCGAAAGCTATGAAACAGAATATGGATGATCTCAAGGAACTTGAGGAACTCAAGACCACATACAACCTGCTTGAACAGCGTCTCGACGGCCAGGAGATAGTGTCCGATAAGCAACTGCGCGAAGTCATGGAACGCCGTCTGATCAACATCAACAGATATCTCAAGACTACACTGATTGTACTCAATCTGATTGCGACACCCCTGTTCGCCCTGTTCCTGTATCTTGTAAGGGACCTGACAGTGGAGAATATCATCGGCCTTATCCTTATGTGGACCGTCTCTTTGGTATTCGGAATCCTGTTCTACAGGAAAACCAGTAGAACCTATTATGCGGGCTGGGATATCACGACTATCTGCAATCAGGATGCCAAGTACCAGAAGCTCCTGAAATGGTACAATATCGCAACATGCATGTTCTGGATGGCCTACACCTCTCTGAGATCATTGTTTACCGTTCACGACATGGCAGAGTTCATAGTCTGGCTGATAATTATGGCACTGTTAGCCGGCGCAAGTTTTGTCGGTTTAAAATTGGGAAAAGCCATCAACCGCAGAATGCCCACTGATCCCGAAACAGGTTTACGCCAAAACCCCAAATGGCTCAATGCAGCAATAATTATTATAACTTTAGCATTGGCAGTATTTTATGTAATAACCAAAAGATAGTTTATGAAGAAGTCCTTTGTTTTTGTTTGCGTGATGTCATGCATTATGTTTGCAGAGTGTAAGAAAGGTACAAATGTTCATGACGGCATCCTGACCATAAATGATGCCAACAACTGCCAGGAGGTGGCGTTTGAGGATGTGGCTACCGATATCAGGATAGTGCCGCTCATAAGCGATGAACCCATTGACGAATTATTGTCGCCAACCTGTTATGGCTCAACTACGGTGGCCGTCTCATCGGATTTATTATCGCTGTACTTTTTTGAAGACGGCAAATTAACAGGCAAGCTGAATAAGGTTGGACGCGGCCCAGGCGAATACCTTTTTATAGGCAAATTCGCATACTCACCATCCACCAAAACGGTATATGTTTACAGCGGTCAGGACAAAGCCATCCTTAAATACTCCGTTCCGGATATGACTTTCAAGGGCTCATTTGAAATATCAAATGTAATATCATTAGCCGAGCATGATGATACAACACTCATTGCACGAATGAGATATCAAGACAAGAACGGTATCTATTTCATAGATGCCCGTGACGGTCAGGTGCGCGGAATGCTCAAGGAAACTAACGGCTATTCCGCAACAATAGCCAGCGTCGGTTCTCTTGGATACTACACTCCTGAATACAGGATAGTAACAGAAATGGGAAGTGTCAATACCGTATCGGAAGTGCCTGTAGGAATTGGCCAGGACGAGAAGATTCTTTTACGGTTTGGCTTTGGCAACGACGGCTTGCCAGCCAAATATGACAATCTCGAGCTGTCTGATGAAGGTTTGGATCTTCTTATGGAGTTTGCCACATATGCTGCAGATCACGTCAACACCCTGATTAGTGAGATAAGAAATGTCCGTGTCCATGAAGACGCCATTTCATTCTGGTTTTTCCAGGCATCTCCAACGGACATGAGATACATAAGGGTTGAAGACGATAACATTGTCAAGTACAAGGGATTCAAAGCTAAAGGAATACAAAGGCCGCTCCATCCCAACTCTGTCACAGATAACGGTTATGTAACCGGTGTAAGCGGCTTGCCCGAAACAGTCTTTGATGAATCAGGTGAGCGTAGTGAATTCAGCGCCAACCTGGAGAAGGTCATGAAAGCCCAAGCCTTCAATAATCCCGTTCTGATATATTACAACATAAAATAGGTCCACCGGGGGCGGTTCTCTTTGGCCCTTTGGGGTGACAAAGAGAACCGTCCCCAATGGCACAATATAGCAAGCCGTTTCGCGTTATTATTATGTATGAAACGGACGGCTGTATACCTGATAGTAGCAGCCCTGTGGCTCTTTTGCAGCTGCGGGGCTGAACTCAGTCTGCGCAAGGGTGACCAGCGCTATGCCCTGGGCGAATACACCGAGGCCGCCGCTCTCTACAAGAAGGCCTACGCCGGGACCCCTTCATCCGAGAAGGAACTGCGTGCCCAGACCGCCTTCAAACTAGCTGAGTGCTATCGCCGCACCAACTATGTGCCTCGTGCCCTGGCCGCCTACCGCAACGCTGTCCGATACCACTATCCCGACTCAGTCGTTTACCGTTATCTGGCCGATATGCTCCGACTGGACGGCAAGACCGCCGAGGCCCAGAAGAACTATCTGATTGCGCTGCAGCATGATTCCACCGATGTGCTGGCACAGAACGGTCTTGAGTCCTGCCGTCTCATTCAGGGCTGGAAGGACAACCCCACCCGATATATCGTCAAGAAAGATCCCGTACTGAACGGCCGCTACAGCGACTGGTCACCTGTATTCGGCACACCCGAGTATGACGTAGTCTACTTCACATCATCCCGCAAGGAGTGCGCCGGCGAAGAGATCAACGCCATAACCGGAATGAAGAACTGTGACATATTCGTGTCCCGCAAGGATGACAAGGGCAACTGGAAAAAGCCGGAACCCGTAGAGGGAGGACTGAACTCTGAGTTTGAGGACGGCACCTGCGCCATGAGCCCCGATTTCTCAACCATGTACTACACCTATTGCGCATCGGACCCCCAGCAGCCCCGTCCCGCCACCATATACAAATCATCCCGCTCCGACGCATCATGGTCACCGGGAACACCCTTTGGAAGTTCCAAGGACTCCATCTATAACTTTGCCCACCCCACCGTATCACCTGACGGAGAGTGGCTCTACTTTGTGTCCGATATGGACGGAGGCTACGGCGGTCTGGACCTTTGGCGCATACCCATATCGGGACGTCTGATAGGCGCCGAGAACCTGGGACCGGATATCAATACACCCGGCAACGAGATGTTCCCCATGTTCCGCCGCAACGGAGAGCTTTACTTCTCGTCAAACGGTCATCCCGGCATGGGCGGTCTGGACATATTCTGCGCGGTAAGCACCACTGACACCACCTGGACCGTCACCAATCTGGGCACACCCGTAAACTCGCAGGCCGATGACTTTGGCATGACCTTTGAGGGCGATTACACCCGCGGGTTCTTCAGCAGCAACCGTGGTGACGGCCGCGGACGCGACCATATCTACCGTTTTGAACTGCCTGAAACCGTACACAATATCATCGGCTGGGTCTATGAGAAAGACGGCTATGAACTGCCCGACGCACTGGTCTACCTGATAGGCAATGACGGCACCAACCTTAAACTCAATGTCAGGGAGGACGGATCGTTCACCCAGCGCGTCAAACCCGGAGTGAGTTACCTGCTGCTGGGCACCGCCAAGGGCTTTATGAACTACAAGCAGGAGATGACGGCCGACAGCACCAACCAGGACCGCGAATACGTGCTGCAGTTCCCGCTCTCGTCAATCTCCAAGCCGGTCATGATAGACAACATATTCTTTGACTTTGGCCGCGCCACCCTGAGAGCCGAATCGGCCCAGTCACTGGATGAACTTGTACAACTGCTCAACGATAATGCCGGCGTAACAATAGAGATAGGCGCCCACTGCGACTATGTAGGCGATGATGACTACAACAAACGCCTGTCACAGCAGCGTGCCGAGAGTGTTGTTGAGTATCTGATAAAGAACGGCATTGACAGCAAGCGTCTTACCGCCCGCGGATACGGTGAGTCAACACCCAAGACCATCACAAAAAAGATTGCCGAACAGTATGATTTCCTGACCGAGGGCACCCTACTTACCGAAGAATTCATAAAGAGCCTGCCCGATGACCGGCAGGAGATATGCAACCAGCTTAACCGCCGCACCGAGTTCCGCGTGATACGCACCACCTACGGCCTGTTCGGCGGAAAATAATCAGCTAATGGAATTGCGTATCCTCCACTCTTGAGGATACATGTTATTGGCGCGGTTGCCTATGTTCTTGGCAAATCCCAGAGGTATATCCTTATATGTGAGCAGCACTATTCCGCGCGGCGCATCCTCAAGTCTTATTGCATCACAGTGCAGATATGCAAGAGCCTGCTGCCGTGTCACCTCAACGCTACAGAAAGCATCACGGTTCAACGCAGCACTCATGGCAAGAGCGTGAGCCGGAACCCAGTCACGTCCCTTCATCACTGCCACCTCTATACCTGGTACCAAAGCATAGAGTTCCTGTCCTGCCTGCCACATATCATCCTTAAGGTCCGATGGCAACGCATATACCGATTCGTTCTTAATGAAGAACTCATATCCGTCTTCTATCCATTTCTTACATTCTGCAGGAACCTTTGAGCCATCGCCCCTGAAAGGTCTGCCCTTAAGACCCGCAGCGGTACCCTCAGGTTTGCGCAGCAAGCAAAGGAAGAATCCCTCGCCGCGTGTGCGGTGCTGCATGAAATGGTATACCGGAATCTCATCGTCAGTCAAGGAGCCGGCAATATTCCACTGGGGATCGGGATCAAGGTCAATGGCCTGAGCCCCGAACCTGTCCATTATCCAGCGTACATTATCCTCATCCTCCTGGCGGTTAAACGTGCAGGTACTGTATATAAGGTATCCGCCGGCTTTCAGCGCAGGCCATATATCCTCTATTATCTCACGCTGACGTGCGGCACACATCTCCACGTTCTTAAGACTCCAGTCACGTAAAGCAACCTCATCCTTTCGGAACATACCCTCACCCGAGCAGGGAGCATCCACCGCAATCAGGTCAAACATAAGGCTGGACTCACCGATCTGCTTAGGAGTATTGCAGGTAACCATCACGCCCGGACGGCCCCACTTGACCATATTCTCGGCCAGTATCTGGGCACGGGAGCGCTGAATCTCGTTTGATATCAGCATACTGCCCTCAGGCAGCAATTGCGCCAGCAGTGTTGACTTGCCGCCGGGGGCCGCGCAAAGGTCAAGCGCACGTACAGGACCGTTAACGCATTTATTCAAAGCCTGGGCCAGGAACATGGATGATGCCTCCTGCACGTAGTAGCAGCCCTGATGCAGCAGCGGATCCATCGTGAACTGCGGACGGTGGTCCAGATAAACGGCGCGGTCCATCCACTGCACGCGGCCATCGGCCCTGCAATCAAGTGACTCAAGTACAAGGTTTTGGGCATCGGCAGCCTTGGAATTGAACCTTATGCTAACCTCAGGTTCGGTCTCAAGAGCCAAGAGCAGAGCGTCGCGCTCGGAAGCCGGTAAGATGTTGATAAATTCCTCTGGAAATGCCATGCCTTAGTTGAATTATAACGCGAAGGTAAGCCAAAAAATCAGTATATTCGCAGACAATAAAAAGGAAAACTTAATGAAACAGTACCTAGACCTGCTTGACAGAATACTTCGTGAAGGAGTGCAGAAAGGTGACCGCACCGGCACCGGCACACTCAGCGTGTTCGGACACCAGATGCGTTTCAACCTGGAGGATGGATTCCCGCTCCTGACCACCAAGAAACTGCACCTCAAATCCATCATTTACGAGCTGCTCTGGTTCCTTGACGGAAACACCAATGCCAAGTGGCTCCAGGATCGCGGCGTACGTATCTGGAACGAGTGGGCCGATCCCGACGGCAACCTGGGCCATATATACGGCTACCAGTGGCGCTCATGGCCCGATTATGACGGAGGTTTCATAGACCAGATATCCGAGGCTGTAGATACCATTAAGCACAACCCCGATTCACGCCGCATCATAGTAAGCGCATGGAACGTGGCAGACCTCAAGAACATGAACCTGCCCCCTTGTCACGCTTTCTTCCAGTTCTATGTGGCAGACGGTAAGCTGAGCCTGCAACTCTACCAGCGCAGTGCAGATACGTTCCTGGGTGTGCCCTTCAACATAGCATCATATGCCCTGCTCACCATGATGATGGCGCAGGTAACAGGCCTCAAACCGGGTGATTTCATCCATACCACAGGTGATACTCACCTCTATCTGAACCATCTGGAGCAGGCCCGTCTGCAGCTTACACGCGATCCGCGCCCGCTGCCCAAGATGATAATCAACCCGGAAGTAAAGAGCATATTCGACTTCAAGTATGAGGATTTCCAGCTTGAGGGATATGACCCGCATCCGCACATCAAAGCCGACGTTTCAGTATGATATCAATAATTGTAGCTATAGCCCAAAACGGGGCCATAGGTTATAAAGGGGACTTGATTTATCACCTGAGTGCCGATCTGCGCCGTTTTAAGGAGCTGACCACAGGCAACACCGTGATAATGGGCCGCAAGACCTATGAGTCATTGCCCAAAGGAGCACTGCCCAACCGCCGCAACATAGTGCTCACCCGCCAGCAGGGCGTATCATACCCCGGCACCGAGGTCTATTCATCACTTGATGAAGCCCTGAGCAAGTGCGCACGTGACGAGAAAGTCTATATTATGGGAGGAGCACAGGTCTACACCCAGGCCTTGCCCATGGCCGATGAACTTGAAATCACTCTTGTCAACGACACCCCGGCCCTGGCCGACACATTCTTCCCCGAATTCGGCAGCGATGAAAGCTGGCATCTCATTAATCGCGAAGATCACAGCCCGGATGAGAAAAACCCCTATCCTTACACGTTCCTTACCTACCGCAGATAAAACAGAAAAGGCTCCTTAAAAAGGGGCCTTTTCTATAATGAACGATTTTCTCGTTAGTCTTTCTTCTCTTTACCGGCAGAGTATACAATGTTCAGAGCACGTGCCTTTCTAAGCTCCTGCTTAACATCGGTCACAATACCCATCTGAACACCCTGGTCAATCTTAAGAGACATCTTCATGAGAGGTTTATCCTTCTCAAACATACTCTCACGCTCAGCAACTACGAAATCACGGATTGCCTCGGGCTCAGCGAAATACTCATTCAACTGAATACGGGGAGCCGCACCGTAGATGGCGCGATACTGCTTGGAGGGAGGACCGATGTAAATATGTGACACCAGTGATTTTCTCTCAAGTTTCTCAATCTCTGAACCTCCGGTAGGAGTCTTGACCTGAACCTTTACCTCAACGTCACGCATGGATGTTACCATCATGAAGAAGAACAATACGGTAAAGATAAGGTCAGGAAGTGACGAAGTATTCAACTCCGGCATTTCTCTCTTTCCATTACTTCTGAATTTACTCATTGCGCAGTACCATATTGTTTAGGTTCAGCCTCCGATATCTTGTTAGAGTAGACACCTCTAACTACCGGCTGCTCTGTCTTTTCATCACACTCTGAATAAGGTTTGCCGAAAGTCCTTCTGGCCCAGGCATCCCTTAATTCGCTATAAGCCTTTGACAGCTCATGCTGGACTTTGAAATAAATCTCGTAATTGGTAGTACGGTCTGTCTGAAGTGATATTACATGCTTCACTGTAGTTACAACTACGCCGTAGCCCTCAATATCGTAGTCCTCCTTGATAGGAAGATTGATATTGTCATCAGGATTTGCAATGAACTCCTTGGCAATATCCTTCAGTTCAGATACATCAATTACGCGGTTTATAACACCATTCTTGACAAAGATCTCATTGTTCTTGTTGACCTGGACCGTCATAACATTACGCTCCTTGATCTTCATCTCCTGCTCTACAGCATCCGGATCCCACTCAGGAAGACGACGGGAAAGACCCGAGTCAGTGTCCATTGATGTGGTCACCAGGAAGAATATGAGCAGAATGAATGAGATATCTGCTGTCGAAGACTGGTTAAGTCCGGGAACTTTTCTTTTACCTTTTCCCATAACTCTTATTCTCCAATTTGTCTCTATTACCTTCTAGCCTTAAAGAGTCCGGTCATAGAAAGAACTGAGCAGATTACTGATACTACTAAGAGTGCGTAAATAGAGTACAGGCAAACATCAGAAATCTGGAGTTGCCAAACTGTCCTGACTACTTCTCCATCACCCTTGAGTACGGGATCTGTACTTGACAGGAAGTAAGATACTATAAGTACGATGAAGGTGAATACGAACACCCAAACGGCATAACCGGTCTTAGTCTTCTTCTTCTCTTCTTCAGTCAGGAACTTTCTTCCCTTCAATGATCTGATACCTGATACAATACCGAAACCGAATACTGACAGGACGCATATGCCAACAAGAGCATAAAGCCATATCAGCAGAACGCCGGTATATTGAGGATCTGTAAGGTTCTTCCCGTTGCTATATGTGGTATTTCCGTAACCTACACCGAAGAACAGCACAAGAACTGCGAGGGAAATTACGAAGAGAATACCCAGAGCCCACTTGGAAGCCTTGATTTGTTTATTCTCGTTATCCATAGTTCAGTTCTTATTACTTTTTGAACTTAATGTTATACTCAACGATGATATCAAGCAGAGATACTGATGAATCCTCCATATCTGTATTAAGGGCCTCAACCTTACTCAGGATGTAGTTGTAGAACACCTGAAGGATAAGAGCTACGATAATACCGAAGATAGTTGTGATAAGGGCCACCTTCATACCACCGGCAACAACGTTAGGTGAAATATCACCGGCCTTCTGGATATCATCGAATGCCTGTACCATACCGATCACAGTTCCCAAGAATCCCAGTGAAGGAGACATTGCTATGAACAGGGTGATCCAAGAGAGGTTCTTCTCAAGTTTTGAAGCTTCAACGCTACCGTATGAAACAACTGAACGCTCAACTACGTCAAGACCCTGATCGATTCTGAGCAGTCCCTGATAGCAGATTGAGGCTACAGGACCACGGGTCTCGCGGCAGATTGTTTTTGCACCTTCTACGTCTCCGTTATCGAGAGCAGCCTGAACGTCCTTGAGGAGTTTGTTGCTGTTGATCTCAGAAAGGCTGAGGAAAATGATACGCTCTATGCAGAGAGCAAGACCGAAAATCATAGCAACGGCAACCAGAGCCATGAAGCCTGCACTACCCTCGATGAACTTTACCTTGATAGTCTTGTGAAGACCCTTGGGCTCTTCAACCACTTCTTCGGCCTCGGTTTCAGCCTCTACATCTTCAACAGCTGCGATTGAATCAACAGCGGCAGAATCTTCCTGAGCAACCTCCTCTACGGCAGGTGCCTCTTCCTGAGCATTGATTGTCTGGTTTACTCCGAAAGTAAGGAGTCCCATCATTGCAACGAATGCAAATACCTTTTTCATTTGAGATAATTTTTAGTTATTGGTTTATATTTATGTTCAAACTAGTAATCAGTCCAAATTGTCAGCGGAAAGACGGGGATTCGAACCCCGGATACGCTTTTGGCGTATACACGCTTTCCAGGCGTGCCTCTTCAACCACTCGAGCATCTTTCCCTTCAGGCACTATTTACCCATAGCGTCCAAAACGGGCGCAAATTACAACATTTTTAGTGAATATAACAACCAAAGGTTATTAAAACATGTAAAAATGCCGTCATCTGTCCTGTCAGAACAAAGCTGTAAAGTACAAATATACCCAATATCTCATATTTTGCGTACTTTTGCAGCAAATAACAACCAAAGATAAGGTTTTATCACCGAATAATGAAGGCTGAATTCAGAATAAATAATGCGCTTCGTCCTTTAGGTTGGCTGTACGGCCTTGCAACCGGTATAAGGAACTATCTCTTTGACAAGGGAATACGTAAAAGCCAGGAGTTTCAGCTACCAGTAATCAGCATCGGCAACATAACAGTGGGCGGAACAGGCAAGACTCCACATGCCGAATACACCGCAACCCTGCTCAAAGACCGTTACAAGACCGCCGTCCTGAGCCGCGGATACGGCCGCCACACCAAAGGTTTCTTCATGTCCGATGCCCATTCCGACAGCGGACTCATCGGCGATGAACCGTTACAGATAAAACGCCGTTTTCCCGATCTCGAGGTAGCCGTATGCTCCGACAGGGCCGAAGGCATAAAACGTCTGATTGAAATGTGCTCTCCTCAGGTAGTGATTCTTGACGACGCATTCCAGCACCGCAGAATAAAGCCGTCACTCAACATTCTGCTGGTCAACTGGCACCGCAACATACTGGATGACGCAATGCTCCCTGCCGGATATCTTAGGGAGAGCGTGAAAGGCCGTGCCAGGGCAGATATCATAATTGTAACAAAGTGCCCCGAGAATCTTGACGGACAATCTATGGCCGATCTGACTTCAAGGCTCAAGGTAAGTCCCGGACAGCAGGTGTACTTTACCACACCGCAATACAACAGGCCCTACCTGATTGACAACGCAGGTCAGCCCCTTGATTTGCCCAAGGTGCCTATTCTGGCAGTGACCGGAATAGCATCGCCTGCACTCATGATGGCCCAACTGGAGCGTCAGGGACATGAGGCATCTCTGATGCAATACCCCGACCATCACCGTTTTACCAAGCAGGATATCGCCGATATCACCGCACGCGCTGAAAGTCTGGGACAGAATGCCGTAATTGTGACCACAGCCAAGGATGCCGCCAGGCTTCAGGACCTGAGTCTGAGTGAGGAGTTGCGAAAAAAGATTTACATTCTCCCTGTGGGAGTCCGTTTCCTCTGCAACGCCGACCTGTTTGAAAAGACTGTGGTCGGTCACGTAGAATCAATCCTAAATAAGAAATAACAGGACAACAATGACAGATACCAAACGTACCGAGATAGCAGAACTCGGAGAGTTCGGTCTTATAGACCACCTGACAAAAGACCTCAAACCGCAGAATGCATCAACACTATACGGAGTGGGTGACGACTGCGCCGTTTTGGACTATTCGGACAAGGACAAGGAGGTCCTGGTTACGACCGACATGCTTATGGAGGGCGTTCACTTTGATCTCACATACGTTCCTCTCAAACACCTGGGCTACAAGAGTGCCATGGTTAATATTTCTGACATATACGCCATGAACGGCACACCCCGTCAGATGACCGTATCGGTGGCTCTGAGCAAGCGTTTCTCGGTAGAGGACATGGAGGATTTTTACGCAGGTATCGTACTTGCCTGCCAGCGTCATAATGTGGATCTGGTAGGCGGAGACACTACATCGTCCCTGACAGGTCTGGCCATAAGCATAACCTGCATAGGTGAGGCAGAGAAAGGTAAGGCCGTTTACCGCAACGGAGCCGGACAGAATGACCTTATCTGCGTATCGGGCAATCTGGGAGCCGCTTATATGGGTCTGCAGTTGCTGGAACGTGAGAAAGCAGTGTTCAACAGCACCCCGCATAATGCCAACGAGCCGTTCAATCCCGATTTTGCAGGCAAGGAGTACCTCCTGGAGCGCCAGCTCAAGCCCGAGGCCCGCGGCGATATCATAAAGCAGCTCCGTGAGGCCGGAATCCAGCCCACCGCCATGATGGATATATCGGACGGTCTGTCATCGGAACTCATACATATCTGCAAGCAGAGCGGTACCGGCTGCAGTGTCTATCAGGAGCGTATCCCCATTGACTACCAGACCGCAGTAATGGCAGAGGAACTCAACATGGACGTCTATACCTGCGCCCTGAACGGAGGCGAGGACTACGAACTTCTGTTCACCGTTCCCCTGACCGACCACGACAAAGTCATCCAGCTCAAGGACGTAAAACTCATCGGCCACATGACAAAGCCCGAACTTGGTCGCCACTTGGTTACTAAATCCGGGCAAGAAGTCGAACTAAAAGCCCAAGGCTGGACCTCAAACCTTTAAGAGAGCATCTGAACGGAAGAGAATAGGGTTATACCCTTCCAAAGTCTCGCACCCACGCGTGACCAGGAGGCCACTGAAAAAGATCCCAGTTTAATAAGTCCCTGAGGATTGCATATTTGAATCGCCCTCTGAGATATTCGGATTTCTATCGGATAATCAATTCTCAGAGGGTTGTTTTATGGATAATAGAGCTTTGGGGGCTTTTTA
>JAZSLV010000001.1:0-58005 GCA_045535555.1 Bacteroidaceae bacterium | reverse complement strand
AAAACAACCCTCTGAGAATTGATTATCCGATAGAAATCCGAATATCTCAGAGGGCGATTCAAATATGCAATCCTCAGGGACTTATTAAACTGGGATCTTTTTCAGTGGCCTCTTCACAAGCCCACGGGCGGCCATGGTTTCTGAGACCTATACCCAAAAAGTTCCGCTCGCTGTGGGGCATTGTCAAAAGGGTTTTGTTGTATATTTGCGAAACGACTTATAAATATTTCATAATATGAAAAGGATTCTTTCTTTGCTGCTAGGTGCAGCGTTTGTATTGGGCGTAAGTGCTCAGGGTAAAGAAACATTTACTAAGAACCGCGTAGTGGAGGACGGAGGAACAGGTCCTTACAAGGCAATAATGGTTGAGGAGCCAAGCCTTGAGGCACATACCATATTCCGTCCGGCCGATCTGAGCAAGTTCAGCAAGAAGAACCCGCTGCCCATACTGGTTTGGGGCAACGGAGCCTGCACCAACTCTCCCTGGGAGCATCAGAATTTCCTGAATGAGATTGCTTCGCACGGATTCTTTGTGGTGGCTATAGGTTACTGGCCGGCCGAGGGTGAGCGTTACCGCGGTGCACAGTCCAAGGCTGAGCAGCAGATTGAGGGTCTTGATTGGGCAATAGCACAGAACGCCGATAAGAACAGCCCTTACTACAATAAGCTGGACGTCAAGAACATAGCTGCTGCCGGTATGTCATGCGGCGGTCTGCAGACTCTTGTCAATGCGGCCGATGCCCGACTCAAGGCCATCATGATATGCAACAGCGGATCATTCATCGACCCGTCAGGTGCAGTTCCCGGTATGCCGATGCCTGCAAAGGAGGACCTCAAGAAGATCCATACTCCCGTTATGTATCTGCTGGGCGGCCCCACCGACATAGCATATGAGAACGGTATGGATGACTTCAAGCAGATTGACCATGTCCCCGCAATTGCTGTGAACTATCCTGTAGGTCACGGCGGCACATACGGCCAGCCTCACGGCGGTGAGTTCTCAATTGCAGCACTGGCTTGGCTTGAGTGGCAGCTCAAGGGTGACAAGGATGCACAGAAGATGCTCTTGGGTAGCCCCAGCGGACTGGAGCAGCGCCCCGACTGGACTGTTGAGAGGAAAAATATTGGTAAATGAATATACTGGTAACAGGTGGCGCCGGTTTTATCGGCTCACACACAATTATTGAACTTTATAAGGCAGGTCATACTGCTGTAGTGGTTGACAATCTGAGTAACTCCAACCCCGAGAGTCTGAGACGTGTGTCCAGGATTCTGGGCGGAGTGGAGATACCGTTCCATAAGGTCGATATCCGCGACCGCAAGGGGCTGGACAGCGTGCTGGAGCAGTACAAGTTTGACGCCTGCATACATTTTGCGGGACTCAAGGCCGTGGGCGAGTCGGTAAGCAAGCCCATAGAGTATTATGAGAACAACATAAGCGGCACGCTGGTGCTGGTTGAGGCTATGCGCGACCACGGCGTAAAGAACATAATCTTTTCATCGAGTGCAACCGTTTACGGCAACCCGCAGATAATCCCCATAACCGAGGAGTGTCCCAAGGGCGTCTGCACCAACCCCTACGGCTGGACCAAGAGCATGCTTGAGCAGGTGTTGACCGATATGCAGGCGGCCGATAAGGAGTGGAACGTGGTGCTGCTGCGTTACTTCAACCCCATTGGCGCGCATCCCAGCGGTCTGATAGGCGAGAACCCCAACGGCATACCCAACAACCTGATGCCTTACGTGACACAGGTGGCAGTAGGAAAACGCGATGAATTGGGCGTTTTCGGCAATGATTACGATACCCCCGACGGCACGGGCGTGCGTGACTACATTCATGTGGTGGACCTGGCCCGCGGTCATGTGTGCGCCCTCAAGGCAATTGAGCGCAAGTGCGGTTTGGGACTTTACAACTTGGGCACAGGGCACGGTTACTCAGTGCTGGATGTGGTCAAGGCATTTGAGAGAGTAAACGGAGTGAAGGTGCCGTACAGCATCAAGCCCCGCCGTCCGGGAGATATTGCTACCTGCTACAGCGACCCCTCCAAGGCGGAGCGGGAGTTGGGCTGGAAGGCTGAGTATGGACTTGATGAGATGGTACGTGACAGCTGGAACTGGCAAAAACAGAACCCTAACGGCTTTTGATTATGAAGTGTGAGGAGATATTTAGAGAGACTTACAGAAAGGACCCTGAGGATGTGGCGTTCTGTCCGTACCGCATATGCCCGATAGGTGCTCATGTGGATCATCAGTTGGGCCGTATTACCGGTCTTGCAATTGACCGTGGCATATACTTTGCCTACAGTTCAAAACAGAACGGAGTGATAGAACTCCAGTCGCTTCAGTTCGACAAGCGTGCGCAGTTCCATATCCGCGAGATTGCCGATGTCAAGCAGAATGACTGGGCCGATTATCTGCGCGGTGTGACCATAGCCCTGGCTCAGCGATATACCCTTTCCACCGGACTTTGTGGTGTGATTGAGGGTACGCTTCCCATAGGCGGTCTGTCATCATCGGCCGCCGTATGTCTGGTGTTCCTGTCAGCTCTGTGTAAGGTGAACCATATAAGTCTCACCCCGCTTGAGATGATTGTGATTGCCATGGCGTCAGAGAACAATTACGTGGGTGTAAACAGCGGTAAACTGGACCAGAGTTGCGAGATGTATTCCAGGAAGGACCATCTGCTCTACCTGGATACTAAAGACGATACCTATGAGCTTATACCCACCAAATCCACGATGAAACCGTATGAAATAGCCATTTTCTTTAGCGGCGTGGAGCGTACCCTGGCAGGCAGCAAGTTCAATATGAGAGTGGATGAGTGCCGCAGTGCCGCATATGCCCTGCTGGCTTATGCAGGTATGGAGTACGGCAAGTTTGGTGAGACCTATTTCCGCATGGTTCCACGCGATGTCTATGATACATACAAGGACCGTCTGCCCGACAACTGGCGCAAGCGTGCCGAGCACTGGTACACCGAGCAGGAGCGTGTGATGGCCGGAGCCGAGGCATGGCGCAAGGGTGATATTGAGGAGTACGGCCGCCTGAGTTTCCAGTCGGGTAACTCATCGATCTACAATTGGGAGACAGGATCGCCCGAACTCAAGACCCTGTACGACATCATGACCCGTACCGACGGTATCTATGGAGGCCGTTTCAGCGGTGCAGGATTCAAGGGATGCTGCATGGCACTGATTGATCCCGCTTACCGGGAGAGCATTATTGACAAGGTTTCAAAGGAATACCTCAAGGCGTTCCCCGCACTTGAGGGCAAATATATGGCTACTATCTGCCACTCGGCCGACGGCTTGCAGTTATGAAGTGCCTGATACTTGCAGCGGGTTATGCAACCAGGTTGTATCCGCTTACCGAGAATTTCCCCAAGCCCTTGCTCAAGGTGGGTGACAAGACCATTCTGGACTGGCTTATCGATGATATAGAAGGAGCCGGTCTTGTCGATGAATACGTTGTTATCTCAAACCACAAGTTCGCTCACCATTTCAGCGAGTGGGCATCGGGCAAGAGCGTAAAGATTACCGTTGTTGATGACGGGACAAACACCAACGAGACCCGTCTGGGCGCTGTCCGCGACATACAGTTCGCCATAGACAAACTTGGTCTGGACGACGATATGCTGGTGATAGCAGGCGACAACGTGCTGGATTTCAGCCTGCAGAAGTTTGTGCGTTACGCAAACTCCAAACAGACATCCTGCATAATGCGTTACTTTGAGCCTAATGCCGCTAAACTGGTCAAGTGCGGTGTAGTTGAGGTTGCTCCCGACGACCGTATCATAGGAATGGAAGAAAAACCTGCACAGCCCCGTTCCAACTGGTGCTGCCCGCCGTTCTACTACTATACCAAGGCCGATGCCCGACTGGTTCCCGCAGGTATTGCAGCCGGATGCGGAACAGATGCGCCCGGCAGTTACATTGCCTGGCTCTGCACTCAGGTTCCCGTCTATGCTATGGAGATGCCCGGCAGCCGTTATGACATAGGCAACCTGGAGTCATACCACAAGGTTTGCGCTGAGTACAAAGGAATCAAATGACACAAAAGTATCGTTTCCCTGTGCTATGAAACTGACTACGCCGGTAGAGATAAAACCGCTTGCGGGGAGGCTGACCTACAGGGACAGCATCCTGTTTGTGGGTTCATGCTTTGCCGACGAGATAGGCCGTCGCTGCCAGGAGCGTTATTTTGATACGCGGGTGAATCCGTTCGGAGTCCTATTCAACCCTTGCTCAGTATCAGACTGTCTGGGGCTTCTTGAGGGTTACGGAATCAATGCCGGGCAGTGCAGTTTCATGCCGGACGATGTGATTGAAACCAGCGGTGGATTCTGCTCTTTTCACCATCACGGCAGCATGGCACGCCCTACGGTACAGGAGTTCCTGGAGAATGCTAACCGGGTGCTTGCAGATGCATCGGACTTCTATTACAGAGAGGGTTGGGTAGTGGTTACGCTGGGTACGGCATTCATATATACCGATAAGGAGTCGGGCAATGTGGTGGCCAATTGTCACAAACTGCCGGCCGACCGTTTTGAGCGCACTATGATCAGCGCCGACAAGGTTTACGATGCGCTGAGCCGGTATGTGGCTGCCCGTGCGGACAGACAGTGGATATTCACGGTAAGTCCGGTACGCCATCTGGCCGATGGCCTGCATGCCAACACTTTGAGCAAGGCCACGTTGCATCTGGGCATAGAGAAACTGGTAAACAGGTATCCCAACGCACATTATTTCCCTGCATATGAGATTCTGATGGACGAGCTGCGTGACTACCGTTTCTATGCCGATGATATGATGCACCCGTCGGCCCAGGCTGCCGATTACGTCTTTGAGCGTTTTATGGATTTTGCACTTGCCGACAGCGACCGTCCTCTGCTTTGTGAGGCGGAGAAGATACGTTCAATGATGCAACACCGCCTGCTTAATCCGGACACACCTCAATCCCGAGATTTTGAGGCTCACAGACAGGCTTTACTGGCCTCTTTTATGAAGAAGATACGTTAAAAATTAAAGTATGTTAGTATAATTGTAAAAAATGTGTTTATTATTGCACCGCAAATCATTATTAACTAAATGGACATTGTTTATGAAAAGGATTAGATTTTTTGCAATGGCTTTTTTATGCGCAGCATGCGTTATGTCCTGTAGCGATAAGGACGATGTACAAAAGGATATGAAGGCCGATGATCAGAAATCATTTTTGGAGGATGTAGCTATTGAATTCACTCAGAAGGTTCCTGCATCTGATTTTGAGGGACTCAAGACTTTTGCCGAGGATATCTCCTATGTTTTTGATGAAGACTATTGGACCGAAGTTGAGGTTTCTCTTTTGAATGATTTCTTTATGAGTATGGTTTTTAATGAGAGTGAGTTTGTTGATTCAACAACTACTCCCGGCAGTTACATCTATGGTTATGAGGAATTTACAGATATTGTTCTTGCCCTGGCCAATTTTACGGGTCATTTTGTGGCAAGCGACAGCGGCTGGGTTTATTCCGAGTCAGATGTCCTGCAGTTTGATTTTGAGGATGCAAATGAAAAAGCATGTGTCTTAAAGGTAGCACAGGAGGGAAACATTACCACATTTTTGCTCCCCAGAGATGAAGATGAGGACTGGGATGATTCTGACGAAGAAGAGATATTCTACTATTACGAGTCAACAGGCGTAACGATATGCGTTCCTGAAAAGGTCATCATTTCTTTGACGCAGGACGGCAAGGATGTAGTCAAGGCTACTTTTACGCCCAAGATAACCAATCTTACCGAAGACGGCTTTTTTGACGTAGGAAAGACCAATATTCTGATGGGTGCGGATTTTGAACTGAACAACGGATATAAAGCTTCATTCAAGGCCGAGGAGTCACCTAACAAAAAGTTATCAGTAAGTTGTGACTTGTCCAACGCAACAGGCAAACTGATTTCATATACCTTATCCGGCGATCCTTCAGGAATTCCTTCATATGTATTGGAAAACGTGGATGACCTGGGTGACCTGGGTGACACCTTAGAGCAATCAGAGGACCTGAACACCAAGAATCTATACATATGTTTCTCTGTTTTGGATAAGGCTCAGGCCATTGGACGTATTGCTGATTTAAATGATTTTGTTACTTTGTCCGATGAACTGGATGATGAGTCTGAGGAGGAATACAAAAAGACTCTTGCCGAAATAAATAAGCTCATTGATATGGGTCTTTACTATAACGGATCAACTGATAAACAGGCGCATTTAGAGCTTGAGGCACAATACAGGTCTGACACTCACGGAGGCCGAACCGAGGAATGGTGGTATGTAATACCTGTAATGGTGTTCTCAGACGGAGCCAGAATATCATGTGAAGACTTCTTTGATGAAGAAGGTTTCTCAAAGGCTATCGAAGCATTCGAAGCCCTGGAAGCCCAGTATGACAATTTGTTTGACGACTAGGAATAAAAGATATATTTCTGACCGATGAAGCGTCTATACTTCATCATAGCACTTATCTCTACTCATCTGTTTCCTGTATCAGCTCAACAGGTTACAGATGAGTTGAGTGTTTATCTGGATACCGTCAACGTTACGGCAACATCAAACGCCCGGTCGGTCAGAACCATGTCGGACGGAAGCGTACGGCTTAACCTG
The DNA here is from genome assembly GCA_045535555.1 of Bacteroidaceae bacterium. GTDB lineage: Bacteria > Bacteroidota > Bacteroidia > Bacteroidales > Bacteroidaceae > Colenecus. The sequence continues at coordinate 51,369 of JAZSLV010000001.1, read as the reverse complement.
GATATGTTGGACAAGTTGCCCAAGATTATGGGTAATGCCGATCCCATAAGCTACTCCAGAATGCTGCCCGGCGTACAGACATCGGGCGAATACAACGGCGGATTGCATATAAACGGAAGTGAGAATTCACACAACACCATATCAGTGCTGGACGTGCCGCTCTACAACGTGAACCATTTGCTGGGGTTCTTCTCCACGTTCATTCCCACCCACTACAGTTCCATGTCGCTCTATAAGACTCCCCAATCGGCCGGTGCTCCCAACCGTCTGGGCGGTGAGTTGCTTTTTGTTCCCGAGACAGACACGGGCGAGAGAGTACAGGGCGATATATCCACAGGCCTTATCTCATCACAGGGTACGGTCAAGGTTCCCATAGGCAAAAAGTCCCTTTTGACCGCTTCATTGAGGAGCTCATACATCAACCTTCTCTATTCGGCCTGGCTTGACGTGGATGGTACCGCCTTGAATTATTCCTTTTTTGATTCAAACGTGACCTGGTCCTGCAAGCCCAATGATTATAATACCATTCTGGCCGATGCATACTGGGGGCAGGATAAAGCCTCAGTCTCTGAATCGGACTTTGGGGCCGACATTCAATGCCGTTGGGGCAACAATGCCGAATCACTGCATTGGATACATGACCATATGAACGGTTTCAGGATGAAACATACCTTTTACCACTCATCATATGGCAACACAATCAACTTATTGTATGAGGATATCCGTATGAGCCTGCCATCAGGAATAGATGACTTTGGCTATAAGGGCGCTCTGGGATGGAAAGGACTGACATTGGGGGCCGATGTCCAGTATCATTCCATGACCTTGCAGTCGCCCGTGATATCCGGTACATATAATAACAGCAATATGGAGATTGTGGGTAAGGTCTCAAATGAGTATGCCGTTTACGGAGACTACAACTGGAATGTGGTGGACAACCTGCATGTCAAATTGGGCCTGCGCGGGAGTTTGTTCCACTCAGACGGTGAGGATTACAAGGCACTGGATCCATCGGTCAATATGGTTTATTTTGGTGAAGGTGACCAGTGGAACGTTTCTCTCAACCTGTCACAGCGCCACCAGTATCTGTTTCAGACCGGTCTGACCGGAAGCGGACTGCCCACTGAATTCTGGATGCCGGCCGAGGGCGCTTTCAGTCCGCAGTCCATGCGCGGAGTGACCCTGTCAGGTATGGTTAACCTGGCAGGCGGGGAGTATACCCTGAATTCATCGGTATATTACAAGCGGCTTTACAACCAGGTTGAGTACTACGGATCCATGATGGATTTCCTGACTCAGGATTACAGTATCTATGACCACCTGATATGCGGTGACGGATTCAACTATGGACTGGACCTTATGCTTACCAAAAACACAGGACCGCTTACGGGATGGGTCAGTTACAGTTTCGGTCGTGCCCTGAGGCGGTTTGACCGGGAGGGTATGGACGGGTTATATCCGGCCAGCCATGAGCGGCTGCATGAGTTGGATATGGTGACCGTTTACAAGACCGGCAAGCGCTGGGAACCGTCACTCACGTTTGTGGCGGCCGGTGGAACGCCTTTTACCGCACCTGAATACTTTTACATACTAAACCGCAATATCTTTATGAGGTACGGTAAGTTTAACGGTAGCCGTATGAATCCGTATATCAGGTTGGACCTGTCGGTCAATTATGACCTTAAGGTTAGGAACAGCAGGTTTATCAGGTCACATGGACTGAACCTGAGTGTTTACAATGTATTATGCAGAGGTAATGATTTGGGATACAAACTCAAGGTTTACAAGGAAAAGTTCTATTTTCACCATGTCTCTTTCCTTACATGGGCTCTGCCTTCAATCAGTTACTACTGTAAATTCTGATTTATGAGAAGATTGGGCTTACATATGGTTCTGATTGCTCTGCTGGCAGTATCCATACTGTCATGCGAGGACCGTTTCCTTCCCGAAGACAAGGACATAATAGTTGTGGAAGGCTGGATTGATGACGGAGGTTTTCCTGTCGTGATGGTAACCCGATCGCTTCCGGTCAGACTCAGGGACGACGGAATAAAACTGGATGAACTCTCTGATTATGTGGAGAAGTGGGCCAAAGTCACGGTCAGTGACGGAGAGAACATTGTGGTTCTTACGGGCGGCAGGGACAAGAATTATGTCCCGGGATACATTTACACCACCAGCTATATACGCGGCCAGGCCGGCAAGACCTATACGCTGACAGTCCAGACCCGAGGCAAGACAGTCCAGGCAGTAACCACCATACCGTTATATCCCCCTACGGTTGACAGTGTGGTATGCCGTCATCTGCCATCTGATACCTCCGTGTGTGAGGTCACCGCTTATGTGCATCACAACGCCGGCCGTCAGGAGTACTTCAAGTCTTTCTATCAGGAGGGGGCCGATCAACAGCAATTCCTTTCCTCCTTCCTTGGAGTGGTGGACGGCGGTCTTACCGACTCGGTATTCACTATGCCCATAATTAAGGGTGCATCGGACTTTGACAAGAACGATATAGACAGGTACTTTGCCAATGACACCCTTGTAAAACTCAAGATTTCAACGATGGATGAAATCAGTTATGAGATATGGCGCAGCTATGAGGACAACAACAGGTTCCGCAGCATGTTCATGTCGTCGTCAGTGAGAGAGGTGGCCACCAATATCGAAAACGGGCAGGGCTACTGGTGCGGTTTCAATTCATTCAGACTCAATTTCAAGGCAGCCCCCGGAACTTATCCCGGCAATCGCTAAAACGATGCAAAGGGAAACGACCCCAATGCGGCGGTTGAGTCTGCGATATAGTCGGCCGATGTCAGTTCGTGGCGTGGACGGAACCCCCAGCTTACTGCTATTATGGGGATGCCGGCGTTGCGGGCGGTCTGGATATCGGTGCCCGAATCTCCTACCATTACGGTGTGGGCGCGGTCAGTGCCGGCTTTCTGCATTATGTATTCCACTACTGCGGCATCGGGCTTTAGCGGGTAGAGCGGGCTGTTGCCCATCACGGAAACAAACGGTATGCCCGGAAAGAACTTCTCTATCAGTTTCTCTGCTCCTGCCTGTATCTTGTTCGATGCCACCGCAAGCTGGTATCCGGCGGTGGAAAGGGCGTTTATCAGTTCGGGGATTCCGGGATAGGGCTTGGTATAGACGTCTATATGCTGAGCGTAATACTCCAGGAATTCAGCAAGCATGCTGTCCACAAAAGAATCATTGTCCGCAAGTTCTTTGGGCAGAGCGCGAATAACCAGTTTACGCATTCCGTTGCCAACCATCAGCGTATATTCATCGATGGTATGCTGCGGCAGTCCATGCGTGCCAAGTGTATGGTTTACACCCTCAGCCAAATCTGCAATGGTGTTGAGCAGCGTGCCGTCCAGGTCAAAAATCACCAGTTTGTTCATATCGGCCGCAAAGATATTGATATTTGAAAAGTATTGTATATATTTACGGACACTAACCGAGTCAATTACTGTAAACCTTATATGTTATGAAAAGAACTATTGTCCTTATGGGACTTGCTGCATTCCTGATTGCAGCGTGTGAAAAGGCGCCCAAGGAGGCGGCTGACCTTAAACTCAACGACAAGGAGTATTTTGAGACCCAGGGTGTGAATGTCCTGGTGTTCAGCAACACTTTCAACGGCGGATTCAACGATGAGAAGAACTCCGGTATTGAGATTATCCATCACGGTGTACGTACCGTTCAGGGTGGTGCCGTACGTCTTAACAAGACGCCCGAGCAGTGGGATCTGGTACCCGCTTCACCCCGCCGCACAGTTGACTCGGTCAATCAGTCCATCGAGGTGGCCATGCGTTATGCCGATTATGATTTTGACTCCCGCGTGGTTGTTACCGCCAAGGGTAAGGCCGTTGAGATTGCGGTCTATCTGGACAAACCCGTGCCCGAGTTCCTGGCCGGAAAAGCCGGATTCAACCTGGAGTTCCTGCCTTCACAGTACTGGGGCAAGACCTACATCATGGACGGCCGTCCCAACCGCTTCCCGCGTTATGCAGTGAGCCAGACCCAGGCCGTATCCAACGATGAAAAGCCCCGCCAGTTCAAGGGATTCCGCACCTACGATGACCGCGGAACCGGCGAGTTTGTGGATCCGCTGCCCCTGGAGACTGGTCACAACATCCTGATTGCGCCCGATGCCCCCGAGCGTATGATAAAGATCTCGTCCGATGATGCTACACTGGAACTCTATGATGGCCGAATGATTGCCCAGAACGGCTGGTTCGTGCTCCGCTCTGTTCTGCCTGCAGGCAAGACCGGCAAGGTGGTTACCTGGATTGTTGAGCCGCACGCCATCCCCGGCTGGATCCGCGAGCCTAACATCGGCTTCTCGCAGGTGGGATATGTGCCTTCACAGCCCAAGGTTGCCGTGATAGAACTTGACAAAATGGACAAGCCTCTCAAGACCGCATCAATCTACAAGATAGAGGATGACGGCAGCGAGAAACTGGCCTATAAGGGCAACATTGACGTTTGGGGTATGTACTACAAGTACAACTACGTAAAGTTTGACTTCACCGATGTCCGCGAGCCGGGTGTATATTATATTAAATACGGTGATTACAAGACCGGAAACTTTATCATTGACAACTCTGTCTATAACTGGATTACCGATGCCACCAGCGACGTATGGATCCCCATCCACATGAACCATATGACCGTGAACGAGGGCTACCGCATCTGGCACGGCGAGCCGTTCAAGGAGGGTTACCTGCAGGCTCCGCAGAGCGACCACTTTGACCTGCATTCACAGGGTGCACAGACCAACACCAAGTACAAACCCTACGAGTTGATCCCGGGTCTTAACGTGGGCGGTTACTTTGATGCCGGTGACTTTGATATTGAGACCGGATCAAACATCAGCGTGGTCCAGAACATGGTTGCCGCCTGGGAGCTCTTCCACCCCATGCGTGACGAGACATTCGTGAGCGAGGAGCAGCGTTACGTTGACCTGCACCGTCCGGACGGCAAGCCTGACCTGCTGCAGTACATAGAGCACGGCGTGCTTAACCTGCTGGCTCAGGCCGAGAACATCGGCTTTATGTCGTCGACCCTGTCAAACTCAGTTCTTGACAACTATCATCACCTGGGTGATGCAGCCGCCATCACAGACGGTCTGCACTACGATCCCAGCCTGCCCAAGTATGTGAAATCGGCCGATGGCAAGCGCAGCGGAACTCCCGATGACATGTGGGCTTTCACCAACCGCAATCCCAACAGCGATATCAACGCAGCCAATATGTTCGCAGCAGCCAGCCGCGTGCTTAAAGGCTATAACGATAATCTGGCAGCACGCTGCTTGAAGCAGTCCAAGCGACTTCAGGAGGAGGCTACCAAGTTGATGCAGAGCCGCATGGCCAATAACCGCAACCGCCAGGGCGGTCAGAACTTTGGTGGCGGCAACCGTGGAGGTGGCGGTAATATGGCAACAAACCTGCAGCTTTATATAGCAACAGGTGAGAAATCATACATCGACCAGTTTGTAGAGCAGATTTGGCCCGCATTGGACCGCAACGTGAACGGCAGTATCCGCACCGCTATGGATGCCATACCTTATATGGATGCCGCTTATAAGGAGCGTCTGCGTCCGTATGCCGAGAAGTATAAGGATTATCTGGAGCAGGTAACCAACAACAATCCGTACGGTGTGCCTATCGGTGAGGGTAACTGGGCAGGCAGCGGCGCCGTTGTAACTTACGGAACCACCGCAGCATTCGCCAACCTCTACTTTCCGGATATAATTGACAAGAAGTACGCTTATAACGCTGCCGCATTCATGTTCGGTTGCCACCCGTACCACAACTACTCGCTGGTTGCTACGGTAGGTGCAGCTCGTCCCAAGCAGGTGTTCTACGGCAACAACCGTGCCGATCTGTCATTCATTCCCGGAAACGTGGCTCCCGGCCTGCTGTTCCGCAAGCCCGACCACTTTGAGAACTTTGATGATTGGCCATTCCTGTGGGGCCAGAATGAAGGCACCATCGCCGGCAACACCAGCTACTACATCTTTGGTGAAGCCTTCAAGCAGATGGCTGCAAAATAAAAAAGAGGGAGCCGATTTGGCTCCCTTTCTCGTCGGAATGAGGCGACTCGAACGCCCGACCCCTACGTCCCGAACGTAGTGCGCTACCAACTGCGCTACATTCCGATCCTTGTCGTTTGACGGTGCAAAGGTAATGGATTTTTTCGTGATATGCACTTTTTTGCTCTCAAAAACTTGCCGGAGTTAAAAAAGTGCGTATCTTTGCACCCGCATTTGAGACAAATGTTTCTGGTGTCATAGCTCAGTTGGTAGAGCAAAGGACTGAAAATCCTTGTGTCCCTGGTTCGATTCCCGGTGGCACCACAGAAAAGAGAGACGCATGAGCGCCTCTCTTTTTTTATATCAAATTATTAGTTATTTTTGTGGCATACTAACAACTGAACCTTTATGATTATGAGTAATTTCAAGAATCTGCTTTTTGCATTTGCCGTATGCATATTTTAATAATTATCAGATATGAGAAGGATTCTTTTCTTGTTTGTTAGCGCAATGATATTTGCCTGGACATCGGTTAGTTGCGCGGGTAGTAAGAGTGACGGTTTCCAGCAAATCAGTTCTCCAAACGGAAGGGTCAGCGTAAAAGTGACTGACGGCAATTTCGTGGTGCTTTATGACGATGTAGAGGTTCAGACCGTCAGGATAGAGAACGGCACCTTCAAAGACTGCTATTTCACTAAAGAGCCTAAGGAAGTAACCTACAGCATGATATCAGGCAAGCGGTCTGAATGCTATTATAGTTATAATGAAATGATTTACGTGGGAGAGAACGGTACCCCTATACCTATCACTATAACGTTTGCAGTAATGGATAACGGTGTGGCATTTACATTCAACGGATCCGATGAGAGTATTACATATGTAATTCCTGAGGGAACCAAACGATGGATGCAGCCGCTTAAGACAGATTACGAAGGGTTCTATCCTATGAGTACATCGGCCAAAAACGGTAAATACGGTTATCCGGCTCTGATAGAGTACGGAAACGGAGTGTTCGGACTTATTACGGAATCAGGTATCGGACACGGCAACTCCTGTTCTTATCTGGATTGCAAGGGACAAGAGTACACCCTGACCTATACTGACGAGGATTCGGGCAGCCCGCATCCATGGCGTATAATTATGGTTGGTTCACTGGCCGATATAGTCGAATCAACTATGGTTACGGATTTTTCCGATAAGTGTAAGATTGAGGATCCATCATGGATAAAACCCGGCGTATCGTCTTGGATTTACTGGGCGTACAACCACAGTTCCAAGGATTTCCAGAAGGTAAAGGAGTACATTGACCTGGCGCACGATATGGGCTGGCCCTACACCCTGATTGACTGGGAGTGGGATGAGATGGCTAATGGTGGTACTATTGAGGATGCGATGGCTTACGCGCGCGAACGCGGAGTAAAGGTGAACCTGTGGTACAACTCCGGCACATCGTGGATTGGAAACGGCGCTCCCGGACCGCAGGACCGTCTGCGCACCCGTGAGGCACGTGAAAAAGAGATGACCCGCCTTGAGCAGATGGGCGCCACCGGCATCAAGGTGGACTTTTTCCTGCCCGACGGCCATGAGATGGTGGACTATTATCTGGATATTCTGGAGGATGCGGCCCGACACCATCTGCTGGTTGATTTCCATGGATGCACCATACCCCGCGGATGGAGCCGAACCTGGCCCAACCTGATGTCTATGGAGGCAGTCTATGGCGCCGAGTGGTACAACAACAACCGCCGCATGACGAATGCCGCCGCTGCACATAATGCAACGCTGCCCTTTACCCGAAATGTAATAGGTCCAATGGATTATACGCCTTGCACCTTTACAGACAGTCAGAATCCGCATATCACTACTGATTGCCATGAGCTGGCACTGCCAATACTTTTTGAGTCCGGCCTGCAGCATATGGCCGACCGCCCGGAGGCATACCTGAACCTGCCTGAACCTGTTAAAAAACTGCTGTCCGGTCTGCCATCGGCCTGGGGCGATACCCGCCTGCTGGCCGGATACCCCGGACAGAGTGCCGTGATTGCGCGCCGTTCCGGTGATACCTGGTACATTGCAGGCATCAACGGCACAAATGAGGAACTTACTATTGAGCCTGATTATTCCAGAATAGGAAACTCAGTGGTGCTCAAGACTTTAATCACCGACCGTGGCAACGAGCCCGGAAAAGGCTTCAACATCGGCCAAAACGTTAAAGCCGGTAAGTTAACGCTCCCGGCTCGTGGTGGATTCGTGGCTATTTTTTAGCCCACGTAAAGACTAGTATGTAATATACGATAACCACAAAGAATGTGGATGCGGTTAACGCGTGTCCTGCCCAATTTGTGCTTTCAGTGAAAAGGAGGAGACAGAATATAGGTATCAGGATTAAAAAGGCTGCACCCATAAGAATCCTCAGACGTCTGATGTCAAACTTCCCGGCATCTTTGGGTGTTAATTCAAAACTGTTCCGGATAAAGTTATCCATCTTACCCGACAGGATAACTGTTCCCATGACAAGGTTAAAAATCTCAAGGACTATGAATGCAATCAGTTGTGCCATATTACTTTTTTATCAGGCAGATTATCAGGGTGATTATTCCGGCCAGGAGGAGTATCGGCTCGGCAAACATAAAGAGCGGGTTGGTGCCCATGGTGAGTGTCACGAGCGTTGAGCTCAGTACGGTCAGCGCCAAACACGATGCAAACACGTGTAGTCCGCAAAGGCGCAGGCCTTTTTCATCGGGTTTTAGTTTGAACATGTTGTTGGCCAGAGTGTAAATACCGTATGTAACCAGGCACAGCATGAGGCTGATAATGGGGTAGAATATCAGCGTTGTCCTGTCCATGGAGCCACTTGCATTGCCTGCGGGGTCAAAGTGGGCCGGAAGCACATGGGGCAGGGCACTCCACCTTATCCATATTGCACACACATTCACAATGATGATGATTACCGGCACCATCCATCCGTACTTACGCCATTTCATAGAAGTAATCTTATAGTTCTTTACAAAAGTAATCAATTTTCCATTAATACTGAGATTCAAATTATACAAGCAGAAGTATTGTAATTGTAAGTAAATACATATATATTTGCAATATAATTGCATTTATTTATGTCACAAACAGCTATTTCATTTAGAGTGGACAATGAGTTGAAACAAGGTTTTGATTCATTGTGTAATGAGTTTGGGCTCAGTAATTCTGCGGCCCTTACTATCTTTATGAAAACGGTAGTCCGTGAACGCAGGATTCCGTTTGAGATCAGAGTAGAACCATTGGATGACACAAGAGACAAAGCCATGAAAGCATTTAAACGCATGAGAGAAGATGCAGCCGCAGCAGGTTTGCAGGATTTATCATTAGAAGAAATCAATGCCATTATTAAAGAGACACGTGATGAAAGAAAAGCAAATACTGGCAGTCATTGATACTAACGTGATCGTTTCTGCTCTTTTAAACCATGATAGTGAATCTAATCCTTCAATAGTTCTGACCAATGTTATTTCTGGAAAAATAATACCATTGTACAACGAGGATATCCTTTCTGAATATAAAGATGTTCTATCTAGAGATAAGTTTCCTTTCAGACAGGAAGATGTAGAGAGTACTATAGAACTGTTTGTTAAGAAAGGAATTCTCATTGATTCAACTGTTCCAATTAAAGATAACTTTCCTGATTTGGACGATGTGGTGTTCTATGAAGTTGCCATGAGTATGGAGGGAACATACCTGGTAACTGGGAACATCAAACATTTTCCAATCAATTCTATAGTTGTTACACCGGCTGGAATGGTCGAGAAACTGAAAGATTAGTTCCAAGTCCTAATAATAAAGGTTAAAATCCTAAGAGTTTAGGACTTTTTCTCCTAAAACGTTAGGATTTGGAAATTCTGGATTATTTCTTTGCCCCAGAGATTAACCAATTAATGCTCCAATGATATGATTTACCTTGTTTTATCCGCCGTTTGCCTGGCCCTTCTCTACGGGGTTTACCGGTTGGCCCTGAGCCGCACTACATTGCACCGGTTTAACAGGATTCTACTGCTCTCAATCCTTGTTTTGTCTGCAGTTCTGCCCGTCGTCAGGATTGATGGCATAAAGCTGAACAATAAGGTGGCCGATGCCCCCACATCAAAGTCTGTTCCCCAATATCTTTATGCCGATGAGTATGCGCCTATGGAGATGGTCTATGAGCCTGCTCCGATGGAGGAACCTGTAGGTGCATTGACATCGGTAGCATCCCAACCCGATATCAGGACCAGCGCCACCACGGGCGTAAAGATGATGGAGGTTCTGATGCGGATGCACTGGATTACAATCATTACCTATTTATATCTTATGGGTGTGGCCTTCTTTATGATCAGGCTTCTGATAGGCGTGATCCGCGTTGAGACGCTGTGCCGTCTTGGTGGCCGCAAGCTGAATGACGGCTCGGTGCTGCTGGTGTGCGACGGCCAGTTCCAGCCCACCAGCTGGCGCCACACCATTATAATAAGCCGCAGTGATTATGAATCGGACAACTCCCGTATGATAATAGAGCATGAGCAGGCGCATATACACCACCGTCACTCGATCGATGTGATGCTGGCACAGATGGTTTGCGCGCTGCAGTGGTTCAATCCCGCCGCGTGGGCCCTTAAGCGCAGCCTCCAGGAGGTGCACGAGTATGAGGCCGATGCCGCCGTGCTGGCCGACGGACTCAACGAGCGCCAGTACCAGCTCTGCCTTGTCCAGGCCGCACTCAGCGGCAGGATAGGGTATGTGACCAGCAATTTTGCCGATTGTTCAACCAAAAAACGTATAACTATGATGAAACGTAACCAATCTTCTCCCTTTGCTTGCTTTAGAGCATTGCTTTTGTTGCCCGCAGTGGCAGTTCTCATCCTGTTGGCATCGGCCTGCAAGTCTGATACCGTTCAGGACACCTCTTCTGATGCATCGGCTCCGACTGTTGAAGAGCCGATGGTAACGCCTGAACCTTATGATACATTGGCTTTCCTTACGAAATTCGGCTACGTTCAGGATCAGGATGACGATATAAAAATCAATCAATTGAATCATTTCATTACGATTGAGGCCGATGGCTCTATCTGGTTTAACATTGCAGGACAGAATAACTATCAGCGTGCTTACCTGCCCAGTCTTGACAATGATTTTGAACATGCCAAAAGCTTAAGTACGGTTGAGGTAAAGAATCCGGAAAAAGTGTTTGTGATGTATAACAGGGATAACCACCTGGATATTTGCGCCGAGGTTATAAGGCAACTACAGAAGAGTTACACGGATGAGAATATCATTTTCACACGCGAGCCATATATCAAATCAGTACCTCCTGCTCCTGTTGCAATGATTGATTTAAAGAATGACAGTTATTTTATTGTAACGATAAATGAGAATAACGAAATAAGCTTTGCGGGACAGTGGCACAAAGAGGGGGGATCTACAACCACTCTCCGGTCAGACACTCCAATCCCTTCCGATAATATCGGTTTGTTGAGGGGATACATTAATACAACAATACTCGAACCTAATAAAGTTCAAGGACTTAAGGCAAACCTCAAATATGATTATTCCTGCTCCGGGCGCGTAAAAAAGGAAGTGGAAAAGATAATGCGTGAGTATGTAAATCCTCCTTATCTTACCTATCAGGTGAGTTATGATTTAAGTTCAGTACGTTGACCTCATTATGAAAGCATTATCAGATAGAGAGCAGGAGGTCATGAATGTGATCTGGGAGGAGCGCAACTGCTGCGTGGAGGATGTCCTGCAGCGCCTGCCTGAGCCCAAGCCTGCATACACAACAATCCAGACATTCATGAAGATTCTAGAGGAGAAGGGATTCCTGGCCCACAAGCGTGAGGGCAAGAAGCATATATTCTATCCGCTTGTGGAAAAGCCGGAGTACAACCGATGGATACTAAAGCACATGAAGGACAGCCTCTTTGGGGGATCGGCCAAATCCCTCTTGAACACCTTTATCCGCGACAGCGACCTTACGGAGTCCGATATCAGCGACCTGATGCTACTCCTTAAGGACCTTAAAGAGGAATCAGCCTGATCCCAGTAGTATCCCCCCCCCCGTGACCTTAGGGAGCCACAACGCAGGTGGGCCCATTTTTCTCCCTAAGGTGAGCAGGAAATACGCTCGTACCTGCGCAGCCCCCTGACCTTAGGGAGTCAGAACGCAGGTGTGGCCATTTCTCTCCCTAAGGTGAGCCGGAAATACGCCAGAACCAGCGTTGCCCCCCGATCTTAGGGAGCCATACCGCGTACGGGCCATTTTTTCTCCCTAAGGTGAGTAGGAAATACGCTCGTACCTGCGTTACCCCCTGACCTTAGGGAGTCACAACGCAGGTACAGCCATTTTTCTCCCTAAGGTCGGGGGGGGGAGAGGTGCAGAAAATGCATATTCTTGGAAAATAAGTGGACAATGTCGGTTTTTTGGAGTATATTCGCTGATTATTACTGAAAGACTAATCTGCAATATATGAAAAGTGATATAAAACCGGCAGAGGGTAAGCTTGGAGTGCTGTGTGTAGGACTTGGTGCGGTATCGACAACCCTCATTACCGGTACTCTGATGGCCCGAAAAGGACTGGCCAATCCCGTGGGATCTTTCACTCAGATAGGAAAGATGCGCGTGGGACGCGGCGATAAGAAACAGTACAAGCATGTAGGTGAGATAGTTCCCCTGACCAACCTGAAAGATATAGTGTTCGGCGCCTGGGATGTATTCACTGACAACGCATATGAGAGCGCCCTCTACTGCCAGGTACTCAAACGTGAGGATATTGAGCCGGTGCGTGACGAGCTGGAGCGTATCAAGCCCATGAAGGCATGCTTTGATCCCGAATACGCCAAGAACCTGGTTGATCCTCAGTTCGGCCGCGTGCCCGATCCGCTGTGGGCAATGCCAACCGATACCCGCTGGAACTACGCCCAGAACCTGCGCAAGGATATCCAAAACTTCAAGAAGGAGAACGGCTGCGACCGAGTAATCGTCTTCTGGATTGCCAGCACCGAGAAATATACCCCGCGCAACGAGCAGGTTCACGGAAGCCTGGCCGGATTTGAGGCCGCAATGAAGGCCGATGACCGCGAACACCTGTCGCCCAGCATGATTTATGCATACGCCGCACTGATGGAGGGCTGCCCGTTCATTATGGGTGCTCCCAATGTGTGCGTGGACATACCCGCCATGTTCGAGCTCTCCAAGAAGCAGAACCTTCCTATTGTAGGCAAGGATTTCAAGAGCGGCCAGACCATGATGAAGAGTGCTATGGCTCCCATATTCCACACCCGTCTGCTGGGTGTTGAGGGCTGGTTCTCGACCAATATCCTGGGCAACCGTGACGGTCAGGTTATAGAGCACCCCGACAACTTTGAGACCAAGCGCATAAGCAAGGCGTCATCAATAGAGTGGATTCTGGAGCAGGATGAATACCCCGAGCTCTATACCGATATATATCATAAGGTAAGGATCAACTACTATCCGCCCCGCAAGGACAACAAGGAGAGCTGGGATAATATTGACATATTCGGCTGGATGAACTATCCCATGCAGATAAAGGTCAATTTCCTGTGCCGCGACTCAATCCTGGCAGCACCTATCTGCCTGGATCTGCTCATATTCACGGACCTGGCACTCAGGGCAGGCATGAGCGGTGTTCAGGAGTGGCTTTCATTCTACGTCAAGAAGCCTATGACTTATGACGATGAGCGCCCCGTACACGACCTGTTCCAGCAGTTTGCAATGCTCAAGAACCAGATACGTCTGCTTGGTGGCTACGAGGCCGATCAGGAACTTGATTAATAAAGGTATATACATTATACAGTATAGGGAGGCGGCCCAGACGGTCGCTCCCTTATTTTTTTAAATGATTTTTGCATAATTATTTCTCGAACGAATGTATATTGAATAATATTTATTCCTAATTTTGCAGCCGAAACGAGAATATTTATGCAATATGAAGAATAAGAACAATCGTTTGGAAGCAATCCGGCTCATCATTTCGGAGCAGGACATCAAGAATCAGGACCAGCTGCTTCAGGTTCTGAACTCCAAGGGTTACTCGGTGACCCAGGCCACTCTGTCGCGTGACCTCAAGAAGATGAAAATCTCAAAGGTTGCCAATACCTACGGTGATTATCTCTATGTACTGCCCAATCATGCAATCCTGCAGAAGAAGAGCACCGGCAGCGCATCGGACGATACTGTCATGAACCAGCCCCGTTACGGATTCGTATCACTTAATTTCTCGGGAAACATGGCTGTCATCAAGACCAAACCCGGATATGCAAGCAGTCTGGCTTATGATGTTGACAATCATACTCTTCCCGGCGTACTTGGTACAATTGCAGGTGATGACACTCTGCTCATAGTACTGGCTGAGGGTGCAAACCGCATGGAGATAAAGCGTTTGCTCGAACCGATCATAATATCATTATAAAGAACATAAAATACCGACTTTCAAAGAAATGAAAGACCAAATTGAGGTAGTGGTGGCCGATGAGTCACACGAGAAATACGTGGACACCATCCTGGAAACCATATCTGAAGCTGCTAAAGTGCGTGGAACCGGTATCGCTAAGCGTACCCACGAATATTTACTCAACAAGATGCGTGAGGCCAAGGCGGTCATCGCGCTCGATGGTGACAAATTTGCCGGTTTCAGTTACATCGAGACCTGGCAGGACAAGAAATACGTGACCACATCGGGCCTGATTGTTCACCCCGATTACCGTGGACGCGGACTTGCCAAACGTATCAAGGACATGACATTCACACTGGCCCGAATCCGCTGGCCGCACGCCAAAATATTCTCGCTTACAAGCGGTGCCGCTGTGATGGCCATGAACACCCAGTTGGGTTACAAGCCTGTCACGTTTGCCGACCTTACCCAGGATGAAGCTTTCTGGAAGGGTTGTGAGGGTTGCGTGAATGTGGACATACTGCACCGTACGGGTCGCCGTTACTGCATCTGCACCGGTATGCTGTATGACCCTGAGGAGTATCTGCCCGCCAAGATATCGGACGATGTACTTAAAAGAATAAAGGAAATAGAAAACAATAAATAAGAATATGGCTAAGAAGAAAGTAGTAGTTGCTTTTTCGGGTGGTCTGGATACAAGCTACAACGTTATGTATCTGACCAAGGAAATGGGTTATGAGGTCTATGCCGCATGCGCCAACACCGGCGGCTTCAGCCCCGAGCAGCTCAAAAAGAATGAGGAGAATGCCTATAAACTGGGTGCTGTCAAGTACGTAACACTTGACGTGACTCAGGAGTATTATGAAAAATCACTCAAGTATATGGTTTACGGCAATGTTCTGCGTAACAATTGCTATCCCATATCCGTCTCATCAGAGAGAATCTTCCAGGCACTGGCAATTGCCAAGTATGCCAACGAGATAGGTGCCGATGCAATAGCACACGGATCAACCGGTGCCGGCAACGACCAGATACGTTTCGATATGACTTTCCTGGTAAAGGCTCCCGGCGTAGAGATCATCACTCTTACCCGTGACCGCAACCTGAGCCGTAAGGAGGAGATAGATTACTTGAACGCCAACGGTTTCAGCGCTGATTTCACCAAGCTCAAGTACTCATACAACGTGGGAATCTGGGGCACATCAATCTGCGGCGGTGAGATTCTGGACAGCAAGCAGGGTCTGCCCGAGAGCGCTTACCTGAAGCACCCCACCAAAGAGGGTTCAGAGATTCTGAGCCTGGGCTTTGAGAAGGGTGAGCTGGTTGCCGTTAACGGCAAGAAGTTCGATGACCGCATCAAGGCCATTCAGGAGGTTGAGAAGATAGGTGCCGCATATGCCATCGGCCGTGACTGTCACGTTGGTGACACCATCATCGGTATCAAGGGCCGCGTGGGCTTTGAGGCTGCCGCTCCGATGCTTATCATCGGCGCACACCGTTTCCTTGAAAAGTATACACTATCCAAGTGGCAGCAGTACTGGAAGGATCAGGTTGCCAACTGGTACGGCATGTTCCTGCATGAGTCACAGTACCTGGAGCCTGTAATGCCCGATATCGAGGCAATGCTGGCCAGTTCACAGCGTAACGTGAACGGAACCGTAACTTTGGAACTGCGTCCCTACAGTTTCCAGACCGTTGGTTGCGACACTCCCGATGACCTGGTACACAACAAGCTGGGTGAGTACGGTGAGGGTGCCAAGGCATGGACTGCCGATGACGCCAAGGGATTCATCAAGATAACTTCTACTCCGTTGCGCGCATATTACAGCGTTCATCCGGATGAAGAAAGATAAAAATGAGTATATTTACCCTTGTTTACTAACTTTTAAAATTAAGAGATTATGTCAGAAGGAAAGAAACTTCAGAGATCAAGTGCCAATAAGAAGATTTTTGGTGTTTGCGCCGGTTTTGCAGAGTATTTTGATGTTGATGTAACAATAATTCGCATCATATTCCTCGTATTACTTCTTTGCGCCGGAGGTGGCCTGCTGGCTTACCTTATCTGCGCTCTGGTAATGCCTGAGAAGAAATGATTAAGGTAGGAATCATAGGAGGAGCCGGTTATACCGCCGGTGAGCTTATTCGTATCCTGCTGGGGCATCCCGATGCCGAGATTGTTTTTGTAAACAGTACCAGCAACGCCGGCAACAAGCTGAGCGCCGTGCATGAGGGCTTGATGGGTGAGACCGATATGGTTTTCACCGATCAGTTGCCTTTGGACACCATCGATGTGCTGTTTTTCTGCACCGCTCACGGCGATACCCGCAAGTTCATGGAGGCCAACACCCTGCCCCCTGGGCTCAAGGTGATAGACCTCTCCATGGATTACCGCTTGGAGGCCGAAGACAATCCGTTCATCTACGGACTGCCCGAGTTGAACCGTCGCGCAATCTGCAAGAGCCAGTATGTTGCCAACCCCGGTTGCTTTGCCACAGCCATACAGCTTGCTTTGCTGCCCCTGGCCCGCAACCTGATGCTCAACGATGACATCTACGTGAATGCCATCACCGGCAGCACAGGCGCAGGCGTAAAACCGGGTGCAACCACCCACTTCAGCTGGCGTAATAACAACATCAGCATCTACAAGCCGTTCACCCATCAGCATCTGCCTGAGATAATTCAGTCCATCAAGCACCTGCAGAGCAGCTTTGACTCCGATATCAACTTCATCCCTTATCGCGGTGACTTTACCCGTGGCATATTCGCTACCGTGGTTGTCAAGAACGCCGTAGATATTGATGAGCTCTACAAGATATACCGTGAGTATTATGAGGCCGACTCTTTCGTGCATGTGGTTGAGGAGCAGATAGACCTGAAGCAGGTAGTGAACACCAACAAGTGCCTTATCCATCTGGAGAAGCACGATGACAAACTGCTTGTGGTTTCCTGCATAGACAACCTCCTGAAGGGCGCCAGCGGCACTGCTGTACATAACATGAATTTATTATTCAACTTGAAAGAAACGACCGGTTTGATTCTGAAGTCCTCCGGTTTCTAAACTATGAAATTATTTCCTGTATATAGCCTGTTCCCAGTCAATATCGTAAAGGGACAGGGTCAGAAAGTGTGGGATGAGAACGGTCAGGAGTACCTGGACCTTTATGGCGGTCACGCAGTAATCAGCATCGGCCACGCACACCCGCATTACGTGGAGGCCGTGAGCCGTCAGGTGGCTACTCTGGGCTTCTACTCAAATTCCGTGATAAACCGTCTGCAGGAGCAGTTTGCCGAGCATCTGGGCCGCGTCTGCGGTTATGAGGATTACAGTTTCTTCATGATCAACAGCGGTGCCGAGGCCAATGAGAATGCTCTCAAGCTGGCATCGTTCCATACCGGCCGAAGCCGCGTGCTCTCACTCAAGAAGGCTTTTCACGGCCGCACATCACTTGCTGTCGAGGTGACCGATAATCCCAAGATTATAGCTCCTATCAACGCGTGCGGTCATGTGACTTATCTGCCGTGGGGAGACCTGGATGCAGCAAAGGCCGAGTTGGCCAAGGGTGATGTGGCTGCCCTGATAATAGAAGGCATCCAGGGAGTTGGAGGTATCCAGGTACCGACCGATGAATACATGCACGGAATCCGCGAGGCCTGCACCGCCAATGGCACTGTCCTGATTCTGGATGAGATACAGAGCGGTTACGGACGCAGCGGCAGGTTCTTTGCCCACCAGTACAACGGAATCCGTCCTGACCTTATCAGCGTAGCCAAGGGCATCGCCAACGGTCTGCCCTGCGGAGGTCTGCTCATCAGCCCCATGTTCCAGCCGGTCATCGGCCAACTGGGTACCACATTCGGCGGAAACCATCTGGCTTGCGCCGCCGCAAACGCCGTGCTGGACGTAATGGAGAGTGAGCATCTGGTAGAGAACGCCGCCAACGTAGGCTCCTACCTGCTGGATCAGCTCAAACAAATACCCGGACCCAAAGAGGTTCGCGGTCGCGGCCTCATGATAGGAATGGAGTTTGACCAACCCATCAAGGAGATCCGTCAGCGTCTGCTCTTTGAAGAGCACATATTTACCGGAGTAAGTGGCACCAACGTAATCCGCCTCCTCCCGCCTCTGTGCATCACCAAACAGGATGCCAACCGCTTCCTGGAATCCTACTCCAAGGTTATCAAGTTTTGAGGGGGAACAGAAGGGGATATAATCTCTGAAACTACGCGCCTATGGCGCTATCCCTCCCATCCCTAATAAGACGCTCTGAAAGACGTGAGCTTTGCTCCCATCTTCCAGAGCATCTTCTTAGTGACGGGCCCCTCCCGTTCACAAGCCCACGGGCGGCCATGGTTTCCGAGACTATATCCCCTTCTGTTCCGCTCACCGGGTAAGTTCTCTGCATTTATTGGAATGTCCCCCAGCGAGCGGAACAAGTAGTATATACCCTCTGGGAGTCTCGCACCCACGCGTGACCAGTGGGAGGGCATTCTCCCAGAGGGTATATACTACTTGTTCCCCTTAAATAATTGCAGATTTTATTTTCTTGAATCTGTGCCCCAAAGCATCTTTTCGCGGAGGGTGGCGAAGAAATCGCCTTTGGCTGGTTTCATGACGCTGATTTTGAAGGGGGCGCGGCTGATTTCGATGGCTGTGTGCTCGGGACAGCTGAAGCTTTTGCCGTCTATGGATACGAGGAAGCTGTGGCTGCGGCTCTCTACGTCCAGGCGGATGGTTTCATCGGCGGGGAGTACCAGCGGGCGCATGGTCAGACTGTGCGGGGCAACCGGGGTGAGGCAGATCACGTTGGTGCCCGGGGCTATGATGGGGCCTCCTACACTCAGGGAGTAGGCGGTGGAGCCGGTGGGGGTGGCTACCACCAGACCGTCGGCCTGGTAGGTAATCATATGGGTGCCTCCCACGCTGGTCTCAATCTGGATCATCGATGAGATATCGTGCTTAAGGATAGCTATGTCGTTGAGGGCATAGGGGGTGTGACCTTGGGGCAGGCCTTCCATGCTTACCTGCAGCAGGTTGCGCTCCTCAAGTGTATAATCACCGTTGTGTATGCGGGTAATGGCATCGGTAATGCGGTCGGTGGTGATATCGGCCAGAAAACCCAAGCGACCGGTGTTGATACCAACCATGGGGATGCCTTTGCTGCCAACCCGGGTCGCGGTGCGCAGGAATGTGCCGTCGCCGCCTACGCTGATGACTGCATCGGCCGTAAAGTCGGTGCCGTCAAAGAGGGTGTCATAGGGAATATCCAGGCCCATCTGGCGGGTCAGGAACTCGTAGTAGGGGTGGTCTACGGCAATGCCGTCACCCAGTGAACGGAGCAGGTTAAAGAACTGCTGTTCATGGCCGCAGATCTTGTCGCGTGACGTATTTCCGAATATGGCGAAACGCATACGTTATATCGAATTATTCGTTACCTTTGCAAAGATAGTTTTTTTATTCAAGTGAGGGGACTTATGACAAGATTAAGTGTAAATATCAACAAGATAGCCACACTGCGTAATGCCCGCGGAGGCAACAATCCGGACGTCGTCAAGACCGCTCTTGACTGCGAAAGGTTCGGGGCCGACGGAATCACGGTGCATCCCAGACCGGACGAAAGACACATACGCCGTCAGGACGTATATGACCTTAAAAAAGTACTTACCACGGAATTCAATATAGAGGGATATCCCGCCCCCGAGTTTATGGAGCTGGTCACAAAGATAAAGCCCGCTCAGGTTACTCTGGTGCCCGACAGCCCCGAGCAGATAACCTCAAATCACGGTTGGAACACCCTGAACTATCAGGATTTTCTGGTGGACATAATAAGCGAACTTAAGCGTAACAGCATCCGCGCATCGGTATTCGTCGATGCCGATCCCCGTATGGTGGAACTTGCCGCCAAGGCCGGGGCCGACAGGGTGGAGCTTTACACCGAGCCGTATGCATCGGACTACATAAAGATGGGCCCCGAGTTTGCCGTAAAGCCGTTCGTGGTGGCCGCTAAGAAGGCTTGCGAGTGCGGAATGGGACTCAATGCAGGCCATGACCTGAGCCTTGTGAACCTTAAGTACTTAAAGGAGCAGATTCCTTGGATTGACGAGGTGTCCATAGGTCATGCGTTGGTTTGCGACGCGCTCTATCTGGGACTTGAAAAGACAATCAGTGAGTATAAAAAATGCATTAAATAATATGTTCTTACAATCTACACTTGCACAGACATTGGGCGATACCTTGGCTCAGAGCCAGGTTGCCGTACAGTTGGCCGATGAGGCTACCGACAAGATTAATCTTTTTGACATGGCACTCAAGGGAGGCTGGATCATGCTGGTCCTGCTGTTGCTGTCAATTGTCTGCTTCTACATCTTCTTTAACCGCATAGCCATTTACCGTAAGGCTGCCATCAAGGATCCTCACTTTATGGACCGCATCAACGACTACATGAAGAGCGGCGAGGTCAAGTCGGCCCAGATTTTCTGCCAGGCAACCGCGTCTCCGCTGAGCCGTATCGTTGAGAAGGGCATCGGCCTTTCAGAGCATGATACAAAGGATATCCAGTTGGGAATGGAGAACGCTGCAAATGTTGAGATTGCCAAGTTGGAGAAGGGCCTGAAGGGTCTCTCGACCATCGCCAGCGCTGCTCCTATGATAGGTTTCCTTGGAACGGTTATAGGTATGGTCCGCGCCTTCTGGGAGATGGCCAATGCCGGTAACAACATTGACGTATCGCTGCTGTCAAGCGGTATCTATGAGGCTATGATCACCACCGTAGGCGGTCTGATTGTAGGTATCATAGCACTGTTTGCATACAACTATCTGGTGGCTCGCGTGGACAGCATTGCCAACGAGATGGAGTCATTCATTCAGGATTTCACAGTTAATCTGGAGAAGTGATATGCTAAAGAGACGCAATAAGGTATCGCCGCAGTTCAGCATGTCGTCCATGACCGACATCATATTCCTGCTGCTGATATTCTTTATGATAACATCCACGATGGTCAGCCCAAACGCCATCAAGGTGCTGCTGCCGCAGAGTTCGCAGCAGACATCGGCCAAGCCGTTGACCCGCGTCATCATAGACCGCGACCTGAACTACTATACGGCTTTTGGCAATGATGACGAGATGCCCATTGTGTTTGAGGAGTTGACCGATTTCCTGATTGACTGCTCACAGAAGGAGCCCGAGATGTATGTGGCCCTTTATGCCGATGAGTCCGTCCCCTACAAGGAGATTGTCAAGGTCCTGAACATAGCTAATGAGAACCAGTTCAAGGTTGTGCTTGCCACACGCCGTCCCGACCGCAAATAAGGACCGATGAAAAGGGATAAATTTGACATATTCTCAGTTCTTTGGACCATACTGCTTCACGGTTTGGCTATTGTTCTGCTACTGCTGCTGCACCTGAACAAACCTGTGGCACAGGCAGAGAGTGGCGTGCCCGTGATGCTGGGCAATATGGGCAATCTGGATACCGACTATGAGTTTACCGAGGTCAACTCCATGCCGGCTCCCGCACCCGCAGCAGTTCCGGTTCCTGTGGCACCTCAGGCAGAGCCCGCCATCACCCAGAATCTGGAGGAGACGGTAGCAATTGAGAGCGGCGAGAAGGAGAAACCCGTCAAGCCCGTGGAGACCCCCCGTCAGCCCACCCCCGAGGAGATTCGCGCCGAGCAGGAGCGTCAGGCTGCCGAGCAGGCAAACAACCTGTTGGCCAACGCCTTTGGCCGCAGCAGTTCCATGCAGGCCAGCGCCCCCACCGAGAACAACAGCGACGTCCAGGGCACTCCCGGATCAACCGAAGGCAATTCCACTCAAGGCAAACCATCAGGCTCAGCCGGTTATGGAACCTGGGATCTGGGAGGTCGTGATATGCTGGGTGAACTCCCGCGTCCCGCGTACAATGGAATTCAGGAAGAGGGCCGTGTGGTTGTAACGATTACGGTTGACCCTGAAGGAAACGTGATTGATACCCGAATCAACAACCGTACCAACACCACCAACCTGCAACTTCGTAATGCCGCTGTAGAGGCCGCCCGCCGCACCAAGTTCAACGCTATAGGAGGTGACAACAACCAAAGCGGAACCATAACCTACTACTTCAAACTGAAATAACTTATGGTATATATTTTTCTTGCCGAAGGCTTTGAAGCCATAGAGACCATCACCCCGCTGGATATGCTTATCCGCGCCGCTATTGAGGTCAACACCATATCCATATCCGATGAGTTCCTGGTAAAGAGCAGCCAGGGTATTCCCGTTCAGGCCGATGACCTGTTTGAGAACACTGATTTCAGCGATGCCGAGATGCTGATACTGCCCGGCGGACAGCCCGGTGCAACCAATCTGGGCAAGCACAAGGGTCTGGAGGCTCTGCTGCGTGAGGCTATGGCCAAGAACCTGCCGGTTGGTGCCATCTGCGCCGCTCCCACGGTGCTGGGCAAGCACGGATTGCTGCAGGGACGCACTGCCACCTGCTATCCCGGTTGCGAGGGTATGCTCAAGGGTGCCGACTGCAAGGAAACGTTCGTTCAGAAGGACGGAAACCTGATTACCGCATGCGGTCCCGCCGCTGCTGTAGAGTTTGCAAAGGCTATCATCAGCCTGCTTCGCGGTGACGAGGTTACGGCCTCGGTTTGTGAAAAGATGATGTTCGGCCGTGCCTGATGCTTGACCTTGATCAGCGTGACGTCAAGTATCTGCCCGGCGTAGGTCCGGCAAGAGCCGCTCTTTTAAAAAGCGAGCTCCAGATAAGCACGCTGCAGGATCTGCTTTACTATTTTCCTTACAAATACATTGACCGCAGCCGCATCTTCCAGGTCAGGGAGGTTGACGGCACCATGCCCTATATCCAATTAAAGGGTAAGATACTCAGCTTTGAGCAGATAGGCGAGGGACGCAAGCAGCGTCTGGTAGCCCATTTCAGCGATGGCAGCGGGGTGGCCGACCTGGTGTGGTTCAGCGGAATTAAATATACACTGGACCGATATCGGCCCGGCGTGGAATACGTGGTGTTCGGTAAGCCAACCATATTTGGCGGCCGCGTGAATGTGGCGCATCCCGAGATAGACCTGGAGGCCAACATCAACCTGCAGGAGATGGGCATGCAGCCCTACTACAACACTACTGATAAGATGAAGAAGGCGGGCCTGAACTCGACCGCCGTCCGCAAACTGGTAAACAACCTGATGGCTCTCATAGTGGAGCCCCTGCCTGAGACTCTGCCCGACTGGCTGCGTGAAAAGGAGCATCTTATGCCCCTGACCGATGCCCTTAAGGTGCTGCATAACCCGCGTACCCCTCTTGAACTACGCCTGGCACAACTCAGGGTAAAGTTTGAGGAGCTATTCTATATACAATTGAATCTGGCCCGTTTTGCAAGTGATAGGCAGCACAGGTTCAAAGGCTATGTATTTGCCAGGGTGGGTGAACATTTTAACCGTTTCTACAACGAGAAGTTACCCTTCAGCCTTACCGGAGCACAGAAACGGGTGATACGTGAGATCCGTAACGATATGGGCAGCGGCCGCCAGATGAACCGTCTGCTTCAGGGAGATGTGGGTAGCGGCAAGACTATGGTGGCGCTTATGACCATGCTCATAGCCATCGACAACGGCTACCAGGCCTGCATCATGGCTCCAACCGAGATACTTTCCGAGCAGCATTTTGCAAATATCAGCCGATTCATCGACGGATTGGGCCTGCGTGCCGAACTCCTTACCGGCAGCATCAAAGGCAAGCGCCGAGAGGAGATCCTTAAGGGACTCAAGGACGGCAGCGTAAATATTCTGGTAAGCACCCATGCCGTGCTGGAGGACCCGGTGGAATTTATCCGTCTGGGATTTGTGGTTATTGATGAGCAGCACCGCTTTGGCGTAGCTCAGCGAGCCCGTCTGTGGACCAAGAGCACTATGCCGCCCCATGTTCTGGTAATGACTGCAACCCCCATTCCGCGCACATTGGCCATGACCCTGTACGGTGATCTGGATGTATCGGTAATTGATGAATTGCCGCCCGGACGCAAGCCCATACAGACCGACCACTACTATGACGGCAACCACAAATCGGTCTATGCATTCCTGGACCGAGAACTCAAGAAGGGCCGACAGGCATACATAGTCTATCCGCTCATTGAGGAGAGTGAGAAGATTGATCTGAAAAACCTGGAGGAGGGTTACCTTACCATCTGCGAAAGGTTCCAGGGATACGGAGTGAGTAAGGTGCATGGCCGCATGAAACCGGCCGAGAAGGATGCCGAGATGCAGCGATTCAAGCGTAACGAGACCCAGATAATGGTGGCCACAACGGTGATTGAGGTGGGTGTGGATGTTCCTAACGCCAGCATCATGGTGATTGAGAACGCCAACCGGTTCGGCCTGTCGCAGCTGCACCAGTTACGCGGTCGTGTGGGCCGCGGTGCCGACCAGTCCTACTGCCTGCTGGTAACTCCGTATCAGTTATCGGAAGATACCCGCAAGCGCATTGAGATAATGACCGCAACCTGCGACGGCTTTGAGATTGCCGAGGCCGACCTTAAACTGCGCGGACCCGGCGACCTGGAGGGAACCCAGCAGAGCGGTATGGCGTTTGACCTCAAGCTGGCCAACCTGGCGCGTGACGGTGCCTTGATTGAGCATGTCCGTGAGATAGCCAAGGATATCATTGCACAGGATGCCGAACTGGCACATCCCCAGAACCAGTTGCTGGGCAGAATGCTCCGCCGTCTCAAGAAAAGTGAGTATGACTGGTCCTCAATTTCATAGAAATTGGCTACCTTCGCAGTCTGAAAATAAAAAGATGTACATGAGGGCTGTTTGCAGGTTCATGGTTTTATTTACGGTTTTAGTATCGGGAGTGATAAAGTCCACCGCTCAGGATGCAATGCCAGCCCGCGTAGTGCCTGTACAGCCCATGATGAGCGTAACCCAGCCTGCACATCTTAATGCCGGAACGGCGATTGACCTGGAGAACCCCGCGTCATTTCTCTATCCGGAGTGGAGCAACAGTTACGTAAACAATTATGACAATGTAAAACTGCCGGACTCGGTCATCATATCCATGAAAGGATACTGCATGCCTACCGACAGCACATACATAACAGATAAGTTCGGATACCGTCCCCGTCGCGGCCGCCAGCATTTCGGGCTGGACATACGGATAAAGACCGGCGATACCATTCGTGCCGCATTTGACGGCAAGGTGCGTATATCGTGCTACGAGCGCCGCGGTTACGGACATTATCTGGTTATACGTCATCCCAACGGACTGGAGACCCTTTACGGACACCTTTCCAAGAAGTTGGTGAATGAGAACGATATAGTTCATGCAGGTGATCCCATAGCGCTGGGCGGCAATACCGGGCGCTCTACAGGCCCCCACCTGCATTTTGAGACGCGGATTCTGGGCAATGCCATCAATCCCGCCCTTATGTTTGATTTCCCGCACCAGCGGGCTGTGACAGATTATTATGTCTACCAGAAGAATACCCGTGCGGTCTATTACAGGGTCAAAAGCGGGGATACTCTGAGCGGAATAGCATTAAAGAACGAGACCTCTGTGTCCAGTATCTGCAAGTTGAACGGTATAACCACCAAGACCGTCATCAAGCCGGGACAGACGCTGAGGGTACAATGAACAACTGATATGAGTGAAAAAAAGAATACTCCCGATACTAACAGGGAGTTTGAGGAGGTAATAGCAATGTGCCGCGCCCTGTATGTAAAGAAACTGCAGGACTACGGTGCCTCGTGGCGTATCATGCGTCCCGAGTCATTGACCGACCAGATTTTCATCAAGGCCAAGCGCATACGCAGCATTGAGACCAAGGGCGTATCACTCATTGACGAGGGCATCAAGTCCGAGCTTATCGGCATAGTAAATTACGGAGTCATTGCCCTTATTCAGTTGGAGTACGGTTTTTCCGATACCGTAGATAAGGATGCCGATTGGGCAATCAGGGAGTATGACAAGTACTCACAGGCAGCCCTGGACCTGATGAAAAAGAAGAACCACGATTATGACGAGGCCTGGCGCGGAATGCGCACCACTTCTTATACGGACCTTATCCTGACCAAGATTAACCGCACAAAGGAGATAGAGAGTCATGAGGGTAAGACGGTGGTGTCCGAGGGCATCGACGCCAATTACATGGATATGATAAACTATGCTGTATTCGGCCTGATAAAGATCCAGGAGCAGCAGAATGCATGATAAGAGCCTGATGACGGAAGCAAAGGAACATAGCGTTATGCCACAGAAGGTGCTGGTCAATTTCTGCCGGGTCCTTCTGGGTCTTACATTCATGTTCTCGGGTATAGTAAAGGCCGTTGACCCCATGGGTACCCAGATCAAGATGATGGATTACCTTTATGCTTTCGGTATGGGCGACCAGATCCTGGGCTCTACGGTGCTTATTTTTGCCTGCATGCTGGCCGGTTTTGAGATACTGGTAGGCTCATATCTTACGGTAGGCGCATTCAGCAAGGGTGCATCGGCCCTGGCTCTGCTTATGATGGCTGTCTTTACGCCGTTCACCCTCTATCTGGCTATAAAGAATCCCGTCCAGGACTGCGGATGTTTTGGCGATGCCGTGGTTCTTACCAACTGGCAGACATTCTTCAAGAACGTGTTCCTGCTGGCTTTGGCAGTGTTCATTGTGATAAGGCGTAAACTGATAGTGCCGTTCATGGCGGAGAAACGCCACTGGATGGTGACCGTGGTCATCGTGGCCATATCGGTCAGGTTCATGGTGAGTAACATCATTAACCTTCCGGTGCTGGATTTCAGGCCTTACAAGATAGGAACCGATCTTAGGACCGCTTATCAGGAGCATGACATGACATTCACGGATTTCAGCATCATGAACGATGACATGGATGACGTGACAATGGATATCCTGGCCGATTCCGGTTACACGTTTCTGGTGATATCTTCACATCTGGAGGATGCCAGTGAGAGTTACCTGGATCTTATTGATGACATATTTGACTATTGCACCAATTGGGGATATAATATAATAGGGCTTACCTCATCAGGAACCGAGGCCATAAGACAGTGGACCGAGAATGCCGGAGCGGACCTTAAGTTCCTGTTTGCGGATGAGATACCCCTGCAGACCATTGTACGCTCCAATCCGGGCCTGGTGCTCATTAGGGACGGCGTGATAGTGAACAAATGGAGTCACGCCAACATCCCGTCCGATGAGGAACTGAGCGGACCGCTGGAGACAATCAGCGTAGGTGAGATGCCGGAGCACGATCCTGTTAAGACCCCGTGGGCGGTTGCACTGCTGTTTGCTCTGCCGCTGCTCCTGCTGATAGCGATTGACAGACTTAAAGAATTGATACAATAACACTTTAATACTTATTGAAATGAGAAAGAAAATTGTTGCCGGAAACTGGAAGATGAACAAGACTCTCCAGGAAGGTATTGCTCTCGCAGAGGAGCTGAATCAGGTGTTGGCTGCCGACAAACCCAATTGCGATGTTATCATCGGCACACCGTTCATACATCTTGCCAAGATCTCTGATATCATTGACCACAAGGTTATCGGTCTGAGCGCCGAGAACTGCGCTGACAAGGAGTCAGGTGCTTATACCGGTGAGGTATCGGCCGCTATGGTTAAGTCTACAGGTGCAGAGTATGTAATCCTGGGTCACTCAGAGCGTCGTGAGTACTATCACGAGACTTATGAGATCCTCAAGGAGAAGGTTCTGCTGGCTCTTGCCAACGGTCTTAAGGTTATCTTCTGCATCGGCGAGTCACTCGATGAGCGTGAGAAGGGTATCCAGAACCAGATTGTAAAGGCTGAGCTGGAGGGTTCAGTATTCAACCTCTCTGCCGATGAGTTCAAGAACATCACCATTGCCTACGAGCCTATCTGGGCTATCGGTACCGGTAAGACCGCTACTGCCGATCAGGCTGAGGAGATTCACGCTTACATCCGTTCAGTCATTGCCGACAAGTACGGAAAGCAGATTGCTGAGGATACTTCTATCCTCTACGGTGGCTCATGCAAGCCTTCAAACGCCGGTGAGCTTTTTGCAAAACCCGACATCGACGGTGGTCTGATTGGCGGCGCTTCGCTCAAAGTTGCTGACTTCAAGGGCATCATCGACGCCTGGAAAAAATAATTTGAAATGAAAAAGACAGGATTAATAGTATTCCTGCTTCTCTTTACGGCACTGGCCAGCGCTCAGCAGACGACGCTGGTCCAGGTGCTGGAGAGGGATGTCCCGGGCAGAGGCACTATACGCATAGAGTCCGATGCCCGTCTGGACAGCCTTATCGGTACGGTATCGGAGGCAGAGTCTGGTACAAAGATCAAAGCCAAGGGATACCGCATCCAGGTCTTTGCAGGAAACAATACCCGTTCATCCAAGGAAAGGGCCAATGAGGCGGGCCGTTATATCCGCTCCAAGTACCCCGACCTGCCGGTGCACACCGAGTTCAAGAACCCGCGCTGGTTATGCACCGTAGGCGATTTCCTCTACTATGAGGAGGCTTATGATGTTTTGCGCAAACTTAAGAAAGAAACTCCCTACAAGGGAATGATCATTTTACGTAATCAGGATATTACAGTTCCGCTATGAGTTCACTGATACCATATTCCGATGAAAGTTCAGAAAAGTTTCTGGCACTCAAACATCACTATGAGGAGATACTCAAACTGATTGAGCCCGATGCCGGCCGTGAGGGTCTGGTACGCACTCCTTTGCGTGTTGCCAAGACGCTCCTGGACTTTACCAGCGGATATGAGATGGACCCTGCCGCAATCCTTAAATCGGCAATGTTCAAGGAGGATTACAGGCAGATGGTCATAGTAAAGGATATTGACTTCTATTCTCTCTGTGAGCACCATATGCTGCCGTTCTACGGCAAGGCTCACGTGGCATATATCCCCAATGGTTATATTACAGGACTTAGCAAGATTGCCCGTGTAGTCGATGTCTTTGCACGCCGCCTGCAGGTGCAGGAACGCATGACATCGCAGATAAAGGACTGCATTCAGCAGACCCTCCAGCCACTTGGTGTGATGGTAGTGATAGAGGCCAGCCACATGTGCATGCAGATGCGCGGTGTGGAGAAACAAAATTCCGTTACAACCACATCAGATTTTACCGGCGCTTTCAATCAGGCCAAGACTCGCGAGGAGTTCATGAACCTGATTTCAAGAAAATGATACAATTGGGGACAGACCCCTTTTGTATCACAGGGTGATGACGCGCTCGCCAAGGGTGCGGGAGAGTTCGGCACGGGCGGCCAGGAGTTGCTGGTAGCGGGTTTGAAGAGATGCGAGAGTGTCCGATGAGGCCTCCTGGATCTCTTTTTCTGTTTTCTTGATTTCCAGACGGACCACCTCCATCTGGTAATCGGCCATGATGTGGCGGGTCAGTTTGAGCAGGTGTGCCTCATCATCGGTGGGCATGTTGTCCTTGAAGAGTTTGCTCAACTGGTAGCGCTCCTCCATCAGGCTGGCGGCGGTGAGACTGACAAATGTCTCGGGGTGCGACATGAAGAACTTCTCGGTGTTGAAGTCCTTTTCCTCCAGATGCTCGGCCATAATCTCCACAAAACGCTTGTAGACCGGATGACGGAACTCAAGCCCGTCATTCTGAAGCGAGCCAACTATGAACTGTCCGACCGTCATATCCTGATCCTGGCCCTCTTCATCCTGGTACTTGCACATTACCTTGCCTCCGTATCTTACTATGAGTTGTGACAGCAACCGCTCCTTATCCATCATGGGACCAAAGCCGTCACGCTTGAGCGCACGTATCTCCTGACGAAGTTTGTCCTCGGCCGATATCTGAGGCTCGGGAGCGGGCTCAGAGGGAGCCTCCGGATTGTCAGATTCCACCATCGACGGCTCGGGATTTTGCCCGTTTTCATCGGCTGATTGGGCCTGGCGAGGGGTCTGCGCAACGGTCTGTGCCTGCTCTCTTTGGCGACGGTTTACGTCGTTGATGAGCAGACGCTCGTCAATCTTCATTATCTGGCTGCATTCGGTAATGTATACGGACCTTACAATGGGATCCTGTATGACCGATATGCTTTGAGTGATGCTCTTGATGAGTTCGCTGCGGCTGTATGGGTCATCCTGTGCGTCCTCCATCAGCAGGTTGACCTTGAACTTGATGAAATCCACCTGATGCGTATCGATATACTGCTGGAAAGCGGTGGCGCCGCGACCCTGTGCAAAACTGTCGGGATCCTCGCCGTCTGGCAGCAGAAGAACCTTTACGTTCATACCCTCGGCAAGCAGCATGTCTATGCCTCGCAGTGAGGCTTTGATACCGGCCTTATCGCCGTCATAGAGTACCGTGATATTGTTGGTAAATCGGTGTATCAGACGTATCTGGCCGGGGGTGAGTGACGTACCGCTCGATGCCACTACGTTCTCAACCCCGCTCTGGAACATGCTTATCACATCGGCATAGCCCTCAACGAGGAAACAGCGGTCCTTGCGTACTATGGCCTGCTTGGCCTGCCAGAGTCCGTAGAGTTCGCGGCTCTTGGAGTAGATCACGCTCTCGGGCGAGTTCACGTATTTGGCCACTTTGACATCGGCACTCATTATGCGGCCGCCGAATGCTACCACCTTGCCCGATATGGAGTGTACAGGGAATATCACTCGGCCGTGGAACCGGTCTCGGAGGCTGCCGTCGTTCTCGCGCTCGTAGCATAGTCCGGTCTTGATAAGGCTCTCCCTGGTGAATCCCTTGGCCAGTGCGGCACGGGCCAGGGCATCGGGCTCATCGGGACAGTAACCCAGATGGAACTTCTCCAATATGTCGTCACGGAACCCGCGCTTGCGGAAATAGGCCAGACCTATGGCACGGCCTTTCTCTGTGTTGAGCAGCGTATCCTTGAAGAAATCCAGTGCAAACTGGTTGGTTATGAAAAGAGACTCCCGCTCATTCTGCAATGCTTTCTCTGAGTCGGTAAGTTCACGTTTGCGGAACGGGATGCCATACTTGTTGGCCAGCCATTCGGCGGCATCCTGGAATGACATCTGCTCGTGCTCCATAAGGAAATGGATGGCGTTGCCTCCCTTGCCGCAACTGAAACATTTGCAGATTCCCTTGGAGGGTGATACGTAGAATGACGGGGTCTTCTCATTGTGGAACGGACACAGACCCACATAGTTGACACCCCGCCTGCGCAGGGTTACGAACTCGGACACCACATCCACAATGTTGGCGGCATCGAGTATCTTCTCTATGGTGAGTTGGTCTATCATTTCAAGGCAACCGTATTGATGCCAAAATTACAAAAAAATCCCGTCCCGATAAATCTGTGTACTCCGCAGTATTTTTTTTAAATAATATTGACATTCCGATGACTGATATTAGAAGGAAAATGATTTATTTTGTGGACGTAAACTGACCATATGGAAACAAATCAGAAACCTTACAAAATCAGGGAAAAGGCCGCCAAGGAAGCAGATTACCGCGGTCTTATCCGTGCAGAACTGGCAGATGAACTCTATGACGGGATTCTGACCATTATCGTGGCACAGAAAAAGTACCGCGATCCCAACTATTCTGCCAAACAGCTGGCTGAGGATCTTAAGACAAATCCCAGATATCTGTCGGCTGTGATCAATTCAAGATTCGGAATGAACTATTCCAGTCTGGTGAACGAGTTCAGGATACGTGATGCGGCAAATATGCTCGTTGACAAGCGTTACCTGGATCTTACAATGGATGAGATAGGAGGCATGGCGGGTTTTGCCAACCGTCAGTCTTTCTACGCTGCATTCTTTAAGGAAAAGGGTGAGGCGCCTCACCAGTATAAGAAACGCCTACTTGCCAAGTGACAACAGCTCTGACAAAACTCTAACATGACTGTTCAGGAGAGTGTTCTTGAAATAAAGCGGAAACTGCGGCTTACCATGAACGGCATTGCATCGGCCGATATGAGGAAAGCCGGCATGGGTTACAAACTGAATTTCGGGGTAGGCTTACCCGCACTCAAGGAGATATCAAAGGAGTTTGACAAGAGCCCGGAACTTGCGGCTGCTCTCTGGAAAGAGGATGTCCGCGAATGCCGGATACTGGCGGCGTTGATTTATCCCCAGGACCTGTTCATGCCAGACATGGCGGATCTATGGGTGGAACAGATAGAATATCCCGATCTGGCTGAAGCGTGCTCAATGTATCTCTTCAGCCGGATGCAGGGAGCATCGGAAACGGCATTCCGTTGGATTGCCTCCGATAATGCGATGGCCCGGTATTGCGGATTCCTCACGCTTGCACATCTGCTGCGTGGGGGGCGCGAGATGGGCCAGCGTTATGTGCAGGAACTCAGGGACCAGGCTGCGGCAGCCATAAGCGGTAAGGACATAATGTGCGCTCAGGCGGCCAAGGCGGTTCTGGAAAGGCTGGACGGGCAGAATGGATAAAGTGGACGGACTGAGCCAGGCACGTCAGAATCTGGCCGATTATCTGCACCTCAACTCCTTGAGGAACACCCCTGAGCGGAACGCACTGCTTGAGGCCATTTACCAGACCGATGCCGCTCTGCAGGCCGATGAGTTGTCGGAGATGATGTCGGGCAAGGGACGTCTCAGGGTAAGCCGCGCCACCGTCTACAATAACCTCAAACTGTTTGAGGAGGCGGGTCTGGTGCGCAAGGTCTTTCAGGAGGATTCAATCTTCTATGAAAGGACTGACAAGAACAGAGGCACAATACGCCTTATATGCAATGCGTGCGGCAAGACCACCGAGATGAGCGGCGACAAGGTCCGCCGTCAGATTGCACAGTTGCGTACCCGCCGTTTCGTTGCTACCGGTTGGGTGCTGAACATATACGGGTTGTGCGGCAAATGTACCGCAGACCTTAAACGGAAACAGAACAGGTTGAATAAAAAAGATAAAGACAAGAAATGAAAACAGAAAAGATTGATGTCCTTCTGGGACTGCAATGGGGTGATGAAGGCAAGGGTAAGGTTGTGGATGTGCTCACACCGCGCTACGATGTTGTAGCACGTTTCCAGGGAGGTCCCAACGCCGGTCATACACTGATTTTCGACGACAAGAAGTTTGTGCTCAAGTCCATTCCGTCAGGGGTTTTCCAGGGCAACAAACAGAATATCATCGGTAACGGTATGGTGCTTGACGCAGCCCTTTTCAAAGCCGAGGCCGAATCACTTGAGGCTGCCGGCATTGACCTGAAGAACCGTCTGCTTATTTCCAAGAAGGCACATCTGATACTTCCCACACACCGTCTTATGGACAGTGCCCTGGAGGCATCAAAGGGTTCCAACAAGGTTGGTACCACAGGCCGTGGCATCGGCCCCACATACACCGACAAGGTGGCCCGTACAGGCGTACGCGTGGGTGATCTGCTGCGTCCCGATTTTGAGGAGCGTTACGCTGCAGCCCGTGCTGCCCATGAGCGCACACTCAAGAGCCTGAACTTTGAGTATGACCTGGCTCCGCTGGAGAAGGCATGGCGTGAGGGCATAGAGTATATGAAGCAGTTCAAGTTCGTGGACAGCGAGCATTATGTTGCCAACCTCCTTAATGAGGGCAAGACCATCCTTTGCGAGGGTGCTCAGGGTACAATGCTGGACATTGACTTCGGTTCATATCCTTTTGTAACTTCATCAAATACAATATGCGCAGGTGCCTGCACCGGTCTGGGTGTTGCACCGCGTAACATCGGCCGTGTTTACGGAATCATGAAGGCCTACTGCACACGCGTGGGCAGCGGTCCGTTCCCAACCGAACTGTTTGACAAGGACGGTGAGGCACTCTCTGACCGCGGTCATGAGTTCGGCGCAGTTACAGGACGCCGCCGCCGCTGCGGTTGGGTTGACCTGGTAGCCCTGCGTTATGCAGTCCGTCTTAACGGTGTTACAGACCTTATCCTCATGAAGAGTGACGTTCTGGACACATTCCCCACTATCAAGGCCTGCGTAGCCTACAAGTTGCCCGACGGAACCCAGACCGATGAGTTCCCGTTTGACTGCGAGGGCGTGGAGCCCATCTATGAGGAGCTGCCCGGCTGGCAGACAGACCTTACCAAGGTTAAGGATGAGGATGAGTTCCCCGAGGAGTTCAACAATTACATAACCTTCCTGGAGGAGTATCTGGAGACTCCGGTATCAATCGTATCGGTAGGTCCTGACCGCCACCAGACAATAGTTCGTGAGAAATGATGGTATCTGAGCCGATGACGCCGTATGCGTTCTACTGGATCCTGTTCATATTCATAGCCGTACTGAGCTATTCGGTACAGGGCAATCTTAACCGCAAGTTCAAGAAATACTCGGGTATTCCCACCCGTGACGGCAGCAGCGGTTATGAGGTGGCCTGCCGTATGCTTGCCGACCACGGAATTAACAACGTGAAGGTAACATGCGTGGAGGGGAAACTCACAGACCACTATAACCCTGAGACCAACACCGTCAACCTGAGCAAGGATGTCTACTATGGTCGCAGTATGATGGCTGCCGCGGTAGCTGCCCATGAGTGCGGACACGCAGTACAGCACGCCCGGCAATATGCTCCCGTAAAGATGCGCTCTGCGCTGGTACCCGTAGTTCAGTTCTCGTCACAGATTGTGACTTGGGTGCTGTTGGCAGGTATCATAATGGTTGAGGCATTTCCCGGAATCCTGCTTGCCGGAATTGTACTGTTTGCCATGACCACTCTGTTCAGTTTTGTCACGTTGCCGGTAGAGATTGATGCCAGCAGCCGTGCATTGGCATGGATAAAGCATAACAGCCAAAATGACAGCGAGACTATGAAAGCGGCACAGGATTCACTCAAGGCAGCCGCATATACCTATGTGGTGGCAGCAGTGAGCTCGCTCGGCACATTGGTTTATTACATAATGATTTACTTATCAAGAAGACGCTGATACACTATGAAACCGTCAATTCCCAAAGGCACGCGTGACTTCACTCCGGTAGAGATGGCGCGTCGTAACTATATTTTTGATACCATACGCGGAGTGTTCCGCCTGTTTGGCTACAGCCAGATAGAGACCCCGTCCATGGAGAATCTCTCCACCCTGATGGGCAAGTACGGCGAGGAGGGTGATAAGCTCCTGTTCAAGATTCAGAACTCAGGTGATTACATGAGCAGCCTGACCGATGAGGAACTGCTGTCACGCAACAGCCTCAAGTTGGCCTCCAAGTTCTGTGAGAAGGGACTCCGTTATGACCTCACTGTTCCGTTTGCCCGTTTCGTGGTGATGCACCGCGAGGAACTGCAGTTCCCCTTCAAAAGATTCCAGATACAGCCCGTATGGCGTGCCGACCGTCCGCAGAAAGGCCGTTACCGCGAGTTCTATCAGTGCGACGCCGATGTTGTGGGCTCTGACTCGCTGCTCTATGAGATAGAGCTTATCCAGATGATAGATATGGTGTTCAGCAAGTTCGGTGTCCGTGTGGCAATCAAGCTGAACAACCGCAAGATACTGGCCGGAATAGCAGAATCCATCGGTCAATCCGATAAGATTGTGGATATAACCGTTGCAATTGACAAGCTTGATAAGATAGGTCTGGACGGTGTGAACGCAGAGTTGGCCGATAAGGGTCTGCCGCAGGATGCCATAGACAAACTGCAGCCCATCATCAAACTGACCGGAACCAACAGCCAGAAGCTGGATACCATAGCCACCGTTCTGGCCGGCAGCGAGACCGGACTCAAGGGAGTAGAGGAGTGCCGTTTCATTCTGGACGGTGCCACAAAACTGGGACTTAACAACCAGCTGGAGCTTGACCTTACTCTGGCACGCGGTCTGAATTACTACACCGGTGCTATTTTTGAGGTAAAGGCTCTTGATGTAGAGATTGGCTCTATCAGCGGCGGCGGACGTTACGATAACCTTACCGGCATATTCGGACTCCCGGGTGTTAGCGGAGTAGGTATATCGTTTGGAGCTGACCGCATCTATGACGTCTTGAACCAACTGGACCTGTACCCCAAGGAGACTCAGACCGGCGTCAAGGTGCTGTTCCTGAATCTTGGTGCCGATGAGGCTCAGTTCTGCATGGGACTGCTTTCACAACTCCGCGCCAATGGGGTGTCGGCCGAGATATATCCCGATGCAGCCAAGATGAAGAAACAAATGTCATACGCCAATGCAAACGCTGTTCCCTACGTTGCAATCGTGGGTAGCGACGAGTTGAGCAAAGGCCAAGTAACTCTTAAAGATATGCAGACTGGTGAACAACGCACACTGGGGTCTGACCCCTTTGTGTCGTTTTTCACAAATAAATGACTCAAAAGGGTCTGACCCCTAAAGCTAAATGAGCGAAGATTTCGATATAAGACAGCAGCAGATGGCAAGCGACAAGGAGCTGGATAACGCTCTGCGTCCGCTCAGCTTTGACGATTTTGCCGGACAGGGCAAGATTGTTGAGAACCTGCGTGTCTTTGTGGAGGCAGCCCGTCAGCGCGGCGAGTCGCTTGACCACACCCTGTTGCACGGCCCTCCCGGACTGGGTAAGACAACACTGAGTAACATCATAGCCAATGAGTTGGGTGTGGGCTTCAAGATTACATCGGGACCGGTGCTTGACAAGCCGGGTGATCTGGCAGGTATCCTTACTTCACTTGAACCAAAGGATGTGCTGTTTATCGATGAGATTCACCGTCTGTCACCTGTGGTTGAGGAGTATCTTTACTCGGCCATGGAGGATTACCGCATTGACATAATGATTGACAAGGGTCCCAGCGCCCGCAGCATTCAGATTGACCTTAATCCGTTCACGCTCATAGGTGCCACCACCCGCAGCGGTCTGCTTACGGCACCTCTAAGAGCCAGATTCGGTATCAACATGCATCTGGAGTACTACGACGCAAAGACTCTCCAGAAGATCATACTCCGCTCAGCCAAGATCCTGGGCATACCGTGTGATGTGGATGCAGCCGCCGAGATTGCCGGCCGCAGCCGCGGAACGCCCCGTATTGCCAATGCCCTGCTGCGCCGCGTGCGTGACTTTGCGCAGGTAAAGGGATCGGGCCGCATAACCCTTTCAATAGCCAATATTGCCCTTGAGGCACTTAACATAGACAAGTACGGACTGGACGAGATTGACAACCGCATCCTTACCACCATCATTGACAAGTTCAAGGGCGGTCCGGTGGGCATCGGCACCATAGCCACAGCACTGAGTGAGGATGCCGGCACCATAGAGGATGTCTATGAGCCGTTCCTCATACAGGAGGGATTCCTTAAACGTACTCCCCGCGGACGCGAGGTGACAGACCTGGCCTACAAGCATCTGGGCCGGTCCCGTTACGAGAACATATCCGGCGGTCTGTTTGACTGATTGCAGCGCTTTTGCAACGCCTTGGCTGTTAACCGGGGCGTTTTTGCGTTATATATTTGTCAGCGGACCATTAATTTGAATGCATTATGAGACACCTTTGTAAAATAACACTTCTGATTATCATTATGACACTGACTACTGCAACTGCCAGCGCGGACAAGTACGGCCGTGCCTGGAAGAAGGTGGAACAATTAATAGAACAGGACCTTCCCGAGAGTGCCGCAAAGGAGATTAACAATATATGGGATATGGCGGCCAAGAATAATGACGGACGCCAGATGCTCAAGGCTGCCGTTTACCTGACCCGGGTCCGGCAGACTTATGACGAGAAATCCATACTGGATGGTATAGACCTTTTCAATACCTTGCTGCCTACACTCAAGGTTCAGGAGCACCAGGCCCTGTGTCACGCTTTCCTGGCCAAAGGATACATGACCTATTGGGAACGTAACAAATACAACAATTCGCGTTCGTTGCCTCAGGATGACCAAAATCCGCAGCTCCAGCATTGGACTGCCCGTATGATATGTGATACCATCTGTTACCATCTGGACCAGTCCATCAATCTGGCGGGCGATGTGGGCTCCGGTTTCTATGAGGAGTTCTTCCCGGGAGGTAACAAGGCTGGTCAGAAACTGCGCCCGCTGCTGGTTGACATGCTGGCCGATCACGCCGTGATGCTCATAACTGATTACCGTCTGCCCA
Organism: Bacteroidaceae bacterium; assembly: GCA_045535555.1. Classification (GTDB taxonomy): domain Bacteria; phylum Bacteroidota; class Bacteroidia; order Bacteroidales; family Bacteroidaceae; genus Colenecus. Next base: position 12,903 of record JAZSLV010000001.1, on the reverse strand, counting down.
TGGGCAAGAAAAAGTTCCTGGACGATGAGCGCCTGTACGGCAGCATGAGAGATTTTCTGGAGGCCACCCGCGGCCTTACGCCCGATGACCCCGACCTGTGGCAGTTTTATGTGCTGCGCCGTCTGGTCAACAACAATTATGCCGCCAAGCCCAACATTCGCTGCACCATAGATATACGCCGCATGCAGGTACTTAACAGTTATCTGGACAATGACGGCAAGTGGGACCGCAATGATGAGGAGTGGCTCAAAGGCTCCGTAGCGCTGGCTGAGTCCTATACCAAAAAGGTCAAGTTCAGCACTCTTTTCTACAGCATGGCAGCCCGCAAGATAACGGATGACATTTCACAAATGTCCGATGAAAAGGCTGTATCCCTTAACCGTCAGGCCCATGATATCTGTCTGGCCGCCCAAAAGAAATGGCCCAAGAGCGAGGGCGCCCTGGAGTGTATGGGCATAAAGATGGAGATAGAGCGAAAGACGGTAAATTTTGAGGCTGCCGGTGAATTCCTTCCGGGAGAACGCAACATTGCAATCGTGAATTACCGTAATATCAGCACCCTATACATAAAGGTTGTAGAGACTCCCGGTGAGTTCAGGGGCGTTGATGAGGAGACTCTGCTATCCCAGATAAACCAGTGCAATGCCGTATCGGAATGGAGTATGCACGTGAATGATCCAGGTGATTATTTGGAGCATCCCACTATGATTACCATTCCGCCCGTTATGCAGGGCAGCTATTATCTGATGGTGTCCACAGGTCCTTATTTTGGTAGAGGAGACTGTGTTGCATACCGTTATGTTGAGTGCAACGGTATAAAGTTTGTCCGTATGGTCCAGAACAACGGTACAGTGTACGGAGTGGCTGTCAATACCCGTACAGGTAAGCCCATACCTGACTGCAAGTATACGTTGTGGAGACTGAACAATCAGGGTGACATGGTACAGGTTGTAACAAGCGGTATCACCGATAAAGACGGTGTCATATTGCTGGAGAACTATAACAACAACCGTTACAGGCTGGAACTTGAGGCTGGCGTCAACCGCGGTAATGACTCATTCTACTTACCCTGGCGAAGTGATATGCCGGATTCCCACAGTTACCTGCATCTATATACGGACCGATATACCTATCTGCCCGGCGACTCGGTACAGTTTAACGGAGTACTGTACAACAAATACGGTGAGAGGGCAGTGGTTTTGGCCGATGAAAAAGTAAAGGTTTATGCCATGGGTAGCCGTGAGGAGAAACTTGTGGGCACCTTCACCACCGATGAGATGGGCGTTTTCTGCGGTACATACCATATCCCGGACAACTATATGCCCGGAAGACTCAGCCTCAGGGCAGAGCAGGAATATCCGGCCGAGACCTACAGCGGGTGGATACAGATAAACGTAGAGTCATTCCGCCAACCCAAGTTCCAGGTCATCATGGATGAGTTCAAGGATGATGCCTCATTCGATACTCCCATTACAGTAACAGGCCGCGCAATGACTTATACCGGTGTACCTCTGGACAGCGCCACCGTGCAGTGCTATGCCGGAGCCAGTCCCTACTCATTCCACCGTTTCTGTCTGCCAGATGACCGTGGTTATATAAGAGTGGGTTCCGATACCGTGACCACATCGGACCAGGGAACATTCAGTTTCACATTCAGCGTACCGTCAGATATGATGGTGGAGCCATCAAGCCGTATCTATGTGAATGCCATTGTGACCGATATAAACGGCGAGACTCATGAAGCATCCCTCAACCTGAGTGCTTCACAGAAACCCGGGCGTAGGGTATTCATTCTGTCGGGTGACGGGACAATACCCTCCGATGGAGTAAAGACGCTACATTTTGCTCTCCAGTCCGATAACGGTCGGGTATCAGGCCGTATAAACGTAAAGGTTTCCAGACGGGGATGGCTTGAGGAACCGGGACTGCCGCTTCCTTTTGATATTGATGACCCCAAGTATCTGGCACAGGCGGCCGATAACCTTCATCTTAAGGAAAAATTCCCCCGTTATGACTTTGATTTTAACGGCGATAACATAACAGAGAGCGTGGTGTTTGACGGCGTAGTGCCGTTTGACCGCGATGACCCGGAATCGGGTGACCTTATGCTGGACAATCTGACATCGGGCGTATACCGCATAACCGTAAGTTCGGATGGAGTCGCTGAATACCATTCGGATATAACACTGTGCCGTGAAGATGACTACGGTTTTGTAAAGCCCGGGTCATTACTGTGGTCAGTCTCCGGTAACGGATCCCGCAATCAGGTAGAGTTGGGCGATACCGCCGTGATTCGTCTTGGCAACAGCCGCAAAGGCTCTGTGATACACTACTTTATAGAGAACAAATACGGCCTGGTAAGACGCGGCATGCTGGAATCAGACGGACGTCAGCAAGTTCTGAGCATACCTGTAACTCCGGAACTTAAAGGCTACTTTGCCGTAAGTTGCGCAGTTGTTTATGAGGGCGTGACGGAGAACACCTCATATACGTTTGAGGTACCGGAAAGAGAGCACCAGCTTAAGATGGAACTCACAACTTTCCGTAGCCTGTTGGAACCCGATATTGCCGAGGAGTGGCGTCTGCGCATCACCGATTGGGAGGGGAATCCCGTAAAGGCGGCCATCATGCTGGATATGTATGACCGCGCACTTGATGTATACGGTTACAACGCCTTTATGCTCCAACCGTTCAGCCCCAAATATGTGGGAGGCAGCGTGTTGCTGAACGATCAGTTCTACTACACCCGATTGTATGAGTATCGGGATTACAGATTGGACAATAAGTATGAATACAGGGGCAAGCGTGCCGTGACAGGTATACTGATAGACCCGTTCCGCTACTATAATCTTAGGACAGATATGCTTGGTAGGGTCAAGAGATATTCCAAGTCATCTGCTCTGAGCAGGCAAACCGGAATAGACAATGGTTTGGAAGAGACCCTGTTAGACCTGGGCATAACCACTGTCGATGAGGCACTTCAGGGTAGGGTGTCCGGACTTGATATTGTCTTTGACTCCGGTGATTTGGGCAGTAACTCACAGATGCGTCTGCGCGGTGCTGCCAATGCATCGATGGCTTACGGGGCAATGCTGGAAGAGTCTGCCCTGGAATCAACCGCTGACCAGACGGCAGCACTGCGCACTGACCTCAATCCCACCGGCCTGTTCCGCTACTTAGTGACAGACTCCACGGGAAAGGCATCGGTACAGTTCCGCAGTCCGCAACTGCTTACGGAGTGGAGAGTGCGTGGCCTGTCATTCACGGACTCGCTCCAGACCGCTATGTTTGACACCACGCTCGTAACCCGCAAACTGATAATGGTGGAGCCCGCATCACCCAGATTCCTGCGTGAGGGAGACCGTATGGAGTTTACAGTCAAGGTAAGCAACCTTATGGACAAGAGCGCCGCCGCCACCGTAACCATGACCATGACTGATGCCGTAACAGGCAAGACGCTTGGCATAATCCAGGGCTCTGGCCGCAAGAACATAACCGTACCTGCAGGAGGCAGCGCCAGCACCGCGTTCACCATAAACGTGCCCAATGGACTGACCGCAGTAACCTACCGCCTTACCGCCCAGACTCAGGGTCACAGCGACGGAATGGAGGAGACCATACCCGTTCTCTCCAACCGCACGCAGGTAACCCAGGCATTGTCACTGTTCAATAACGGTGCAGAGAGCCGCACGTTCCACTTTGAGGTATTGGACCGCCCGCGCTCCAACACAATGCAGGATGAGTTGCTCACGCTGGAGTACAGTGCCACACCCATATGGTATGCCATACAGAATCTTCCCGTAATGATTCGTCTGGACGATATCTCCACCCTGAGTTTATATTTCAGCATGATGGGATCGGCCATATCACAGGATCTGTGCCGCCGGTATCCAGTCATAAGGGAGATGCTCGATGAATGGAGCAACCTGCCCGTATCGGCCTGGCAGACACAACTGGAGCGCAATGAGGATCTTACCGGTACACTGCTGGAGGAGACCCCGTGGGTAATGGACAACCGCCAGGAGAATGACCGTCTGCACGCCCTGGCCAAAAGTCTTGGCAGTGCTGAGACTGAGCGAGCCTTTGAGTATGCCCTGAACCGCCTTGTGGGAACCCAGAATCCTGACGGCGGCTGGAGTTGGATACCCAACTTCCTTGGTTCCAGCATATACGTTACGAGAGAGATAATGAGCGGACTTGGCCTGTTGATAGAGAATGGAATTATTGATGTGACATCGGACCTTAATGATGTCATCAGGAAAGGTCTGGGCTACCTTGATTCATATTACTATAAGAGGTATGACGTTAAGGAAAAACCCAAGTCTCTGGGCTATGAAGAACTCAGTTATCTGCTTATCCGATCGTATTTCCAGTCATATCCGTTTGGCGGTACCACAAAAGCCAGCCACCAGTACTTTACCCGTCTGGCCGATATGCAGGATACGCATGACCTTAACCTCTATTTCAGGGCACAGTTGGCATTACTCATGGCACGTACCGGAAAGGAGGACCAGGCCAGGCATATTGCAGCAACTCTGGTGGAACGTTCACTCTACTCCGATGAGATGGGCCGATACTGGCGAGACAACGCAGGAGGGTACTACTGGTATGACGCTCCCATTGAGACACAGGCACTCATAATCCGCATGCTCCTGTCAACAGGTTTCCGTACCCAGGCCGTAGAGGCCGCCCGCTGGCTGCTTAAACAGAAACAGACCACCGGTTGGGGTTCAGGTCCCGCCACTGCAGCCGCGGTAACCGCCTTGATGGCCACCGGTGGCAACACCTGGTTGGTATCGGACCCTGACATAACCATCTACGTAGGCAAGGACGCCATAAAGGCATCCACCAGCCGAGCCACCGCAGGCTACACCACCCAGACCTGGCAAGGTCCCATAAGCCGAGACAAAGCCGATATCACCGTCGATGCCAAGACCGATGGCATAAGTTGGGGTGCCGTATACCGCACCTTTACCGAGCAATTGGACAAGGTAGAGCATCAGGAGAACGGAATGACTCTTAAACGTACCATCTGGCGCGTAATACACGCATCTGACGGTGACCGCCTGGAGGAGGTAAAACCCGGAACCCGCCTGCATGTGGGAGACCAGTTGCGCATACGCTTTGACCTGGAGACAGACCGCAATCTGGAGTACCTGCAACTTAGCGATATGCGTGCTGCCACCATGGAGCCCATGAGCACCCACGCCGGCTACACCAACAACTGGCGTGCAGGAATACGTTTTTACAGCGCACCCGGCAATACACGCAACGTATTCTACATAGACCGTCTGGACAAAGGCACTTACACGATAGAGTACGATGTCAAGCTCCAGAAACCGGGCCGCTTTACCGTAGGCAACGCCGTAATGCAATGTCTCTACGCTCCCGCCTTCCGCGCCACCACCACATCGGCAGTGATAACAGTGGAATAAAAGAATGACGCATTAGGCTCGCTTCTAATGCGTCATTTTTTAGTACATTTGCACATCAATAGTTCTATACCTAATTATTATATGACTCTAAGTTTGCGTTTAGCGTCAATCATGTTATTGACGTTTTTTGTTTTTAGTTGTAACCACAAGGCTGTCAACTCTCTTTTGGATAGTGTGGAAAGCGTAATGGATTCCGATGCTGCCTATGCGGATTCCCTGATCAGAAGGATAGATCCGAACTCTGTAAGCGGCAAGAAACTCCGCGCCCGATACGCACTATTGCAAACCGCGGTTGATTATAAGAATTACCGGACTTTTACAACTGACTCCCTCATTATGGAGGCGGTCAATTATTATTCCATATCTGACAACGCTGATTATTCCTTCCTTTCAAACTACTATTTAGGTTGCGTGTATATGGAACTGGGCAGGATAACCGAGGCCTCTGTGGCGTTTGCCCAAGCGGAACTAATGGTTGATGAAATTGAGAATGATCACTGGAAGGGATTGCTGTATTCACAATTGGGTGATATTTTTAAAATTTCATGTGATTATAACAGAGCAAAGGATTATTTTGCCAGATCCGTATCCTGTTTTGAGCACTCCGGCAAAGAACGGCATAGGTTATATGCGATGAAAGATTATGGTTTGAACTATTTAAATAATGGTGATTTTGGGGATGCGGATTCAGTTTTACGTCAGGTTGATAAACTGTCGCTACTGATAGGTGACAGCCTTTTACATGAAGAGTGTTTGTACTACAGATTGTCGTGCTTTGTTTATAGGGATGAAGCAGATAGTGCAAGATCATTGGTGAACAGATATAGTTTGATAGCAGACAGTAATTCAGTACCATTTTATAAACTGATAAAAATGGTCAGTTATTTTAATATGCTCAATGATTTTTCAAGTTCTGAGAAGTATTTGGAGCGTGCAAGACAGTGTGATTTATCATTGGATGATTCTATTTATCTGTACTACAATTATTCTGTGTTTGCAGAAAAACAGGGTAATTATAAGGATGCATTGAGATATATTAATGAATACGTATCACTTCAGAATGACAACTTAAAGACTCTTCTATGCCACCCTTATTTGAGCGCTCAATATAACCAATATCGTACTGTAGCAGAGATAAACGCTGTTAAAGCACGTAATAAAATAACTGTACTTGTTGCATTAGTAACAATAACGATATTGATGGTTTTCATAATATCATATATAAGCTGGAATAGGAGGCAGCGTGCAGAGTATCTTAAAAGAGAATATTTATCTACAATAAACGAATTAACCTCTCAAATATCAATAAACCGGGACAAAATAAGTACACTAAACACAAGAGTCAGGGAATTGCTGCGCAATCAGTTTGATCCTTCGGATTATCTGTACACCCGATACTATGAACAGATAGATGACAATAAGAAAGCCGAGCGTATATATCGTGTTGTCCGTAGTCAGCTGGAAAGTTTTACCAATCAAAAGAATATAGGTCGTATAGATGAAATGCTTGATCAGGCTTTTGACGGTATGATGAGCAAGGTCTTATCATCCGGACTTGAAATCAAGGAAAAAGACTTGCTGATACTCCGTTATGTACTGACCGGTTTCTCTGCAAAATCTATAGCAGCCTTGCTGGGTGAAACACACCTTAATGTCAATCAGCGAAAGAAACGTTTACTCGATAGGATACAAATTCAGAATCCCGACCTGTTTAATGAGCTGCATAATATTCTGAATATCAACAAGGTAAGCTTGTGAAATTTTTTAATATCCAGTAAATCAACAAATTACATTGCTGTCATAATCTGACGGCCTAGTTGTATTGTAGTTGATTGTAAATCAGTTGGATGCAACGATCATTGTCATTGTATAATTACTCCGTTTTTGCAGCGTTAAGTATAATTGTGCATAACTTTGTCACAACTCAATAGATCCTTGTTTGCGTTGCAAAGTCTGATACCTATTGCGACTTTCAATTTTTCCTGGTCCCGGGATCTATAATAATTTCATTTATTTGGCAGGAGGAACCTTCGCGGTGACGCGGGGGTTCTTTATTCTATGGTATAATGCCATCATGGTATTAATAAAACATAAATATTATTATATTTGCAGTACATAATAGGGTATTATAAATTGTCTTTTTCCATGCTTAATTCAGGGTTGTTTCAATTCCGTAAGTGCCGTCTGTTTTGCAATCTGGCAGTTGTTTTGGCTGCGATGCTTATGGGTATCGGTTGCAGCCGTATAGATGATGGTAAGATACGTAGCCGTAAGGCAGTTAATGCTGTAATGGATAGGGTAGAAATCATAATGGATGATGACGCCCAAACGGCAGATACTCTTATGCGTCTTATAGATGCCAATTCCATACAAGGCAAGAAGACCAATGCGCGCTATGCATTATTATATACAGCTGCAGAGTATAAGAATTATCAAGTAGTAACAAGTGATTCGCTCATTATGACAGCTGTCCGTTATTATTCCATAGACAACAATATGGATTACAGGTTCCTGTCTTATTATTACTTGGGTTGTGTATATATGGAGTTGCATCAATATTCTGATGCAGGTTCTGCATTTGCCAATGCAGAACAATTGTCTTCTCTTGTAGATAATGATTATTGGAAGGGGTTATTGTATACGCAGTTAGGTGATGTGTTTAAAATGGCATGTGATTATAATAGAGCACAGGATTATTATATAATTTCTGAGGAGAGTTTTAAGCGCGCCGGGAAGGAACAGCATAGACTGTATGCGTTGCTTGATATAGGCAAGACCAAAATTAACATGATGGAGTTTGATAGTGCTGATTCTGTTTTACGTATTGCAGAAAAAGGGGCTATTGCCATTAATGATAGTGAGCTCCATTATCAATGCCTTTTGAATAGACTGTCTAGCCTTGTTTACATGCATGAAGTTGACAGTGCTACTAACCTACTTAACAAGAATGCTGTGATTGCAAATGAATCATCTGACAGTTTCGGGTATTTAGAGAAAATGGCCAGGTATTATTTGGAGGTGGGGGATTTTGCCCAATCTGAATTATTTTTGCAAAGAGCGAGTAATATTGCATTAACTGAAGACGATTCTATTTACTTGTTCTTTACAAGTTATTTGCTTGCAAATAGTCAGGGACAAGTAGAAAAGGCTTTAAAATATTATGGAGATTATTCTTCTTTGCAGAATACCAGTTTAAGAAAAATTTTGAGCCAACCAATCCTTGCCGTTCAGAATGAACAGTACAAAATGATGGCGGAGAATGAATTACTCAAGTTCAGACATGCCAGACTAACTTTGATACTTTGTGTGGTAATATTCCTGTTAATCATCGTGATAATAATGGTAACTTATCACTACAAGAAAAAACGAATGAATGAACAGTTGTATGATTCACTGGCTGTGGTAGATGAGTTATCGGGCAAGATAGAGGACCTTAAGAATCAGGTCCGTATACAATTCCGCGAGCGGCATGACCTGTCAAACCGCCTGTATTCTATGTATTTTGATTCGGAAAGCCAGGATAAAGTTACAAAACAGCAACTTAATGTAACAATCAACAGTTTAATTAGGGACTATACGGCTCCTGATAGCGTACGGAAACTGGACAAACTGCTTAATGAGTCTTATGACGGAATTATGGAGCGTCTGTCAGATCCCAATATAGGACTGACCGATAAGGAACTTGAACTCTTCAGATACTCTTTTGCCGGTCTGTCATCAAAAGCCGTCAGTATTATAATAAAGGAGTCACCACAAAACATATATCAGATCAAATCCAGATTATTGAAGAAAGTTAGACGTTGTTCCGAGGAGTTATGGAGCAAGTTGAACGATGTCTGGTAAATCCTACAAAAATAAGTGGGTTTTTTGCCCTAAAAAATGGGCTGTCAGAAAAAAAATGGTTCGGCTAATCGTAACACATTGATAATGAATGAAAAACAATAGGGGTTGTCAGACTTAAACAACCCTTTTTTTTTGGCTGTGATGCAGTGTTGGCATAATTTTGCATCGAACCCAAGAACAAAATTGTTAACCCGAACAATAACCTAATTAATTAACCTATTTTTTAAGTCGTATGAAAAATTTTGTCAAGAAATTTTTGTTAGTCCTTTTGGCGTTACTGCCATGTTTTCAAACTTCCTTAATGGCTGCTGGAGATGGAGATCCTGATCCTGAACGGATACCTGTCAAGCCAAATCCTAATGCTAATAATAAACCCCGCGCTCGTGCTCGCTTTACAGTAGAAAACGGTCCTGTATGCTATTATTATCAAGGTGAGGTGAGCATTGAAGCAGAAAGCGCCATTTCATTCATCACTGCAACGGTAACCCGTATAGAAGACAATGAAAGCTGGACAAATTCTGCTATGGATGATACTCTTATTATTAATGTGTCAGAAGACCCTGGAACTTATATACTGACATTTACGTTATCCAATGGGCAGAGTTATATTGGAGAATATTACCTGTACTGATAGAATCCCCAGTATATTTTAATTGACCAAAAGCCACGGCGTAGTGAATAAATCACTATGCTCGTGGCAAAAAGAAAGTTCCTTTTCCTTAATAATTGATGAAAAAGATAGCATTGTCAGCGTTCTTGCTGACGGCAGTCTTTACCATAGGCTGTTCAAAACACTCTCCTGTTGCTGATGTATTGGATTCAGCCGGCTCCAACCGAACGGAGTTGGAGGCCGTGCTGGACCACTACAGAACCGTAGACAACAATCCGCAGAAACTCCGCGCCGCAGAGTTCCTGATAGAGAACATGCCTGCCCATTACTCATATGCAGGTACCCAAATCTATGAATACTATGATTATGCGGCAAGAATCCTTGCAAATAAGTCTCTCTCTCCCGAGCAGCAGCGTGACAGCCTGTTATCCATAACAGATCTGAAGTATCGCGACCTACCCAGTCACACTGTGCCGGACGCTCAGGTAATCAAAGCTGATTTCCTGATCAAGAATATCGACACTTCATACGACGGGTGGGTTAACAACGACTGGGCTAGGCAGTTAACTTTCGATGAGTACCTGGAGTGGCTCTTGCCCTACAAGGCAATAGAGCTACAGGAGTTGGATGCATGGCGTGACACGCTGCTTGCTCATTTCGGTAAAGGACTGGAACACCCCATAAAGAATGATGTAGAATACAACACCACTATCGCAACGGCAGATATGTTGCGTAACGACGCCTACAACGGTCTGCATCGCTATGGACTCTACACCCGTGCCGGCCTGCCTTTGCTGAGTGCCCATCTGCAGGCATGCCAGACTTACGGTGATATTCCTGATTATGCCTTGACAGCAGTACTGGTTATGCGTAGCGCAAGTGTTCCTGCAGTCTTGGACGAGACACCGGTAGGAAGCCGTGGAACCGCAGCTACCAGCTGGTATGTAATATACTCGGATCGTGGTGAGGAACTGACATCCGAGTGGGATTTCTCAACCATGATAGGAGGCAGTTTCTTCCCGTATGAGCGAGGCCCAAAAGTGTACCGCAATACCTACGCCATAAACCCCGAACGCTGGGAGTACCGCCAGAAAGCCAAGTATCAGTATCCCTTTGAGCTTGGCAAGAAAGATGTGACCGCGAAGTATTTCCTTACCAGCAATCTGGCTATTCCTATTGACAAAGGCATACTGAAGCAAGTTAAGGACAAGTACGTTTACATAGCATCGGCCGTACGCAATGAAGAAAAGCCCTGGCAAATTGTTGATTTTGGTGTATTAAAACACGGTAAAGCAACATTCCACGATATGGGTCGTGAGGTCCTGTACCAGATCCAGGGATACGACGGCAACAAACTCGTCCCTATCAGCGAACCTTTTATCCTGCACAAAGACAGGAGTATTGAATACGTGAGCGCCGATACGCTCAATTCTAAATATTTAGATAAATGGAAAAACAATTCTATATGAATACCCTATTGAAAAAGTCCATTTATGCCTTGTTTGCAACATTTGTACTTGTAGCATTCAGTGGCTGTAGTAAAGATGACCTTTATCTTTACTACGCCCTGAAAGCTGCGGGTGAGAACAAGTCCGAGCTCAAGTCCGTGCTCAAGCACTACCGCACCGTTGACAAAGACCCCCAGAAACTCAAGGCCGCCAAATATCTCATAGCCAATATGCCTGCGCATTATTCCTATCGAGATACCGCCGCCATCAACCGCTACTACAGTAAAGCCCTGGAAATACTGGGCACCGGTCCCAGCCCCGATTGGCAGCGCGACACCCTGCGCCAGATCAGTGACACCCAGTTTGCTGGTTTAGGAAGAGATATTATATCAGACGTTAAGGTAATGACAGCAGATTATCTGATATACAGCATAGACCACGCATTCAAGCAGTGGAAGACTCAACCATGGGCCAAGCACCTGAGTTATGAAGAGTTTCGCGACTGGATACTTCCTTATAAGGTTACTGAATATCAGAGTTTGGATAACTGGCGCGATGTACTATCAGAGTTTTATAAAGATAGCATCAGTACAGTAACTGATCCTGATGATCAGCGCAACACAATTTATGGCGCAATAGAGATAGTCCGTAATGAGGTACACAATAAACAATCTGATATAGGACATCGAGTAATATGGGAAGATAGAGGAAGTATTCCTATGCGCAGTGCTGCTACTTGGGTGCGTATGACTTATGGTAGTTGTATTGATTATGTAACTATGGGTACTGCCGTATTCCGCAGTTTTGGTTTACCAGCCACTGTTGATCAGGTGCCTTCTTGGGGGCGTAACAGTGATGGTCATAGTTGGTATGTTTTTCCTGATGATCGTGGCCGCGAGCAGAAAACCATTAATTCCCTCATACTTGGAGCAGGCATGCAGTTTTATCCATACGAACGCATTCCAAAAGTATGGCGTAATGCATACACGATGGATCGTGAAATGGTTGAGTATCGCAATACCGCCAAATACAAATATCCCTTTGATTTATGTCAAAAGGATGTAACTGATCTTTACAACGTAACATCAGACCTTAAGATTGTTGTTGATAAGAATAAAGTCAAAAAACTTAAGGATCGTAAATATGTATATATAGCAATGGCTATAAACGGAGGTGGTCCTCAATGGAAGGTGCTGGATTATGGTAATCTGAAGTGGGGCAAGGCATCCTTTAAGAAAATGGGCCGCAACATGCTATACATAGTTTTGGGCTTTGACGGACAGAGTCTGATACCGATAAGCGACCCGTTCATTTTACGTAAAAGCGGAGAGGTTGAATACATAGAATACTCAGATGCAACCCCCAGAATCAGTAAGGAAATCAGGCGCAAGTACTACGAATCATATAATGTAGTAGATATGCGTCATCGCATTCTTGGCGGAAAGTTCCAGTGTTCTGATTATCCGGATTTCAGAGATGCTATTACTCTCTATACAATTGAGAATACTGATATACCTGATAAGATTGAGATGAATGCCGGTCGTCCTTACAGATATTGGCGTTACAT
>JAZSLV010000015.1:0-21031 GCA_045535555.1 Bacteroidaceae bacterium | reverse complement strand
ATGAAAAATATCAAAACTACAATGGCTATTCCTTTGATATTCAAAAGAATAGCCATTATTATTCCATTTTTGTCACAAGACAAAGATGGGCCTGTGTTAAAAACAAAAAAAGAGGATGACTACTTTTTAGTCACCCTCTTTCTTTTTATCGGTATCTTGACAATTACTTGCCACCGCGGCTCTTTGCGTAACGGCTCATGAACTTGTCGACGCGACCGGCGGTATCGACCAGCTTTGACTTACCGGTAAAGAACGGGTGAGAAGTGTTGGAGATTTCAATCTTGATAACGGGATAGGTCTGACCTTCAAATTCGATTGTCTCCTTGGTGGCGCAGGTTGAGCGTGACAGGAAGCAATCACCGTTAGACATGTCCTTGAATACTACAGGACGATAGTTCTCGGGATGAATACCTTTTTTCATAACTTATTTTGTTTTTAATTGCTCCATTTAGCGTCCGCCGGAATATAGGCGAAACATGATTATGGGGGTTTCAGCGCGCAAAGATACAACAAATTCCATTACTGCCAACCATTTTGCTGTTGTTTTTTGCTTTGCAATCTGTTTTGCTTACTCCGGTATGCAAAATCGTCAGGTTCTACTTAAACTTTGTGAAAGTGTGGATAACTTTTAATAGTATTATATAAAAATAGAGAGAAAGAGTGTAATTTCGCGGCGTAAATCAAAACAGAGCAAAATATTCACTAAATAAAACATCAAAACTATGGTAAACTACAAAGATCTGGGTCTTGTAAACACCCGCGCAATGTTTGCCGCAGCCGTCAAGGGCGGTTATGCTATCCCGGCATTCAATTTCAACACTATGGAGCAGATGCAGGCCATCGTAATGGCTGCAGTCGAGACCAAGTCACCGGTTATCATGCAGGTATCAAAGGGTGCCCGTAACTATGCCAATGCTACTATCCTGCGTTACATGGCTGAGGGTGCTGTAGCCTATGCCAAGGAGCTGGGTTGCGCTCATCCCGAGATTGTGCTTCACCTTGACCACGGTGACAGCTTCGAGCTCTGCAAGGATTGCATCGACATGGGTTTCTCATCAGTTATGATTGACGGCTCTTCACTTCCTTATGAGGAGAATATCGCTCTTGCCAAGAAGGTTGTTGACTATGCTCACAAGTATGATGTAACTGTTGAGGCCGAACTGGGCGTTCTGGCAGGTGTTGAGGATGAGGTTTCTTCAGCAGAGTCTCACTATACCAAGCCTGAGGAGGTTATCGATTTCGCTACCCGCACCGGTTGCGATTCACTGGCTATCTCAATAGGTACATCTCACGGCGCACACAAGTTCACTCCCGAGCAGTGCACACTTGTAAACGGCGTTCTGGTTCCGCCTCCATTGGCATTCGACGTTCTGGCCGAGATTGAGAAGAAACTTCCCGGATTCCCCATCGTATTGCACGGATCTTCATCAGTTCCCATGGATGAGGTCAACACCATCAATAAGTACGGCGGTAAGCTTGAGGCTGCCATCGGTATTCCCGAGGAGCAGCTCCGTAAGGCTGCCAAGAGCGCTGTATGCAAGATCAACATCGACTCTGACTCACGTCTGGCCATGACAGCTGCCATCCGTAAGCACCTGGCTGAGCATCCCGGAGACTTTGATCCCCGTCAGTATCTCAAGCCCGCCCGCGAGAACATGAAGAAGATGTATATCCACAAGATCGTGGAGGTACTCGGTTCAGACGGCAAGCTCCTGCAGCAGTAAGACTCACCATAAACACACATACATTGATAATGGAGAGGACTGGTTCTTCTCCATTATTTTTTTATTTGTATTTAAATAAAATAAGGTTTGAGACGTTCCAATTCCGAAAAATCATTAAGTTTGTAAGCTTATTGGCATGTGTATGAAATTACGTCTGTTACATATAGTACCGGTTTTTCTGTTTTTTGCCCTTTCTTCCTGTGTCAAGAAAGAGTATAAAACGCTTGACGACGGCGTCATCGTAAATGTCCGGGAGCCTGTTGAGGGAGGCCCTCAAAAGGTCAGGCTTACTGTTATGTCAGACAGGATCATCCGTGTCAGCGCTACTCCCGACAAGTTGTTCCATGACCGCAGCAGCCTTATAATACTTCCTGATGCCGCACATCAGACCGGTTTTGCCGTACGCAACAGCAAGGATGAGGTTGAACTGCAGACCGGCGGTATGAGTGCCATTGTCAGCAAAGCGGACGGCAAGGTGCGGTTTACCGATGCAGGGGGGAATCCGATCTCCAACGAGTCACGGCCTGCGGCCTTTACTCCGATCACTGTTGACGGAACTCATGGCTATTCGACCATAAACAGTTTCGATACGTCTGACGATGAGGGCCTTTACGGACTAGGACAGCATCAGTCCGATCAGTGGAATTACAAAGGACAGAATGAGGAACTCTACCAGTATAACACCAAAATCAGCATTCCGTTCGTAATCTCATCCAACGGCTACGGAATCCTGTGGGATTCTTATTCACAGGGCAGATTCGGAAATACTGAACCTTACAGCCAGCTTAACCGCCTGTTCAAGTTGTACGACAAGGACGGCAGGGAAGGCTGCCTTACGGGAACCTACTATGGAATGATGGGGCGTACTCAGGTAAGGCAGGAGGATTCCATCTACTTTGTGGATTCAGAGACCGTAAAGAATCTGCCGCGTCTTGGGCAGAGGGTTCTCTATGAGGGTTCCCTTGAGGCTCCGGAGTCCGGCACATATGATTTTATACTGTATTATGCCGGCTATATCAGGGTGTTCCTGGGCAATGAAGAGGTGGTGAAAGAACGCTGGCGCACGGCATGGAATCCCAATTCATACAAGTTCAGTTTTGATATGGAACAGGGACGGCTCTATGACCTGCGCATAGAATGGCGCCCCGACGGCGGCACTTCATATTGCGGTCTTCGTGCATATGCTCCCGTTGACAGGATAGAGAAGGATAGGCTGACCTTGTGGAACGAGATGGTTCAGGAGTCCGATTACTACTTCATATCGGGCGACAATATGGACGGCGTAATAAATGAGTTGCATTCTCTGGTAGGAAAGCCCAATATGCTGCCCAAGTGGGCTATGGGATTCTGGCAGAGCCGTGAGCATTACCAGAATCAGAACGAGGTGGTGCAGACGGTCAGGGAATTCCGCCGCAGAGGCATCGGCCTGGATAATATCGTTCAGGACTGGAACTACTGGAAAGAGGGAGAGTGGGGGTCACATGAGTTTGACGAGACCCGTTATCCGGATCCTCAGGCTATGATGGACCGCGTTCACGGAATGAACGCTCACCTTATGATATCAGTATGGCCCAAATTCTATGCATCGACTGATCATTACAGGGAATTTGACTCTCAGGGCTGGATGTATACCCGTGCCGTAGAGGACAGCATACGCGACTGGGTGGGTCCGGGATATATAGGTTCGTTCTATGATGCGTATTCGGCCGGTGCACGTGAACTGTTCTGGAATCAGCTCAAGGACCATCTGTACGGATACGGAATTGACGCCTGGTGGATGGATGCCAGTGAACCCAATATCCGTGACTGTGTGCCCATGGACTACTGGAAGGCTCTTTGCGGACCTACTGCCCTGGGCTCATCTACAGAGTATCTTATGGCATATTCTCTCATGAATGCCCAGGCTATTTATGAAGGTCTGATGAAAGAGGATTCAACCAAGCGTGTATTCCAGCTTACCAGGTCCGGCTTTGCGGGACTTCAGCGTTATTCTACCGCCTCGTGGAGCGGAGACATAGGCACACGTTGGGAGGATATGCGCTCTCAGATCACTGCAGGCATGAATTACTCCCTTTGCGGTAATCCGTATTGGACCATGGATATCGGCGGCTTCTGCGTGGAAAACCGCTATGCGAATGCCCAGAGATTCTATGACCGTTCCCATATTGAAAACGCAGACCTCAAAGA
The DNA here is from genome assembly GCA_045535555.1 of Bacteroidaceae bacterium. Lineage (GTDB taxonomy): Bacteria > Bacteroidota > Bacteroidia > Bacteroidales > Bacteroidaceae > Colenecus. The sequence continues at coordinate 17,120 of JAZSLV010000015.1, read as the reverse complement.
GTGGCGTGAACTCCAGACCCGCTGGTATCAGTTCGGTACTTTCTGCCCTCTGTACAGGGCGCACGGCCAGTTCCCGTTGCGTGAGGTCTGGAATATCGCACCGAGTGATCATCCCGCATACAAGTCAATCGTATATTATAACAGGATGCGCTACCGCCTGATGCCATACATCTATTCTCTTGCAGGCAGGGCATGGCTCTACGGCAGTACTATAATGCGCGGTCTGGTAATGGATTTCACCGAGGATTCTGTGGCGCGTGATATATCGGACCAGTATATGTTCGGCCCGTCACTCATGGTTTGTCCCGTTTACGAATACGGAGCCACATCAAGGGAGGTCTATCTGCCCGAAGGCAGGATATGGTATGACTATTACACAGACTCGGTCTATTGGGGAGGTCAGACCATTGAGGCCGATGCACCCTACGAGCGTATTCCGCTGTTTGTTCCGTCAGGCGCCGTCCTGATTTCAGGAAATGACGTCAATTATGCGGGTGAGGGCAGGACCGATGTGATAACCCTTGACCTCTATGGCGGCAGTGACGGACGTTTCATGTTCTATGAGGATGACGGTACCAGCAACGCTTATAAAAACGGCGATTTCTCTGTGATACCGATATCGTTTACGGAAAATGAGCACGGCTTAGTTGTCACATTAAGCCAGCGTATGGGTACATACAAAGTGGCTGACAAGAGAAAATTCAAAATACGTTATCATATGCCCGACAGGCTTGTTGAGACAGAAATGGATTATTCAGAAGGTCGTGCGACGCGAAACTTTATTGGTGTGAGATAATAACTTTAAACAAAACAATAATAAACTTATGAAGAAGTATCTGTTAGGCTATGACATAGGCAGTTCCTCAGTGAAGGCCAGCCTGGTGTCAATTGAGACCGGAAAGAGTGTAGCATCAGCTTTCTATCCCGACAGTGAGGCCCCCATCAAGGCTCTTAACCCGGGTTGGGCTGAGCAGGAACCCGATGACTGGTGGACATACCTCAAGAACGTAACCGCCAAGGTTATGCAGATGTCAGGTGCCAAGGGCAATGAGATTGAGGCTATCGGTATTTCATACCAGATGCACGGTCTTGTATGCGTTGACAAGAACGGCAAGGCTCTGCGTCCCGCAATAATCTGGTGTGACTCACGTGCCGTTCCTTACGGAGACAAGGCATTCCGTGAGATTGGCAAGGGCCAGTGCCTGACCAACCTGCTTAACTCACCGGGTAACTTTACCGCGGCCAAGCTGGCATGGGTCAAGGAAAACGAGCCCAAGATCTACGAGAAGATTGACAAGATAATGCTTCCGGGTGATTATATCGCCATGCGTCTTACCGGAACTACCTGTACTACCGTGTCAGGTCTTTCAGAAGGTATGATGTGGAACTTCAAGGAGAATGAAGTTGCCGATTTCCTGCTTGACTACTATGGATTCAGCAAGTCTCTCATTCCCGAGATCCGTTCGACATTCTCAGAGCAGGGCCGAATCTCAATTGCTGCTGCCAAGGAACTTGGCATCGAGGCCGGTACTCCTGTGACATACCGTGCAGGTGACCAGCCCAACAATGCTCTCTCACTGAACGTATTCGAGCCGGGTGAGATTGCCGCCACCGCAGGTACATCGGGCGTTGTATATGGAGTTAACGGTGCCGTGAACTTTGACCCGCAGTCAAGAGTAAACACATTCGCACACGTAAACCACACAAACAAGCAGACCCGTCTGGGCGTGCTCCTGTGCATTAACGGAACCGGTATCCTGAATGCTTGGACCCGCCGTAACATCATGCTGGAGGGACTGTCATACGGTGATATGAACAAGATAGCCTCAAGTATTCCGATAGGTTCGGACGGCGTGAGTGTCCTGCCGTTCGGTAACGGAGCAGAGCGTGTGCTGGGTAACCGCAACGTAGGCTGCAGCATCCACGGTTTCAACTTCAACATACATAACCGCAACCATCTGGCACGTGCCGTGCAGGAGGGTATTGTATTCTCATTCAAGTACGGTATGGACGTTATGGTTGAGATGGGAATGGAAATCTCAAAGATCCACGCAGGAAACGCCAACATGTTCCTCAATCCCGTATTCCGCGAGACTCTGGCTGGTATCACAGGCGCTACAATCGAGCTGTATGATACTGACGGCTCCGTAGGTGCCGCCAAGGGTGCCGGTATGGGTGCCGGTGTATACAAGGATCACAACGAGGCATTCGCATCACTGGAGAAGATCAATGTCATAGAGCCCGACAAGAAACTGATCCCGCAGTACGAGGAGGCATATGCACGTTGGAAACGTATCCTCAACATGTACATCAACGAGTTCTAAAAAATAGCATTCTTAAAGTTGATAATTTGAATTATAAGTGTAACTTTGCCTTTCGCGCAAAGGAAGCGCTGACATAGATTAATTATTCACGTTTTATTAATAAAAAATCAATTATGGCAAAAGAGTATTTTCCCGGTTTGAAGAAAGTCAAATTCGAGGGTAAGGACAGCAAGAATCCGTTTGCTTTCCATTACTATGATGAGAACAAGGTTATCATGGGTAAGACCATGAAGGATTGGCTGCGCTTTGCAATGGCATGGTGGCACACACTTTGCGCAGAGGGTGCAGATCAGTTCGGTGGTGGCACAAAGTCATTCCCCTGGATGGCCGATGACGCTCTTCAGACCGCTAAGAACAAGGTAGATGCCGGTTTCGAGCTGATGCAGAAGCTTGGTATTCCTTATTTCTGTTTCCACGATGTTGACCTCATCTCAGAGGGCAAGAACGTAGCAGAGTATGAGGCTAACATGAAGGCTATCGTAGCTTACATCAAGGAGAAGCAGAAAGAGACCGGTGCCAAGTTGCTTTGGTCAACCGCCAACGTATTCGGTAACAAGCGTTACATGAACGGTGCTTCTACCAATCCTGACTTTGATGTAGTTGCCCGCGCTATCGTTCAGATCAAGAACGCTATCGACGCAGGTATCGAGCTGGGCGCTGAGAACTATGTATTCTGGGGTGGCCGTGAGGGTTACATGAGCCTTCTCAACACTGACCAGAAGCGTGAGAAAGAGCACATGGCTACCATGCTGACCATGGCTCGTGACTATGCACGCAGCAAGGGTTTCAAGGGCACATTCCTGATTGAGCCCAAACCATGCGAGCCTTCAAAGCACCAGTATGATGTTGACACCGAGACCGTTATCGGTTTCCTCAAGGCTCACAAGCTGGATAAGGACTTCAAGGTAAACATTGAGGTTAACCACGCTACTCTGGCCGGTCACACATTCGAGCACGAGTTGGCTTGCGCAGTTGACGCAGGCATGCTCGGTTCAATCGACGCTAACCGCGGTGACTATCAGAACGGTTGGGATACCGACCAGTTCCCCATTGACAACTACGAGCTCACTCAGGCTTGGATGGAGATCATCCGTAACGGTGGTCTTGGCACAGGTGGTACAAACTTCGACGCTAAGACACGTCGTAACTCAACCGATCTTGAGGACATCGCTATCGCTCACATCAGCGGTATGGATGCTATGGCTCGCGCTCTTGAGTCAGCTGCAAAGCTGCTTGAGGAGTCACCCTACAAGAAGATGAAGGCTGAGCGTTACGCTTCATTCGACAGCGGTATGGGTAAGAAGTTCGAGGAGGGCAAGATGACCTTCGAGGAGGCTTACGAGTACGGCAAGAAGGTAGACGAGCCCAAGCAGACCAGCGGCAAGCAGGAACTGTACGAGGCTATCGTTGCCATGTACGCTTAATCTACAGCTTAAGCAATAGAAAAGGTCCGGAAGCAATTCCGGACCTTTTTTATTATAATTTGTAGTAGGAGCCTAGGATACGGTCGTACCATTTGGCCGGTAGGAGTGCTTTGAGCAGGACCGATGCTTTCTGGACGAGTGTGGCTATGATGTAGCGGTTGCGCGGATGGCGCTTGCGGACGATGCGGCTGATGCGGCGGGCAAGACGGTCGGGCTGGAGTCCGGAGTTCTCGTCATGCTCTATGCTCTGCATGGATTTAGCGTAGCCGGGGTAGGCTGCCAGGGCATCGGGATTGTCAACCTTATTGCGCTGTGCGGTAAAGCCGGTGGAGAAGTCGCCGGGATTGATGACGGTTACGTTGATGTTGAACTGGAGGAGTTCAAGGCGCAGGGCTTCAGAGTAGCCCTCTATGGCAAACTTGCTGGCAGAGTACATGCCCTGATAGGGAAGTCCCATTAGTCCTCCTATGGAGCTTATGCAGATAATGTGACCATGACGCTGCCGACGCATGACGGGAACAACCAGATTGACCAGTCTTACCATACCCATGAAGTTTACATCCATCTGACGCTGGGCATCCTCAATAGAGGTGAACTCAAGCGGTCCGCCTATGCCCATTCCGGCATTACTGATAAGTGTATCTATTCGGCCTTCGGCTTCAATAACCTGGCTTATGGCATCCTTAAGCGACTCATTGTCACAGACATCGGCTTTGATATAGTTTACGCCGGGCAGAGGGTCTGAGTCCTTGCGGTAGGTGCCATAGACCTTGTGGCCGTCATGGTTTAACTGACGGGCCATGGCACGACCGAATCCTGAGGTTATACCCGTAATGAGTATGACCATGTCACTTGCTGAGGGTTACGTTCATGTGCGGGTACTCAAATGTGAATCCCTGCTTGGGTAACTGGGTAAACAGTTCCTTGTTGAGATCAAACTTGAGCGGCCAGTAGTTTTCTGCCTTTACCCATACGCGGGCCAGGAATGTGACTGTGCTGTCATTCAGGGCACTAATTACCGACATGGGGTCTGATGCACCCTTGGTCTTGGTATCCAGCACGCGGGCATCGGCCTTGAGAATCTCCAGGATTGCGGTGATGCATTTGTCGGCATCAGTCCCGTAAGCCATGTTCAGCTCCAAGTCAAGACGACGTATGGGTTTGGCTGAATAGTTGTCTATGTTGCCGTTGGAGAGGGCTCCGTTGGGGATGATGATTTCACGGTTATCGGGTGTGACCAACTTGGTGTTTACTATCGATACCTCCTTGACGGTTCCGCTGTATCCCTGTGCGTTTATAAAATCACCGGCTTTGAAGGGCTTGAATACCAGAATCATAAGACCGCCGGCAAAATTTGATACGGTGCCGCTGAGTGCCATACCTATTGCCATACCTCCGGCAGCCAGAAGGGCGGCGAGTGAGGTGGTGTTTACTCCAAGTGCACCGATGGTTATTATAATCAGCAATACGGTGAGTGTTATGGATACCAGGGAGTTTATGAACGTGGCCAGGGTAGCCTCAGTCTTGCGCTTGGTGAATATCTTGCCCATCCATATCTTGACTCTCTTGATGAGCCATGCTCCGACAATATATATGGCGATGGCTGCCAGCAGTTTAAGGCCGAAATCAATGGCACTCTGCAGCAGATCCTGTAATAAGGTGTTGGGATCCTCCTTTACCTGCGATATCAGATTGCTGGTAACCGCTTTGATAGAATCGTTCACATTGATGACCGCATTAGGGTCAATGGGTGTTGATTGAAGAAAAGTCATAGTCCGTATGTTTTATGTGCCGTAAAAATAACGATTATTCCCGATAATTGGCTACTTTTGACAACATATGAAGAGGTGTTGTCTTATATTATTGACGTTGTTGACTGTTCTTGCCGGTTGCGGCAGAAGCGGCTTGAATAACGTCAGATCCCTGGAGAATTCTCTGCGGGAAAAATCGGCTGAAGCCGGAATGAATCTTGACAGTGTTAACTCTGTTTACGGTAAAGGATACAGCAGAAAGTACCGCTTGGCCATGGGTTGGTATGAGTTGGGACAGTCTTATTCCGTCTTGAATAAGGATCCTGAGGCAATATACGCACTTCTGAAAGCCCGTGAACTGTTTACTGATACCCTCTCCACGGAATATATCTCCACGCTGTACCTTCTGGGCAGGCATTACAACAACCGTGAATTGTTTGATGACGCATTGGAAACATTCAGCAAATGCAGGAGGCTGTACCAGAAGAAAGGTGACATGGGTATGGTCTCACTGGCTGATTACAATATAGGAACTGCATATTTCGGTAAGAAAGAATATGTCACGGGCAAATCTTTTTTTGAGAGGCTTCTTAATGACCCGTACCTTGACGATGAAAACCGCAATTCCTGCTATCTGCATCTGGCGTATATAGAGAACGATATTCATTATAAGGATGCGGCCGATGAAGTACAGAAACTGGCTGATAAGTATATTGCAGGCTGCAAGTCGGAGAGTGACAGGGTTCCGGGTTATGCCATAAAGGGTATAGCCTTATACTATCTTCATGAGAATGACTCAGCCTTTGCTTATCTGGCTAAAGCCCATCGTCTTTCGGATGATCTGGGAACCAAGATCCTTGCCATTACCGGATTGGAGTGGGTGGCTATCCAGATGAGACAGTATCAGGCTGCCTGGAACGCCGAGATACTCAATAAGAAATATCAGGAGGAACTGAATAATAAGTCAAACCTTTCTGAGATTACCCAGATCCAACTCCAGCACAATGATGAGATTCAGGACCAGAGGTATCGCGCCAGGGTGTCCAGAGTAATTTGGATAAGTATTTCACTCATCATCATTCTTGCTGCGGCTGTCATAATAATCATTATTCAGCGTGACCGCAAGAGAGAGGCTTATTACCTTAAAAAGTATGATGACCTGATACAGAAACAGATAGAGGAGAAATCCCAGTCTGACGGTAACCGTATTCAGGAAGCATCCAATGCCTTCCGGACCGGTATCGCTTTCAATCTTGTGAATGATGTGGCTCTACAGAGACGTTCGTTCCGCCAGGAGGAGAGGGATGTCGTGGTACATGATATAAACCTGTATTTTGCCAATTCCATAGCCGATCTGCGTTCAGAGGCCGGCAGGCTCGGACAGCAGGATATAAATCTCATATTCTGCACTCTGTTGGGATTTGACCAGGATCTGATTGCGGATATAATGTGTACTTCGCGTTCCAACATGCGCAGTATCAAGTCCCGCCTTAAATCAAAGATTTCGGCAGAGACGTTCTCCCTCTATTTCAAGGAGTAGTCTATTTGATAAAGGAGATGGCTCCGAATACTCCAAGGCTTGCTGCAAGCATGATTGCGGCAGCCAGGAGCAAACCCAGCAGGATGTAAAGTATGCTCTTCTTGAAATCCAGGTCAAGCAGGCTGGCTGCCAGTGTGCCGGTCCAGGCTCCGGTTCCAGGCAGAGGAATACCAACAAACAGCAAGAGAGCCATGTAAAGTCCCATTCCTGCTTTTTCCTCCAGTTTGCGTCCGCCTTTCTCTCCTTTCTCCAGACACCATTTGCAGAATCCGCCTATCAGTTTCTGGTCCTTGCCCCAAACAAGAAATCTGCGGGCAAACAGGAAAATGAACGGTACAGGCAGCATATTACCCAACAGGGCCACTATTATTGACGGGACGATGGGCAGATCGAATCCTACTGCATAGGGGATGGCGCCACGCAACTCAATGAGCGGAACCATGGATATGAGGAATACTATCAGATATTTTTTCATAACTAATCGGGAAGTATCGTTTGAGAAAGTTTCTTCAGATCCTCGTCATCAGGGTCAAGTGAAAGCCCGTCCCGCAGGAATCTTTCGGCCATATCTTTGCGCCCGGTCTTTTGGGCAGCGTCCGCCAGATAGTAGTATAGTTCCACATACATCTCCGCCGTAGCATCCTTGTCAAGCATTAGCATGGCCAGAGTGTCCAGGAACTTGTCATATGCATCCTCCAGTCTCTCCATCTCATAGAGACAGCGTGCGCAGTAGTAGAGGAGGGTGTATGATGCGGGATCATCCTGAAGAAGCGAGCTGTAGATGTCATATGCACCTTGCCAGTCATCCATATTGAATATGCAACTGGCCTTCATCATACGGGCTGATTTGTCGGTGGGATCAATAGCCTCTATGAACTCAAAGCATTCGCGTGACTTGGCGAATTCATTCTTCTCATAATACAGCCTTGCCAACTGATCCCAGTAGTAGGTGTCATATGCAAATTCGTCAAGAAGATGGTTGTACCATTCAATGGCGCTGTCGGACTGGCCGGTGTCAAAGTAGAGGTCGGCCTGCAGTTCAATGAAGTTGCGGGAATCCGGCGAAAGTACCAGCGCCATGTCCAGCCATTTCTGACACAGTTCAAAGTTGCGGTTATCCATATACTTGACGATGATGTCATTGAGCATTCCGGGGTCGTTGTCGCTCAATTGGACCGCATGCGTAAAATAGGCATCGGCTTCCTGAGGACGGTCAAATGCCAATTCTATCTCGCCTTTAAGGTAGAGCAACTCCTGATTGTCCGGGTCAGTTATGGATTCCGTCAGGACTCTGGCTTCATCCTTGAGGCCGCGACGGAGCAGGTTGTTGGCCTTGGAGATAAGAATGTCCGAATCGGAAGGATGGAGTCTCAGTCCGTATTCAATGGCTGTATCAGATTTGTCAAGTTCACCGTTTATAGAGTAATACTCGGCTATGTTGGCTATGTCCATGCTGTCAAAATAGACGGAACTGCCGTCCTCCAGCATGTTCTCATACGATGCCAGGAGTTCGGTAAACTCACGGCTGTCATAGTATGATGCCGAATCGTCTTTCATCAGGCTTTATCCTTGACCTTGCTCCAGGTGTCCTTGAGTGATACTGTGCGGTTGAAAATGAGATGATCAGGCGTGGAGTCCTTATCTGTGCAGAAGTAGCCTATGCGCTGGAACTGGAAATGGTCCAAAGGCTTGGTATCGGCCAGATACTGCTCAACATAGCAGTTCTCGCGGACCTCAAGTGAATCGGGGTTCTTCATCTCCTTGAGCGCATCAATTACATCCATTCCCTCTTCACGCAGGCGGGCAAGCTCGTCACGGGGATTCTCAACTTTCCACAGACGGTCATACAGACGGACCTCGGCCTTGACGGCGTGGGCTGCGCTGACCCAATGGATTGTTCCCTTGCACTTGCGGTTGCAGTCGGATTCACCGGTCTTGGTATTGGGTATATACTCGCAGTAAACCTCCTCAATGGTACCGTCGGCAGCCTTCTTGCAGCCTGTGCAGAGTACTATATAGGCACTCTTGAGGCGTACCTCACGGCCTTGGCTCAGACGGAAATACTTGGCGGGAGCATCCTCCATAAAGTCCTCGCGCTCAATCCAGAGCTCGCGGCTGAATGTTATCTTGTGTGAGCCTGCCTCAGGATCCTCGGGGTTGTTGATGGCCTCCAGCTCCTCGGTCTTGCCCTCGGGGTAGTTGGTCACAATCAGTTTTACAGGATTGATTACGGCCGATACACGTGTGGCGCGGCGGTTAAGGTCCTCACGTACGGCCGATTCCATCAGAGCCATGTCATTAAGGGCATCGAACTTGGTATAGCCGATGCGGTCCACGAACATACGGATGGACTCAGGGGTGTAACCGCGGCGGCGGTAACCGCAGATGGTCGGCATGCGGGGGTCATCCCATCCGGATACCATGCCGTTCTGTACCAGAGCCAGCAGATTACGCTTGCTCAGAAGGGTATAGTTAAGGTTCAGTTTGTTGAACTCGGTCTGGCGCGGACGGTTGTCATCCAGGTCCTGTCCCTTCTTAAGCCAGTCAATGAACAGGTCATAGAGAGGACGGTGAGGAACAAATTCCAATGTGCACAGAGAGTGGGTGACACCTTCAAAGTAGTCACTCTGACCGTGTGCGAAGTCATACATGGGGTATGCCTTCCACTTGGTGCCTGTGCGATGATGCGGAGTCTTGACTATGCGGTATATGATGGGGTCGCGGAACAGCATGTTGTTGTGCGCCATGTCAATCTTGGCACGCAGTACCATGGAGCCCTCCTCAAGCTCGCCGCTGTTCATCTTGTAGAACAGGTCCAGGTTCTCCTGGATGGGACGGTCGCGGTAGGGACTGTTTATGCCGGGTTGGGTAGGGGTGCCTTTCTGAGACAGGATTGTCTCCTGATCCTGCTCGTCAATATAAGCCTTGCCTTCCTTTATGAGTTCGACGGCAAAGTCCCAGAGCTGCTGGAAATAGTCTGATGCGTAGAACTCGTTTGCCCAATGGAAACCAAGCCACTCGATGTCCTCCTTGATGGCATCCACATACTCGGTGTCCTCCTTGGTGGGGTTGGTGTCATCAAAGCGCAGGTTGCATATGCCACCGTGCTTCTGGGCCATACCGAAATCAAGGCAAATGGCCTTGGCGTGGCCGATATGAAGGTAACCGTTGGGTTCCGGCGGGAAGCGGGTCTGTACACGTCCTCCGTTCTTGCCCTCGGCAAGATCCTTCTCAACCATCTCCTCGATAAAGTTCAGACTCTTCTTTTCAGTGCTTTCAGCATCAGTCTTTTCTGCCATAATATACCTATTTGATTAACAGGTTGCAAAATTACCTATTTTTCGGCAAAAAGCCATGCTATGTCTTTGGAGAATGTTTTGTTTATAAGAGCCATAAATAAATCGCTTCCGGTGTCCTGATGGTCTTTGGTTCCTAAATCCACCACCTTTATGTCCGCATCCGGATGGTTTTGGGCGAATGATAACATATTGGTGTACGGGACTACCGTGTCATACCTGGAATGCAGCAGTATGATTTTATGTCCGGGCTTCCAACCCGTAATGTTTGAATTGGCGTCAAGGGCAGCCAACAGATCTTCAAACCTGTCGCCTGTAAACGGATACTGCCCATCATAGGTGGACGGATTGTTGAGATAATCAAACAGAGATGGTGTAAGCATCTTTGAAAGGTTTGCAGACACTTCGTATGATTTCATGAGAAGCCTGGTATAGTTGTTGCCGGTGGGAAAAAGCTCCTGTATCTGAAGGGGTGAATAATAAGTTCCGTCCTTAGCGGTCAGACCGTCTTCCCGTATGGTGTACCATGCTCTGGCTATATCGTTCGTAGACTTGGTCTTTTGATTCAGCCAGTCCAAAATACCGGTATCCAGGAACTGCTTGCTGAAATAATCGGTGATATCATGTTCTTTCATGTAGGGATTGGAGTCCAGCATACCTTTTACGATCAGGGGCATGACTACAGGCAAGGATAGCGTTCCTTTTGTGTGACGGGTCTCTACTCCCGATGACCAGCCGTCATCGGATATGTAATAGCGTAATATCTCAATAAGGTTATATGCACCTCCGGCACAGAAACTACCTGCAAAATGGAACTCATCATCCAGAGCATTCTCTTCTATATACCTGTGTGTAGCCAAAGCCACTGAACCGCCTTGGGAGTATCCCAGGCAGATGGATTTCCAGTCATCGGCAAACGGCAGTGCTTTTTCCAGACTTCTATACACCAGAATTCCGTATCTGATGGCATCAGCCGTCTGACGTGCGCTCAACTCACGTGACAGATATGGATGCGGCAGGTGCTCCGTTATTCCATATCCTTCCAGATCCGGCATGATGATAACGCTTTGTCTAAGTTCGGGAATCTGGGCGTTGGCGGGCAGCGTCTGCAGGACGGTGACATCGTTCAGAGTGAACGCCGATTTGATTTTGGACGGACATTCAACTCCGGATGTAACAGTAATATGACTGGCTGCTATGACAGTCCTTATCTCAGCGGAACTGTCGGCCTGGGTGGGGTTATATGCAAAAAGTGCAGAAGACAACTGTATGGGATTTCCATCCGAGCCAACTGAAGGGTATGAAAATGTACAGAATATTGTAGCGTCTTCTGTGTAACTGAGTATCTTGTACTCGGGTTCGGCATAATTGTCATCAGGTTCTTTACTGCACGATATGAATAATAAAGGTATGAGAATCAGCAGTGGATATTTTTTCATCATGACAGCCCTTTTTGTTTAATGCAAAGATAATCATTTTTGTAAATTTGCAGTAAAACGACGATGTATGGTTACTGACAGTATTGCTGAGCGGTTGATAAAAGCCGCCGACAAGTTTGAGTGTCCGGATTTTATCGAAGGTGATCCTGTAAGGTTTCCCCACAGATACGGTGACCGTCATGACATAGAGATATCGGCTTTCATATCGGCCTGGATGGCATACGGAAGCCGAAAGGTATTTCTGGGGGTGCTGGAAAGAGTGCACGGGATTATGGATGCGGCTGGCGGTCCGTACAGGTTCATAGTGTCGGGATCGTGGCGTTACATAAGCAATGACGGGTGCCTGTACAGGTTTTACAAATGGTCTGATTTTACCTCTCTATGCCGGAGACTGGCCGATGTCTATTCGCGAATGGACAGCCTGGAGAACCTGTTCGTTCCGGATGAGCCGCTTGAGAAGGGTGTCCTGAACCTGTGCCGTGAGTTTGAAGGTGTGAACGGTATTCCCGTGTCGGGCAGCACATCGGCCAACAAAAGGCTTTATATGTTTCTGCGCTGGATGGTGCGCAAGGGGAGTGAGGTGGACTTTGGTATCTGGAACCGCGTCACTCCGGCTCAACTGCTGGTTCCGGTCGATACTCATGTGTATGCAACGGCAAAGGCTTTGGGGCTTACGTCAAGAAGCAGTGCTGACCTTAAGACAAGTGTCGAAATTACCGGTCAAATGGCAAAAATATGGCCCGATGACCCGGCGCGGGGTGATTTTGCCCTGTACGGCAGTCAGGTCATGTAGGAGTCTCGGTCTCCTTAGGCTCCATGTGAATGGCCACATGGGTGTTTTCACCGAACTTTTCCTTGAGTTGGTCCTCTATTGAGTCGGCGTGGTCATGCGCCTTGGCCAGGGTTATGTCTCCGTTCATAAGTATATGCAGTTCAATTGCATACCGGTTGCCTATCCGGCGCGTCTTAAGGTCATGCGGCTCTATCACGTCGGGCTCGGATGCGGCTATGCGCATTATCTCGTCCTCTACCTCATCAGGTAAGGATTTTTCCATCAGTTCACCGATGCCTCTGTTGATGAGGTCAAAGGCTACCTTGACAATGAATGCACCAACTACTATTGATGCCAGAGGATCAAGTACGGTCCAGCGCTTACCCAGCAGGACAGAACCTCCGATACCTATGGCGGTGCCTATGGATGATAGGGCGTCACTGCGGTGATGCCATGCGTTGGCTTCCATCGATGATGAGTTGAGTTGCCGTGCCTTACGTATGGTGTACAGGTAGGTCAGTTCCTTGAGCAGGATGGAGACCAGAGCGGCCCAAAGAGCCAGCATACCCGGTGCGGCAAGTTCCTCTCCATGATACCAGGAGACGATTTTATGTGCTCCGTTCGTGAAAATACCTATGGCTACCGCCATCAGCGCAACGCCTATGAATATCAGTGCCAGGGTCTCATATTTGCCGTGTCCGTAGTCATGTGTCTTGTCCTGCGGCCGGCCGCTGATATAGACAAACAGCAGTACTATCAGGTCTGTTATGAAATCGGACAGGGAGTGGATGGCATCGGCCACCATGGCATCACTGTGTCCCAGTATTCCGGCTACGAACTTGAATGCCAGCAGTATGACATTGACTGCTCCCCCAATCAAGGTTACCTTGTAAATGGTTTTCTGCCTTTCATCGGCCTTTTGCCCAATAATCATCGCCCTATTTGTTTTATGCTTCACAAAAATAATTACTTTTGCAAAACGACGTGCACTTTTAATGGAAGCATTATCAATACTCATACCGGTTTACAATTGGGATTGCACCCAGTTGATAAAGGACTTGCATTTCCAAGGTCTTACATTAGGGATTCCTTATGAGATTATCATAGCCGATGACTGCTCAACCGACAAGGAACTGCAGCAGAAAAGCCGTCTGGTAGCTGAAACTCATGAGAACTGCCGCTATTTTGCACTTGAGCATAATATTGGTCGTGCATCTATCCGTAATTTTCTGGCAGACCAGTCAAAGTATGACAAGTTGCTGTTCCTGGACTGCGATACGGGCGTAAAGGACAAACAGTTCCTAAAGAAATATACCGATGCTGCCGATAAGGCATCGGTAGTATGTGGCGGACTGATACATCCGGATGAGTTGCCTGAGAAAGGAATGGAACTGAGATATCTGTATGAAAAGAGTGCCGCCTTTGAACGCTCAGCAGGATTCCGCAGTCAGAATCCGTATCTTAGGTTTACATCATGCTCATTCCTGATAGACAAATCGGCTTTTATGAAGATCCGGTTTGACGAGTCATATGTCCGTTACGGCTATGAGGATGTTCAGTTCGGACATGAGTTGGAGGAGAACGGAGTCAGTATACTCCATATTGACAATCCTCTGGCGCATCTGGGCCTGGAGGGTAGCGAATCATATCTGAACAAGACCCGTCAGGCGGTGCTGAATGCATTCGAGCATAAGGATGACATAGGGGAGAGCTCCAAACTGCTTACCCATTACCGCAAGGTGCTTAAGTGGAAGATGAGATGGCTGTTCCGTATTATATGGGCCTTCTTCCAGAAAAGTATGGAGAAGAACCTGCTTGGACCCAAGCCCGGCCTGCGCATCTTCTCTCTCTATAAACTCTGTTACATCTGTGTATTGTAAGCCATGCAGCCGTTAGCCGAAAGAATGAGACCACGGTCTCTTGACGATTATGTGGGTCAGACACACCTGGTAGGTCCGGGCGCGGTGCTGCGCCGTATGATTGACTCCGGCAGGCTTTCATCATTCATACTGTGGGGTCCTCCCGGAACAGGTAAGACTACGCTGGCTCAGATTGTTGCCACAAAACTTGAACTGCCGTTCAGCACGCTGAGCGCCGTTACCGCAGGTGTCAAGGAGGTTCGTGAGGTGATTGATCGTGCCCGCAGCAACCCGCTATTCCGCACCAAGGGCAGCCCCATACTCTTTATTGACGAGATACACCGTTTCAACAAGGCACAGCAGGATTCCCTTCTGGGGGCGGTGGAGCGTGGAGATATTACACTTATAGGAGCAACTACAGAGAACCCGTCATTTGAGGTGATTCGCCCGTTGCTGTCACGCATGCAGGTATATGTGCTTAATTCTCTGGAGAAGGATGACCTGCTCAAACTTCTGGACCGTGCCATAAAGACCGATGTCATACTCAAAGAGCGTGATATAGAACTGCGTGAAACCACTGCTATACTTCGTTTCTCGGGAGGCGATGCCCGCAAACTGCTCAATATCCTGGAACTTGTGGTTGAGGCTGACAGCTCAGATAAGGTGGTAATCACCGATGAAATCGTCAATGAGCGTCTGCAGCAGAACCCTCTGGCATATGACAAGGACGGCGAGATGCACTATGATATCATATCGGCTTTCATCAAGTCAATTCGCGGCAGTGACCCCGATGCTGCCCTTTACTGGCTGGCACGCATGGTGCAGGCAGGCGAGGATCCGGCATTCATAGCACGCCGTCTGGTGATATCGGCCTCCGAAGATGTGGGCCTGGCAAATCCCAATGCGCTGCTGCTGGCCAATGCCGCATTTGATGCCGTCATGAAGATAGGTTGGCCCGAGGGGCGTATCCCGCTGGCCGAGGCTACGGTTTATCTGGCTACCAGCCCCAAAAGCAATTCGGCTTACATGGGCATTGCCAATGCGCTGGCCAAGGTGGGAGAGACAGGCAACCTTCCGGTGCCGCTGCACCTGCGCAATGCTCCCACATCACTTATGAAAGACCTGGGTTACGGCGAGGATTACAAGTATGCCCATGATTATGCGGGCAACTTTGTAAACCAGCAGTATCTGCCCGATGAAATAAGGAATGAACGTTTCTGGGAACCCCAGAACAATCCTCAGGAAGAGAAGATAAAAGAGCGTATGGATGCTCTCTGGGGCAGGAAATAATCACTGCTCCACATCAAGGCTGGAGACCAGACGGTCGTATCTTGATCCGCGCTGGCGATAGTAGAGCAAAATCAGATATTCGTTTTTGGTTTCATACCAGTCACCCTCGGCAGGTTTGGTCTGTCCGGCTTTTTCCTGGTTCTCAACCCAGAGGAACTGGTAATCATATGCACCCATCTTAAGCAATACGGTGGCTTGGTATGCTTTTTCCTGAGGGTTGTAATCCATCTCATAACGGGATATCAGGTTTCCTCCGGTGAAATGGCCCGAAACATACATCTTTCCTCCTGTCATAGGCTCGCTTGCCAGGCTGAAATGGACAAACAGGTAATCGGCTTCAGTGTCGCTGTCGCTTGCCTGGTTGTAGCGGATGAGATATCGGCCGTTATGGTCATTGTCAAAAGAGTAGGCGTGATGACGGGTGTCCTTAATCAGATTGGCATGATAATAGGGATCATGGAATCTCACATAATCAACGTTTCGGAAATAATCGTAAATGTTGACTATCTCAAACCGGCGAAACTCATTGCCGGCCGGGAAAATTAGGTCACGGCAGTGCTCGTAGGTGAGCCTGTTGCCTGCGTTGTATGTGGGCTTGGGGTTCAGGACAGCATTGTCAAAACGGCGGTTCTGCATCACCACCGTGTATATCTCCCTGTCGGGATTGGTTACGTTCAGGCCGTTCAGGCTTACCGTCATTCCGATCTGCTGATTTGATTTGCGCGTGTCAATGTCGGTGTTTCCATCTACTGTGGCCGACAGGTTATGCATCCCCTCAACTATCATGAACCTGAACCATGCCACTTCTTTGCCGTCCTCCTGTATAGAAAGGCGATAGTTGCCTGACAGTTTAAGGCTTACGTCATTGTTAGGCAGGGTAAGGGTGTAGTGGGTATAATCGAATGTGGTGTTCAGAGAGTTCTCCCAGTCTTCAATGGGCTGGTCATTGAATCCGTCCATATACTCGGACTCTATCAGGTCTGACGGCTTCCACTGGGCATCGCAGTGAGTGATGTGGTATGTAAACCTGTGGTACTGGTGAGACATCTCGTCAAAGGAGAACTCGATTGTCTCGTCGCTGCCCAGAGTGATTATCTGCGGACGCTCCCAATCTCCGTTTGAGATGACTCTGAGGGTGTTTATCATATCGGATCCGGATCCGAACCACTGAGCATGGAGCATCAGAGGCATTGTCAGTAATGCCACTGACAGGAGTCTTCTTATGTGAATGCCGGACGCCATGTTTTGTTAAAACGATGTGAAGATACTTCTTATTGTTTTATATTGTTATATTTCCTCTAAAAATAGATATTGCAACCTAACTAGAATATAACGACAAGGTCATTACTATAAATCATGATAATAAACCGTTGGGCCACAGATTCTTGTCTGCAGTCGGATAGTTGTTAATAATAAAACAATTTC
>JAZSLV010000018.1:0-7410 GCA_045535555.1 Bacteroidaceae bacterium | reverse complement strand
ATGAAAAATATCAAAACTACAATGGCTATTCCTTTGATATTCAAAAGAATAGCCATTATTATTCCATTTTTGTCACAAGACAAAGATGGGCCTGTGTTAAAAACAAAAAAAGAGGATGACTACTTTTTAGTCACCCTCTTTTATGTACCTTATTGTATAAAGTATTACTTCTTGGTTCCGCAGTACTCGTCAGATACTGTCAGTTTCTTGCGGCCTTTGGCTCTGCGTGAAGCAAGTACTCTGCGGCCGTTAGCTGATGCCATTCTCTCACGGAAACCGTGTTTGTTCTTTCTCTTCCTGTTGGAAGGCTGAAATGTTCTTTTCATCGTTATATATTTTTATTGTTTTCCTATCTGTTTCGGGAATCGGAGGGCAAAGGTAGTTTGTTTTTTCATAATATGCAAATCGCATCTCTTTTTTTGTCTAAAGTTTTGTCTATTTGTCTCATTGCACTACTTTTGCATTCCAGAAACGATTCATTATTAATAATAGAACTAACAGACTTTTATGATTCTTTGTCAAGACATCAAAATCGGCACCTGCATCAATCTGGAGGGCCAGCTCTATTTCTGCATTGATTTCCTCCATGTAAAACCCGGTAAGGGCAATACATTCGTACGCACCAAACTCAAGAACGTGGTTAACGGCCGCGTACTGGAGCGCACTTTTCAGATCGGTTTCAAGCTTGAGGATGTCCGTGTAGAGCGTCGTCCGTACCAGTACCTGTATCAGGACGAAATGGGTTACATATTCATGAACCAGGAGGATTTTGAGCAGGTTACCATCATCAAGGACCTGATCAACGGTGTTGATTACCTCAAGGAAGGTGAGGTCGTTGACGTTGTTACCAACGCCAATACCGGTGAGATTCTTTTTGCAGACCTGCCTGTAAAGGTGGTTCTTAAGGTTACATATACTGAGCCCGGCCTTAAGGGTGATACGGCTACCAACGCCACAAAGCCTGCCAAGGTTGAGACCGGTTGCGAGGTTCGCGTACCTCTGTTCATCAACGAGGGTGAACTCATCGAGGTCGATACCCGCGACGGATCATACCAGGGCCGCGTAAAGGCATGATAAAATGAATGACTAAGCCAGACAAGCTGAATCTTAAGCAGTGGGCCGCTGAGGATCGCCCCCGTGAAAAGATGAAGCAAAAAGGCGCAGGTGCGCTTACAAACGCTGAGTTATTGGCGATTCTGATACACACTGGAAACACTGAAGATTCGGTGGTGGCTTTAACACAAAAAGTGATGGCTTCCTGCCGCAACAGTCTTTCCGAACTTGGAAAACTTAGCGTCGGGGAGCTTTGCTCTTTTAAAGGAATAGGTGAGGCCAAGGCAATTACGATCCTGGCCGCATGTGAACTGGGCAGACGCCGCAAGGAGGAAACTCCTTTGCGTAAGCCTGTAATCAGGACGTCGCGCGACATCTATGACTGGTTTTATCCGGTTATGGCCGATAAGCAGAATGAGGAGTGTCATGTGTTGCTGCTCAATCAGGCCGGCAGGGTAATAGACAGTATGCTTGTGAGCCGGGGAGGTCTGGCGAGCGCATCGGTTGATGTCCGCCTGATTGTACGTGAAGCGATTGTGCACAGGGCTACGGCTGTGGTTATGTGTCATAATCATCCGTCGGGCAATCTGATACCCAGCCGTCAGGACGACGGCCTGACAACGGCTGTCCGTCAGGCATGCTACACGATGGATATATCGCTGCTGGACCATGTGATATTCACAGACAGTGGCTATTACAGTTACGCCGACCATGGTCGGATATGATAAGAGATGAGTAAAAAGTTTGATATAGAGGAGAAAGTCGTTGAGGTACTCAAGACCGTTTATGATCCTGAGATACCTGTCGATATATACAACCTTGGCCTTATCTACAAGGTCGATGTTGATGATGACGCCAATGTGGTCATCGATATGACGCTGACTGCGCCCGGCTGCTCTCTGGCGGATTTCATAGTAGAGGATGTCCGTCTCAGGGTTGAAGGTCTGGAATGCGTCAAATCGGCTACTGTCAATCTTGTCTTTGAACCCGAATGGGACAAGGATATGATGACCGATGAGGCCAAACTTGAACTTGGACTTATATGAAACAGGTTTATTTTATCTCCGATGCACATCTGGGCTCATGGGCTATCGACCATAAGCGGATGCAGGAACGACGTCTGGTGCGTTTCCTTGATGATATCAAGGACAAGGCTCAGGCCATCTACATGCTGGGCGACATGTTTGACTACTGGTATGAGTTCAAATATGTGGTACCCAAAGGCTATACCCGTTTCCTGGGCAAGATCTCCCAGTTGACCGATATGGGCATCGAAGTTCACTATTTCATAGGTAACCACGACATCTGGTCATTCGGATATCTGGAGCGTGAGTGCGGAGTCATACTTCATAGGGAACCCGTAACGGTTGAGATCATGGGTAAGGAGTTCTTCCTGGCTCATGGTGACGGAATGGGCGATCCCAGTCGTACGTTCCGTTTCCTTAGAGGCATTTTCCGCAGCCGTGTATGCCAGTTCCTCTATTCTCTGCTGCCTACACGCTGGAGTATGTGGTTCGGTCTTACCTGGGCCAAGAAAAGTATGGAGAAGCACCGCTTGAACGGAGTTGACAAATATCTGGGCGAGGATAAGGAGTTTCAGGTAATCTATGCCAAGGAGTATCTTAAATCCCATCCTGATATCAATTACTTTATGTTCGGTCACCGTCACATAGAACTTGACCTGATGCTGACCCACTCCTGTCGCCTGATGATTCTGGGTGACTGGATAACTCACTACACCTACGCCGTGTTTGACGGCAAATCCCTTACGATGAACAATTACCTTGAAGGAGGTGACAATAAATAAAAAAGCTGCCACAGGGCAGCTTTTTTATTGTGTGTGGTGATGGTTTATTTGACCAGCGCCATGGTGTCTTGAGCAATCATCAGCTCTTCATCGGTAGGCAGTACAACTACCTTGACCTTTGAGTCAGGGGTAGAGATGATACCGTCCTTGCCGAACATGATCTTGGCGTTCTGCTCCTTGTCCAGCTTTATGCCCAGGAACTCCATGTTTTCGCATACGGCCTCGCGGACCTCGTGACGGTTCTCGCCTACGCCGCCGGTAAATACGACCACGTCAACGCCACCCATTGCGGCTGCAAACGCGCCTATGTATTTCTTGATGCGGTAAGCATACATCTTCTTGGCCAGTGCAGCACGCTCGTTACCCGCCTCCATTGATGCGGTAACCTCACGCATATCGCTCGATGCGCCCGATATACCCAGCAGACCTGACTTCTTGTTAAGCAGGTTTGACATACCGGTGCTGTCCAGATTCTCCTTCTCCATGAGGAATGTAACAGCACCTGCGTCAATATCACCGCTGCGGGTACCCATCATGATGCCCTCCAGAGGAGTGAGTCCCATGGTGGTATCCACGCTCTTGCCGTCCTTGACTGCGGTGATTGAGCCGCCGTTTCCAATGTGGCAGGTGATTATCTTTGAGCCCTCGGCCTTGATGCCCAGATACTTGCATATCTCGCCCGATACAAAACGGTGTGATGTTCCGTGGAAACCGTAACGGCGAACTCCGTACTTCTGATAGAGTTCGTAGGGAATTGCATACAGATATGCATAGTCGGGCATGGTCTGATGGAATGCGGTATCAAATACACCCACCTGCGGAACGTTAGGCAGCAACTCGCTTACTGCGTTCACACCCTTCAGGTTTGCGGGATTGTGCAGGGGAGCCAGGTCATTGCAGGCTGCGAATGCCTCCAGGACCTCCGGTGTCAGGATAACGCTCTTGTTGAACTTCTCGCCTCCGTGTACCATGCGGTGACCAACGGCATTGATCTCACTTAGAGACTTGATAACGCCGTACTGGCTGCCGGTAAGTATCTCGAATATGAACTTTACACCTACTGTATGCTCGGGAATCTCTTTTTCAATAACAACCTTGTTGCCGTCCTTATCGGTCAGTTTAAGGAAAGAGCCCTTCATGCCTATCTTCTCAATGCCACCCTGTGCAATGACATCGTTGCGGTCCATGTCAAACAGCTTGTACTTGATTGACGAACTGCCGCAGTTAAGTACCAGAATCTTCATCTTGTCTTATGCTTTCTTGGCTGCCATTGCCTGGTTGGAGGTGACAGCAATCATTTTATAAACGTCGTCAACTGAGCATCCGCGTGAAAGGTCGTTCACGGGACGTGCTATACCCTGAAGGATAGGGCCGATGGCCTCGGCGTTACCTATGCGCTGTACCAGCTTGTATGCTATGTTGCCAACTTCCAGGTTGGGGAATACCAGCACGTTTGCCTTACCTGCAATCTCTGATCCGGGAGCCTTGCTGGCACCTACTGACGGAACGATGGCTGCATCGGCCTGGAGCTCACCGTCAATCTTGAGGGCGGGAGCCAGTTCCTTTGCCTTGGCAAGTGCGGTGGTAACCTTGTCAACAACCTCATGTTTGGCCGATCCCTTGGTTGAGAAACTCAGCATTGCCACGCGGGGCTCTGCAAAACCTGCAACTGCGGTAGCGGTTCCGGCCGATGCAACCGCAATCTGTGCCAGCTGGTCAGCATCGGGCACCGGAGTAACAGCGCAATCGGCAAATACCATAATGCCGTTCTCTCCGTACTGCGGAGTCTTGGTTATCATGATGAATGCACCCGATACGACTGATATGCCGGGAGCGGTCTTGATTATCTGGAGAGCGGGGCGGAGTACATTGCCTGTGGTGTTGCGTGCGCCTGCCAGCTGGCCGTCGGCATCGCCGTTCTTGATGATGAGGCAGCCCAGGTAGAGCGGATCAAGCACTTTCTGCTGAGCCTCCTCTATGGTCATACCCTTGTTCTTGCGCAACTCAAACAGCAGGTTTGCATAGAAATCCTTCTTGGGGTTGTTCTCCGGATCAATGATTGTGGCCTTTGAGATGTTCTTAAGACCCCACTGTGAAGCAAGTCCCTCAATCTCCTGCCTGTTACCTATGATAATAAGGTCTGCCACACCGTCGGCCAGAACCCTGTCGGCTGCCTTAAGAGTACGTTCCTCAGTACCCTCGGGCAACACAATGCGCTGCTTGTTCTGCTTAGCCCGCGCAATAATCTCCTCCATTAATTCCATATATAAATGCTTAAATTGTAAACTCCACTTAGCAAAAGCACCGCAAAAATAATCTTTTTCCAATTACCATCCACCTTAATAAATAATAAATGGTAAAACGCAGGTGTATACGCATGTTCAATAGTATTGGAGCGAGCGAATGCTTGGAGCGAGACCGCGGTCCCGGAGGGCCGCCAAGCGACCGCAGGGAGCGTATTCACGGAGTGAATTAAAAAAAGGAATGGAATAAGAAGGGCTCGTCCCTTCTTATTCCGGTTCAAGCCCGTGGTCCCGTCTACGAAAAAAGGAGGCCGAATGACCTCCTTTTTCGTAGCGGGACCCGGGATTGAACCGGGGACCTCATGATTATGAATCATGCGCTCTAACCAGCTGAGCTATCCCGCCATATCCGATTTGCGGGTGCAAAGGTAGAGCTTTTATTTTATTCCGCCAAACTTTTCGCTGTTTTTTTCAGTTCAGCCTGTTACTTTTTGTATAATACCACAAAGAATGAATAAAAAAAACTCTCATATACCTTATATATTAAAAAAATATATTTAATTTGCCATCCAAACAGAAAAAACGACATATGGCTAAAAAGAAAATAACTTTAGAGTACCCCTTGAATTGTGTCTCAAAATCCATCTTATGGAATGCCATCAGTACCCCCACCGGATTGCAGACCTGGTTGGCCGGAAAAGTTACGGACGAAGAGAATATCCTGACCTTTGAATGGAGCAGGGACGAAGTTCGGCAAGCCGAAATCATCCGTAAACGGAACAATGCATACATCCGCTTCCACTGGCTGGACGACGAAGACCCCGACAGCTACTTTGAGCTACGCATGGACTACAATGAACTGACCGGCGACTACACTCTGACCGTGTCTGACATGGTCGAGGACGACGAAGAAGAGGAAATGGTTGACCTATGGAACATCGAGGTGGAAAGCCTGCTACGACAGTACTCCATGAACTGACAAGTATCCTCCCACATTAAAATTCATCGAAATATAAACGTGCTCTGCTATTTTTATTGTAATTTTGCAGCTCGAATTGCACTGTCACTGAAATGCTACGCATAAAGAAGTTAGATAAATTTGTCATCAAAAGCTTTCTCCTGTTGTTGGCAGGCACATTTTTTGTGTGTCTGTTCATCTTCATGATGCAATTTCTATGGAGATATGTGGAAGATTTGGTGGGCAAAGGCTTCGGATTGAGCGTACTGGCCCAATTCTTCTTCTACTCGGGCATCATGCTCATCCCCACATCATTGCCCTTGGCCATCCTGTTGGCCACACTTATCACCTTCGGAAACTTCGGCGAACGCTGCGAGTTGCTGGCCATGAAGGCTGCCGGCATCTCCCTAATCAAGGTGATGCGCCCGCTGATAGTGGTGGTGACACTCATCAGTTGCCTGTCATTCTATTTCCAGAATGTCATCGGACCAAAAGCGACTACAGAACTGTATGCTCTGCTCTTCTCGATGAAACAGAAGTCGCCAGAACTGGATATCCCGGAAGGTGTCTTCTATGACGAACTGGAGGGATACAACCTCTATGTCAAGCAGAAGAACAAAGAGACGGGCATGCTGTACAATGTCATGATCTACAACTTCAGCGACGGATTCGAGAATGCCCACATCATCGTGGCCGACTCAGGCAAGATGGAAACCACGGCTGACAAGAAGCATCTGCAACTGCATCTGTACAGCGGCGAGCAATTCGAGAACCTCCGCTCGCAGAATGCCCAATCAAAGAATGTACCCTATCGGCGCGAATCGTTCAGGGAGAAGCATTCGCTCATCGAATTTGACGCAAACTTCAACCAAATGGATGCCAGCCAATTGGGCAATCAGGCTGCCAGCAAGAACATGCGGACACTGCAACACAGCATAGACTCCATGACAGTGCGCTTTGACAGCATCGGACGCAACTATTACGAAGAGGCCAAACGGACAACGTTCAAACCGACAACCCTTCTGGCAGCGGACTCCGTCTCCCTGCAAAAGACAGGAGCAAGAAGCATCAATCTGGACAGCCTGTTCAATGTGCAGAGCCATCGCAAACGCGGAAACTTGATACAGGCGGCCCTAAGCCGTGTGCAGTCGCAAAGCTCAGAACTGGCCATGAAAAGTTATACCACCTCGGACGGGGACAAGAACATCCGCCGTCACCAAAAGGAGTGGTGGATGAAAATTACGCTGTCACTGGCTTGTCTGATATTCTTCTTCATCGGAGCACCTTTGGGAAGCATTATCCGCAAAGGCGGACTAGGAGTTCCGGTCGTCAAAGTCGGAGGCCAAGCG
>JAZSLV010000007.1:0-198585 GCA_045535555.1 Bacteroidaceae bacterium | reverse complement strand
CGTTTAAGAATGCGTCATTTTGGAAAAGTGACGCATTCTTAAACGACCCCTTTGCGTCACTTTGCGTCACTTTTTAGGATGAAGTGTTGACAAATGTGAATTTTTCCTTTATATTTGCTTTTACAGAATACCTAATTGCATTTTTATGAATACATCAAACAAGTTTGTCATCACTATCAACAGAGAGATCGGATCGGGCGGAAAGACCATAGGAAAGTTGTTGGCTCAGAAATTGGGTGTACCTCTTTATGACAGGGCGCATCTGAGCACACTTGAGGATAAGGAAGGCCTGAATGAAGAGGAGATAGAGCGTCTTAAGGCAAAAAAGCGTACCTGGTGGCCGGATCTGAAGCGGATTGTTGAACTGGATGGCGGTTTTGCAGTCTCCATATATGATGATCTCCCCAATTTTGCAGTCCCCGAAAAGAATGATACTGACAAGAAATTCAAGACCGAGCAGGAGATTCTTGAGGGTATTGCCGATGCCGAGTCATGCGTGGTGGTGGGACGTTGCAGCTTTGTTACGTTCAAGGACCATCCCAACCATATCAATATCTGGATTCAGTCTCCTATAGAGTACCGTATTGACAGGGTAATGAAGAAGAAGGGCATCGGCTCAAAGGAGGAAGCCCGGAAATTCATTGAGGAGGTTGACCAGCTGTGTGAGGACTATGCCAAGCGCCATACCGGCCAGAGCCGCTACAATACCCGCAATTATGACCTTGTGATTTCAATGCATGACAAGACTGCTGAGGAAGCGGTTGATCTTATCCTTAAATATATAGGCTGAGGAGCAGGGCTGCAAGGTCCGATGGGGTATCGGCTTCCGGGATGAGTATGTGACCGTTGTAGATGAGACGGGGAATCGCGGCAACCGTACCACGCGATGTGCGGCCAAAGAGTTCGTTCACCGTATCGGTGTAACGGTCAAACCAACGGTCCCGGAGTGCTGCGTCAAGTGCTTCGGGACCTATCAGTTCCTGCGCCTTTGAGGTGGCCTCATCCACAGTGCGCGGATGCCAGGCTTCGTTGATGTCGGTTCCCCAAAGCCATTGCTCATATTCTGTGTATTTAGTGCGGTCAGTACGCCATACGGCAAGTCCGATGCGCATAAACTGGCATGAACCGCGGAACCTGTCAATGCCTTGGGGCATGTAGGGATTGCATTCACGGCTCATGGAGACGGGGCAGCAGACTACGGCTATGCTGTCACCCAGTTGACTGACAGCATCCGGCAACTGAAGGTGTAACTTGCGGCAATGTGAGCACTGCCAGTCAAAGAGCAGCGTTACCAGGTGTTTGGCATCGGGATTACCTTCTATGGGCATTTCTGCCGGGTTGGGGTATCGGAGCTGCTCATCGGTAAAACCGCGCTCGGCAAGTGAGCGGGGAGTTGTAAAGAACTGCACCACAGCCAGTATCACAGCTAGCAGGATGCCTGCGCATATGTTCAGCAAAATATGTCCGGTCTTTTGCCGTACGCACCAGATTATTGTAAGTACTGATATGCCGATGCCCAGCACGTGGGCTGTCATGCAGTACGGGCAGAACGCATGTATCATGCTGTACTGCAGGTATATGAACCAGGCGGCACAGCCTGTTACCGCTCCGCATACTATCAGTATGGCTTTATACAGGAACGCCTTTTCCTGCTGTGCTGTACTGTCAGAATCAATAAGCAGGATGCATGCCAGAAGTGTGAGGTATGCCCCTATGGCCAGTGCGCTTACAGGTATGATGCCAAACAGGAATGACCACTTGCTGCCTAAGACCTGATTGCAACTGGTACCCTGACTGCAGCCTATCAGGCCGTGTCCGGAGATGGAGTGGATGCACAGGATAACGGACAAAAGAAGGACAATGGCGGTAAGCACCACCATTGTCTTTCTCATTATTCCGGTATCTCTGCCCATGCCCGGTTAACGGATGTTGGGTTTGCCGGGAGTGGCCACTGATGCGCTGAATGCATCGCCAGCCCCGTGATTCCTGGTTATGGGAGCACCCAGTGTTATTCCGCTTCCGGCCAGGTAACTGCCTGCGGCAACGCTCTCCTTGAGTCCGGTGGCAAGCGTAATGACATCGGGCTGGGCGGGTTGCTGCGGACGGCCCCAGCCGCCACGGCGCGGAGTCATCTGGATAGCGCTGATTACATAACTCTCAGAGCCGATGGTTATGGCCTGGCCGTTCTGGAATCCCTGTGCGCTGGCTACGGATATTTTGGTCTCGTTCTTGGCGGCATCGGCCGAAATGGTTGTGGCACCTGCGGTACCGATGGTGGCAATCCTTACTTTCTCCATAGTGCTGCCTGAGCCCAGATACATAACCTGACCTATTGAGAGGCCCTGAACGGATGTAACCTTTACGTTATCCTGTCCTGCCTGTACGGGGGCGGCTATAGTCATGGCCTGGCCGGTATGGAAATCCAGCTTGTTGTCATCAGTGTCAAAGCCGTCGGGGTAACGGCCTGTGCTCAAATCCGGTCCGGCTACAGGTGCAGCGGGAGCGGCTCCGAATGCGCCGAATCCGCCACGGCCGCGTCCCGACTGCGGAACGGGAGCATATGCACCCTCGGCACCTGCACCTGAATCACCGTGATAACCTTCGGCCAGCCACGGGTCAACCAGGCCGCCGTAGTTCATGGCATCCACAATCAGGCCCTTGCCGTTGCGCAGTGTCATGTTGCCGCGTGAACCGTCCAGAACCGGACCTCCAAACAGCAGGTCGGGCTCTGCATCACCCTGATAACCTGCATTCTGAACCTTTACGTCCAGGACCACGCTGTTGATGGCGTGCTTTTTGGCGAGCGGTTTGTCAAGTTCAATGGCGTAGATAAGGGGCAGTACGGGCTCGTTGCTGGAGTGGTCAAACTTGGTTGCTGGCTCAAATGTGATACCTGTTCCGTTTACTGCGAACGGCATGTTGCTGGAGTGGTCAAACTTGAGCGGCTCCTCCAGTTCAAGACCGGTGCCGGGGTTGTCATTGGGTCCCAGCGGGCCGTTAAACGTGTTGCGTGACGACTGTGTGCCTACACTCTTTACGGTAACCCACTCAACGCCGTGACCCTCGGAGTCTATGTCAAGACGGATCTTATCGCCGGCGGTGATGTTCTGGGTGCTTGAAACCTTGATGTTGGTATCACCCTTTTTGGCATCGGCCGATAACCATGCCTGCGTGCCTGGCTTGCCTACCTCGGTTACAGTTACGACCTCATACTTCTCAAGTGAGTTGGATACTGCGGGGTAGGTCGAGCCGTATCCGATGGCCATCTTCTGGCCTGCCTGGAATCCGGCTGTGCTGGTTACGGGGATGTTGGTAGAGCCTGCAGGGATGGTGATAACCGGACCCTCGGGCAGAGGCTGCCATACGGTGGTGGGATTGCCTGCGGGAGCTGCGCCGCGGAACATACCCTGCTGCGGCTGCTGTGCCTGAGGCTGGATTATGTTCTTTACAGTACGCACCTCGGCCTCACTGCCTGTGCCGATGGTAATCTCGTGGCCGGCCTCGATTCCGGCAACGCTGCGTACATAAATCACGTTGTCACCCTTGGCTGCATCGACTGATAGGCCTGAGTTGCTTATACCCATCAGATAGAATGACTTGGGCGCAAGTTTGGTGCCCTTGGGGATGTTTATTGATGAGAAGTAGGGCAGGTTGACGGCGTGGTGGGTGAGTGACCATCCTGACAGGTTGACTGCCTTCTCACCGGCGTTGTAAAGCTCAATGAATGAGTTTGTCTGGTTGCCGCTGCCATCGGCTATGCGGAACTCGTTTATCTTGACCGGCTCCACGTTTCGTACCTTCTGGGCGGCTGTCCACTGGCTCTTGCCTGCGTCCCAGCTGGCCTTGGCAGAAAGGTCGGCGTTGATGAGTTTCTTGCCCGATGTAACCGAGAATGTTACTGCAACGCTCTGGCCCGGCTCAACCGGGAATCCTATCTTGCGTACCTTGCCCTTGCCGTCGGCCACAACGCTCTTCCAGCCTCTGGGGGTAACCAGACTGATTTCAAGGTCGTTGATGGTCTGGCCCGATGTGTTGGTGAACACTGCGGTTACGTTCTGGGTGGTCTTGGGTGCGAATGACTGCAGCAGGTTGGGCTTGTCAACCTTGTTTGCGGCGCTTATGCTGAGCATTGAAACGTCATATCCGGCTGCTACCACGTTGGCTTGGATTGCCTGGTTGGTCTCAAGAGTGGGGAATGTGCCGGGAGCGGTCATGGCACCCTCGTAGAATGTGCCCGATGAGCCGTTGGAGTTGTCACCGCCGTTACCCAGTAGGATGGCGCCCTGCTTGCGCATGGGATCGTAACTGCTGCGCGGGTTCTGGATGCGCTGTCCGTCATACATTATCTGCAGGCTGCCGCCCTGGGCATTGCCGCCCATTGAGCGCCAGTGGTGAGGCTCACCGTCGGCTGTGGCGGTCACAAAACGCCAGCTTATGCTGGGCAGGTCGGCGCAGTACTTGTCGTTGGGATCGGGGTTGACGCAGCCCACCAGGTTGTTCTCCTGATCGGTCATGATCCACGGGCCGGGAGCCTGTCCGTGATACCATGAGGGCTGGTTGCCGTAGTATGTGGTCTCCATTGTGCCGTCACCGTCGTCGCGGCTGTCGGTCTCGGCGTTACCGTAGTCAAAGCAGCAGCCGGTGTTGTAGTGATGGCCGTTTATTACCCAGTACTGACCTTCGGCCTGGTCATCGACTGCGGTGCCGTGCGTATCGTTCCAGCGCATACCCATACCGGCGGTGATGAATACGCCATAGACCTTGTGGCCCATAAGTGTTACGGGAGCCCAATCGGCCATCGGCACATTATTGAATCCGCCCATGGCCTGGCCGCTGAATCCTCCGCGCGGGGCCTGCTGCAGATGGTTCTCCTTGCCTGACTGGTCATAGATGACAGTTATCCAGCAGTAGGTGTCCTTGCAGAAACGGTCCTGTGCGGCGGCATCGGCATAACCTCCGGGATCGCCAGCCGATGGCTGCACCACGCCTATGTCAAGTGTCTTGCCGTCGCTCTGGCGCATTACCTGATAGAGCGGGCCGTTGTAGGATTTGTAGAGAGCGCGGGTGGTTGAATGCGCTGCAACGCAGGGCGCACCACCTTTGGCATAGACATCACAAGGCCCGTCGGGGCGCTGCGGGATGCGGCTGTCACCTGCCGCAACGGCTACGGTGGCAACGAGTACCGGTGCTACCGCCACACCGGCCAAAAGCAGGATAATACTGGATTTCTTCATAAGTTATGTAGGTTAGTAAGTTATTACTGGTGGAATTGCAACGCGGGCAGGCTCGGTGCGTCCGGGCAGGCCGAATGCCGTGAACTCTATCACGCCCAGTTGATTGCCGGGCCACTGGGTTACAGTAAGGCGGATAAAACGGGCCTCAACGGGTTTGAATTCCTCAAATATGGTGTTTCGCTGCTCCGTGTTGGCGGTCTTGTCAAGCACGGTGGTATAAGCCTCACCGTCAAGTGAAACTTCTACCTTATACTTATAGACTGTGCCTGCACCGCCTCCGCCACCGAATCCGCGACGACCGCCGGCGTTGAACATTATGCGTACTGCATCCACGTCAAACAGCTGTACCTCATCAAAACGGGTGGCGGGTGATAGCTCTATCGTAATTGAAGGCTCAGGGTCCTGCGGATCCGGCTCCCATACCGTACCGCTGGAGTTATCCACAGCGTATGATGCGTATCGGCCCGGCTGCTGTGACGAGAACTTGGAGAGCGCGTTCATGGCGTTCATCTTGTTGATGGTTACGGGCAGTGATGCTCGGGCGCTCTTTACTCCGGGTGCGGGCTGGGGCGTGTCGGTAATCTGGACCGACCAGCGGCCCTTCTTGTCAACATCGATGCGGTCCATGCCTATGCGGCGGCCGCCGGGCGGGTTGGAGAGCACAATGGTGTAGAACTGCCACAGACCTCCGTCCGGTCCCTCCACCACGCTGCCGTGGGCGGTACCGGTTACAAGTCCTTCGGTCTTGCGCAGGAGCGGGTTGTTATCGGCGTATGTGTAGGGGCCAAGCGGGTGTTTGGCGGTGTAGTAGCCCTCGGCGTAGGTCTTCCACTGGGTGCCCGATGCCGAGTACTGCATGTAATATGTGCCTTTGTACTTGAATAGCCATGGGCCTTCTATCCATGCCACGCCGGTGTACTCGTTCATCTCGCCGTAACGCTCCCATTCGTGCTGTGGGTTGAAACTGAACAGGTGGGTGGGCTTATCGGCAAAACGGTTCAGGTGGTCGGGGTCCAGAGGTACTCCGAATATGCCGCTTATGCCGCGGCCCGAGTAGAACAGGTAGGGCTTGTCATCGTCTATGAAAATGTGCATATCGAACGGCTCGTTCCAGCCGCCCTCCACATCGGGGGTGTTCTCCCATTCGCCCAGGACGGAGTAGGGACCCAGCGGGTTATCGGCCACATAGAGCGGGCAGTCGTTGCCGGACATGTAGTATTTGCCACGGAATTTGACCACATCGGGAGCCACGGGCACGCGCTGCACGGGTGTGAATTCCCAGTCCAGCATGTTGTCGCTGTGCCAGGCGCCGCCTCCGGTGCAGAACATGTAGTATCGGCCGTCATCGTCACGCATTACCGAAACATCGCCCGATGCGTTGCCGCCAGGACCTATCACCATGGGTAGCGGATTGCAGTACCTGCGGCCATCGGCCACACTATTGTTAACGTTCTGCTGTGCTCCTGTGCAGGATGCCAGCAGGATGGTCAGTAATAAAAGGCTCTTTCTCATACTGCGAATTTATGAAAAATCGCGTAATAGAGACAGTGCCTGATGAGTTATTTTTCGCTGAGTTCAAGCCAGCGCATTGTGATGGTGTCGGTGCGCTCTATGATTTGGCCGATGCGGGCGGATTTCTGCTGGAGCTGGTCATAGGGCAGGGTGCCGCTGTTCAGTTCCTGCTCCAGGCTGGCTTTTTCTTCTTCCAATTGCTGGAGTTCCTGCTCAATCTGCTCCATCTCGCGTTTCTCCTTGAAGGTGAGTTTTGCGGCTGTGGAACTTTGGCGTTGGCGTTGGCTTTGGCCGCTATCCGGCTGGGGCTTTGCTTTCGCGGCTGCGGCGGTTTTCTCCTCATCCTCCTTGAGTACCTTGTACTCCATGTAGTCGCTGTACGATGAGGGGAAGTTGGTAACCTTGCCGTTGCCCTCAAACACCAGCAGATGATGGGCAATCTTGTCCATGAAGTAGCGGTCATGCGATACCACTATCACGCAGCCCTTGAACTGTGCAATGTACTCCTCCAGTACTTGGAGCGTCATGATGTCCAGGTCATTGGTGGGCTCGTCCAGAATCAGAAAATTGGGGCTCTGCATCAGGATGGTGCAGAGATATAATCTGCGGCGCTCGCCTCCGCTCAGCTTGCTCACGTAACTGTACTGCGTCTTGGGCGTAAAGAGGAATTTCTGCAGGAACTGACCGGCCGACATGCGGCGCCCGTCATCCAGGACTATATGGTCGGCAATGGCGGTCACCACATCGATCACTTTGGCATCCTCGGGGAATTTGAGCCCCTCCTGCGAATAGTATCCTATCTTGAGTGTGGTACCGCGTTCAATTACACCACTGTCAGGTTGCTCAATGCCCAAAAGCAGCTTGAGGAATGTGGATTTGCCTACGCCGTTCTCACCTATTATGCCCAGTTTCTCGTAACGGGTAAATATGTAGCTGAAATCCTTGAGTATAATCTTGTCATCGAACGCCTTGCTAAGGTGCTCAATATCAAATATCTTTTTACCGATGTATGATGCCTTTACGTCCAGGGCCACGCTCTGCTCGTCACGGCGGTGCTGCAGGCGCTCCTCAAGCTGACGGAATGACTCCTTGCGGTAGCGGGCCTTGCCTCCGCGGGCGCAGGGCATCCGGCGCATCCAGTCCAGTTCGCGGCGGTACAGGTTCAGGTCACTCTCGCGCTGCGATGACTCGGCATCCAGGCGCTCCTGTCGCTTTTCCAGATAGTAGCTGTAATTGCCCTGATAGGAGTAGGCGCGGAAATCATCAATCTCTATGATTCGGTTGCACACGCGGTCCAGCAGGTATCGGTCATGGGTGACCATGAACAGGGTCAGGCGGCTGGCTGTCAGGTAGTCCTCGAGCCACTCAGTGACCTCCACGTCAAGGTGGTTGGTGGGCTCGTCCAGGATCAGGAAATCAGGCTCCTGCATCAACGCCTGTGCCAATGCAACACGCTTGGCCTGGCCTCCGGAGAGCTGGTCTATGGGTTTGTCAAAATCGGGTACGCCCAGTTTGGTGAGCAGCTGGCGGGCACGCAGCAGTTTCTCGTCATCGGACTCCTGGCAACATGCGGTCAGAACGTTTGTGCCCTTGGGGAATACGGGGATCTGCACCAGATAGGCGGTGCGGATGTCACGGCGGAATGTGATGGTGCCGCTGCGGTAATCGGCCTTACCGGCTATCACGTCCAGCAGGGTGCTCTTGCCCTGGCCGTTGCGTGCTATCAGGCCCACCTTCTCGCCCTGGTTGATGTTTAGTGAGAGACCGTCAAATATAACGCGGTCGCCGAATGACTTGCACAGTCCGTCTATCTGCAAAAAACTCTCCATATCGGTCCGCAAAGATACTACTTTCCTGCCAAAGTGTCCCACAACCAATAGCGTTAGAGCGTATTCTCGCTGCGGTGATTGTGTTACATCACCTCATACAGAGGGCGTGTCCCACAGTAAAATGGCTCACACGCCTCAGAAAGCGTCCGGTTGTGGGACACTTTGGCGAAAAAGAGTATATTTGCATATCGTAACCTTAAATCAATATGAGACTATCTGCTCTTTCCCTCATTCTTGCTCTTACAGCGGCAGTGCCTGTATCCGCCGTGCAGAGTACTCCGGCATCGGACAGTCGCATCACATACGTGGGCCGTACCCTGGCGGCTGACGGCGACGTGAGTTTTGACTGGAGTTCCACATACGCTAAGATATCGTTCCAGGGCGATTATCTGGCCGTACGTGCATCGGACACGGGTAAGGACTATTTCAACGTGTGGATAGACCGCGATATGAGCGCCGAGGCCGATAAGGTGCTTTGTATCAACAGTTCCGATACCCTGCTTACTATTGTCAGCAGCGCCGATTTCAAGAAAGGAAAGAAACCGGCCGGCCATACGGTGATAATCCAGAAACGTACCGAGGCCGATCAGGGCCGCACCACTTTCCATGAATTCCAGACCGATAAGGGATTGCTTCAGGCAGCACCGGTAAAGGAGCGCCTGATTGAGTTCGTGGGCGATTCATACACCTGCGGATACGGCATTGAGAACAGTGTGGCACGCAACCGATACACTCCTGAGACTCAAAATACGTCCAAGACTTACTGTGCTCTGCTGGCCAGGTATTTCGATGCCGATTTCATAACCGTATCGCATTCGGGCAAAGGTATTACGCGTAATTACGATGACAGCGACCGTCAGTCCCGCTGGTATATGCCCGACCGTTACACCTGCACATTTGACAATGCCCGTCAGCCCAAATGGGAGCCGGGAGACCTTAAACCCGATATCACCATGATCTATCTGGGACAGAACGACTTCTCGACCGAGCGCCAGCCCATGCGTGACCCTTTTAAACGCAATTACAAGCGTCTTATCAAGGCAATCAAGGATTATTACGGTGAGGATCACCCCATACTGTGCGTTTCGACCAAGGTTGACAAACTGCTGTTTGACTTTGTGCGCGAGTGCGTTGAGGAATGCGGTTACAGTAATGTCTATTATGACGGGATGTTCCAGGCCGTGCATCTGGACAATGACCAGGAGCTGGGCGCCGACTGGCACCCCAACTGGAAGGCTCACATTAAGCTGGCCTACGCCCTGATACCCTATTTCTCTACAATAACCGGCTGGGAAATTCAGCCTTCAAAACCAATAGAATAATATGAAAAGGAATATTCTTGCAGCAATCCTGTTCTGCTTTGTTCCCGGGCTGATGATGGCTCAGGAGAGTGATGTCAACAGCCGTGACCTTCGCGGCAAGGTGGTCTATGAGGACGATGAGGTGGTGTTCCGCCAGCTGGACGAGCACACCTGGATAGGTAACGGGCATCGGACTTATAACGAGTCCCTCTATCTTGTTGAGGGCAATGACCGTGCGGTGCTGATAGATGCCGGGACCCGCGTTCCGGGGCTTGACAAGATTGTAGCAGGTATTACATCCAAGCCCGTAACAATGATATTGACCCACGGACACGGTGACCACGTGGGCGGGGTAGGACCGTTCCCTGAGGTCTGGATAGGTCCGGCCGATGAGCAGATGCTGCGTAACAGCCAGCGCCGATACCAGGGCCAGATCAAGCATCTGACCGATGGTGAGACCATTGACCTGGGCGGTCGCAAACTGGAGGTGATGTTCACTCCCGGTCACACATCGGGCAGCGTGACATTCTTTGACAAGGCAAACCATTACGGTTTCAGCGGCGATGCTTTCGGATCCACAAATCTGTTGGTATTTACCTATTTATCGAACGTGAAGGCATCGGCCCAGAAGGTTGAGAAATACATGAAGGACAACGATATACGTTTCCTGTATCCCGGACACTACAGCGGCGATAATCTGGAGAGTCCCAAGCGTGTTACCGATATCAAGAACCTGTGCGATGACCTGCTCACCGGCAAGCGCCAGGGCGTAAAGAGTGACGGTAACAACGGCGGCAATGACATGATGGCCGAGGGCGATGGATTCCGCCTTACCTACAGCAGTCAGAACGGACTGAAGTAAAAGTTATTTAATTCCTACAAAATCGCTTAAAGGCCGGAGCTTTGCACGAAAAGTGTTATAACCTTCGTGAAGTTCCGGTACTTTTTTTATATTTACTTGTTTACTAGAATCAAAATGTAAAACTATGTAGTATTTAGAACTATGTGGCTTAAAACCGTATTCTTCCAACGTTTCTTTAGTCCATATT
The DNA here is from genome assembly GCA_045535555.1 of Bacteroidaceae bacterium. Taxonomy (GTDB): domain Bacteria; phylum Bacteroidota; class Bacteroidia; order Bacteroidales; family Bacteroidaceae; genus Colenecus. The sequence goes on along the minus strand of JAZSLV010000007.1, from coordinate 187,660 downwards.
TGAAAATACCCTCTAGTTTTAAGCTTGAACAATTGGCATTCTTCGCCATTAGTATGAAGAAGAACATATTGTAAACGTTCAAAACCAGGAGTGACAAGCAATGACCCTTTAGAATTGCCTGCTCTAAGATAACAAATACCTGTCATTATCATCTGATTTCGGAGCTCTTTGCGAGCATGATTTACGATGACCATTTCCTCTTGTGGGTTTTCTGACATTCTTTTCAGTATTATTTCAGCCATCATTTCATTTTCTATTTCATGCTTTCTTCTGATAGAGCAATTAAGAAAATCCTGCGACTGATCTATACCTATGAATCTGCGGCCTAATAAGTTAGCGGCAATTCCTGTAGTTCCACTGCCAGAGAAAGGATCTAATATCAAATCACCTTCATGAGATGCAGCTAGTATAATACGATACAATAATCGGAGAGGTTTTTGGGTAGGATGCCTACCTTGTTTCATTTCCCATGATGAAACAAATGGAATTTGCCAAACATCACCCATTCTTTTCCCTCCATTTATCTTTTCCATTAAGTCGCAATTAAAGTAATGTGGAATGGTTGCGTCTTTTCGTCCCCATACTATATACTCCGTTGTGAAGTTGAAATAGTTTCTTGACAAAGTAGGTTTAGCATCAGTTTTTTGCCATACAATAATATTTAGGATTTTATATCCCAATTCGACCATACATGTTGCTACCGAAAAAATATTGTGATATGTTCCGCATACCCAAATTGTGCCATTGTCTTTCAATAAAGTACGACATGCTGAAAGCCATTTATAATTAAATGAAGTGATGTTACTTAAACTTGTACTCCTATCCCATTCTCCTTTTTCAAAATCCTTCCATATCCCATTTATTTTGGTTGAATAGCCACGAGATAGGAAATATGGAGGATCCGCAAATATCATATCACATTTATCCTTGATATTTTTTAGACACTCGGATGCATCACCATGATACAACTCAAAAAGATGGTCATTAGATAGAAAAAATGGTTTCATGTATTAATAAGGAAATCAGTCAAAAGAGAAACTTAATTGTGGTTCTGCTACTTTATGTTGTACTTCTTCAAAATCAAAATTGTAAACCAAAGCCTCAACTATGGAGTGTCTATTCTCAATATGTCCACCACTATGATAGAAATGCTCTTGAGTCGTTATATTGAATTGATTCCAAAAACGCTTGATCATAGTGTTTTCACGAAACTCATTGTGATGCCACGTGGAAAGGATAAAACGGGCTGGAGTATTATTAAGAGCTGTAAATAGTTTCTCTTCATCTTCCTCTGTCCATCCATTATAATAATCCACATATCGGCCAAAATATGGAGGGTCACAATAAATAATGTCGCCTTCTTTCGCCATACTAATTGTTTCCAGAAAAGATTGATTAAAAAAATGCCAATTACCACTACGTATTATTCGTGCTGCATTATTAATCTGATTGCATATCTTGGAAATGTATGCTGGAGCGAAACGATTAGGTTTTTTGCAAAAAGGAATATTCCATTCTCCTTTTTTGTTAAAGCGCATCATTCCATTAAATCCCGCCCTGGAAAGAAATATAAAATCAAAAGAACTATGTTCGTGGTTAAACCTTTCTTTCACCTCTCTATAATGTGCATATCCGTTCTCATCCGCATTATTTAGAAGATATCCCTCTTTTTCCAAATATTCACGCATGTTGAAGGAGTTTACACAACCGTTTTTTATATCATTATAGAAATTGATGATGTATGGGTTGGTATCTCCAATAAAGTGATTGCCTCTCAAAGGAGCATTCAAGCCTACTACTCCTGTTCCAAAAAAAGGTTCAATCCAATTAGAACAATTAAGATTAACTCCTGATTTATAAATCAGGTCATTAATCCAAGGAACCAGTTTTGTCTTAATTCCTTGTGATTTTATTGGAGGTATTATGACTGAATCCATAAAAAACTATTCAACAAACAAATCTCCAAATAAATGCCGGTCAGTTAGAACTGACATTTTCTTATATGCAATGTAAGAATTCAGATCTGAATAGTTCGGTCGTCCCATATCCAACAATTTAGCTTCGCCTGTAGTTCTATAATTTATCCAGTAATCGTCAAATACCTCTTCTGCTTTTTCTCCGAACTTTTCCACAAAAGGACCTTTGCCAGTGATCATTTTTTCTAAATCAGCTACTCCACCTATATTTTTGGTATTACCACTTCCTGGATGATCAATGGCTATTTTATATTTAGGTTGAAGAAAGAAGATGAAACTCTTGATTACAGATTTTATATGAGATAATTCATCTAAGTTATAAACATGAAATTCATCAACAACATCATCGGTTTGTTTATACACTATTCCAAGAACAAGATGACTCTTGTATTCATGATAAGGGTGCTGGATGTTTTTGGTTGATTCACGGTCTCTGAAATAGCCAGAGAAAGCACCTAAGGTCATACCTTTGATTTTCTTTTCTTCTTTTCCGTTCTTATATGCAACCTCATAATATGTCGTTTTAAAATCAACAGCAAACAGGCTTCTGTCCTGTTTGTCCTTAAATGTCAAATCGGGATAAAAATTTTGTGCATCTGGCAACTCTAATTCCAAACCATTCCTTTCGGCAAATAATTTGAGTTTTGGAATAAGGATTATTTCAATTATTTTGGATACGACCTTTGTATCATGGGAAATAGTGTATACATTTCTGTTTACATCTATAAATCCCTTTATTATCCATTCTTCACCATCTGTCTCAAGTTGCTGTTTGTATGTACTAATTTCTTCTGCCAGCAAATTATAAAAACGTGTACTATCCATAGGTAATAAGTTTATGTGCAAAATAACAAAAAAAAACTGAGATATAACTATTCTTTTGCTTTCTATCAAAATAAATTGTATGTACTTAGTTGGCATCGATATGTTAATTTGAGTTAATTCTTTTGGGTGGATTAAATAATGCGATATATTTGCAATATCAAAATGATATTAAATAGATAAACGATTATGGAAACAAAGGAATTTGAATTCAAAGGAACTAAGGTAAGCGGTTTTATAGGACTGCTTTTGCTTCTTGCTTGTATTGCCGGTATTGCTCTTACAAACATTTATCTACTCTCTTATTCAGGAATTATCACTCCTGTCCTGTTCTTGGCAATTATTCTGATCTCATGCGGACTTGTCCAGCTGGAGCCCAACGTTGCCCGCGCAATGGTGTTCTTCGGTAAATATAAAGGTACCCTGCGCGAGAACGGTTTCTGGTGGATTGTAAACCCGTTCTACACAAAGAAGAAAATCTCCCTGCGTGCCCGCAACCTCAACGCCGAGGCCATCAAGGTTAACGACAAGAGCGGTAACCCCATCATGATTGGTCTGGTAATGGTCTGGAAGATCAAGGACGTTTACAAGGCTCTGTTTGAGATAGATTCACAGACCATCGGTCAGACTGCCGGCGGTGTCACGACTCTTAATTCTACAATGAGGGCGTTTGAGAACTTCGTATCGGTTCAGTCCGATGCAGCCCTGCGTCAGGTTGCCGGCCGATACAACTACGATGAGAACAGCAACCCGGCCGATGACGTAACCCTGCGCTCAGGTGCCGATGAGATCAACGAGGCCCTGAAGCAGACCCTGAACGACCGTCTGGCAATAGCCGGAATCGAGGCTGTCGAGGCCCGTATCAACTACCTGGCATACGCTCCTGAGATTGCAGCCGTAATGTTGCGCCGCCAGCAGGCCGATGCCATCATCGCCGCCCGCGAGAAGATAGTTGAGGGCGCTGTATCGATGGTAAAGATGGCTCTTGACAACCTCAAGAAAGACGGTGTTGTAGAACTTGACGAGGAGCGCAAGGCCGCAATGGTAAGCAACCTGCTGGTTGTGCTCTGCGGCGACGAGCCTGCTTCACCCGTAGTTAACGCCGGTACCCTTTACAATTAAAAAGATTTACAGATGGCTAAAGACGCTGATTCAAAAAGCTTTCTGCTGAGAGTGGACTCTGCTACGATGACGGCCCTTGAAGAGTGGGCCGCCAGCGAGTTCCGCAGCGTGAACGGCCAGCTGCAATGGATCATTGCCGATGCCCTGCGTCGCGCCGGCCGCAAACCTAAACAGTAATTATGGGACAAACTAAAACAATACACGAGCACTACGAATCAAAAGCATGGGCAAGTCTGTTATCTGCCTTTTTGATTCTGATTGTGGCGATACTGAATCTGTTTGTTGATAAAGAACAGTCTATGATTGATATTCTGATAGCCGTGGTTCTGGTTGTCCCCTTCCTGGCTACATTCGTCATGGACCTCTACTGGAGAAACAAACCGGTCATGATTGTGTGTAACGACCGTCTTGAGATAAGAAAACCTCTCAGTTTCAAAAGAGTAGAGTATTTGTATTCCGATATCAGGAACGTTGATATGGTTTCCGGACAGTTGCTGATATGGTCCGATGAGATATCGGCCCCTTCACGATATAATCTTGGCGTGAAGGAAGACCTGGCTCAGGAGACATTCAATATGATCAGAACCAGTTATGACAAATACAATCAGGAGCGTGGCATCAGTCCCATTCCCTTGGACAGACTGTCCACCAAGAGAAATATCGGAACAAAACTGGCAATGATCATGGTGTTCACTATAGCTATCATGATTGTGGTGTACAAGATCATTGACTGATCAGCCCGTTCCCTCTCTTGCCAAAGTGTCCCACAACGAACCCCGCTACAAGCTCTGTGGCGGGGTTCGTTGTGTTACATACCATCATTTTAGGGGGTGTGTCCCACGCTCATCGGCCCCAGAGAGCGCTCTCGTGGTGGTGACTGTGGGACACTTTGGCGGGATTAGAGCAGTGAGGTGAGGTCGCTGAGTGAGCGGATTGTGTGGTCGGGGATGATGGTGGCCGATGCCTCTACGCTGCGGATGTTGAACCAGATTGTATGCAGACCGTAGGCCTGGCCGCCGCTGATATCGGCGTTGAGGGAATCACCCACTATCACGGTCTGGTCCGGACGGGTGCCGCCCAACTGGCTGAAGCAGTAGTCAAAATACTCGCGTGAAGGTTTATTGAAGCCTATGTCCAGTGAGCCGAATATACCGTCCACATACTGCATCAGCCCGGCCTTACCCAGGCGTGTGGACTGCTGCAGGTTCGATGCGTTGCTCACCACATAGACCTTGTACCGGTCATGAAGATATTTCATCACCTGATGTGCTCCGGCCACAGGGAGCGATGTATCGCGCAGTCCTGCAATAAAATCCAGCTCAAACGCGGGGCCGTCGGCCTCAATGCCCAGGTCATGGAATATGCCGTCCCAACGGGTGCGGTGAAGTTCATCTACGGTAAGCAGTCCGTCCTCGATGCGTTTCCAGAGGATGATGTTGCGGCTCAGAAAGAACTCAAACATGCTGTCCGAATACTCGATGCCGTTTTTGAGGCAGCACCCGCGCACATTCTCCCTGGCGCACTCCTTGAAATCCAGGAGCGTGTCATCGACATCCATCAGGACGGTGGTTATATCCTCTTTGCGGAACATTACGGGCGGTATCGGTCTGTGTCAGGATTCCAGCAGGAACGCAATCTCGTCGCCCTTGCTCAGACGGCCGTTCACCACGCTGACTACGGTAACCGTGGCCTGGATGCACAGTTTCATATCGGACTTGCGGTATATATCCTGCTCAAAAATGAAACGGGCGCCCTCGCGGTGCAGGTTGAGGCATGACAGGAACTCCTCCTGGCCGTGCAGCGGGCTCTTGTATTTGATGTTGATTTCCGATACCATGGCGTCAATGCCCTTCTCATGCCACTGCTGGAAAGACTGCCCGCGGCTCTGCAGCCATTTATGGCGGGTATACTCCAGATAGTGCTGGTAATTGGCATTGTTGACTACGCCCTGCAGGTCACATTCGTAGTCACGGGTCTCAAGACTGGTTGTAAAAAGATATTCTTTCATAGCAGCGCGAAGTTAATGCTTTTTATTATTTTTACACCGAAAGTTCAATAGTATGGTAACAACAATTATAAGGAAGGCCTTTCTGGCCATATCAGCACTGGTTGCCGTATCCGCGGTTGCACAGAATCCCGTCCAGTACCTGTGGGGCGACCAGGGCAACGGCACCTACATCAACCCTGTCCTGAACGCCGATTATTCCGACCCTGACGTAATCCGCGTAGGCCGGAAATATTACATGGTGGCGTCCGATTTCCATTTTCTGGGAATGCAGATACTGGAGTCCGATGACCTGGTAAACTGGACCGTCCTGACACAGATCTACAGCCGGTTTGACCTGCCCGGATGGGATGACAACCGACACTACTCGGGCGGCTCATGGGCTCCCTCCATCCGCTACCACGGAGGCCGTTTCTGGGTCTATTTCTGCACCCCCGATGAGGGTCTGTTCATGACCAGCGCCAAGAAACCGGAAGGCCCCTGGGATCCGCTCTGCCACGTAAAAGATGTACCCAAGTGGGAGGACCCCTGTCCTGTTTGGGATGACAAGGGCAACGCCTATCTGGGCCGAAGCGCCCACGGAGCCGGACCCATCATACTACACCGCATGAGTGCCGACGGACGTGAGCTTCTGGATGACGGTGATACCATCTACACCGGACCGGTGGCCGAAGGCACCAAGTTCCTGCGCAAGGACGGCTGGTACTATCTTATCATACCAGAAGGCGGTGTAGGCCAGGGCTGGCAGACAGTGCTCCGCTCCAAGGACCTGTACGGCCCGTATGACCGCAAGGTGGTGCTGGAGCAAGGCCCCACAAACATAAACGGCCCGCACCAGGGCGCGCTGGTGGATACCCCCGAGGGCGAATGGTGGTTCTACCATTTCCAGGAGACCAACCCCATGGGCCGCGTGGTGCATCTGCAGCCCGTGCGCTGGGAGGACGGCTGGCCACTTATGGGCGTTGACCTGGACGGCAACGGCATAGGCAATCCGGTAATCTCATGGACCGTACCCAAGGTAAAGAAATCCAAAGGTCCGCACGTGCCGCAGACATCGGACTCCTTTGAAAGCAGCACCCTGAACCCGCAGTGGCAGTTCTGCCATAACCCGCACAATGAATACTGGAGCCTTACCGAGAATCCCGGACGGCTCACAATCAAGGCGCAGCGCTCCGGCAGCCTTATGATGGCGCACAACATCATCACCCAGAAGATTATGGGCTGGAAGAGCCTGATATCGGTAACTCTCGATGTAAGCCGTCTGGCCGATGCCCGCGCTGGCCTGACATCGATGGGCCAGTCATTCTACGCCATAGGAGTGACGGAGCGTGACGGCAAGCTCTGCCTGTATCAGGACGGAGGCTACCGCACCACCTATATCGATGACTTTGAGGTGCGCAGCACCATCTGCCTGGCCCTTGAATACGATGCACAGACCAACAAGTTCCGCTTCATGGCCGGAGCGGACCGCGGTTCACTGAAGCCCGTAGGTACGGAGTTCAGCCAGCGTAGCGGGTTCTGGAAAGGCACTCGCGTAGGCCTGTTCTGCTACAACACCCATGCCGATGACGGTATGGCCATGTTTGATGACTTTGAATATCCCATACAGAACAGATGATACGCAGACGGCTACCCCTGGTATTCTGCATGCTGTTGCTCATTTCATGCAACGGCAGGATTGACCGCGAGGCGCTGGTGCGCCGCAACTCCGTGCACATTACATCCATAGATACGCTTGGAGCGCTGACAGTAGGTAACGGAGGTTTTGCAGTAACAGTCGATGCCACAGGCATGCAGACCTGGCCAGAGATATACTCAAATGGCATACCCTTAGGCACCATGTCGCATTGGGGATGGCACAGTTTCCCCAACACCCATGGCTATACGCTGGATGACTGCCTTGAGCCACACAACCTGGGTCGTGGCCGCGATGAGCTCTATGCCTGCCAGACCAATGCTGAGGCAGCCCATTACGTACGCTCCAACCCTCACCGCCTGCATCTGGGATGCATCGGATTCCAGGACCTGGACCCTGCCGATGTAACCGGAATAAACCAGACACTTGACCTGTGGAACGGAGTGATAAGGTCATCATTCAAATACCGGGAAAGCGATGTAAAGGTCACCACCGCGGTAAGTCCCAATGCCGATATGGTGGGATTCAGCATCAGCACCAAGGCCCGCATCCCCATGGTCATAAGGTTCCCATACCCCACCGGAGCCCATACTGATGATGCTTGCAACTGGCAGGAAGACAGCCGGCATTCCACACGTATCATATCACAGGATTATGAGGTAGAGCGTGGTTTAGGACATGCCCTGATAAAAAGGACGGTTGACAGTACTGAATATTACGTAGACCTGTTCTTTGGCGGAATGATGCAACCATGGGTCAGCGGGAACACCGTAGTGCTGAAGCCTAGAGAAGATTACTTCATCCTGACTGCCGCATTCTCTCCTTCCGGGACTGTCAAGGCAGAGCATCCGGATCAGATAAAGAAGGCCGCCGCAGCATGGTGGCATGACTATTGGAATAGCGGTGCCGCAGTTGATTTAAGTAGGTGTACCGATGCACGCGCCGCAGAACTGGAACGCCGCATAGTGCTGTCGCAGTATCTCACTGCCGTACAGTGTGCTGCCCCAACTCCTCCGCAGGAGACAGGACTTACATATAATTCATGGTTCGGAAAGTTCCACATGGAGATGATATGGTGGCATCAGGCCCATTTTGCCCTGTGGGGACATCCGGAGTTGCTTGAGCGCACCATGCCATGGTACCGTGAGTCCGCCCCGCAAGCACTGGGTATAGCCCGCAGACAGGGATTTGAAGGCATCCGCTGGATGAAAATGACAGACCCCAGCGGCATGGACACACCATCGGACATAGGCACTTACCTGATATGGCAGCAGCCTCACATAATCTATCTGGCCGAACTTTTGCGCCGTGCCGGGCGAGATGTGTCACAATATGCCGGTCTGATAGACAGCACCGCCCTATTCATGACTGATTTTGCGGTAATGGACCGTACCGGCCGATACGTGCTGCGCGGCTGCATCCCGGCTCAGGAGACCTTAAAGCCCGATGTCACGGTCAATCCGCCGTTTGAACTTGCCTACTGGAAATACGGACTCAATACAGCCAGACGCTGGCGTATCAGTTCCGGCCGTAAACCTGATGCACGCACGGACGATGTCCTGGCCGGGCTCTCACCTCTGGCAAGCCTTGACGGAGTTTATCTGGCAGCAGAGTCTGCCCCTGATACATGGCAGAACGCAGACCTTACATCGGACCATCCCGCCATGCTGGGCGCATACGGAATTCTGCCTGCCACAGACCTTGTAAACCCGGAAGTGATGAACGCCACCCTGACCAAGGTTTTGGAAGAGTGGCACTGGGAACGTACCTGGGGTTGGGATTTTCCGCTCACGGCAATGTGTGCCACACGCCTTGGGCGCCCCGATGCTGCCATTGATGCCCTGCTTATGGATGTACCTACCAATACATACCTCGTTAACGGTCACAACTGGCAGAACAGCAGCCTGCGCTGTTACCTGCCTGGCAACGGAGGCCTGCTTACCGCAGTAGCCATGATGTGCGCCGGATATGACGGCTGCCGGCAAAAGAATCCAGGTTTCCCTAAGGACGGCCGCTGGCGCGTGCGCTGGGAGGGGCTGCTCCCGCTCCCTTAACCGGTATCACTTGCCCGGAGCGATACCCAGAACGTTTATCTGACGCTGCGATGATGTAAGGCGGTCATACGTGACGTTCTTCACGTCAAGGTTACGAACGGCTGTTGCCTGGCTCTTGAACTGGCTTATCTCTTCTACATGTATGTTCTCAAGCGTGACATCCTCTATGGGCTGGCGCTCATCGCCGTTTATCTCATATATGGCATCTGCCTGACGGACGTTTATGTTTCGTACGGTTATGCCTTTGATGCGGGTTATGGCGGTTTCAAAGGTGGGTACTATGTCACGCCACTGGTAGAGCACATCGGTATCTATGGCAAAGACACGCATCATGCTTGAGGCCGATACGTTATCGACCGTGATGTCCTCTATGAATCCGCCGCGGCGGTGGTTGGTCTTGATGTAGAATAGCCTGTAGACCTCGGATGATGAACTGCAGTCATGCATATAGACGCGCCTGACGCCGCCCGACATCTCGCTGCCTATTCCAAGCACAGTGTGGCCGTTCACTATATTGCAGTTTCGTATCACGATGTCACTGGATGGTGTGTTAAGCCGCCATCCGTCCTGGTTGCGGCCGGCCTTGATGACCACTCCGTCATCGCCCTGGTCAAAACGGCACTCCTCAACTATGGCGTGCTGTGTCATCTCCAGGTCTATGCCGTCATTGTTGTGGCCGTGCGCATAGACATCAAGATTATGCGCCCACACATCGCGGCACATAAACAGATGGATGGTCCAGAAGGGGCTTTCGCGTATATGGAAACCGTCCAGCTGGACGTTGGTGCATCGGTTGAAATGTATCAGGGCAGGACGCATCCGGACTCCGGGAGCCTCCATGTGGCGGTATTCTACAGGCACTCCGGTTGACAGCATGGCATAGAGCTGGCGCGTGGCGTCTATGTGTGACTGCGGGCGATCAAACCATGTGCGCCACAGATCCATTTTGGGAGCCAGCGTCCCGCTGCCGCTTATGGCTATGTTTTCACAATCGTAAGCATAGACCAGCGGTGACAGGCCCATACACTCCGCTCCCTCCCACGATGTCCTGACAGCGGGCAGGTAAAGTTCCGGGTCATCATCAAAAACCACTGTCGCACCATCGGACAGATAGAGATTGCAGCCGCTCTCAAAATGTATGGGACCGGTAATCCACTCTCCTTCCGGCACCACCACACGTCCGCCGCCGGCCTTGTGGCAGGCAGCCATGGCGCGGGCAAACGCCTGGGTATTGGCCTTGACATTGCCTTTTTTTGCCCCGTATCTGGTTATCGGGTAATCCTTGGCAGGAAAACTGTGCATCTGCAGCGGCTCAAAACTGAAAGGAGCCTCGGGTGCGGTTACCGTGGTCTGGGCGCTTAGTATGGCGAATGCGGACAGACAGATTGCTGTCATGATGGTTCTTATACGCATGATGATCAGGTGTTATTTGTTTACAACGTATTTTTGGAAGAAGTCCAGGAAATATGGCCAGTTGGCTCCGGCCTCATGACCACCGGGGTGCTGACGGAAACTTATATTGCCGTCCAGCAGTTTGTTAACGCCGGGAAAGAGGTCGGTCCCTATGCCCTTGAGCCCCAGGAACTCATATATGTCTGATGCCTTGGCGGCACTGATGAACGATCCGTTTATGTCAACCCACTGCTCGGGTTCCGATACCGCCCCTACCGATATGAATATGGGACGGGGGGCGCAGATGCCTATCAGCTCATGCTGGTCAACGGGCAGTGCATCCCAGCTACTATCCACGCTTGAGTAGCGTATCATGTTGCCGGCGACCCAGTGGTAGGAGTCCCATGCGCAGGTGTTGTCAAGAGTCTCGCCGCAGTCACGACGCCAGGCGGGTGCTCCGGCACGGCCCGATGAGCATACCATGGCCGTGGCTATACGTTCATCAAAAGCCATGGTTACCAGTGCGGCCTTGCCGTAACGCGACACGCCCTCTATGGCCACCTTGCGGGCATCGAACATGCGGTCGGTCTCCAGATAGTCCACCAGCTTGGAGACTCCCCAGCCCCATGCACGCAGCACGCCCCAGTCATCGGGCTTGCGATACTGCCCTTTGTTGCACAGGCCTATTATGCCGCTTGTAAGTCCGTGGCCGGAGTCAGGCTGGACGGAGTTGGGCAGAATCTGGGCGGCTGCCCATCCGCGCTCCAGCACCTGCTGCTGCCAGCTTACCTGACCGCCCCACGTCATGGGCAGGCCCAGCATGTATGAGTAATCTACAATTACAGGCATCGGTCCTGCGGCGCCTTTTGGCCACATCACCTGTGCCTGGATATCGACTGTAATGCCTGGATATGATGAGTTGTCCACCAGACCGCTCAGCTCACGGATGGTTACGTCGATGCCGCCCACGCGGCCGTCGTACTCACGCTTTACGGTCCAGTTGACGGCGGGCACGCTATCGGGTATACGGCCATAGACATTGGTCTCATAAAAGTCCCGTATCTCGGGCTTGCGCACCTTATACCATTGGCGGGCGTTTTTGATTTTCCTGCCGCTGAATGTGGTGAACGGATCCGGATAGAACGGGTACGGATTGGCCTTGAGCTCGTCATAATTGGGACGCAAGGCGGGGTCTGTAGCCTGACCGTCACGGCGAGGACGGGTCTCAGTCACGCCAATCTGACGTTTCATGTCTTCATAATCGGCCCTTGTGGCACGGTCAAGACTGTCCTGATTCACTCTCTGGCCACCTCCAAAAAACTGGGCCGAAGCCGTCATGCCAAATACGGAAAACATCACAATAAACAAAAATCTTCTCATAGCACTCTTGGTTCAATGATGTAAAGATAATTGATTTTCCGGACAGAAACCTGTACTTTTACAATCAGAACTTTTATTTAAATCTCAATATTGCTATGACAGATTTTCTTGAATTATGCAAGGCGCGCTACTCGGTGCGCTCATTCTCGGACCGCAAGGTGGAGCCCGAGAAACTTGAAAAGATACTTGAGGCAGGACGTGTGGCACCTACTGCCGTGAACTTCCAGCCGCAGGTGATTTATGTGCTGCAGAGCCCAGATGCCGTGGCTAAGATGGCCAGCGTAACACCGTATATGTTCCATGCTCCGCAGGCACTGCTGGTGTGCTATGATGAAAACATTTGCTGGAAGAACCACAAGCATGAGGAGGACGGACACTCCGCCGGCGAGATGGATGCCACCATCGTACTCACACAGATGATGCTTCAGGCATGGGAGCTGGGCATCGGCTCATGCTGGGTATGCAGCTTTGACTTCAAGGCTACCCGCCAGCTGTTCAACCTGCCGCCCAACATCAAGCCCGTAGCCCTGATGCCCATAGGCTATGCTGCCCCGGATGGTGTGGCATCAGACCGTCACCCCAAGCGCAAGCCCCTTTCCGAGACCGTCCGCTACCTCTAATCCCGCCAAAGTGTCCCACAAGCACCACCACGAGAGCGCTCTCTGGGACCGATGAGCGTGGGACACACCCCCAAGATGAGGGTATGTAACACAACGAACCCCGCTACAAGCTCTGTGGCGGGGTTCGTTGTGGGACACTTTGGCGAAAACAATTATTCAGCGCAAACGGCGCTGTAATAATTGTAGAAATCACTCCACTTGTAGTAGGGGTAGCAGTCGGTGTCAAGCGGAAGCTGGACCTCGTAGCCGTTCTGCAGGCACTTGACCAGAATCTCGGGGTTCTTCTTGCTTTTGTAGAATATGAACTGAAGGTTTCCGGCCTTACCTATCTGGAAGTCCTGGAAATAGTACTTGAGCTGGCTGGCATCGGTCACGCCGCCCTTGGGCATGTTGATACCCATCACGATGTTGAGCGGTCCCAGGTTGGTGTCATGGCCAAAGCGCAGGGAGGCAATGTCATTGCACTCTCCGTCAATGACCAGCTTGGCCTGATCCAGAATATCCTGCACGATGGGTTTCATCACGTTGATGTCCCTGTACCAGTTACGGTATGAGTTCAGGTTGGTGCGCTCCCAGTTTGCGGTAAGTTCCTCGGGCTTGAAAAGACCTACCAGCAACTCCTCATGGCCGATGCTGGGCAGTGAGGTGTAGAGGTTCTTGAGGTTGCTGTATATGCGGCGGGAGTTACGTGAAAGCCCTTCGGTGCTGGTAAACAGACGTGCCACAATCTCATCGGGCGATGCCACCTGCGGGGTCTCGGGATTGAAATTGGTCATATCAAGCTGTGCATTTGCACGCGGAGCCCTGACGCGGTAGGGATTGTCATCAGCATCGGGCTTGACACCGGGCAGTGTGGCTCTGGATGCCTGCTCGTAAATATCGATTTTTGGATTGCACTGTACCATGGCCTGGCAGAATGCACTCATGCTGATTATGCAACGGCCGGTTGTAGATGATATAGCGCGAATAGTGCCACCCTTTTTGAATACTTCCGGGAAACTCTCATACATCTTGCGTGCAATGGCCTGATGCTGGTCCCATCCCACGCGGGTGAGTTCGCCCATACCGACCATGAACTCGGGGTAGAGAGCTTTATACTGTTCATAGAATTTCTCACCGTCGGGAGTGAGCAGGTGCTTGTCATGCGCCTCGGTCATGATGGTATCCAACTCCAGATAGAGTGAATTGTTCCAATAGTAACGCGAGCCGTGGCGTGCGTAGTGGCTGATGTAGAATGGTTTGTAACCTTTGGGGGCCTTGGTGAGTTCAGGGGCATCGAAAGTGTAGGGGTAATCTGTGCCGTAAGATTTCTGCGGATTGGCTTTGACTTCATCCAGTATATTAAGGCGCTGGGCGTAAGTGAATACACAGATTACCGCTACAACTGAGAACAAAAGAATCTTTTTCATCTGATCAGGGAGTAATTTGGTCAGAGCGCTAAGGTAACGCTTTTTTTCCAAATTACTATCTCCTGTCGTTGATTGCAACTCCGGGGTAATCAGTAAGATTAAACGAAACCTGCTGTTCCGATACTCCAAATCCGAAATCACTGATGGCGTACATAAGTTTACCCATATAATCGCCTTCATTGGAATAGACCAGGAAATCTGTTTTCTGGATTACGCCCAGAGGATAGTATGTATCCTTTTCAATAACAAGCAGCAGTTCCTTGAGGTACGGCTTGCCGTTTTTCTTGTCTTTTCTGATACATCTGATAATCCAGTTGTCGGCGGTTTCATCGGCGATGCGGAATCTGTAATTATCAAAAATGTTTACAACTTCGTCAACGATAACCTTTTCAGGGGTGATGTTTGAGTCTTGATATTTTTCTATCTCAATCTGATTCTCCAAAGGAAGATATTCCCATTGTGTCTGGCCGTCGCAGATGACCCTGTTGTTTTCGGCAGCCTGGCCGTACTTGTTGTTTAAAAGATAAATGTTGTGGGAGCCAGGATTTTCGGCACGCGGAATAACGTGATACAGAGTGCAATACATACCTTGAGTATTGGAAATCTTCAGATACTCGTTCATTTTTGATACGATTTGTCTTGCGGACTGGCCAAATGCAGTCATTGCGCAAACAAGAGTAATTACTGTGCAAAGGATCTTTTTCATAATTTTGTTTTTTAAGCGTTTTACCAATAGACGCAGGGGTTGCGCCATTGTTAATGCTTCAATGTAAAAAAATTCTTAAATTCTGTACAAAATGAATATAACCGTTGAGAACGATATCCTTTGCGCCGTGATTGATACCCACGGAGCCGAACTTACCGGTCTTAGGAGACAGGGTGGACAGGAGGAACTGATATGGACCGCTGATAAGGAATATTGGGGCAGGCATGCGCCGATGCTGTTCCCTATAGTAGGTAAGGTGTGGGACGGCAAATACAAAGTAGGGGACAAAACCTACAGCCTGCCGCAGCACGGATTTGCCCGTGACCACGAGTTCAAGGTGTTGTGTCACGACAAGGAGAGTATAGTACTATGCCTTGAGTCCGATGAACAGTCACTCAAGGTATATCCGTACAAGTTCCGTCTGGAAGCCACATACCGACTTGAGGACAACACCCTGGTAGTGGAGTGGCGCATCAAGAATCCAGGCAGTGAGCCTATGTACTATCAGATAGGCGCGCACCCCGGATTCAACTACCGCGATTTCCATAATGACGATCCCATTCACGGCTACTTCCGCCTTACGCAGGGCGAGGAACCCATAAGCCGATTGATCATAGGCCAACTCACAGAGGATGGTTACCGCAGTGACAGCGCCGGCATGATGGAACTGGACAGTGATGCTATGCTGCCCTTAACCCAGGGCCTGTTTGCAAACGATGCCCTGGTGCTTGAGGAGCATCAGGTAGATCAGGTAATCCTGTATGATAAGGATTGCAACCCATATATTGCAGTACAGACCAATGACGCCTCAGTGTGGGGCTTGTGGTCACCGCCCGCAAAGAACGCCCCGTTTGTCTGCATAGAACCCTGGATGGGTCGCTGCGATTACCAGGGCTATGACGGCGATATATCGGGCCGCGATTACATCAACAAGCTGGAGTCAGGAAAATCTGCTAGCTTTATCTTTAAAATTTCAGCGATTTGAGCAATTGGGGTCAGACCCCTTTGGTCCAGCAGCGGCGGCGACGGTGGGTATAGTGCTCAAAGTGTTTCCAGATGTTCTGGACGTTGGCGTTGTCCTCGAGCATGGGACCGGTCTGGCAGTCAATTCCGCCATGTGACTGGATGGCTTTGATGCCTTCACGCAGTATGATGCACTCTACACCTTTTTTCTGGTCCTCGGGGCGGACACCTATCATGTAGAAATCTATGTGGCGGTGATCATTCAGGTCTCCCAGCACTTTCAGTGCGGAGAACAATCCGAGTTTACCCTTGCTGGCGCGTATGCCGCGGCTTATTGAAGGAGCGATGAATCCGAATCCCACCAGATCACCCTGCTGGTTCTGTACCATGAGCGAATACTCGGGACGGCCCACCAGGGCAATCAGATGCTCCATGTTGTCAATCTGCTTATCGGACAGTGGTACCACTCCGTGAAGTTTGGCAAAGGCTATGTTGATGATCTCCATCGCGCGGCGCACATAGGGACGCACCTCCTTCATGTTGCGGAACTTCTTGATGGAGTAGCCGTAACGTTTCTCGGATATTTCGGCTATCTGGTCCATCTTGGGCGGAACCTGATCAGGTACAATCACTTTTGTCTCGGTCCAGTCCCACTTCTTGGTCAGGCCCAGACGTTTCATGTGCTCTATGTAGTAGGGGTAGTTGTAGAGCGTGATGTACATGTCCAGCTGGTCGAATCCGTCCACCAGCATGCCCTGCTTGTCAAGGTTGGAGAATCCCAGCGGACCTACCACCTCGGTCATGCCCAGTTCACGGGCCCAGGCCACAACGGTATCAAACAGCGCCTTGGAGACCTCAAAGTCATCAATGAAGTCAAAACGGGTAAAGCGCAGTTGCTTTACGTTATCCTTCTCATTGGCGGCTCGGTTCAGTATGGCACCTATACGACCTACAATCCGGCCATCATTATACGCCAGCCACAGGCGGCTTTCGGCATAACTGTAAGCGCCGTTTTTCTTGGGGTTGAAGGTGTCCATCTCATCGCCGATGAGCACGGGCACATACATATCGCAGTTTCTGTAGAGGTCAATGGGGAACCTGAACAGTTTCTTCTTGTCCTTATCGGTAAGGACTTCTTTAATTTGAATCATGGTTTTACCAGCAGAATCCAATTCCTATCAGATGTTTTGCGCTTCCAAGGTTCTCTGAAACCGGCTTTTCCCTGTTTATCATGTAACGGTACTGATATCGGTATGACAGGATTACACGCCACTCACGTACTGCAATTCCTATCTCGGGAGCAAATGCATTCATCCAGTGGTAACTCTCAATGAATTCATCCTTGTCTTCGGCCGAACTGGAGTTGGGATTATAAGTGGGGTTGGGTGTCTTTGAATAATAGCCGCCTCCCGCGTAACTGAATGGAGTCATAAGCAGCCAGAACTTGGGCACGTAGACATTCTCGTTCGATGCGTACAGACGCAGAGCCCAACCTATGCTCATCATTGCCTGATAGTCTGGTTTTTCAGGAACGGTGATCGTGCTCGTGTTGTCGGGATTGAGAGTGTACTGAGCAGGTTCCAGATTGGCCGATGCAAGATCAAACATACCCTTGCTGATGCCCAATGACAGATAAGCGCCTGTCTTGTCGGGCTTCAGTCCTGCAAACATAAGGCCTATGTTGCAGTCCTTGTCATAGATATATGAAATGGTGCGGGTGTGGTTGTCCTGCTTGTAACGTTTAAGATTGATGTACGCAAGGTTTGTTCCAGCCACTGCCGACTGCGGGTTATGCTGCTCGATGGCGTGCTCGTAGAGTTCACGGGCCTCGTCATAACGCTTCTTGTCAAAGTAAGCCTGAGCAACCTCCATGTCATGCTTGCTCACGCGGTTGTAGTTCTCGTTGGCGTTGAAATAGAGCTCGCGGATAATGTTGCATGACGGGTTCTCGGTCATCATCTTCATATAGAGCATACGGGCATTGAAGTAATCCTCCTTGTCCATCAGTTCCTGAGCCTGGACGGTCCATTTCTTGAGTGAGTCACACTTGGCGATATACTCGTCCAGATGGTTCTCATTCTCCTCAAACTCCGGGCACTGCTTGGCAATGCGGAACTGGTCTATGGCTGCGTCATACATACCTTCGGTCATGTAGTTGACACCCTCCTCGCTGGCCGTGTAGTAGAGGCTGCGCAGTTTGGAGTAGGGGTCCGATACCAGGAACTCCAGTTTCTCCTTGTCGTTAAGGTTCAGGGGTATGTAGTGCTTCTTGAAACCGTCGGCCACGATAGAGAGCTGACGTCCCTTGAATGAAGTACCCTCTTCTTTGGTCTTGAAGACTATGCTGTAGAGTTTCTCCGGGCCCTCGGTGGTGACGCTCAGGTCAAGGTTGGCATCGTAGTTGGATGACAACACCAGGTCAAACGGCTCCTGGCAGTGCAGGATAACCAGTGCCTCGTGACGGTCACCGCACGGATATACAGAGAGTTCGGGAGTTATGTTGGTAACCCTGAGGTCCTTGAGTTGGTTTTGTGCGCCAGCTCCAAGAGCCATTGAAACGGCGATGAGTGCCGTCAGGACTTTTGCGTATCTCATATAAAGTTGGTTTTAAATGCTGAACATGTCAAGAGAGAACACCTCCTCGCGAGGCAGCGGCTTGCCGTTGTACTTGTCGGGCTGCCATGTGCGGACCTGGATTGAAGGGTTCATCTCATCCTCAAAGTTGATCATCAGGAACAGGTAACCCACGTCGCTGTAGTTTGATGAGTTCCAGTGCTGTTTGAGTGTGACACCGAATATGTCATCACGCTTGGGGTGACGCATAACCTCAATCTCCTCGAACACAAGGTTGATGTAACTGTTGTTCTTGAAGCATCTCTTAAGGTTGTTGATGTATTCCTCCTTTGTTGACTTCTGATACTGGATCTGCTCGTTGTTGAGTGACTTTGAGGTCAGGTCCTGCTTCTTCTTGTCAATCTTGACCACCTTTCCGGTAATGATAAGGGCGTTGTCGCTGAACACGTTGTTGATGTAATCTATGTCCTTACGGTTATAGGCGGTACGGAAGTTCTCCACAAAGTCAATGATGGCCTGGCGGCGGTGGAAATCCTTGACGCTGATCTGGGCGTTGATTACATCCAGATAGCGGTGCTCCTCGAGCGCGATCATGATATTGTCTATCTGACCCTGCTGGTTGAAGCAGATAACCAGTTCCTGTTCGCAGTTGTCCTCATCGGCCGCAAGCAGGGTAATAGGCACGTTACGCACCTGTACGGTTCCGTTCTGCATGGAGATACCCTTCTCGGTAACCTGTGATACCGGGCACATCATTGCGCTCGATGCCCACATCTCGTCCAGGCATGTGCGGCCGTCCTTGGTGAAGAGAGCCTCATCCTCCTTCTCAAGTTTTATCTTTGACTTGCCGGAGATGACGGTTGAGTTCAGAGCCGATAACAGCCTGGATGTGCTCTTCTCGATGTTAGCCTTCAGAGTGGCGTCAGATACACCGTCCTGAACACTGAAGCGTACTACATCCAGTTGCGCGTTGGCTGACACTGCAAGTAATGCAAGTGCTGCCGTGAATAGAAAATGCTTTATTCTCATAATGGTAGTTTATTTTTCCTGAAACAAATTCTTGATGTTGTGCTGCGGAATGAATGTTGAGAGATCAGCCTTGAGGGTGACCTCGGAGTTGCCGTTCAACTGCTCGGGAGTAAAACTCAACGAGAGTATGTGAAGGTAGTTGTAGACGGGATGGAACATTGCCAGCAGACACTGGCAGCGGTCTCCGTCGCGTCCCATATCGCCGGTATAGAACCGGAATCCCTGATGCTGCAGATAACCCAGAAGCTGGTTCATGGGAATCTTGAATTTCTTTATCTCACGGTTGTAGGTGTGAGGGGTTACGTTTAGCGTTATTCCTAACACATGTCCCGGAGCGGCGGCACCCATCAGGATGTTGCGCATGGACTCTTCGGGATATTGAGCCGGATCCCACAGAAGTTTGCGGTCAGAGGTGTAAAACACGTCGTTACGCAGGGAATCAATCATGTAGCACTCACCGCCGATGGCCAGAAGGCCGTTGTCGGTCTTTTGGGAAGCGGCCGATTCAGGCAGGCTCTGTCTGTATGTTATCCTGTTGGATGCCAGT
The DNA here is from genome assembly GCA_045535555.1 of Bacteroidaceae bacterium. Taxonomy (GTDB): domain Bacteria; phylum Bacteroidota; class Bacteroidia; order Bacteroidales; family Bacteroidaceae; genus Colenecus. The sequence continues at coordinate 167,425 of JAZSLV010000007.1, read as the reverse complement.
TCGTTGATAAGGCGCTCCTCATGCTCCTTCTTGTCATACTGGAACAGCAGGTCGCGGCTGGCCGGAATGTAGATGTGCAGGGTGGCATCGGTGGTATCACGCATGAACATGTCAATCTCGTTGCCTCCGGTTGTTATCTGTACCGATGACATGGCATTAATGACGTTCAGCGCCTTGTCCAGGCTGTTGAAACCGCCTGATCCCAGCGGATATCCGCCCAAAACTATGCGAACGCCGTACTCTTTGAGCAGGCTGTTCTGCGATGAGGTTGTCTTGCGGAGCAGCAGTTCAACCCACAGACGCTCCACGAAACTGATTATTACGGGATCGTAATTCTTGCGTATGCCGTCAGAGAAGAGCAGGGCTCCCAGTTGTTCAGTTATGCCGTTATCGGACTGAGTATAGAACATAACCGTGCTGCTCAATTCAGGACATCTGAACTGTCCTGATTGGGGTACAACACTCATGGGCATACTCTCTATCATTCTGGCTATGCGCTCAGGGGTCTTTATCTCAAGACTCTCCTGTGCGTGAAGGGGCAGTGACGCCGCCAGCAGTACAACAGCCAATAATACTCTCAGTCCTTTTATCATATCATATGCTTGGGAATCCGTACAGGGTAAGCACGTCACGCCATACGTTGTTCTTTACGTAAAAGTAACTGCGTCTTACCTGCTGTGCCATATCAATGTCGCGCTCAACGCCGATTCCCCAGAAATAGGCAACGCTGAGTTCGTCAATAGCCTCGATTGAACCGGCGTCAATAGCCTCAATCAGGGAGTGAATATACTGGTTGTAGTCCGATGCCACTCCAAGTCCGCTCTTGTAGGCCAGGGCAATCTGCCAGTAGGCATCGGCATAACCCTTCAGGGCAGCCTGCCTGAAGCACTCCAGTGACTTGTCCAGGTCACGTGACTTGATCACGCCCTCCTTGTAGGCCTTGCCCAGACAGTACAGGGAGTAGGCGTCACCCTGCTGTGCACCCTTGTCGTACTCGGCTGCAATCTCCTCGGGGTCAGAGTTTCCGCTTGCCAGGATGTCACCGTTCAGACCGTAAACGTAAGGGTTGTATGCTATCAGCATGGTGCTCATGTGGCTGTCGGAGAGTTCACGGAACTTCTTGCGCTGCATGCGCATGGGGTAGTGCTTCTCGTCGATTGAGAGGTTGTAGTAGACCGGAATCAGCCAGGCGCTTGCACGGATGCAACCCAGGTCGGCCAGTTTCTGCATCTGCACGATGGCCTTGGTCAGACGGTCCAGGTCATCGGCCTTCTTGCCGATACCGGCTCCGTAGTAACTCATGTATGCCAGCGGGAAGAGCTTGTCGGGATCGTTGACGGTCTCCTGCTCCAACTTGGTGTACATGGCGCGGTAAAGGGCGTTCTCCTGAATGTTGCTGCTGTAGGTGTAGGGCTTGTACTTGTCAGGGACGCGGAACATATGGAAACTGCGCTCCTCGATCACCTTGTCACGTGTGCCGTCGGTTGTGGTGTGTCGCTCGCTTACTATGTAACTGCAGGCCAGAATGTTTGCAGTGACGCTCTTGAGTGAGAAGTTGATTGTGGTCTGGAACTTCTCATTGGATATCTTGCGGCTTGCATAGTTGAGCAGGGTGCTGCCTACGCGTGATGCCAGCGCACCGAACGGGATGAACAGCGAGAGACCGTCCATGACGTCACGGCCTATGGTGGCAACGTTGGGCTTGTCCTTCTTGCGCAGTGCAAAGGTGAAGTCAAAACTCTCCTCCGAGAAGTCGCCGCGGATGGCGCTTCCTATGAGTTCGGTGGCGTCAAAGTCGGCACCGTCGCTTGACCAGATGCTCTTGACTGCGTTCCATGAGGATTTGAACATGCTGTTCTTTTTGTCCAGGAACAGTCCGGATTCCTCATCCAGCATTGCTGAAAGGCTGCTTCCCATCTGCTCAATGTCTATGATTATGAACTCGCGTCCGGTCTCCTCACTGAAAACTGATGACACCCATCTGCCAATCAGGTCGCTCTTGGACTCGAATGAACGCTTGGGGGTAACCTTGGCCGTATACTGTGCGTCACGCTTCAGATGCAGTTCGTTCACTACGTCGGGATGGGGGCTGAACAGATACGGGGTAGAGCAGTCCGGCTTTACCTCTGTAGCCGATGCCTTCTCAACCATATTGTCGGCCTGCTGCTGAATATCCCGGGTTATTTCCGGTTCCGGCTCCGGCTCCGGTTCCGGCTCCGGCTCCGGTTCCGGCTCGGGCTCCGGTTCAGGTTCCGGCTCCGGCTGGGCTTGTGCAAGCAGCGGCTCTTGCTCCTCAGGTTCGGGCTCCGGCTCCGGCTCGGGCTCCGGCTCCTTTGTGTTGGCCGATGCCACCAGCGCTGAAAGGTCAAACAGTGAAGTTGCCGATGTGGTTATGGTGGCCGATGTGCTTGCGGGTGTCGAAGTGACTATGGTTCCTGTCTGTGCAGTCTCTGCCATGAGTTGATCAAACTGCTCCTGTTCCTGCTCCTCAAAGCTCTTGACCTCAAGTTTCTTCTCCAACTCCTTCATGCGGGGAGTGACTTCGGAGAGTTTCTTGTCATCCATCTCCAGGCTGACATAGGTGCGGTACATGACCAGCGCCAGTTCCTGCTCACCTGCATCGTCATATATCTGAGCCATGCGCAGATAGGTGTCGGGCAGTTTGGGATACATGGCTGTGATCTCCTCACAGAGTGCAATGGCCTCGGCGTCTTTGCCGCTGTTATGCAACTGGGTGATCTGGTAGTACTTGCGTAGCAGCTGGCCGCGGGTCATCTGCGCGCTTGCATGGGCTGTGATAATCAACAGCGCCAGCGTCAATGCTATCCGGAAGATACGCTTCATAGGAATCATTTGAATATTGACCAGACAAGGCCGCGCTTGTCATAGCTGAATGATTTGAACTGCTCGGGGAACTCGCGGGTCATCTGGCGTGACATCTCCTTTGCAGCGGAGTGGAGCACCTGGTTCTTGTCCCTGCCGGCAGGTGAAAGATACTGGAAGTTGTCTATGGTGTACTGGAACAGTTCCTTGTCTGACGCCTTCTCCCTGACCTGTACGCTCATTGCGGCGCTGTATTGGTCAATGGGCCACTTGGCCTTGGGATCGGCTCCGGCCTCAAGCAGGATGGCGGGCTTGGCCACAAGTATCAGGTCAGCCTTGGAGTCGTCATCGACTATTATCAGGTCCTTGCGGGCCGATATCAGTTCGGTTACGGCCTTCTGGGTTGCTGAATCCTGAGGCTGCACATGCAGGCTGATGTAGTTGTTGGGATCAAACAGTTTGACGGTGGCCTTTGTGGATTTCAGTTTGTCGGCCTTTGAGGTGAGCTGCTTGAATACATATGTCTCGGGCAGTCCGTAGATGCCGTCCTTGTCAAGTGAGATGGTGATTGCCTGCTCAGCCTCATCGGCAGCCTTTACGATTGAGAATGCTGCCTCACCGTTGTCATCGGTCATGAAGGCTCCGTCGGTGGTTCCGGGATATTCTATCACGATACCCAGTTTTCTGACGGGAGTGCCTTTCTGCTCAACCTTTACCTTGAATGTGGCGGGAACGGCCTCACCGGCAACGGCGGGAATCTCGTTTACCGAGCAGGTCAGGGTGATATCGTCATAGACGCTTACGTAACTCTTGTAGATGCTTGAGAAAAGGTCTACATTCTCATAGTCGTACTTGATCTTGTACTGTGAGTAAATGAGCGGGTGTATCAGGTTCAGCGCCTCGGTGTAGGTTTTGGCGGCGTTGAACAGCATGCCGTCCTTCTGGTATGACATACCCAGTTTCCACATGGTCTCTGCCTGGCCGCAGATGCTGTCCTCAAGTGACTTGAGGCGTGCCTGACAGTCTTTCTCGGTGATGGAGTAGTAGCACCAGTACTCATCGTCGTTTTCCCATTCTCCCTGTTTTTTGAGCAGCGGGGTGGCAAAGACGCGGTCAATGAATACGTCGTCAAACGATTGGTTTGATGAGGGCGCGTACTTTTCCTGAACAATCAGGTCACCCAGCAGGGAGTTGGGGTCAACGGCCAGATGCATTTCCTTCAGGATGGCCTTCTCGGCTTCGCGGCGGCCGCTCTCCTTGTACTTCTCGTTAAAGAACAACTGTGATACGATAATTGACGAAGCGGTAGTCTCGGTCTGTTCGCCGCTGGGGCTCATGGAGCGCTTGGGTACGCTTGCAATACCTATGTAGCTGCCTTTTACTGTGGGAGCTTTGGTAATCCAGGCGGGTTTCTTGGCAGTTGAACTCTTGCTCTGTGAATAAACTTCTGATGGGGTCGATGACAGCAAAAGCGTGGCTACGGCTGTCAGGATTATAGCATTTGTCTTTTTCATTAACCGGTTTGTTTGAAAACTTAGGATGCAAAAATAAGTAAAAAAAAGTAAACGGAGAAAAATGTACGCGCATAAAAGGACTAAAAAAACATCCCGTCACGGGGTGTGGCGGGATGCACTTGGAATTTATATTACAATTTGGCTGTCCGGATGTATCAGAATGACGTGCTTATACCTATCATGAAGGGGTAAGTCTGAACGGGGTCGTCATCCAGGAAGAGGCTGGTGAAGGAGTAACGGGCGGTGATGCCGAAATCGTTGATGCCTATTCTTGCCACGGCGTTCAGACCCAGGGGGTTGACGTTGATTCCCTTTACTACTGTCAAGCGCTCGTTGTCTTCGGTCACGTCAACCTTTGATACGTCACCGAAACGGTACTCGATCTCGGGACCTACGGCGATGAACGGTCCGCGGCTGGATGCGGAACTTATCTCCAGACAGAGCGGTACACGCAGACTCCAGTAGCGGAGATAACCCTGCTTTACTATGCGGCCGTCTATATCGTCATCAGAGAATACAATCTTCTTGTCTGAACTGGTATTCCTTGCAGTTGTAAGATATTGTCCGTTGTCAATCCAATAACGTGAGCGTGTCAGGTACAATGCGGTATTGATGCCGATGTTCTTGGTCATGTGGTAACCCCACTGTCCGACTGCGAATCCAAGCTCAAATCCCTTACCTGTCTTTTGAGGGAAACCGGGAGTGAGTGTAGGGGGCTGATCCGTGCATAGCATATTCAGACCGAAGTAGAAATCCGGTGTATGTCCCGGGCCGTAGTAGCGGTATGTCTTGCTCGAATTCTTCTTGTTCTTACGGTCGTCGGATCTGTTCTGGGTCTTGTTGCCGTTTTCATCGACCACCTCGTAATACTCGGCACCTATAAGACCATCGTAGAAATTATGGGCGAAACGGCGTGCCCAACCCTCGCTGCGGCCAACCTTTCCGTATTCATCATATTCATAAACCCTCTCGGTTGTTTGTGCAAATGCGGGTACTGCAAACAATGCTGTCACCAACGCAAATAGATAACTTTTTTTCATTTTTCAGTAATTCTTTTGTCTATTAGACGAAAAAGGTCCGGATTTGTTGGTCCGAACCTTGATATTTTTTCAATTATTTTCCGGAAAAGTATTCAAGGGCCTCTCTGTAGCCGTCAAAACCCTTGCCTTTTATCACCTTTGAGGCATAAAGTGATACGAATGAATGACGGCGGAACTCTTCACGCGAGTCAACATCGCTCAAGTGAACCTCGACAGTGGGGATAGCCACGGCTTTAAGCGCATCAAGTATGGCAACGCTTGTGTGGGTGTAAGCGGCGGGATTGATTACTATGCCGTCAAACACGCCGTACGCCTGCTGTATCTTATCCACTATGGCGCCCTCGTGGTTGGATTGGAAAAGCTCTATCTGAAGACCCAGGTCCAGACCGTTCTCCAGGATGAAAGCCTCAAGAGCCTTAAAGTCACGGTTGCCGTATATGGCCGGCTCGCGCAGACCCAGAAGGTTCAGGTTGGGACCGTTTATGACAAGAATCTTTTTCATGCAGCAAAGTTAAATAATCTCCTGATAAGTTCCGAAATACTTGAACTGCTCGCCGCAATGGTCCAACTCGGAGATAAGCGATGCAAACTTCTTGTCATATATGGAGAGCTCAATGTCAAAGTAGAACATGAACTCAAAGTCGCGGCCGGGGATGGGACGTGACTCCAGCTTGACCAGGTTGGCACCGGTGGCGTTGAACTTGCTCAGGACGCTGAACAATGTACCGGGCTTGTGGCTCATGACCATCATGATACTGGTGCGGTTGGCACCCGGATAGATGCGGGCGTTCTTGGCAATGCAGATAAAACGGGTGTGGTTGCTGTCAAAGTTCTGGATATCCTGGGCCAGCACCTCCATGTTGTACAGGTCAACGCAGCTCTTGGATGATATTGAGGCCGATGTCCGGTTGGGGTCCTTGGCAACTTTCTGGGCGGCCATGGCGGTGTTATCGGACGGGATTATCTCTACATCCTTGAGGGCACTGAGAAAATGAGAGCACTGGTTTATGGCCTGCGGGTGGGAGTAGATGGTCTTGATATCCTGGAAACGGGCGCCCTTGGCAGCCAGCAACTGGTGGTCAACACGTACGCGTGTGCTGCGTACTATGTGTACATTATATCTTACCAGCAGGTCATAGATCTCATTCACAGAACCTGCGGTTGAGTTCTCAATGGGCAGGATTCCGTACTCGCAAAGGCCGTCGGTAACCATGCGGATAACGCCTTCAAAGGTGTTGTTGAACATAATCTCGGGCACCTCAAAGAGCTTTTCGGCGGCAATCTGGGAGTATGCACCCTCACGTCCCTGGCAGGCCACGACTGCACGCTTGGGGAACGGAGCGGGATCGGCATTGATCAGACCCGATATGGCCTTGTAGAGTGGGGAGTCCTTCTCCTTGTACATAGCCTCGTATGCCTTGCTTATGTCAAAGATGGAGCGGTACAGTACGCGGCCAAAGTCCTCCAGGTCCTCGGGCAACTGCTTGGATACGTGTGCCAGCACCTCACGCTCACGCGAGCCGGCGCTTACCGGTATGTCATGCTCTCTCTTGTATTCGCCGATGGTATTGACCACCTGCATTCTCTGTTGGAAAAGACGGCAGATCTCCTCATCGATACCGTCAATCTGTTTTCTGTAATCTGTAAGGTCCATATATGGTATTTACTGTTGTTTCAGAACTATGCCTCCCAATGCGTTGAAATCATCAAAGAAGGCGGGGTATGACTTGGCGGTGCACTCGGCATCGCTTATGGTAATCTTTACATTTTTGGCCGATGCCAGTACAGCCGCAGCCATGGCCATGCGGTGGTCACCAGACGGGTCGTAGGTACAACTGCGTGCCGGACCGCCGGTAACGGTAAGGGTATTGTCCGATGCAAACGCATATATGCCGGCCATACCCAGCAGTTGCAGTATGGACTGCACGCGGTCACTCTCCTTAATGCGGAGACGGCGGATGTTGTCAAAGATTGTAGTTCCCTGGGCTGATGATGCTGCAACAGCCAGAATGGGAACCAGATCGGGGATATCGGCACAGTCTATCTGTGCTGCGGTCAGGCTTGACGGACGTGCGGTAACCGTATTGCCTGCAGTTGCGATATCGGCCCCCATCTTACGGAGCACGTCTACAATGCGGCGGTCGCCCTGAGCAGAGCACTCGTAGTTGAGGCCGGTGCAGGTAACGGGCTTGCTGCCTGCTACGCCTGCTGTCAGCCAGAATGCTGCGGCCGACCAGTCGCCCTCCACTGCAACCTGTGTGGCCGGGGTGGTGAACTCCTGACCGCTGGGTATGATGTAACCGTCAGTTGTGGACTGTATCTCTATTCCGAACTGCCCCAGTGCATTCAGGGTAAGTCCTATGTATGATGCGCTCTCCTGCCTGCCGGTAACCGCAATCTTGCTCTGTATACCGGTTAGCGGCAGGGCCATAAGCAGTCCGGATATGAATTGTGACGATACGCCTCCGTCAATGGTGTAGAGACCGGCAGGCAGTTTACCCTCACACTTAAGCGGCATATGGCCGTTCTCGCTCATCTTTACGCCGTGAGCCGTCATCTCCTCATACAGAGGGGAGAGCGGACGCTCGGGCAGACGTCCCTGGCCGATGAATGTGGCATCGGTCCCCAGTGCGGCGGCTACGGGCAGCAGGAACCTAAGGGTGGATCCGCTCTCGCCGCAGTCCAAAGTTGCGTCTTTATTGACTTGACGGATGGGCTGGACGCTGAACTTTCCGTCGGTGTAGGTTATGTTTGCGCCCAGTGCGTTAAGGCAGTTCATGGTTGCCTCCATATCGCGGTTCACGCTCTGGCAGACAATTGTGCAGGGCGCGTCAGACAGGGCTGCGCATATGAGCATGCGGTGGGCTACCGATTTAGAAGGCGGCACCTGCACGTTCCCTGATACTGTCCCTGATACCTGCAGAATCATAATCCGGCTTTTTTCATCAGTTCAAGTACCTGTCCGGCAGGCATTTTCTCCAGAGTGCATGCGCCAATCTCCTTGGGCAGCACAAGTGTAATGTCGGCTCCGCTGCGTTTCTTGTCCGACAGGATCACGCTGTAGAGCTCATCGGCAGAGTAGGGACATCCGGTTTCAAAGCCGTAGTCCTTTACTGCTTTGGTTATCACATCGGTGTAGTCAGTGAAACCGTAAACCCGGGCTACCTTTGCGGCAATTATCATTCCGCGGGCAACGGCGCTTCCGTGAGTTATGGTAAAGCCGCTCAGTTTCTCTATGGCGTGACCGAATGTGTGGCCAAAGTTGAGCAATCCGCGCAGTCCTTTGTCAAATTCATCCTGCTCCACAACGTCCCGCTTTATCTCTATGCAGCGGGCAATTACCTTGGTCAGGTCAAAGCAGCCGGGTGTTGCTACTGTCTGGAACAGTTTGTTGTCCAATATGATACCGTATTTGATTACCTCGGCAAAGCCGTCACGCATTACTGCAGGGTCAAGGGTGCTTAGGGTCTCGGTATCCAGATAGACCAGGGCGGGCTGGTGGAATGCACCAACCAGGTTCTTGCCTGCGCTTATGTCGACCGCCGTCTTGCCGCCTACCGATGAGTCCACTGCAGCCAGCAGGGTGGTGGGCACCTGGATGTACGGGATACCGCGCAGGTAGATGGCGGCTGCAAAACCGGCCATATCGCCTACAACGCCGCCACCCAGTGCCAGCACCATATCGGTGCGGGTTACCTGTGCCTTGACCATGCAGTCTATGAATGCGGTCACGTTATCAAGGGTCTTGCTCTGCTCGCCGTTGGGAATGACGTGGGCTACGGTTCTGAAACCGGCAGCCTCAAGTGAATCAGTTACGGTCTTGCCGTAGAGCGGGAAAACCTTGTCGTCGCTCAGGATGGCTACGGTGCAGGGCCTGAAACGCTCTGCCACTGCCTTGCCTATGCCGCTCAGACCACCCTTGCTGATGAGGATGTCATAAGTGCCTGATGCGTGGACGGTGATCTTTTCCATATCAGTTCTTTTCTGAGAGTTCCTTTGCTATGCGTCCGTCACGCAGCAGTGCGCAGAGTGTCTGGGCGTCATCGGCCTCCATGGCACTCGCGTACTGCGTGAGGTTGTCAATCAGGGTATGTATCTCGCGCAGAAGGTTGTCCTTGTTTTCAAGGAACAACTCTGTCCACATATTCTCGTTGAGCCAGGCCACACGCGTCAGGTCACGGAAACTGCCTGCGCTGTAGCCCTTATGTTGTTGGGCCGACGGGCTCTTGATGTAGGCGTTGGACACCACGTGGGCCAGTTGTGATGTGAATGCTATCATGCTGTCATGCTGATCGGGGGTGGTAAATACCACGCGCTTTAACTGCATGGGGTCCAGCAGATGCTTTATGCGGTCCAGAAGTTGGATGTCATCGTGGGTGGGCGGGATGATTATCATAGATGCGTTCTGGAACATAGTGGCGCGGGAGTTCTTGTAACCCGACAGGTGTGTGCCTGCCATGGGGTGACCGCCGGCGTAGGTGAATCCGTACTTGGCGGCGGCTTTCATTCCGCACTCCACAATCTTGCGCTTGGTTCCGCAGTCATCTATCACGATTGTGTGCTTTGATATTTCGGGAGCGTGGGCGTTTATCCAGCCGCATGCGGCATCAGGCGTAACTGCTATGTGGATAAGGTCACACTTCTTGATGTTGCTGTTGTCCAGCACTGCATCCAGCGTGCCTTCCAACTGTGCGAAACAGCTTACCGACTCGTTCAGGTCATAACCGTAGACCGTCCAGCCGGCCTCCTTGTATGCCTTGGCCAGCGAGCCGCCTATAAGACCCAATCCTACAACTGCTACAATCATCTTGCTCTGTGTTGAATTACAAATGTACTCAGATTATTTGTTTCAGGGCGTTTACTTTCCTGGCAACCTCGTCAAACTGCGCAGGTGTGAGTGATTGTGCACCGTCGCAGAGGGCGTGGGTGGGATCGTTGTGCACCTCTATTATAAGGCCGTCGGCACCTGCTGCAACTGCTGCCAGACTCATAGACGGAACCAGACGTGACTTGCCGGTGGCGTGGCTGGGGTCAACTATGATGGGCAGGTGTGACAGTTCCTTTACAACGGGTATGGCACTCAGGTCAAGCACGTTGCGGGTGTAGGTGTCATAACTGCGAATGCCGCGCTCGCACAGGATTATGTTCTCGTTGCCGCCGGCCATGATGTACTCGGCGCTCATTAGCCACTCCTTGATGGTGCTTGAAAGTCCGCGTTTGAGCAGAATGGGCTTATTGGTGCGGCCCAGGGTCTTGAGCAGCTCAAAGTTCTGCATGTTGCGGGCACCTACCTGAATCAGGTCAACGTCCTCAAAAAGGTCCAGGTGCTTCTCGCTCATAATCTCTGTCACTATGGGCAGTCCTGTCGCCTTACGGGCCTTGCGTAACAGTTCAAGGCCATCGGCACCCATTCCCTGGAAATCATAGGGACTGGTACGGGGTTTGAAGGCGCCGCCGCGCAGAAGTGTTGCGCCCGATGCCTTAACGGCCTGTGCAATTCCTACAATCTGCTCCTCGGATTCAACCGAGCAGGGACCGGCTATCATGGCAAAGTTGCCGCCGCCAATCTTGACTTTGCTGTCACCCTGGCCAATCTCAACGATGGTGTCGGCAGGGTGGAAACGGCGGTTGGCGCATTTGAACGGCTCGCTGATGCGGGTAACTGACTCGATGATGTCCAGGCCGCTCAGCAGGTCGGGGTCAATCTTGCTGGTATCACCAATCAGACCTATTACTGTCTGGAACTGTCCTTCACTGATATGTACGTCTACTCCCTGGCCTTTGATCCAGTTGATAAGGTTTTTCTTTTGAGTCTCTGAGACTCCGGCTTTAAGTACTGCTATCATAGTTTTATGTGTTTGTTTACGTATCAAAAAAGAGCCCGAATCATTGATCCGGGCTCTCTGTTATCTTGTTCGTTAGTATGCATACAACAAATTACCCGGCTATTGTCTGGTAAACCAAAAGTAATAGAAGTATGCGTTGATTGCTTTCATATTGAGCGCAAAGGTAAACAACATTTCAACACATTGTCATCGTGACACCCATTTTTTGTCTTTTTATTTTTTCAGGAGCTCAGTCAGGGTAAGAACCTGACGGTTCAGTTCAAACAGCTCATCGGCAAACTCACTGTAGGTGCGGCGGTTATACATCTCCTTGCGCAGGGTATTGTGGGCACGGTTAAAGGCCTGAAGCATGGTGATGCACTGACGGCGCATGCTTTCGGCCTGCTCAATCTTAAGGCGGCATTCCAGGTATGTGCGGTCAAAATCGGGAAGGGGGGTGGTCCCGTTAAGGGATGTCATGTTCAGGTAGGCACGGTAATTGTTTTCAAGTCCGGTGCGCTCATTCTCTATGACGGATTTGAAATCGTCCGATTTAAGGGTCTGGGTCAAAGACTTGACGCAGTCATCCACCAGTTTGTCGCCATGTTCAAGGAATGATTGCATCATACGGCGCTGACGGCGTTTGCCGTACTGCTCGGCCAGGTATCCGCTGGTTCTGCCTATATGCTTTGCAATGCCCGGCTCATAAAGAGTACCCCAATCAAGTTTGTTGTAGGCTATGGCAAGCGAGTCCATATTGCGGCCTATTCCGCGCAGTTCGGTGCCGTTCTGTTTCCAGCGTGATTCACTGCTTATTGACTTGAGGGCGCGGATGTAGCTCTCCAGTATGTTTATGCACACATCGGACTTATCGGCCAGACGTGACAGCTGGGTCTGGGCATCGGCCAGTCCGTTGAGTTCCTGTATGCGGGCCTGGGCGGTGTTGAGTGATGCGGCGTATATGAGGCCGCGTTCCATGTTCACCTCATTAAGCATGCGGAGTACGCTGCCGGGACCGGTTACGGCCGAATCGCTGACCACTGCAAGTGAGTTGACACGCTTTAGTTGTGCCTTGGTCATGGAACCGCAGCCGGACATATATATTATAAGGAAGAACATGGTGCACCACAGGGCGATGGCCTTGAGCACGCGTATGCACTCCTTGATGACCGTCTCGGTAATGTCAAGCGATTTGGGGATTTTGTTCATCTTAGTGACCAGTGCCCGGAGTTCCTTGGCCTGCAGGTTGATGCTGCCGGCACTCTCACGGAACCTCTCTACAAGGCCGGTCTCTACATTCACTATGGCTCTGCGCTCCGCCTCACGAAGGGTTACGCATGCCTGTTCCATTGTCTCTCTGTCCTTTTGGGACAACTGCGGATCCATACGTCCGGCATCGGCATTGGCGAGTGCCTGGGCAATCTCGTCCAGCCGCAAACAAGTGTTATCTTTCATTTAATCGGAAAAGGTTTTTGCAAATATACTATTTTTCTTTCTGACTTCTGAGTTCGTCCAGGTAGGCGGCGGTGATGACACCGCTTGGCAGGGCTATTATTGCTACACCGAACAGACTTGATACCATACTTATGAAACGGCCGATATCGGTAACGGGGGTGACATCGCCGTAACCTACGGTGGTCAGCGTAACCGTAGCCCAGTACAGTGCGTCAAAGAAGTTGCCGAATGTGGGCGCGCCGGTATCGGGGTTTACATGCGGTTCGGCATTGAACATGACCAGTGCGGAAATGAAAATGTAGAATACGGCTATACCCAATACGGTAAGCAGTATGGCCTTTTCGCGTTTGATGACGTTGCCCAGTATCTTGATGTTCTTGGAGTAGCGTATGAACTTGAATAGTCTGAGGATACGGAGCAGACGTGATATCCTGAGTACCTTGAATCCCTGTCCCAGTATGCGCAGACCCGGCAGGATGGCCAGGAAATCAATGATGGCCCAGGGAGTTATCGGGTAGAGAAGGAATGACCATTTGCCGCGGCCTACTATGTAATCGGCCACGATCCAACGCAACAGATAGTCAATTATCAGGAGTCCGACGGTTACGTCCTCAATAATCGTGAAGACGTGGTAGGTCTCAATGAACATGAGGGGAATAATGCTGGTGGTGATGGCCAGCAGGATGATGGCGTCGTAGATGTAACTCACCCAGTCGTTGTCATGTCCTTGTTCAACAATTGTGTAAAGACGTTTTCTCATAAGCTTGATTATGTGACTCTGCAAATATAGCGGCTTTTTGCTATCTTTGCTCTCGTAATAAGATTAGAAATGGCACAGACAACAGCAGACGACAAGAAGATCATCTTCTCCATGGTGGGGGTGAGCAAGCAGTTCCAGAACAACAAGCAGGTTCTCAAGGACATTTACCTTAGTTTCTTTTATGGAGCCAAGATAGGTATCATAGGTCTTAACGGTTCAGGTAAATCAACACTGCTCAAGATAATTGCAGGCATAGAAAAGAGTTTTCAGGGTCAGGTGGTGTTCAGCCCCGGATACAGCGTGGGCTATCTGCCTCAGGAGCCGCAACTGGACCCCGACAAGACCGTCAAGGAGGTGGTCATGGAGGGCGTTCAGCAGATTTATGACACCCTTAAGGAGTACGATGAGGTTAACCATAAGTTCGAGCTGCCGGAATACTATGAGGACCAGGACAAGATGGATGCCCTGATGGCCCGACAGGCTGAACTCCAGGATATGATCGATGCGACCGATGCCTGGAACATTGACAACCGTCTGGAGCAGGCGATGGACGCCCTGCGCTGTCCGCCCGAGGATCAGAAGACCGGTGTCCTGTCCGGTGGTGAGCGCCGCCGCGTGGCTTTGTGCCGATTACTCCTGCAACAGCCCGATATACTGCTGCTGGACGAGCCTACCAACCACCTGGATGCCGAGAGCATACAGTGGCTGGAGCAGCATCTGAACCAGTATGCAGGTACGGTTATTGCCGTAACTCACGACCGATACTTCCTGGACAACGTGGCCGGCTGGATCCTGGAACTGGACCGCGGCGAGGGTATTCCATGGAAGGGCAACTACTCAAGCTGGCTGGAGCAGAAGTCACAGCGCCTGGCCCTTGAGGAGAAGCAGGCTTCAAAGCGCCGCAAGACCCTGGAGCGTGAGCTGGAGTGGGTACGCATGGCTCCCAAGGCCCGTCAGGCCAAGGGTAAGGCCCGTCTGAACTCTTACGACAAACTGATGAATGAGGACGTAAAGGCCAAGGAGGAGAAACTGGAGATATTCATCCCCAACGGTCCGCGTCTGGGTAACAAGGTCATTGAGGCTCATAACGTTGCAAAGGCATTTGGAGATAAACTTTTGTTCGATGACCTGAACTTCTCGCTGCCGCCCAACGGCATTGTCGGTGTCATCGGCCCCAACGGCGCGGGTAAGACTACGCTGTTCAGGTTGATTATGGGTCTGGAGAAGGTCGATGCCGGTTCGTTCGAGATAGGTGAGACCGTAAAGATTGCATACGTTGACCAGCAGCATAAGGATATCGACCCCGAGAAGAGTGTCTATCAGGTGGTAAGCGGCGGCAATGAGATTATCCGCATGGGCGGCCGTGACATCAACGCACGCGCCTATCTGGGCAGGTTCAACTTTACCGGCGCCGATCAGGAAAAAAAATGCGGCGTGCTGTCCGGCGGTGAGCGAAACCGCCTGCAACTGGCTATGGCGCTTAAGGAGGAAGGCAACGTCCTGCTGCTTGATGAGCCTACCAACGATATCGATGTAAATACACTGCGTGCCCTGGAGGAGGGCCTGGATGACTTTGCCGGTTGCGCCGTAGTAGTAAGCCACGACCGCTGGTTCCTGGACCGCATCTGCACCCACATCCTATCGTTTGAGGGTGACTCAAAGGTGGTATTCTACGAGGGCTCGTACTCCGAATATGAAGATTACAAGATCAAACAGTTAGGTTATCAGGAGCCCAAGCGAATACATTACAGAAAGTTGCAGTAAAAGCAAAATAGTACAAAAGGGGACAGACCCCTTTTGTATCATTTTGGCAAAAATTCCAGATATGAAAAGGCTATTATTACTGTTATCATTGATTCCGATGCTGGCGAACTGCCAGAACGATCCCTACGTGATAAAGACCACTAACGGACCGGTACGGGGATTTGACGAGGAAGGGACTATGGCGTTCAAGGGTATTCCTTATGCTCATGCCGAGCGCTGCATGCCGCCTGCGCCGGTGGCCAAGTGGGATACCGTTATGGACTGCACGGAGTGGGGACCCCAGTCGCTGCAGAGCGGCCGAATCCAGCGCGGAAGTGCCGAGGACTGCTGCGTACTGAACGTATGGACTACCGATACCAAAGGCAAGAAACCCGTTATGTTCTGGTGCCACGGCGGCGGATTTGACTCCGGTACAAGCGCCTGGAATCCCGGCATGGGCCTTGCCAAGAAGGATGTGGTTGTGGTGAGCATCAACCACCGTCTCAATATCATAGGTTTTCTTGATTTGTCAGCCACGGGTGATCCCAAGTACAAATACTCCGGAAACGTGGGCATGATGGATGCCGTCAAGGCTCTGGAGTGGGTACGCGACAACATCAGCAAGTTTGGCGGTGACCCCGACAACGTGACCATATTCGGCGAGTCCGGTGGCGGCGGAAAGGTGGGTACACTGATGTGCATGCCACAGGCCAAAGGTCTGTACCACAAGGCTATAATAATGAGCGGCACCATCCTGAATGTCAACAACAAGCAGATGACCGAAGAACTCGGCCTGGCTGTTCTGGATGAACTGGGAATACCGCACAGTGAGCCCGACCGCATAAAGGATGTACCGTATGACCGCCTCTATCAGGCCGGCCAGCGCGCCCTTCAGGCAAGGGGTCTGGTGCGCACTCCGGGTACTCCCATCATGTGGGGATTCGGTCCCGTACCCGATGGCGAAGTTCTGCTTCAGCAGCCTTTCCAAGATGGATTTGCCGAGATTTCAAGTGACATACCTCTTATTATAGGTTCTACATTCAACGAGTTGGTGCGCGGCCAGTATAACCGCCAGATGACACTGGAGCAGGCCAAGGACGCAGTACGCAGCACATTTGGTGACGAGACCGATGCCTACGCCGCCGCCCTTGCCAAGGCGTGGCCCGATTACATCCCGCAGGACCTGCCCTCGATAGACAACCTGTTCCGCGCCAAGACGTTGATTACGGCCGATGCCGCATCGGCCTCCAAGAAGGCGCCCGTGTACAATTATATGTTCACCTGGAAATCGCCCAGTACGCATGTATCGGCCCACGGAGCGGAGTTGAACTTCTGCTTCAACACGCTGCATCTGGCGGGTAGGGATCTGCCCAATCCGTCTGAATCAGACCTGAGGCTGGCTGACCGCATGGCACAGTCGTGGGCTAACTTTGCTCATACTGGCAATCCCAATGTGGAGGGCCTTCCGGAGTGGCATCCGTATACCCGGGAGAACGGCGAGTGCCTGATGTTCGGCCCTGAAATTGAGATCCGTCACAACTTTGACCGCGAACTCCAGGAGATAATTAATCGGCACTGTTTCAAAAAACTTGACGAATTCCGCGCGACCGGATCACTAAAGTAGTTGGTTTTTTGGTAGTTTGTAAAATTCTTTTCTATCTTTGGGCAGAATAAAGATAGTCCCTTGTTGTATAACCAATAAACTTCCTGTTTATGAGAAAAAGACCTTTGTTTCTGTCTGCACTGTCATTGATGGCAGTTCTTGCCGGTTGTTCCGGTTCCGGTAGCGATTATGAAGAGATAACCGCAGCCGATATAGAGGAAGAGGCTGACCTTACCAAAATTGCCTATGATTTCAAGATCCATCCGCTCAAATCAAGTGACCCGCTTGACGGAATTGGTGGTGTAAAGAGTTGGGATGACGGCCAGGTGATGCTGGCTCGTACCAATGACAGCCGCAAGATTCTCCGTTTTGACAACTATGAGTTGACTGCCGTGCTGGACCGCCTTGGACGTGGCCCGGGTGAATATTACTTCATTGAGGATTTTACCTATGACAAGTTCAACAACTGCATTTATATTGAGAATGACTCCAACCTGGTGACATATGATGCTGTTACCATGGACTTCAAGGGCAAGCAGAAAGTGAATATCAACCTTCAGAACTGCCTGAACCTTGGAGACAAGATGCTGTATTTCGGTACTTTCCTTGATGAAGGTTCCCTTTCGGCAGTTGGTGATACACTTCATCTGCCTAAGGAGTCGATGATTCTAGTCGACAGGGATGAGCGTGACCTCAGGAAGGGGGTCGTGTTGTATAGGGAAGGTCTTCTCAAGCGACTTCTCCTGGGTTATCCGGAGCTGTTCTATGTCAATCCCAAAAACCGTTCAACCTGCTTTACCGGCCTTGTATGTACAATCGTAACATTTGACGATGAAAAGGCTACTCCCATATACAG
This sequence comes from Bacteroidaceae bacterium, assembly GCA_045535555.1. GTDB lineage: Bacteria > Bacteroidota > Bacteroidia > Bacteroidales > Bacteroidaceae > Colenecus. The sequence goes on along the minus strand of JAZSLV010000007.1, from coordinate 149,806 downwards.
GTTCAAACTTGGGACGGAATCGGTTGATGAAGAGGCAGAAAGGCTTCTTGATGAAACCGTAGAATTGAATTCGGAAGAAGCGAATGATGTCCTCAAGAGAATTTCTGTGGCAACCCAAGGTCCCAGCATCAGCAATGTATACAATATAATGGTTGATGACGGTACCATCAGTTTCAGAGTGACATATAACTGGCCTGACGGTTCTATAGGTGATGCCAGCAACTATCTGTATTTTGTCCGTCGTAACAACAAGACCAAGGTCTACAAGCATCTGCGTATTCCCGGTCTTTCAATGGATGTGGATCCCACCGGTGCCAACGGCAACCATCAGATTGCAATCATAGAGAATCTGGGTGATCTGGCAATAGATGAGGATGTACCCATGTCACCCCTGGCCGAGCAGATTGTCGCTGAACTCAAGAAACAGAATGACGACAATCCGGTTATGCTGGAGTTCCGATTCAAATAAAGAATTTTCTGAATTCTGATTCAAAATTTGGTGTAAGGATGCCCTTTCCGAGGGCATCCTTTATTTCTTGCATGGTCCAGAAGCGACCTCCGGCCAACTCGTCCTTGCTGGGGCTGACCGGTCCGTCATAAACGGTCTTGAATACGTTGACCAACTCCTTCTCGACATTGCTCTCAAAGACGTAGTGACCCATGGGAGTGGGGTTGGGGACGCTTATGCCAAGTTCCTCCATCACCTCACGGTCAAATGCCTCCCGGACGGTCTCGCCGTATGAGATATGCCCGCCTACAGCGGTGTCCCACTTGCCGGGCTGGATGGGTTTCCAGTCGGGGCGGCGCTGCAGGTAGAGTTCTCCCTTTGAGTTGAACAGATGCAGGTGTATCACGGGATGAAGCACTTTCCTGCCGTCATGAGCCTGACCGCGCAGTATCTTGCCCAGTACGTTTCCCTGTTCGTCGACTATGGGAAAGAGTTCGTTATTGTTATCAGCGTTCATTCCTGTCGGCATCCTGAAGTACGGGGAACTTGGCGCGGAAACGGGCCAGCTGCTCCATGTCCAGGTCGGCGCAGAGCATCTGTGCCTTTTCATCGGTCTGGATGAGAGTCTCTCCGTAGGGGGTTATTATTGCGCTGTGGCCGGGATAGAAGCCAAAGTCATCGGCTCCGGCACGGTTTACGCCTATGGCATAGCACTGGTTCTCGATGGCGCGGGCGCGGAGTAGGGTATCCCATGCAAGGATACGCTTATCGGGCCAGTTGGCGGGGTAGAAGACTGCGTCGTAGTCGTCACGGTTGCGTGAAAACGTGGGGAACCTGAGGTCATAGCATATGAGCAGCATTATCCTCAAACCGCGGAACTCTATCACTACGCGGTCCTGTCCGGGAGTGTAGTTTTGGGACTCGCCGGAGTAACTGAACAGATGGTGCTTGTCATAGTAGTCTATGGTGCCGTCGGGCCTGGCAAAGATAAGGCGGTTGTAGGTGCAGCCGTCCTCTTTTACGGGAAGTGAGCCGCAGACCGCAGCGTTAAGGAATGACGCCTTCTGGATCATCCAGTCCACAATCTGTCCGTCCATGGTCTGCACAACGCTTGACGGATCAATGTACTGTCCGGTTGCGAACATCTCGGGCAGGACGTAGATATCGGCCCCGCAGCCCTGTCCGATCAGACGGTCCAGGTCTGCCAGACTGCTCCCGGGGTCGCCCTGAACGGGCTCGTTCTGTACTAATGCAATCTTCATTCAAAATGGATTTGAGTGCAAAATTAATATTTTATACCTTTGCGACCCGAAAATCAGACTTAACATGAATACAATTTGGATAGTTCTTCCCATCCTGACCCTGCTGATGTTTGACCTGGGTCTTACACTTAAGTTTGAGGATTTCGGTAAGGTTTTTAAAAATCCCTGGCCTATAGTGGTGGCACTGTTCGGACAGCTTATCCTGCTCCCGCTGATTGCGCTGGGCCTGGCATGGGTGTTCAAACTTACCCCGGTGTTCTTTATCGGACTCATTCTGATTGCATGCTGCCCGGGCGGAAGTTCATCAAACGTGTTCTCAAAGCTGGCTAACGGTGATGTGGCGCTGTCCGTTACATTGACCGCGCTGAGCAGCATCATAACTTTGTTTACAATTCCGGTAATAATGAGCTGGGCCACGCAGATGATAGGCGAGAGCGTGGGCATTACGCTTCCGGTGGGCAACCTGATCAAGCAGAATCTGCTGCTTATGCTGCTGCCCGTGCTGCTGGGAATAGGCATACATTACGCGTGGCCCAAGGCATCGGCCGGAATAGACAAGGTGCTGTCAAAACTGGCATTCCCGCTGCTGATGGTGCTCATTACCGTGTTCTATATCCAGAACCACAGGACCATACTGGATAATCTGGGAATCATAACCGTATGCGTAACCGCGCTGATTCTGGTGGCCGTTTTCTGCTCGTCCATGTTGTCACGCCTGGTCAAAAGCAACGCTCAGCAGCGTCGCACCGTGGTAATTGAGGTGGGCATGCAGAACGCCGCCCAGGCCATTGCCATCGCCACCAGCCCCTTCATCTTTGCCAGCGCCGAGATGGCTATCCCCGCCATCCTCTACTCGCTGATGATGAACATCGTCCTCCTTATCTACGTTTTTGCCATCCGCAAAGCGCCACGCAGGTGCATGCGTATTGGGGCGAAGTGAGTATGCGAGCGAGATGGCCCGGAGGGCCACCGTTTGCGGAGCAAACTAAAAAGAGGTCGTGTCAGGCGCTATAAAAAACAAGAGGTCATCGAGACCTCTTGTTTTTTGTAGCGCCTACGGGAATCGAACCCGTATGCCAAGATTGAGAATCTTGTATCCTAACCGTTAGATGAAAGCGCCATGCGGTTACGTTATGTCTGCCAAAAGGAGGCGGAAGCTGGGGGATTCGAACCCCCGGTACGGTTACCCGTACGGCAGTTTAGCAAACTGCTGGTTTCAGCCACTCACCCAAACTTCCCTGGGAACCGTTGGTTCGGAATCCTTTAGCGGGCACAAAGGTAAGGTGATGTTTTGAGTTCTGCAAGTTTTGGAGCGATTATTTTTGAAAAAACAACATAAGACAAAATAATCCGTTATCTTTACGATAATTATGAAAGAAGCAGAAATGGAGCAACTCCCTCGTGGATGCAGAATTATAGAATTTCCGGAGTCGGCCGATGACCGCGGCGCGCTGGCGTTCGCTGAGGGCGCACATCAGATTCCTTTTCAGATAGAACGCGTATTCTGGATCTACGGAGTACCCGACGGCAAGACGCGCGGAGGTCACTCGCACAGCGAATCGGCCGAGGTGGTTGTTCCCGTATCGGGCGGCTTTACGATGATGGTCGATGACGGTGCGCATCAGGCTGCGGTGAGGATGGATTCTCCCCGAAAGGGCATACTGATCCCGCCGGGCGTGTGGTGTGACCTGCGTGATTTTGCACCCGGAACGGTCTGCGTGGTGTTTGCATCGCACCCTTATAACGCATCGGGCTACATCAACAATTACAACGAATACCTTACCGAGCAACTACAGATTGTCAGATACGATGCATCACATAAGCAGGAGTGGAATAACTTTGTAAAGAGTTCCAAAAACGGCACGTTTCTGTTTGACCGCGATTATATGGATTATCACAGCGACCGTTTTACCGACTGCTCGCTCATGTTCTACAAGCACGGCAAGTTGCTGGCCATGCTACCGGCAAACTGGCGCGAGGACGAGGGCACCGTTCAGTCACACGGCGGCCTTACTTACGGCGGCCTGATTGTGCCCAAGGAGATGATTGCGGTCGATGCGCTCGAGGTGTTCAGTTGCGCCATTGACTGGATGAAGCGCCAACTGGGCGCGCATCGCTGGCTCTACAAACCTATTCCTTATATATACAGCACGCTCCCGGCCGAAGAGGACCTCTACGCTCTGTTCCGCAGCGGCGGCACACTCAAGGAGAGGGGGGTGTCATCGGTCATAGACCTGAACCGCAAACTCCCCATGCGGCAGTCGCGAAAATCGGGCATTATTAAGGCTCAGAAGGCGGGCCTGACTGTTGATACGGGTAACATGGAGGCCGACCTGGAGGCGTTCTGGAATATTCTGGCGGGCATTCTGATGGCCAAGCACAAGAAGAAACCCGTGCATACGGTTGCTGAACTGCGCCTGCTTCAGAGCCGGTTTCCTGACCGCATCCGACTGCACGTTGTCCGTAACGGCACCGAGGTTGTGGCTGGCGCGCTCATCTATGATATGGGGCATGTGGTGCATACGCAATACCTGGCGTCATCGGACTTTGGCAAGGACAACGGCGCTCTGGATATGCTGCTGCATAATCTTATTTCCGATGTCTATGCAGACCGCACCTATTTTGATTTCGGCGTATCGACCGAGAACGGCGGCGGTTACCTGAACGAGGGCCTCATTTTCCAGAAGGAGGGATTCGGCGCCCGCTCAGTAGTTTACGATACTTACGAAATTCTCTTCTGAATTTCGGAAGTATCATTTCCTTTTTTTATTTCGCTCCGCGAAAATGGCGGCCTCCGGCCGCTCTCGCTCGTAATCTCGCTCGCTTATTCGTGGTGATAAGGGAGGTTGTTGAGTATTGTGAATGCCCTGTATAACTGCTCCACGAAGATGAGGCGGACCATCTGGTGGGAGAAGGTCATCTTTGATAATGAGAGACGGCCGGGAACGCGGCTGTAGACATCGGCCGAAAATCCGTAGGGGCCGCCGATGATGAATACCAGGCGTTTGGTGGACTGGGCCATGCGCTTCTGGAGCCACTGCGCCATCTCGGGTGAAGTCATCTCCTTACCCTTGTCATCCAGCAGGTAAACGTCATCGGAGGGCTGGAGCAAACTGAGTATCTGCTCTCCTTCACGCACCTTCTGGGTCTGAAAATCCATGTTCTTGGTGTTGCGGATGTCGGGGATTACCTGCATCTCGAACTGGGCAAAGTGAGTGAGGCGTTCGGTGTATTGGCCGATGCCGTCAATGAGCCATTTTTGGTCTGTCTTGCCTATTACTATAAGGAGAATCTTCATGTCAAATGTTCCTGAAGACAAAGTTATAATCATTCCGCGTGATTTTGGAGGTTTGTGGGACATTTGTTATATTTGCCAAACTTTTGACTGGAGTAATACCTAATGTACGAGAGTCTTCAACAGCTTGATGCGCTTAATATCAACTTCAACAGAACAGGTAACTGGCTGCTGATGATTTTCATGGCCGTAGTCATGTACGGAGTGGCTCTCGGGCTGAGACCCCAGTTCTTCAGGGGCGTGTTCAACCGCCCGCGCGGCATGTTCATCGGCCTTATATGCCAATGGATAATACTGCCTCTGGTAACATTCCTGCTCTGCGTACTGTTCCACAATTTTGTTCCGCCCATGGTGGCTATGGGTATGATTCTGGTGGCTTCGTGCCCCGGTGGAGCGGTATCCAACTTTATGACTTCATACGGTAAGGGTAATGCCGAACTGTCCGTGCTTATGAACACCATCACAACTCTGGGCGCTCCAATTTTCACCCCGATAAACTACGCTATCTGGGGCGGCCTCTACACCAAATACATGGATGCTGCCGCAGGCGAGGTGTTGCGTACCCTGCAGGTTCCGCCTATGCAGATTGCGCTGACTGTTGTCGTAATAATAGGTATTCCTGTCCTGCTGGGATACATCACCGTCAAACTGGCACCCAAGGCTGCCGAGAAACTCAAGGAGATTATGCGCTATGCATCGATCATCATATTCCTGAGCGTGGCCGGCATGATGATATCACAGAACATGATGCTGTTCAGAGAGTATATAGGTTTTATATTCATTATAGTATTTATCCATAATCTGGTAGGTTTCGGTATAGGTTACACTGCGTCTACAATCGGTAAGGTTCCTGTGAAGGACCGTCGCGCGGTGACCCTGGAGACCGGTATCCAGAATTCCGGATTGGGCCTTATCCTGCTTTTCAACACCGGTATATTCCCGCCTGAGATTGCCAAGGGCGGAATGGTGTTCGTGACTGCATGGTGGGGCGTATGGCATATCATATCTGGCCTTCTGCTTGGAACGGCGTTCCGCTTTTCGGCTTTTGATACGACAGGCCTGTCAAAATTCCTGCACAGAGAAAAATGAAAGAACATATACAGGACCCGGATTGGTTCTATACATTCCTGAGGCATTTTGTTGATTGGTCAGTACGGAGTTCATACCGTAAATACCAGGTAGAGGGGATTGAGAACCTGCCGGAAGAAGGCAGCATAGTAATCTGGGCATCCAATCACACCAACGCGCTGATGGACCCCATGGTGATGCTGCCCACCACCAAGATCCGCAAGGTGTTTGTAGCCAGGGCCGATATATTCAGGAAGAACTGGGCCAAAAAAGCGCTCTATTTTCTGCGTGTGATGCCCATATACCGCATCCGCGACGGAATAGATGCCGTCAAGCACAATAACGAATGCATAGATCAGGCCACCGGTGTAATCTTGGACGGTGTTCCGTTCATAATATTCCCCGAGGCAACCCACCGTGCCAAGCATTCGCTGCTCAAGCTCTCCAAAGGCATATTCCACATAGCCGAGAACGCCATTGAGAAATCAGACGGACGGCCGGTTTACATACAGCCCATAGGCATAGAATACAGTGATTATTTCCGTTTCCGCGGAAAGGTGCTGATAAGGTTCGGAGAGCCAATCAACGTCAATAAATTTCTGCAGGGGCACAGTGACGAGCCCGCTCCCGTAGCGATGCTGCAGATGCGCGGCCTGCTGACCGATGCACTTGCCAAAGAGATTGTATACATCCCCGACGATGAGGATTACGACGCTATCTGGGAGTATGTCAAACTCAAGGCCGATAACTGCGAATACTTCAAAAAGGCATTGGCCGAAATTGAATCCCGCGACGGAAAGAAACTTAAAGGTCTGCTCCGTATTCAGGCTGTCGATAAATACGCCGTGGCCGAGGCCCTGAAACTGCGTGAAGAGGAGCCCGAGAAGGCCCGTGACCTCTTTGCAAAGGTGGATGCCCTGCGTGTATGGCGTATCCAGAACGGCATATCGGTTTACTCTATTGCGCGTGAGCCGGGGGCATTCAGACTGCTGCTCAAGACTCTGGTTGCACTGCTGGGCGCACCTTACTATCTGTTCTGCGGTCTGGTGGGGTGTCTCAAGTGGATACCGATAGTCTATATCCTGCGCGGCGTCAAGGACGACGCATTCTACAACACCGTCCGTTACGGCGTGCGTCTGGCGCTGGCTATCCCCGCGCTGATAATATGGTCACTGGTTTATTTCCTGATATTCAAGTGGTACATCGCACTGGGACTGCTCATCCTGTCGTTGCCGTCACTCAAATATCTGTATGACTACGGAACTTACTTCCGCAGGTTTACATCGGACTTGAGGTGGAAACTGCGCAAGAAACACGCTCCCAAGTTATAATTCCTGATATAATCTGATATACTGCTCCGCCACTTTGAGATAATCATGGTGGCGGCGCACGTATTCTACGGACTGTTTCTTAAGGTCCGATATGCGCTCGGGGTGGAGTATCAGCTGTTCCAGTCCGTCATATACGCTTTGGAAATTTGGCCGGACGTTTATGATGGGTCTTAATTCCTTTTCACCAAGAATCTCATAGTTCTCGGGCTCGCCGCCGCCGATTACAATGATTCCCTTGGACATGGCCAGCAGGGAGTTCATGGACGGGGTGTAACTGTACAGCTGGTCCAGGATGGCGTCGCTGCCGTCCAGTATGCGTGTGTACTCACTGAACGGAACACCTTCCACAACCTTGATTTCCAGTTTTTCGGGATATTTTTCCTTTAGTTGCCTGGCTGCATCGAGCATGATATCGGTCCCCTTGTAGGCATTGCGTCCCCGGCTGATTCCCACAAAGAGTTTCAGAGGGCCTCCGTAGAATGATGTACGGTATATCTCCGGCATCCGTATGGGGAAGGGGATAAAGCGCATCTTTTCACGCAATTGGGGAATTTCATTGTATGTAGCCCAGTACTCGTAAAGTCCTGCAGGAATGGCGTCACAGTCCAGTGCTATCTGTCTGCACAGCTTCTCCTTGGGAGTACCTATCCATTCGTCGCGGAAACGCTGTGCCTCGATGTCGGTTCGGGGCTGGTCGCCAAAGTTGAAATCACTGTATCTGAGAGGACGAATGTCGGTGTTGACGCTTGCCCAATAGTAATCCATGCCGAACGCTCCCATCAGAATCTTTTTGTTGTGACGGCGCAGATAGCGGTAGAACGGCATCAGGCGTTCTGCCTTGAGCTCCAGGAATATGGGGTTGATAAGCTGGACGATGTCATAGCCCCGCATTTTGGGCAGAGCCTTGAACAGTCTCCACAGGAATGATATGCGTCCGGTGCGGCTTGTCAGGTCACGCCGTAGGTCAATATCGCGAGGGTAGTTCTTCCAGCTGTCACCGTCGCTGGCTACAGTAACCTCATGCCCAAGTGCCCTGAGCCCCATAGCAAGGGTGTTGTGAACGTTGCTGTATTCTCCCAACAGAAGTATTTTCATAGGCGTTTCTTGCTTGTCATATATCTTACGGCAAGTTCCCATGCACCGCGCAGGCCCAATGCGGAATACTGCTCCAGGAATCTGCCGAATCCTATACCTTCAGGTCTCTTGCCGAACTGTTCCGTAATGAAATCCCTGCACTGGGCCGATGCCTTCTTGTCGCCTTCATAGAGCAGTTTCCCGCTCAGTATGAAGGTGCGCAGCATGAGTGCCTTGCGACAGCGGTCTGCGGTGTGGGTGTCGGCCCGGTCAGTATCTGTTGCGGCCTGGCCTATGGCCTCAAGCTGGAGTTTGTAGCGTGACTTGAAACTGGGACCGGTCAGACTGTCGGAGTGAACCTTAACTGTGTGGTATGCCTTGGTGGTGATCCACTGCAGGCGGGGTTCTGCGATAAGGGCACGGGTTCCAAGTTCCCAGTCGTCCCAGACGGGGCATGCCGTGTTCCAGCCGCCAATCTCCTTGAGCCAGGCAGTGCGGAATATCATACTTATGGTGTTGAGCATTCCGTTCAATATTTGTACCGCGGGGTCGGCCACAGGCTTGTATGCGCGGATTGTAACCTTGCTTTCAACCTTCTGGCGGGTAGGGAAAGCTACCAAGTCAACTGACTGGTCCCAGTCATGAGGTATGTCCTCAAACTCATCATCGGAATCAAAGAAATAGACCCATGTGGTGCGGACCAGGGAGAGTCCTTTGTTGCGTGCTGTTGCGGCGCTGCGTACAGGCTCTGATGCGGCGGTGACCGTGGGGTGAGACTCGCAATAGGCCTCAAGGAACTTGTCTGTACCGTCAGTGCTGCCATTATCCACTACAATGACCGGTGCGCCGGCACAGGGGCTGCGCATTATGCTGTCAAGGGTGTGCTTTAACAGAGCCTTGCGGTTGTAGACGGGTATGACTATCGTAATATCCATATTCCTTTGAGCATGTTAAACAGTATGGGGAACGGGTTCGCTCTCTTGTGCAGCAGATACCAGCCGGCCTCCCTGAAGCTGCGCCATACTGCGCTGCATGTGCCGTAGACATAGCGGAATGTGGCACCTTTGGTAATCTGCAGCGTACGGTTCCCTATAAGGCTGATGCCGGTGGTGGCACCCTCAGTTTGAACAATTGCCTCAGGTATGTATCTGACGTTGAGTCCGGCGCGGCGTGCATCGGCCATGAATACCTCCTCCTCACCGGCGCACAGCAACGGGCTTCCCAGTCCGAACCGCTTGTCAAAACGCAATCCTTTTTCAATGATGGAACTGCGACGGAAGGTGATCTCTACCGAGCATACGTAAGGGGCGGGATAGGGGTGCAAAGGCTCACCCAGAAGTGTTTCTGCCTGGAAGGTCAGGATGTCGGCATCGGGGTTGGCGCTCCACGCATCCAGTATGGTGTCGATGTATTCCGACCTGTAACGGTTGTCGTCATCGGCTATCAGGCAGATATCGGCAGTGGACATGCGTATTGCGTTGTTGCGGTTGCGTGACAGCCCCAAACCTTCAAGCAACCCAATGGTTATATCGGGTCTTGATTCCAGCGCGGAAGGTATCGTTACCTCCTGGGCGGGGCCGGTGTGTTGGACCGATACTATGTAACGAACGCCGTCACGCTCCGGCAGTATCATGCCGGGTACTCCCGCAAGACGGTCACTCACGGTGCAAATAAGTATGTCAAGTGTAAGATCCCGGTTTTCCATACGTGCGCGCATTACAGATTGAAAACGTAAATATACCGCTTTTATTTTCTGAAAAAAGTAATTTTGCGCCTGTATTATCGTTATTACCCAAGTGGAGAAGAATAAAGCCGACATAAAAAGCAATCCCGGGCACGGGGTATATAACCGGATACTCAAGTATGCCGGCGTGTTCGGCAGTGTGCAGATGCTGGCTATGCTTGTGACACTTGTCCTGAACAAGGTCAAGTCGGTGTGGCTGGGACCTGCGTGCTACGGCATCACGGAGTCCATGAACCGCAATACCGATGTGGTGAAGAACCTGACCAATCTGGGTATTCAGACTGTGGCAGTCCCCGAGATATCACGTACGGTAGGGACCGATGCCGATGCAACAGGTGACAGTATCCTGATTACCCGCAGTTGGGCTCTGCTGACCGCTATAGCGGGAATGGCAGTATGCCTGTTGATGTCTCCTTTCCTTAGCCGTTGGGCGTTTGCGGGCGATGCCGGTTACACCGTAGGTTTCATGCTGATGTCATTCGCCGTGGCTGCTGCTGCCGTTACCGGTGGTGAGATGGCTGTGCTCAGGGGTACAGGACTGATGCGTCAGGTGGCGTTGAGCCAGCTGTTTGCAAGTATCGTCTCACTCTGTCTGTCTGTGCCGCTTTACTGGTTCTTTAAACTGGACGGTATAATACCCGCTCTGGTTCTGTCGGCTTTGGGTACGATGACGGTAACCTGTTGCTATTCATTCAGGGCGTATCCTTACAGCGCACGTCCGTTTAGCGGGCAGGTGCTGCGCAAGGGATTCGGAATGATAGGATTCGGAGTATTCTTTACGGTTGCGGCTTTCCTGGGCGCGTGGGCATGGTCAATCATAGCCAAGTTTCTGATGGATAGGGGTGGTCAGGAACTGACGGGTATATACAGCGCGGGCTATATGCTTGTTACCTATTTTGCAACGCTGCTTCTCACGGTCAATGACTCGGAGTATTTCCCCAGGCTGTCATCGGTTGCGGCCGATAAGGAGAGGCTGCAGAGCACGGTTGACAGTCAGGCTCAGGCTATGCTTATGCTTTCGGCCCCTCTGGTTATATGCTTCATCATTGTAATGCCGCTGGTGGTTTATGTGGTTCTGGAGTACGGAAAATTCCAAAGCTCCATAGCCCTTGCACAACTGGCTGTTGCAGGAGTGTTCTTTAAATCCGTAAGCCAGCCCATAGCGTGCATTGTGCTTGCCAAATCAGATCAGGTTACCTATCTTATCCAGGAGACAATCTGCTATATACTACTGGTAATATGTGTGATATGCGGATTCAACTTGTACGGGACCGTGGGCATAGGCATCGCGCTTGCAATGTGGGAACTGCTGTATCTGGGTTTGGTACTTACCATCTCAAGGATACGTTACGGTTACTGCCTGGCAGGTAAGGTTGTAATATCTTTTCTTATTCAGGCTGTCCTGGTTTCGGGTGCATCGGCCCTGTCTGTATGTGAAGGTGAGGGCGTTCTGGCCGCAGGCTTTGTGCTGCTGGCGGTATCGGCCACATATACTTTGGTTTTCTTCCGTAAACACACCTCCTTCTGATTTTATTCCTCCTTTTTGTATCTTTTTTTTGACTCCTCAAAGAAAAGCTTTACTTTTGTATTTATGTGCGCGTATGCGTATTTGCATAAACAAAAGATAAACTGATATATTATGGACGAATTACTGGGACTGGTAACTGCCAAGGCACAGGAATGGCTGGGCAGTTCATTCGATGAGAAGACACGTGAGGAGGTTAAGGCTTTAATGGCAAAAGAGGACAAGTCTGACCTGATTGACGCATTCTACAAGGATCTGGAGTTTGGAACAGGCGGTCTGCGCGGAATCATGGGCGCAGGTACCAACCGCATGAACATATACACCGTGGGTATGGCTACCCAGGGTCTGGCCAACTACCTTAACAAAAACTTCAAGGAGCGTAAGGAGATATCGGTGGTGGTAGGACATGACTGCCGCAACAACGGACGTCTGTTTGCCGAGACCGTTGCAAACATTTTCAGCGCAAACGGCATCAAGGTTTATCTGTTTGATGACCTGCGCCCCACGCCTGAGGTATCATTTGCTATCCGTTACCTGGGCTGCCAGAGCGGTGTGAACGTTACCGCCAGCCATAACCCCCGTGAGTACAACGGCTACAAGGCATACTGGGAGGACGGCGCACAGGTGCTGGCTCCGCATGATACAGGCATCATCGATGAGGTTGCCAAGGTAAAGGTGGCCGACATAAAGTTCAAGGGCAACCCGGACCTGATCCAGATAATAGGCGAGGAGGTAGATAAGCCCTACCTGGATGCCATTGAGGGTATCTGCATAGATCCGGATTTGGTTAAGCGCAACCATGACCTCTGCATAGTATATACTCCGCTGCACGGATGCGGCCGCGTGATGATACCGCGTTCACTCAAGCAGTGGGGATTTACCAACGTGAACTGCGTTCCAGAGCAGATGGTTCCGGACGGCAACTTCCCGACCGTTGTATCACCCAACCCCGAGTACCCCGAGGCTCTGACCATGGCTCTGGCACTGGCCCGCAAGCTGAACGCTGACGTGGTGATGGCATCGGACCCCGACGCCGACCGTCTGGGTGTGGCCTGCCGTGATGACAAGGGTGAGCTTACCCTTCTGAACGGTAACCAGACCGCAATGATTTTCCTTTACTACATCATAACACAGTACACCAAACTGGGCAAGATGACCGGTAAGGAGTACATAGTAAAGACCATCGTGACTACAGAGGTCATAAGCCGTATTGCCGAGAAGAACAACCTTGAGATGTTTGACTGCTACACCGGTTTCAAGTGGATTGCCAAGGTAATTGCCGATGAGAACGCCAAGGGCAAGCACTACATCGGCGGCGGTGAGGAGAGTTTCGGATTCCTGGCCGAGGACTTTGTACGTGACAAGGATGCCGTATCGGCCTGCTCGCTGATGGCAGAGATTGCCGCATGGGCCAAGGAGAACGGCAAGACCCTCTGGGACCTGCTGCTGGATGCATACCAGGAGTACGGATTCTCACAGGAGGGTGCCGTAAGCGTTGTAAAGCCCGGCAAGAGCGGTGCCGATGAGATAAAGGCCATGATGGAGCAGTTCCGCGCCAATCCGCCTAAGACTCTGGCAGGAGAGAAGGTGGTTCTCATAAAGGACTTCAAACTTCTCAAGCAGACCGATGCACAGGGTAAGGTTACCGATCTGGTTATGCCCGAGCCGTCAAACGTGCTGCAGTACTTTACCGCCGCAGGTGACAAGATATCGGTCCGTCCTTCAGGCACCGAGCCCAAGATAAAGTTCTACATGGAGGCCAAGCTGCCCATGGCGGACAGGAAGGATTACCTTAAGGTCCAGGCCGAGGCCATGAAGAAGATTGACGCCTTCAAGAAAGACCTGGGAATCTGATTTGTTACTGATCATATGAAAAACGGGACTATATTATTCGTGCTTATGATGGCTGCCCTCCCGGTGTACGGACAGGGGTACAGAAGCATGTCTGTCTGGAGAGACGGTAAGGCTACTGAATACTCGCTGCTTACGCTTGACAGCGTTGAGGTGGCCGCCGGCAACGGCAAGGCTGCTGTCCACTATGAGAAGAGGGGTTACACCAAACTGGCTGCAGACTCGGTGGCTCTGGCAGACGTTGACAGCATTACATTCTCGGTTCCGGATGTGAACAGTACGAATAAGCGTTCCGTAAAGGAACTCACGCTGGAGTTCCGCAGCATATCGGCCATGGGCAGTCCATACAAGAAAATAGGCAACCACAATCCCCTTATGGGACACAAGTTCGGTGCCGATCCGTTCGGAATGGTTGTGGGAGACCGACTCTATGTATATATGACCGATGACCACATCTATAACAGCACTACAGGCCGGCCGGTTCCGGATTCCGATTACGGCGACTGCAAGAATGTGAGCATAATATCGACCGATGACCTGGTTAACTGGACCGATCACGGAGCACAGCCCGTTGCCGGCCTGGGCGGCGGAACGGGTCCTGCCAAGTGGGCCAACAACATGTGGGCTCCGTGCGCCGCACACAAGACCATAAACGGACAGGAGAAGTTCTTCCTGTACTTTGCCGATAACTCAAACGGCATAGGAGTCCTTACGGCGGATACCCCTTACGGCCCCTGGAAACAGCCGTCGGGAATGAATCAGCTCATATCACGCAACACCCCCAACTGCGGAAACGTGACATGGCTGTTTGATCCGGCCGTGCTGGTGGATAACGACGGTAATGCCTACCTCTATTTCGGAGGCGGTGTGCCGCAGGGAAAGGATGCCGATCCTGGAACTGCACGCTGTGTCCAGCTTGGCGATGACATGATATCCATAAAGGGAACTCCCGTAGCCATAAATCCTCCGTATCTGTTTGAGGATGCCGGAATAAACAGGGTGGGCTCAAAGTATCTGTACAGTTACTGCTCCAACTGGACCCAGAATGCCGATCCGGGTGTGGCCAACATAGCCTATATGGAATCGGACTCTCCTCTGGGACCATTCACATACGTAGGGCGCTGCTTTGATAATCCCGTCGGTGCATCATGGTCGGGAGGCGGTGGAAACAATCACCACGCCATAGTCAAGTATAAGGGCAAATACTATATTCTTTACCATAACCGCGCCCTCAAGAGCGCCATGATGAAGGAAAACAAGGATATAACCGGCGGAATGGAGGTACGCAGCACCTGTATGAACACCATTTCGGTAAATGAGTCCACAGGCAGGATATCAAACCTGTCATCCTCTTCCATCTCGGAGAGTGGAGTAAACCAACTCAAGGATTTTGATCCTTACGGCGTGATTCCCGGTGCAACCATGGCCTGGAGCAAGGGCGTGACTACCAAATACGCCGATTCCAAATGCACGGCCGAGATGAAGACCGGTGCCTGGATGTGTCTGTCAAACGTAAATCTGGGAACCGGAGCGATAGGATTCAGGACCAGAGCCAAGGGTAAGGGAATAATAGCCGTGACCATAGGTTTTGCAGGTCCCAACGGAACCGCGCTTGCTCTTGCAGAGGTTGACTCCCAATCCGGATATGCTGATCTGGAGGTCCCGCTGCTCAGGACAGCCAGCGGACTGCAGACCGAATTCTACATAACTGCAGTAGGTGATATAAGTCTTGAATCCTGGTCGTTGATTAAAGAATGAAAAGAATAGGCGTTCTTATAACAGCAGGTTGTCTGTCCCTGTTCCTGATGTGCTGCACATCAGGGCCTGATACCGTAACTGTACGGATTGTGGCCACTACGGATGTCCATGGCCATATCTTTGACAAGGATTGTGTATCGGGCAGTGAAAGGGAAGGCAGTCTGGCCAAGTTCTCGACATTCCTGAACAGGGAACGCAAGGAACAGCGCAACGTGATATATCTGGATGCAGGTGACATGCTTCAGGGTACCATTGATGATTATCATGACCAGACCGCCCAGTTCGCCCGTGAGTGCCTGCCGGCCAAGGCCCTGAATCTACTGGGCTGTTCCGCCACCGTTATGGGTAACCATGATTTTGCGGTAGGCCCCAACAGTTATGACAGGTACTTCAGGGGGCTTGACTGTCCTGTGCTGGGGGCCAATGTTTTCTTTGAACAATACGGAGACTACCTGCCGCCCTATAGGATAATGGAGGTGCAGGGAGTCAGGATTGCCATCCTGGGCATGACCACTCCGCTGGTCAACTACCAACTACCGGCAGACCGCAGGGAACTTGACCTGGCGGATATAGTGGAGAGCGCCGGATACTGGATGCCTGTCCTGAAGGATAAGGAGAAAGCCGATGTGGTGATAGGACTGTTCCATTCGGGTTATGACGGAGGCCGCCAGGATGAAGGGTTGAGCGAGAACGCTGTGCGCAAACTCATAGCGAATGTCCCGGGATTTGACCTGATCATCTATGGACATGACCACAAGGCACGTAAACTCAAGACTGCAGACTGCAGCGGAGACTCTGTACTCCTGCTCAATCCCGGTCCGTTCATGACCGATGTGGCGGTTGCCACCGTGACCGTGACGGGTGTAAGGGAAGGCAGCCCGGCAGTTACGGCATCGGGTGACCTGGTCAACATTACGGGTGAGATTCCCGATGCACGTTTCTTAAGGAAACTTTCCGGTTGGTATGATGACCTGTCCCGGTATGCCGATTCTGTGATAGGCTCTGTGTCGGCTCCCATTGAGGCCGACGGAATGCTGTGGAGACGCTCCTCACTGATGGATTTTGTCCATTCGATGCAGATGAGCTTCATAGGTGCCGAGGTGTCGCTTGCGGTCCCGGCATTCACGGCATCGTATTTCCCGGCAGGAGAGATAAGGATAAAGGATCTTTTCGGGGTCTATGAATTTGACAACACCATGGTGTCGGTAATGCTCAGGGGCAGTGAGATAAAGGCGGTCCTGGAGAATTCGGCCAGCCAGTTCTATAATACCGTCACCGACGCTAACGGAGGGCTTCTCAAACTGCGTCAGGTGAGGGATGGTTCCACTCTGCCCCGACGCCCGGCAAGCGGCATGGTGACTGCAGCCGGAATCAGATATGACATAGACGTGACCAAACCGGAAGGTAAACGCATAAACATCATCTCTATGTCCGACGGCAAACCGTTTGACCCGGACCGTATGTACCGTACCACAATCAATTCGAACCAGTATTCGGGTACGACACTGCCCAGGGTGATAGGAATCAGTACGGATGATATGCGCAAAAGGTTCAACGGGTCATCACGCGTCGATATACGGTATTACATGATAACTGACCTTGCCATCAAGAAAGAGGCGGGAATGGCAGTAACAGTGGAAAAGGTTACCGACTGGAGACTGGTGCCCCCCGAAACGGTCGCCGGTTGTCTGGCAAGGGATACCGTGGGGTTTAACATAATTGAAAAAGCTGCGTCAAATAATTAGTCAAAACAAATAATACAGTTTATGAAGAAGATAGTTTATTTGCTGATTGCGGGAACAGTTCTTTCGCTCTCAGCGTGCAAATCAAGCAAGAACGCTTACAAGGAGGCTTACGAGAAGGCTGTTGAGGGCGATGCTCCCAAGGCTGTCATCGAAGAGCCTGTAGTGGCTGACAACGAGGCCCCCACCGCCGAGGATGTATCCAATATCTCGGTACGCGAGGAGAAGGTATCGGTAGTATCCGGTGAACAGGAGATCAAGGCATACGGCATTGTATGCGGCAGTTTCTCACTCAAGGCCAATGCCGATGCTCTCAGGGAGCGTCTGGTTAATGACGGTTACAAGGCCGTGGTGGTGGTTAATGAGGCAGGCAAGACATACCGTGTGGTATGCGCCAGTTTCGACACCAAGGAGGAGGCCGTTGCAGAGCGTACAAAGTTCAAGACCAGATATCCGGACAACCAGGATTTCCAGAGCGCCTGGATACTTTACAGAAAATAATCTTGGGCAGATTACTTGCTATTGATTACGGTACCAAACGTACCGGAATCGCGGTGACCGATCCGTTACGCATTGTGCCGGGAGGATTAAAAACCGTGGCCACACATGAGTTGATGAGTTTCCTGGCTGATTATCTGGCCAGGGAGACGGTCGATGTCATTGTGGTAGGTTATCCCACCAACATGAACGGCGAGGAGTCGGCAAGCATGAAACAGATACGTCCTTTCGTGAACAGACTCACCAAACAGTATCCGGACAAGAAGATTGTCATGTTTGACGAGCGGTTCACATCGGTCATAGCACAGAAGGCTATACTGGATTCGGGAATAGGACGTATGGCCCGACGCAACAAGGCTCTTGTGGATGAGGTGAGCGCTACAATCATCCTGGAGTCATTTATGGATTCAAAACAGTACAAAGAGATATGATTTTACCGATCTACACATACGGACAGGGCGTCCTCAAGAAAGAGGCTGAGGAGATAGACAATACCTATGAGGGACTCCCGCAACTCATCCAGGATATGTTTGAGACACTCAAGAAGTCGGAGGGCGTGGGTCTTGCCGCTCCTCAGGTGGGTCTTTCCATCAGACTGGTGGTTGTTGATCTGGATGCCATTTCCGATGACCAGCCGGAATTCAAGGGCTATTTCCGTACATATATCAATCCTTACATTGAGGAGACTGACGGAGCGATGGTTCCGTATGAGGAGGGCTGCCTGAGTTTTCCGGGCATTCACGAAAAGGTTAACCGCCCCGAGAGGGTGCGCGTGAGTTGGCAGGACGAGAATTTCCAGGAGCATGACGAATGGTTCGAGGGATTCCCTGCACGTGTCCTCCAACATGAGATAGACCATCTGGACGGCAAGTGTTTCATAGACCGTATGTCACCCCTGCGCCGCCAGATGAACAAGAAGGCTCTGAGTTCAATAGCAGCCGGAAAGTTCAGCTGTGACTACAAGGTGAAAACCGCACGCAAGTAAAATGAGAATAGGGCGGGCCGTCATTTTGCTGACTGTCGCCTTCTGGGGTTTCTGTGCCCCTGTAAAGGCTCAGATAAACACTGACCGTATGATGTCGGTGGGCCGTACCGCTCTCTATTTTGAAGATTACGTACTTTCCATCCAGTATTTCAACCAGGTAATCAACGCAAAACCCTATCTGGCGGAGCCGTATTTCTACAGGGCGGTCGCCAAACTGTCACTCGAGGATTACCGGGGTGCCGAACAGGACTGC
Source organism: Bacteroidaceae bacterium (assembly GCA_045535555.1). Lineage (GTDB taxonomy): Bacteria > Bacteroidota > Bacteroidia > Bacteroidales > Bacteroidaceae > Colenecus. Next base: position 130,972 of record JAZSLV010000007.1, on the reverse strand, counting down.
AGCATAGCGATTGACCGCAACCCGTTCGTTGCCAATGCGTATCAGGTGAGGGGACTGGCCCGTGTCTATCAAGGCCGTTATGAGGACGCCATGTCCGATTTCAGGGAGGGCCTGCGCCGCGAGCCCGGCAGCAACTCCATGCGTCATAACCTGATACTCTGTCTGATACGTCTTAACAGGACCCAAGACGCCCTGATGGCGGCCGATACGCTTGTCTCTCTGTCGCCCAAATACACTCCCGCCATGGCCATGCGGTCCGATCTGCTCTGGGAACAGGGTGACAGCACAGGTGCGTTGGAGTGGGCAAACAAAGCCCTTGATGTGAACCGCTATGATCCGTCCATGCTGCAGCACCGGGGCGTGATGCTGGCCCGTATGGAACGGTATGAGGAGGCAGAGTCCGACCTGGACCGTGCCATCTATCTGGATCCGGCCGATGCCGGCGCCTACATAACCCGCGCCATGATCCGCTATTTCCGTGACAATCTGAACGGTGCACTGGCTGACTACGACATGTCAATCGTGATTGACCCGGCCAATGTGACCGGTCATTACAACCGGGGTAACCTGAGAGCACAGATAGGAGATGACAACCGTGCGATTGAGGATTTTGACGTGGTGATTGCAGCCGAGCCGGATAACCTTATGGCTATATTCTACCGTGGCGTATTACGCAGTCAGACCGGCGATTACCGTGGTGCCGAACAGGATATCACCCGAGTCCTCGAAGAGTATCCGCGTTTTACCCAGGGTTACCAGATACGCAGCGAGGTGCGTGAGAAACTGGGAAACCGCCGTGGCGCCGAGGAGGATGCCATGGTTGTGCTGCGTGAGCAGAACCGCCGTTTCAACAATGCCCTGGGTTATGAGGACAGTGCTGATGATGAGGATGATGACGCCAGGGTGCGCAACCGCTCCGACAGGAACGTGCGCAATTACCGTAAGATAGTGGTAGACGAGAATCTGGAGAACTCGACCGGATTCTCCAGCGAGTACCGCGGAAAGGTCCAGAACCGCAATGTCGATGTGAGGTATCTGGAACCGTACAGGCTTACATACTATAAGGATAATACCCAGACAGTCAGATCGGTACACGGAAGCAAGGTGGTTGAGGAACTGTCATCGACCGGATGTTTTATGGCCGAGGTGCTGCTTGAGAACCATGAGGTTCAGTTGGAACAGAATCAGATAGACCGTCTGTTTGCCGATATAGGGTTGCGTACCCAATACCTGTCGGACAACACGGATAACGCAGGATGCCTCCTGCTGGCCAGAGCCATAGATTTTGCTCTGCTTCAGGATTTTACCAATGCCGAATCGGACCTTAACCTGGCTGTTCAGGCCGATCCGGACAATTGGGCTGTGTGGTTCTGTAGAGCACAGATAAGGGCCCGATCGGTTGAGGTCCGGAAAGCCGAACAGAATAATGATAATCAGACTGATAACACCGGGCACGGAGTATCGGCCGAAGCCGGATACCGGATGGTGATAAGGGACCTGTCCCAGGCCATAGACCTGGAGCCGTCATTCGCTTTCGCATATTACAACCGCGGCACATTCCATGCCATGACCAATGACCTGCATGCGGCACTGGTGGATTTTGACAAGGCGATAGAACTGGACGAGACGCTGGCCGAGGCATGGTACAACCGCGGTCTGGTACTTGTGATGCTCAACCGTATGGATGATGCGTTCCGTGACCTGAGCCGCGCAGGCGAACTTGGCATATATTCGGCGTATAATATCATCAAACGCTTCTCAAAGTCCGAATAATTTGATAAATTCGCACGCTCAAATAGAAATTACTATAAAACAACATGATAAAGATTACGTTTCCCGACGGTTCCGTACGCGAATATGAAAGCGGCGTAACCGGTTATGAGATTGCTGAGAGCATCAGCCAGAGACTGGCACAGGATGTGTTGGCCTGCAGTGTGAACGACCAGATTACAGAGCTCAACCGCCCCATAACCACCGATGCTACCATCAAGCTGCACAAGTGGGAGGATGATGAGGCCAAGCATGCTTACTGGCACACCAGCGCCCACCTTATGGCCGAGGCTCTGCAGGAGCTTTATCCCGGCACACAGTTCGGTATCGGTCCGGCAATCGAGAAGGGATTCTATTATGACATCATGCCCCCTGAAGGCGTGGTCATCAAGGAGAGTGATTTTCCCGCCATCGAGGCCAAGATGAAGGAACTGGTCCAGAAGAAGGAAAAACTGGTCCGTGAGGAGATCTCAAAGGCCGAAGCACTTAAGTTCTTCGCCGCCCGCGGTCAGAGCTACAAGAACGAGCTCATCGAGGATCTGGAGGACGGAACCATCACCACTTACACTCAGGGTAATTATACAGACCTTTGCCGCGGACCGCACCTGGTTGACACAGGTGCCATCAAGGCCATCAAGCTGCTGGCTACATCGGCCGCATACTGGCGCGGTGACGAGAAGCGCCCGCAGATGACCCGTATCTACGGTATCACATTCCCCAAGCAGAAGATGCTGGATGAGTATCTGACACTCCTTGAGGAGGCCAAGAAGCGTGATCACCGCAAGATCGGTAAGGAGATGGAGCTCTTCATGTTCAGCGACATGGTAGGTAAGGGCCTGCCCATCTGGCTGCCCAAAGGCACTGCTCTGCGTCTGCGTCTGCAGGATTTCCTTTCACGTATCCAGAAACGTTACGGTTACCAGCAGGTAATCACCCCGCATATCGGTTCAAAGCAGTTGTACGTGACCTCAGGTCACTGGGATCATTACGGTAAGGACAGCTTCCAGCCCATCACCACCCCTGAGGAGGGTGAGTGCTACCTGCTCAAGCCTATGAACTGCCCTCACCACTGCTGCATATTCAAGTCACAGCCCCGTTCATACCGCGACCTGCCTCTGCGTATTGCAGAGTTCGGTACCGTTTACCGTTACGAGCAGAGCGGCGAGCTGCACGGACTTACCCGCGTACGCAGCTTCACCCAGGACGATGCACATATTTTCTGCCGTCCCGATCAGGTTAAGGGTGAGTTCATCCGCGTAATGGAGATCATTGAGATTATCTTCAAGGCTCTTGATTTTGACAACTTCGAGGCACAGATATCACTGCGTGATCCTAACGACCACGAGAAGTACGTAGGCAGCGACGAGGTTTGGGAGAAAGCCGAGAGCGCTATCGTCGAGGCTTGCCAGGAGAAGGGTCTTAAGGCTACCGTAGAGTACGGCGAGGCTGCATTCTACGGTCCCAAGCTGGACTTCATGGTTAAGGATGCCCTGGGTCGCCGCTGGCAGCTGGGTACCATCCAGGTTGACTATAACCTGCCGCAGCGTTTTGAGCTTGAGTATATCGCTTCCGATAACCAGAAGGAGCGTCCGGTTATGATTCACCGCGCACCTTTCGGCTCAATGGAGCGCTTTGTCGCCGTACTCATTGAACATACCGCCGGTAAGTTCCCGCTCTGGCTTACACCTGACCAGGTGGCTATACTGCCTATCTCTGAGAAGGCCAACGAGTATGCCCATAAGGTTCAGAAGGAACTGGAGGACAAGTATGAGGTCCGCGGTTTTGTCGATGACCGCAACGAGAAGATAGGACGTAAGATCCGCGACAATGAGGTAAGGCACATCCCGTACATGCTGGTAGTAGGTGAGAAAGAGGCCGAAATGGGTGAGGTTAACGTACGTAAGCAGGGTGCTGAGAACCTTGGAAATATGAAAATTGACGATTTCGGTAAAAAAATTGCCGATGAAGTTAATTCTATGATAAATAAATGGTAATTTTGCGCCCGCTTGGAATAATATGAAGAAAGACAACTTAAGCGATCAGTATCAGGTCAATGACGAAATCCGTGCCCGTGAGGTACGTATAGTCGGTGAAGGCTTTGAGCCTAAGGTGGTATCTCTGCGTGAGGCTCTCAAGATTGCCGATGACATGGAACTTGATTTGGTCCTGATTTCACCGAATGCGGTTCCGCCGGTTTGCAGAATAGTTGATTTCTCCAAATTCATATACCAGCTTAAGAAAAAGCAGAAGGAGGCCAAGGCTAAGCAGGTCAAGATCGATGTCAAGGAAATCCGTTTCGGACCCCAGACTGATGATCATGACTACAACTTCAAGCTCAAGCACGCCATGGGTTTCCTGCAGAACGGCGACAAGGTTAAGGCATACGTCTTTTTCCGTGGCCGCTCAATACTGTTTAAGGAACAGGGTGAGAATATCCTGGCACGTTTTGCAAAAGACCTTGAAGAGTACGGAAAGCAGGAACAGGCTCCCATTCTGGAGGGTAAGCGTATGACAATATTCATATCACCCAAGAAGGGTGGAGCCCCCAAGAAAGCTGATGCTCCCAAGCAGGTAGATAATAATGAATAAACGACCGATAAGCCCGGGCATGGTGCTTACGGTTATAAATAACAAACAAAATTTTTAATAACAATGTTGAAATCAAAGACTAATTCCGGTTCCAAAAAAAGATTCGCTCTTACCGGATCGGGCAAAATCAAGAGAAAACACGCTTACCACAGTCACATTCTGACCAAGAAGACTAAGAAGCGTAAAAGAAATCTGGATCACTTCACACTTCTTGATCCGGCTAACGCTAAGCAGGTTAAGTCACTGCTCTGCATGAGATAATCTAATCCCGATTAATCAACAGTCAAAAACAGAAAACTATGCCGAGATCAGTAAATCACGTTGCTTCAAGAGCAAAGAGAAAGAAAATTTTAGGTCTTACCAGAGGTTACTTTGGTGCAAGAAAGAACGTTTGGACCGTTGCCAAGAATACTTGGGAAAAGGGTTTGACTTATGCTTTCCGTGACCGTAAGAACAAGAAGAGAGAGTTCCGCGCACTGTGGATTCAGCGTATCAACGCAGCTGCCCGTCTGGAGGGTATGAACTACTCACAGCTCATGGGTGCCATCCACAAGGCAGGTATCGAGATTAACCGTAAGGTGTTGGCCGACCTGGCTATGAATAACCCCGAGGCTTTCAAGGCCATCGTTAAAAAGGTTAAGTAAGACGATAACCAATAGTTAAAAAAGTGTCCGGATGACCATTCGGACACTTTTTTTGTTACTTTTGTATAACCGCATCGGGTTAGATCGGGAGACTCATCAATAAAAAGGTAGAACCGAGACTTGCTCTGGTTTCCAATGGCGGGCCACGCCCCTGACGGGGTAACCTTCGGTCGGTGGATTACAAAGGAGGCCGGGCGCTCAAAACTTATTTTCTCGGAGTTCTCATCACATCACCGGTGCGGTTTTTTTATAATAAAACGGGCTGATCCTTTATGGACCAGCCCGTTTTAGTTATGCTGTAACAGGTTATTCCAATATCAATACCTTCTTTCCGTCTTTGATGGTTATTCCCTGTCTGTATCCGTTTACCCGCATGCCGCCAACATTGTAACGGGTACCGTTTGCGTTCCGGTCATCATCGGTTATGTAACTGATCCGGGTCGCTGGTATTTCATTATCCAGCTTGATCCTGTCAATGTTACAGTAAGCACCTGTGATGGTGATGCGTAATGTTACCTTACCTACATCAAAAGGCATGTTGAAAAGGCCGTATTTCTTTGAGTAGGTATCCCAGTTGTCACCCTTGGGCACTGTTACTTGTGATAATACAGTCTCCTTGCCGTTCATCATTATGCCGATGGTGAAACCTGAATTTTCCAGACCTGAACTTACAAAAGCTGTGTATCTGTATGTGCCTGCTTCTGTTACATTAAGGGTATACTCCATCCATTCGCCGCTGGCTGTATATCCTATTGCATATCCTCCGTTTCCGGTTACTATATCCAGGCCCTCATTGTCTGAACGGTAGTTTGCGCTACCCTCATCATTGGAATCCGAGTCGTGGAATGTGAGCCCTTCGCCGCCCCTGTCAAAATCTTCAGCCTGGAAGGTGCCGGGTATGTCAACAGCCTTGAAAGCGGAACGGGCGTTTTTTATGGTAAGGGCGTATTGGGTGATTTCGGACTCATTGTCCAATGTGTCCACTGCGATGGCCGAGATAGTGGCGGTTCCCTTGGCAGTAGGCTTGTAAGTGCACTTGAACGGTCTGGAGGTTAATGTGTTGGTCAATGTTCCGTTAATATAGACCTTAACCTTGGCTATGGCACCGTCCCTTGATTCCGTTACGGGAGTGAACTGCAGGGTGGTGTTTGATCCTGTAGTGGCGGGAGACGGGGAGGCGGAGATCTTTACGTTCAGCGTTTTGTCAATCTCAACATGACGGAAGTTGATCTTGTCTATGTTGCAGTTGCTGCCGGTTATGGTAAGACGAATCACCTGCTCGCCTTCTTTGAGCGGAATGACAGTGCGTCCCGAAAATGTCTTGTAGGTTCCCCAGTCATTGCTGGCGGTCTGGGAAATGCTGATATTGTCGGTCAGGTTTGTGAGACCGTTGTTGTCGCTGAGCGCAAGACGGAACCCCGAACCTGTTGTGCCCGATGATGCCACAGCCTCATAAGTGTAGTAACCGGCCTTGGTGACATTTACGGTATACTCAAGCCACTCATCGGTACTGGTGTAACCTAATGCATAACCTCCGTTACCGTTTACGATGTCCACGCCTTCACAGTCATTGCGGTATGAACTTGCGTCTCCTTCCTTATTGCCGTTGGAGTCGTGGTAGGTCACGCCGTCACCTCCTTTGTCGAAGTCCTCGGCCTGTATCAGACCGGGAATGGACAAATCGGCGAAAGGGGAGCGGGGTGGGTATGCTGTGAATTTGCCTTCACGCTCATAAGTCTTGCCGTCACTTGTGTATACAATTGCCTTAAGGGGATAATCACCTTTGGCGGCAGGTACATACTTTGCTATATACGGGGCTTGGGTCATGATTGTGTCAAGTTGACCCTTTACGAAAAGTTTCACACTGTCGATGGACTTGTTCCTGTCAACCAACTCGGCACGTACGGTGATGTCCAGAGTGTCGCCGTAAGTGGCTTTCAGGGTTGCCGGCTTGATGTAGAGTGAAATCTGCTTCTTCATTCCCGGGAAGGGACTCTTGGCGTTCTTGGCCTTATCGGTTGCCATATATTCCTTAAGCCAGGTCATTGCAGGACGTTCGGCGCCGTCCTTATACAAGCCGGAGTTGTCTACCCATGTGGCACCGTGGATGTAACCCCAGATGGTTACGCCTGCGCAGTAATCGGCCTCCCACATGAGGGGGAATATCTTCTCGTACTGGGCCTTCTGTGCGTTGTCATCGGCTATGTCTATATCCAACTCCGTTATGTACATAGGTATCTTTACGGCGTTCTGGATCTTGGCCATTGAATTCTGCAGATTTGTGGTGCTGATGTCAGTTACGTCATGTGACTGGCATCCGTAGGCGTCTATGGGAGCACCGGCATCGCGCAGGGTGCGGATAAGGTCTATGTATGCATCGGTGTCATGCTGGAATGTGTTGTAGTCATTGTATATAAGGATGGCGTTGGGCCAGCGTTCATGGGCCATTTCAAATGCCTTGATAAGCCAGTCATAACCGGTTTTACCGCCTCCTCCCAGTGATTCTTTCATAAGCGGATTTCCCTGCTGGTGCATACCTACGGCCTCATTGACAACATCTATCATGGGCAGGTCGGGGTAGTGCTTCTTGACCTCATCGAACCATTTTACTATTGCGTTGTAACGTTCGTTAACCGACAGGCTGCTGTTGAACCAGCGGTCCGGGTACTGGGCTCCCCATACCAATGCATGGAACTTGTAGGTGAATCCGTGCTGCTTGGCGTAGTTGAACGGGGTGTCGCTGCCCCAGTTGTAACTTCCTCTATTGCCCTCTACAGAGCCCCACTTGGACTCGTTCTCGGGGGTAATCTGGTTCCACAACTTGTAGTATTCCGGAACTCCGCCTCCGGCATCGACCTGATACCTGGTGGTGATGTTACCCAGAAATTTGTTGGGGTTCTGTGACAACTGCGCGTAGGATTGGGTTGTCAGGATTAATGAACAGATTAGTAATGATGCAATCCTTCTCATATGGTTAGGGTTAATAATTATACGTTTAGTCCTACAAATATAGCAAATTTTTCAAAACAGTACCAAACGGCGCTCGGCCCCAATGGTATCATCGGATGCCGGCTTTGTCAAGAGCGCGCTGATAACGGGCGGCGTAGGCGTTGTGCTGCGACAGGGTTGTGCTGAAATAGTGTGACCCGCTGAAATCCTCCTTGGCCGAGAAATACAGATAGTTGTGCTTGGTGTAGTTGAGTACGGCGTTGATGGCCTGAGTGCTTACAAAGCGTATCGGGCCGGGAGGCAGACCGGGATTCTTGTATGTGTTGTAGGGTGAGTCATACTCAAGATGTTTCTTGAGCACGCGCTTGGGCCTTTCGCCACCCATTGCGAATATTACGGTAGGGCAGGCCTGCAAGGGCAGTTTCTTCTTGAGACGGTTCATGTAGACACCGGCTATTATGGGAAACTCCTCTACCTTGGCGGTCTCCTCTTCTATGATGGATGCCAGTATTATGACGTCATCCTCGGTGAGTCCGATGGATTTGGCCTTGGCTTTACGGTCATCATTCCAGTAACGGTTGCGCTCCTTTACCAGACGGGACAGAATGGCGCTGGCCGATGAGTTCCAGTATACTTCATAGGTGTTGGGGATTATCATGCAGAAGACGTTGGTGGGGGTGTAACCCAGGGAATCCAGGAATTGCGGGTTGGTAAGGCGACTGGCTATTGCGGCCGAATCAACCATCACCTGATTGGCTATGGCGCGTGCCATCTGGCCTATGGTGCGGGTACTATTTACGGTAAGGCGAACAGGAGTCTGGTTGCCGCTCAGCAGCATATCGGACACCTGCTTGGGAGTGGCTCCGCTCTTTACAGTGTAACATCCGGTGTGGATGTGCTCATCGTAGTCACGGTGCTCCAGCAGAAAATTCAGGGGTTTGGCGTTCGCCTGGGGATCGGCCTCCAGGATGGATTGTATGACGGTTTCACGTGTATCGGACGGACGGATATATATCCTGTAGTCGGGGCATTCCGATACGGGTTTGTTGAATGAACATGCCGTAAAGGAGAGCAGTGTAGCAATTATCAATAATCCCTTTTTCATACTTTGCAAAGATAACACTATCTTTAATAAATTGAAGATAACTGCGCCTCGGAATAAAAAATGAACAAGTTCCTTTTTTCTCCTCTCGGCTTGTACTATCTTTGTACAAACTACATCAATTAGACAATGAGAAAAATCTTTTTCCTGCTTACTCTGACGGCAGCTCTGTCAGTTAGCGCAAAGAATGAAGTTACGGTCAATGTCCACGCCGACAAACCGGGTGCCACAATCAACAAGAATATCTACGGACAGTTCTCGGAGCATCTGGGTACCTGCATCTACGGTGGTCTGTGGGTTGGTCCGGAGTCATCAATTCCCAATACAAACGGTTACCGTAATGACGTGCTTGCTGCACTTAAGGAACTTGAGGTTCCCGTGATGCGCTGGCCGGGTGGCTGCTATGCCGATGAGTATCACTGGATGGACGGCATCGGCCCCAAGGAGAACCGTCCCGTTATGGTTAACAACAACTGGGGTGGAATTGTTGAGGACAACAGTTTCGGTACCCATGAGTTCCTTAACCTGTGCGAGCTTATCGGTTGTGAGCCTTATATCTCACTGAACGTTGGCAGCGGATCAGTAGAGGAGGCTGCCAAGTGGATCGAGTACATGAACGCCGCAGACGGTCCTATGGCCAAACTGCGCAAGCAGAACGGCCGTGAGGAGCCCTGGCACGTTAAATATATAGGTATAGGTAATGAGGCCTGGGGTTGCGGAGGCAACATGCTGCCCGAGTACTACTCGGATATTTTCCGCCGTTACCAGACCTACTGCCGCGACTACAACGGCACGCATCTCTTTAAGATTGCCAGCGGTGCCACCGATTATGACTATGAGTGGACTGAGGTTCTGATGAAGAAAGTTGGCTCAATGATGAATGCCGTATCTCTGCACTACTATACCGTATCAGGTTGGGTAGGCGCCAAGAAGCCCGCTCTGGACTTTACCGATGAGGATTTCTACTGGTGCCTGGGTAAGTGTCTTGGTATTGAACCGGTTATCCAGAAGCATCTGGCCATAATGAGCAAGTATGATCCCGAGCACAAGATTCCGCTGCTGGTTGACGAGTGGGGTACATGGTGGGAGCCGGAGCCCGGCACACAGCTCTATCAGCAGAGCACCATGCGTGACGCTCTTGTGGCTTCACTGTCACTTGACGTATTCCACAAGTACTGCGACCGTATCCAGATGACCAACATAGCCCAGGTTGCCAATGTACTCCAGTCAATGATCCTGACCAAGGATGACAAGATGGTGCTCACTCCTACATACTGGATATTTGATATGTACAAGCCTCACATGGATGCCACCTACATCCCCACAGACCTTGAGGGCGTTGAGGTTAAGCTGACTCCTAACGAACGCTATGCCGCAAATCCTGATGAGACCGCTACGCGTCCTCTGCCGCTGTTCAGTTCAACTGCATCGACCAAGAACGGTAAACTGCATATCTCTATGTCAAACGTCAAACTGAACGAGGCTCAGAGCGTAACCGTAAAGCTGGACGGCATCAAGGCCAAGAAGGTATCAGGTAAGATCCTTACCAGCGACAAGGCCAGCAACTACAACACCTTTGAGAATCCCGATAAGATCAAACTGGCCGATTTTGACGGTGCCCGCATAGATAAGAAAACGGGAGACCTCATCCTTGAGATTCCCGCTGCAAGTATCGTTACTCTTGAAGTGGAGTGAGCGATAGACGGGGCACGATCCCGCGACCTTCGGCTTGGGAAGCCAACGCTCTACCAACTGAGCTACTATCGCAATTGCGATGCAAAAGTAATAAAAAGTACAAAAGGGGTCTGTCCCCTTTTGTACTTTTTTATGCGGGCTGATGCTGTGGGCGCAGTAAATCGTTTACGGTTTTTACGGGATTGAAGGTGGTGAGGGGCACCTCGACAAAGAGGGTGTTCCAGTCACTCATGGCTCCGTTCCAGAGTCCGGGAAGCTCAAGGGCTTTGAGTTCGCGGCCATTCTTGGATTTGCTTGAGATGAATCCTGTGGATTTGTCAACGTAGTCCGGCAGGTTGAATGAGCCACCTTTATAATTACGTACGGCGCATACCAGATCGACGGGGTTGAAGTGGGTGCCCTTGGTAAACATCTCCTTCTTGGCGGGATCATTCAGGTCAATCTGTGAGCTTTCAAGAATCTGGAGTGATACTGTGCCGTCGGCATTGTATGCCAGGAACGGACCGCCGCCGGGCTCACCCACGTTCTTTACCATGCCGCATACGCGGATGGGGCGGTTCAGCTTGCCGTGCAGCCATGCTGCCAACTCCTTGTCTGTCTTGCCTGCAAGGTCCTTGCATCGGCAGCAGAGGGTATTCTGTACGAAACCGGTTATTTTCTTGAGTTGGGCATCGGTGTACTTTTTTGTGTCAAGCAACCGCAGGTATTCAAAAACCTTTTCCTGTATGCTTACCAGAATTCCGGCCAGCAGCTTCTTATAGGTGATGGTGTCGTTCTTGAAATGATCGGGCACCACATTGTCAATATTCTTGATAAAGACGATGTCGGTGTCCAGGTCATTGAGGTTCTCAATGAGGGCGCCGTGACCTCCGGGACGGAACAGTATGGAACCGTCGTCATTGCGGAAGGCGGAGCCGTCGGCAGCGGCGGCTACAGTATCGGTGCTGGGTTTCTGCTCGGAGAACGATATGCTGTAAGTGGTTCCGTAGCGTTTGGAAAGTGTCTTGGAACAACTCTCGGCCAGTGTCTTGAACAACTGCTTGTGCTCGGGTGATACGGTAAAATGTATATGTACCGATCCGTCCGAACCGGTGGCGTAAAGTGCACCTTCGGCCATATGTTCCTCAAGGGGTGTGCGCGCGGCGGCTGCGTATTTGTGGAACTTGAGCAGACCCTTGGGCAGTGCGCCGTAGTTGAGTCCGTCGGCACCCAGCAGGTTGGTTACGACTGCTTTGTACCGGGCATCGGCCATAAGGTCCTTTATGGATTTGCCGCTGTTTTTGAGACAGGCGTCATCAAGTTCCTTATAGAAAGCGAATTTCTCTATGTTGTCAAAGAAGGTCTTCTCAAACGGGGTGGTGGGGGTGTCATAACCTGCGTCCAGGAAACCGAAAAGATCCTTGAACATGCGGCTTGCGGCGCCGGATGCGGGTACGAACTTGGTTATGATATGCTTGCTGCCCGTGCAATATGCATCCCATGTCTTGATGTACTTGTCACACTCACTGTCATCAACTGCCATGATGCCGTTGCCTACGGATGCGGCGGCCTCCAACTCAAGGAAGGGGAAACCTTTCTGAATAAGTTCTAACTGGGCCTTCACTTTATCGGCCGATGTACCCTTCTTTTTAAACTGTTCCAGATCTTTCTCGTCAAACATATATAAAAACACTTTGTGAGTCCTTTTTTGGAGTATCAAAAGTAGTGCTGTTTTTTGGATTTGACAAAGAAAAGGGACTTATAATGCGGGTTGAAATAATTTTCATAACTTAGCGCTCGAATAAATTTGAATAATATGAAGTATTTAAAGTGTTTTGCCCTGTTTCTGTTTGCAGCGGTAACAATGACCGCATGGGGCGAGAATGCAAACGAGGAAGAAAAATATCCGGAGATAACTTTTGAAAAGACAACCGTTGACTTTGGTCTGTTTGACAAGGAACACGGTGACAAGGTGTGCTGGTTCGTGTTTACCAATACCGGTGACAAGGAACTGCTTATCCTGTCAGCCAATTCAACCTGTGGCTGCACTGTCCCCGAGTATCCCAAGACCGCCATACAGCCTGGTCAGAAGGACTCCATAAAGGTTTCATATGCCGGTTCTACCCGTAGGGTGGGCAAGATGAAGAAGACCATTGCGCTGACAACCAACTGCAAGGTCAACTCATGCTACCTTTATATTATGGGCGAGATGGTCGATGAACTGGTGACCGACAGGATCAAGCCTGAAGAGAAGTGACAATCAGAGTGTCGGCATCAGGAACCTTGAACTTTACTGAATAGCCGTCAAAATCAAATCCGTACTCACGTTCAGGGTCATCCTGATAACGGGGACGCGGATCCAGAGCAAGAATACCCCGGAGCGCAGCGAGCGTTTCGGGTTTTATTCTGGCTGCAATCTGCTCCGGAATGACAACCTGCAGCTGATGCATGGAAACGCTTCCCGTGAAGCCTGAAGTTGCGTCAGGCACACAATCGGTATAGGGTATGTAGGGCTTGATATCGTAAATGGGCGTTCCGTCCATAAGGTCGGCACCGCTTACATGCAGAACGGGTCCCTGCGGAGTGCTCAACTCAATGGATTCAAGCTTTACGCATGAAAGGCCGATGGGATTGGGGCGGAAGGGAGAGCGTGTGGCGAATACGCCTAACCGCGTGTTGCCTCCCAGACGCGGCGGACGCACAGTGGGCGACCAATCCTGACGTATGGCCTCCGAGAACTCCCAGATAAGCCAGATATGGCTGAATCCCTCCAGACCGCGCAGCGCATCGTGGTTGCGGTACTCGGGACTGAAGACAATGGTTCCCTTGAGCTCGGGTACCAGACCGCTCTGGCGTGGGACTCCGAACTTGCTGGCGAATCCTGTCCGTATAGTTGCTATAGGTTGCATTTTCTGCATCGCAGAGGCGAAGGTACGGAAAAAAAAGAATACATTTGTAAGTTATGGTCATGCCAAAGTGGTTAAATAGACTGTCAATGCTTTGCGTGGTGATGCTCGTTGCATCGGCGTGGGGCGCATCGGCCCAGATCCTTCCTGTTCTGAACACGTTCAGCGGAAGAACGTTTGAGGGTACGGTTGACGTGTCGTGGCCGGTGTTGTTCGAGGGCTGCACGTTCCGGACCGACGGGGTGGTGCTTAAACACTCCTACGGTGTAGTGTTCCGCAACTGCAGGTTCGAGGGCAAGGGCGGCGAAATCTATATTGCTGAAAGCGGTAGTGGCATAGTGCTGGCCGACTGTGATGTGAGCGGCTGTGACGCACTGAGCATGTGCAGGGACTATAATCCCGCCAACCGTAACTATATTACCGGAGTAACGCTGAACGGCCACGAGTGCACCGTGCTTGATGAGCAGGAGACCATCATCGATATTGACGGCCTGGATTTTGAGGAGAGCGTACGCGGTGAGTCAGACGGACCGTTGTTTATGATAATGAATTCAGACAAAAGCGTTCTGGGGAGCGGGGAGATTGCACATCTGCATGTCCGCGGTCTGGAAAAGGGGACGTTCGTGGGCTGGAGCACATCGGCCCATGGCCTGAAACTTACGGTCGATGATGACGGGCTGGGATGCAGGGTCTATGCGGCCGATGTGACGGACTTGAACAGTGCCGTAATATCGGCATATACGGAATACGGACTGGAAGCGGCTTATGAGATAAAGATAAGATGAAAGGACTGAGATGTTGGTTTTACGTTGCTTTGCTCTGTCTGTCTGTAGGCGGACAGGTTAAGGCGAATGGCTCGGGCCAGACTGCGTTTGACCTGAACGAGAAGGCCATTTCATACCTTTGGAACAATCTGGACTCGGCCGAGCAGTACGCCCGGTTTGCACTGGATGTTACCCGCCGTCACAGCGATGAGCACGCCAAGGCGGTAAACACTCTGGCGCGCATTGCGTTCATGCGTATGGACTATACCGAGGCCTGGGACCTTTACAGCTCGGTCCCGTCAATCACCGGCAATACCCTTGAGATTGTGGCTTCACAGATAGGCCTGATGAGGATATGCCAGCGCACATCGGACAACGTATCTTTCTATCAGTACCGCAATGAGATTCTGCTTAACCTGCGTGCCCTGCATGAGGAGCAGGAGGCATTGAATAGTGCCCAACTGGACCGTCTGCTCTCGCTGGAGCGTTCTTTCCGCATGGAGTCGGCCCGGTACTGGTTCGAGTTGGAGCAACTGGGACAGGCAGGCCGTGAGATGGCTTATGTAGTGCCCGATAACCGTCTGCGTGACGACCATGACCGCTACCTTATGTATACTTACATGCATGGCCTGGGCATAGGAATAGAGGAGACCGATATCGCTTCATACCGTCTGCGCAGTCTGGACAACTGCCTGCGCAGTGCCACCCGATACAATAATGTCAGAATGCAGGCGCTGAGCATAAGCGCCATCTGTTCGTTGCTGCTGGAGTACGGTACCGACAACGTGCTGTCAGGGGTGAGTGATGACATGCTTTCCAGGTTTAATGCATCGGACGTAAGCCCTGAACTGCTGCCTACACAACTGGCTCTCAAGGCTTTGCAACTTTCGGCATCATACGGCGGACAGTATGAGATAATAGAGTGCGAGCGCTTGCTGGCTTCCTGCTATATTGAGCGTGGTCTGTATGAGGACGCGTTAGACGTGCTGGGTACGGCACTTGACATGCTGAATTCCAACTTCCGTCTTAACAGCGCCGGACGTACAGAGCAGGAGCCGTTGGAGTGTTATCGCAGCGACGGCCGCATTATTGAGGAGGAGTGGATGGATGCGATGCCTCACGGTGTGGTGCCGGAGTGTATGGCTTCATTGCGTGAGCAGATGAGTCTGGCTTACTCGGGACTGAACGACAAGGAGGCATCGGACTATAACCGCACGGTATATCTGGAGATACAGAAGAACATACGTCTGGACCGCCGCTATGAGGCGCGTACCATACTGCTCAAGCAGTCCAACCTGCGCCTTAAGGGCATGTTGTATGCCATGGCTTCTGCAATCGTGCTGCTGGCAGTATTGATTCTGCTGTTTCACAAGCGCATCAATGCCGCAAACCGCAAGTATGTGGAGATGATGCAGAAAACGGTCCGCCTGTGCGAGCGTATCCTCAAACCGGCTCCCGAGGGACAGGATACCACCCAATGGCTCAACAGCATAGCCATTCCGGATATCAAAGGTGTCGATCTGGCTCCGTACCTGAAGGCCGCACTGCGTAATGCCGATGAGCTTGTAGGTCAGGCTGACCGTCTGAAACAGGCCGAGAAGCAGCACTATCTGTACCGTCTGCATGCTGATACCAACAAACGCGAGAATCTGGTACGCAAGACCTGCTGTCAGGTGGTGGCCGAGTGTCTGCCGTACATAGACCGCATGCGTTCCGAGATAAAGCATCTTTCCGGACTTAAGGTCGGCACACCCCAGTATGAGCAGAGCATGCAGTACGTACGTGAACTGGCCGAGCGCATCAACCAGTACAACGACCTGCTTTCACAATGGATACGCATACGTCAGGGCGTTGTTACCCTGAATGTGGAGAGTTTCCCCGTACAGGGAGTGTTTGACATAGTAAGCAAGGGCAGCCGCGGTTTCATCCAGAAGGGTGTTGAACTGGATGTGGTAAAGAGCGACGCTGTGGTTCGCGCAGACCGCGTACTCACGCTGTTTATGATAAATACGCTGGCCGATAACGCCCGCAAGTTCACGCCTGCCGGCGGTAAGGTAACTGTCCAGGCGGCGCAGGGTGATGATTACGTAGAGATATCGGTCACTGATACAGGTGTGGGCCTTAGTGAGGACGATGTCCGCCTGATACGTGACGAGCGCGTGTTTGATCCCGATCAGATAGGACAGGGCGAGCGTCAGGGCAAGGGCAGCGGATTCGGTCTTATGAACTGCAAGGGCATCATTGAGAAATACCGTAAGGCCGATGACCTGTTCAAGGTCTGCAGTTTCAACGTTGAGAGCACACCGGGCAAGGGCAGCCGATTCTCGTTCCGTCTGCCCAAAGGCATAAAGCGGGCGCTGATGCTGCTGGTATTGCTGTGCTCGGGCTTATCGGCCCATTCGCAGGAGGCTCAGGACAGCCTGCTTGTAAAGGCATATGATTATGCCAACCAGACATATCTGTGCAATACCCGGGGGCAGTTTGAGGAGGCGTTGCTTTACGCTGATTCGGCCTTTGATGCGTTGAACCGTGACTATCTGCTGAACGGCGGATCCAAGGATATGCTCCTGTCTGTGATGGATGTGCTGGTACCGGCCGAGACATACTGGCTTGAGGACGGATTCGCCACTGATTACGAGACGGTCCTGTGGCTGCGTAATGAGATTGCGGTATCGGCTCTGGCTATGCGTGACTGGGATGTTTACCGCTATAATGATGACGCTTACCTGAAGCTGTTCAAACTCTATTACGGCGAGTGGAAGATTGAGGAGGACTGCCGTGAACTGCAGCGGACCAACAGCAACCTGACTATATCGGTCATAATATTCGTGCTGATATTCATCGTGGTGGTGCTGGTGCGCTTTGTGGTGCATTCGCGCCACTGGCTCAAGTTCCGCAGTGATCTGCAGCAGGCTATCCGTGTGGTTGACAGCATATCCAGAATTACCGCAGTGACGGATCTTGACAACTTTAATGCCGAGGATGTGGTAACCCGCCTGACCGACGGCATATTCGTTGAACTGGACCATCTGGTCGACCTACGCTCGCTCATGATATCGCTCAATGACGAGGGCCGTATCATAACCGCAGTACATAACGACGGTGTGGCCGATGAGCGCCTCACAGACCGCGTGAACGCCTGCATGAATGACGGAAAGGAGCAGAATTCCGCCGACGGACTTTGCCGCGCCCTGCCGCTGGTGGTAACGCTTGAAAACGGTGAGCATCAGATTGGCGCAGTGGGATTCCGTCTGGAGCATGAGACCGATGAAACCTGGCAGATTGTAAAGGGTATGATTACCGGTTATCTGGCAACCGCCCTGTACAGTTGTGTGATACGGTTTGAGTCCGGTTTCCGCGACATAGAACAGATTGAGGAGGAGTCGGAGCGAATCCGTTATGAAGAGAACCGCCTGCATGTAAGCAACCTGATACTTGACAACTGTCTGTCCACGCTCAAGCACGAGACCGTGTGGTATCCCAACAGGATTGTCCAGCTGGTTGAAAGCGGACAGGTGGCCGATATGCAGGAACTTGTGGACTATTACCGCGAGATATTCGGCGTGCTGAGCCAGTATGCTCTGTCCCAGACTACGGGTCAGCTGCTGCATCGTGAGGTGTTTACGGTCAGCGAGGTCCTGGATCAGGTCCATAAGACAGCTGCCAGGATGCAGGGCAAGAACGGGTATAAGGGTAGTATCGGTGTGGAGGCATCGGACCTGAAGGTTAGCGCTGACCGTGTGATGCTGGCATATCTGCTGGAGAGCCTGATTGGCCGCGGAATGGAGGAGGGCGGTGATATGAAGGTCGATGTTCTGGCCGACGGCGGCTTTGCACGCTTTGAACTGCACCGCAAGTGCCAGACTCCGTCGCAGGAAGTGCTGGACGGACTGTTCACTCCGCTCATGAACAAGGATAATATGGCATACGTGGTGTGTCGCCAGATAATACGTGAGCATGACGAGGCGTTCGGTCATCCGGGCTGCCGCATCAATGCCGAGGCTGAAAAGGACGGTATGGTGATATGGTTCACCGTTCCAATGGTAAGGAAATAAAAGAAACAGCATATGGAGAAATACAAGACAATCGTTGTTGAGGATGTGTCACTTGAACTTAAAGGGACACTGTCCATTATCCGTAATGACATCCCCGAGGTTGAGGTTATAGGCACAGCGCAGACCGAGCGTGAATTCTGGGCCCTGATGGACGGCGGCGCCCAGCCCGATCTGGTCCTGCTGGACCTGGGCCTGGGCGGCTCAACCACCGTTGGCGTAGATATTTGCCGCAAACTCACCCAGAAGGGCGGGGTCAAGGTGCTGATATTTACCGGCGAGTTGCTGAACGAGAAACTCTGGGCCGATGTCCTGGACGCCGGAGCGCACGGCATCGTGCTCAAGACCGGCGAGCTTCTTACCCGCAATGAGATAATGGACGTGATGAGCGGAAAACGTTATGTCTTTAACCAGCCCATCCTGGAGAAGTTGGTGGAGCGTTTCCGCAAGGCCGTGACCGATGAGGGACTGCGCCACAGCGCCACAATGCAGTATGAGATTGACGAGTACGATGAGCGTTTTCTGCGTCATCTGGCCCTGGGTTACACCAAGGATATGATAAGCGAACTGCGCACCATGCCGTTCAGCACCAAATCGCTTGAGAAACGTCAGGCAGATCTGGTGGCACGTCTGTTCCCCGAGGGCGAGCAGCGCGGTGTGAACGTGACACGCCTGGTGGTTCGCGCAATAGAACTGCACATAATAGATCCCGCAAACCTTGAGGCCGATGAATAAACGTTCCCTTGGCTGGCGGCATCCCGCCGTCATCTATCTGATCCTGCTCATCCTGGTCATTGTGGTGTCCTGGATAGGTAGCATCATGGAGATTGGCAGGGGAGCCGGCAATGAAGAACTGGCACTCCGCAGCGTTCTGGGTGTTCCCGGGCTCAGATGGGCTGTGAGGACAGCTGCATCGTGTCTGGGCAATGCCCCCGTTGGCAACGCGCTGATGCTCTTCATGGCAATTGGAGCGGGTAGGGGCAGTGGGCTGTTCCGTGCCCTGTCACGCCTGCGCAATCTGTCACCTAAGGAGAGCACCGCTTTCTACATCAGTCTGGTTGTTCTGGCCATTTTCATATTCCTGATAATACTTGGCGTTTATGCCGGCAGCCACTTGCTGCTGGGCATTACCGGAACGCTTAAGGGCAGCCCTCTGTACGACGGATTCATGTTCCTGGTTATGCTGGGCATCGGCCTGCCGTCACTGGTGTACGGTCTTTCAACCGAGACTTTCCGCACTGCTCAGGACTGCGTCAATGCTTTCTGCACCATACTGCCTCCGTTCGCACATTTCCTGGTCACTATGCTTGTGGCGGCTCAGTTGCTGCAGACTTTGGAGTATACCAATATTGATGTACTTCTGGTCATATCGGATAATGCTATGCGTATCATTTCGTTCCTGGTTTATTGGGTGCCGTTGCCTATAATTTTGGTGTGGTGTCAAAAATCGGGGAAAGTGGTTTGAAATGTTGAAATAATCAAGTATTTTTGCACCCGCAAAAAGGCGGGTTAACTTCGTTGACCTCGCCACGCCACGACAAAGTAAGCTGTCGCTTACTTGATTCTTTTGGATTAACGTGAAAAATGAACGAGTTCCTTTTTCCCGTTACTCCAAAATAATCCAAAGCAACTGCGTTGCTTTGTTCGTTTGGCTTAAGGCTCGGTTCCGTAGCTCAGCTGGATAGAGCAACAGCCTTCTAAGCTGTGGGTCTTGGGTTCGAATCCCAACGGAATCACTGGAAAATCGCTTCGGAATATCTTCTGAAGCGATTTTTGTTTTTCAAGGCCTGAAAAGTGTACCACTTTTGTACCACTTTTTTCAATCAGCAATACTCAGAAACACTCTCAAAATATGTTCCAGAGCCATTTTCATAATATCTAAAGATTATGTACTTTTGTGGTAAATGACATGAAAAACACATAAAATGTACCACCTTTAGCCGTGTACCACCATGAAAAATGTACCACCGTACCACTTGTTCGCCATCATCGCAATGGCCATCCTGATGCCCGCCTGCCACAGCACCAAAAGCATCACCACCACCCAAACAACCGCCACATCCATCTCCCAAACTGAGATAGACAGCGCCACCCATCACCTGATGTCCACCCACCGGAAGACCACCACCATCACATTTCTTCCGATGCAAACACCCACGTTACCCCTAATACCATCGCCCGATACCCAAGCACCGTCCCAGAATATCATCACCCAGCTGATAAACCAAGGAGGCGGCACCATCATCATCCAAGAGGAGGAAACCCAATCGGAAGACCAGGAATCCGCCACAACCCAGATATCAACCCAAGACACAACCACCACACAAAACACCCAGTACCATGAAAAACAATCCCCTCAACCCAGGGCCTCACCCAATCTCAAACTCATCCTCTACATAATACTGGCGGCCATAGCCCTCCTCCTATTATTAAAATGGAGCATCCGCCAATGACACACCGTTCAAATCATAAACCATAAAACACAAAACCATGAAATCAACAAACTACGCAATACTATTGATCAAGAGTTTTGAGCAGCTACGCCTCAACTCATACCTATGCCCGGCAGGCGTCTGGACAATCGGCTACGGCCACACCGCAGGCGTCCACCAAGGCATGCAAATAACCGAAAAAAAAGCCGATGAGCTTCTTCAACAGGACATCCGCAACGCCGAGCACTGTATCAACCAGATGGGCGCAGACCTCACTCAGGAACAGTTTGATGCCCTCATTAGCTTCGTCTTCAACATAGGAGCCCGGGGCTTCAACGTCTCCACCATCCGCAAGAAGATCCTGAGAGACCCTAATGACCCCTCCATAGCCGATGAGTTCCGTCGCTGGATCTATGCCGGCAACAAGAAACTCCCCGGATTAATCAAACGGAGAGAGCAAGAAATCAAATTGTATTACTCATAAAAATCGCAGTACCATGGAAACGCAAATAGCAACAATCATCACCGATTGCCTGGTCCCCACAGTCACTGCAGTAGTAGGCTGGCTGGCCGGCAAGCGCAAGCGCCGCAACGACGCTCTCAAGTCGATGCAAGACTCCATCGATATCCTCTCCATGGAGAACAAGCGCCTCATAGAAGACCTCACCACAGTAAATCGTGAGGTAGTAGCCCTAAGAAAAGAGAACGGCGAACTCAAGTACTCAGTAGACCAACTCTGTCGGGAAAACGCCCAACTCAAGACCGAAGTCCAGGATCTGCGCAAGCAGATGACCCAAGCACCTGCGTAACCTCAGCCGCTTCGCGTCTGTTCCGTCCCGTAACTATCGCCTTTCACGAAAGCCGATAATTACGGGGCGGCTTAATTAGAGCCGCAGCGCCCAGATGAAAGCTTGTGCAGTTCTTAAGGCCGGATCCTTGAAATGGCCACCCGGATTAAAGACAAGAGTACTCTCAATATCAGGCATTCCTTTAAGTGAATCATACATGGCCCTTATATTCTCTTCAACAGTGGCCATAGTAGCATTCTTAGTCTTAGCTTCAGCATCCCCAAGGCTCAGATAAATACGTTTGGCGTTAGGATTATGACTTCCTATATACTTCATCCATTCCGGATACCAGACCGATGGCGATGCTGCCGCAACGCCCTTGAACAAGTCGCTTTCATAGCAACACCACAAAGCGAATAATCCAGCCAAAGAATACCCTCCGATGATAACATCCGCACCCTTCAGAGAATCAAACCGCCGATGCATCTCAGATATCACACCAGTCTCAATAATCTCAAGAGTATTCAGGGCACCATCGCCGAATGGAACTTTCCCGAATACCGGCGCCGCCGTCCAGGGAGCAAGCTCCTTGTTCCAGTCCTCAACAATCAGGGCAACATATGCAAGCCGATGCTTACAACCATCCTTTATGGCCGATAATTCCGCATCCAATCCCTTAAGTTCCCGTGCGTCAATGGCTTCAACCAGCAGCACCTCCGGCTGCTCATCAGCCCGATACACGCATCGCCTTCCCTTGACCTTAAATTCCGTTAGTTCCATACCGGCACAAATATAACAAACCGGACTCATAAAATAATCGCGGAGTCCCAGTTTCACAACTAGGGCTCCGCTCTCCTTGTTTGCGATGTCAAAGATACATCAA
This sequence comes from Bacteroidaceae bacterium, assembly GCA_045535555.1. Lineage (GTDB taxonomy): Bacteria > Bacteroidota > Bacteroidia > Bacteroidales > Bacteroidaceae > Colenecus. The sequence goes on along the minus strand of JAZSLV010000007.1, from coordinate 108,419 downwards.
ATCATCCAATATACCTAATCGGGTCCATCCCATATTCATTCTCACCAACCATCCCCCGCCTGGCCAATAATACCACCCGCGCAATCAACGCCGCAAATTCAAACATATACAACAGCAGATAAGACCCAAGCATCCCAATCAGACCAGGAATAGAGTCATCAATCTCATCCAACGCTACATCCTTAAAGTTGTCAGTATATATCGAAAACCCAACACCAAGAAGCCAGGGTAGCAGATAGATACCAACACTGATCCACCCCGTGTCCCCTAGGTCATGCAGCCGCCTCACCGTCACCGCCAGCATCGGAATCATCAGCGCTACACTAGCAATACAGCCAATGATATCATTTGCCCAAGATGCGCAGGTCTGCACCGTAGGGCTCGCCATCGGCAAAAAGCAGTAAAACACCAGCCCCTTCACCGCCTTGAACCCCAGCCACGCCATATTCATAAACAGGTAGTAGTACCAGTATTCCGCCCGCCTGGCCCTGCCACTATATGTAAACATCTTCCTGAAACAGCAGCTCACCGCCCCGGCAAACCTCATCTTCACCTTCACCCCCTCATGTCCGTAGTCCTGCACCGCCGGTAGCACCTCAACCACCGCCGGTGCCATCACGCCAACCGGGACCGCCGCCTTCAATGCCGCCTTATCCTTAGTTCCGAACACCTCCTCATACCACTCATCGGTAATCTTCTTCTTCAGCCGCCTCCTTCGCATCCTCACCGCCTCAGCCGAAACCGACAGACAGTCCGCAATCACCGCCGTCTTAAACCCCATAGCACCAAGTGCACACACCACAAGATCCTCCTCATCAAAACTCTCATCCTCACCCTTCATAATCTTGTAAACAGATAGGAACGTCTGCTGCACGCAGACATTGATAGCAGTCCTCTCATCCACCAAGAGGCTCCTCTCTTTAGGCCGATGCTCTCTCAGTCTCTCATACTCATCGGTCCTCTGGAATGCTCCCGAGCATTCCTCAAGCAAATAGGTTAGCTCCATATTGCAAAAGTGACTATATAAAAAAAGCTGAAAGGGTTGTCCTTACAGCTAAACATCGCGGATATCTCTAAACCGATATCCCTATCTCGTTGCCCGCAAAAATACAAAAACTTTCCTTTCGGCCGATGCCCTCACGTCCGATGCATAACACCGCGTTACAAATCTGCTACAATACCGTAACGCGGCGTTACATTTTTGCTACAAGCATCATATTTCACCCCAGGGCAAAAAATTAACAAAATCACAAATTCTACACTTTGCCCTAAAATCCCCGTCTGCACCACCCTGTAGGTGTGTCCAAATTTTGTCCATTCTTCAATAGCACTGATTTTCACCCCATAGGTCCGATGTCCACCTTTTTGTCCGATGTTCAAGTCCCAGCATCCTATTTCACCCCAGGACATTATAATCCCTGAAAAAGGTTGACTCATACAATTGCAACGTTTTTGCAACGCTTAATCCTTGTATAAGGATTCTCCTAAATATACTTTTGTCGCAAAAATCAAAAGCATATGAAAACATTAAAGATCACTTTTATTACAGTCCTGGTTCTCACACAGGCTATAGCAAGTATGGTATTTGCTCAAAGCAAACCAAAGGTAGGTGATATAATCTCTGGTAAAATTACCGGTATGGTTGCCGACAGTATTATCCCTTTAAAGAATGTGAATGTTGAAGAGAGGGATTCTTCTAACATGGTAGTTGCGTTTTGTTATACCGATGTCAACGGTGCTTTCTCATTCTCCTTGTCTAATCCTGACAATATAATCACAATACACACTATTGGATATAAAATTGTGGAACTGCCATTTGACAGAAAGTACTATGATGTCTGCCTTGAGAAAAGAGAAGATAAAAACTATTCAGGAATACCTATTCCACTTCGTGAAACAGCAAATGTTGTATATATCGGTGATACTATATCAGGTAGAATCTATGATAATGACCATCCTATGAAACGGATACTGGTATTGGAAATAAATGCATCAAATAGTATAATTACCAGAAGCTATACAGATAGTACTGGAACGTTCTCATTCAAACTTGTTGATCCAAGTGATAGACTTGAAGTCTTATACGAAGAGGGGCGCGGATATAATGTAATTAGGAAACCTATTGATAAGCATTTCTATGATATCAATATCAGGAAAGAGGATATAATACCTTTTGATATCGTATTTCAGAGTCAATAAGTATGATATACATATGATACCTTTCTCGCGGACTGTTATCTGCGTACCATCAGCCTTTCTGCAAGTAGCAGCCGAGTTTTACTTAAGGCCCCGCCCTATAGAGGTAGCAGCCAGTGGCCCGCACCCTTGACCTTCATCACCCGCGCCACCCAATAGTGGTATAGAATGCCTTATTTACCCGCCCAAACGCCGCTGTCTGGATTGTTTAACCCAGAACAGCCAGGGCCTGGAAATAGAGGTACAGTGCCTCATTCAAACTCTATCAGTTCCAGTCCCTGTCTGTTCTTCCCGTGCACCCTCCTGCAAGTAGCAGCCGCAGTGAACTCCCAAGTGCCCTCCACCAATACCACAAACAGCAACCTCCCTGCGCACTTCAAGCCGCAGCGCAGATTATTCAATAAGGAGTTCCACACCATTGCTATATCTACACCCTCCATGGTGCAAGCACTATTCCAGGCATAGATATAGCAATCGTGTTCCACGCCTCGTTTTAATTGCGGCTTCAGGCCGCAATGGGGTAAGGTTCGCTTAGAAACAGTCCTGCAGGTTTTCCCCGCTATGTAACATAATGGAGCGGTATTATGTAATACTCCGTTCCCGCACTCACTCCGCATTACATAATATCCATTATATTAAATAGCTCCCTCAGTCAGGCGGTCCGCCCTCCAAAACAAATGCATCGCACCTGCGCTTCCTGCCGCCAGCGTCAGGCGCAACCCTTCCGGGTGCTGGGTCGTAACGTTCCGGCACAACCTTCCGGGTCCGCACAGCGTCCCTCTCCAGGTACTGCCTTCACGTCACTCCTCGGTAGCGTGCCGCGCACCCCCGGCGGCACAGCCGCCAGCGGTCCCCGTCCCGGGTTAATTTTAGGGTGCGGTCCCCCAAGGCCCGCATCCCGCCATCCGGAATGTTATCATTGAATACGTTCCCTCGCGGGCGCATCATCAGGACAGAGACATTCTGCAGGTTTTCCCCGGCCGTCTCATACCGGTGTCTGGCCCACGGTTACGCTCCGGCACTGGTGGCCAGTTCCATTCCGGCCGGCCGTCTCCGTTACGTGTGTACAGGGTGTTGCGGCTAACTACATCAGGAACCTGGACCAAACACGCGGAACCAACGCTGCAACACTCAGTACACACTCCACTGCGCCGTCCGTCCTACATTGCACCGCCCGCCAGCACCTCCGCTCCACTGCGGCCCAGCCCCTCGGTCTGAGACCGCCTGCCTCGGCTCGCTTGGAAGCAGGGTGCGCTTTGCCCGGTGTGTCAGGCACATTGTGCTGCCGGCGCTCCTCCATCCGCTCCGTTACGGCCGAAGCCCACGGCCAAGGCTGTGGGCTCCGAGCCTCCACTCCGCTACTTCCGGAGTACCGTCACCCCAAAGAGCCAGCCCCACCTGCCGCCTGCTAACCAGAAACCGCCTGCTTCCTGCCGGCCGAACATCACAGCCGCACTCGGCCGTAACTCGGATGAACACCCTTTGATGTACGGAGGAGGTACCTTTGAGATAAAGAGTTGTAGCTTCTGGTACCCAGGTGGTATACACCTGCAGTATAGGTCATATAAATGGCGTACATAGGCTCTACGGACGTGCTACGGACGCTTACATATCCTCCATACACCCGCATCGGACCAAAATCGCACGCTTTCAGATGAGCTACGCACAACTTATGTGATTATCACTCAACCAACTCTGACTGATGGGAATTATTCAATTATTTTTTGTATATTTGAACTCATATGATTATATGAAGATAAACAGTTATTTAGTATATATGTGATGCTTAATATGTTTAATATATATAATACTCATTCCATTCGTTTATGAAAAATGTGTTATTGAAAATAGGATTATCTGTCTTTTATTGTTTTGTTTTTGTTGCTCCAATATTTGGTCAACGGAGTGATTACTCTGGTAGGCACAATTCAGATGAAAGTGAAATTGGATGGGGTGGTATAATAATAGTCGGTCTATTGTTAGTTGGCTTTTTAGTGTTCTATTTGGTCGGGACTATTCAGGAACGATTAAAAAAGAGAGAACAATATAAACAACCAAATAGACAGTTAACTGCCCAAGAAGAAATGATGGAAAGATTGAGAATAGCAAAAATGGAAGATAAACAAGGTACCGTCAGTTGTCTTACGATTGTAATATCATTTATCCTAATTGTAGTTTGCGCTTTGTGTTGCGAAAATTAAATAAAACTGTCCTACTAAAAAGTGATGCGTTTATTCAATTATTATTAGACTGAGCAAAAAAAGATTGTTATACCTATACCACAACTTTACGTTCTAATACCTTAATCATGCCAAAATATCATCCTTCCATACTTGTTCAGGACTGTTGGTCCTCCATAGGGAATATAACCTTCTACCACCGTAACGGCCAGTGCTATTGGAAGCGCAAGGCCCGTCCGGTCTTTCGTGGTACTCCAGCCCAGCTTGACCAGCAACAGGTTCACCTTCGTGCCATAAGTGCCTGGCAGCATCTGGATCACTCGGTCCAACTGCAGTGGAATCACTATGCCAAGTCGGTACCATCGCATCGGCCGCCTTATGATGAAAACCACCACATCAGTGGTTTTAATCTCTTCGTCAGTGCCTATCATGGCTTCGCCCAGCTGGGCAATGAACACGTTCCGGAACCGCAGCCGTTTCCGGAATTCCCATCTGCAGCACTAGAGGTTCTGGATATAATACCAGGTGTAGAAACGGCAACCATTCGCTGCCGCCTAACGCTGGCGGACACCGTTCATCCTGAACGCTGGCATCTGTCTGCCCGCATCCAGCTTACAGCCCCAGGTGTGGGCAGTGATCCAGGCAAGATGCGCAGTTGCATGGGTTTCAAAACAAATGGTAATGAAATCGTGTTCAGAGTGCCCGATTCGGGCATAGAAAACTGCCAGGCGCATATCCGCTACAGGCTTATAGATGAGGAGACAGGATATAGAAACAATTGGCGCAAAACAAAGACAGGATAGTAAAGCAAAAAGTCAAGTCTAGATATGAATTATTTTCTATTTTTGTAGTCAAGTGATAAAAATGAAGAAAGGGCTATAATGGAATCGTTTAAAGAAGGCTTGGAAAAAGACAACGCTCTATTGTATTTCATTCTCAACAAAGAACCGGTATTAATAGATGACAATTCTAACCCCGATTTTTTGGACAAGGCCTTGCAACTCTTAAAATACAAGGAAGCAGTCTTGGATGGCACTGATGAAGAAGATAATACAATGATTCAAGCCCGTGAGGTCGTTGATATGTATATAGAAGCCATAATGGGTGAACCCATATTTCAAGCGGTAATAGGTTCACTTTTGTATGAGGGCAAAAGGATTAATAAAGATTATAAGGAAGCTTTTTATTGGTGTATGAAAGCTGCCGAATATGGCATAGGAATGGATGAACAACAGTATTATGTCGGCCGTATGTATGAGCTAGGTCATGGCGTAAAAAGAGACAATATAAAGGCTATTGAATGGTATCTTAAATCGTCTTCCCAAGAAAATATTATGGCAACTGCTAGACTTTCAGAACTATTTATCAAAGAAAAGTAAGATATGGAAAGGACAGATATTGATAGATTCCGCAATAGAATCAAGTTAATGGTCATTTCATCATTGATTGCTGTTTGCTGTGTCCCTGTTTCATATGCAGTTCAACAATATGAGGAGCATTACTTCAATCATTTTCATCCTCATGGTGATTTGGATTTTTGTGACAAAGGACATTTTGTTTATTACCTAACAAATGTTTTGTTATATGGCAGCCTTGGATATATTCTTCTTGTAACAATTATCTCTATGTTAGTGTTTATAAAAGCTATACGATTGTTCTCTTTAACCGCTAAGCAAAAGAAGATCATCATTGGTTTAACAATAGGTCAGGGCTTATTTATGATTATAACGCCAATCCTTATATATAACGCTTGTCTTGCAGCTATTAATACATCAGTTCTTGCTCTATTAATGTGGCTGTTTAATGCTTGTTATGTTTGGTATTGTGTATCAAGAAAGTAGACGCCCTGTAATCAGTTAATAAAGCAAATAGAATCTTTTCTATATTTGTAAGCAATCAATTAACAGACTAGTTTCTCGTGTTATAATTCAGGTATGCATAGAGAATTATCATTTATACTAACTCCATTTTCTGGAATAAGCTATTATCTGGAAAGGTCAGGCTTAATTAAAGATAGACTGTCTTCTTGTAAATTAAGTGATGATAAAAAAACATATACTATCAGGAGTGTAGAAGAAGATCACAAACATGAACAAACAGTAAAAAGAAACCATCTTGTATTCGTTTATAATAGTACAACACAAATAAATAGAGATGGCTTTTTTTGGGACAAGTTTGATTGTAAAGAATATGATTGGGTACAACGTTTAAATGATTCTAATTATTTCATATGTAGAAAAAATGAGAAATATGGAATAGCCAAGGATGATGGGGGTATTATCGTGGACATTGTTTATCCATTAATTACAGGGATACCTCAAGAACCTGGTAAAGATCTTTGGGAAAAGTTTACGAGTGCGCCATACCCCAAAAGTAAAGATAGAAAAGAACAATTGGGCGATAATAAAAAACCTTATATTGTAATTAAAGTTACCACTTATGATGGTGAGTATTTAATGGATTTGACAACAATGTCAAAATCAAAGCTGTATACAAAAATATATATATCGGGTAAAAATTTTCTTGTAGAAAAAAAAGGTAAATATGGATTGATTAGCCCATTGGGGGGTGAGATTGTTCCGCCCAACTATTCAAATGCTTATCCAATAAATGAAACCTTATATACTGAAACAGTGAAATTGAGGATTCCAAGAAAATATCAAACAGGAGGTTGGCTAGAGGTAGATTTTAATGGAAAGAAATCAGTTATAGCAAATAATGGAAAATATTATGGAGAAATACCTCTTGAGTATGATGAATGTATCTATGTGGGTAAGGATTTAATCAATCAATATTTAGTAAAGAAAAATGGGAGATATGGACTAATTAGTTATAACGATTTGGTTAAAAAATACACGGTTGAAATACCAATAAAGTATAAGTCAATCGTTTTCAATATAGATAAACCTTTCTATCAAGAGCCAATAAAATCTCATGTAGAAAAATCCGCAAAAGAGTCAATCACGTTTGCTATCGTACAAGATGAAAAAGGGTACCAATTATACAAAATTAGTACAAGTAACAACTGTGCTTGGGGTGAACATTATCAATCTTTAGAATTTCTCCGAGTAAACTTAAGGAATTGTTTGGAAAGGGAACGGAATAATCCGCATTTATTTATTGCTCAAAAGGAAGGTGGATTTGGCCTATTATCCCCAAAAGGTGAACCATTGACTAATTTTATATATCAATCAATAGGCACATTAATAAATGATGCTATTCCTATATGTATAGACAACAAGTGGGGTATCTTAAATATCCATGGTGAAGAATTATTAAAATGTGAATTTGAAGAGATTTTAAATATTTATAGAGGTCATACAAGAGTAAGAAAAGATGGTAAGGAAATAGAAGTGAAAATATACAATCGTGTGCATCCAAAGAGGGTAGAAAGACAAGATCCGTATAAAGATTTGAATATGGATGAAGAAGAGTGGGATGCTATGACTGATGGTCAATATGGACCTTATCCAGGTGGAGATATCGATTATGATGTATTTGGCTTTTAGTTGAAAGATTAATCATTTGATTTGCGATATATCAGAATGGATTATGAATTGATCCAGTACAATTCACAGAGAATTAATATAAAACTGCCAGTGCCCTAACCGAACACTGGCAGTTTTCACATTAATTAGAAGGAACTCTATTCTCCGTCCCCCTCAATCTCCACAAACCGAGCCTCAATCGTCATATCCCGGTAAATATCAACGCTAGTCTCCCGGCTGTTGTCAGACCAATATCTGCTCCGCCATCCGGCAAACCGCCAACCCTCAGCAGGCGTAGCAACCAAATCCACACGCTCATCCATGTGGTACTCCTCCTTCAGCGGGCTCACCGTAACCGTGCCGCCCTCCTCAGGATCCGCATACACTTCCAGCGTGTAGGTCTCGTCACTCTCGCATACCGGGGAGATATCCCAGTCAAAGTTCTCGGTCATCACAAACCGGCGTACAGGATTGGTATTGGTCATGTCATCACTCCAGCCCACAAAGTGGAAGCCGTTGTCAGGCGTAACCGTAACCTCAATCTCATCGCCGTAGTGCAAGTCAGTGCCGTTGCCCTGGATTGAGCAGCGCCGCTCCTCAAGCCAGAACTCCTCAGTCCTAATGGAGTGGAATATAGCCGTCAGCTCAAACTGCTTCACAGCCACAATAGTCCTCGGGTTCTCAGTGCGTCCGTCGCTCCAGCGTACAAACTCATAGCCCTGGAACGGCACAGCCTCAATCTCGCACTCTTCGCCGTGATCAAAAGTCACATAACCGGTATCCGGCTCCACGCGGCCATAGTCTTCATTGTTTGTACCCAAATAGCACTCATACGATGACTGGATGCGGGTAAATACAGCCGTCAGGTTCACGTCACCCTGAACAGTCACGCTGCGCACGGCCTCCGTGTTCTCCGCATCATCCTGCCAGTGGTCAAACCGCCATCCGCTGTTAGGCACAGCCTCCAGCTCCACGGTCTGAGCGGGCCTGTAACTGCCGCCACCATTCACCGTGCCGGCGCCGGTAGGACTAACCGTACCACGCACAGTAAAGTGCTGGTCAAACACAAAGATTGGCTCAATCGTATAGTCACGGTTCATCCTGATGGTCCTCGGGTTCAGGGTAACGCCGTCACTCCAGCGCAAGAAAGCATAGTTCTGCTTTGCCGTTGCCTGAACCACAACCTGCGTCCCTTCGGCATGCTCCGATATGCCCGCATGGGTAACGCTGCCCTGAGCATCATCCGGAGCAACCACATTCAGGTTATACATGATCGGACTGCCGGCATCATAGAACGCCTGGATAAGCTGCTCGCCGCTCTTCTCTCCAGTACCAGGATTAACATAGAAGTACCTAAGGAAAACCTTAGGCTTCCCCGCATTAGGCATCCCAAACTTAGCAGCATAAGCCTGCAGCAAGTTCATAGCCCCAACCGATGGCACCAAAGGCTCGCAGAAAGTACTACCGCGGCCAACACCTGTAACAGTGCCCACGGTCTGAGGCCCAGTAGCCATAACCACCAGCCGCAGCGCATCAGCCCCCTCCGGAACGTTACCCAATCGGAACATAAAGCTGCCATCACTGATAGCCGCCGCAGCCACCGCCGGCAGCTCAATGCCAGTCAGAGTAGGAGGCAAACTCAACGTCTGCCCGCCGCAGCGCACCACCCAGAAGTTCAATCTCAAATACAGATTGGAACCAGTCAGCTGGGCCCTCTGCCCTAGGACTCTGCGCCCAGACTGCGTCTTAGCCGTCTGGTTCCAAGCCTGAATCTGCTCAGCACTCAAGTTCTTCCAGCTCTGGGTCAGCAGCCGGAAGATGCTCTTAATAACAGACTGGTTCGCGGTACGCTTCTTAGTACCGTGCCCCCGGGTACGAATAAAAATCGCACCCTTGTTACTGGATGCCGTCACGCCCTTAGCGCTTCCTGACATCCTGTCAAATGCAATAGAAGGTTTGTATCTCATAATAGTAAGTATTAGTAGTGAAACAAAAATCCCCGGCAGGGACTCATCTCTGCCGAGGACTTTCCCCTAAAGGGTTACCGTGGTTTACCTTGTGGGCTTAATCACCGTTGCCCTCATCAAAGGGATCATTGGTGGCGCCCAGCTCCACCTCGCGGAGGATATCGGCACTCTTCTCACCAGTCACCGCATTGACAAAGAAGTAGCGGAGGAATACCTTGGTGCGTCCGGCACCAGGAGCTCCGTACTTGTTGTCATAGGCAGCCTTGATGTCCATGGGACCGGCCACTACGCTGAAGGGGTCAGCAAAGGCACTGGCCTTGTCAAAGGCATTGCTCACGCCACGGCTGGTGGGGGCACTGGCCTCGATAACCAGACGGAGGTTGGCCACGTTCTCAGGGATGCTGATAAGCCCAAACTTGAACTCCTGCTCAGTCAGCTGAACAGTGCAGGCAGCCGGAGCATCCACGCCCACCAGGGCAGGAGGATTAGCCACAGCGTTACCGCCGCAGCGTATAATCCAGAAGTTCAGCCTCTGGTAAAGGTTCAGACCGGATATCTTGGCGGCATTACCCAGAATAGAGCGGCCCGCCTGACTCTGTGCCAGGTTGTTCCAAGCACTGATCTGAGCAGTGGTCAGGTTCTTCCAAGACTGGCTCAGCTGCTTAAAGATACCCTTAACGGTACTCTGACTAGCGGTGCTGGTCTTCTTGCCATAACCGCGGTTACGGAGATACTTGCGGCCCTTGGCCTTAGCAGCGGTCACGCCCTTGGCGCTACCACTCATCTCCTCAAATGCAATAGAAGGTGCATACTTCATAGTAGTAAATGTTTTAGATGGTTGATTAATAAGTTTGTTTTTCTCTTGGTATATCTTGAGCTCTTAATACCCGTATTTATAGTTCTCTCTGACAAATCCTGTCATCGTATCTTCGCTGTCCCGCCAGTCCCGTCGCCACCTCCATCCAAGCGGTCTCCACAAAGTACTTCCGCCCGGGTGTGGGCTTAACCTTCAGCCTGTCAATATAGACCTTGGTGACATCCGCAAACCGCTGCTCCGGAATAAACCCCGCATCCACCAGCACCGGCAGCCCGCCGCCATAAGTCTTGCCGGCACTGGCCGCCGCACTCATCCGCACTGCCAGCCTGTAACCCGTACCCGGATTAACCAAACGGCTAAACTGAATCAGTCCAGGAGTAACAATGATATTGCTGTACTCCACCTCCGGAATAGTCGGAATCTCCATAGGAGGCACCATCAGCATCTCCAGTCCCAGCAGCGCACGGTTGCAGTTCAGAGTAACGTAAGCGTTAACCGCCGGACTCTGAGTCCGCATGCGGCTCCCAAAGGCATGAGCTGCAGCAAACGCAGCCCACGCCTCAGCCTGCTCCTGGGTAAGGCGCTTAAAGCTCCTGCCCACACGGGCAAACAGAGCACGACTGTTTTTTTGATTGGGAGTAACACGCCCCGGCTGATGGCAACGTCCGCTCAGTATGGTTCCGAATCTCGTGCTGCGGGCAGTAACCATACCTGCGCTGCCGGACATCCCGCCAAAGGGAACAGAAGGTTGTGTTTTCATGGTATCAGATCCTGTTGTGACCTTAATTTGCTACACAAAAATATACACTAAAAATCCCTTTTGCAACTATTCAGAGCACTATTTTACTCATAAAACCGCCCCTTGTGCAACTTTGTTCTTCGTTGGTTTTTCTTTGGTTTTTATTGGTCTTTATGGCCGATGCTCAATTGGATCCGATGTCCGATATTTGGGCCGATGTGCGATGTTTCCAAGCACCGCCGGACATTCGCATTGGGGAGATAACGCTCCGAGGCTACTCCGCCTCCCCTCCGGACCCTAAACGGCAAACTCCTCCTTTTCCGACCACTTCGTGGCCGGAACGTTCGTCAAACAAGTGCCGTTCTTAACGGGATCCTCCAGGGGGCTCCGCTTACGCCTCTCCACAATGCTCCCCAATCCGAACGCCCGGCTCCTGCAACTGGAAACAGTATCAAACTATTTATTTATCTTTGAGCACTACTGATTCTGTAATTATAAAGATTAAAAGTATATGGGATTCTTTAAAAGATTATTTGGCGCATCAGATGGTGAGCAGCATAAAGCCAACAGTGATAACCTTAATGGTATTTTTGACAATTCTGATGAAGACTCATTTGGAGTTTCAGAAAAAAACTATGCATTAGCAAAGGTTCGTGTTCAAGGAATAGAGAATCTTGATCAGGATGATAGAGACTATATCATCAATGAACTGGAAGAAGATACCCACGTTTATCTACGCAATGAATTTGATAATCCTAAAGATTGTCATGCATTGCAAGTATTATATCATAGCCACCTTATTGGATATATTGATAAGAACAAATCCAAGTTGGTTCATTCTTATCTCCGTGAGAGTAAAATAGGCGCAGTTGTAATCTCAAAAATTAAAAGTAAGGATTTCTCAATTAATGTTGAACTCAATATATTCTATGAAGATCCTCGTGGAGAAGAGTGGGTACCTTCACAACCTGAGAATCGTCAAGTAAGTGTGCTCGAGACAGAATTTTGGATAGGTCAGGAAGATTGGTCTAAGGACTGGTTTATGGATGTCTGTACAAATGAGTTATTGTACAAGTATAATGATATGTATGATGATACCGTAGATGAGGATGAAAGAAATACCGTGGATGTGGAACTTTTATTATGGATCAATAGTTATTTAGATGGAACATGTATTACACGGAAGGGATGTAATCATTATCTGGAAAGACTAGAATCAGATTGTGCCAAGAAGGTACTGATGAAAAGAATAGAGTCTTATTTGGAACACAAGGGCTATCACTTTGCTGATAAGGAACTGTTTTCTGATGATAACGAGGTGGACTAAAAATTAAAGATCTTTCATGTTAGGGAGAATATCAAACTATTTTAAACAATCAATCCCCGCTACCAAGACAACGGGGATTGATTATCTATTTCCTTATTTCTATTTGTTCTCAACTTTGCCATCATAATACTTATACCACTCCATAACATCGGCACCAGTGGTATTCTTTAGTTTTTCAGGGATGCTCCTTCCCATCTTTTCATAATATGGCTCATATTCCTTAAAAAGGTATTCTAAATGCTTATCTAAAGTATTTGTGCTTGTTCCATATTCAGGTCTATACATTCTTGCAATACGGCCAGCAATCGTTTTGTTTAAAATAGCTTCGGCTTCGTCATACTTACCTTCAATGATCAATACTGTGATATCATCCTTTCCGGTAGTGTCGGTCACTTTACTCATAATACGGTCAACATCATTACACATTCCCCAAACTTTGAAGAACAGTATAACACTCAGTACTGAAGATGCTACTGAAACAATTAAAATAAATTCATCCATAATTGTATTGTAATAGAGTTAGTAATATTCTCTTTTAATATCCCGGATTCTGAGTCAGATTAGGATTCTTCTGGATCTCGATTGTGGGTATAGGAAACAACAACTGATAATCCTCAAGATTCAGTTGTGTCTTAGCTAGGCCAGTACGTTTCAAGAATGGGAATTTTCCTAAAGTGGTGGGCATAGAATATCTAATAGCACTGATGTACTTTAGTAAATCATCGCCTGGGGTTAGATTACAGCCGTATTCATTTCTAACGTCTGCCACATTATTAGCATAATCCCACGCTGCGTTAGTATTTCCAAGATAATAGTCACATTCAGCTAAAGAAAGGATTACATCAGAATAGGTAAATAAGTTAATATAAGACCTTTCATCTACTATGTAGGTCATGATTCTGTCATTATCCATTAAATCATAATGCCCAGTTTCAACCACCTCAGATAGATAAGCTTTGGCCTTATCATATTCATGTCTGTACATATGAATATTAGCCAAGAGCATACGTACTAGATCTTTGGAGCCGTAAACTAAGTCTCCAGCATCATATGGATTCTTTTTCTCATCAAATTCAGGAAGTATAGTCTCCAATGTTTGTTGCAGAGTATCTAATAGTTGCTCCTCTGGTAACCTTGAGGGACTGAAAGCTAAATCATCTATAATTGGCTCAGTTATGTAAGGTACACCGCCCCATAGCGTTACCATATTGTAATATACAATGGCGTTGAAAATTAAACAGTATGGACTGAATGCATCTTCCATTCGTTTATCAAAATACATCAGTGTATTGGAATAGTTAATAGAATTATAAAAGCGATGCCACAAATCAGCCACTTTGTCATTGTTAGTGCTGAGTGGCGCCTGGAAAGTGCTTCCTTCAATATTACCATAACCATTTTCAAATTCACACATATATTTCATGGCATAAGAAACCGCAGCAAAAGCTCCAAGCATAACACTTTTAGAATCACCTCCCATACGTGGCTTTGGTAATTCGGTATTACCTTCCTGTGTAACTGTTATGGTTGCAACATTGTTACCAACTATATCGTATAGAGGTATTGTGGTAGTTCTGGTGTTCCGGGTTTTTGTCTCTGAAACTTTCAGTTTAAGGGTGTTACCAATTATTGTATCTTCAACACTGCCTGGTCCATAGTCAGATGGATTATACATATCGGTCCAGTAATTTTCAAGATAAATATCATTCAACGGAACATCATTATATGAACTACCGCCTATATCATTCTGCTTAAGGAATAAAGGTATGTCAGAAGTAATAGTGATAGAGTATTCACCACCTTCCTTCGGTACATCAATGACAGTTTTACTAAATGTCGGTGGGTTATTTGGATCGTACAATTCATTGCCGGCTACACCATCATCATCACAATCAAAGTAGAATTCAAGAGGCATAACCTCAACAGCCTGTCCAAGTTCGTTATACCTATTCTTGATATTCTCCTCTATGCTGCGTAATCTCCGCATAATGGTATTGCGGTCTCTCTTGATAGTCTCTTTAGTTTCATCACTAAAATCACCATTATCACCAAACTCCTTGCTCAACTTAGCCAGATACTCCGTTGTCTTGGCTTCGCCTCTGGTGCTCAAAATAAGTGATGAAATGGCAATTAGGGCTCCAGCTTCCGGTGTGCCGGCAGTGATGCTGTAATTAGAAACGTCAGTGTCGGCATATTTCTGCAGTCCAAAAGCACTAAGCAACTCTTCCTGAGCCTGCTTATTAGCTTCCTTAAAGGTCTTATGATCCTTCTCAACTAGGTTCAGGATCCTGGCATATTTCAAGTGTGTTAGGATATTGACATTTACAGTTGATTGCTCTGAAAGGTCTGCAATACCTCTTAATGAAAGAGTACCAGTTGATAACCGACCGGTAACCTCATTAAAGAAATAGCCGTTGGCCGTCAGCTGAGCATACGGTGTCTCTAATGTAGCTGTATTGAAGGCAAAATTACCTGCATTGTCTTCTATGGTCGTAGAGAACGTACTGCCAGTCGGTACCATCTTCGCATTCATAGGTTGCAGGTTGATAGTAGAACCGCTAATAAACGGTCCCTTCTCAACCTTACCCTTCACTGTATATTCTGTGGGCTCAAAGTTGTCTTCATTACCTAATTCATCATCGCATGAAACTGTGCCCAGAAATAGGGCAGATATGGAAAGAAATGGAATAATCCTTTTCATAAACATATATTTTATTACCACCTCTGTGAGGCTATTGTTATTTCATAAAATGTTGGGTAAACTTCTGCAGCTGCTTTCTGAGTACCTTGGTTATGCGGTACTATCAAACGAACTTTGGCAGAATTGCTATTAAGTGTACCAGGTTTGATATAAGGCATAACCATCAACCATGCATTAGGGACAGACATCCCATAAGTATTAGCCAGAATTCCACTTGTAAATGAAGCTGTATATGCGTCACCATTACGCCTCACATAGAAATTGTCGGGGTCCTGTTGGTAAATATTCATTGATATAGTATCACCTGTTCCAATATAGACCTCTACAAATCTAGCAGAAAAATACCTAGATTCTTCTTTTTCAATAGCTTTCCCATCACCTCGGCGTACAATCTGCATAAGCACTCCTGTATCTTCAAAGAGGACATACTCATTATTATCAACATTGGAAGTGGAATCCTGTAGCAACGAAGCAGGGCCTGTAACTGTAATATTATAATCGCTAATCCATTTTGATATTTGAGTGGCTTCAATTTCCTTCTGTTTGTCATAAGTCAAAATGGAGTCCTGCTCTTCATTAACAGGCTCATCCTTTGTATCTATGGACTTTTCATCACAAGAAAACATTAGCCCCAGAAATAAGACAGGGATAATAAGCAATGAGATAATCCTTTTCATAATTAGGTCATTATTTATCTGCAAACTTATAAAAAAAACCTCCTTTACCCAATAATCTTCATATCTTTGTCCAAGCATCAAGAGCAGGAGCCTATCGGGCCCACCGCACCAACCGAGCAACTTAGGATGCCACGGTGGTTAAGGTACGATGCGGAAGTATTTTATTAACTTCAAACCAAGATCCTAATTATGAGTACAACATTTCACAACAAGTACTATCAAGATTACGCTGCACGCTTCGCTGCAGTAACATCACAGAGTCTAGTAGAGTCTTTTAACAGGGAAGTCGGAAACACCGGCTGGACATCAATGCGTGCCAGTTTTATTGCGGCACTTATCGATGAGTTCCGGAACCGTGGCATTGACATATCGGCCGTAAATGATGGACGTAGCACCGATTTCAATCAAAACGTCCGTCTGGATGAGACTGCAAACCGTCTCATTCTGGTAGGTTGACAATCATATTCCATATATAAAGCAATCCCCACTACCGTTCTGCTCTTGGTAGTGGGGATTTGTTTTATCAATATCACTGCGTCCTCAGTTGCTCCTCTTCCTTTTGTTTTCTTTTTTGAGACTCGATGTAATCCTCATCGTCCTCATGCATATCAAAGTCATCCCAATCTATCATAGTGGTGTATGAAATAGTAGTACACTTTCTATTTGTAAGAACCAGAGTCATAATATGAATCATGATCATCTTCCTTATCATAATTGGAATAATCGTAATAAGACTGACGATTTTGAGATTGCTTAAATTCGTTTTTATTGTCTTCATTAAGCAAATCTCTCTTTTGGACACGCCCAAAATAATCGCGCGCATAACCAGCCTGGGGGTGGCGTTTACTTGTTGATTTATAAATAACGTCGCTATCTGACAAAGAATCTTTTAGTTTAGAAAAAGTAGCGATATTCTCTATTGTATTCTTAGGCGTGTTATGGTTATAATGTTTTGAAGATGCTTTATTCACCTTCTTTTGGGGGTTGTCTATTTTTTTCTTTCTCTTTTTAGGGGAGATCGGTTTCTGTTCCCAACCCATAGTATGGCAATACTCTTTATGTTGTTCATATTGTTGCATGAAAAAATCAAGTAAGTTATCTCGCAGTTTGCTTTTTGCTTTGAATAATTCCTCACTTGTCACGGGTTGGTGCTGAGCCTTTTTTCTATTGAAAAAATTCTCAATTGATTGCCTTGTAATAATTCTTGTTTTTTCTACGGGTACTTGGCTAGATATGTCCGTCTTACTTATTTTAATAACAACCTTTCTGTTGGTCTCGTTTGAATAATAAGATTGTTTTTTTCCTTTATTTCTTTTCTTTTTTGGTTTAGGTGATGTATGGTTACTATATCCTATAGCAGATTTGTTAGACTGATCTAACATATCAGGACTACCCTTAGGCTTAATGTTCCCATAAGAGTCAATTTTCTCCTCAATGAAGGTCACCGTTCCATCCGGGTTAAAAGCGTATGCCATAGCAGTGTTTATAGTTTAGTCCTTATCTCCCTTCTCAATATTATAGGATAATCTAAATATGATATTTACATTAATCAGGCATGTAAGGTCCTTTCCACAAAAATATGAATTAATAGAGTACAATCAAGTATGAAAAGCAAAAAAAACGCGGTAGACCCGCCGTCGCCCCAAGACACACCGTTTCCATTACAGATTGTTTCATTGTTTATTGTTGACTGGCCAGCTGCTGCCGAGTTGGTTGGTGGTCGTTGTGCTCCACCATCGTCCAACGGTTATCCAAGCCGGGCACGTGAGTGTGGGCTTTCCATTTGGGATTGGGGTTGCGGCTGCAGGTGGCTTGTTTGGGCGTGGGCATTGGGGATTGCCCGGTATCAACCATCTAAGTGAACAGGATAGGTCCGGCAACCTCCAAAGGGGTACAAAAAACCGCACGACAAACGTCATGCAGTCAAAAAGCCCTTCGGTACATCGAGAAACCTCGTTCAGTTTGAGCTGACATGCCGATGCCGTGCGGAAGGGAATATGTAAAACCCTTTTTGGGTTGCATATACACCTTACGCAGACATTCGGCTCTTGTTTCAACTCCTGAACGCTATAAAATTTCGATGTTTTAAAGGGCTGGCCGAAACTCAAGCAGAAATCTACTCTTCGTCTTGCTCCCCGGCTTTCGGGCCTTGGAGCAGTGCAAAGGTAATCTTTTATTTTTGATCTATGTCTCAAGCGCATCATTTTCCGGTTTGTTATTAGGCTGTTCATCTACTCCTCGTTCTTTACCTTGGCGTACAGTCCGTAGGTCTTCCTCTCCACGTCGCCGTTCTGGGTGTAATGGGCCATATATCTTTCGGCGGTGCGCTTTGATACTCCTATGCTGGCGGCAGTCACAAACAGTGTGTCACGGTCAAACTCTTCGGGCAGTATCTGCAGCAGTTTCTTCCTTACCAGGTTCTTATCCTCCAGCATCGTTGAGTCTATATTACACAGTTCGGCAAACACGTATTTGGTGTGCTCAATTATGGCTTTCACTATCTCCATCGTGCTGTCAAAGTCCAAGTCTGAGCATACCAGGTTAGAATACATGTCACCGGTTTCCATTATCCTCAGCGCAGTAAGTATCATCGTGATCCTGAAGAATATCAGACCCATTCTCCTCACGCTGGGCACAATGTCATCGCCATACAGGTAAAAGAGCTCCTGCTGCAGTGAGTGGAAATAAGCGTTGAACTTGTCTGCTTGCCACTTCGTAAGGCAGTGCCGCAGGGCCGGTGCCTCCATCAGCTTCTCATGGAATCCGGCAAAGTACCTGCCCAGTTCCTCAAACTCCACGTTCAGACTCCGGCCGGTCGGTACGGCAAACACATCCTTCCAGGTCAGTCCGCTGTTCAGGCGGTAAAATATGAACCTACTGAACAATCCATTCTCCGCATCCTTCACCAGGCTCCGCAGCTGCTCAGGCGTGCCGCTCAGAACCGCGCTCAGCTGCGGATGCTTTATGTCCACATGCTCATCATCCTTGCGCCGGTGGTAACTGATAGACTCATGGTGAAAAGCCTTCCTGAATCCGTCGCTAAAGTTCCCAAAATCGCTGGCAAATGAGTAGGCAAGTGTATCACCCTCCGTCTCAAAAATCAGTCCCCGTTCATTGCTCTCTCCCAGGATCTGATAGACCGATGTCGCACTGCTGTTGGCCGGTATAAAGAGCATGTTCTTCACCGGTGGAGTGGGCTTCGGTATTCCGGGAGTCTTGCTGCTTTCATACTCTTTCTTTTTCATCTCATACTCCTCCTTCTCTATCCGGTACAACTCAAACAGCCGTTCATGGATTCCCTCCACCAGCAGCTTGCACAGGTTCAACCGTCCCTTGCCGCTGCTGGCTCTTGCCGTCAAGAAGAAATACAGATTGGGATATACCTCCACTTCATCATAAAGCCCACTCACGTTCGGTAGGCAGGCCGACAGTGTCACAATACTCCCCAGTATCAGCACGTCCTTCTCCTGTAGGGTCTTTCCGTGGCTGGCCACACTCTGCAGGAATGCCGGCAACTGTCCCTCAACCAAACCTGAGAAAGTGGGCAACTCATCCAATCTTCCGCCGCTTCCGCCACATTGGCGCATTGGCGGAACTGACGTTTTTGGCGCAGTTTGCGTCACTTCCGCCATTTCCGCCACTTCCGCCACCCCCTTGTTTGTGGCGGAACCACCCTTTTTCCCATCAGTAGTAACCATCGTTCTTATCGGTAAAATAAAGTTCCTGGTCCTTATATCAATCCCCGCATCCTTCGCCTTCTGGAAGAAAGTCCTAATCGTAATCCCACTCTTGCGACCCTTCAGACATTGATTGTACTGCCTGTCCGTCTCTGACCTCTTATACTTGGGGTAGAACTGGCTCACCCGGTGGAAATACTTCCGTCCCGCATCGCCCATACCCTCCGCCAGAGCAAACCCAATGTCTCTCCAGCTGTCATAAGCCGCCGTAATATCAAGCCCACGGGCCTCAATCCTGCGCACCACCGTCTCCACGTCATCCGTAAGGTCGGCCGGTGCCTTGCTCGGTGCGGCCGCTGCAGGCCGTGACTCCTCTTCCTTGTCACGGCCCGCTTTCAGCCACAATCCAACATCAAACTCCTTCGTTGACATTGTCCTACATGTAATTGGGATTCAGATAAACCTCAGGGTCCCACGGCAGCAGGCATCCGTGTGACAGAGGCCTGGCCGTCATATCCACCTCAATCCTGCAGGTGTCCCTAAGGAAATTGCTCACGGCCGAGTAGAAGTCCACATGACTGAACAGCGTCCTGTTGTTCAACACCCACTTCACTCCGTGCCCCGATGGGCTGGTAAACATCAGCACCGTCTCAAACTGCTCAAGCCCCATAAGCACATCCTTCGTCTGCTGCACAGGCACATGGTCTATGTCTATGCACACATACCCCGATGGCTTCACCAGACCGGCATCGCACTTGTAGCAGTACACCCCGCTGAAAACCGCCGTCTCAAACTCACTCTGCTTGTACTTCTTGAACTCGGCCGCATCCAGAATCCCTCTCAGCCGTTCCGTCTGGTACCGTGATATGCCATCCCTTATGTAAGTATAGACAGCGTAAGGATCCATCACTCCCTTCGGCTCCGTAGTCGTAACCCCTTTATCAAACACAGAAAATGTCATCGGTTCCGGCTTCCAGAACTCTCTCTTCTTATTGTTACCGTTCTGTTCCATATCACCAGATAGTCTTATAGGGTTTCTTAGCTTTGAACAGCGCTCTCGCATACTCCACGTCAACCACAATCTTGCGGCCCGTCTGGCTTACCGCCTCCTTGATCACCGTTGCCTTCAGGCTCTGGGCCGTTGACCGGCAGCAGTGAAACAGCTCCATGATACCAGAAATTCCATATACATAAGTATGGGGCTTCTCTTCCTCTTTGTTCTTGTCAGCCCCCATGTCACTCATAACCTGCTTGAACTCACCCACTGTCAGGGTGGCAAGTATTCTAGCATTCTCAATTTCCATAATCGTAATGGTTCTAATTAAGGTTTAACAATCAGTGTGCTGTCACTCATAAGGCCTAATTGAGTTGTCACGGCACAAAGTTGTCAAGTATAGTTTGTTGGGGATTGTACAGTACATGTACACAAATTGTATGGCAGTATCTATACACAAGACAACCCCTCACAGAGGGGCTGTCACATTGAAAAGGAAACTATTGTATATCTCAGATATAGCAAAACTATACACCCGCTATCCTCTAAACTTCACCTTGTATTCAGGGTAGAGCATGTCAATCTCAGCGTCAAGACCCTTGCCGTTACGGCCCGCCCAAGCCTGGGCCAGTCCCGTCACACCCCAATACTTCTCAAAGTAAATCCACTTCTTGCTGTCCGGAATCTCCAAAAGCCCGCTCAGCACATGGGCCACCTGGCAGATGAACGCCTTCTTCACCTCCTTCACCCATCGCCCGTTCCTGCAGTACTCCGGGCTCAGTCGCGCCAGCAGCTTCTGCGCCTGCTCCGTGCGGAATATCCTGTTCACGCACTCATGCTCAGGCACCAGCCGCACATCACCGTTTGCACTGATGGTAAACGTGCAAATCTCCTCCAGATCCCAGATAATCTGCTCGCACAAATCCTTGAAAGGGCACCCACCGTCCCAACACTCCACGTACTGTTCATGGTCCAAGCCAATCAGATAGTACCGGTAATGGCAAAGGCAAGCCTTCACGGCAACAATGCGGTCTTTCACTTCCCTGATCTTCACTAGCAGTTTTCGCAAACACTCGGCCTTGAATCCGGCCGTAATCTTCTCCCAGTCCAGGTCCCAAAGCACATCAACCTTATGTTCGTTGATCAGCTCCGCAACACCCGGCTCAGAATCCCATACGGGTTCCTTTTCCATCTTAAGTCAGTTACAGGTTAATAATAAGGTTAAATACTTCTCGATGTTTTAAGGGCTTATTATCAAACAAGGACAACCTCAACTATTGTCGGTCGCAAATATACCAACCCCCATCCCTAACAATTTTAGTTTTAACCAACTTTTACCGCCCCGTTACGCCAAATGTCACGCTTTTCAAGAAAACCGTAACGCCGCGTTACGTAACAAAAACCCAAAACAGCCATAATCGGAAAAGAAAAAATATTTCCATTTGCTTGCGATAATACACAAATTATGTGTAGTTTTGCAAGTGAATAGAATACTAAGGCTTTAATCATGAGTTTAGCAGACTGGATAGACATACAGGCGCCAAGCGGACGTTACACGTTCTCTCGGGATGATGTCATGCGGGCTTTTCCGGATATGACAAGTCATTCCATAGACATAGCCGTGCAGCGTGCAATTGGCAAGGGTCGTTTGTTCTCGCCCAGCCGCGGCTTCTACGTCATAGTCCCTGAGGAGTATCGGCTCTGGAAAGCAGTTCCACAGGACGTGTACCTGGACCGCATGATGCAGTATCTGGGCCGTCGCTACTATGTATCCCTGCTCAGTGCCGCCGAACGTCACGGTGCCGCCCATCAGGCCCCCATGGGTTGCCAGGTCATGGTAGAGCCGCCTGTACTGCGTGACAAAGTCCGTGACGGCTACGCCCTCCGTTATGCCGAGCGCCGTGCCATACCCATGGACTATGTGCAGCGTCTCGAGGTTCCTTCAGGGTGGCTCAACATCTCCGGTCCCGAACTCACCGCCATTGACCTTGTAGTATATCAAGACCATGTAGGCGGCCTTACCAGGGCTGCAACAGTACTTGAGGAACTGGCCATGAAACTTGATTTCAACCATCTGGGCACAGACTTTGCAAAAGTAGCGTCAGTCCCGGCATTCCAGCGTCTGGGCTATCTGCTTGACCAAGTACTCCAAGAGACCTCCGTAGCCGACGGCCTCATGGAACTCATCAAACGCGCAGGCCTCAAGTTCAAGACCGTGCCACTCAAATCAGGTGCTCCAACAGATGACAGTACCATCTGTGAGCGCTGGAAAGTGATAGTTAATCAGCAAATAGAAACAGACGATTTATAGACCATTTATGATACAGAGAGCATTTATCACCCAGTGGGGAACAGTAGTACCATGGAGTTCTCCCAGACTTGTAGAGCAGGATCTCATAATCTGCCGTGCACTGGTGTCAATATACACCGATGAATTCCTGGCCAGCCACCTGGCTTTCCGTGGAGGCACAGCACTTCATAAGCTATATCTAAGCCCACAGCCTCGGTACTCCGAGGATATTGACCTGGTACAGGTCCAGGCGCAACCCATACGTGAGACGATAGACCACCTGCGTGATGCCCTCTCATGGCTTGGCGAACCAGTAGTAAAGCAGAAGAAACACAACAACACACTGGTATTCCGCGTACAGCCCACCGATGCCGGTGCCGGTGAGATACACCTCAAGGTCGAGATAAATTGCAAGGAGCACTTCAGCGTACAGCCCATGGTCCACGTCCCGTTCTCCGTCCGGAATGACTGGTTCAGTGGCCAGTGCCAGATACTCACTTATGAGTTTGATGAACTGGTAGGCACAAAAGTAAGAGCCCTGTATCAGAGACTCAAAGGCCGTGACTTGTTTGATGTCTATACCGCACTCTGTTCAAACCGCCTGGATCCCGAAAAAGTGATGGCATCCTATGACCGCTACCTGCGTTTCGTAGCATCGCATGCGCCTACATATAAGGAGTACGTCCTAAATATGGAAGAGAAAATGCAGAATCCCGAATTCCTGGGCGATACCACCGGCCTCCTGCGTCCCGGCCTGGATTTTGACCCCAAAGCCGCCTGGCAGAAAGTCCATGATGACCTCATAGTACGCCTCCGCAAGGAGAAAGACCTTAAGCCCTGACCATCACTTGAAGTAATCATACTGCAGCACCAGCTTCTGAGCCACCTCCAGCTTATCTGCCCTGATGTACTTCTCCAGAGTGGTAACGCTCTTGTGTCCCGTCACCTTCATGATATCATAAATGGCAATACCATCCAGATACATCAAAGTGGCACCGGTGCGCCTGGCCGTATGAGTACAAATCAACTCATATTTCTTGTAGTACTCCTTAATCACTTGGCCACCGCGGCTACCCTTAACCTCAACCACCTCATCAATCCCCGCCATCTTGCCAATCTGCTTAATGTACATATTAATCTTCTGGTCGCTCAAGTGGGGCAGGCCCTTTGGGTACTTATTCAGGATAGCACGGACCTTAGCATTACAAGGAATCTCAACCAGTCGGCCGGTCTTCTGCTGGTGAATGGAGATATACGTCATAGGGGTGCCATTGTTGTCCACCTCTTTAATATTCTCAGGCTTAAGATTGTTGTAGTCAGATACACGCTGCGCAGTCCAAACACCCACCAAAAAGATGTCACGCGCCAGCTCCAGGTTCTTTCCGTCCTCCTTCTTAGTAAGGTTCACCTTCTCAAACCGCTCCAGTTCCTCACGCGTCAGGTAGATGGTATCCGCTTCCACCGAAGGCTGCGCCTTGAACTCTGTGCTCCTGTAAGCCGGATTCACCGGATATCCGCGGCTATCCGCAGCACGCAATACAGACTTCAACTTCTTTATGAAGCCACCAATAGTGCTGTCTGCATAATGAACCGGAACATGATTCTTATCCGTATCATCCTTATTAATATCCTGAGCCATCAACCAAGCCTTATACTTGGCATAGCAATCCAGGTCTACATCCTGAAAGTCGTATGTAATCCCAGTATCCTTCATGAACTCTTTGAAGTGCCCCAGAGAGTTTGTCAAATGAAAGCGAGACCCCTGCACAAACGTCCTTCCATGCGCCAAAGTAGTCCTCTTTCCATCCTTCACATCCTGAATATACTGGTCAATGAACTTCGTGAGCGTCATTTTATTCTTCCTTTTCTTTTCCTCCTGCATCTCTTCCTCCTCCCGTTTTTTCTCCTCCTCAATCTTCTTCAGCGCCTCATTCTCCTTTTCATTCACCACTTCAGTAATAATATCACGGAGTTTCTGGGCATCAAGATCATACCCAGCCAAATCGACACGGGACCTTATAGCGTCTAGCATCGTAAGGCCCATATCAAATAATTCGTTATCCTTCCGAAACTCCTTCCGCAAATTCTCATTCCTATAGGCATGGTACTTGTTCCAGTCCGCCTCCGTAATCTTAAGATGCGGAATGAGCTGCCTCTGGTTAACTACTTCATGGGGTACACCGTCAATTAAACGCTTAATTCTGACGCGAATCTTAACCGTTCCGTCTTTGTCAAAGAGAAATTTGCAAGGCATATCAAGGACACAATTAAATTAAAAATAGGTAAAAACAAGGTCACAAGTATCTCTGCACAAAGATAATCATTATTTAAACAGTGTACCACTTTTGTACCACTTTTTTCAATCACCAATAATTTTTAATCTCTCCCAATAGTCGCTATCTCTCTATATATCAGACTTCTAACCAAATTCACTAACCATCTAAAACCGCCGTTACTAATCCCAACGGAATCACAAAATAGTACAAAAGGGGACAGACCCCTTTTGTACTATTTTTTTGTATATTTGGAATCATAAAAGGACTAATAAGAATATGAGAAAGTACTTAGCACTATTTATGGCAGTCTGCTTAACTCTTTCTGCCTGCGAACAGTCGGCCGACACAGTTAAGGAGCAGGACTCAAGTGACTTTGTTGCCATTACAGATGTGGTTCCTGATGTTATTCTGGAAATACGCTATTACGGCACCTATAACTTTGTTGGAAGCCGCATAGACGGTTATCTGGCTCCAAACGCCTTGCTTACACGCAGGGCTGCCGACAGCCTCAAGGCGGTCAGTGACGATGTCATCGGCCTCGGTTATCGGCTCAAGATATATGATGCCTACCGCCCGCAGTGTGCAGTAGACCATTTTGTCCGATGGGCGGCCGATGTGGCTGATACCACCATGCGGCGCTACTTCTATCCCGATGTAGATAAAAGCCGCCTGTTTGAACTTGACTACATAATGGCCAAGTCAGGCCACACGCGCGGATCAACAGTTGATTTGACCCTTTTTGACATGACAACCGAGAAAGAGGTGGACATGGGCGGTACTTTTGACTGGTTCGGAACAGAGAGCCATCCTGATTACCGCGGCATCACTGATGTTCAGTTCGCCAACCGCATGATACTGCGTGATGCCATGCTGCGTCACGGGTTCAAGCCGCTGGATTCAGAGTGGTGGCATTTCACCCTCAAGGATGAACCTTATCCCGATACCTACTTTACCTTCCCGGTAAAATAGTACAAAAGGGGTCTGTCCCCTTTTGTATTAATCCTTATCAGGATGCAGTTTGATATCCAGTTTTACGCTTAGCTTCATCGATTTGATTGATGATTTGCGAAGGTCGGCCTCGGCGGTGCGATTGCCGCTGGTAAAGTGGAAACAGAGCCGCTTGCCCTGCAGGAAGCGCTTGGTCACTATGCAGGTTGATTTGGACTCATCGCCTAATCCAACTCCGTTGTTTATCCTGCACGGGAATTCAACGGTAGTACCGGCGGGCTTGCCCAGCAGCTCCAGGTAAGAATCCAGATTATCAATCACCTCCTGACGGGTGCTACCCATAGGTAAACATACCTCATCCATGTGTGATATGGACATATCGGTTATATCGTCACGCACCAGTCCCAAGAGTTCAATCTTGTTGCCCACACCCATATAATAGGCTTCATTTCCGTTTTTCTCCTTGTACTTGAAGATGGTGTACTGGTCACGGCTGTCATCCTCACTCTCGATAAGTTCCATACGCATGCCAGCAGGAATATCCTGGGCAATCACACATGTAGCCATCATCAATGTAGCGGCTACTGTCAGAATAGTTCTTTTCATAAACAATATCCTTTTTATAATCAAAGTTCATCTAAGGCAAAGATACTATTTTTATATTCAACAGAAGTATCAGTTCCCTGTGTCATGTCAAATGTCAAAGAGACTTGACCTCCCACCAACCATCACGCTTTCCATTTTTCCTGACAAGGAAGCCTTTCTCTGTGAGCCGCACAGTCATAGTTTTAACTGTTCGCGTAGACCGGTTAATGGTTTTGGCTATCATTTCTTGAGTAGCCTTGGGATTCTCTTTTAAGAATTGAAGCAGGGCCGATTCCTCCAAAGTGCAATTCAAAGTGCAATTATTGCACTTTGAATCATTCTCCATTTCACTTTGAGCGCTTATATGAAGATTACGGTTCCTAAGTTCATTCTGCTCACCCAGAACAAGGTTTCTCAAAAATTGCACAAGGTATGTAAGATCCGGAGAAACACCTTTCTCCCTGTTTGTATAATTCGCTCTAACTAAAGCATTGCGGAAATTTCTTCAAGCAGTTCTGTTGTCCTGGCCGATACTTTATCGGCCTCTTCTGTGCGTTCCTTTTCAGATAACGACCGGCCTTCTTTAGACTTGTAATAGGTGTCAATAAGTCCCTTGACCTGCTCAATTGTTATATCACCCTCAATATGACGCTTTGCGGTATCAAGCAGATAAGCCGAAGGCTTGAGTCCATCAACATCCTGTAATCCGATGGCCGTTTGCCAGGCTTGAGCCTTCACTTTAGCCTCAGGCTCTCCCTGTCTGATATACTCGTCAAATTCGCTCATACTCTCACAAAAATAACAAAAATAAGGCAGACTGCAAAATCTAAAATGTCACAATAGTATCGTTTCCCTGTGTCACGATGGTCGTCTCTGTGAGAAACAATACAAGGATGACAAATCTCACCCAACTAAAGATTCTCTGAATTTTTTCTGCTTTTTCTTTATCCATAAACTATTTAGCCAACCGTTAGTGATTGACTTTGCAAAGGCAAATGGTGCTTGTTACAAAAGCATTTCATTCGTGTGACAGGTAGGCTACACCAGCAATTGTAACAGAATTGAAATAACTACAGATACCTTTTTGCTTCTTGTCCTTCTACACGGGCATAGAGTTCCACCAGGTGCTTGGATGGACTTGTCTGTATCTTAGGCATGAGTACACCTTCTACCTGAAAAAGACCTACCTCTGACTTCATGAGTACTTCAATTTTTATAGGATGCTCTATTCCTTGTGTGATGTGAACCTTTTCGATGGAGTTGGCTGAGTATTTGTGGATGTCGCCTTCGGCGGGTTTGGTTGGGATTTCAAGAGCAATTCTGGCACGCCCCTTGGTCATGTCACAACCGTCGGCAATGAGTATCAATCCAGCCTCAATGGAATGAATGGGATGCGTAGCCATGTGTCCAAGTATGCCTTCCATAGCCATTGAGCGGATGATGGTTCTGCGCATCGTATCCTCGGGAAGAATCTTCTGCAGGACATCTGTTATAATCTGATATGAGATAATACCGGAGTAGAGTTCGTGGTCTTTCCTTCCGATAGTCATACCGGCATCATGTAGGAATGCGGCAATCATTACGGCAATGACACTATCGGCAAAGCTACCAGAGTGTTCCCTTACCAGGCTTGTCTCCACCCCTGCGTCATGCAGTATACGAAGCATCTTCAGTGCGTTACGACATACGGTACGCATATGAACAGGGCCATGGTCGTTCAATCCTAGGCGAGAGATAGACACTGTGTTTGCATAATCCTGGATTGCCTTTATTTCTTCATTCTCCAGCAGCAGTTTCATCACGCGGACAGGCAGATCGTCGTCAATGTCGGAATGCTCCACTATGTCAGCAACCAGTTTCTGAATCTTTTCTTCAAGTATGATTTCCTTTTGTGATTTGTTTTGCACAAGCATATATAAATGGATAAAGGTGTATGGCCATTTCCATAAAGGAAAGACCATACACGTATAACTTACTGATATTATATTTTGAACAGTTTAGTACTCAGCATTCTGTGGGTCAAATTCTGTCCAGCCGCGAAGCCAGTTGTCGTTGTTTCCGAAGGCGCCGATGTAGCTGACTTCCTCAAACCATGAAGAGAGCAAACCATCGGTGAAGCTGGCAGCACCGAGCAATGGCGAACCGCTCTGTGGAAGGTACTGAACGCCGGAATAAATGCCCGAGGTAAGCTCCAAGTCGGCAGTACTCTGGAATACCTTGTTGCCCGTCTGCGACTTGAAGAAGGTACTGCTGTAGGACTCTTGACCGGCGTCGATCACGCTCTTCTGCACAGCATCGTAGAGATTGTCCTCGTAGCGCTTGTTAGCATCGCTACCCGTCACGCCCATGCCGGCAAAGAAGATGTTCTGTAACTTCAGGTTGCCAGCCTTTGCCATCTCCTGTGTGTTACCCTTTTCTGCATCCACTATCAAGCCTACAGGATAGCCGACAGCCACGGAGTTGAAGCACGCCAGTCGGCTGCTGCGACGAATTTGCATGGCACTCTGGAACTTGCCGAGGGCAGAACCATTCTGTGGGAAGATGTTGCCACCGTTAATATAATCGGGCGTATTTTCAAAGCCATCACGTCCCATTGGGCCAATGAAGGTCACGTTGGAGAATACGGCAGAGGTAAAAGGCTCGGTGAGTGAACCGTCGGCATCGTTATCGCTCTCAAAACCATTTGACTGCGAGGTGTCGGCAATGCGAGGATTGCGGATGGAGAGCGCATACTGTACCTTACCGTTGTAGCCATTATCCGTATCAAACTCATCATCCCAACCATTGTAGGCAACAAGGTAGCGGCAGTTGACATTTCCACCAAACCACTCGAAGGAGTCATCGTTGGTGTAGCTAATCTGTACGTGGTCAATCTGTGTGCCAGCACCTACGCTACCCAACGTCAAACCGTTGATTTCCTTATCCTTCTGGAAAGGATAACCTGCAAATTCTATACGAACGTATGAGAGTACACCGCTGTTGTCATTGGCATTGTTGCCACCGTGTTTCGTGCGAGGACCACCCTCAATCTGCTGACCGAGCACACCTTTATTATTTGTACCACGTCCGCAGATGATTAATCCTCCCCAGTCGCCAGGCTTACGGTTGCCCTTTGCCTCTGCTGAGGTAAAGACGATAGGAGCTGACTCTGTACCCTTGGCGTAGAGTTTGCCACCTGGCTCCACGATAAGCGAAGCGGCAGAAGCCTTCTCGCCTTTGATCACAGTGCCTGGTTCGATAGTTAGTTCGGCACCATCAGCCACGTATATCCATCCCTTCATCAGATAGACACCTTTCTTCAGCGTCTGCTTTCCTGTAAAGATAAATTCCTTATCACCATTACCGATTATGGTTCCATTAGCATCATCCTTGCTGTCTGCTGTAAAAGTGAGGTGGTCGCATGTCTTGATACTACCATCCATGCCCCATACATAGCCAGTTTGTGTCTCATTACTATTGTTCACGACATCGTCTTTGCTGCATGACACCATGGTCATTGCCAGCGTAGTGGTCATCATTGCCACCGAAAGAAAAACTTTCTTCTTCATTGTTTTTATTGTTTGTTATTACATCATGCAACTCGGCCTTTCCGAGTTACGTTGCAAACGTATTCACATTATGTTTCTATCTTGTTATAACCATACTACGAATCTGTTTCGTAACCAGATTGTAATGCTGCAAGATTTTTAGAACTGGAAGCTTGCAGATAATTGTATGGTCCGTCCAGGGCAATAAGAGCGCGTAATCTGTTCGATTTCTCCTTGTGGGGTCTTTTCAAACTGCTTGAGCAGAACCTTATGTGCCAGAAGATCACGAATGGAGAGACGAAGATCGAAGTGACCGATGCGCTTGGCAATGTTGAAGTCGAGCTGATGGCGAGGCATTTCGTAACTGTCGGGGACACGTACCTCGGTGTTACCGGTTCCCACGCTACGTCCTACACCATTCAGGCGCTTGCCAATCACGTTGTAGAGTAAGGAAGCCGTCCATCCCTGCATCTGCTCTGATTTGCCGGGAATTTGGTTGCTGTTGAAGAAAAGACCCACATTGACCAAGTAGGGCGACTGTCCTTGCATCGGGCGCGATTCCTCCTTGCTTCCCTCAGGGAAAGTGACGTTGCTCTTGATCCATGAGGCGTTGAGTGAGAGAGAGAGGAACGGCAGACGCATGAAGTCCAGCTGTTTACGAATGTCGAGTTCGATGCCATAGTTGTCGGCTCCCTCAGCATTGAGATAGGAATATACGAGGTCGGTGCCACCTGCCACGGTATAGGTCCACTCTATAGGGTTGCGGAAGTGCTTATAGAAGAGTGAGAGACTTACCACCTCGCCCGCATGAGGATACCATTCCCAACCAAGGTCGAAGTTGTTAATATACGTGGGTAGCAGATTGTGATTACCCTGCACGTTGCTGGCAAGGTCGAAGTCGTAATAGACACTGGATGAGAGTTCGCGAAACTCAGGGCGATTGGTCGTGCGGCCGTATGCCAGACGCACCTGCTGCTTATCGGTAAGGTGGTAGGCAAGATTGAGCGAAGCAAAGAGGTCGTTGTAGTCATAGAACGTAGAGAGAGGCGATGGCTCCTGACGACGGGTGTTGGAGATGAGTTCCATACGTACATGCTCAAATCTTGCACCACCATATATATCAAACCTTCGGATGGGAAGTTTCACGCTCACATAGCCGCTGCCCTGTGTGCTTCGGGCAGAATAGTTGTTGCTCCAGTCGATGAGCTCGTGCCAACTGATGCCATTCGTATTGGTCGGCGAGCCTGTCGCACCATTGTCCATGGTCAAGATCATTGGCAGACCTGTCTCCGTATCCCAACCATTAAGTGACCTGGGCAACTGGCCACCCTCATACTGCAACGTCCATTGACGCGTCTCATAAGTTCTGCGACGATGCTCGGCATAGGCACCGGCAAAGAGGGAGGGCGTGAACGAACCGAAAGCAAACTCGTGTTTCCAGTTGGCAGCCGCCGAAAAAATGTGCTCATCCAGTTGGGACGTTTCCCGATTAAAGTCGTTAAGGTTGTCTATCACGAAACGGTCTTCCTCTTCCATCATGCTGTATCGCCTACGGTTGGGCAGATGGCGATTGGCGTACGCATAGCCAAGACTCCAGTCAAGTTTGTCTGCTTCAGATGGTGTGTGCTTGCCTTCCAACTGAACATTATAGGTGAGTCTTCGCTGGCGGTAATACTCTGCCTGGCGCACGTGGTCGGCCTGCGCATCAAAACCGTCACGATCCGTGTAGCGATCCTTACCCAGGTGATTGAGAATCTGTTTCAATTCGAATCGGTCGCGCCCAGAGGCAGAGAGGTAGGTAAGGTTGAGCAAGGCGCCAAAGCGGCGGTTTAGGTTGTGCTGCAGGTCAGTCATCTGGCGCAGGTAGTTGGAGCGATTGTGTGTCACGTCGTAAGCACCAAAAAGATTGTTTTCCATGTCGCGCAGCGTGCGGTATTGCTGGGTGAAATTGGCGCTGGCCACGAGTGCCCATGTCTGCCCTTCCTCTGAGCACCATCGTTGTGCTGTGCTTGCCGAAGCGCTGATGTCTCCCACAGGAGAAGCTGATTGTGTATGCCAGTCGTCTTTCTTGGCAGAGAGGAATGTGCGGAAATGAGACGACGTGTTCCACGATGTACCCAACGACACTTCCGTCTTGTTCTCGCTCGGTACATCCTTCGTGTTGACCAGGATGAATCCTCCCGAGAAGTCTGCTGGATATTCGGGCGCGGACGACTTCACCACCATCATATTTTCAAGTTGTGATGAGGGGATGATGTCAAACGAGAACGCGCGTTGGTCGGCTTCGCTCGAAGGTACGGCGGCACCATTCAGCCACACATTATTATATCGTTGTGAGAGTCCTCGCACCATCACGAACTTCTCGTCGATGATGCTCACGCCAGGTATGCGTCGTATCACCTCACCTGCATCCTTGTCCTGTGTCCGCTTGATGTGCTGCTCGCTCACGCTTGTCATCGTGACGTGTGCCTCCTGCTGCTCTCGAGTGGCAGATGCATCGGTGTTGTGGTGCAGCGTTGAACTGATTGTTACCTCGCCGAGCGTGGTGTTGTCGGGCTCAAGTTCGAAATCTACTACTACGTCATTACCTGTTACCTTCACATCTTCTTTTGTCATGGTCTTGAAACCAAGGAATCGCACAGTCAGCGTATAGGTGCCATTCTTTAATTTCAATGAGTAGTTTCCTTCAACGTCAGCGGAGGTTCCTTGTCCGTCACTCGCTACGATAGTTGCACCCGTAAGTGGCTCGTTGGTACCTTGCTCTGTAATTTTGCCTTTCACTATACCGGCAAAACTGATGGTGGGCATCATGAGGAGGAGCGTCGCAATTACAATACTTTTAGTTTTGTTTTCCATTTTTGTTTTCTTTTTCTTATTCGTCGTCGTCATCATCATCATCGTCCCAATCCTCATCTTCTTCATAAAAGGAGACGGAACGAGACTTTTCAATCTCGTCAGCATCTGTGATGCATTGCCCATGGCTGGCAATGGCAGTTTTTTTACAATTTGTAAACAGATTAAATATACTCATATTTCTTTCTTATAGTGTTCATTAGTTTGCCGTTGTAGTTCTTGTTCGATCTATTACTCATCAAACTTGTTTGCACCCCGCACTGTATGGCGCAAAGCACTGAGAAGCTGTTGTGACTCCTGGATCAGATTCAGGAATACAGTCATGCTCTCAATATTAAGTTGCTTGACTTGAATGTCCTGGATGACAGACAGTCGATAATCGGAAAGCTGTGATTGCAGTTTATCAGCATCACTGCGTATCAACGCCATTGTTTCGGCATGGCAGGCCCGGTTGATGAGTTGCAATATCTCATTGCGAATCTGTATGAACTCTTGGATATATTTGCCTGGCACCGGACTAAAGTTATTGCCTACATGTTCCAAGCATGGCTCGCCCATACGCTTCAAACAATATACCATTTGCGCCAGTGAGTTGATGGTCAGGAAATACCATGTGCCCCTCTCTATACTCAGCACAGTATCTATCCGCCGTAGGGCTATAATCTGTTTGCGTCGCTCACGTTTGATATCCATGCGTTGGTTTTCTATCATCGCTGTGGTATGCTTTAGCGTGCGGTAGTCCTCATAAAAGAAAGCATCGGTCAGAGATTTATAGGTTTCTGCCACCAATTGCAGTTGGTCCGTGATGGTTAGCGCCACGTGCTGTCTAAGCAGTCCCCAACATTCTGCCTTATCGCTACTACGGACAATGCGGTTAAACAAATTGTCGGCCTCACTGGTCTTGTTTCTGTTTCCATAGTGCAGGTGGCTACGGATAAGCAGGAAGAAGGCTATTGCGATGGCGGCGGCCATTGCCACAAACGATCCATAGAATAGGGCGATGCAGACGAGAAAACACAATATGAACGCCACACCAGCCGTGATAAACCAACCACCTATGACAGACAGCACGCCAGTGATACGGAACACAGCGCTTTCGCGGCCCCATGCCCGGTCTGCCAGTGAAGCACCCATGGCCACCATGAAAGTTACATAGGTGGTGGATAGCGGCAGTTTGAATGATGTACCCAATGCCACCAGTGCCCCAGCTAGTACCAGATTGACCGCTGCACGAATCTCATCGAATGCGGCTCCCCGTTTAAGCACGGCTGCATCGGCATTAAAGCGTGAGTCAACCCATCGCGTCATACCATCAGGCACTAACGCCGTCAGGCCGTTGGCTATGCCTCTCGTCGTGCGGACCAAGGTACGTGCCACACGACTCGAACCGAACATCTCGTCACCTTCATCCTGTCGCGAGAGGTCAACCGATGTCTTCACCACATTTTGCGCCTTCTTGGAGAAAACCAGCGCCAGCACCATTACTACACCTGCTATGATGAGATAGAGCGGGGGAGTATGTGCACTATTCATCAGCGTGCTCATCATATAGTCCTGCGATTCACCATTGCCGTTAGCCATGTAGTCCTGAAAAGCCTCCAAACCTGTCAGTGGCACACCCACAAAGTTCACCAGGTCATTGCCTGCAAATGCCATTGCCAGAGCGAATGTGCCCAACAGTACTACAAACTTGAGTACGGGCAGTTTCATGGCGCTCAGCAGAGTCAATATCACAGAGAAAACGGCTGTGCCTCCACAAATGATCAGCCACGTATTCCGGCTTACCGTTTCTTTCAACTCCGGCGTCATTAAACTGCTGTTTTTCAATCCGTTGATAAGCAGGAACCAGACAATGACCGTCACAGACAATCCACCAAAGATACCAATCTTTAACGATGATGCAACCAGACTTCCCATATTGCCCGAATGATCTGTCGTTCTACCGTTCACACGATAGGTAAAAGTGAAAACGATACGTGCCACCCACTGCACAAACATGCCCAGGACAAACGCAATGGCAACGCTCAGGAATATGCCCAGGATGACCGAAATGGCTTTTTCCGTGTTGAGCAGATCGCCTAATGAGAGTAATGTACCATCAGCTGCTGTTGCCCCACGGAGTATCTTTAAAACGGCTATGGCAAAGGCTCCGCCCAGCAGTTCAAATACCATCGAGACAGTGGTGGATGTAGGCATACCGAGCGTATTGAACACATCGAGCAGTAACACATCGGTAACCATTACAGCCAGGAATACACACATCACTTCGTAGAACGAGAAATACTGCGGCGTCATGATACCGTGTCGGGCCACGTCCATCATACCATTACTCAGGGAAGCGCCAACGAACACGCCAACAGCTGCTATCGCCACCACTGTTCTGAATCTTGCCACCTTGGCTCCGATGGCAGAATTCAAAAAGTTTACTGCGTCATTGCTTACACCAACCACCAAGTCGAACACCGCAAGCACAATAAGGAATATTACTATTCCCAGATATAAAATATTCATTGGGCAGTTATGATAATACAATGGTAACAAATGTGAGTAACAACACGAGGATGACTATTCTCACCCATTCAATGATTCTCTGAATTCTTTCTGCTTTTTCCTTATCCATAATGATTTAGCCAACCGTTTGTGATTGACGTTACAAATGAAAACCGAGCTTGTTACAATAAAATTTCATTAGTGTGATAGATCTGTTACATGACCGTCTGTAATCAGATTGTAATACCGCCGAAACAGCAGCGTAATAAGATTGTAATCTCTTTGTGGCAAGTTTTTAAAACGGCAGTTTGAAATGATTATAAACATGTTCTCGCTTGTGGGCTCGCTGGCATTGTTCCTGTTCGGAATGAAGACAATGTCGGAGGGACTGGAGAAATTTGCAGGCGACCGGCTTCGCAGTATTGTAGCGGCTATGACCAAAAACCGCGTGATGGGAGTTCTGACAGGTATTCTTATCACGGCACTCATCCAATCGTCCAGTGCCACGACAGTGATGGTTGTAAGCTTTGTAAATGCCGGATTAATGACGCTCGCACAGTCTATAGGCGTCATCATGGGTGCAAACATCGGAACAACAGTTACTGCATGGATTATTTCAGCTGTTGGCTTTAAGGTGAACATCGCAGCCTTTGCAATCCCTTTACTGGCTGTTGGCATGCCATTGATATTCAGTAAAAAAGGAAACAGCAAGAGTATCGGTGAGTTTATATTCGGTTTCTCTTTTCTCTTTATGGGCTTGTCATTCCTACAGGAAGCAGCAACAGCGATGAACATCGGTGATATGGTGGCGGGGATGCTGTCTCACGTGCCACAGGATTCGTTCTTAACCATCATTCTCTTTGTGATTGTGGGTGCGCTGGTAACGATGATCGTGCAGGCATCGGCTGCTACTATGGCCATAACACTGATGCTATTTGGTATGAACATCCCTGGATTCGGATTCGAGCAAGCCGCCGCACTGGCCATGGGACAAAACATCGGTACTACCATCACGGCATTTATGGCCTCGCTTACGGCCAACACACAGGCACGTCGTGCCGCACTGGCCCACATGTTCTTTAACGTATTTGGTGTAGTGGTGTTCCTCATCGTGTTCTATCCCGCTTGTGATGCAGTCAGTTGGGTGGTGGAGAACTTAATGGGAGGAGGCAATGACCTCTTCAAACTCTCTGCCTTCCACACCGCATTCAACATCATCAACACGCTATTGCTGATAGGTTTTGTCAAACAGATAGAGATGCTTGTGTGCCGCGTGCTGCCTATGAAAGCCCAGGATGAAGACTATCGCCTGCGCTTTATCAGTGGTGGTCTGCTCTCTACAGCCGAGCTCAGCATCATGGAGGCTCAGAAGGAGATTCGCAGTTTCGCTGAGCGCTGCCAGCGGATGGCAGGTTTTGTGCCCACGCTGTTGCAGACTCAGGATGAAACAGAGTTCAATAAAGTATTTGCCCGTATTGAGAAATATGAGAACATCACCGACTCGATGGAGATGGAGATTGCAGGCTATCTGAACAAGGTAAGTCAAGGACGCCTGTCGGATGCGTCAAAAGCTCAGATACAGAAGATGCTCCGCCAAATCTCGGAGTTAGAGTCTATCGGAGACTCGGTTTATAATCTGGGTCGTACTCTGAATCGCCATCGTATGAACTGTCAGGAGAGCTTTACTGCCGATCAGATGCAGCACATGAAGACGATGCTGCAACTGGTAGATTCAGCTCTGACCGAGATGCTTAATCGCATAGACCAACCATCCACAAATAATGGTATAAAAGTATCGCTTAACATCGAACATGAAATCAATAACTACCGCACACAGCTAAAGAACCAGAATCTGCATGACGTGAATGCCGGTCTTTACAATTATCAGCTCGGTGTGTTTTACAATGATTTCATCTGTGAGTGCGAGAAACTTGGTGATTACGTGATGAACGTTGTACAGGCCGGCAAGGGCTTTAACAACGACTTTGGTGACGGTCCCATCAACATACAGGCCTAAAACCTGGCCAGGGTAAACCTGATGGTGAGTCCACCGCCGGGAGTAGCAAGTGCTTCAGCCTGTCCGCCATGAGCCACTACAGCATTCTTGACTATGGCAAGTCCCAGACCCGTGCCGCCCAATTTGCGTGACCGTCCCTTATCCACGCGGTAGAAACGTTCAAACAGGTGCTCACGGTGCTGTACCTCCACGCCTTGACCATTGTCGCTCACATTAAATTCATAGAAGTGGCGTCCTTCTATTTCTATCTCCCGGCAGTCAATGACAAACTGTGTGGCCCCGTATGCATAGACGATACTATTGTCTATCAGATTACGGAAAATGCTGTATAGCAGGCTCGGATCACCCTGTACCTCTATAATTTGCGGTAATTGGAGTTTTAGTTCTATACCTTTGTCTTGTAATTGCAAGGCTGTGTCATCTATCACATTTGTGATAACCTGCAAGACGTCAACTTGACGATACTCCTGCCTGGCATTTGTTGAGCCATCATCAATCTCGTCCAGTTTAGTAAGGACACTCATATCCAACAGAAGCTTGTTCATGCGTTCACTTTGGGCATAACAGCGTTCCAGAAAATGCTGTTTCTTAGTATTTGGCATATCTGGATTGTCAATGATGCTCTCCAGATAACCATGAATGCTGGCAGCAGGTGTCTTCAATTCATGAGCGGCATTCTGGGTAAGTTGACGCTTGATACGCACTTTATCTTCCTCAGAATGACGTAGTTTCCAGTACAACATGATGATAGTGTGGCTGATATCACCCAATTCGTCATCCGGCAGTTGGCGCTCCAGTTCGTGGTCAAGTTCCTGACCGTCCTCGGCCTTCACGGCAAATTCACGTAGGTAACCAATGTGTCGGCTGATACGGTGAGTGATATAGTAGAGAACTATACCCAGCAAGAGGGTGAGAAAGCCAGAATAATAAATATAAGTATTGTCAGCCTGCAAAAAACGGGTCAGTTCTGCCGAATAAGGTACGGCAGCACGTACAATCACATCACCGAAACGGGTTGCAGAATAGAAGAAGGTCTCGTGGGTAGACTCTGACACTCGTTTGATATCATAGCCGCTGCCATCCCGCAAAGCTTTCTGGATCTCAGTTCTCTGCAGATGGTTTCCCAATGCTTCCACATCAGTATCATAGCTGTCAAAGATTACCCGTCCTTCCTTATCTATCACAGATACTCTAAGCCCCTCCATCTGATGATGCAAAACATAATCGCGATAGAGTTGGGTACTGTCCATACTATCCTTACCGATAGTCTGCACCATCTCATAGTTGTACATCTGCAGTCGTGAATGGAGAATATCTATTTTATACTCCTTTTCACGCTTATACTGATATACGCTAAAACATATGGCATAGAGCAGGAACACACCGCCTATGCTCAGCAGTAAATTACGCTGAAAAGATTTACTTTTCAAAGCAGTAGCCATATCCCACACGTGTTTTTATCAGTTTACCATATTGGCCTATCTTCTTACGTAATCTGGTAATGTTCACGTCAACCGTACGATCAAGCACCTGAACATCATGTGGCCAACAATACTTCAATAAGTCTTCTCTGGAAAACACCGTGTTGGGATGTTGGAGAAAGAAAGACAATAATTCATATTCCAGTTTGGTCAGTTCCAGTTCCTTTCCGTCGCATATAACAGATTTGGCACTCAAATCAACCGTAATCCCTTCATATGCAATATAATTATCTATAGCAGCTGAAACAGTTGGCTTCAATTGGGTACGTCTGAGCACAGCC
Source organism: Bacteroidaceae bacterium (assembly GCA_045535555.1). GTDB lineage: Bacteria > Bacteroidota > Bacteroidia > Bacteroidales > Bacteroidaceae > Colenecus. Next base: position 68,908 of record JAZSLV010000007.1, on the reverse strand, counting down.
TTGACCCTGGCTTTCACTTCTTTCATACCCAGTGGCTTGGCAATATAGTCATCAGCACCTATATTAAGTCCCTTTACCAGATTATCCTCACTGTCAAGCGCCGTAATGAAGATAATGGGAATCTGTGCTGTAGCAGGATCGTTCTTGAGTATGTGCGCCATCTGGTACCCAGACATTTCTCCCATCATAACATCCAGCAGGATGAGTGAATAATCTTGTAGAGGTAGTTTTAACGCCTCCTCAGCTGAATTGGCAGTAACCACCTCAAAACCTTCATTCTCAAGGTTATATTGCAGTATCTCACAGATATCCTGCTCATCATCCACAATAAGTATCTTCATGATTCTTCTGTATTTCAGGGTGAAAATTACAGACTATTTTCTAAATAAAGATTGGATTTATATTACAATGCTATTACATCTTGATAATACAGCTGCTTACAAAAAATGTCACACTAGCAGCATGAAAAAAGAAAATGCCCTGGAACTATATCCCAAGGCCGATGGATACAAGAGCGTCTCCCTGTCAGTCCAGAAGGCCAACTACGCTATGAAAATGTACCAGAAAGCCGGCTTTAAGGTAATATCCGATGATGCCGAAGAAGCAATAATGAAGTGTTCTCTAATATGAGTTATAAAGAAGAAGCTATAGAGTGCGTCAAGGATTGTGTCCTCCCGTTGCACAAGGAAATCTACGCCAAGTATACCGGCGATTTTGACAGGATCTACTCCGAAGGATACAACAGCCGTTCCTATCAGGGTAGGGTCATCACGCCCGGCCTGGAATATGAACTGAGTTATCTGGAATGTTCATGCCCCAAGGTGAAGTGTGGACTTAGAACCAATCCCGAGCAGTGCGAGTGCTCCCGTCAGAGTATTCTCTACATACTCTCCCAGCTTGAACCAACCAGCCGGTTCGATGTCCGGATTGTGAACACCATACTCCGAGGGGCTGACCGCTGCACCTTCAGGATTACCAGACATACCGGTGTAAACAAGTGACACAGAAGAATCAGTTCCCTGTGTCACTTGTTTGGGCCTGACTCCAATTACACATATCTAAAAAAAAGTACCGCTATTGGTTGCAGGTATAAAAAATTATACCTACATTTGTCATGTAAAAACTAATATCTATGCCTACAATACAGATATAAAGAAGGCATGGATAGAGTATTTTGATGAGGACTGAATGAAGGAAGCCATAGCAAAACTCTGGTTTGCTGAAGGCAGAATCTACATTCTGACCGACAAGGGCAATACCTACAGCCGCCCGCTGGAGGCGTTTCCGCTTTTGCTTGAGGCGACACCGGAGCAACGCGAGGGATATGTCATCGGCCTTGATGGGGAGGATATCCGCTGGGAGGAGATTGATGAGGACATCCACATAAGCAGTTTTTATAATACCGAGGAGCCCAATCCTGATAATCTGATTGCTGATGTTTTCCGCCGATTCCCGCAACTGAACGTATCGGAAGTGGCTAGATATATAGGCATCAACAAGAGCCTGCTTTCCCGTTACATCTACGGAATCAAAAAGCCCTCACAGCAGCGCGCCGACCAGATTCTTGAGGCTATCCGCAGGTTGGGGCGCGAGATGTCGCAGATTTAAAACGTGCAATTGGGGTCTGACCCCAATGGTATCATTTTTTACTTAAAGTAGAATTTTTCTATCTCGTTTTGTTGCTATGTAATGGCAAATTAATATCTTTGCAATTGATAATAGTATCCTTTGTTTGTACATATTTCTATTAAAAGTGAAAAACCAATTGAAAAATCAATTGAAGGAGATTTGATTATCGAGGTTGAAGATTAAAAATAGGATTGATATGAAATCGGATATTTTACAGAAACTGGATAAGGAGAGCAGCCCTATTTTTGATAAGGTTGCGGCTAAGATGCGTACTGCGGCAAGAATTGCCGATGCTATGAAGGCTGCCGGCCTGAACAAGAGTCAATTTGCGCGTAAAATGGGTAAGAGCCCTTCGGAAATAACCAAATGGCTTAGCGGAACCCATAATTTCACCATTGATTCATTGCAGGAGATATCGGCCGTACTTGGAGTGGAGATTACATCGGCCATGGATTCTTCTAATTGTGAAAGAACAACTGAGACAATTCCAGTCACGATTCCCCTGAGTGACCGCAAACTGTTAGACGAGATTGCCCGTAAGTTCGGGTGGGCCTGCGTGGCACCCATTTAATTAAACTACCAAACTTTATAACAATTATTTAGACCATTCTCAATGGCATAATACAAATTATTGTGTTCATTTGTAGGACCTAATTACTACAATAGTCCATTCAAATGAAAGCAAGCACGTTGTCAGCAGTCCTGAGCGGTGTGTTCACCATTATCTGTGTTGTTCTTACTACCGCCATTCCGGACAAGGCTCTGAAATGGAAGGTGCTCCTGTTGTTTGCGATTCCTTATGTCGTAATAAGCGTTTACTGGTTCAATGAACGTAAAAAGAAAGAGAAACAATGAAAAAGTTTGCATTACTCCTTGTGGCGGTGCTTTTTGTGCTGTCTTGCGTTAAGGAGAAATCAAGTCTACTTCTTGACGTGAAAGAGGTTGATTTTGTCAATAAGTCCGATGTCACTCTCCATGGTACTGAGGTGGGTGCCGATTGGCCTTTGGATATACGATTTATAGCCGTTTGTGATTCTTTCCTGCTGGTGTTATCGGGCCAGGAAAACAATATGTTTTATGTGTATTCTGATGAACTGGAACTTAAGGGCCGGTTCTGCAATAGGGGTAGGGCCAGAAACGAGTTTACTTCAGCGCCTGCGTGGTTTTCGACCCAGATTCTCAGGGATGCCCGTGGCGACGCGGTTATACCGTTGCAGGACCGTATGATTGGCGTTAAGGCGATTGATCTGCAGAGATCACTGGAGGCTCAGAGTGCAGTCATTGCAGTGCAGAATGATTATAGAAGCATGAACATTGTAGAACGCCGTGATGAAAACACAGGGATTAGGAATAGGATTACAATCGCTATAAGGAATCTGTTTCTTGACAATGATATAAACCGCCGATTCGAGTACTATAATCCGGTGGTTATCGATGATGAAATATTAAATGAGCCACGATATCTTTGACTGGGACGGCAATTTCCTCAGGTCAGTAAGACTGGATAATCACGTGAGCCGAATGACGTACGATGAGAAGAATCAGCTTCTCTACGTTGTGGACTTCTCAACCGACCGCATTCTCCGCTACGATCTTGTGTCATTTTAGCAGCGCTTCGGTTGCAAGGTCCAGGTCCCGGTAGGTGGTCTCGAAATCACCTGTGTACCAGGGGTCGGCTACGTCACGGTCCTGGCCGGCGTAGGACATCATAAGGCGGACTTTACCGGCAGGATCGTTGGGGATGATGTATTTGAGCCAGCGCAGGTTCATGCGGTCCATGCAGATTATCAGGTCAAAACGGTCGTAATCGGCGCGGGTTATCTGGCGTGCGGTCTTGGAGGTGTCAAACGGTATGCCGTGTGCATTGAGACAGCGCTTGGCGGGCGGGTAGATGGGGTTGCCTATCTCCTCGGTCGATACGGCGGCCGATTCTACGTAAAACTGCTCATTTAAGCCCCGTGAGCGGATTTTATCCTTGAAGATGAATTCTGCCATGGGGGAGCGGCAGATGTTGCCGTGACAGACAAATATGATGCTGGTTCTTTTCATGCTGCAAAAGTAGCCAACTCATATGACTTATTTAACAAATGGCTCGGAATAAACAGGTTATTAGCTGTGAAAATGAAATATTATCGAATTAATATGCATTGGCGGTGAACAACATATTGCAGAATAACCTTATATTTGTGATTAAGACAAACCAATTAATGCAACTGATATGAACATAAACAACATTATGGCTGACCTGGAGCGCAGGCACCCGGGTGAGAAAGAGTATCTTCAGGCAGTGCGTGAAGTGCTGATAAGTGTTGAACCTATCTATAACCAACATCCCGAGTTCGAGGACGCCAAGATTGTGGAACGCATGGTCGAGCCCGACCGTATATTTACCTTCAAGGTGCCATGGACCGATGATAACGGCCAGATTCATGTCAATACCGGCTACCGTGTGCAGTTCAACAACGCGATAGGACCGTACAAGGGCGGACTCAGGTTCCACTCATCGGTCAACCTATCAATCCTTAAGTTCCTGGGATTTGAGCAGACGTTCAAGAACGCTCTGACCACGTTGCCCATGGGCGGCGGCAAGGGAGGGTCTGACTTCTCGGCCCGCGGACGCTCGGCTGCCGAGATTGAGCGTTTCTGCCACAGCTTTATGTTGGAACTATGGCGCAACATCGGCCCCGATACCGATGTCCCGGCAGGCGATATAGGCGTGGGCGCCCGTGAGATAGGCTATCTGTATGGTATGTATAAAAAGCTCGCGCGCGAGAATACGGGCGTGCTGACGGGCAAGGGGTTGACCTTTGGCGGTTCCAAGATACGTCCCGAGGCTACCGGATTCGGCGCTCTCTATTTCCTGCGCCAGATGCTGGCCGATAAGGGCGATTCGCTTGATGGCAAGACCATTGCAATAAGCGGATTCGGCAATGTGGCATGGGGCGCTGCCAAGAAGGCTACCCAGCTGGGTGCCAAGGTGGTTACCCTGTCGGGACCTGACGGCTACGTATATGACAAGGAGGGTCTGAACGACGAGAAGATTGCATACATGCTCCAGTTGCGTGCTACCAACAATGATGTGATTGAGCCGTATGCAAAGAAGTTCGGTGCAGAGTTCTTTGCGGGACACAAACCTTGGGAGTGCAAGGTGGATATTGCTATGCCCTGCGCAACCCAGAACGAACTGAACGGCGACGATGCCGCGATGCTGATAAAGAACGGCGTAAAGTATGTGGCCGAGGTTTCAAATATGGGTTGCACCCCTGAGGCGATTGACGCATTCATCGCAGCCCGAGTGCTCTACGGACCGGGTAAGGCTGTAAATGCCGGCGGTGTGGCCACATCGGGCCTTGAGATGACTCAGAACGCAATGCATATCTCGTGGACGGCCGAGGAGGTTGACGCACGTCTGCATACCATCATGAGTGATATTCATGAGCAGTGCGTCAAGTACGGTACCGAGCCTGACGGCTATGTGAATTATATGAAGGGCGCCAACATTGCCGGTTTCATGAAAGTAGCTCAGGCTATGTTGGAGCAGGGCTTCCTGGGATAATATATGATTAAAGACAGAATAGAGGCTCTTCGTCATAAGATGGCGGAGTGGGGATGGGATGTTGCCGTGACTGTGGGCGAGGATCCCCATAACAGTGAGTATACTCCCAAACGCTGGTGCCAGCGTGAGTTTATAAGCGGTTTTACCGGATCTGCAGGTGTGGTTGTGGTTACAAAAGACCATGCAGGCCTGTGGACTGACAGCAGATACTGGATTCAGGCTGCCCGGGAGTTGGAGGGCAGCGGCATAGAGTTGCACAAGATGGTATCGGTCGAGGATAAGGACTGGATACGGTGGATTGAGCAGAACGTTCCCTCTGCAGGCAAGGTGGGTATTGACGGACTTTGCATGAGCATGGGCGAGGCTGTTCAGCTTGAAAACGCCATAGCCGGTAAGGGTGCACGGGTTGTTTCCAAGCCTGATTACCTTGAGGCTTTGTGGCTGGACCGTCCTCTGCTTCCCCAGGATAAGGTCTGGATTCATGAGGACAAGTTTGCCGGACGCAGCGTGAAGGACAAACTGACATGGCTGCGCGGTGAACTGGCCGGCTCGGGCTGCGGTTATATGTTCCTTAACTGTCTGGACCAGATAGCATGGTTGCTCAATATCCGTTCAAATGACGTGGAGTACTGTCCGTTCGTCATATCCTTCGCCCTTGTCGGTCCCGAATGCGTGGATCTGTTCGCTGACGTTTCAAAATTTGAAGATAAGACGCGTATCAGACTCAAGGAAGACAATGTAACCCTGCATCCTTACGCGGAGGTGGGTGATTATATTAAATGCTTCAGAGCGGACGGAAAGATACTCATTGACTCGGGGTCGCTCAATTACGAGACGGGCAAGGCTGTTGCCGAATCGTTCGGAAAGGAGAATATTGTTGAGGGCAGCTCGCCTGTTGAACTGGCCAAGGCTGTGAAGAATGAGACCGAGATTGACGGATTCCGTAAAGCATATATTCAGGACGGAATAGTTCAGACTCGTTTCTTCAAGTGGCTTGAGGAATCTGTATCGTCGGGCTGTAAGATAACGGAGTCGGATGCATCGGACAAACTGCATGAACTGCGGGCGGCAATGCCTGATTTTCTGGACGAGAGTTTTGAGACCATATCAGCATACGGTAAGAATGCCGCCTTGCCGCATTATTCTACGGTCAGAGGAAAGGATGCTGTCATTGAACCGCACGGACTCTATCTGAATGACAGCGGTGCCCACTATAAATACGGAACTACCGACATAACACGAACCGTGCCGATGGGACCTTTGACCGATCTGGAGCGTGAGGATTATACGCTGGACATGATGGCTATGATTGACCTTGCCATGGCGATATTCCCCGAAGGTACTCCGGGTTGCCGTATCGATGCCATTGCCAGACGTCCGCTCTGGCAGGCTATGCGCAATTTCGGTCACGGAACCGGTCATGGAGTGGGTAATGTGCTTTCTGTGCATGAAGGACCGCAGTCCATACGTCAGAACCTCAAGGATCAGCCTATGTTGCCGGGTATGATTACTTCGGATGAGCCCGGCATATACCGCGAGGGTAATCATGGAATCCGCCATGAGAATATGATTCTCTGCAGTAGTATGGGTGAGAACGAATTCGGGAGATGGCTGGGATTTGAGACTCTCACCAGAACATATCTCGATACCGCTCCGCTAATTCTGCCCCTGATGGACAGACGTGAAACCGAATGGCTGAATAATTTTAACCGTACGGTATTTGAAGAACTGTCTCCTTATCTGACGCCTGACGAGAAAGAGTGGCTTAAGCATAAGACGCAATCTATTTAATATTTAAATATCTGATTATAAGTATTGTAAAATTTTGAATTAGTCGTTCTGAAAAAATTTTCTGAATTATTTTGCTGTTGATATGCCGCTTCCCCAATAATTTTTTACTAATTTTGCGGCATAATCAACAGCCAAATAATTATTGATGAACATTCAGTCCATTTTTCTGCTGATACCTTGCATAGCCGGATTCTTCTGGCTTTTTTCTTATCTGCTTTTTGCATCTAAGGGCGTCGTTTACCGTCGTTTTGCGCAGTTTCTAACCGTAACATCGCTATTTCTGCTTTTTGCAGTACTGTCTGCAAAGGATGATGCTTTCATGCTTCTTCATTTTACCCTTTTCAAGCAGGTTTGCGCGCTTCTTATAATACCTTATTTTATTAAGTATATCAAGTCGCTCGACGGAGAGCGTCCCTCTGGTGTTCTGTATTCCGTCCTTTCGGCTGCACCTTACATACAGCTTGTGGTTGGTATTGAGTCGGTGTTCTCTATCGGTTATTGGAATGGGGTGTCTATTCTTCTTGATTCCTATACCTTCAAGGGGCCGATGTTTCCATACCTTCAGGATCGCAGTCAGATGATATTCTATGCCGGCTACACCTATATGTTTAGGGCGATGCTGCTGCTTGATTTCCTGATGTTCTCCGTTTATCTCATGAGATTTGCCATAAGCGGTAAATGCAGGTTCAGTCAGGTTACGGGTTTCTTTTTCAAACGCAAGAAGGCTCCGGTAAAACCGGTTCAGTTCTTTATCGCCCTGTTGCTCTTGCTTCTGGTAGTTTCGGCTCTCGTCCTGGACAGGAGTAGTGTTATGGATAATCTGCCTTTGCTGATTACGGGCTGTATCATTCTGGCTGTCCTGATTTCTCTTCTTTCATTTGTCGGAACTGCCGGAACGTCTGATTACCAGTCTATACCCGGAATTCTCAAAACTGTCCGTTTTGGAATGGTAGAGGAGGAAAAAGATGAGGATAATGAAGAGGCCTCCAATTCTGAAAAGGAATCCGGCAATCAGTTTGACACAGTCGAATCTGTACTGAATGTTCCGGATACAGACAGGCAGGAGGCATTGGAAAAAATGCGTGAGTCTATAGCCGAAAAGCTGGACAGATATCTGATAGGTGAGCAAATGTTCCTGAAACGTGACCTGACGATAAATTCGGTGGCCGATAAACTGGGCGTATTCAAGGATGAATTGTCGGACTATATCAGTTACAGGTATGATATGTCATTCCAGAATTATATCAATATGCTGCGTATAGGCTATGCCGAGAAGTATCTTATGAGTCATGATCGGGCAACCCAGAACGAGATTGCGTTGGAGTGCGGTTTTTCGGGAGCATCATCTTTTAATTCGGCATTCAGCAAGAAGAACGGAGTTACCCCTAAGATCTGGAAGGACAGGCAGCTGGCGCTGTTGAAGAATCAGGAGGCCTGATAAGGGTTGATAAAGAAAACAAGAGACTCGCTACACAGCGGGTCTCTCGTTCTCAATAGTCCTTTTCCAATAATTGAAATTTAGATGAACCGGTTTCACAACCAATCTTCTCTCTCCTTGTTTGCGTTACAAATATAAGTCTATTTTTTGACGTGTACACCACAATCTTAAAAAAAACGACCCAAATCTTAAGTATTTTATGATTTGGGAATGTGTTTTGTGAATCTGTTAAGGTTTTGGCATATCGGGGGCAGATATGACCTGCAAAAAAAGCAGGGAAGCGGGACTTCACAGTTCCGCTTCCCTTAAAATAAAATCTAATACCATGAAAAACACAAGGCAAAGATATACTCCACTTTCGTTATTTCCAAGAGATATGGAGTTTTTTTAATAATTTTGTGCTCTGAACGCTTTACAACGCAAAATAATGGCTACAAAAAGACAGTTTACAGCCGATAATATCAAATCATATAAGGTGGATGAGGAGACCACTCTGCTCCCGTTCCTTATCAGGACTCTTTCAAATCTGAGCAGGACTGAGATAAAATCTATGCTTAAGTACAAGCATGTAGCCATTAAAGGTTCTGCGGTAACCCAGTTTGATACTCCTCTTATGCCGGGAGACTCGGTAGAAGTCAATTTCGGCCGTTCATTCTATAAATTCAACAATCCTCAGGTGAAGGTCCTATATGAGGATAAGTACCTTCTGGTTATAGAAAAGGCATCGGGACTGCTCTCAGTTGCCAATGACAATACACGTGAAAAGAACGCATTCCATATAATGCGTGACTACGTACGTCATACCAACCCTGAGGCTGAGCTCTATGTCTGCCACAGGCTGGACCAGTATACATCCGGTATACTGCTGTTTTCAAAGGATCAGGATATGATGCTTGAATTGCGTTCTAACTGGGACTTCTACGTCAAGGAACGCAAGTATATATGCGTAACTGAGAATATTCCCCCCAGACAGGAGGATACGATAGAGAGCCTTCTTACCCAGAATGACCGTATGCAGGTATTCTCAACCAATGATGAGGAGAACGGCCGATTGGCAATCACCCATTACCGTGTTATTCAGACACGCGGACGTTATGCCCTTGTTGATGTGGAGATATTTACCGGTAAGAAAAACCAGATAAGGGTACATATGTCGGAGATGGGCTGTCCCATTGCAGGTGATATCAAATACGGCGCCGAGACCAATCCCGCCCGCCGGTTGATGCTTCACAATTACCGTCTCTCATTCATTCATCCCGTAACGGGTGAGCTGATGCGTTTTTCTTTGCCTACTCCTCCCGTTTTCAGAAAACTAACTTCGCCTGACAAATGAAAAAGAGCTTCAAGCCTGGTACTATGATTTATCCGCTGCCCGCAGTCCTGGTCAGCTGCGGTGCGACCCCCGAAGAGTATAACGTCATGACTGCCTCATGGACCGGAACCGTATGCAGCAATCCGCCTATGTGCTATGTTTCCATCCGTCCGGAGCGTCATTCCTATGACATAATCAAGCGTACCGGCTGCTTTGTCATTAACCTGACCAATAAGGCTCTGGCTCGTGCGACAGATTTCTGCGGCGTGCGCTCGGGCCGTGATATGGATAAATTCAGGGAGGCCGGAATCACTCCCGGAAAAGCTGAGGTGGTAGCCGCTCCCACGGTGGAGGAATCACCTGTGTCGATTGAGTGCAAGGTGGTTGACATAAAGCCGCTGGGATCTCATGATATGTTCCTGGCCGAGGTTGTGAACGTGCTCGTTGATGCAAAGTATATTGATGAGGACGACAAACTCGATATGGCAGCTATGAACCTTATAGCCTACACGCACGGCGAGTATTTTGACGTGACGAATCCTGCCGGTTTTTTCGGCTGGTCAGTACGCAAAAAGAAGGTTATCAAAAGGGAGAGGAAATAAACTTAAGGAAGTGGTCAGGATCCGGATCAAACGTGTAAGGACCTGACAGGAGTCTTCCTTTGGAGTCTATTATTACGTAGAAGGGCTGGGCGTTTGCGCCGAACTTGTGACGCTGAAGCAGGCTCCATTTGTCACCGACGGTACGTATCTTGATTTTGTTGCCGTTTTCGGTTACCTGCCAGCTCTTGGGCAGCGGAGTCTTGTCATCCACGAACAGTGACACCAGAATGTAATTCTCCCTTATTTTATCAGCCACTCGTGGATCGGTCCAGACCGATGCCTCCATTTTTCGGCAGTTTACGCATCCGTAACCAGTAAAATCAACCAGAATAGGCTTCCCGCTGTTTTCGGCGGCTATTACGGCCTCGCTGTAATCTGTAAACTGAGGCTCTACGGTCTGGTTATTATGGCCGAATATCTGGGTGCTCATGGGTGGAGTGAAGGCGCTTATGGCCTTGAGCGGTGCGCCCCAGAGGCCGGGAACCAGCCATGCGGCAAATGCCAGCGATACTATGCCTGCAATCAAGCCTGCCTTGCCTGAACGGCGTCTGATAAGGTAGATGCCCAGAAACAGTGCCATGAGTATCCACAGTAGTATGAAAAGGTCACGGGGCAGGAGTCCCTTGCCGTATGCCATATCGGCCACAGATAGGAACTTGAGCGAGAAGGCCAGTTCTATCACACCCAGGGTTACCTTCACGCGGTCCATCCATCCTCCGGATTTGGGCATTGACTGCAGCCAGCCGGGGAACATGGCGAACAGGGTGAACGGTATGGCCATCGCCACTGAGAATCCCAGCATTCCGACCGTGGGTGCCAGGATGCTGCCTGTGGAGGCTGCATCGACAAGCAGGAATCCTATGATGGGACCGGTGCATGAGAATGAGACTATTGTCAGTGTGAGTGCCATGAAGAATATGCCTCCCAGACCTGCGGCCGATGAAGACTTGCGGTCTGTTCCGGTGCTCCAGCGTGAGGGCAGGGTTATCTCAAACACTCCGAAGAAGGAGAGAGCGAACGCTACCAGTATAAGGAAGAACAGTATGTTCACGAAGGCGTTGGTGGCCAGTGCGTTCAGTGCGTTGGCTCCGAATAACAACGTGATGATGAGGGCCAGAGCTACATAGACGGCTATGATGGAGAGTCCGTATAATATGGCATCAAGTATAGCCTTGCGACGGTTTGATGAGCGTTTCAGGAAGAAACTGACGGTCATGGGTATGATAGGCCATACGCAGGGGGTGAGCAGCGCTATCAGACCACCTATGAAACTGGTGAGAAAAAGTCCCCAGAGACTGCCTGTGTCGGCAATCTGGTCTGACAGGCTGTATTTGACCGGTGCCCACAGTAACCTGTCATAGCCTTCAATTTCATCAATCTCTTCTACGTCATCCTCCGGGGCCGTTGCTGCAGCAGGATCCTTGTGACTGAACTCTATTCTCTGGGGCGGCAGGCAACTCTCATCGTTGCACGCTCCGTAAGTGAGTGCCCCCGCGATATACCAGTCGGCGTCCGAGATTCTGAAATTCTGATAGAAAGTGACCTTTTTCTCAAAATATCTTACTGTCATGCCGAATACCTGATCGAAATCATTCAGTTCATTGCCGTTGAAAAGAAGAGGTGATGCAGCCTGCATGCCGCTGACGGAGTCAAGGTCAAGCGATGCGCTGATGGGGCCGCCGTCAGGCAGTGAGGTTGAGTAAACGTGCCATCCGTCTGAAATGGTGAGGTTGAATGAAAGGCGGACCGTATCGGTCGAAATCTGCTCCAGATTATGTGATGTTACTATCGGCTTTGAACTTGCACCGAACGGAAACGCCTGAAGCAGGGCTAATATGATTGTAAGGAATAAGGTCATTTTTTTATCGTTTGTGCGAAGATAATCAAAAATCACGTATCGGTTTGTCAGGAATTAATGATATATTCGCAAAGGAAACATGATAATACTAACCGGATTCAAATGGATAAAAGACGTTTTACTGCACCGGATCTGCTGATAGCAGCAGCATTTGTTATAGTATTGCTTTTTATGACGACCAGAAAAGAAGACAGCAAGGTAAATATAGGTAAGAGTGATATCAGGATAGAAGACGGACGTCTTACTCCGGAGGTTTTGTGGTCTATGGGACGTATAGGCGGAGTGGCAGTATCGCCCGATGCCACCAGGATTGCATACCAGGTGTCTTATTACAGCGTTCAGGAAAATGCCAGTCATACGGTTATATATGTAATGGATGAAAACGGTGAGAATCCTAAACTTCTTACCACATCAGCCAAGTCGGAACATAGTCCGGCATGGATAGACAATGATCATATCGCTTTCCTTACCGTGAGCAAAGGCGTGCAGCAGATATTCTCAATGGATATAAACGGCAAGCACCGCAAGCAGTTGTCATTCATGGATAAGGATGTGGAGGGCTTCCTTTTTTCTCCTGATCTTAAAAACGTTCTCATGATAATGAGCGTATCCAATCCGTTGGTAAAGGAGCAGCAGTATGAGGATCTGCCTAAAGCCAGCGGTATGATAGCCGATGACCTTATGTTCCGCCATTGGGACAGTTGGGTTACAGCCCTCCCGCATCCGTATGTAGCAGCATTTGACGGTAAGAAAGTGGCCGATAACGCTGTTGACCTTCTTGACGGTGATCCATATGAGAGTCCGATGCTGCCGTTCGGAGGAATTGAGCAGTTTGCGTGGAGCCCCGATGGCAGGAGCGTTGCCTATACATGCCGCAAGAAAGCCGGTGCCGAGTATACAAAGAGTACTGATTCGGACATATACCTTTATAATATAGAGGACGGCAAGACCGTGAATCTGTGCAAACTTCCCGGAACGGAGGATTTGAATATGGGATATGACATCAATCCCAAGTTCAGTGCCGACGGCCGTTACATCGCATGGCAGAGTATGGAGCGTGACGGTTACGAGAGTGATATAAACCGCCTCTATGTGATGGACCTGAAGGATAACCGCAAGTGGTCCGTTTCAGAGAACTTTGACAGCAACGTTGATGATTTTATATGGGCAGGTGACAAGGATTATTTCTATTTCATAGGCTCCTGGCAGGGTTGCATGTCGCTGTTCAGCGCTGATCTTCAGGGGAACGTGATTCCTGTAAATACTGAGGCCTGTGACTACAATTCACTTGCGTTGGGTAACAAGAACCGTCTGATTGTGACCCGTCAGTCAATGAAGTTCGCCACCGAGATATACGCCGTTGACATAAAACGCGGCCTGGCAGAGAAACTCTCACATGAGAATGACCATATTTTCGGCCAGATGCCCAATATAAAGGTTGAGGCACGTGCCGTAAAGACCACAGACGGTAAGGATATGCTTACCTGGGTGGTGTTCCCGCCTGATTTTGACGAGAGCAAGAAGTATCCTACCATACTGTTCTGTGAGGGCGGACCCCAGAGTATGGTATCACAGTTCTGGAGTTACAGGTGGAATTTCCGCATCATGGCTGCTCAGGGCTATATCGTGGTTGCTCCCAACAGACGCGGACTTCCCGGATTCGGCCGTAAATGGCTGGAGGATATAAGCGGTGATTACGGCGGGCAGTGTATGAATGACCTTCTGTCGGCCATAGATGACATAAGCAAGGAGCCTTATGTGGATAAGGACCGTCTGGGCTGTGTGGGTGCAAGTTTCGGAGGCTATTCGGTATATTGGCTGGCAGGTCACCACGAGGGCCGGTTCAAGTGCTTCATAGCGCATGACGGCATATTCAACCTGGAGCAGCAGTATGTGGAGACTGAGGAGATGTGGTTCCCGCAGTGGGATCTGGGCGGTCCGTACTGGGATAAGAACAAGGATACGGAGAGCACATATGCAACATCGCCGCATCTGTTTGCCGACAAATGGGATACTCCGATTCTTTGCATACACGGAGAAAAGGATTATCGCATACTCTACTCGCAGGCCGTATCGGCATTCCAGGCCGCACGCTTAAGGGGAGTTCCGGCCGAACTGCTGCTGTTCCCCGATGAGAACCATTGGGTGCTGAAACCGCAGAACGGAGTCCTGTGGCAGAGAACTTACTTCAACTGGCTCGACAGATGGCTCAAACAATAATTTACATACTCTTCTCGCTTCCCAGCCTGGCAATCCTGATTGCATCTGTCATACTGGGTATTCGCGGCAAGGGCGCTGCCAGAATAAGGCGTTCCATGATCATAATGCTGGTTGTGGTGGCGTTGAGCATGCTTTTCTATGCCCAGTATTACAATGCAAATCTGGCGGTGAGGTATTCATGGGGATTTGATTTCCTGTATTGTTTCATAACCCCGTTCTGTGCACCTCTCTATTATGTGTTCGTAAACTGCCTTACGGATATCAGGCGCAGACCTGTTGTCAATGTCCTTGCATTCCTTCCGTCAGTAATCTATGCTGTGCTTTTAGTATCGGCTCAGATACTTCTGAACGGCGATGAAAGGCATGCATACATATGCAATGAGATATGGGGCCAGAACATCCAGATGGAGTCATCGGTTGCTTATTCATGGATGCTGATGATAGGTAAGAAACTGTTCAGCGTATTTATGCCTGCACAGGGTATCCTGGTTATGGTTTACGGCGAATTCAGACTGAATGCCTATCTGAGAATGCTGGAGAAATACGCTTCGGCTTCACAGTCGGAAAAAAAGATAAAGATACGTGGTATCCATGTACTGACCATACTAGTGATACTGACAGGTCTGATAATGTCATCGATACCAATTTATGAGAGTACTGACCACATATTGCTGGTGGCGATTGCCGTAGCGGGGCAGATTGTGCTTGTGTCTCTTATTACGCATAATGTGCTGCAACTGGAGTTCTCTGCAGAGGATATAAGCGGAATGACAGAAAATCCTCCTGCACAGACTGTAATGCGCAGTCCTGCACCATTCGTACAACAACCTGTACGGCCTCAACCCGGTATGTCCGTCAACAGGGCGGTGAAGGAGGAACCAGCTCCGTCCACTCTTATGGAAAGGATAGATTATGTCATGAAGAATGAGAATCTGTTCCTGCAGCCGGATCTGTCACTTACTCTTCTTTGTGAGAAAGTGGGTACTAACCGTACCTATGCTTCAAAGGCTATCAAGGATTCCAAAGGGGGCAATTTCCCGGACTATGTAAACCGTTTCAGACTGGATTATGCAGTTGAACTTATGAAACAGATGCCCAAGGACGATATAGTAATCCAGAATATCGCCATGCAGTGCGGATGCGGGTCCATCCAGACCTTCTACCGCTACTTCAAGCTGTTCTACAACGAAACACCCACACAGTGGATTGAGCGCAACAAATAAAAAAGAGCCTCGCGAGGCTCTTTTTTATTTTATCGTTTCTGCTGTTTCTGCAATCTTTCCTGTTCCTTTTGGAGGGCTTCCAGACGGGCCATCATGTTGTTGCCGCCTGTCTTGCGCTTGCTCGGGTCATTGCGGCTGGCTTCATAATCGGCTTCCAACTTGGCCAGGATGGCTTTGTCATCAGTAGAGCGTCGCAGCCATATCATAGTGATGATACCAACCAGACCGGATATGAAGTAGTAGTAGCACAGACCGGATGAGTAGTTGTTGAATGAGAAGAAGAATATGACAGGCATTGCATACATCATCCACTTCATCATCTTCATGCTGTCCTCCTGTCCGGGTGCCATCTGCTGCTGTTGCATGGAGTAGATGGTGTTGACGATGTTGGTTATGCAGAACAACAGACAGAATATGCTCAGGTGGTTACCTATAAGCGGAATGTTTGTGTTCCATCTGATGAGTTCGTCGAATCCTGTCAGATCAGTTGCCCAGAGGAAACTCTGCTGACGCAGTTCGATGGCATTGGGCACAAAGAAGAAGAACGCCATCCATACAGGCATCTGTACCAATGAAGGCAGACATCCGCCCATGGGGCTTACGCCGTACTTGCTGTAGACGGCCATGGTCTCTTGTTGCTTTTTCATGGCATCCTCAGGTTTGGGATACTTGGCGTTGACCTCATCCACATAAGGTTTGAGAGCACGCATCTTGGCCGATGACATATAACTCTTGACCTGTGCGGGGAATACCAGAATCTTTACTATGAGTGTCATTAGCAGTATCACAATACCCATGTTCAGGTTCCACTTGGAGAGGAGGGTGAACAGAGGTATGATGAGGAAACGGTTGACTTCACGTACTACCGGCCAGCCCAGATCCATCACGCGGTTAAGACGGATCTTATGGTCACCATTGGCCAACTTGCTGTTCTGCCTGAGAATCTTGTAGTCATTTGGACCGAAATAGAACTGGAAACGGGTGGGTGTGTTTCCCTCAGGGTCAAAGGCGGTATGGGTCTTGGCCATGAGTTTTTTCATGTAACCCAGTCCTTTCTGGTATGATATGCCCGAGAGTTGTGTGCCGCCGGTATATGCATCGGACGCAATCA
This sequence comes from Bacteroidaceae bacterium, assembly GCA_045535555.1. Taxonomy (GTDB): domain Bacteria; phylum Bacteroidota; class Bacteroidia; order Bacteroidales; family Bacteroidaceae; genus Colenecus. The sequence continues at coordinate 52,168 of JAZSLV010000007.1, read as the reverse complement.
TTATACATGAGAAGAACTGGTTCTTGTATGCTACCCAGTCCAACGGTTCCTCAATGGTTTTCTGTGAAAGCTTGCCCTGTTTGGTTGATGCGGGCGCAACGTTCATGACCTTGGACTTAACCTTGTCATTGCGCTTGTAGGTGAGGGTGGTGTAACGCTGCTCAAACTCGAATCCCTTCTCCTGCTGGCGCAGGTTCTGTATCCAGTCAACGGCAAGTGTGTTGAGGTTGGATGAGAAGAAATTGTCCATGCCTGCTGACTTGATGTCCAGGTTGAGCATATAACTCTCGGGGAGCAGGGTGTATATGAAATCCAGATGACCGTAACCGTTGGTGTTGAGACGCATGGTTACTGAGTTGGAGCCTTTGTCTATTGTCTCAAAGTAGAGGTTCTTGCTCTGGATATTCTGGTTCTTGCCGTCTATCTTGAAGTTGAGACTTATCTCATCCTTGCCGAAAAGCGTCACTTCACGGCCCTCCTGGTCGTTATAACTGCTGAGTTGGGCAAAGCATGGGGCTGCGCCTTTTGATGTTATTCCGATTCTTACGAGTCCGTTGTCAAGCACCGTAATTTCTTCCTCTCCGTTCAGGGCGGGGAACAACGGTGACAGGGAATCCTGCTGTGAGATTGCTACAGGCTCTCTTATAATTGCCTGTGCGTCATCGACTGCTGCTCTGGCGGAGTCTATAACCTGCTCGTAATGTGCCTTGGCGGGTGCGTTTTTCTTTTGATTCCTGCCTGACCAGAACAATACTACCATCAGTATGCCGGTAATGATTAAAAGGCCTAAATATGATCTTCTGTCCACTGTAAAAATGTTATTATTCGTTCACGGACTGCGAAATTACATAAAAAAGAGACACCTTATTATATGCACAAGCAGATATGATAGGTTTTTATTGTATTTTTGCACTTGTCATGACACGAAAACTTACAACCATAATATGTATTGCGGTTATAGCATTACTGGCTATGCCGTATGGAGTTTCCGCTCAGCATTCCCGGGATTCGCTCCACAGGATACTGCCAGATACGATTGTGGTCGACAGGTTGAGATCCCGTCTTGATACATTGTCCCTTGAATATGAGAGCACTGATGCCGATATCCTGATAGAGGATATATCGGACAATCCGCTATATTTCAGGCTTTTCATGCCGATGGTGCTTTACCGGTCGGCTTTATCGGATGCCATCACTCCCGCTGAATCTGCCGGAGGTGAGACGGACAGCCTGCTCCCACTAAAACCTCTGGAGCCGGAAAAAGAGCGTACCCTTTCAAAAATGATCAATGAGGCTCTGGTAAGGATTTACCTGGATCATCCGGAACTGGTGGAGATGACAGAGGCCGAACTTATGAATGTTCCTGCGGTTATTCCCATATCAGGAGATATAGCCAGCGGAATAGAATTCCGGGATAACAGGTCGGGGTATGCCCCGGCGGACATGAGCCCGGACAGGGTCAAGTCAAGACTCAGATACTGGAAGACATTCGGAAACTTCCAGGGCAAGTATACCCAGAGTTACTACTCTGAAAACTGGTATAAAGGCGGTGAAAGCAACCACTCCATTCTGGGACAGATAAACCTGGAGGCAGACTACGCTAAGAATAATACTACCTGGGACAACAAACTTGAACTTAAACTAGGCTACTATAACACATCGCAGGTAAACGGCAAGAATACTTTCCGGACCAATGAGGACCTTATCCGTTTTACATCGAAGTTCGGACTCAGGGCGTTTGACAACTGGTACTATTCGTCACAGTTTCAAGGATATACACAGTTTGCGCCGGTATGGGATACCAAGAATCCGGAAAAACTCAAATCCAGGTTCATGGCTCCTGCTTACGGTAACCTCTCAATCGGTTTGGATTACAAGCCCAAGTTCAAGAAAAAGGGCATAACTCTTTCCGTGCTGCTTTCACCTCTCTCGTATAACCTGAAATACTCGGCTGTGGACAGTATCGCCACTACTTTCGGTATCGATGCAGGCAAGCAGATAAAGCACAGTTTCGGTTCCAGGTTTGACGGAAACCTTAAATGGACTTTCCTTGAGGACTTTACATGGACCAACAAAACCCAGTTCTATACTACATATGAGAGCACTGAGATAAACTTTGAGAATACCATAGATTACAGGCTCTCCAAGTACCTGTCGCTGCAGTTCTTCTGCCACTGGCGCTTTGACGACAGCGTAAAGCGCAAGAAAGACAAGAACGGCAACCTGATGGGTTACGGTCAGTTTAAGGAATTCCTTACACTCAACTTTAATTACGCCTGGTGATTGCGGCGCTCGCGCATGATATCGCGGCGGCGTTTGAACGGCGAGTCCGGCTCGCGTGCCATATACCAGTACTCCATGTGGTCCGTGGTAATGGGGAAGAGGCGTGTCAGTACGAGCAGCAGCTTGCTGGTAAATGTCAGTGTGGCTCGGCGTGAACGTTTGCGTATGTGGTTGAGCATGATTTCGGCAACACGCTCGGATGTCATCATTTTTCCTTCCTCACGCGGGGTTTCTCCCTGCTGGCTGCCATCGGCCATAAGGGCTGTCTTGCGTATGTTGGAGGCTGTGAATCCGGGGGCATATATCATCACATGCAGTCCGTCATAGAGATGCTCTGAACGCAACGTGTCCAGAAATCCGTTTATGGCAAATTTTGAAGCCGAATAGCCGGTACGGCCCGGCAGACCCTTGTATCCGGCGGTGGAGATCACTCCTACCACTGAGCCTTTTGACTCCAGAAGGTAGGGCAGGGCGTATTTGGTGCAGTATACCGTTCCCCAGAAATTGACATCCATAAGGCGCCTTATGACACTGAGGTCCAGCTCCTTGAACATGGCGCGCATGGAGATGCCGGCATTGTTTATCAGAATGTCTATCCGTCCGAATTCTTTTACGGTGGTCTCTATCAGGTTACGGCAGTCTGCCTCTACGGAAACATCGGTCTTTACACTGATTACCTGTGTGTATTGAGATAACCCGTTACGCAGTTCTTCAAGTTTGTCTATGGATCTGGCGGCCAGAACCACTTTGGCCTTGTATTTGGCAAGCAATGTGGCTGTGGCAAGTCCGATTCCGGAACTGGCTCCGGTTACAATTGCTACTTTATCAGAGAAATATCTTTGATTATTCATAAACAAGGATTTTATATTGCGGTAAAGTTAACCATTTTTTATCATTTGATGCTTTTGTGAGTGTTTTCGTGCCCTTATAGGATAACATTTGCTCCATTTTGTGTATTTTCGCGCCTTGAAAAACAAAAGATAATGACCGTAACACTTCTTTTACACTGCCCCGACAGACCGGGAATCATTGCAGACATAACCAATTTCATAACCGAGAACCGCGGAAACGTGGTTTACCTGGCTCAGTTTGTGGACCACGTGGAGAACGTGTTCAACATGCGTATTGAGTGGAATATCGATGAGTTCCTGATACCAAGGGATAAGATTTCAGATTACTTCGGTACCCTTTACGCCAAGAAGTATGACATGAAGTTCCGCCTCTACTTCAGTGATACCAAGCCCCGCATGGCCATATTCGTATCAAAGATGTCACACTGCCTGTTTGATTTGCTGGCACGTTACAGCGCAGGCGAGTGGAACGTGGAGATACCTCTGATTGTAAGCAATCACCCAGATATGCAGCATGTGGCCGATATGTTCGGTATACCGTACTATGTATATCCTATTACAAAGGAGAACAAACTTGAGCAGGAGACTGCCATGATGGAGCTGCTTAAGGAGAACAATATCGATTTCATTGTCCTGGCCCGTTACATGCAGATTATCGGTGACCGCATGATTGCCGCTTATCCCAATAAGATTATCAATATCCATCACTCGTTCCTGCCGGCGTTTGTGGGCGCCAAACCTTATCAGGCTGCGTTTGATCGCGGCGTAAAGATTATCGGCGCTACCAGCCACTACGTTACTGCTGAACTTGATGCAGGTCCTATCATCTGTCAGGATGTGGTCCGCATATCACACAAGGATATGCCCAAGGACCTGATGAACAAGGGCAAGGACCTGGAGAAGATAGTCCTGTCACACGCTGTCCAGAAACACATAGAACACAAGATTCTGGTTTACAAGAACAAGACAGTCGTATTCAGCTAAGATTTTTTGAGAGCTTCAAGTTTGAACATCTCGTCCCGATATTGAGCGGCCTCCATGAAGTCCATTCTGGAGGCTGCTTCATTCATGAGACGTCTGGTGCGTGCTATAGCCTTGTCCAGCTGCTGCGGAGTCATAGCTGCTATTACGGGATCTGCAACTGTCCTTGTGCGCTCCTCCATGTTGTATGGCTTGGGCTCTGCCTCCTGGCTGCTCTGCACAAGCAGCGATGTGTTGAGTGCCTTCTGTATCTGTTTGGGCGTTATTCCGTGCTCGGCATTGTACCGCATCTGCTTCTCACGGCGGCGGGTGGTTTCGGCTATGGTCAGACGCATACTCTCGGTAATCTTATCGGCATAAAGGATTACCTTTCCGTTTACGTTACGTGCGGCACGGCCGGCAGTCTGCGTGAGTGAACGGTGGTCACGAAGGAATCCTTCCTTGTCGGCATCGATTATTGCCACCAGTGATACCTCGGGCAGGTCAAGTCCTTCGCGCAGCAGGTTGACTCCCACGAGTACGTCATAGAGACCTTTGCGCAGATCGGTCATGATCTGGATGCGCTCCATCGTATCCACGTCGCTGTGTATGTAATTGGCCCGGACCCCGTTCTTGAGCAGGTACTCGTTCAGTTCCTCGGCCATGCGTTTGGTCAGGGTGGTGACAAGTACGCGTTCGTCGCGCTCGGAGCGTACGGCTATCTCCTCCATCAGGTCATCTATCTGGTTCTTGCTGGGACGCACCTCTATTTCGGGGTCCAGCAGACCGGTGGGACGTATCACCTGATCCACTACGACGCCGTCGCTCTCGGCAAGTTCGTAATCGGCCGGGGTGGCGCTTACGTATATGGTCTGGTTGGTGAGTTCCTTGAATTCATCAAACTTGAGGGGGCGGTTGTCAAAGGCGGCCGGCAGACGGAATCCGTACTCAACCAATGCCGTCTTGCGGGCGCGGTCACCTCCGTACATGGCGTGCAGTTGGGGCACGCTCACGTGGCTCTCGTCTATGACCGTGAGGAAATCCTTGGGAAAGAAATCCAGCAGGCAATAGGGGCGGGTGCCCGCCTGGCGTCCGTCAAAGTATCGGGAGTAATTCTCTATGCCGCTGCAGTGCCCCAGCTCGCGTATCATCTCTATGTCATATTCCACGCGCTCCTTGAGACGTTTTGCCTCCAGGGGCTTGCCTATCTCCTGAAAATATTCCACGCGCTCCACCAGATCGTCCTGAATGGCGCGTATGGCACGCTCCTGGCTTTCCTTGGTGGTCATGAAGAGATTTGCGGGATATATGCGGTAGAAATCATACGTGTCTATCCGTTCACCGGTCAGTACATCGAACTCCTCTATGGAGTCTATCTCGTCATCCCAGAACTGTATGCGGACAGCAGTGTCGTTATAGGCCAGGTTGATGTCCACATTTTCTCCTTTTACGCGGAAGCAGCCGCGTGCCAGTTCTATGTCATTGCGCGTGTAGAGCGAATCCACCAGTTTGCGCAACAGTACGTTGCGGTCCAGACGGTCGCCTTTGCGGAGTTCTATTACATTGTTGTAGAAGTCGGCCGGATTGCCCATGCCGTATATGCATGAGACCGATGATACCACAATCACGTCATTGCGTCCTGAAAGCAGTGCCGATGTTGCCGAAAGTCGCAGTTTGTCAATCTCGTCATTGATAGCCAGGTCCTTCTCTATGTACGTATCAGTGGCCGGAAGATATGCCTCCGGCTGGTAATAGTCATAGTAGGATACATAGTATTCCACTGCGTTTTCCGGGAAGAAAGCCTTGAACTCGCTGTAGAGTTGGGCAGCCAGTGTCTTGTTGTGGCTTAGGACCAGGGTGGGACGGCCTATGTTCTTTATGACATTGGCTATGGTGAACGTCTTGCCTGATCCGGTCACACCCAGCAATGTCTGCGCACGGGCCCCGCTCAACAACCCGTCAGTGAGTTGCTGAATGGCCTGCGGCTGGTCGCCGGTGGGCTTGAAGGGGGATACCAGTTTGAAATCCATAAGTTGCGAAAGTGCGGAACTGCAAAGATATGGCATTTTTTTGTATTTTTGAGCCTCTGAAAGTTTATTGATATGACTGTTGAAGAGAGAGAAAAGAAGGCCGGTGACCTTTTCAAAGCCGGATATAACTGTTGTCAGGCGGTGGCTATGACATTTGCCGATGTATTAGGACTGCCGGAGGATGAGGTGGCCCGTCTGGCCAGCGGATTCGGCGGCGGAATGGGCCGTATGCGAGAGGTGTGCGGTACCGTATCGGCCATGACTATGGTGGCAGGTGCAATAATTCCGGCCAATGATGTTGCAGACAAGGCGGCCAAGACTGCCAACTATGCTCTGGTGCAGGATATGGCCGATGAGTTCAGACGGATGAACGGCAGTATCATATGCCGTGAGCTTCTGGGGCTTTCCAAGCCAGAGGGCACACCTGTCCCCTCTGACCGCACCCCGGAATATTATAAAAAACGTCCCTGCGGGGAACTGTGTTCCATTGCAGCGGGTATAGTAGCACGTAAATTGAACGAACAATAATGAAGAGACTTTTTCTTACCCTTGCGGCAATGCTCGGCACAGCCGGTGCATTTGCCTGCACGAACCTGATAGTTACCAGGGGTGCATCGGCCAACGGATCAAACATGTGTACCTATGCGGCCGATTCACACCAGCTGTATGGAACTCTGCATTACAGCCCCGCCGCCGATTTCCCGGCAGGAGCAATGCGTGAGATTGTTGACTGGGACTCCGGAAAAAGACTTGGAGAGATTCCTCAGGCTGCTCACGTATATTCGGTGATAGGTAATATGAACGAGCATCAGCTGGTGATAGGAGAGACTACCTACGGCGGACGTGAATTCATTGATACCACCGCCATATTGGACTATGGCTCACTCATTTACATAGCGCTTGAGCGCTGCAGGACCGCACGTGAGGCCATACTGCTCATTGACGAGTTGACACAGAAGTACGGTTATGCATCCGAGGGCGAGTCATTCACCCTGTGTGACCCCAATGAGATATGGATCATGGAGATAATAGGCAAGAATCCCAAGTTTGACAAGAAGGGACGCAATGTCAATAAGGGCTCCGTATGGGTTGCCAAGCGTATTCCCGACGGCTATATATCGGGTCACGCCAACCAGTCGCGTATTACCACGATTGACTTCAATGACCCTGAGAACTGCCTGTATGCCAAGGATGTGATCAGGCAGGCGCGTGAGCAGGGTATATTCAGCGGCAAGGATGAGGAGTTCAGTTTCTGCGACGTTTACAATCCTCTGGACTTTGGAGCAGCCCGCGGATGTGAAGCCCGTGTTTGGTCATTCTTTAACCGTTTTGCCGACGGAATGGATGAATATCTGGATTACGCCATGGGCTATGATCTGCAAAAACATATGCCGCTGTACATTAAACCTAATAAAAAAATCTCAACAAAAGAACTTGCCGACATGATGCGTGACCACTATGAGGGAACACCCATGGACATGACAACCGACATTGGTGCCGGCGGCAGTCATCTGCCTTATCGCTGGCGTCCCATGGAGTTTGAGTATCAGGGTTGGGAGTATGTCAACGAGCGTGCCATCGCAACCCAGCAGACCGGCTGGTGGTATGTGGCACAGGCTCGTCCGGGAAAGAACCACGGCATATTCTGGTTTGGTGTCGATGATGCCGCAACTTCACCGCTGATGCCATTCTTCAGCTGTACAAACGGTGCTCCTGAGTGCCTGAGAGACGGAAACGGTTCTCTTATTGAGTATTCCGAGACCTCTATGTACTGGGCTGTTAGCCGCATTGCCCAGTTCGCTTATCTGCGCTATGACAAGATAGGTGCTGAGGTACGCAGCATCATTGATGAGTATGAGAATGGGATGATAGCTAAAGTGGATGCCATGAGTGACTCTGAGTCTGCCCAGTCGCTGTCATCGTTCGGCATAGACAATGCTGCCGGACTGTTCAGGAGATGGCAGGATCTTGATAAGTACCTTCTGGTAAAATATATTGATGGAAACATTAAGCGTCAGAATGAAGACGGAACGTTCATGAACAATGGTTTTGACAAGTCAATTCCCGAGTTCCCCATACAGGAAGACTACTCTGAAAAATGGAAGGAGAACGTGGTTCGTGATAACGGTGATATACTCCGCATACGTAAATAATATTAAATAACGGGTGCATTCTTGCTCCGTTCACTCAAAATTGGTACTTTTGCAGGTTGAAATTTTACAGCATGCGTAAGACTGCGTCCATATTATTGTTCTCTGCCCTTGTTACGGCTGTCTTGTCGGGCTGTTCAGGTTACAACAAGATCCTGAAAGCGTCTGACTACAACACCAAGTACAGCCTGGCCAAGAACTATTTCATGGAGGGCCGTTACACAAACTGCAGTTCAATACTTGAGGAGTGCGTGGCTTATCAGCGCGGTACCGCACAGGCTGAAGAGTCAATGTATCTGCTGGCTACCTGTTATTACAACCTGAATGACTATCTGTCGGCATCCCAGTATTATCTGGCTTGTTTCAGGTCATTCCCCAACAGTACATACTCTGAAAACTGCCTGTACTGGTCGGGCAAGAGTCTTTTCCTGGACACGCCGGATCCGCGCCTGGACCCCACGAGTACCGAAAGCGCCATCCTCCAGTTGCAGAGATTTGTGGAGACATATCCTGACAGCAAGTATCGCCCCGAGGCGGAGGATATGATTTACACAATGTATGACCGTCTGGTGGAGAAGGAACTGGGAACAGCCGAGTTGTACTACAATATGGGTAACTACATGGGCAACAACTATCGTTCCAGCATTATTGTGGCACAGAACGCCCTTCGTGACTATCCATATACCAAGTATAGGGAGAAACTCTCGATACTGGTACTCAAGGCAAAGTTCCAGATGGCTCAGGAGAGTGTGCTGAGCAAAAGGGATGACCGTTACCGTGACGCTATCGATGAATACTATGCTTTCAAGAACGAGTTTCCTGAGAGCACATTCATGAAAGAGGCTGACAGGATACTGCGCATCTCGACCAAGAATTTAGGAAACAAGAATCAAATAATAGAAGAAGACTAAAATGGATTTCAAGAAAACAAATGCTCCGACCAACACAGTAACCCGTGACCTGGTCAATTTTGTAAAGGACACCCACAACATCTACGAGAGTGTTGCCATCATGGGTAAGCGCGCCAATCAGATTTCCGTTGAGATGAAGGACGAGCTCAAGTCAAAACTTGAGGAGTTCAGTTCAACCACAGACAATCTGGAGGAGATGTTTGAGAACAGGGAGCAGATTGAGATTTCACGCTATTATGAGCGTCTTCCCAAACCGACTCTGATAGCTGCTCAGGAATTTGAGGAGGGAAAGATATATTTCCGTAATCCTGCCAAGGAGAAAGAGAATCTTTGATGAAGATAGAATTCTACCTCCATCAGGTATGGCTGGCTCTCATCTGTGTACTGATGTTTGCCGGCCTTCTTCTTCCCATAGGACAATTGTCCAATGCGGAAGGAGCATCGGCTGAACTCACTAATTTCCGCCTTAATTTCATAGAGGGTGACAGTGCAGGTGCCATGTGGGCCCTGGGCGTGATTATGATTGCAATACTGGCAGTGGGAGTATTCGAGCTGCTGCTGTCGGGTTTCAGGAATTTCCTGCTCCAGAAGCGCCTTCTTGTATTTATGATGCTCCTTACAGTGGGCTATTATATACTGTTTGTGGTATATGTGCTGCTTGTCAAGGGTGATGCTTCGTTCGGACCGCGTATTGCAGCCTCATTCCCTCTCATCAGTCTTGTGCTGGAGTACATGACGATAAACGGCGTCTCCAAGGCAGAAGCCGCAATCATCGCAAAAGCAAGCGGATTCCGTCTGCGTGATTAATTAAACAGATTGAAAGAGTAGGTGGCGCGGACAGATATGGTGCTGTTGGCGCAACGTGCAAAATAGTCTTTCTTGGTGATACCGTAGATATTGCCCAGACCGAAATAGTATCGGCCTTCAATACCGAAATTGCCTATTCCCGTGTGCAGTTCCAATCCAACGCTGGCGGTTATTCCGTAATCCAGCTTGTTCTCTATGGCCTTGCCGTACTGCTCGGTCACCTGATTGGGACGATTGCTTATATCCCACGGCTTCTGACCTCCGTATATCTCCTTCTCATTCAGAAGATAACCAACCTGAGGGCCGAGGTTTATATGGCCCTGCACCCCGCGGAACTCACGTCCGAAACCTATGTGAGCCAGGAAGGGGATCTCTACATATGTGGCGTTGCGTGTGTATTCATTGCCCGATCCGTCTTCAATCAGCTCGGTCCATCCGCGGGTAGCCAGATTGCACTCCAACTGCGTTCCGCATATAAGGAAAAAGTATTTCTCGGATACGTGACGTATGCTTACACCTAATGTGGGGCCCAGGCTCAGAGTCTGTCTTATGGAGGGTATGAATGATACACGGCTTGTGCCCATTCCCCCAGAAACTCCTATGGACAGAGTGTTGCGGGGATCACCTACCTGCGCCGATGCTGTGACGGCGGTGAATGCTATTGCAAAGATTATGGCGAGTGTCCGCTTCATTATCGGTCAAAGTCTATTTTCTCAACCTTGTACTCGTTTGAGAAATGCACAAAGAATACCTTGCGGTTTATGAAACCGCCCCAGTTGTTTACACGCTCAAACTTGAATCCGGTATGTACGGGGTTGGTGTCCAACTCGTTCAGGTGGTTTTCAAAGTCTTTACCGTAGGTGGCCAGTCCTTTGAGGAAGTAGTATCCGGTGTCGTAGCCGTATGGGGCGAAACTGGGATAGCTTACCAGCATCTGGCGGCTGAACGAGCGGCGGAACTTGTTGTTGAATTCAACTGACTCCTGGAGCATGTTGTTGGTATAGAACCATGTATAGAACCATGTGTCAACCTCATAGAGCTCGTCCAGATGGTCCTGGGCGTAGATCTGATACTCGGGATAGCCGAACAGGTGAGTTTCAATTTCGGGCGCCTTTGTGCGGGTAATGAGTTGCATGACAGGCAGCAGGGTGTTGAGCGGACCGCTGCTTGATGAGTTTATTATCATGATGTTCTGCTTACCCGGAACCAGAGTGTCCATGAGTTCCTGATAGGCGGTGTCTATATCCAGGGTTGAGTAGGGGATGTCGTGATCTTTCAGGATAGTCTTGAGACCGTCTATGAATTCGTTGCGGCGGAACTCATCGGCATCCATTATGATTACGTTTGGATTGCTGAACTGCTCCAGGAAGTGGTTGTATATCTCCTGGTTAAAGTAAGACTGAGGTGTATTGAGCTGATACACGTAGGGGTTGTTGTAAACGTCGTCGGCATCGCGGTTCATGGGGTTGACCACGGGAATCCGGCGTGCGGCAGCCCATCGTGCCACTTCGGATATATGGTTGGTCCAGCGTGGGCCGAATATGATATCGACATCGTCCAACTGACCGCTTTCAAGCAGAGGAGTGAGGGACTTGTCTTCACCTTCGGAATCAAATACCTTGAGATTGACCGATATATTCTCATTCTTGAGGCGGTCAAGTGACAGAAGCATACCCTGGTAGAACTCTATCATCTGTTTCTGGAGGGTAGAGGTGGAGTCGTCGAGTGAGAAGGGGAGTATCAGGGCGGCGGTGATTATTCCGTCCGACTCTTCCTGCTGGAGTTCATTCATGCTGAACAGGGTGCTGTCGGAAATGGACAGCATCCGGTTATGGGCATCATTGATACGCTGTCTGCGCTGTGCCAACTCATCCTTTGAAAACGGTATTCTGACTACCGCACCCTGCTTGAGCTTGTTATATCTGTATTCCGGGTTGGCTTCCAGAAACTCGGCCTGAGTTATATCGTAATTGCGGCAGATGCGGAATATGGTCTCACGCTTACCGACCACATGAGTAGTCCTGTAGGCTACGGTATCGGAACTGATGGTCCGGATATCGGCCATTATCTCCTGCGGAGCTTTATCGCCGGCATTCTCAATGGTCGATGTGAGCGGATCCTCATCGGAAGGGGCGGGAATGGTGATTACCTGACCGATTTTGAAATTTTCCACTGACAGGCCGGGGTTGGCATCGCACAACTCCTTGACCGATATACGGTTCTCTACCGAAAGGCGATAGAGCGTCTCACCTTTCTGGATGGTGTGGAACTTACCCGATGCAGGCTGTTTTCTGTTGGGTATGCGCAGTTCCTGACCGGTGCGTATTACCCTCTCGCTGCCGGGATTGAGTTTGATAATGTCATCCTCGGTGACGCCGTACATTCTGGAGATAGAGTATAGTCCCTGTCCCTGGGTTACGGTATGCATGAAATATTCCTGTGCTCCGGCCTGAATGCCGAACAGCACTGTCAGCAATACCGTGGATATGATTGTCCTGAGATTTCTCATAAGTTGATATCTTTCAGATGGCAAAAATACAAAAAAGCGTTCAATCTACGTTTATATATAATATCTATAACATAAAGCAAAGTTAGAATCAAAGTAGATTTTGAGTACCTTTGCGTTTTGAAACGGTACAGTATGAAAAAGTCGGGTTTTATTAAGATTCTGTTTGCAGCGGTTATGGCTGCGGCACATGTTCTGACCGCCCTTGCAGATACACCTAAGGTGCAGGTTAAGGTCATCCTGATATCCGTATCGGGAGATTCAACTGTTATCGCTCCGGGTGAGTCATCGGCCACAACCCTTAATGTCCCGTTGCGTGCCGTATTCGTATCCGGGTTGGAGGCGGATGACGGTAAGGATTACGTGCTGTTTCCGCAATGGACAGTTACCCGTACGTTTACCGACGGCGAGACTCAGAAGACTGTGGATTATCTGAAACGTCAGGAGAGTGTGACCGAATTTGAATTTACCGATTTCGGCAAGTTCCAGGTAAGTTATGCTTGGTCATACAGGGAGAAGGATGCTGCAGAGACCATACCGGGTGCTGATGTGGCACCTATGGATTTTACCATTGATGACTCCGAGATACGTCTGTTCAATGCGTTCTCTCCCAACGGAGACGGCATTAACGACGTTTACAAGATATATGTACGCTCAATTGTCAGACTTAACGTAGCCATTTACAACCGTTGGGGGCAGACCATAAAGAGTGTATCGGGCAAGATGGACCAAATCCTTCCGTCCGATGCCGAGCCCGACAATGACGGCGGTTACCTGTTTGAGATATGGGACGGCACATACCGCGGTGATGTGGTGAATGACGGAGTCTATTACATTAATGTTCAGGCCGTTGGCGCCGGAGGCCGTGTCTTTGAGAAGAAGGCCGATATCAACGTGCTCAAGGGACTCGGATTGGGGAATTGATATATAATGGAGAAGTCTAAGATTGTAGTAACGGGTGCCAGGTCCAACAACCTGAAGAACATAGATGTGGAGATACCGCACAAGTCACTCACGGTGGTAACCGGACTGAGTGGAAGCGGCAAATCGTCACTGGCTTTCGATACAATATATGCCGAGGGCCAGCGCCGTTACATAGAGACTTTCTCGGCTTATGCCCGCAATTTTCTGGGTAACCTGCAGCGCCCTGATGTGGACCGCATCACAGGACTGAGCCCTGTTATTTCAATTGAACAGAAGACAACCAACCGGAATCCGCGTTCAACTGTGGGTACCGTAACCGAGGTATATGACTATCTGCGTCTGCTATTTGCCCGTGCGGGTGAGGCGTTCTCTTACCTGAGCGGTGAGAAGATGGTCAAGTTCACTGAGGAGCAGATTGTGGAGCGCATCGTATCGGACTATGAGGGACAGCGTATCTATGTGCTGGCTCCGCTGGTACGTAACCGCAAGGGCCATTACAAGGAGCTGTTTGAGAGTATACGCCGTAAGGGATATATCAATGTGCGTGTGGACGGTGAGATGCGAGAGGTCAAACCTGGCATGAAGCTGGACCGTTACCGCAACCATGATATAGAGGTGGTGATTGAGAAACTGGTGGTGAATGAGAAGTACCGCCACCGTCTCAGTGACAGCGTGGCTCTGGCCATGAAACAGGGCGACGGCATGATGATGGTGCTCTCCATGCCTCAGGAGACCATACCGGGCCGTGCGGAGCAGGGCGTGCTCAAACACTACAGCAAGCGGCTGATGTGTCCCACTACGGGTATATCGTACCGCGATCCCGCGCCCCATAACTTCTCGTTCAACTCTCCGCAGGGATTCTGTCCCAAGTGCAAGGGATTGGGCTATATATCGGCCGTTGATGAGGACAAGGTGCTTCCGGACCGTTCGCTTTCGGTTAAGAAAGGTGCAATAGCTCCCCTCGGACCGTTTAAGAATACGCTTATATTCAGGCAGATAACCGCTCTGCTGGCCAAATATGACTATACGCTCGATACTCCAATTTCGGAGATGACCAATGATGTGGTCGATGAGTTGCTGAACGGATGCGACGAGCGCATTAAGGTTCAGATTACCGGTATTAACAGTGAGGCCGATGCCGTTTTCATGGAGTACGAGGGCGTGGTCAAATACGTGCGCTCGCTCCAGCAACAGACTGACCTGACGGCTGCCGAGCAGAAGTGGGCCGACCAGTTTGCCGTGACGCGTGTGTGCCCGGAGTGCGGCGGTGCGCGTCTTAATAAGGAGGCCCTGAACTTCCGTATTGACGGCAAGAACATATATGAGCTGGCTTCGATGGACATTCAGGACCTCTATGAATGGTGCTGTAATGTGGAGCCTCGTTTGAGCGATCGTCAGCGTACCATTGCATCCGAGATTCTCAAGGAGATACGCACCCGCCTGGGATTCATGCTCGAGGTGGGGCTGGACTACCTGTCACTGAACCGTCCCGCCGAGTCACTTTCCGGCGGTGAGGAACAGCGAATCCGTCTGGCTACTCAGATAGGCTCCAAATTGGTAAATGTGCTCTATATCCTGGACGAGCCGAGCATCGGACTCCATCAGCGTGACAATGTTCGCCTGATTGAGTCATTGAAACAGTTGCGTGACAGCGGAAACACCGTTCTTGTTGTTGAGCATGACCGCGATATGATGCTGGCGGCCGACTGGATAATAGACCTGGGTCCGCGTGCCGGACGTAAGGGTGGTGAAGTGGTGTTCCAGGGTACTGTTGATGATATGCTCAAGACCGAGACACTGACTGCCGGATACCTGAACGGCAAACTGGATACTTTTGAGGGCGTGTTGTCGGAGCGTCGTGAGGGCAACGGGCAGAGCATTGTACTGCGTGGCTGCCGGGGCAATAACTTAAAGGGCATCGATGTGGAGTTCCCGCTGGGCAAACTTATCTGCGTGACGGGTGTATCGGGCAGCGGCAAGTCAACGCTGGTAAACGAGACGCTTCAGCCCATACTGTCGCAGAAGTTCTACAGGTCCCTGAAAGAACCTCTGGCATACGACTCGATTGAGGGTATTGATCTGATAGACAAGGTGGTGGATGTTGACCAATCGCCCATAGGACGTTCTCCGCGTTCCAATCCTGCCACATATACGGGGGTGTTCAGCGATATCCGTCAGCTCTTTGTGGAGTTGCCTGAATCCAAGATACGTGCATACAAGCCGGGCCGGTTCTCGTTTAATGTCTCCGGCGGCCGGTGCGAGGCCTGCGGCGGAAACGGCTACAAGACCATCGAGATGAATTTCCTGCCCGACGTGATGGTTCCCTGTGAGGTTTGTCACGGCAAACGTTACAACCGCGAGACCCTGGAGGTGCGCTACAAGGGCAAATCCATTGCCGATATCCTGGACATGACCATCAATATGGCAGTGGAGTTCTTTGAAAACGTGCCCACCATACTTAACAAGATAAAGGTTCTGCAGGATGTTGGTTTGGGCTATCTTAAGCTGGGCCAGCCGTCTACCACCATATCGGGCGGCGAGAGCCAGCGCGTCAAGCTGGCCACAGAGCTGGCTAAACGCGATACCGGCAAGACTCTTTACATTCTTGACGAGCCTACCACAGGCCTGCATTTTGAGGATATCCGCGTGCTTATGAACGTGCTTAACCGCCTGGTTGACAAGGGCAACACGGTAATCGTGATTGAGCACAACATGGACGTAATCAAGCAGGCCGACTGGATCATTGACATCGGCCCCGAAGGCGGTCGCGGCGGCGGCATGATCGTTGCTCAGGGCACCCCCGAGCAGGTAGCCGCCTCCGGCAAAGGCTACACCTCCCGCTTCCTCTCCGAAGAGCTCTCCCGCTAAAATGATACAAAAGGGGACAGACCCCTTTTGTATCATTTTTGAAAAATAGTACAAAAGGGGTCTGTTCCCTTTTGTATCATTTTGTGCTGTACCAGGATTGGAGGATGTAGAAGGCTTTCTTTTTCTCACCCTTGTCAGAGTAGAGGCCTTTGCGGTTGTAGTAGTCCTGGATGCCGTCCAGTACGCGGCGCGGTGAGCGGAAATCCTTCATGATCCAGGGGGTGGTGCCTACCAGACCCTCTATCTTGTCCAGCATGGCCAGGTTCTCTATGTAGAGGTTCTCCTGGAACTCCTCGGTCCAGCGCTCGTTCTTATCGCCGTGCAGGCCGTATCGGGCACCGCCTCCGAACTCGCTTACTATGACCGGTTTGTCATACGGGATTTCCCATTCCATCTTGGGCGCGTCATTGACATCCCTGTACCAGCCGATGTACTGGTTGAACGATATCACATCCACATACTCGTTCATGTTGTCCTGCAGGCGGTTCTTGTAGTTGGAGGCCGATGTCACCTCCATAGCCATCGATATGAGACGGGTGTCATCCAGGCTGCGTGCGGTCTTGGCCAGGCTGCTCAGGAACTTGTCACGCTCGGGGCTGTGGGGAGTCTCGTTGGCTACGCTCCAGATGATTACATTGGCACGGTTCTGGTCGCGGCGTATCATATCGGTAAGCTGGCGCTCGGCATTGGCGTAGGTATCGGGATTGGTCCAGGTAATTGTCCAATAGACCGGAATCTCGGACCAGACAAGTATGCCCATCTTCTCGGCTTCACGTACCGTATATTCGTTGTGCGGGTAGTGGGCCAGACGTACGTAGTTGCAGCCCAGTTCTTTGGCCCAGGAGAGCAGTGTGCGGGCATCTTCAACGCTGTTGGTGCGGCCTCCGCCGTTGGGCTTCTCGTCATGGATGCTTATACCCTTCAGGAATATGGGCTTGCCGTTCAGCAGCAGCTGCTTGCCTTTGGTCTCGATGGTGCGGAAACCTATCCGGTCCTTGAGGGTCTCATCGGCCAGGGTAATCTCCACATCATAGAGCTTGGGGTTATTGGGTGACCAGAGCTGCAGCTTTTTGGCCTTGAACTGTACCTGGGCGGTTCCATTGTCATCGGTCACAAGTTTTTTGGTAATCTTGAGCTCGGGGATGCTCAGCGTTATCTGCCGGCCGGCCAACTTCTCATTCAGATTGACGTTGAAACTGATCTGATCCGGGGCCGATTTGTCCAGGCTGAGCTTGTAATTCTCAATATAGACTGATGCCACATCGATTAGCAATACGTCGCGTGTTATGCCGCCGTAGTTCCACCAGTCAAATATCTGGGTGGGGACATTTTCGGCCTTGCGCTTGTTGTCCACCTTGACAATCACAAAGTTATCGCCATCGGTAAGCAGGTCCGTAATGTCCATGTTGAACGGGGTGAATCCGCCCACATGATAGCCGGCGTTTCTGCCGTTCACCCACACGCGGGCCTCGTAATTGACTGCACCAAAGTAGAGTATGGTCCTGTGGTCATCGGCCTTACTGTGCCACTCAAACGAGCGCTTGAACCAGACGGTTCCTTCATAGAAGAACAGCTGCTCATTCTGGGTGTTCCAGTCGCCGGGTATGTTCATGACTGCGGCCTTGTCAAAATCATATTCTATAAGGTCCTCGGGGCGCTGGGGCTTGGCGTTCCTGAAGAATCCCCATGCGGTGGGGTTCATGCGGTAATCATAGTAGCCTTCCTCCTGCACATCGATTATGTAATTCCACTCTCCGTTGAGCGATGTAACGTTACGTGCCCGGACGTTGGCCAGTTGCGGCACCTCTACGGCCGTTGCGTTGGTTGCTGCCAGGCAGATGGTTAGTAATGCGATAATTCCCTTTTTCATTTGAGCAAAGTTTTTTGCAAACATACAAATAATTGGTAAAATGATACAAAAGGGGACTGTCCCCTTTTGTACTATTTTGATGGGCGGTGGAGGGACATGAAGAGGACGGCGGCAAGGCAGAGGGTTATGCCGATGACCATGCGCGGGGTGATGGGCTCCAGGAAGAGCAGTGTGCCTATGAGTATGGCGGTTATGGGCTCAAACACTCCCAGGATGGCGGTTCGGGTGGGGCCGATGTGACGGGTGGCTATGGCCAGGGTGAGCAGGGAAATCATGGTGGGGAATATGGCCAGGCCGGTCAGGTTGATTACGGATTTCCACGAGTTTATACCATTCATGAATGATACATCGCTGGTGGGCTGGTAACAGATGAACAGCACGGTTCCAACGGTCAGAGCATAGAATGTCAGGGTGTGATTGGAAATGTGGCTGATGCGTGTGGATCGGTTTACAATTACCAGATATAAAGCGTAACTTAGGGCTGACAAGGCAGCAAGAACCATTCCACCTGCATGCAACGACAGCTTGCCGGACGGCAGGCTCAGAAGAATCACGCCTGCAAACGTTACGGCAATTGCAATCCAGGTCTGCCAGGTGGGGTAAGACTTGAGCACCACCATTATCAGCGCCACAAAAATGGGGTAGAGATAGACCAGAGTGGTGGCCAGCCCGGACGGGATGAACCTGTAGGATTCAAACAGGAACAGACTGCTTAGGGAGAACAACACTCCCAGTACCACCAGCAGCCTGAACTCATTGGCCTTGACGCGGAAGGTCTCACCTTTAAGTTTCATCCACACCGCCATTATAACTACCGATATCGCGTATCGGAAAAAAAGCATCGTAGGTATGGAGACACCATCGGCCAGCAGCGGCTTGGCAAACAGCGGGTTCATTCCGTATGACACTCCGGCCGCTATTCCGGCTGCCAAACCAATCAGACTGTTATGCTCTTGTTTCATCGGGGTGCAAAGATACAACAGTTTTTGCCAAAGTGTCCCACAGTAATCGGCTCTGTGAGCGCTGTGGGGCGTCTTGTTGTGGGACACTGGTCCGAGATGAGAGGGTGTCCCACGGTTATCCGCGTTAGAGCGTATTGTGAGTGGTGTGTGTGGGACACTTTGGCGGGAGACTTACTCGCTCTTGATTACGTCGGCGGGGTTCTCTGTCATTGTGCGGCGGATATTGCCGAATACGGTAAGGCCGATGACCAGCAGCATACAAATGAATACCGACAGGTAAACCCATATTGTGACAGGGGTTTGACGCACATAGGTTGAGAGCCAGCAATGCATTACCATCGTTCCTATTGAGAATGCGGCAATGGCACTCAAAATGATGATGGGTACATACTCTTTCAGGAACATTTTGAGGATATCGGTTGTACGGGCGCCGTTTATCTTTCGGATGGCAATCTCCTTACGGCGTTTTTGGCACAGCAGGGATACAATGCTGTAAAGGCCACTTATTGATATCACCACACATATCAGGGTTATTATCCTTAAGAGCTTGCACAACATATTCTCGGACTTGATGAAATCCAGGAAGTCTGTTTCCATATCGGCAATATAATATGAGCAGGTTGGCCTGATTTCTCGTAGTATATCAAGTATCTTTTCTTCAAGTGCATTCCATTTTACTCCATCTTTGTAGGTGAACGTGAAATAATCAGGCTTGACATATTCTGTTTTGTTGCTCTCTTTCCTAATGAGTATCAATGGTACGGCCTCTTTTTTGGGATCAAAGTAACAAAGGTCTCTGACCACGCCTTTTACTGTCAGGTCGCGACCAATATAATATACTTTTTGTCCGATACTCTGTTCCGGACCTCCCAACAGGTTTGCCAGTGTTTCATTTATGAGTATGAGATCATCAGGCTCCTGCTCAATGAACAACTCACCAGCAACAGGTTCAACCTCAATTAGATCCAGATACTCCTTGTTTGCTGAGAATATGGCTGTTTCAATAGAGTTATGCTCCTGGTAAACTGTAAACATGGAACTATATTTAAAATGACTTGGAGGATAAAATCCAAAGACTACTTTGTCCAGTTCCGGCATCATCATGAGTCTGTCTTTTACGACCATGGCTTCGGTCTCCGGAATATCAGGCTGGTACAGGTATCCCGCGTTGTGTTTCCGGTATCCCATATCCGATGACAGCAGAAGATGGTTTATCTGCCGATTAATGATTACGGAACAGAATATTGAACAGATACTTACAGCCAATTGGAAACCGATGCTCAGCTTATATCCAAGTGCGGTTCCGGATTTGCCCGCAGTATCGCTGAAATTTTGCGACAACTGTCTGCGTCCTGTCAATGCAATGAAAACCAATGCAATCAAAACAGAGGCAAGGCCGATGATCATTGCCCACAGGAAATAGCTGAGAACAATATTAATGGCTGTTTTGTCCATCACGCTAAGCTCCTTGTAGTATGGTATGGTAAATGTGCAGATAACTGCACCGACCAACAGTGAGAGCAGAAGAATCATAGCAATTTCCGTGCAGAACAGCATCACGATCTGTACCATACTGGCACCGTTGGCATAACGTAGGGATATCTCCCTTACTCTCATTCTCAACTTTGTTACAAACAAGGTAAAGTAGTTGGTAAGAGAACATATTATCAGCACAATACCAAGCAGCATCAGAATATAAACGTAATGCAGATTGATATTAAGTCCCTGTCCTGTAATAAGACTGTCACTGGATAGTCCATTCTGAAAGATTCCTTCTTCCCTTATTTTGGAGATAGGCATGAGCTTGTTATATTTAATAACACGTTCTGTCTGTGTTCTTTGAATTTCTGAACCTCCGGCATAAGTCGTGTAGGATCTTTCATATTTAAACGTATCACACTGTATCTCATCGGCCAATTGTTTAATATTATCACGATTCACCCTGACAAACAGACGGGTGTTGACAATCCTCTCTTGGGTAAGACTTTCAGCATCATATCCTCTCAGAAATTCGTAAGGCAATGAGGTGGGTTTCCCCGGATCCTCAATCACAGACCTGATGTAATAGATGTCATTGTTCAGGTTCAATGTATCTCCAACAGGGTTACGTCCTTCAAATAGTTTATCTGCCTGTGTCCTTGTCAAGGCTATTTCATTTTTGGTAAGATTCAGGTTATTATCTCCTTCAAGAACTTTGACATCAAAGAAAGACTGGAAGTTTTCATCGACGGTCAGTCCTACAAGTGTGGTAACGTATTTCCCGTCATTGAGAACGCCATAACTAGATCCGTACGTACATCTGGTAAACGCTTCAATCTCAGGATATTTGTCCGACAGGTAAGACCCTTCAGTATATTCAACAAAATGACTATATTCATCTCCCTGCGAATATTCCCTTTTCTGCATTATCAGATATATGTCATCGGCATTCCTATAGAATGAATCATAACTGCGTTCGTATCGTATCCACATAAATGTGAGAGAACAGAATACCATTCCCAGAGCGATGGAAAGGATTACAATCATGCTCTGGATCTTGAATCTGGCAATATTGCGGAAAGCTGTTTTGAGATAATGCAGGAACATAATCTGGACTCTTGTTTGAACAGGGGCAAAATTACTATTACAAGTTCCTGATATGAAAGAAAAAAGGCTAAAAACGTTATTTGGGGCAAAAATCGTCTAATTTTTTGACACTTCATTTTTAATAATAGGATTCTTGGTCTCCGGAAGCTATTATTTTCATCATTTCTGCTGGAGTTACCACTCGCTTCGTTTGGGGAAAATGTTTGATGTTTCAGGTTACTAGGTAGGAATCTTTTACTGATAGAGATACCTCATAGAAAACCACATCTCTATGTGTTAGGTTTGCGCAGATCCAGGAGGATGCGGCGGGAGTCGCTGAGGGTGGTGGCTATGAGGTAGCGGGAGCCTCCGTCGCGGAGTTTGAGACGTTGTTGCAGTTGTGGGGCTGACTCGGGGAAGTTCCTTATTGAGAGGTTGGCTTGGGTCTTGGTTAATGCAGACAAAGACCTTTTGTCAAAGGGGATGATTCCTTCTAATTGGAATGTGCGGCCGGGGAAGTTCTCCGGCTTTTCTTTGCTCCAGAAGAGGTGGGTATCCTGATGGAGCAGAGAGGTATCGGTCTGTGCGGCAATGGTGCGGAACAGGGCGCTTTTCATGTAGGGGGCCGATGGCTCGCTGATGAATGTGCCGGGCTGCAATTGCTGTGGATCTGCTATTGGCAACGGTAGAGCGTTATCGGCGCTTTTGACCGATGAAACTGCACTTTCCGGAGTTCCGTCGTCTTTTATGTCCACTGCGGTGATGACAGGCTCGGCTTCAAAACCGCGCTGCATGAGCAGGGTAATCTCCTTGCATTCTCCCTCCAATCCTATGATGAAAACGTTACTTACGTGCTTAAGTTCCGTTAGCGCTCGGCTTACATCAAGCATAGGTGATAGTTTGACCATCACGTTGGCCGATACGCGCAGCAGGTCGTTCTGGAGTGCTACGGTATCCGGTTGGCAGTCACTGATGGATACCAGTTTGCGTCCGGCATCACCGCGGCGGGCGGGGTCCAAATAGATGAGGTCAAGACTATTAGGGGCAAGACTGGTAACAAACTCCTCTGCAGTACCGCAATTTATCTCAATCTCCGGCCGTCCCAGAGCCTTGAAGTTTGCACGGGCGCAGTCGCAGAGTTCGGCCGACATTTCATTGTAGTAAACCTTAGAGGCTGAACGGGAGATGAAGAAGCAATCTACTCCCATTCCACCGGTGATATCGGCCATTTTGAATCCAGAGCCAAGAAGGTCATCAATGATAGAAGCTTTGTACTGAGCGATATACTGTGATGTGCACTGTTCCAAAGACAGATGCCTGGGATAGACAATACCCTCTGTGGCAGCCCAGAGCGGCACTTTCAGGCGTGCGGCCTGCCAGCCGGAAATCTGCGTCAGGGCATACTGCATGTCCACTCCGTGAGGGTGACTGCCCAATGCCAATGTGCGGACATCGGCCGTAAGATGCTCACGTATAAACTGC
This sequence comes from Bacteroidaceae bacterium, assembly GCA_045535555.1. Taxonomy (GTDB): domain Bacteria; phylum Bacteroidota; class Bacteroidia; order Bacteroidales; family Bacteroidaceae; genus Colenecus. Next base: position 28,999 of record JAZSLV010000007.1, on the reverse strand, counting down.
TCAGTGAGGTTGTTTGCCATATTAAGTTCAAAATTAGAAAGTTTTTATTACTTTCACGTCATCAAACCAAATGCTTTATGAAGAAACTGTTTTTTGCTTTGGCCGGCATGCTGGCTCTTGTGGCATGCGGCACTCAGGACGGTGGCCCCGTGCTCACCATTGAGGGTGGACAGATACAGGGCGTTCCTACTGATATTAAGGGTGTTACCGTTTACCGCGGAATCCCGTTTGCAGCACCTCCTACGGGCCAGAACCGCTGGAAGGCTCCGCAGCCCGTCATTCCATGGGAAGGTGTAAAACTTTGTGACAAATTCGGACATCCGCCATTCCAAGCAGCCCATTATCCCGGCGGCTACACAACTGAGTGGGGCTACGGCGATGAGGCTCCCTACAGCGAGGACTGCCTCTATCTTAACGTATGGACCAAGAAACCGGGTCAGACCGATGCCAAACTGCCTGTTGCCATCTGGATATTCGGCGGCGGCATGCGCGAGGGCTGGGGATCGGAGCCTGAGTTTGACGGTCAGGAGTGGGCTAACAAGGATGTTGTGCTGGTATCGTTCAACTACCGTGTAGGTCCGTTCGGATTCTTTGCACATCCTGAGCTTTCGGCCGAGGATCCCGAGCATGCAACCGGCAACTGGGGTACTCTGGACCAGATTGAGGCTATGAAATGGGTCAAGAAGAACATCGCCCAGTTTGGCGGTGATCCCGATAACGTGATGATATTCGGACAGAGCGCCGGATCACGCAGCGTCAAGTTCCTGAGCGCATCACCCCTGACCAAGGGCCTGTTCAACAAGGCTGTTATAATGAGCGGAAGCGGACTTGTCAAGCCCCGCCCGCAGGCTACCACTGCACCGGTAGGTCGCGGAATGGGTATGGGCATGGGCATGGGTATGCCCCAGCAGGGTATGACTACACTGGCCGAGGCCGAGGCATCCACCAAGGAGGTATGTGACTGGGCTAACCTGACAACACTGCGTCAGCTGCGCGGTGCCAGCACCGAGACCATTTTCGCTCTGGGCGGACTCTACACCAATGTAACCGGAAAGCGCAGCGTTCTTACTGCATCACCCATATCACCTTATATAGACGGATATGTACTGACCGAATCATTCGATGACGCCTGTCTGGACGGCTCTTTGGCACAGGTTCCTTACCTTATTGGCTACACGCTGAACGATGCCGGCAACATGGGTACACAGATTGTGGATTTCTGCCTTAACCGTGAGGAGATGGGCGGCAAGGCATACGCCTACCAGTTTGCACGTCCGCTGCCCGGTGAGAATCCTCTGGTAACCAACAGACTGCGTGGTGCATTCCACTCATCGGACCTGTGGTTTGTATTCAAGTCACTGAAGCATTGCTGGCGTCCCTGGACCCAGGGTGACTGGGACCTGTCAGAGAAGATGCTTACCGCATGGTCCAACTTTGCCAAGTATGGTGATCCCTGCGGTCCCGATGGCGGTGACTGGAAACCGCTCACCAAGGACAACCAGCAGTTCATGATATTCAAGCTGGACGAGAATGACGTAGAGGCATCGGAACTGGGTAATCCGCTGGCCAGATAAGAAATAAAACTTTAAGGTTGTATCAGAGCCTGCCGCACAGTTGACTGAAGTCACAGTTGCGGCAGGTTTCTTTATCGTCGGTGGCTGCGAACGGGATATCGGGATTGAAAATATCCGATATCAGTCCAATCAGTTTCTCCCCGAACTCCTGGCCGCATTGGGCGTTGAAATCGGTCAGAACATCCTTTCCTAAATGGTAGTAGATGTCATCGGCCGTAGGTTTGGATGATGAACGGGTGTAGAGCAGCGTGGGTGCCAGACGGTATCTGCTGAACTGTGGCTGCATGCTCACGATGTATGCGTAGTAGAAAATCTGGAAGGCCTGGCTCTTGCGTTTCTTGCTGTCGGTGGGCGGGAACAGTTGATCTATCGTGTCCGGTGCGCCCTTGTCCGATCCGGTCTTGTAGTCCACAATGCGCAGTATTCCGTCCTTGCTGTCCAGACGGTCAATGATACCCTTGAGACGTATCTGTTTCATTGCCCCATTGTTCAACGGGTCCGGAACCTCTATGACATGCTGGTAACCCTCATCCTCGCTGCCTACGTAATTGAACGGGGCGTAAAGTTCCATATCCATGCGCAGGATCTGGCGCAGGTATTTGAGTATCACGTCAAAGTTTATGGCCTGGGTGCCGCTGTAATCGGCCTTGTCAACGGCCTTGCAGGCAAAATAATCATCGTTGAAAGCCTGCTGCACGAATCCTTCAAGGCGCTTGCTGTCCTTAAGCAGTGAGTCAATGGCGGCTGCGGTTATGGTCTGACCAGCCGATGACAGATAATTGTAAGCCAATTCCGCACTCCTGTGGAACAGTGTTCCAAACATGGCGAAGTCTATCTCGGTGTCGGTGTCATCGGGTTTCTTAAGGCCTGCTATCTGGGCAAGATAGAACTGGAGCGGGCAGTTCATGTATCTGTTCAGGGCCGATGGAGACAGGTATGTCTTGGGGTTGGCGTAGTCATACCTGCGGCACAACTCCTCCAGAACGGCCGGTGTCTTGGCTACGCTGAACGGCTCTACGTCAGTTTCCTGGCGGTCTGTCTTGAGCGTGATGCGGCTTATGTCGGCACCGCTCACTATGAGCTGAAGCAGATAACGCGATATCTGTCCTTTTCCTATTCCGCTTGCATCGGCATTGCCGTTATATACCATGGTCACGTTCTCGGCCCTCTGGAGCAGATGGTGGAAATTGTACGATGAAACGGCACTTTTGTCCTGCATGGTGGTGAGTCCGAATGCCACGCGTATGTTATACGGAATGAATGATGCGCTCTGGCCGGATTTGGGCAAGGCACCCTCCTGTGCCGACAGCAGCAGCACGTTCCTGAAGTCCAGGTTACGGGTCTCAATAAGTCCCATAATCTGCATTCCAACGGCGGGCTCACCGTGGAAGGGTACGGTCGTTGATGACAGTATGGAGCGTATCAGACGGCACAGAGTATCGGTGCTTAAGTCCAGACTACCGGATTCCATAAGGGAGTTGAGGCGGTTAATCTGGGTGTATATGCGGTAGAGCGACTCCTGGTTAAGGGGCTGGAACAGGGTGTCGTCAGCACGCTCACGGATAACCGGTACCAGTGCCTTAAGCACATCCAGAAGATACTGTAGCAATGACCGGTTATCGGTTACAGTGATAAACATTACGGCCAGTTCCTTGCTTGCGGAAAGGGCAGTGATGTCCGGGAACATACGACGGCTGGCATGCAGATCGTCCAGTATCTTAGGGGCATCGGCACAAAGAGCTGCCGTCATGGGGTTGCCCAGCACACGGCTCAGTGACTGTATGCTCAGCCTGCCTTTGTTTCTGGCAGCCAGACGCTGCATATCAATCAGGGCGTTTACCAGACTGTAGAGCGATGTCTCTGACAGCTTGTAGCCCATGGTTATGTTCACATTGTTTATGCGCTCCTGCGGTATGCTGTGCAGCACGGGCTGCAGCAGGTTTTCATCGGCCAGGACAATGGCGGTCTCCTTGCCGGCCTTTTCCATATTGAGTGATTCCAGCCACTGCGGGATGAAACGCGCCTGGGCGTTATCGGTCGATGCCTCCACGATGGTGAGGCTGGCCTTGTGCATTCCGTCAAACAGACTGCGGGGCAGCTCGTTGGGGAACTCCCGGAGGTTGTCACGCAGGAACCGGCCGGCCTCATGCAGCAGGCTGCTCTCGGTGTATGCGGGGTCGTAATCCCAGTAGAACAGTGCCTTGCCGGCCTTCTGTATGGCGCGGAACAGTTCCTTCTCGGCTCCGTCCAGGCTGTTGAATCCCACAAACGCGTATCGGCGGGCGGTGAGACGCTGCGTGTCAAGGCCTGAAATCACACGTCGCTGAATCATGCCGTTGTAGCCTATGCCTTTATCGGCCAACATCTTGCCGAACCGCTCGTAGATGGTTCCCAGTACGCTCCATACGGCCTGGTAACGCTCGCGCAGTTGGGTGGGCTGGGCGTCTTTCATCTCGCCGAAGAACTGCTCAAGGGCTTTTCTCTGATCGGGTGTAAGGAACGATGTATCAGACAGTTCACGCTGCTCGCGCAGCAGGCTGAACAGCTGGTCGGCGGGTGCCAGGTTTCGGTCCACATCGTCAAAATCGGCCAGCATAAGCTCACCCCATGACCAGAAACTGTCAAGCGACTCATCGGTATGGAGCACCTCCTGATAGATCTTGTGGAGCAGGGTGACCATCTCAATGCGGTCGGCCGGCCTTAGGTCTGACTGAGACTGGAACAGTTCCTCAATGGTAGTGTACTGCGGTGACCACACCGGCTGCTGTGAGCAGGCTGACAGCCAGTCATCAAAGAACAGCCGGGCACGCCGGTTAGGGAACACCACCGTCACATCCGCCAGCCCGCCGCCCTGAGCGCCGTACTTGCCGTACAGATCCTGTGCTACTATCTTAAGGAACGGTTCCATAGTCTTTACAATTTTACGGCATCCCAGCCGTAGTCTTTGTAATAATATACGCTGATGTTATGAAATCTTACATACTCGCCCAACTGCTCGCGGCGAACGGCCTCACGCACATCCTGGTTGGAGTGCATGTTCTGATAGATATCATAGTGTGAGCCGAAAAGATTGCGTGCGCTGGCGTCATTGCCTGCACCATCCACGGTCTGAACGAATGCTGTTACAACGGGCTTTCCGTCTTGCATGACTATGCCCATTAAACCTGAATGATTTCCGCCCGATACGGTCATGAGCGTATCTCCTGACTGATTGTACCACCAGATCCAGAAATCACCCCATACACGAGCCCGGTTTGTGCCTGTTTCCTCTGCCGCAACGATCATCAGGGCGGGGATACAGAACTCCCCCTGTTTGTACTGCGGCCCGATTTCCTTTATCAAATAATCGCTTATGGCATCGCGCAGAGCCTGCTCCCTACGGTTGTTGGCTATGTAGTTTATGCAGTCCTGTTTGTGACCGTCAAAGTCACACATCAGCCACACTCCGTTTACTTTCTCCATGTAGAGTTTGTGCTCCTCAATGTCACTTTCCGGGTCAAAAGATCCGTCCTCCCACTTTTGGCGTACACTTACGGTAGCAGTTGCATGAGTTTTATCGGTCTTTTCTACTCCGGTTACCGTGAAATCTGCAATGGTGCCGCCGTTTCCGGTAACAAAGTAATAGAGCCACTCGTGGTCCATGGCCTCATGTGCCGGCAGCCGGTAGAACATGGTGTCCAGTACGGCGTAGAAGTCAGTTGTCATAAAGTCCCTGGACTTTTCCAGCAACTCATGGTCGGGGATGTAATGGCATAGTTCATCGGCCCGTTTGATTAGTTGCTTGGGGCTGTCGGCACAGGCTGATAACAGCAGTGCGGACAGGATCAGGATTATGACAAGTGCTTTCCTCATATCTCAAAGTCCAGACAACTGCGCTGAACGGTGTAGGGACGTACCTTGGTATCGGCCACAGCCACATGTGCGGGGTGCTTGGCATACGCCTTCAGGGCCTCCTCACTTTCCAACGTGCTGTCCAGCATAACATCGGCATTTGACGATGCCAGCCTGCCGCTTATATTCACCTTTACGTCAATCAGCCCCGGAACCTTACCTACCAGGCCTTCCAGCCCCTCCTTGATACCGGCCTTTATGGACTCCTTCTCACTTTCTGATAGCTCCGGATTCAGTGTCCAGAGGATTATGTGCTTTACCATATCGTTTTTGTTTGTTAGTACAGTCCCAAAGGTACTAAAAAATATGCTACCTTAGCGCCAGTAAAAAAGGTAATACAATGACACTACAGGAAGCAATTGAGGCCCGTCACAGTGTGAGGGCATATAAGGACCAGCCGTTGGCCGATGATGTTGTCAAGGTTCTTGAGGAGCGGATATAGGACATAAATCGTGATGGCCGATTACATATCCAACTCATTCTGAATGAAAAGAAAGCCTTCCAGGGCCCGATAGCCAGATACGGCAGTTTTCGTAATGTGAGCAGCTATTTTGTAATGGCCGGAAAGAAGGCCGATGACCTGGACGAACTGATAGGCTACTACGGCGAGCAACTGGTCCTGCTGGCGCAGACGCTGGGGTTGAATACCTGCTGGGTAGGCTTGTCATACTCCAAGATTCCCGGTACTTATGTCCTTGAGGCCGATGAAAAGATATCCTGTTACATATCGATTGGCTATGGTCAGACTCAGGGCGTTGGGCACAAGATCAAGACCGTAGAGCAGGTGAGCAATGCCACCGACAACACCCCCTCATGGTTCAGGAAGGGAGTTCAGGCCGCCTTGCTTGCACCGACTGCCGTAAACCAGCAGAAATTCTCGTTTGAGTATCTGGGCGTAGAGAACAACACCCATAAAGTTCGTGCCAATAAAGGATTCTCCATGATGGGATATACCCAGATTGACCTGGGCATAGCTAAATGCCATTTTGAGATCGGTGCTGGCCGGGAACACTTTGTTTGGGTATAATTGTTTCAGTAATACTCAATCTTACTCAACCTCCTTAGGATAGTTCTCTTTGAGTATTTTGTATGTTCTATTCTTGTTGCCACCATTTGCAACCAGATAGCCGTACTCTGTGAGTTGACGAAGGTAGCGCTTGGTTGTGGTGGGATTAAAGCCGAATTGGTTGACTATTTCTACTGTAGTAATCTGATCTTTATCGGCCAAAAACTCTAAAATGTCGACCAATTTCTCCGCTAAAGAAGGTTTTATCGACCATTTATCGACCATTTTCTTTCTTAATTGCCATTTATCGACCACTTTGTTTGCTACAGACTTAATGAACTGGTCGATATCATTTCGCAAATGCTTGCAATGGAGTTTAGTCATGCAATCTTCGAAAATATCCGTGTTATCATTTTCGCGAGTGCTTATTAGTGCCTGTATGTATTCAGCCTTGTCTTCTTTGAGCACCTTTGTAGGCAAAACACCATATTCCCATTGCAGAAGGTTCATCAGTAACCTACATGTACGCCCGTTACCATCTGCCCACGGATGAATAGTCACCAGCTCATAATGCGCCCAGAAACTAAGGTCATAAACGGCAGCTATGTCAGTTGGATTAATGGCTTTGCGGCGCTTATTTAGTTCTTTGCAGAAAGAATCCAGACGGGCAGGCACCTTTTGATAAGCCAAATATGACTTTCCACCTAAACCTGCAGTAACATTAAGTTTGCGTAGTTCGCCCTTTGCTGCAGAAAAATCACCATCCATCGCATGGTACTCACTGCCTGTACGAGCCATTACCTTCGATGCCAACAACACAAGCCAATCAACCGTAATAGGTTCATGCAACTTGATCCATTCCCTTCCGTAGTCATAAGCCACTTTCAGGTCGAGATTCATCATCTGCTCTTGCATCGTTCGCTTGTTGCTGGTGATACCTTCATCAAACAGAAGTTGTGCCTCTACTTCCGTCACCGTGCTGCCCTCAATGGCAGTAGAGTGGGTTATGATAGAGTACAGGTAGAACTTGTCAAAATCTATCTGATCTGATATCCCCAGCTCTTTGTGTTGCTGGAGCAACCTTAGCAATATGTCTCTATTCTCTTTTGTCATATTTTGGCTTATACAATTTTTATTCCAACTGCTTTCTATATACGGAATCTAATGTATGTCCTTCATTGTCTTTCCAAACGAGCCAGCCATTGTTGCTGCTACCGATGCAAAAATCGGCAGCGGTACTGGGGCTTGGGAAAGTTTTATCTGACTCCAAAATCAACTTGTCACCTTTGCTGATGGTGTAATCTTTGAGAAGATTCTGGCGTTTTTGTTTCCATGTAAATGATGGAACAGAAGTTGGGGTAATGATACTGCCTTTCAGAACCGTGAAACCATTGGCGTGATAGAAGCCTTTTGCATCACAACCACGACCTTTGGTATAGAATAGATGTTCTTCTTTAGGTTTTACTATATCAAAAATGTTACAACCAATAAATGAAGTTAGGAACTTAACATCTTCAAAGAAACCTTCCATATCATCTATCCTGTATTCCGGAAGATTGGGCGCCTTGGGCGTCTGCTTGTTTTCATCCAGTACAAACGTATTTGCTTTCTTTGCCTCTGCTATGGCCCGATGCTCTAAGTACTGCACATCAGCCTTTGTCATGGCTGCGTCTTTGGAAATAAACAGTAGTGCTTTTTGCCAAAAAGCCTTCTTGCTGTCGTGGTCTTTAACTCGTTCACGGAAGTTCTCCGTTTCACCAATATATGCCTTGGGCTTTGTTGCTTCATCTTCACCAAGCAAGATATAAAACGCGGGTGTCTGCAACTCCTGCCGCTCATTCAGAATTGAAAGATTAGAACGGGGAATAACATACATTTGGCAAATCTTATTGCTAATGAATACATATTGAGTCCCTTTGGGATCTCCGTCTATTAGATATGTTGTTACTGTTTTGCCCATAATCTTTATTATTAATTATTAGCACTACTGTGTTTTTGTGGAAGTGGTTCACAATATGTTTTATTGACAACTCTATCTCTCATAAGTTTCATATCATTAAAGTTTCTACTAATGTTCTGAACTAATTCAAGATAATTGTCTGTTCCGTCGTCTTTGATATAGAAATATGGTTTAATTGAAGTGCAGTTCTTGTGTTCAAAAAGAGTGTTTAGTAGAGTCCTATCCGAGTTTCCACATGAGTGTCCCATAATAAATATTTGATATGGCTCTGATTCAATGAGACGTAATACCTTGCGGTAATTGTCAGAATTCATATAGTTTATAGATTTAATGTTTTTCAGGCATTCCTGATCATTTAAATTTTGTAGTTTTTTGTAATGCTCATCCATTTCATCTCCATAACCAAAAATAATACTATCCGGATTATCTAGAGATCCGTGAATTTGATTATATGTGAATATCGATGGCTTTTCGCAATACATTTTTGAAGTGTTGGTATAATTGAAATCTAAGAGCATAATCTGGTTGGGTAACAATAACTCATAAGGAACTTCATTAATGATTTTGCCGGATTGTTTTTCCTTTCTATATCTTTCGATATAATAAGAGTCATATGTTCTCCCGTACTGATACAATTTTATTCTCCATTCATTTTCGTCATAATTCAATCCATCTTCAATATGACTATTCAGGACAGGCTGCCCTCCTATGGAGATATCTGATTCTTTGAATGGACTATAGATGGTTTTTCTAATAAATTCATTTGATTCAATAACTTTGTTATTTAAAGTCATTAGATACTGAATCAATTTTTTTTGCAATATAAGAAGTTGTTTATTTAATAAGATTAGATTTTGATGACTAATGTCGTGAAAGGAATACTCAATTAAGAGGTTATGATATTCATCCTCTATATCTACCCATCCTTTACATTCAATACCTTTTTGAATCCTTTCAAAGAAAGGACTCATTTTGAAATCGCACAATTTTTTATCTTGTTTTGCAAGAGACACAACATCTTTTGTATCCCATGGTATAAGTGGATTCTCTCTCTTGTAATACCATCCTTGAAACACAGAAGCCCAATTTTGTACTTCTATGTTATCTTTAATTTTGAATGAGCACAATCCATCATCCTCTGTTCTGTTTAATCCCTGCAACAATTGTTTTCCCCACTCATTCCAATACCAATCAATGAAATCTGCATAGCTTGTTTTCAAGCCATGAGCCAAGTCAAAGCCATTGCCTATGAGTACAATTCTGTTCATGTGTTATACCAATGGCGGCAAGCCTAATTCTTTCAAGAACTCATTATGCTTATCACGAGCTTTAACGATTTCTTTTTCTATTTCAACCAACTTATCGTGTACTTCTTGTAAGTCTATTTGTTTTTCTTCCTGTGCAAGACTCACATAACGGGTGATATTCAGATTATAGTCATTCTCCTTTATCTCTTGTAAAGATACCTGACGAGAATAACGTGGTAATTCCCTGCGATATTGATAGGTCTTTACAATGTCATCTACATCTTTATCACGAAGGTAATTCTGGCGCTTGCCTTTTTCGTAATGCTCATCAGAACTTGCATTGATAAAGAGTATCTTCTCATTCTTGCGACACTTCTTCAGTACAAGGATACAAACAGGAATACCCGTTGAGTAGAAAAGATTTCCAGGCAGACCAATAACAGCATCTATATTATCATCTTCAAGTAGTTTCTTCCTGATGGTCAGTTCCTTGCCGCCACGGAACAAAACACCATGAGGCAGGATGATTGCCATTGTACCCTCGTCACTTAGGAAATGGAAACCATGCAGCAGGAAAGCAAAATCAGCAGCCGATCTTGGGGCCACCCCATAACGGCTAAAACGGAAGTCTTTGGCCGTTTCCTCTGAAGGATCCCAACGAAGCGAGAACGGTGGATTAGCAACCACGGCATCAAAGGTCATCTTTTTGGCAGGATTATCTTCGTTTAGAATATCCCAGTCATTAGCAAGGGAGTCCCCATGATGTATCTCAAATTCTGTATCCTTTACACCATGCAGCAACATATTCATCCGAGCAAGGTTGTAGGTCGTTATATTTTTCTCTTGGCCATATATTTTGCCAATGCCACTTTCTCCCATCTGATTGCGGACATTGAGAAGCAGAGAGCCAGAACCACAAGCAAAATCAAGCACCCGATTTATTCTGGTTTTCTTACCCATTTTGGGGGCTTGGCAGTCCAAAATGACAATACGTGAAAGAATAGTTGATATATTCTGTGGTGTATAAAACTCTCCTGCTTTTTGTCCAGAGCCAGCGGCAAACTGTCCTATCAAATATTCGTAGGCATCACCTAAAGAATCATTCTCTGACGAAAAGTCTTCAAGTCCCTCGGCTATAGTCTTAATTACCTTTGTCAAAAGATTATTCCTTTCAGAATAATTCTTGCCCAACTTCTCAGAACTTAGATTGATTTCAGAAAATAGCCCCTTGAAAGAACTTTCGAAGGATTTATCCTCAATATATTTGAATCCTTCTTCTAACGTACTCAACAGTTCGTTACTTTGTACTCTTGCCAACTCTACGATATTATCCCATAGAAATTGTGGTTCTATGACATAATGAATCTTACGCCTCATCTGTCGTTCAAACAACAACGTATAATCTGGGTTATCTTTGTACCAAGTTTGAAGTGTTGTATAGTCAGAACCTAGTTCTTTCTGTGCGGCGATGATATAGTTGTCTGAAAGATACTTCCAAAACAAGAACGACAGCATATAATCACGGAAATCATCTGCCATCATTGCTCCACGCAGGTTGTGTGCTATGCCCCACAGAGTTTTACCCAATTTATGTTGTGTATTTACTGTCATATATGAAAACGAAATGTTGTATCTAATCTATCCATAATTTCCATAAATAGCGCTTGTTGTTCTAATGACATTAAATGAGTTTGATAATAATAAACATCCTTGTGAGACTGTTCATTTATCAAATCAGCAACATCTTGACTAAAGCCAAGCCTATTCAAGGCAAAACCAAAATTTCCACTTCTTCCTAAGAAAGAAGCGATGTTTTCTAACAATTGCCTGAGTAATACAAAGTTGAAACTATCCAAGAAGCCTGATGGTTGAGTTGATTGGATGTTTTCTACTATCAATTTAAATAGGTGTAAGTGGTATAAAAAAACATCATTGCCATACGATGCCATTGATAAATTACCTTTAGCATCCTTACCCAGTATGAAGGTCTCTGTAACATTTTTGAACCTTTCACTTCCATTCGCCTTTCTTAACCTGTCAATAAGAATTGAGAACAGTTCAACATGGTGAGTCGTAATAATTATTTGTTTTTTTTCAAAGTTGCTACTAATAATATCCATAATCGCGGATGCCGTAATATGAATGTTATGTTCGTCTAAACTTGAAACTGGATCATCAATGAATATATGAGCTCCTTGCTCTGCGCCCCAATCTTCTATTTCAAAGAGAGACAAGAAAAAACACCAAATAAAAATCCGTTCTTCCCCTCTTGATATTTTAATGGGATGTACCTGTTTCTTATCGTCTAATGAGAAAAACAATATAGAGTCAATTCCTCTTTCTGTATCATCAACACCATCCTTTTGATAGGGTTTAATGATAAAAGAGTAATTGGGATTGTACCTGTCCAATTTGTCTTTAATTCTTCTGTATATAGTTTTGCCATCATCATCCTTTTCTGTATCTTCTATCAAATAAGAATGAAAACGGTTCAAACTACTTTCTATAACAGACAGTTTCATGTTTTGGTTGTTGTGTTTTTCATCATTGTCCCAAAAGAAAAGATCTTCGCTGTAAGCATTGAAATATACGCCAGCATGATTTCCATCATTATGTTGTTTGGTTATATCTTTATATGCTACGGATAAGCGAGTTTTACCTACTGCATTAAATGCGTAGATTAATACAATTTTAGAATTGCTTGTTCTTATTTTCTCTGCTATCTCGTTGATATTCATATTGCTTTAAATTTATTGTTAGGGAAACAATTGTTGCATTAGTCCTTTCTTGTGAGATTTCAGCAATTCCAGTTTGTAGTTGCATTCGGCTATCATCTTATCTATCGAAGAAAAACATTCAGCGATACGCTTTTGCTCAGCGAGAGGAGGAAAAGGAATTGGAAGATTCATGAATTCTTCGCTGGTGATATTCATCCTATCGAATCTCGCTCCAAAATTTGCAATATCCTTTAAATACTGATGCCAGCAGTTGGTGTAAAAAAAATGTTCAAAAAAATCTATATTACCTTCTTTAAAGCGAAAGATCGTATATAATGGAGACATTATTCCCAAACCAATTTTATTACGAGAAATAGGACCTACAGGAGCCGCAATTGAGATTCGAGGATTATAAACAAAATCGTCAACCTCTACTATGGAATAGTTTTTCAGATTATCTTTTGTAACTATCTCTCTGTCAAAATAATCTTGTTGTTTTACGATTCCTTCAGCAGCAGAATTAGTCAATACGGGATATCTGGCGTCTGATATATTCTTGTTATTCACACGAATAGCAATATCTCCCAGCCGTCTTACCTCCCATTTTCCATCATTTTTGAATTCTTGGAATCGGAGGGAGGCTACGCAGTTATTTGTTTGTGTATGATTCATATCGTTGTTCTTTTTCTACTTATTTATCCTCATACGCAGAAAGGCCAGAAATCTTCTGTCCCAATACCATTCGTTTCAATAACGGTATCAAGTCGTTCATAATCTCCGTCTCTTTGTGCGTTCGGTCTATCCAGCCTAAATCCAATGGAGCCAACAAGTCGTTTAGTTTCTCACCATCAAAGATTTTCCGTTCTACGATGTCATCCACAAATGCTTTCATAGAAGCGATGTCCAGATGATGCTTGTCGGCTATATCCATCAGTTCATTGGCAAACTTTTCTGTCTTGAATAGTTCGTAGCCGTCTCTGATTTCCTTTTCCGTTTTGCCATTCACTCCTTTTGCATCAAGACTGTCAATATAGGCCTTGATGTCCTCACGCTCATCTATTAGATTAGCACTGGAGCAGACAAGGTCTTTTAACTGATCTTTGGTCAACTTCATCATAGACGGTGCACCCACATAACGGGTGATGAGTTCCATTATGTAGTCATAGTCTATCAATGCTGATGCGAACAAAACAAACTCAAAATCCAAATCTTCTACCTCTGGCGATACTTGCACATCGTTTTTCTCGCGCTTAGTCTTCAGTTCCTTTGCCACATCAAGGTATGCACCACGGAAGGCGCGTACATCATCATCGCTGAAACCATACGGAATGGTAGATGCGGAAACTCCCAATGAATTATTATCTACCTTAACAAGGTCTGTGTATTGATCCAATTGGGTCTTATACCTTTGGATTTCTTTGAAGTAATTAATAAAGCCAGCTTTTGCATCATCACCTTTCAGATTAGCTACTTCATCTGCTTTGAATTCCAGTTGATGCAGATTCATGAAGGTACGCAGGTTGTTAATTGCCTGGCAATACTTCTTGATGATTTCAGATGCTGGCTCAACAAGCCATACTTGACGTGCAACGTCATTATTCTTCTCTCCAGAGAATAAAGCAATAGCCTCGTCAACGGCTTCTTGCTGTCCTCGGAAATCAAGAATATTGCCGTAGGGTTTTGTGTCATTCAAAATTCTATTGGTACGAGAGAATGCCTGTACAAGACTATGGTACTTCAAGTTCTTATCTACATAAAGTGTATTAAGATACTTGGAATCAAAGCCCGTTAACAGCATATCCACGACAATAGTAATGTCGATCTTGTTCTTATGTGGATAGTCCTTATTGGTGTACTTCTGATTTTTGATTCTCTGTTGTACATCTTGATAATAGGCATCAAACTCAGAAATGGAATGATTAGTGCCATATTGTTTATTATAATCATCAATAATTGCCATGAGCGCAGTCTTTTTCTGGTCCGGCTCTTTTTCATTATCCAAACGTTCTTGCTGCAAATCCTCTTGAATCTGCATGATGTCCTTGTTTCCTTCAGCAGGTGGCGAGAATACGCAGGCGATATTCAACGGTTCAAAGGTCTCGTCCATAAACTGACGGTCATTCTGTATTCTTTTGAACAGTTGATAATACTCTATCGCTTCATTGATAGAGCCTGTGGCAAAGAGCGCATTGAAGCGTCTATCGTTAGTAGCGGCATTGTGCTTTTGTAGAATGGTCTTTACTATAGCCTGCTTCTTGGCTATGCCAATTATATTGGGATCATTGTCCTCTGGCTTGAAATAATCTATATGGAAACGTAACACATTCTTATCATCAATGGCATTGGTGATTGTATAGGCATGCAGTTCTTTCTCAAAAACATCTTCTGTTGTCTTGTATTGTGCCTCCTCACCCGTTATCTGAGTGTAAGTAGCATTCTGCTCAAAAATGGGCGTTCCAGTAAATCCAAACAACTGAGAGTTGGGGAAGAACTCTTTGATGGCCTTATGATTATCGCCAAATTGCGAGCGATGGCACTCATCAAAGATAAAGACCATCCTCATGTCCTTGACAGGAAGTAAACGCTGCTGATAGTTCTGACGATTCTGAGGGTCTAACGCTATGCCTAACTTTTGAATGGTGGTCACGATAATTTTATCAGAATAATCCTCTGACAGCATCCTGCGAACAAGGGCATCGGTATTGGTGTTCTCCTCGACACAATTCTCTTGGAATCGGTTAAATTCCTCACGGGTCTGTCTGTCAAGGTCTTTTCTGTCAACTACAAACAGGCACTTGTCTATATCAGGGTTATCCTTTAATAACGTTGCAGTTTTGAATGAGGTAAGTGTCTTGCCACTACCCGTTGTATGCCAAATATAACCATTACCACGATTCTCGTTGATGCAGTCCATGATGGCATTGACAGCATAGATCTGATAAGGTCGCATCATCAATATCTTCTGCTCACTGGCAACGAGTACCATGTAGCGACTTATCATCTTACCTAACTTGCACTTTGCCAAAAATGCTTCAGAAAAATCATCGAGATTCGTTATCTTATTGTTTTTCTCGTCAGCCCACTGGTAAACAGGCAGATAGTTCTCATCGGCATTGAAATTAAAGTGAGTGTTATTATTGTTGGCAAAATAGTAGGTCCTCGTTTGGTTGCTGACAATGAATATCTGCATGAAGCAGAGCAATGAATTGGTGTATCCATTGTCTATGTCATTTTTGTAGTCAACTATCTGCTGCATGGCACGCCGGGGACTCACATCAAGTGTCTTCAGTTCTATTTGAACAACTGGAAGACCATTTATGAGCAGAATCACATCATAGCGATGAGAACTGTAACGGGTGTTCATCCGTAACTGATGAATTACTTCATAATCGTTTTTGCACCAGTCTTTGATATTTACCAGTGTATATTGGAGCGGAGTTCCGTCTTCACGAAAGAAAGTATTGCGTTCACGCAACCTCTTAGAAGACGCAAAAATGTCAGAGTCCGTAATCTCTTCCATCAGACGAGTAAATTCTGCATCTGTCAAATGCACATTGTTTAGTGCTTGGAACTTCTCACGGAAATTACGCTCAAGTGACTTCCTGTCGCGAATGTCATCGCGATAGACGTACTTTAATTCGGAGGTTAGTTTCTTTATGAAACTATTTTCTATCTGACTCTCTAACACTTTATGTTTTCTTTTTCAGAGATAGTGATAATGAATAGAACTCTTAACTTGCCAAAGTTACATAATTTATTGCGTGATTTATTTTGTTTTCCCTGATTTCATCTAGTTGTTTTCATAAAAAACTTATCTCTACTTATTGGCTATCTTTTACCAAGAAATCTATTGCTAAGTTTACCATCAATGAAGTAGCGGCAGCGTTCCGTTTTGCATTAGTATCATTGAGGGATTCCTTTACACTTGATGAAAGAAAATCTGCTGCAATATGAAGTGAATGGTTCATTAACTCAGTCTTTGATTTATTGTTAAGTGCATCGTCAATACCCTGTAAGGCCCAAATGGTGGGGTTGGCAGCGACTGATACTTTATTATCGGGAAAAATAATATCTACTATGGCAAGCGCATATTTTATGACTTTCAGGAAATCGCCAACGATTAATCTTTTTTCATTCTGTGTGTACAATACATCGGTGCTTTGGAACTGAACAGGTCTTGAAAGTGTTTGATAGGCGAATTGGCATTCTTGCAGAATGTTTTCTTGTTTCAAGTTGAAAAGAACGTTCATGCAAGATAATGCATACATTTCCAAAACATCAGGAGGCAAACAATCTAAGGATGTACGCACAGGATATGTCTTGATATGACGATATGAGTATAGCTTTGTCATTTCTGCATTTGCCAGTTCTTGGAAATTTGGGATTCCCAAGCTCTGGCAATGATTACAACTATCCACAATGGCTTTCCTGTTGCGTTTATAATAATATGCATTGGAAAGCTGGGTATAGGCTTCATCTATTTTAGAATTGTTTGTCATCATCGTTGCTATTTCAATAAGCTATTGTTCATCATGTGCAGTGATATATTTGCGGTTGGGGTCATTGGGGATTGCGGTGGTTGGACGAAGTACTCCCATCAATACTAGTTTGGTGGTGTATTGCTGACGTGTCCTGTTTTGATTCTTTACCCCAAGCATTTCCAATATTTCTTGAGTTGTACGAGGTGTCTCATTGCAGAACTCTAATACTTTTCGCTGTTTCGAGGTCAGTCGAACTTGGTTACTTTTTTCATCGAGGTTGGTTACTTTTTCATCGAGGTTGGTTACTTTTTTGCCGAGGTCTGACACTTTTCCACTACGGTAGATGATTGTTCGGAAGTCCTCGGCTTGATGGAATTCCGGCGTACGAAGACCGTATTGATCACACTCTGCTATAATGTCTGTAGTACCAGTGCCAATATGCTCAATGTAGCCGGCAAGGAAAAGCGGGTGGGCTATCACGGGGTTTGTGGGTTCAGATGAGTGCACTTCACGTAGTTTCTGAACTGTGAAGCCATCGGGTAGATGTCCTGGATTCCAAACTTCCAAACGGTCGCGGAAGAGCATCACTTGAACGCTTGCATTGCTGGTATAGTCTCGATGCGCAACTGCGTTAGCAATAGCCTCTGCAACTGCACTCTCTGGTAACTCGTAGTCAACCGGAGCATCGACTGAATGTGCTCGGGTACCTACTCGTGCATCAATACGTGACATGACAAAACCTACGGCTTTATCTATCATCTCAAAAAGTGTTCCGGTAAAGACCTGATAGTTGCGTATGGGCTTTTCTACAACAGTACCATAGAATTGGGCGCAACGTACCTCCGAAGTACGAAAGAAACGCTGTGGGTCTTTGCTAAATAGCAAAAGGGCGGAGTTGGTCAGACGCCCATCGTCAGTCAATACGTGGATGCTGGATAGAATCTTCTCCATGCCATCGGCAAATGTCAGTGGAAAATTGCGTTTCTCCCTGGCTCTGTTGACAAAAGTGCGTACGCGTTCAGGATCTATATCGTCAAAGGTGGCTACAGGGTGGGCTGCGGCATCAAACGGTACACGACGGATAATCTCTTTTTGTACAAGATAGTCAATGAGTGAGTTATATACAGCCGTGCGTAGTTCCTCATAGGTGGTGAAATTGCGTCGAATTATATCTTGTTGGACCTTGTTTATGAAAGCCTGCTCCTTGTGGTGGCGTTGTTCATTGGTGCGCAGAATATATATCAGTCTATGGGCATAATTGGCAGTGGCAGTGTCGTATTCACGTTCGGTAGGCGATACACCTTCTGTATCCTCGTATCCGTATTGGGTACCGAAGATGCCCAGATAAATATGACATTCAGCGGCTTGTGTGAGATATGCTTTTTGTGCAGACACCTCAGATGCCGGCATGTCTTCAAAAATAAAGGGTACAAAAAACCTGCTGAGCAATGCGTCTTTTTGGATGTAATCGCAAAGAAGACGTCGTTCTTGGGCAAACTCATGTTGAACACTGCTGATAAATATTCTTATTACTTCCATATTGTAAAGATAACGATTATTCTTGTAAATACGGAGGTAACAAGATTCTTTTTACCAACAAGCATAATGCACAGTAGAGTCCCTACTTTGATATGCGGTTTTTGTCAGCCAGGAATCGTTTAATCAGGAACGCAAGGAAATAGGGGAACGTGTAGAACTTGCCGTTCCAGCCTATGTTCTTGTTTCCAAGTTTGATTCCGTATTTGATATCGGGATATGAATCCCAGTCTATCAGGTTGTTCAGAGAGGCTGTGGCGCCATCGGTTGCTTTTACCTCAACAGGGATAAGTGAGTTGGCGTCACGCACAAAGAAATCCATCTCAAGTGACGGGTTGTCATGCTTGTAGAAATAGAGTCCTTCATAACCTGATTTTATAAGCATCTCGCCTACAACGTTTTCATAGATGGCTCCTTTGTATGTGCCGAAATTACGGTTGGCGCGCAGGTCTTCTTGTGACTCATCGTCAAGTGAAGCTATCAGGAGCCCTGTGTCGTGATAATATACTTTGTAATTGTTTGCATCATAGTTACCCTTGAGCGGGAGCTCAGCATTACTCATGCAATATGCTACATTTATTACGCCGGCTTCTTTTAGCCAATCTACTGAGCCTATATATTCGCGGTTTCGTGCGCCCTTGGCAATCTTGGTTACCTGGAATTTCTTGTTGTCTTTAGCCAGGAATGTGGATATGTGTTTATAGACAGCCAGGAGCTTGGCCTTATCGGTCTCCTTGGCATATTTGGTTATGTCCTCCTCATAGTCTTTGAGCAGTTGGCGCTGGATCTTAAGCGTTCCGCCAAAATGACCGTTATCGATATATGTCTTTACAACCTCCGGCATTCCTCCTATGGTCATGTAATCCCGGAACAGGTCTATCATGGTGTCCATTTCAAGACTGGAGAATGGGGTGAGGTGGAGCATGTGGGTGTAGAGACTGTCAATCTGTTCCTGTGAATAACCCTTAGCCCACAGAAACTCCTCAAAGTCCATGGAGTGCATATCATAGTCCTCCTTGAATCCAACAGCATTTGATTCAATCTCCTCATAGTAAATACCCATCAGAGAGCCGGAGCAGATAACGTCAAACCGCCCGTCATTGCAGAAAGACTTGAGTGATGTGGCGCAGTCAGGACATTTCTGTAGTTCATCAAAGAACAGCAGGGTCTTTTGCGGGATTATCTTCCAGGAGGGCTCCAGCAGGGTGATGTTCCTGATAATGGTATCCACCTCATAACCATCATCAAATATGGCCCTGAATTTTTTCTGAAGCACAAAGTTGATCTCAAGAACAGACTCATAATTAGCCTTTGCAAAGGCCCGGACAGACTCAGTCTTTCCAATCTGTCTGGCTCCCTTTACTATGAGAGGTTTACGCTCTGGATTGCTTTTCCACTCTTTGAGATAGTTATCTATCTTTCTTTTAAGTAGTTGCATATGTTATTTTCACAAAATCTGCCACAAATATAATTGAAAAATCACATTTTCAGGACATATTTAGTGTGAAAAAATCACATTTTTTGCATGGGGCCGTATGAGGGGACGGTTCCTACTGCGCTTTCAGCTGCTCAAGGGCGCGGCAGAGCTGGTCAGGGCAGGAGGTGCCTTTGCCGCCGCAGTCTATGCCGTTAAGGCGGGCTATTACATCGTCTATCTTTTGGCCGGCTACGAGGCGGCTTATTCCCTGCAGGTTACCGTTGCATCCGCCCAGGAATGCTACCTGCTGGATTACATCGTCATCACTGGCCACTACGTCTATCAGTAGTGAGCAGGTTCCTTGTGTTCTATATTGTATGTGTTTCATATTGATTGCAAAGATAAAAAATGTGGAAAAGGGGACTTTCCCCTTTTTCACATTTTCTGATAGACGCGGACGTAGTCTACTTCCATGGTGACGGGTAGGGCGCTCTCATCAACGCCTTCCTGGCCGCCCCAATCACCGCCCCAGGCCAGGTTCAGGATTATGTGGAAGGGGTAGTGGAAGGGCCATTGGTCGTGGGTGTCGCCCAGGACGGATTTCTCCAGGTGGAGCTGCTCCTTGCCGTCCACGTAGGTGATAATCTCATCCTCAGTCCAAAGCAGGGCGTAGATGTGAAAATCACCCTCGGCCTTCTTAATAGTCATGGCGTGGGTCTTGTGGGTGCCCTTGGTGTGGTTGTAGTCTTGGGTGTGGATGGACGATGAGACCTCGTTGGGAGTGAATCCAACCTCTTCAAGGATGTCTATCTCGCCGCAGCGGGGCCAGCCGTTGTTAGGCATGCGGTTGGCAGCGGGCATCATCCAGAAGGCGGGCCAGGTGCCTTTGCCTTCCGGTAGTTTGATGCGGGCCTCAAAATATCCGTTCTGCCAGCCGGTGCGGGCGTTTCCGTTCAGGCGTCCGGAGTAGATCTTGCCGTCCTCCTTGAAGCAGTTTATGCGCAGGGTTCCGTCCTTGACCTCGGTTACGGGGGTACCGGCGGGAGTAAGGTGGTTCACGTAGTTCTGGAGCTCGTGGTTGACCATGCCCTGGCGCATTACCACGTGGGTCCACTTGGCGGCATCGGGCTCAGTGCCCTCATTGAACTCGTCCTGCCAAACCAATTGGTATCCTTCGGGCGCATAACTCTTGGCGCGTTTGCATTGGACCGATATGCACGGAAGGCACGCCATTACAGCAATCACAACAAATCTCCTCATTCCCATAGTTCTTTATTTAATCGAAACATAAATAGAAAAAATGACGCAAAAGTGACGCATTGTTAAACGACCCCTTTGCGTCATTTTGCCAAGGTGTAGATGGCGGTCATGTCATCGGGAGTGAGGACCTTGAACTGACCTTGGGTGATGGTGTAGTCGTGGCTGCACTTGCGGACCATCTCCTTGATCTGGGCATCGGTTATCTCCTTACCGATGAGCTCGTGGATGTTGATGGGCATTCCTATTGAGTGGTAGAAGCGCTCCATGGCCTCGATGCCGCGGATGGCGGTGCCTTCGGGGTCGGTAAAGTCATTCTCTACGCCCATTACGTTCACGGCAAAGCGCACGAAACGGCTTACGTTGCACTTATATACGTAGCGTGCCCAGCTGGGCCATACGGCGGCCAGACCGGCTCCGTGGGTGACGTCGAACATGCCGCTCAGCTCATGCTCCAGCTGGTGGGTTGCCCAGTCGCCTATGCGGCCGCAGCCTGTCAGGTCATTGTGTGCAAGTGAGCCTGCCCACATTACCTGGGCGCGATAACGGTAGTTCTCAGGGCTCTTGAGCACAAGCGGTGCACAGTCAATCATGGTCTTGAGCAGTCCCTCGGCTATGGCATCGGTTATGTTCATGTCATCATCATGTGAGAAATAGCGCTCCATGGTGTGCATCATGATGTCGGTTATGCCGGCTGCAGTCTGATATGCGGGCAGGGTGTAGGTGCGCTCGGGGTTCATGATGGCGAACTTGGGGCGGCACAGGTTGTTGGAGTAGCCTATCTTGACATCACCGTCCTCATTGGTGATTACGCTTGAATCACTCATCTCGCTACCGGCGGCCGGGATGGTCAGGACCGATGCCACAGGCAGACTGGTAACGGGAGTGTATCGGCGCATATAGACATCCCATACATCACCGCTGTAGGGTACGCCGTAAGCTATGGCCTTGCAGGAGTCTATTACGCTACCGCCACCAACGGCCAGGATGAAGTCTACCTTCTCTTTGCGGCACAGCTCAATGCCCTCGTGTACCTTGGAGAGCCTGGGGTTGGGTACAACACCGCCCAGGGTTACAAAATCTATATCTCCCTCGCGGAGCAGAGTCTCAATCTTATCCAGCAAGCCGGATTTGATGGCGCTCATGCCGCCGTAGTGAACCAACACTTTGGTGCCGCCGTACTTGCGTACAAGCTGTGCTACCTGCTCTTCTGAATCCTTTCCGAAAACCACCTCTGTGGGTGCGTAGTAATTGAAATCTTTCATATTATAAGGTTAATTTGTTGTTTTGCAGTTTGTTATCCTGTTGTTATAGACGTACCATATATAGCCTTCAACCTTGGCGTACCCCATCTTGCGTATCAGGCTCATATACTCTTCTACCTGATGCAGGTACTCCTCACGCTCGCGACCGAACTTGAAATCCACGATTACCGCACTGCCGTCGGGTTTTATCATGACGCGGTCAGGACGGCGGGTTTGCAGTATTCCTCCGTCACGATATATGATGGATGCCTCGTTGAAAAGGGAATAATTGCCGCTGAACCAGTCATGTACACCCGATTTCTCTATATGATCGGTAATCTGATGCTTGAGGCTCTCTGCCTTGGAATGGGATTCTATGAGACCGTCGCTGAGCATCTTGTCAACGGCCGCGTCTATATCGGCCTCCGTACGGATGGTGGCAAAGAGGTTGTGAAGTAGCTTGCCGGTCTGTATATATTCCTCCTGCCGGTCGTCGGAATCATCGGTGGAATGGACAAAACGTGTGGATTCGCCCGATTGGCGGAACCTGGCGTTTATGGGGTAGGAGCGCATTGTCAGCGCCTGGGGAGTGGGCTGGAGTTCAAACGGGTTGTCCGATGCCTTATCCTGTTTCTCCGTATGCGGCATGATCTGTCCGTTCTCATAGGTGTAGATGTCCTGTTCATCGGGCTGGCAACCGAAAGCGGCCGATAGGGCGTAAACCAATACATCGGACATGGTGGTTCCCCGGCCTTTCGGGCTCAGAACTATCAGGTTGCTTATGGCTCTGGTCAGAGCAACGTACAGAAGGTTGAGATTATCAACTGTCTGCAGACCGGCCTCCTGCTTGTATTCGTCGTTGAATACGGAGTTTGCCAGCTTGCCGCTGAATCCTATGGGCAGCAGAGGCATGCCTTTGAAGGGGTCGGTGACGGGGTTGGTCCAGATGCGCTCGTTGTGGCGGGTGTCTATGACTTCCCAGTTGCAGTAGGGTACAATTACGGTGTGGAACTCCAGACCCTTGGACTTGTGTATGGTGAGCAGGCGTATGCCGTTGGCATCGGTTGCCGGGATAGGGGTCTTGAAGAGTTTGTCATCCCAATCCTTGAGGAAAGCCGATGGCTCACCGGGATTGCGGCTCAGCCATTGGCAGATGGTATCGAACAGGGTCATTACGTACTGGTCCTGTCCGGGTATGCGGTCCAACTCCAGGATGGAGTAGAGTTTCTCGGTAAGTTCGTAGAGCGGCAGATTACGCAGCGAATCCTGCCCGTTGCGGAAGACCGACGGCAGGGCGTTCTCAAGCCCCTGGGCCATAAAGAGGTCAAACGATAGTCCGGACTTTACTATGTTGCACTCGCGTTCCCATACAATCTGAGCCAGGGCCACATTGTCAGAGCTGTCCGTGAGCCAGCGCAGGGCGTTTATTAGAATGCGGACCGATGCCGATGAACCCAGCTGGAACGCTTCGCTTGATATCATACGGTAATCCGGGCGGTTTGCTGCAAACCACTCGGCTATATCTGTTATCTGATTGCCATATCGGCACAGGATAGCAATATCGGTCTGCTGCACTCCGGCGGCGGTCAGTTTGTCAAGTTGCTGCTCAATCTGTTGGAATATAGTATCATCGGAATTGGCCTGTACAAAGACATAACCTTGGCCGTCGGCTTTGGAACTGACCTGTTCAACATCTTTGTAGGCGGTCTCAATGGCGGGGTAGGTGGCGCCGGTCTGACCGTTGTAGTGCATTTGCATCATCTCCACAGCCTTGGGAAACAGGGCGTTGTTGAAGTCAATCACGTTCTGGTGACTGCGGAAATTATGCTCCATGGGGATAATCTGCGGATGGTAGACTGTCAGCTCATTTTCCATCCTGGAGTTGAGGATATCCCAGTCGCTGTTGCGCCAACGGTAGATGGATTGCTTGACATCGCCCACCACAAGGCAGTCCTTGCCTATGGCCAGACACTCCCATAGCAGCAGTCGCAGGTTACCCCACTGAAGGCGTGAGGTATCCTGGAACTCATCTATCATGAGGTGCTCTATAAAGCTGCCGGTCTTTTCATATACGAATGATGTGTCGCTGCCGGACAGACGGCTCAGCAGCTGGGGTGTATCGGCCAGTATGAATCGGCCCTGCTCCTGGCTCTGACGGTCTATCTCGGCGCGTATTCCGAGCAGTAGGCTCAGTTCATGGATGTATTGCAGGGCGGCGTTATATGAGTTGCGGTTGTAGTTATACTCGTCGTAAAGCTCCTTGGCCTTGGCAAGAAGGGGCGAGAGGGATTCTCTGGCAAGATTTGACAGATAAGGTAATTTGTCGAGTTTTCCCTTGTCATAGAACTTGTCGGGGTTTTCCAGACAATTGCCCAGGGTTTTGCCCTTGCTCAGGTCTGCATCTACAAAAGTGCCGTCGGCAATCTTATTTACCAGCGGTTTGACGTATCTGTTCAGATCCTCAACCGTTGAACCTGCCGATGAAATGGCCCCGATCATATCCCGTCCTACTGCCTTGACCTTTTCAACAATGCCCGGCAGGACAGCGTCGCGGGCCGATGTCAGATTACTTTTGTAATCGGCCACGGCATCGGGCTGGGAGAGTATTTGGCGCAACTCATCACCCCTCTCCATGAATATCTCGCGGAACAGCTCCTTTGAGAACTTTTTGAGCGTGCCGTCTATAGACCAGCTCTTGTCATTCTCAATGTTGTTCTCAACAAATTCCATGACGTTGCGCTTATCCTTTGAGTCTTGCTCAATGCCGGCCAGGAAGGCATTCACAGCCTCGTCAATGACCAGTTCGGTATCAAGTTCAAGGGTAAGGTTGGCGCCTATATGGAGCTCACGGGCCAGGCTGCGCAGCACGGTCTGGAAGAAGCTGTCAATGGTCTCCACGCGGAACCGTCCGTAGTCCTGTAGTATCATGTCAAGCGCAAGCAGGGCGTTGTGGCGGATGGTCTGCTCATTCAGCGTGACGGCTTTCTTAACCTCGCTGTAATAGCCATCGGACCCTCTCAGGTTATGCCCGATGCCGTACAACTGCGACAGGATACGCTGTTTCATCTCGGCCGTAGCCTTGTTTGTAAAGGTCACGGCAAGGATATGACGGTAGTCCTCAGGCTGCTTGACCAGCATGGTGATATATTGCACCGCAAGCCGGAACGTCTTGCCCGATCCGGCCGATGCCTTGTACACAGTCAGGTGCGAATTGTTACCCATAGGAGTTTAAACTATTCAAATTTAGTAATAACTCTTGATAATAGTACTAACTTTGCGGTCCTAATTTATATACGCTCATGGCGTAAAAAACTTTCAAAAAAATGGGATACATTACTGAAGACAAACGTAAGGTTACCACACAGCGTCTCAGAGAGATGAAACAGCGTGGCGAGAAGATTGCAATGCTCACGGCCTATGACTACACAATGGCCAAGATGGTCGACAGCGCCGGCATTGACGTTATTCTGGTAGGTGATTCGGCATCGAACGTGATGGCCGGCAACCAGACCACTCTGCCCATTACACTGGACCAGATGATCTACCACGCCAAGTCAGTGGTTCGCGGCGTTCAGCGCGCCCTGGTGGTGGTTGACATGCCTTTCGGCACATATCAGATCAATGACTCGGAGGCTGTTACCAACGCCATCAAGATAATGAAGGTGTCTCATGCCGATGCCCTTAAACTTGAGGGTGGCGAAGAGATTCTGCCTCAGGTGCGTCATTTAATAGAAATAGGTATTCCCGTTATGGGACATCTGGGCTTGACACCTCAGTCAATCAATAAGTTCGGAACGTACGCCGTACGCGCCAAGGAGGAGGCCGAGGCCGAGAAACTCATATCCGATGCCCACAAGCTGGAGGAGGCCGGCTGTTTCTCAATCACACTGGAGAAGATTCCCGCCAAACTGGCCGAGCGCGTAGCCAAGGAGGTTTCAATCCCCATCATCGGCATAGGTGCCGGTGGCGGTGTTGACGGTCAGGTGCTTGTATGCGCCGATATGCTGGGCATGAACAACGATTTCAGCCCCCGTTTCCTGCGCCGTTACGCCAACCTCTACGAGACCATCACCAGTGCGGTTGGTCACTACGTTGAAGACGTCAAGAACTCAGACTTCCCCAACGAGAAGGAGCAGTACTAAAATGATACAAAAGGGGACAGTCCCCTTTTGTATCATTTTTGAAAAAAGTACCATTGGGGTCTGACCCCTTTGGTACTATTTTTTAGATGAACTGCACTGATTTGAGGTCATCGGCAAAAGCGTGGATTGCGTTTTCCATCTTCTGCACAGTCTTGCGAGTGGGTACGCTTCGGCCAGTGACATAATCTGCTATTGTTGTAAGAAATCGTAATATAGTGAACAAAAACGAACCTATTAAATATGAAAAATAATCCCCTACCTTTGCAAATACTGTATTTGTTTTATGATTAAAAGAAAATGATGGAATCAAGTATAAAAATGTATACTCAAAGTAGTTTGGTAAAAGATATAATGAATGGTTTTAAAGCATTAGAATTGAAGCGTAATGAGATTAATGGGAATAATAAAAAAACAGAAATTATTAAAAAAACAATAATAGAAATCCTAGAGAAATACAAAAAGATTTCAATATGGACTAGTGGCATTATGGAAAATAATGAAGAAAATCAAGAGAAAGAAGTTCAAATATCAGGCCATGAATGGTTGTATGATTTAGTGGCCTATCGTTATCATGAAAAAGAGCATTATTCGTTGAACTATACAATTTTAACGATGGAATCTGAGTGGGGAGGTAAGCGTAAATACAAAACGCAAAACAACGATGGAGAAGATTGTTATGGAGAGGTAAAATATGACTTTCAGAAACTGCTGGTTTCAAATGCAGATATTAAACTGATGGTATATCAACGTCATAGAACGAAAAATCGTAATGACGATGATGATAATGATAATATACTTAATTATTTTAAAGAGAGAGTTGATGAATACGCCCAAATAAGCAAAAGGAGCGTTTTTATTTTTGTGCAGTTATCTTATTGGAAAAAAGGAATATGCAACTGTAAGGTATGCAGTTATAGGAAGAATGGGAAATGGAGAGTTGAATAACATATATTTATTGTATATTTGTGTATTTTGCTAAAAAGGACTGCTAATCGTTTCTTATTGTCGGTATTCTATAAATAACATAGGGCTATTATGAAAAAAAACGTTTGTACATTAGCTATGGTTGGCTTAACCTCTATGATATGTTTTGCCCAAAGTTTTGATTTTGATGACATTAGTTATGCAGTCATTTCTACAGATAACCATACAGTAAAAGTAATAGGTAATGGAGGCAATTATTCTGGAGTTGTCGATATACCTGACTCAGTCGAGTATTATGGTGATAAATATGTTGTTACGTCCATAGATCATCAAGCTTTCAGGAATTGTGAGAACCTATCTTCTGTTAATTTATCATATGGTATGGTCAATATTGGAAACGAATCCTTTGCAGGTTGTGCGAACCTTCAATCCATATCAATTCCATCCAGTGTTACAAGTATTGGAGATCATGCATTTGCTGGGTGTGTTAGTATGAAAATGGCAGCCATTCCTAGTGGGGTTACCAATATAGGCGATTATGCTTTTGAAGGGTGTGTGAGTTTAGATAGTTTATTTTGGAACTCTAATATATCTCCAGGTATTGTTGTTCAATTTTTGAATAAATCTGTTTTATTACATATTATCTTCGGAGATTCAGTAACATACATTGAAGATGGTGCTTTAACAGGTTGTACGGGACTACAATCTGTTACTTTATCTTCAAAAGTAATAAGAATAGGAGCACAGTCTTTTGCTGGTTGTACTGGCCTAAAGTCGATAACAATTCCATACGGAGTGACCTACATTGGCGCATTCGCTTTTAGTGATTGTCTTGGCGTTAAAGTCATTTCGATTCCATCAAGTGTGAAAGAAATGGATCTGGCATTTTGTAGGTGTTCTGAAATAGACAGTATCTATTGGAATTCAAAAGTTTCACCTAATGATGTGATAAGATATTGTAAGTCAAATCTCAAATATGTGGAGTTCGGTGATTCTGTGGCTGAAATAGGTGATGACGAATTTGCGAGTTGTACTAATCTTTCTTCAATTGTATTATCTTCCAATTTGAAAAGTATTGGTAATAAGGCCTTTAAAAATTGCGATAAGTTATCATCAGTCAACATTCCGGAAGGTTTACTAACCATTGGAAACGAATCCTTTGCAGGCTGTAATAACCTTAAATCAATATCAATTCCATCCAGTGTTAAAAGTATTGGTAACGGAGCCTTTAAAGATTGCGATAAGTTATCATCAGTCAACATTTCAGAAGGTTTACTGACCATTGGCAACGAATCCTTTACAGGCTGTGCCAATATTCAATCATTTTTAATTCCTTCCAGTGTTACAAGTATTGGGGATCAAGCATTTAAAGGTTGCTCTCAACTTAAATCTATAACAATACCGCCGGGTATTACAACTATAGAACAGTGTACATTTGAAGACTGTGTGGGCCTGGATTCCTTAGCTATCCCTCAGAATGTAACAAGTGTTGGATGGGGCGCATTTCTGAACTGCACAGGACTTAGATCAATATCTGTACCCAATGCTAATACTCAGGTGAACGGTACAGCATTTGCTGGTTGCTCCAATATTGACAGTATCT
>JAZSLV010000026.1:0-2094 GCA_045535555.1 Bacteroidaceae bacterium | reverse complement strand
ATATACAAATAATTAGCCAAACAACAATGGCTATTCCTTTGATATTCAAAAGAATAGCCATTTTTTATATTCCAACCACAAAACGAAGATGTCTTTGGTCAAACAAAAAAAGAGGATGACTACTTTTTAGTCACCCCCTTTCTTATTGTGGGAGGGATAGGCCTGAAAGGCCGTAGTTTTGGATACTATACTCTCTTCAGTTCCCCCTAAAAATCCAAAATATAAATAAAATCAGTCTTTAGTAGCAGCTTCCAGTTTGCGGCGCAGTATGAACATGATAAGTCCTGCTATTACGCACAGGGCTATCAGTATTGCCCAGTTGGCCATAAGCGGAATCTTCTTCCACAGGGCCGACGGAATGCGGCTCAGGTAGTTGCCTATGGCTGTAGCGGCAAACCATCCGCCCATCATCAGACCCTTGTACTTGGGAGGAGCCACCTTACTTACAAAACTGATACCCATCGGGCTTAGAAGCAACTCGGCAACGGTCAGCGTAAAGTATGTACCGATAAGCCAGTTGGGGCTGAGTACGCTCTGAGCCTGGTCACCCAGGTCCTTAGGTGAGATAAGGTCTGTAGATGCAGCTGTGATTACGGCAAAACCAACGCCAGCCAGCAACATACCCAAACCTATCTTGACGGGAGCTGAAGGCTCCTTGCCTTTCTTACCCAGCGCACCGAACACAGCCACAGATACAGGAGTCAGGGCAACCACAAAGAACGGGTTGAACTGCTGGAAATCAGATGTGGCGGCATTGAACGGATCAGGCATATTCATATAGAATGCTATGGCACCTGCCCAAAGAGCAAGTGTAGCAATACCGGCAATGATACGGGCCTTTTTGGTATCGCTCTGGAAAATGGCGAACAGGGTGTAGATTGATACAGCGATGAGAGCCAGTGACCAGATGTTGAACCACATGCGGTTGATTCCGGTAATGCCGTTCAACTTGGTGTACTTATCGGCAAAGAATGTAAGGGCGGAACCGTTCTGGTGGAATGCCATCCAGAAGAAAATGACCACTGCAAACACAAGCAGCAGGGCTACAATGCGGTCCTTGGTCTGCTTGGGAGTGAGCTCCTGAATCTGTACGTTCTGGGCCTTGGCCTGCTTGGTGTTTACATCGGCATGCTTGAACCATGAACGGCAGAAGAAATATATAAGCAGCGAGAGAACCAAAGATGCACAGGCCACAAAGAAGCACAGACGATATCCTTCGGCCAGTGACTGCAGGTATGCGCCTGACTGTGCGCCGAACTCTACAGCAGCGTTGTCAATAGGTACAAAGTGATATCCTGCGCCTTCAATATGCGGATTGTAAAGAGCCTTAGCCATAGCGGGAGCAAACATTGCACCTATGTTTATGGCCATATAGAACAGGCTGAATGCGGCATCACGCTTATCGGAATACTTGGGATCATCATACAGATTACCTACCAGTACCTGAAGATTGCCCTTAAACAGACCGGTACCTATGGCAATCAGAGCCAAACCTACAAACATGGTCCATTTGTCAATCACTTGGGTTGCCATAGGAACTGCAAGTCCCAGATAACCGAATATCATTACGAATGCACCTATGGTTACGCACTTTCCGTAACCAATCTTATCGGCAATGATACCACCCAGCAGAGGCATGAAATAGACTCCTGCAAGGAAAATTGCATACACTTGTCCGGCTGTATTCTCATCCCAACCAAACTTGGCTCTCATATAGAGAGTAAAGATGGCAAGCATGGTGTAATAGCCGAACCTTTCGCCTGTGTTGGCTAAAGCCAAGGCAAACAGGCCTTTTGGTTGTCCCTTAAACATACTTTATTTATAGATTAGTAATAATTATCCAACGGGGTGCTAATTTATACAATAATTCGCAAACGTGCAATTGGGGTCAGGCCCCTTTTGCTCACGCAGGTAAAAAACGTATTGGAGCGAACGAGGCGACGAGTGAGACCGCGGTCCCGGAGGGCCGCCAAGCCCCCATAGGGGGAGCTTTCGCGTTAGCGAAATAAAAAAAGGAAAGCGAATCCGTCAACGCCCACGAAAAAAGAGGCTCGCAAATGCGAACCTCTTTTTTCGTGGGCGTTGACGGATTCG
>JAZSLV010000023.1:0-20363 GCA_045535555.1 Bacteroidaceae bacterium | reverse complement strand
TCTATCTTGGTGCCGTCTATGTACTGCACATTCAGCGACACCAGGCCCTCGTCATGCAGAAGCACCACTATCTGGGTGAAGATGCTGTCGAAACAGCCGGACAGACGCTTGCTGCGGAAGAGGTTGATGGTACGGAAGTCCGGGGTCTGCATGCCGCTCAGCCACATGTATGCTATATTCTCCACAAGGAGTTTCTCCATCTGACGGCCGGAGTACACATTGTTCAGATATGCATAGACGATGACCTTGAGCAGCATCCTGGGGTTGTAACTGCTTGTCCCGCCGCCCTTGTATCCCGATTCGATGTCCGATATGTCGAGCCTGTCGATGATGGCGCTTACAACACGAGCCTTGTGGTTCTGGGGAAGATAATCGCCAAGACATGGAGGAAGAAGCAGGCTGTCGTTGGGATTATAAGATTTAAAAACTACCTTTGTCATTGTTGTTTAGCTATTAGGCTTTTGGGCTGTTAAACTGTTTGTATATGGCTTGGTGGTACAACAAATATACAAATAATTAGCCAAACAACAATGGCTATTCCTTTGATATTCAAAAGAATAGCCATTTTTTATATTCCAACCACAAAACGAAGATGTCTTTGGTCAAACAAAAAAAGAGGATGACTACTTTTTAGTCACCCCCTTAATTGTATCAGTTGATCATTTCAAATCCCGTGTAAGGAACCAAAGCCTTAGGTATCTTGATTCCGTCCGGTGTCTGGTTGTCCTCCAGGATTGCTGCTACTATACGCGGCAGGGCAAGAGCGGAACCATTCAGTGTGTGGCAGAGTTCGGCTTTCTTCTCGCCGGCCTTGCGGTAACGGCACTTGAGGCGGTTGGCCTGATATGTGTCAAAGTTGGATACCGATGAAACCTCAAGCCAGCGGCCCTGAGCCTCGGAATATACCTCAAAGTCATAGCAGATGGCCGATGTAAAGCTCTGGTCACCACCGCAAAGACGCAGGATGCGGTAGGGAAGTTCCAGTTTCTGGAGCAGACCCTCTACGTGGGCAAGCATCTCTTTGTGGCTCTCGGCTGAATGCTCGGGAGTATCGATGCGTACAATCTCAATCTTTGAGAACTCATGCAGACGGTTCAGTCCGCGTACATCCTTACCATAAGATCCGGCCTCGCGGCGGAAGCACTGGGTGTATGCGCAGTTCTTGATGGGTAACTGCTTCTCATCCAGGATAACGTCACGGTAGATGTTGGTTACGGGAACCTCGGCGGTAGGAATCAGATAGAGGTCATCAACCTCGCAGTGGTACATCTGGCCCTCCTTGTCGGGCAGCTGTCCTGTGCCGTAACCCGAAGCGGGGTTCACAACAGTAGGAGGCATGATCTCTGTATAACCGGCCTTGTTTGCCTCGGCCAGGAAGAAGTTTATGAGTGCGCGCTGCAACTGGGCACCTTTTCCTATATATACGGGGAATCCTGCACCGGTAATCTTAACGCCCAGGTCAAAGTCAATCAGGTTGTACTTCTTGGCCAATTCCCAGTGGGGAACCTTTGCGTTGGTATTCTCGGGGTTGCAGGTCCAGTTGCCTACTGTATCCTGTCCGATTACACACTCCTTGAGGTTTGACTTTACTACCCAGTTGTCCTCGGCGCATGTGCCTTCGGGAACCTCAGGGTAGGGTATGTTGGGGATTGTGCAGAGCAGCGCGGTCAGATCGTTCTCGGCCTGCTCTTTCTGTGTCTCCAGTTCTGCGGCAGCCACTTTGAGTTCGGCAACCTTAGTCTTGGCCTGCTCGGCCTCCTCCTTGTTGCCGGCCTTTATGGCCTGTCCGATCTTGGCTGCAAGTACCTTACCTTCGGCAAGATTGTTATCCAACTGTGCCTGGGCCTTCTTTCTGTTATCATTCAGTTTTATAGCCTGGGCAATAGCCTCCTCAGCATTCTTGAAATGCTTCTTATTAAGACCTGCTATAACCTGCTCGGTCTGTTCTGTGATCTGTTTGAGTGTGAGCATCGGAATAAATCTTTTAAATAAAAAAGGCCCACAAATTCAGTGAGCCTCTTTTATGTCGTTTGGTTTATCAGGCCTCAGCTTTCTCCTCTACGGGGATTACTGAAACATAGCTTCTGTCCTTACGGCCTTTCTTGAACTGAACAACACCGTCAACAAGTGCGAACAGGGTGTGGTCTTTACCCATACCGATGTTCTCGCCCGGATTGTGCTGTGTACCGCGCTGACGAACTATGATGTTACCTGCTTTTGCATACTGTCCACCCCAAATCTTAACGCCCAGACGCTTGCTGGCAGACTCACGGCCGTTCTTAGAACTACCTACACCTTTTTTATGTGCCATTTCTTTCTAGTTTTTAGGGTTATGCTACTACTTCCTTAACCAGAAGCTCTGTGAACTGCTGGCGGTGACCGTTGAGCTTACGGTAACCTTTTCTTCTTCTCTTGTGGAATACAAGAACCTTGTCACCCTTAACGAGCGGGGTCTTGACCTCACATACTACCTTTGCGCCCTTAACGGTAGGAGCACCTACGGTGACCTTTCCGTCCTTGTCGGCGAGAAGGATCTTCTCGAACTCTACGCTTGCACCGGCTTCAACATCCTGAATGTGGTGCACGAACAGCTTCATTCCCTCTTCAATCTTGAACTGCTGTCCCTGAATTTCAGCAATAACGTACATTAAATCTTGCTTTTATTCGTTTCTCCGTGAGGTGGCCCGCCCACTGTGGCAGACACTTCTCATACCTCTGCGGCACTAATCGGGCGCAAAATTAGTATTTTACACCATCATGGCAAAATATTTTGATTGTTTTTTTAAAAAGCGTCACTCAGTTATTGAACAACTCATCAATTGAGTAATAGGTATTGAAGCCGATAGTCAGTCCGTTGCCCGGCAACGTGTTCAACTGGTATCTGTTATACCACATGAGTATCTCATAATTGATTGATTCCCAATTGTAGCGTTTGAACATTGACGGGTCAATACACGTACAGACCATTAAATAATCATCTACATCCTGAAAATTTAATTTTTCCGGGTCAATCATATTATCGGGCATCTGTATCGGCTCGAGTTCTTTCTGCTTTTTCATACTGATCTCATAGTACTTCCTGTCAATACCAAGATCCATAGTCTCATAACCGACTCGTGATACCTCTATCCTGTTGTCCGGATTGGACAGACGGAATGAGAACTCTCCGTTGGCATCGGTAATACCATCGGCCATAATACGATCATAACCGTTTTTCTCGGTGACATGTATTCCTGCGAGAGGTCCGTCAATTCCCATCACTCTGCCGTAAATCAATTCACCCTTGGCCGGTTTATCCTGAGCAGACACAGCAGTAAAACTTACCACTGATAACAACAATAAAGCAAAAGTCTTTTTCATATCCGTGATTGTTTTGTTTGCTGCAAAAATATCACTTAATCACATATGAAACCAAGCAAAAAGCGTTGCAAAATCGTCGCATTCTGCGTTTCCCTAAAAAAGGTTGACTCGGATTGTCTTATTCCTGATAGAAGTTGACTCTGGTTATTCTTGACGCAAAGTGAAACGACCCCTTTGCGTCACTTCTTGATGCCGCGTGCCTTGTAGATACGATCCTTGGCATCGTTTATCTCCTGGAACTTCTTTTCGGCGGCCTTTCGGACGTCCTCACCTAATGTTGCCACACGGTCCGGGTGATGCTTGAGCGCCATCTGACGGTAGGCTGTGCGTACTTCATCATCGGTGGCATCCGGGGAAATGCCCAGCACCTTATAGGCATCATCAAGTGTCTTGCCTCCCAGACCTGTCATCTGATCAACATTGGCGGGGTCTATGTCCATGTTTGCGGCATCGTTCTTAATGGCCTGAATCTCGTCCGGGCTGACGGTGCCGTCGGCTTTGGCCAGCAGGACTAAATACGAGACAAGCTGCAGACGCTGCCCTACGGTCATGACCTGGGCTATCTGACGGCAGCATGCGTCAATCTGACTGCGCCACCAGGTTTCACCCATCTGTCTTCTGCGTTCAAACAGTCGGCGGATTATCTGCTCGCCCTCCGTAACTGCCTGACTGCCGAACTGGTTCCGCAGGAAGTTGCGTAGGCATTCCATTTCACTGTGCATAATGCGTCCGTCCGCTTGAATGACATCGGCCGACAAGACCATCAGCGAGAACAGGAAACCATTGCGCTGACCTTCAGATTCGGTTGTCCTGTGGCTATCGTCATCCGGAATATATGTCGGTTGGACGTTTCTTGCAGTGAGTGTGTCAAACAGTGAACCAAGGGCAAACCCGGCAAGAGCCCCGAGAGGTCCTCCGTTAAGCAACCCCAAAAAACCTCCAATCCATTTACCGATAGCCATATATTTGTCCTATAAAAATTCTTACTGACTGCAAAGATGCAAAAAATGTTACAATAATAAGTGTTACCTTTACGGCGTATGGAAAAAGAACGCAGTATTGACAGGCTGGCTCGCATTCTGATTTTTCTGGGAGCTTCAGCGATTGTATGTACGCTCTGCTGGTATTTCCGAAGCGTACTGGTATATATCATAACGGCATTCGTGGTTTCGCTCATCGGGCATCCGGTAATGAACCTGCTCCGTAAGATACGGATCAGAGGTAAGGCTGCGCCCAATCCGGTCCTGGCGGTTATATCTCTTGTCATCCTGTCATCAGTCCTGGTTTTTGTGGTAACCCAGGTGATTCCTATCGTGTCAGGGATAGTGCACGATGTTTCAATAATGAACGCGCGCGATGAAATGCTGCACCGAAATGTCCTGGATCAGATAAACCAATGGATTATCAGTGTGATACCATGGGTAGGCGCCGATTTTGACTTGGCTCAGCTGTTGCTTGAGAAGCTGTCTGAACTGACGGATTTATCATCAGTTCCCGGTATTGTGGGTTCGATGGCATCGGCTGTGGCTACTATGGCGGTGGGTGTGTTCTCGGTGCTGTTCATATCGTTCTTCTTTATTAAGGATGAAGGCCTGTTCGGCAGGATTATAGCCGCTCTGGTGCCCGATAAGGTTGAGGAGCGCGTGGAGAAAACCATCAATGAAATAAGGCGGCTTCTGTCCAGATACTTTGTGGGACTGCTGGTGGAGATTGCAGGTGTGGTAGTGCTTAATCTGCTGGGACTCTGGCTTATAGCTCGCATAGGATTCAGTTATGCCATTGGTATAGCTTTCATTGCAGGCCTGCTTAATGTAATTCCGTATGTAGGGCCGCTCATTGGCGAGGTTATAGGTGTGGTTCTGTGTGTGATACTCAAATACGGCGCTGTAGCCGGACTGGATGTGAATATCTGGATTTATGCTCTCATAGTATTTGGTATCATGCTGGCTGTGCAACTGGTTGACAATTTCATCTATCAGCCGCTTATCTATTCCACCAGCATAAAGGCAAGTCCGCTTGAGATTTTCATAGTGCTGCTCATATCAGGTAAGATAGGCGGGGCAGTGGGTATGCTTGTGGCAATTCCCGCCTACACTGTGATCCGTGTGATAGCCAGCCGTTTCTTCTACGAGTACAAGGCTGTCCGCCGTCTCATTCCCGATCGTGAAAACATATGAATGACGCAAAGTTAAACGACCCCTTTGCGTCACTTTTTGTCAGCGAAGCTTGTTGCTCTCAAAGTGGCGGCGGATGGAGGTGAAGTAGAAGATGAGGCCGAACAGGTTGACTGCCCAGGCGGCCCAGAAGGCACTGTGGTAGCCGAAGTATTCGGAAAACAGGCCGCCTATGAGTACGCCCAGACCTACGCCGGCATCCCAGGAGGTCAGGATGGAGGAATTTGCGGTGCCGCGCTGCGAGTGCTCGGCCAGGTTGATGAACATAGTCTGGAAAGCGGGATACATGTGGCCGTTGCCCAAACCTATTATAAGAGCAGCTCCATAATAACCGATGGGGTTGTGCAGGGCGGCAAACAGCAGGTAGCCGAATATGCTGACCGATACGCCCATCGTGGCGTTGCGGGACACCTTGTTCTCACGCAGGGCATGGGCACCGGTAAGTCGTGACAGGATGAGTCCGGCGGCGCAGAGACCAAAGAAAAGTCCCGTTCCACCGGTGATTCCAAGCTCCTCCTTGCCGTAAATGGCCACGTAAGTGGAGAGCACTCCGTAACTGAATGCAAAACATGCAATGCCAATAGCCTCACGCCAGCCGTGAAGCAGAAAGAAACGGTCCAGTGAGAGCACTTTCTTTTCCGTAACAAAGTCACGCTTGGGCAGGCGTATGGAGAGTTCCAGAATAAGACCGATGAACGATGCGGCAAGCGAAACCCAGAAAAGCGCCTTGTAACTGCCGCCGAAG
Organism: Bacteroidaceae bacterium; assembly: GCA_045535555.1. Taxonomy (GTDB): domain Bacteria; phylum Bacteroidota; class Bacteroidia; order Bacteroidales; family Bacteroidaceae; genus Colenecus. The sequence goes on along the minus strand of JAZSLV010000023.1, from coordinate 14,084 downwards.
GCACCCAGAAGTACGATTGCAAGTGCAGGTCCAAGTGCCATTGCCAGGTTGTTGCTCAGACCGTAGTAACCTATGGCCTCGCCGCGGCGGGAAGAGGGTACAACATCAATGGCCACAGTGCTGGCCGCAACGGTGGTGGCCCCGAAAGGAGCGCCGTGCAGGGTGCGGAATATGGCGAATGCAGCCAGTGAACCTGCTACTATATAGCCCACGAATATGCTGAAAAAGAGAGCACCGCAAACCACCAGCACCGTCTTGCGCGGAAAACTATCTACCATATAGCCGCTGAACGGACGGATTACCAGTGCCATTATGGTGTAGCCGGTAAGCACCATCCCGATGGTATCCTTGGTGGCACCGAATGTCTCGCTAAGGTATAGTGGCAGCAGCGGAACAATGAGCATAAAAGAGAAATGGACCAGGAAGTTAGTGGTCCATATCTTAATGTAGTTAGCGTTCCAGAGCTTATCCTTGGTCATTTTGCACCACAGATTTCCTGCATGAGATGTGCCGTTTCCAACGCATCTTTTGAGTAGTAGGTTGCACCTATTGCCGATGCGATATCGGGGGTCATTACGGCACCTCCAACAATGATGGGGCAGGTGATACCGTTGGCGCGCAGATACTCAATGGTCTCTTTCATGGAGTCAACGGTCGTTGTCATCAGGGCGCTGAGTCCTACTCCATTCGGCTTTTCATTTACAGCTGCCTCAAGCACGGTCTCCTTGGGAACATCCTTGCCAAGGTCCGTAACGCTGAATCCGTGGCTCTGCACCACCACCTTCACGATGTTCTTGCCTATGTCATGGACATCGCCCTTGACGGTGGCAATGATCATGTGACCCTTTGAAGGCTCGTCATCACCTTTGGTGCCGAACTGCTCGGAGATGACGGCAAACGCCAGCTTGGCGGCTTCGGCCGAACGTATAAGCTGGGGCATGAACACCTCGTTACGGGCAAACTTTGCGCCTACATCACCCAGAGCTGGTATGAGTATTTCGTTGATTACGCGGTCCTTTCCCAACTCGGGGAGTTCCCGCTCAAGACACTCCTTGACGCGGTCCTTAAGACCTTGTGATACGGCGTTGAACAGATTATCGGCCACCTGTTCTTCGGCGGCCTGAGTGTTGAAGTATATGAATCCTGCGCAACCGGGGTCATTGCCGGTGAGAGCCATGGATGCCCGTACGGTTGCCACCGTATCGTGGTCAAGCGGGTTCATGATGGGCATATCAAGACCTCCCATGAATGCCATGGCCAGGAAGTTGCGGTTTAGTGTGCCGCGCTCGGGCAGGCCGAATGATACGTTTGAAAGGCCTACGGTTGTAAGCACACCCAGCTTCTTGAGTTCGGTGAGCGTATTAATGGTTATCTTGGCGTACTGCTGATTGGATGAAATGGCCATTACAAGTCCGTCAAATACCAGCAGACGGCGGTCAATACCCATACTCTCAGCACGTTTGATAATGCTCTTGGCTATATCTATTCGGGCCTCAGTTGTCTCGGGTACACCACGCTCATCAAGCGGCAGGGTAACCGAAGGAGCCTGATAGCGGGCTATGATGGGCAGCAGGCGTGACATGGATTCCTCGGCTCCGTTCACCGAATTGATCATGGGCACACCGTTGTACAGACGTATGGCGGCCGATATAGCCTCGGGGTTTGACGAGTCAAGCTGCAGCGGCAGGTCGCAGACCTCCTGTACCTTACGGACTGCCTGGCACAGAAGCGCCTTTTCATCGGAGTTGGGTACGCCGCAGTTCAGGTCCAGGAAATCGGCCCCGGCATCCTTCTGGGCAAGTGCCTCGTGCTGCAGGTATTCAAAGTTATCCTCGGCCAGTGCGGCTTTTAGCTTTTTCTTGCCTGTGGGGTTGAGCCGCTCTCCGCATATCAGGCCCTTGTCAAGCTTGAGCAGTATGGTTGATGAGCATATATATGTGCCGTCCGGTTTTGATATCTCGGGGGCGGGCTGTCCCTTATAAATAGAAATAGCCTTGATGGTTGAAGGAGACGATCCGCAGCAGCCGCCTATTATTGAGGCTCCGGCCGCAATGAGGTCCTTGGCGGCAGCGGCAAACTGATCATCGGTCCAGTTGTAGACCACCTCGCCGTCACGCATCTCGGGCAGGCCTTTGTTGGGCTGTGCCAGGATGGGGCAGTTGGCGAACGGTTTCATGCGGCGTACCACTTCAATCACGCCTGCGGGGTTGGTGGAGCAGTTTACGCCCAGAGCATCGACACCGAGAGATGACAGGGTTAGCGCCACAATCTCCGGAGTGGAGCCGGTGAGCGTGCGGGCCTGCTCATCGAATGTCATGGTGGCGAATATGGGGTTGCTACATACATCGCGAATGGCCAGTATGGCGGCACGCAGCTCGTAGAGGTCACTGAATGTCTCAAGCAGGTAACCGTCAACGCGGTCATGGGTGTATTCGGCTACCTGACGGAAATTGTCGTAAGCCTGCTCAAAGGTGAACGGACCTACGGGTTCCATGAGCTGGCCAGATGTGGATACATCGAACATCACCATGGCTCGGTCGCCTACGGCGGTGCGGGCGTTCTGTATGGCGGCATCGGCTATTTGCTGCCACGTATATTCCTGTGACTGCCACTTGGCGGGGTTGAGCTCAAAGGAGTTACAGGTTATGTATTGCGCTCCGGCATCCAGATAGTCGCGGTGCATCTGCTGCACGCGGACCGGATTGGTTATGTTGAGTGCGGCAACGCCCTGATGCTTGTGCTCGGGGTCACGGGCATCGGCCAATACGGTTCCCTGGGCGCCGTCAAATATCTGTATCTTGTCTATTGTCATTCTGTCTTTCAAGTGGTTATTTAAAGAATCCCGATGCCACGTAGCCAATGTTGTCCATCAGTTTGCCTATGAACTCGCTCTTGTTCATGGAGTAGATATGGATACCGTCCACATCGTTGGCTATCAGGTCCAGAATCTGGTAGCTGGTGAATATTAGGCCTATCTCCTCAATGGCGGCCTTGTCATCCTTATAGCGGTCAAAATAGTTGCGCAGCTTGAGCGGTACGTTGCATCCGGTAACCTGTATCATGCGGTCCAGCTGGGCGTAGTTGGTTACGGGCATTATGCCCGGGATTATGGGCACCGTGATGCCGGCCTTGCGGGCCTTGAGCAGGAAATGGTAGAATACCTCGTTGTCAAAGAACAACTGGCTGTCAAAGAACTCCATTCCGGCATCCTGCTTAATCTTCATGAACTCAATGTCAGTGGACAGGTTGGCTGCCTCGGGATGCTTCTCGGGGTAGCAGGCTCCGGCTATTCCGAAACTGCTATTATACTTGCCTTTTATATACGATGCCAGGTCGCTGGCGTGCTTGAAATCGGAGAATATGGGTGTGGTGGTATCCTTGGGGATATCTCCGCGCAGGGTGAGAATGTTCTCAACTCCGTAGTTCATCAGCTCATTGCAGACGCTGTCCACCTTGTCACGTGTGGATGCCACGCAGGTAAGGTGGGCCAGGGGCTGTGCGCTGGTGTTGTCCTTTATGGTCTTGGCTATCATGGCGGTGTTGGACAGGGTGTTGCCCAGGGCTCCGTAGGTTACGCTTATGTAATCGGGGGAGTATTTGCCCAGCTGCCTGATGGTCTTGTCTATCAGCGTAAAGGTGTCCTCCTCTCTCTTGGGAGGGAAAATCTCGAATGAAAGGGTTTTTTTCTTGGCAAGAATCTCAGAAATCTTCATTACTGTTATTGGATTTGGATTATTTGTTCAGGTATTTCTCGGCTTCGATGGCGGCTTTACATCCGCTGGCTGCTGCGCATATGGCCTGACGGTAAACGGGGTCTGCCACATCACCTGCGGCAAACACACCCGGAACGTTGGTCACGGGGGTACCGTTCAAGGTCTTGATATAGCCGTTTTCATCGGTCTCTATCCAGGGCTTGAATACATCCGAGTTGGGCTTGTGGCCGATGGCCAGGAAGAAGCCGTCAATTTCACGCTCGTAGTGCTGCTCGGTAGGCAGGCCCAGGTCCTTGACCAGCTTGATGCCCTGCACCTTGCTCTCTCCGGTAAGGCCTTCGGTGTTATGACCGAAGAGGACCTCTATCTTGTGGTTCTCAAGCACGCGTTTCTGCATTATATCGCTGGCACGAAGGTAGTTCTTGCGGACTATAAGATAAACCTTGCTGGCAAGTGTGGCCAGATAGGATGCCTCCTCACATGCGGTATCGCCGCCGCCTACAACTGCAACTACCTTCTTGCGGAAAAAGAATCCGTCACAGGTGGCGCAGGCGCTCACTCCGCGACCTGCGTATTTCTTCTCATCCTCCAGACCCAGGTACTTGGCTGTGGCACCGGTGGATATGATCACAGTATCTGCCTGCAGTTGTGAGCCGTCATCGATGGTGACGGTGTAAGGGGCCGAACCAAAGTCCACTGCAGTTACAATGCCCATGCGGATTGTGGCGCCGAACCGCGCTGCCTGTGTGCGCATATCCTCCATCATGTCATAGCCGCTCACTCCCTGCGGATAGCCCGGGAAATTCTCAACTACGGTGGTGGTTATCAACTGGCCGCCTGACTGTGGACCCTCGTAGAGCACGGGGTTCAGATTGGCGCGTGAAGCATAGATAGCTGCGGTGAATCCGGCAGGTCCGGATCCGATGATAAGGCATTTTACTCTTTCCATATATCGTTCTGTTTTATCTCAAATCAATTATCTCGGCATCCTTGTAATCTCTGACAGGACAGGTAAATACGGCTTTGTCAAACTTCTGACCTGGTTTGTAGCCGGATACCTGAACCTTTGCGGATATGTTGCCAAGTTCCTCGGCAAAAACAATGTTGAGATTCTTTAATGAATATGTAGCAGGGTCAACCTGTACGGTTACGCTGCGTATTCCTTCAACACTACGTCCTGCATTTGTGGCAGTAAGTATGAAAGTGTCGGTGCCGTTTCCGCTTATGCTGAATCCCTGATGCTTGCCCAGCAAGCCTATTATGTCATAGCGGGCTCTCTCCTCCGGGGTAGGACTGGATATGTATATCTCTTCAATCCCATCGCCGAAATCCTTGCCGTTCCAGACGGTCTTGCCGTCGTACCAGAAGGTGTTTTCATCTTCCTTTGCGTAAAAACAGCCTGCAGACATCTTGAGTTCAATATCTGTGCGGTCGGTTCCGCTGTCAAACCTTGTCTCAACATCAAGAGTCATGCTGACACCGCCGTCTTTCTGCAGTCTGGATACGGTATTCTGCAGCAATTTCTCTGCATTGTTCTGGGCGTAAAGCGGCAGGATGCATAGAGTGAATATGAACAGCAGGTATTTACGCATTGTCAGAGAAGGTTATATGTTTCAAGTATGCGGTCCAGTTGCGTGTCATCCATAACCAACACCGGACGCGGTTTGCTTCCGTCGGCCTTGCCAACTATTCCGGTCGCCTCCAACTGGTCCATGAGACGTCCTGCACGGTTGTAGCCTATGGCAAACTTGCGCTGTATGAGCGATGTGGATCCGGATTGGCTGGCAACTATAAGACGTGCGGCCTCTGCGAACATGGGATCAAACTTACCCATCTCTACTCCGCCTTCCGTAGGTCCGCTTTCATTCTCATCAACATACTCCGGCAGAGGATATGCCTCGGTGTAACCCTGTTGACGACTGATGTAACTGCAGATATTGTTAACCTCGGGGGTGTCCACGAATGCGCACTGAACACGTACGGGATCACTGCCCGAAAGGAACAGAAGGTCTCCACGACCGATAAGCTGGTTGGCGCCCGGCTTGTCCAGGATGGTGCGGGAGTCTATCATTGAACTTACGCGGAATGCCATACGGGCCGGGAAGTTGGCCTTGATGGTACCGGTGATGATATTTGTGGTAGGACGCTGTGTGGCTATAATCATATGCATACCTACGGCGCGGGCCTTCTGGGCGATACGTGCTATAGGCATCTCTATATCCTTGCCTGCAGTCATGATAAGGTCACCGAACTCATCAATCACCACAACTATATAGGGCAGGTAACGGTGTCCCTTCTCGGGATTGAGCTTGCGTTCCTTGAACAGGTTGTTGTACTCAATCACTGAACGTACATTGGCGTTCTTAAGCAGCTCGTATCGGTTATCCATCTCTATGCAGAGTGACTTGAGGGTGTGGATGACCTTTGTGGTATCGGTTATGATGGCATCGGCATCATCCACATCGGGCATCTTGGCAAGGAAGTGCTTGATGATGGGCGAGTAGATGCTGAACTCAACCATCTTGGGATCCACCATGACAAGCTTGAGCTCTGCCGGGTGTTTCTTGTAGAGCAGAGAGGTGATGACGCAGTTAAGACCTACGGATTTACCCTGACCGGTGGCACCGGCTACCAGCAGGTGAGGCATCTTGGCAAGGTCAAACATGAACACCTCATTTGTTATGGTGCGGCCCAATGCAACCGGCAGTTCCATCTTGCTTTCGGCAAACTTCTTGCTGTTAAGTATGGATTCCATGGATACCATGACCGGCTTGGCGTTAGGTACCTCGATACCTATGGTACCCTTGCCGGGGATAGGTGCTATGATACGGATGCCCAAAGCGGCAAGGCTCAAAGCTATGTCGGCTTCAAGGTTACGGATCTTTGAAATACGTACGCCTGCTGCGGGAGTTATCTCATACAACGTAATGGTAGGGCCGACCGTGGCATTGATGGTGTCAATCTCAATTCCGAAATCCTGCAACACCTTGATGATGCGGTTCTTATTGGCCTCTTGCTCCCTCTCGTCAATGGCGGGAGTGTTGTTGTCATAGTGCTTGAGCAGATCCAGGGTGGGGAACTTGTAGTGTGACAGGTCCAGACGGGGATCATACGGCTCCTGTAACTTGCCCTCGGCTTTTTCGTCCTCCCCGGCAGCTGTTATGGTCATTGTTATCTCATCGGCCGGTGTGTCCGTCTTTGTGCTTGTGGCGGCAGGCTTGGCCGGCTTGATTAAAGGCTCGGGTTCAGGCTCGGGTGTCTCCTGGATGGGAGCATATGGGTCGTCGTCATCATCATCCTGCTGAACGGCGATGTCCTCAAAGTCGTCAACGGTGATATCAGGGTCAGTTTTAGGGTCATCGGCCTCTTTCTCGTGTTTGCGGAGACCGCTTTTCATGCGGTCGGCTCCTTCACGTATTACCTGTATGGTACGACGTGTCAGGTAGACGCAGTATACGAGCATGGTAAGCAGAAGCGCCAGAATCAGTCCGGGAACGCCGATATAGCCTTTAAGGGAGTTGGTGAGATTCATTCCGTGACTGCCGCCCGGTGTGATGAATGAACTCTGCATAATGGGGGACAGGACCAACTGAAGAAACACGGAACACCAGACCATGAGGAAGACGCAGCTTACAAACCAGCGGAAAAGCCTGACGTGCGTTATGCGCATCATATTGAGACCGCAGACCGTGAACAGAACGGGTATCAGTATGGATGAAAAGCCGAACCAGCCGTTCACTATGGACTCGGACATACGGGCTCCCAGTATTCCGGTGCTGTTTTCTATATCCTGGACGCCGTTTGCGATGGCACTCTGGTCCGTGCCTCCGGTAAAGAGGAATGAGACATATGCTATCACAAAGAAAATGGCAACGATAATCAATACGGCGCCGCTTACGAATTGGAATGTTTCGTTGCGGAACGTATCTGATATGCTGCTTAGATTAAACCTTGTCTCAGGCTTCTGTGTCCCTGTGCGGGGTTTTGTATCTTTTCCTCTGAGTCCCATACTTATAATTGCAGATATAGGTTACAAAGTTAGTAATAAAAGACAAAAAAGGGCGCGTTATAGCGGAAAAAGGAGTAATTTCGCAACCGAAAACGTGAGTTTATGAAATCATCAGCTGCATTTGATAAAAATACGGTGGAGTTCGTGACGGTGGCAGCCGAGTACTGCGCATATCTGGAGCAGATATTCGATAAGGAACCGGAAGTGGTCCTGGATGTACTCTGTAAGCTTCTGCCATTGGTATATCTCAAGGCTGCCATGCTTCCCGGGGAGGAGCCTGAGGGTCTGTATCTGGAGGAATGCGTGACAGAAGCCGATTATGAGGAGATTCGTACTCTGCTGGCTCAAAAGCTCGGTGAAAACGATGATTATCTTGAGGTGTTCGTTGAGGATATGAAATACAGCGACACCCCGGTGCGTAAGTGCATATCAGAAGATCTGGCCGATATCTATCAGGCTCTGCGTAACTTTGTACAGTCATACCGCAGCGGTCTTGACGAGGTTATGACAGAGGCTGTCGCAGTATGCGCTGAAGGTTTCCGCACGTATTGGGGACAGACACTGACAAATACTCTTCGTGCCGTACATAGTGTCAGATACGGTTCTGACAGGGATATTGACAATTCATTTTATGATTGAACTGCCAAACAAGATAGAAAAGTCATTCTTGGCCGACAAACCAAAGGTGGTGTTTGACGGCATAATTGAGGAGATAGATACGGAGGAGAAGGCTCAGAAAGCCATTGAGACGCTTTCCAAGGAGAAAGTTGTAGGTTTTGATACCGAGACCAGGCCTTCATTCGTAAGAGGAGTGGCACACAAGATAGCCCTGCTTCAGCTTTCGACCGATAAGTACGGCTACCTGTTCCGTCTGAACAAGATAGGCATACCGGACTGTGTGGCAGATTTTCTGTCTAACCCCGATATTATAAAGGTGGGCATATCCATCAAGGACGATTACCATCAGATGGCAAGCCGCCGCAAGTTGACTCCCGCCGGTTTCGTGGAACTCCAGGAATTCTGCGGTGAAATGGGCATTGAGGAGAAGGGCCTGCAGAAACTCTACGGACTGCTGTTCAAGGAAAGAATATCCAAGAACCAGCAGTTGAGCAACTGGGAGATAGACAGCCTGACCGAGAGTCAGCGCCAGTATGCAGCCATCGACGCTTGGGCATGTCTAAGGATTTATCACTATATCTCGGAACTCAAACGTACCGGTGATTACAGAATAATTAGGAAAGATGCAGAAGAGTGTAATACTGAAGAGAGGTAAGGAGGAATCGCTCCTGCGTTTCCACCCATGGGTGTTCTCGGGTGCCATAGCCGATATCAAGGGCGCTCCCGATGAAGGCGACGTGGTGGATGTGTATACCAATGACGGCAGTTGGATTGCCGTAGGTCATATCCAGGTGGGCAGTATTGCCGTACGCGTGCTTTCCTTTAAACAGGAGAAGATAGACGCTGACTTCTGGTTCAGACGTCTGAAGGTGGCTTTCGATATGCGTAGCTCGCTGGGCCTTACAGACCGCGATGATCACAACATATACCGTCTGGTACACGGAGAGGGCGATAATCTGCCCGGTCTGGTGATAGACATTTATGGCCATACGGCCGTACTGCAGGCTCATTCGGTAGGCATGCACTGCAACCGCATGGATATTGCCGAGGCGCTGATGCGTGTAATGGGCGACCGCATCAGAGGAATCTACTACAAGTCGGAGACCACACTTCCTTTCAAGGCCGATATAGACCGCGGAAACGGATACATCATGGGCGGCCCCACAGATGACACTCCTTTGGAATACGGCATGAAGATGCCTGTGGACTGGATCAGCGGCCAGAAAACCGGTCTGTTCATTGACCAGCGTGAAAACCGTGCCCTGCTGGAGAGATACTCAAAGGGACGTTCTGTACTTAATATGTTCTGCTATACGGGCGGATTCTCATTGGCCGCACTCAGGGGCGGTGCCAAACTGGTACACTCGGTTGACAGTTCGGCCCGTGCAATTGAGCTTACTGCAGGCGGAGTGGAGGATAATTTCCCGGGTGATACCCGTCATGCGGCTTTTGCCGAGGATGCTTTTAAGTATCTGGAACGCATGGATCCCATATATGACCTCATTATATTGGATCCCCCTGCATTTGCCAAGCATAAGGATGCTCTCAAGCATGCGTTGATAGGTTATCGTCGTCTTAACCAGAAAGCAATGGAGAAGATTCAGCCGGGAGGAATCCTGTTTACATTCTCATGCTCGCAGGTGGTAAGCAAGGACCAGTTCCGTACGGCGGTGTTCACTGCCGCAGCACAGGCGGGGCGCAGTGTGAAGATTCTTTATCAGCTCCATCAGCCTGCTGATCATCCCATTAACATATTCCACCCCGAAGGAGAATACCTGAAAGGACTTGTCCTTTCGGTGGAATAATGTGAAATATTGTTAAATGTAGAGATTTTTATTCTGAATAAGAGTTGTATATAAATTAAAGGCATATCTTTGCTACGTGTTTTTCATGGTATTAGATTTAATTTGAAGCCGAGTTGTCGTGATGACAACTCGGTTTCTGCTTTTGGCGGATTATCCGCCAAAAGCAGAAACGAGTTAAATACCTTTTCCTTATCTTTGTGGTGGTATGAGTGAGAAGAGAAAGATAGAGCTTGTGGTGGGGGAGATTCTGAACCGTAAACCTTCGGATCTGGCCCTGATAGCGCTGCTCAAGGAGAAGGACGGAGCCGATGAGGGGCTGCGTTGCCTGCCGGTGCTGGTGGGGCCGCTTGAGGCTCAGGCCATCATCGTAAACCTGTTCCGTCACCGTATTCCGCATCCGGGTATCTATGATCTTTATCTGAATACTCTCAAGCAGTTTGACGGTAATCTGACCGAGGTGGATATATACAGGATAAGCGGCGGCATTTTCTATTCCCATCTGTTCATTGAGCGTGACGGAAACACCTCATTCATCACCTGCCGTACATCGGATGCCATAGCACTGGCGGTACGCAACAATACACCTATATATATTGAGGAGGATCTGCTGGAACGGAACTGTGTACGCCTGCAATCCGACGGCGCTTATTCATTGCCTATCACTACGGCAAGTACAAAGGTGCTCAAGGAGGCTATGGAACAGGCAATCGCCACTGAGAATTATGAGTTCGCCGCACGTCTGCGTGATGAGATAAACAGCCGCGGACAGGCCGATGAATCTGATATGGACTTAATCTGACATCACATGTGGCTTTTCTATGCTCCCGATATACAGGATGACATGCAACTTCCGGAGGAGGAGGCCGGACACTGCATACGCGTGCTCCGCATGAAAGATGGGGATCGCATACGTCTGACCGATGGAAAAGGCTGCTTTTATGAAGCGGTTATCAGTGCCGTGTCGGGCAAACGCTGCCTGGTACATGTTGAGAATAAAGAGGTGCAGAAGCCGCTTTGGAGCGGACATCTGCATATTGCCGTCGCTCCCACCAAACTGATGGACCGTAACGAATGGTTCGTTGAAAAGGCTGTGGAGATAGGTGTGGATGAGATTACGTTTCTAAAGACTGATCACTCAGAGCGTGATGTCATAAAGATGGACCGTATTGAGAAGATTGCAGTATCTGCCATGAAACAGTCGCAGAAAGCCACATTGCCTATACTGAACGGAATGACTTCATTGCGTAGTTTCATTGAAGGCGGATTTGACGGGGATAAGTTCATCGCCCACTGTGAACCGGGTAGTAAGGTGCTGTTGCAGGATGCGGTGGTAGCGGGGCATAATTCACTGGTGCTAATCGGTCCGGAGGGTGATTTCAGCCCGGGGGAGATAGAAATGGCACTGAAGGCCGGCTTTAAACCGATATCACTCGGTCCGTCACGTCTGCGTACCGAGACTGCGGCACTTGTGGCGGTACATATTATGAATCTGGCGGGACAGAGCAGGGAATGAGATACTTCATATATCTGGAATTTGACGGTGGTGCGTACAGCGGTTGGCAGATACAGCCGCATTCACCGTCGGTACAGCAGACTCTGGAGGAGGCTCTGGCGCTGTTCCTGCGCCAAAACGTGAGTGTTACAGGTGCAGGACGTACGGATGCCGGAGTTCACGCATCGGAGATGGTGGCTCATTTTGACCTGGACGAGCCGCAGGACTGTGGCTGGATGCACGGCAAACTGAACGGGATACTGCCGCAGGATATAGCTGTCCACAGGATTGTTCCGGTCAAGGCCGATGCTCATGCCCGTTTTGATGCAACAGCCAGGACGTACAAGTATTATGTTACCCTTAACAAGAGTGCATTCAACCGCAATTATTCCTGGTTCCTGCCGAATGAGCCCGACTTTGAGATGATGAACCGTGCGGCTGAAATACTGATGAAAACGGTGGATTTTACCAGTTTCAGCAAACTGCATACCGATACCAGGACCAATGACTGCCACGTAACCGAGGCCGGGTGGGAAATGCTCCCTGACGGCCGATGGGTATTTACCATAACTGCCGACCGTTTCTTGAGGAATATGGTACGTGCCATAGTAGGGACTCTGATGGAGGTGGGACGCGGCAGACTTACCATTGACGGCTTCCAGCGTATTATCGACAGTAAGGACCGCTGCTCGGCTGGTGATTCCGCTCCGGCACAGGGTCTGTTCCTGTATAAGATTGTTTATCCTGATAATCTGTTCGTTTTATGACAAGAAGAATAATTCCGGTTCTGCTTTTATGCTTATCGGCCATCGGTCCGGTAAGGGCGGAGGATCTGCGTGCTCTGTTTATAGGTATGCCTGATTCCATAATACCCACTCTAACCAAAAGTGAGCGTATGGACTTTCTGGATTATATGGACAGCGGCATGAGAGCACGCGTAAGGAATAAATTGGGAGGAGAGAGCGTGATGACCGCATTCTCGGACAACTCCCTGACGGTTATGACATCGCAGTCGGGCAGGTTGGAGATGGTATTGTTTCCGCGCAAGAACGGCTCAAACCTTATATGTATCATAAGGACTGTCACCGCACGCTATGAAGATTCCCGCCTGTCGTTCTACAACGAAGACTGGACGCCGGTAGATGCGGAGAGTCTGATAGATTATCCGCAGTTTGAGGATTATCTGACCAAGGCGGCGTTAAAAAGCGACTCGCTGGATATGCTCAGGAAACAGTCCATGCTCAGGCTCCAGTCAATAGTTCCCCTAGACGGAGCTCTGGAATTCAGATACACCTCAATTGATGATTTGGGTCAGGATGCTGATAAATATCGCAGTTGGTTCAAGCCTACGCCGATAAGATACACTTGGAACGGCAAAAAATTCAAGCGCAAATAAAAAGAAAGAGGCCGACTAAAAAGCATTTTTAGCCGGTCTCTTTTTTTAGTCCATTTTGTTTGCAAAATATTAACATGCTTCCAATACCATTTCGCATTGCCAATCAGACATAAAATAGAGGAGTCTAGAGGGTATGCCGTCAGTTTTACCAGAGCTCTTGGAGGTGCTCAGTGCGATATATTTTCTGAGATTATGTGCTAATGCGACCAAACCAAACTCCACTTTCACCTTTTCGTTTGATTTGAGTCTGAATCGCTTGAAGCCGTGGTTATATTTGATGTCTCCGAAGACAGCCTCCGGCTCTATCGGCCTGTTACTTCTGTGGTATAGCCCCCGTTCGCTCGTCAGCAGACGCCTGACCTCGGCTCTGTAAGCGTTGTTCTTATGGTTGACTTCTATCGTCCTGTGGTCTGAAGCACCCTTGTAACACATACATCTCAAAGGACATCCTGAGCAGTTCTGTGCACGATACAGGCTGGTGACAGATTCGTATCCGAGATCTGATCTAACCGTTGTGTCGCAGATGTGCTCCATGTGCTGTCCCATCGGACACACATAGTAGTTGTCCTCTGCGTTGTAGTACAGGTTCTGGACAAGGAAAGGGTTGTTGCGGCGGCTCCTCTTGTCCTCGGCATGGAACATGTTGTACTTTACATACGGGGTGATGCCTTCATCAAACATGTACTCGTAGTTCTGCTCGCTGCCGTAACCTGAGTCCGCACACACCTCTTCGCTCTGTTCACCGTATCTGTCTTTGAAGGACTCAAGGAACGGGATGAGGGTGCCCTGGTCCGTGAGCCTCCAGAAGATGTCATAGTTGGTGATGAACTGGTTCTCGGTGGCTATCTGTATGTTGTACCCAGGCTTTGTCTGGCCGTTGTTCATGGCATCCTCCTTCATGCGCATGAAGGTGGCGTCAGGATCCGTCTTGCTGTAACTGTTCCTCTCGCCCAGCGTGTCGAGCTTCTTCTCGTACTCCCGCATCTTGGGGGCCTTCTCGGTCTTGACCTTCTCCACGGCCTTGCGCAGCTTCCTGTCGCTGATACCCTGC
>JAZSLV010000009.1:0-10385 GCA_045535555.1 Bacteroidaceae bacterium | reverse complement strand
GATGGAGCTTTTAGGGATTGTGATAAACTATCATCAGTCAACTTTCCGGAAGGTTTACTGACTATTGGAAATGAATCCTTTACAGGTTGTGCCAATCTTCAATCCATATCAATTCCTTCCAGTGTTACAAGTATTGGGGATCATGCATTTAAAGGTTGCTCTCAACTTAAATCAATAACAATACCACCGGGTATTACAACTATAGAACAGTGTACATTTGAAGACTGTGTGGGTCTGGAGGCCATTGCAATACCTGAAAATATAACAGAAATAGGTTGGTGCGCCTTCAAAGGATGCACTGGTCTTAAGAGTATGACCGTTTTTTCTGTAGTGCTTAATATGAACGGGTCAGCATTTGTAGATTGTATAAATGTTGACACCCTTTATTGGAATAGCAACGTTTCTCCAAGAGATGTAACTCAATACTGCTATGAAAACCTGAAGACCATTATTTTGGGTGATTCTGTAAAAAGTATAAGTGACAGCGTATTTGCGGATTGTGCCAATCTTCAATCAATAATAATCTCTGCTTCTGCTATTCAAATTGATCAATCGGTATTTGATGAATCCGTTTTTTCAAAAGCATTCGTATATGTGCCTATGGGTTGTAGAGATAATTATAAGAATGCCGATGGTTGGAAGTATTTTAAATATATATTTGAGAGAGGCGCAAGTATGTGTCATCTAAGTTATTATATAAATCATGAGTTTTATGAAGAAATGTACTATCAGTATGGTGATAGTGTGGTTCCAGTCAAAGTGCCTGTTACAGAAGGATTTGTTTTTTCAGGCTGGGATTATGAACCATTAATCGCAGATGACAATTATAGTATTATGGGTTATTTTACTCCTAGTACTGTTGTTGCAGGTGTTACAAAAGGGGAGGATGATATAGTTTATGATTTAATGGGACGAAGGATAAGTGTAGAGGGGCTTGAAACGTTACCACCCGGTATTTACATAGTTAATGGACGAAAAATGGTTGTCCAATGATAGAGAAAAGGATACAAGCCTTTCACTAGCAAAAAGGTGTCAAACGGAAGGTTTAGCTAGACGAAGTCAACCGTCCCCAATGTCATCTTTTGGGTTTGCGGTAGAAGGGTTTGCGGCCCTTGCCCTTGTGTTGGGGTTTAGGTTTGGGCTGAGCGTACTCCGGAGCCTCGCCAAGCTCGGTGGGGATGGGGACTTTGTAGACGTCTTTGCCTAGGAAACGCTCTATCTGGCGGAACTTGGGCTGGTCGTCCAGGCTGATGAAGGTGATGGCGCAGCCTTCGGCTCCGGCGCGGGCGGTTCGGCCTATGCGGTGGACGTAGTCCTCGGGGTCGTGGGGGACATCAAAGTTTATCACCAGGTCTATATCGTCTATGTCTATTCCGCGCGATACTATATCGGTGGCTACCAGGATGTTGATGTGTCCGTTACGGAACTTGTGCATGATGTCGTCACGCTCTGACTGGGCCAGGTCGGAGTGCATCTCGCCAACGTTCAGACCAAGGCGACGCAGTGATTTTGTTATCTCCTTTACCTTTAGTTTGGACGATGCAAACGCAATCACTCTCTTGGGAGCGTTATTGCTGAACAGACTCTGTATGATGGGTAGCTTCTGGGCCTCGTAGCAGACGTAGGCGGCCTGCAGGATCTTGTCGGCGGGTTTGGAGATGGCCAGCTTAACCTCAACCGGATTGTGCAGGATGGTGCGGGCCATGCGCTGGATCTCATCGGGCATGGTGGCGCTGAACAGCATGTTCTGGCGCTTAGCCGGGAGTTGCTTGACAATCTGCATGATGTCATCATAGAATCCCATGTCGAGCATGCGGTCTGCCTCATCCAGAATAAAGAACGAAACCTTGCTCAGGTCTATGTTGCCCAGGCTGATATGGCTGATAAGGCGGCCGGGTGTGGCTACAACGATATCGGTACCCATGGCAAAGCCGCGTTTCTCCTGTTCAAAGCGGATGCCGTCATTGCCTCCATAGACTGCGGTGCCTGATATGTTGGTAAAGTAGGAGAATCCTTCTATCTGCTGGTCTATCTGCTGGGCAAGCTCGCGGGTGGGCACCATGATAAGGCAGTTCACTGCGTCCTGGGGATAGTCTCCGCTGGACAGCTTGTCCAATACGGGCAGCAGATAGGCTGCGGTCTTGCCGGTACCAGTCTGTGCTATGCCTATAAGGTCATGGCCTTCAAGCAGTACGGGTATGGCTTTCTCCTGAATGGGAGTGCACTCCCTGAAGTTCATTGAATCTATCGCGTCCAGCAGGTCGGGCTGGAAATCAAACTCGTCAAATCTCACGGTGAAATGGTTATTTTGGTGCTTTTATATAAAGGAAAATCGCTATCGGAATGTATATGACGTTGGGGAGCCACTCTGCCCAGAATGCTGACATTGAGCCTGTAATGGCGAATGTCTGGGATACTTCCTGGAACAGTATGTAGCCAAAGCTGAGTCCAAGGCCGATGCTCAGCGAGAGTCCCATGCCGCCCTTGCGCTTGCGGCTGGAGAGCGAGGCGCCAATGATGGTGAGTATGAACGATGCAAATGACATTGCGTAACGCTTGTTGTACTCAACCTCAAAGTCCTGTATGTTACCCATTCCGCGCTGTTTCTGTTTCTGGATATAATCCCTGAGTTCGGCCGATGACATGGTCTCCTGCTGGCCTTTCTTGACCAGGAAATCGCCTGGTTCAAAGCGGATTACGGTATCCATCTCATTGCCCTGACTGATGGTCTCTACCGTGCCGGAGAGGTCGCGGATCATGTAATTGCGGATTTTCCAATGGTACTTTTCTGATGAGAGCGTATCATATGCTGCGGTTCGGGCGGTCAGGTGCGATACCAGTTTCTTGCCTTCAAACTTGTCAAGTGCAAATCGGTATCCGGTCATATTGTACGTCTGGAAACTCTCAATGTAGGCTATCACGCCGTCCTCCACCTCCAGCTGGATATTGTATGATCCGTCAGAGTTGTCACGTGACGTATGGCTCATGTTATATCTCTGCTCAAAGTTGAGCCTTATGACATTGCCCTTTGGTATTACATTGGAGCCCAGATAGAGCGTGAATAGCGATATGAAAGCGGCCGATATCAGATACGGCACCATCATACGCCTGAAACTCATTCCGGTTGAGAACATGGCGATGATCTCAGAGTTCTCGGCCAGTTTTGAGGTGAAGAAAATTACCGCAATGAACACAAACAGCGGACTGAACATGTTGGCAAAGTAGGGGATTGAGTTGAGGTAATACTCAAATAATATCTCATGCGTGGTTGCCTTGCTCAGTTTGTCTATGTGCTCGTTGTAGTCAAACACTACGGCAATAACTACTATGAGCAGTATGGAGAAGAAATATGTACCCAGGAACTTCTTGATGATGTACCAGTCAAGGCGGGACAGCAGTCTATGTCTGAACAGATTCCTCTTCATATTACAGGCGCTGCATTACTCGTTTAACCATAATATCCTTCCATGTGTGGTAGTCATCGGCCAGGATATGCTTGCGTGCCTCACCGACCAGCCACAGGTAGAATGCCAGATTGTGGACCGATGCAATCATCAGTGCCAGATACTCCTGTGCCTTGAACAGGTGGTGCAGGTATGCTTTTGTGTAGAGGGTGTCTACGCGTGATGCGCCATCGGCCTCAATGGGCTCGAATACATCCTCCCATTTCTTGTTGCGGATGTTTATGATGCCGTCCTTGGTGAACAGCATGGCGTTGCGGCCGTTGCGGGTGGGCATTACGCAGTCAAACATATCTACGCCTAATCCTATGGCTTCCAGTATGTTGGCGGGGGTGCCTACGCCCATCAGGTAACGCGGCTTGTCCTGTGGCAGGATGCCGTGCACCAGGTCTATCATCTCATACATCACCTCGGTAGGCTCACCTACGGCAAGTCCGCCTATGGCGTTGCCTTCGGCCCCTTTTGATGCTATGTATTCGGCCGATTTGGCCCTGAGGTCCTTGTAAACGCAACCCTGGACTATGGGGAACAGCGCCTGGTGGTAGCCGTACTTGGGCTCGGTCTCGTAGAAACGGTCAAAGCAGCGGTCCAGCCAGCGGTGCGTGCGCTCCATGGACTGCTTGGCGTACTTGAATTCGGCAGTTCCGGGGCAGCATTCATCAAACGCCATAATTATATCGGCACCGATGGTACGTTCAATGTCCATTACTCGCTCTGGGGTGAAGAGGTGGCGTGATCCGTCTATGTGTGACTGGAAGGTCACGCCCTCCTCGGTCATTTTACGGAGGCCGGTCAGCGAGAAGACCTGGAAGCCGCCGCTGTCAGTCAGCATGGGGCGGTCAAATCCGTTGAATTTGTGCAATCCACCGGCTTTTTCCAGGACATCCAGTCCGGGACGCAGATACAGATGGTATGTGTTTCCCAGTATAATCTGGGCTTTTATGTCATCCTTGAGTTCATTTACGTGCACGGCCTTGACCGAGCCTACAGTACCCACCGGCATGAATATGGGAGTCTGGATAACTCCGTGGTCTGTGGTTATCTGTCCGGCACGGGCGTGGCTGGTGGCGTCAGTGTGCTCAAGCTTGAATGTCAATGCTTTGTTGGACAAGGCTTTACTTTTGGGGTTCTTTAATAGGGACTATTTCCTGTGCGTTACTTACCTTCTCGTCAAGCAGCGCGATGTTCCATACTTCACTTATCTCACTGACGTAGTGGAATTCCAATCCTTTCAGGTACTCGGCAGGAATCTCCTCAATGTCACGACGGTTCTCGGCGCACAGTATGATGTCGGTTATTCCGGCGCGTTTGGCGGCCAGGATCTTTTCACGGATACCACCCACGGGCAGAACCTTGCCGCGCAGCGTTATCTCACCGGTCATGGCCAGGTTGGCACGCACCTTACGCTGTGTGAAGGCCGATGCAATTGACGTGGCCATGGTAATACCTGCCGACGGACCGTCCTTGGGAATGGCGCCCTCGGGTACGTGGATATGAACGTTCCATGAGTTGAATACGGCGGGGTCAAGGCTGAGCAGTCCTGCATGTGAGCGTATGTACTCCATTGCCAGCATTGCAGATTCCTTCATCACGTCACCCAGGTTACCGGTAAGTGTCAGTTTACCCTCCTTGCCGCGGCTCAGGCTGGTCTCCACAAAGAGAATCTCACCGCCAACGGCAGTCCAGGCAAGTCCGGTTACCACACCGGCGTAGTCATTGCCCTGATACTTGTCGCGTGAGTAGGGACGGGTACCCAGCAGTTCTTTTAGATCGGCCGGTTTCACCGTCATTTTGGCCTGATCGGCGTTATCGGCATAACGGCAGGCTGCCTTGCGGCATATCTTGCCTATCTTCTTTTCCAGTTCACGCACGCCCGATTCACGGGTGTAGTTTTCTATGACAGACTCAATGGCCGGCTTGGTGATGGCCAGTGAGCCTTTCTTGAGTCCGTTGGCCTCCATCTCCTTGGGTATGAGGTGACGGCGGGCAATCTCAATCTTCTCTTCGGTGATATAGCCGCTTACCTCAATTATCTCCATACGGTCCAGCAGGGGAGCGGGTATGGTGTTCAGGTTGTTGGCGGTTGCTATGAACATAACCTTTGAGAGGTCATAGTCAATATCCAGGTAGTTGTCATGGAAGGCGTTGTTCTGCTCGGGGTCAAGCACCTCAAGCAGGGCCGATGAGGGATCACCCTGGTTGGTCATCTGGCTGACCTTGTCGATCTCGTCCAGTATGAACACGGGGTTGGATGAACCGGCCTTGGCCAATCCTTTTATGATACGTCCGGGCATGGCGCCGATGTACGTCTTGCGGTGTCCGCGGATTTCGGCCTCATCATGCAGACCGCCCAGTGATATGCGTACGTACTTGCGCTTAAGTGCATTGGCGATAGACAGGCCAAGTGATGTCTTGCCGACTCCGGGAGGGCCGTACAGACATAGTATGGGTGATTTGAAATCACCGCGCAGTTTCATTACTGCCAGATGCTCCAGGATACGCTCCTTAACTTTTTCCAGTCCGTAGTGGTCCTTGTCAAGGGCCTTGCGGGCATTGTTCATATCCAGGTTATCCTTGGTGTACTCTCCCCAAGGCAGGCTCAGTACGGTCTGCAGGTATGAGAGTTGCACGTTATAGTCCGGTGACTGTGAGTTGGTACGCTCCAACTTGAGCAGTTCCTTATCGAATATCTTGCGGACATCGTCACTCCATTTCTTCTGGTTGGCCTTGAGGCGCATCTCCTCAATATCCTGGTCCTGGACGCTGCCGCCCAGCTCATCCTGGATATTCTTGAGCTCCTGCTGCAGGAAATACTCTTTCTGTTGCTTGTCAATGTCCTCATGGGTGCGGCGCTGGATGCTCATCTTGAGTTCGGCCAACTGTATCTCACGGTTAAGCAGCGAGAGCAGTGTCATGGCGCGGCTCGAGCAGGTGCCTTCACGTAGCAGACGTGCCTTCTCCTTTATGTCAAACGGCAGGTTAGCGCAGATAAAGTTTATCAGGAACAGACCGTTGGATATGTTTTTGAGGGCGAATGCCGCATCGGGCTGAACGTTTTCAGATAACTTGACGTATTTGATTGCGGCATCCTTGCATGAATCAACTATTGCCTTGAACTCCTTGCTGCGGGTAGGGGGCAGAACCTCGGGGAAGAGTTCGGCTACACCCATCAGGTAGGGATCAAAATCCACTATGTGCTTGAGCTTGATTCTCTGCATTCCCTGCAGGACGACAGTGGTGGTCTGGTCCGGCATATCGAATATGCGTATCACCTTGGCCAGTACACCTACTGAATACAGGTCATTCAGGTCGGGTTCTTCAATGTCAGGGTCTTTCTGGCAAAAGACGGCAATCTGTCTGCCGTCTGCTGATGCGTTTTGTATTAGTTTCAGTGACGATTTGCGGCCTACGGTTACTGGCATGACGACAGTGGGGAACAGCACCATGTTCCTGAGCGGAAGCACGGGTACCACCTCATCCAGCTGGGAGTCAAAAAGCCCGTTTTCATTACCGTCAAAATCGGCAATCATTGAGAATGCCGGATTCGACTCGTCAAAAGATTCTTCAGATTTTTTCTTCGTCCACATAAATCATTCTGCAAATAATCTGCAAATTTAGATAATTGCGCGCACGTAACAGCTATTTGTGCTGTCAAAAGGGGTGAATAAAACAAAAAAAGTAATTTTGCAGTGTAAAACGCCATCCGCTATGTCCAATCAGTACTTTGATTTCAAACGTTTCAGGATAGAACAGGACCGATGCTCCATGAAGGTTGGGACCGACGGGGTGTTGCTGGGTGCGTGGTTTCCGATGGAATGGGGAAAAACCGTGCTGGATGTGGGGTGCGGAACCGGACTGGTGGCGATAATGGCGGCTCAGAGGGGCGCCGGTAGCGTAACGGCTGTAGAAATCGATCCTAAAGCCTCAGAGCAGGCGTCTCAGAATGCCGTGAATTCTCCTTGGAAGGACCGGATTTCTGTTCAATGTGCGGATTTTGCCCATTTCACCGCAGGAATCAGGTATGACCGTATTGTCTGCAATCCTCCTTATTTCCGTGATTCGTTGCGCTGTCCCGATGAGGGCCGGAATACAGCCCGTCATAACGATTCCCTCAGTTACGAGACTCTGGCCCGATGCTCAGCCGCTCTGCTGGCGCCGGACGGACTGCTGTGTGTAGTGCTCCCGTTTGATGCGGCGGGTGATTTTACCAGATGCGCACAGACGTTTGGCCTTAACCTTTATCATGAGACCGATGTCATAACCGCTCCGGGCAAGCAGCCCAAGCGTTCATTGCTTGCGTACGGTTTGGGGTATTCGGAACTCAGAAAGGACGTTCTGGCTATTTGCGGATCCGATGGGAAAGAGACATCGGACTATATCAATCTTGTAAGGGAATTTTACCTTAAATACTAGATCAACCTGCGCTTGTCGGGGATGAGAACCCTGAGCCCTCCCTTAATCATTCTCACATGTATTTGCCTGCCCAGCGTCACGGGCTCACCGTCATAGTGGGCCGGTCCTTCGGAGTCACGAGTTATTGTCATTTCGGAACACCTGCGGAGCGTCACTTTGGGGTTCCTGTCAATCAGCCTGTTGAACAGCTGGAATGCCATGAGCGGAGCATCCAGGGGTGTGAACGGATGTATCACGACTACGTCCATCAGACCGTCTTGCAGGGATGCTGTGGGCGCAATGAATGCATTGTTGCCCCATTGCTCGGCATTGGCGCAGGTTACTATGAAACACTCGTATGTCTCGCTGGAGTTATCAAATGAGAGTTTGTAGAGCTTGTCCTTGTAGGTGGCTATCTCTTTGAGGATACTCTCCATGTATGTGAGTACCCCGCGGGTTCCCGCTTTTGAGAACGTATCGGTTACTTTGGCATCGAACCCGACTCCGCAGGTGCAGAAGAAGGGGTGGTCCTCAATCATTCCGTAATCGATTTCGGAGAATATGGATTTGTCAAGCCATTTTACTGCCTTGAAGGGATCCATGGGGATTCCTAGATGGCGAGCAAGACCGTTGCCCGAACCGCAGGGGATTATGCCCAATGCGGTGTTTGTTCCTATCAGTCCGCGACCAACTTCGTTGACGGTTCCGTCGCCTCCTACAGCTATTACGGCGTCGTAATTCTGAGCGGCGTACTGACGGGCAAGTTCGGTGGCGTGTCCGCTGTATTTGGTTGATACTATGCTGAAATCATAGAGGTCGCGGTTTACAAAACGCTCTATTATGGGGATAACAGGAATAAGTCTGTGAGTCCCCGAAATAGGGTTGTAAACGAATACTATTTTCCTCTTAGGATTCATGAATTCAGCATATTTATAAATAGCGGTGCGAAGATAGCGAAAAAGATTGCAGCAATCGGCAAAATGACTAATTTTGCGCCGTTATGAGCAAACTTAGCGAAAGATGTGCACAATATACTCTCCCACAGGAGGGTAAGGCACAAGGCATCTATCCGTATCACAGGTGTATCTCAAGCCAGCAGGATACGGAGGTTATCATGGAGGGACGCAAGGTCCTTATGTTCGGTTCCAACTCTTATCTGGGACTGACCAATCATCCAAAAGTAATTGAGGCTGCAGTCGAGGCTGCAAAAAAATACGGTACAGGATGTGCCGGTTCACGTTACCTGAACGGTACGCTTGACCTGCACAAGGATTTTGAGGCCGAACTTGCCGAGTTTGTGGGCAAGGAGGATGCCATGATATTCAGCACCGGATTCCAGACCAATCTTGGTACCATCTCATGTCTGATGGGACGTGATGATTATGTTGTCTGTGACGATCTGGATCATGCATCGATTGTGGACGGCCGACGCCTGTCATTCGCCAAGCCGCTCAAGTTCAAGCATAACGATATGGCATCGCTTGAGAAGACCCTGCAGCGCTGCGAGCCCGATTCGCTCAAACTGGTTGTGGTGGACGGTGTATTCAGCATGGAGGGTGATCTGGCCGACCTGCCCGGAATCGTAGCACTCAAGGACAAGTACAACTGCGCCATCATGGTGGACGAGGCTCACGGACTGGGCGTTATGGGTGACCACGGACGTGGCGTCTGCAACCACTTTGGCCTTACCGATCAGGTGGATATAATAATGGGTACGTTCAGTAAGTCGCTTGCTGCCATAGGCGGTTTCATTGCGGCCGATGCCTCTATAATCAACTGGGTACGTCACCACTCACGCTCATACATTTTCAGTGCCAGCAACACTCCGGCAGCAACCGCCGCCGCACGTGCCGCACTGCAGATAATGAAGAACGAGCCCGAACGCATAGCTCACCTGTGGGACCTTACCAACTACGCTCTCAATAACTTCCGTCAGCTGGGATTTGAGATCGGCAACACATCGACCCCCATCATTCCGCTGTATATCAGGGATTTCTACAAGACATTCTTTATTACCAAGATGCTGTTTGAGGAGGGTGTGTTTGTGAATCCGGTTATTCCGCCGGCCTGCGCCCCCGAGGATACCCTGATACGCTTCTCGCTTATGGCAACCCACACCAAGGAGCAGATAGACATCGCGACCGAGAAGCTGGTAAAGTGCTTCAAGGCTTACGAGATTCTGAAATAAAAAATTTGCTGATTCTGACTTAAAAGCGTACTTTTGCGACGCTTTTCAGGTTAGAGAGGCTCACGGGATGTAGTTCAGTCCGGTTAGAATGCCTGGTTTGGGACCAGGTGGTCGAAGGTTCGAATCATGTCGACCCGACAAGTACCGCAATCTTACATAGGTTGCGGTACTTTTTTATTTGAAAAACAAACAAATCTTCGACGCTTGCGTCATCAACTTTATGTTTGGGACCAGGTGGTCGCAGGTTCGAATCCTGTCGCCCCGACAAGTATCGCAATCTTACATAGGTTGCGGTACTTTTTTATTTGAAAAACAAACAAATCTTCAACGCTTGCGTCATCAAC
>JAZSLV010000016.1:0-48363 GCA_045535555.1 Bacteroidaceae bacterium | reverse complement strand
AAGAGAAACGACCCCTTTGCGTCATTTTATTTTTGTGGTGTAGTAATTGACGCCGTAGCCGAAAAAGTAGCCCAGGCCGCCCTGGATATTAAGTCGGAGGCCAAGCGGTCTTAGGAAGACAAAATTTGTATTCAACTCCTTGGCTCACAGAACGACATGGCTACGATCCGACTTAAGAGAAACGACCCCTTTGCGTCATTTTATTTTTGTGGTGTAGTAATTGACGCCGTAGCCGAAAAAGTAGCCCAGGCCGCCCTGGATATTGCCGGTCAGATTGGTGGAATAGGGCAGAAGGGCCACGTGGCTGAATAGGCGTATCTCATCAAACTTGCACCAGAAATCATAGGCATCGGGCTCAAGCGAGGCAATCTTGAACCGCACGCTGTCATCCATGGAGTAGAAATAGATATTCTCTGTTATGGGATCGTTGCAGCCGCGGTTTACGGCAATCATATCCTGCGTTTGACTGCTGTCATAGGTGCCCATATATGATGCCTGATAGGTGGGGTCCTTATCCACGTCCATACTGAAGAACATATAGTAAGGAATGCCTGGTGCGGGTACGGGGCGAACTTTTACAAGATACATCGAGTCTATGGACTCGTGGTGCACTATGGCAATGGAATCAACGGTTCCGGGGGTCTGTATGGTAGTCTGGGCGGTGGCCTCCATGCCTCTCCATTTCACGTTCAGGCGGTATGTGCCTCCAATCTCGCCAAGGAGGCTGTTTGTGGTGTAGCATACCTTGAGCAGATACTCGTCACGGATGGACGGCTTGAGCTTATAGTCGACCCCGTTGTGCGTGATGGTGACATCGGCATCCATGGCTACATGGTCAATAAGGTCCGTTATATCCTTTTCCTGGAGTGTGGCCGATATGGATGACGTGACGAATACCTTGGGCGCGCCATTGTTCTCTATCCAGCCCTCGATGACCAGCATATCGGGACTCTCGGGTAGCTGTGGCTCACAGGAGATGAATGCAGCGAGCGCTATGAGTATGTATAGGTATCTTTTCATATCAGAATCGGCATGAATAACTTATGGACGGGATTACGGGTATTATGAGTTTGGCCAGCTTGTAGCGGATGGTCAGTTTGTCCGGATTGGCATTGATATATCCCATGGTGTAGTTCTTGTGCGCCGTGGCGTTGAACACCGACAGGTTGAGGCTGTGCTCCAGACGCCCCCTGCGCGGCAGATTATATGTGGCCGACAGGTCCAGGCGCATATAGGGAGGGAGTGTGGCCGAGTTGTAGTCATCATAGAATATGATAAGGTTGTTGCCCATCAGGTAGAGGTTCTTGGCGGGCGTAAAGGGGCTGCCGGAACCCAATATGTAACTGCCTCCAAGTTCAAAACGGCCTATGGTATAGGTGAGTACGGCATTAAGTTCGTGACGGCGCTCGTGCGACGAGTGGAACAGCTTGGGATACAGGACGCCGTCGCCCTGACGCAGCGACTGTCCGTAAGAGTAACTGATCCAGCCGGTTACGGAGCCTGCCTGCCTGGCCAGCATCACGTTGAGTCCGTAGTTGTAACCGGAGCATATGAGCAGGTTGTCCTCCAGACGGTACGGGCGGGCAATCAGATCATAAATGAAACCCGTGTACTCGGTCTGGTTCTCAAGCCGTTTTGCATATGCCTGAATGGAGAACGCATATTTGGACTGCAGGAATTCTAGGTCATAGGAGAGTGTGGCGAACCTGGAACTCTGGGGCTTGAAATAACGTCCTGCAGCCACCCAGAACTCAATGGGAAGCCCTGCGTTGCTTATTCCGGTCTGTGACAGGTACTGATGCCTGATGCCGGACTCCAGCGTGAGTTTGCCCTTGCGGTACATATTGTACTCAAACGTGACCGATGGGTCGGCGTTGAAGCAGTCATAAATATCTTTCTCGGTGTAGCCCGACAGCAGCAGATGCGGGGTTATACCGAATCCGTGACCCAATTTGAACATGCGGTTTACGTAGATGTTGCCCAACAGCGCGTCCTGCCTGGGCTGAGGGGCGGCTCCCTCCATATTTATGGATACGCGCGGGTTCTGCGGCAGGATGTCATAGCGGTTGGCATCGGCCTCCAGAACAAAGGACAGGGGCAGTTTGAGAGAGGTCTGGAGTCCATAATGGGTGATTTGCGCCGGCATGGATCCTTTGGCCAGGCTGTTGTCCATATTTCCGTTCATGGCGTACTTGCTTATGAATGCCGATGTGGATGAACTTACGCGGCTGCCGTGATGTCTCCATCGGACCGATGCCAGCGTATTGCCCCAGGTGCAATCCATTGAGATTTTGGTGAGACCGTATACGCTTGAACCCTTATCATGGTTGAACAGTACATTGAAATCCAGCGTGTTATGGCTGTCAAGACGGCTCAGCAGCGTAAGGTTGGCATCAGTAAAGCCAAAGCGCAGGGGGTTGCCGTCATATTTAAAAACCGACACGTAGAAGGTGTTGATGAATGACCGGCGCACGGAAAGCGTGAGAGCAGTCCGGTCCGACAACGGAGCGCAGACGGTGGTCTGGCCCGATATGAGACCAAGCGATGCGGTTCCGGACAACCGGTGCGGTATGGTATCGGCGTGATCCATGGAGAGCCGGGCTCCCAGCCAGGCAGACCTGGAGGTGGTGCTGAACTCTACGGTGGGCAGGTGGTCCTGGTTGAACAGCGAGAAGAGTCCCGTAAAGTTCATGGAGCCGTATACGGGTACATCAGATACCGTAAGCTGGTTGTGCGATGACTCTCCGCCCTGCACATGCAGGCCTCCCTCCTGGTCGGAGTTAGTGCTCACGCCGGGCAGTGACTGGAGGTATCGCATGGGATCCGTGTAACCGAATATCTTGGGGTAGGTCTGCATTATCTTGGAGTCTATGCGGATGCCGCTGGCCATGGTTCCGCTTATGGCCGATATGTTTCTGTGCTCGGTCAGGGTAACCTCCGGGATGGTATAATACAGCGTATCTTCCTGCTGTGCAAAGGCCGGAGCCTGCACGGCAAGAAGATATGCGATAAACAGTATAGTCCTTTTTTTCAAATCGTTGTTACTCAATTATTTCCAACTGGCGCAGAAGTGCTGCGGGCTCGGGATCATGTCCGCGGAATTCACGGTACAGTTGTGCGGCCTCTACGCTGCCGCCCTGCTCCAGAAGGTGGCGGAACTTGCCGGCTGTCTCCTTGTCAAAGATTCCCTTCTCCTCAAAGAGGCTGAATCCGTCGGCTGCCAGGACTTCGGCCCATTTGTATGAGTAGTAACCGGCTGCATAACCGCCGCTGAAGATGTGGCTGAATGAGGTGGAGATTATGCACTCGGGTACGGTGGGGAGCACATCGGTGGATAACAGGGCGTTCTTCTCAAACTTTATGATCTCACCCTCTATGGGCTTGGTCTGGGTGTGGTAGTTCATATCCAGGATTCCGAACTGCAGCTGGCGCATGTGGTAGTAGGCGCTCAAGTAGTTCTTGGAGGCCTTGATTTTGGCTATCAGAGAGTCGGGCAGGGGTGCTCCGGTCTGATAGTGCTTTGCGAATGTGGTCAGGTACTCCTTCTCATAGGCCCAGTTCTCCATTATCTGGCTGGGCAGTTCCACAAAGTCGTGGTCCACGCTGGTGCCGGTCATCGATGGGTAACGGCCCTTGGCCAGGATTCCGTGAAGGGAGTGTCCAAACTCGTGGAGCATGGTGGTGAACTCATCGTGGGTGATGAGGCTGGGGGTATCGGCCGTGGGTTTGGTGAAGTTGGTTACCAGGCTGATGAAGGGACGCTCCTCAACTCCGTCCTGTATCTTAAGGTCTCGGAACGAGGTCATCCAGGCACCGCTGCGCTTGGTTGCGCGGGGAAAGAAATCTGCGTAGAAGAGGGCCAGGAATGAGCCGTCGGCGTCAGTTACTTCATATACTTTTACATCGGGGTGATATACCGGGACATCGGCGGGTTTGAAGTTGATGCCGTAGAGTGTGTGAGCCAGGCTGAAAATGGCGTCTATGCAGTCCTCAAGGCGGAAATAGGGTTTGAGTTCCTCATCGGTCAGGTTATACTTGGCTACACGCTGCTTCTCGGCGTAGTAACTGAAGTCCCAGGGGCGGATCTGATCACCGTCAAAACCTATTGACTTGGCGTATCTGTTGAGCTCGGCTACCTCCTCTTTGGCTTTGGGCAGGGCGGGGGCGCGCAGTTTCTCAATGAAATCCCAGACTGCCGAGCCGTTCTTGACCATACGCAACTCGGTCTTGTAATCGGCATAGTCCTTGTAACCCAGCAGAGCGGCCTCCTGATAGCGCAGGTCTACTATCTGGCGGATGGTCTCGGTGTTGTCCCACTCATCGCCGTAGGCGCGGCGGTTGTAGGCGCGGTACAGTTTTTCACGCAGGTCACGGCGGTCGCTGAACTTCATGAATCCGCCGTAGCTGGGAGCTGACAGATCAAACAGCCAGCCCTCAACGCCTTTATCCTTGGCAGCCTGTGCGGCCATATCGCGTATATATCCAGGCAGACCGGCAAGGTCTTTCTCATCGGTCAGGACCATCTGGAAGTTGTTGGTGGATGAGAGTTGGTTCTTCTGGAACTGGAGGGTCAGAAGTGAGAGTTTCTCATTGATTTCACTGTATTTCTTCTTGTCCTCGGGGCGCAGGTTGGCTCCGCTGCGCTCGAATGACTTGTAGGTGTCCTCGAGCAGCTTTTTCTGATCGGGGGCCAGCCCCAGGCTTTCGCGCTGGTTATAAACGGTTTTGATGCGCTCAAACAGTTTGTCGTTGAGGCTTATGTACATGGAGTACTCGGTTGACATGGGCGATACCTTCTCGGCTATCTCCTGGAGCTCGTCAGTGGCATCGGCCTCAAGGATGTTGTAGAATATGGAGCCTACCTTGCTTACCAGTGCGCCGGAGTATTCCAGGGCCTCAATGGTGTTCTGGAACGTGGGGGCGTCGGGATTGGATACTATGGCGTCAATCTCCTGCTTGCCCTGACGGATGGCCTCCTCAAAGGCCGGTAGGTAGTGTTCATTGCGGATCTTGTCAAACTGCGGGGCTCCGTAGGGGAGCGGTGACTCTGTTATCAACGGGTTGTTCTGCATATTACAGGCTGTTAAAAGTGTAGCACTGAGGATACACGTAATGATTCGGTGATTCATACTTTTTTGTTTTATTTGTCTGCGAAGTTACAAAATAATGCTACCTTTACCGAATGTAATACATTATATTATGCTTATGAAATTTAACGTCCTGTTTACTGTTTGCCTGTTCCCGGCACTGGTCTGGGGACAGAGATCGCCTCAAGGCGCCTGGTTCGTGGACGGGAACAAAGACAAATTCGAGAACCGTTCCCACACATCGGTCGAAGCCTACGAGCAGGGAGTGAGCGTCATATATGCCACAAACGGTACCGAACTTTACCTTACCCAACTGAGAATGAACAAGACATCGGGCGGAATAAATGATGATAAACGCCGCGAGAACGGTGTGAATTCTGCATTGCTGGCCGATGGAGGATGCATGGTTTATGTGGATCAGTGTACTGTGACTTCGCACGCACCCCAGGCCGACGGCATCACTATGAGCGGGCAGGGAACCAAGGCGATACTTACCCGCGGCAAGGTTACTACAAACCGTCAGGGATCGGCCGGTATCTGCTCCATAAACGAGGCCGAGATTGATGTAACCAAGACCGATATACGCACCATAGACCATCAGAGCCCGTGTTTCTATGCATCAAATAACGGAAAGTTATTACTGACTGAGGCTACATCACAGAGCGCCGGTCAGGCATCGCCGCTGTTAAATACCAAGGGCGGTATAATTGAGACCCAAAAATGCCGTATGACATCGGCCCGATGGACGATAGGCAGTGTGTTTGGCGGTAAGATGGAACTGAATACCAGTGAGTTGAAATCGGGAGGAGTAAGCGGATTCCTGATTTATGATACTGACAAGGAACGTAAGGAGAAACTCACCGAGGGTACGCTGGTGCTCAGAAAGAATACCCTGAGCATAGGTGAGGGACCGCTTATTCTGATCACCAATGCATATGGCAACGTGTTCCTGACAGGCAATAAGATAAGTTGCAGGAACGATGTGATCATAGCCCTTCAGCGCGATGACTGGGGCCCCAAGGGTTACAATCAGGGCGAGGGTGTGATAGAACTTGAGAAACAGACTCTTAGTGGTGACATTTTTGTGGACAGCCTGAGTTCCGTCGAACTCAAACTCCATAAGAGCGGCAAGTTATACGGCCGTATAACAGGTGATCCTACCGATATGCGTACGGTAAGGGTTCATATGGGCAAGGGTTCAATGTGGAGCGCCAAGGGTGACGTTTACATTACCTCCATCGAGTTTGACCAGCCGCTCAAGAAGGGGCTCAAACAGTTGAAGGGCAGGCACACCATCTGGTATGATCCGGCAGATCCGGCCAACGCGCCCTTGGAAGGTAAGGAGTACAAGACCGGCGGCGGTATGCTGCGTCCCATTAATTAAGACAGGATGAAGATGAAAAGGTTTCTGTATACGGTTTTGGCTCTGATGCTGGTGCTGCCTGCGGCTGCCGAGGATGTGGAGATTGCTTTTGACAGACTGCCTGAAAAAGCTCAGAAGATAGTGGGCAAGGCATATCCCGACACCAGGATAAAGAAGGTGGAGATGGAGCGCAGGGCAAGCCTTATACAATATGAGGTGAAGTTGGCAGGCGGAGTGAAGCTGCAGTTCTCAAAGGACGGCAGCCTTACGGAGTGCGAATGTAACAATGGTGCCGTGCCGGACGTACTGATTCCTTCAAGGATAAAGAATTTTATGGCCGATGAGTTTCCAGACAGGGAGATACGCCGTTTTGAGCATGACGGCAAGTTGTATGAACTCTTGCTTGACAACGGTGATGAACTGAGTTTTAACAGTTCATACAGGCTTATTGATATTGACCGTACACCAGAGCAGAAATGAAAAAGTTAGTTTTAAACAGGGTCAGGATGGGGTTTGCGCTTGTGTGTGCACTCCTGGTGATGAATTCCTGTATCTTCAATGATGAGATTGACCATAAGATAAACAGAACGGTTCTGGTTTATATCGGTGCCGACAACAATCTTTCCAATACGGCCAACTCAAATATCTACGCGATGAACACCAGCGTAAGCAGCGGAATGGACAATTACAATCTGCTGGTTTTCCTGGACCGTAAGGATTTTGCTCCCGCATTGCTGCATGTGCACAATCTGAGGATTGATACCGTTGCCAAGTATCCGGAGTTGGATACATCGGACCCGATGGTGCTGCGGCAAGTGATAGATGACGTGCTCAAAGACTGGAAGGCTGAGCATTACGGACTTGTCTTGTGGTCACACGGAACGGGATGGATTCCTACCAACCAACTGCATTATGTGGCTCCCAACATGAACTATGCGCCGTTACGCGGTAATAAGGTGACGGAACTGCTGGAAGGCCGCCGCGATCCGTTCGGCCCCGAGACCAAGGCTTTTGCATGGGAGGACTGTAAGGGGCAGAGTCCGTCATACAAATGCATGGAACTGGGAGAGATGGCCGATGCCATTCCGGACGATGTGTTTGACTATATCCTGTTTGACGCCTGCTACATGGGTAATGTGGAGATAATGTACGCTCTCAGGAACAAGGCCCAGTATATTATCTCATCTTGCTATGAGGTAGTGAGTTACGGATTTCCGTATCACATAGTTACACGTGATCTGCTGAACGGCAGCGTGCTTAAGGTCTGCAACGAGTTCTACCAGTATTACAACTCCATGAGCGGGTGGGAGCAGATGGCCGGCGTATCACTGGTCAATACCGCCGAACTGGACAGTCTGGCCCGTTGTTTCCGTAAGGTGGCCGCAGAATATGGTGCTAATGTCGACAGTATTGATGTCAGCGAGGTTCAGTGTTTTGACAGGTTTAACAATCATGTGTTCTTTGACCTGGAGGATGTGGTGGAGAAACTGGGCACTGACCGTGAACTTATGAACGAATTCCGTCTGCAACTGGCTAAATGCGTATCGTTCAAGATATCCACTCCATATGTTTTCCCGGGTGATGTAGAACAGATAAAGGTAAATACATACAGCGGACTGAGCGTATACCTGCCGCTTGCCAAGTATGAGGCATCGGGCCTTAATGAGGCATACCGCCAGACGGAATGGAGTGATTACACGGGGTTCTAACCAAATATTTATACTAGAAAACTTATGAATAAGAATTTGTTTTGGGCCGCAATGCTGTTTACGGGAATGGCGTTGACCGGCTGTAAAGGTGATGTAACATTGTCACGTGATGTCAAAGGGTATGATGACCCTCTGATGCAGAATGAGAAGAAGATTACTCAGATTATAAAGAAGATGACCCTTGAGGAGAAGGTTGCGATGCTTCACGGCAAGCATATGTTCACATCCGAGGGTGTTCCAAGTCAGGGTATTGCCGATATGATTTATGCCGACGGCCCCTTTGGTATCCGCGAGGAGATGGAGCCGCATTCATGGAACTCCCTGCATCTGACCACTGACTCTGCCACTTTCTTCCCCACAGGATCGGCCCTGGCTGCCACCTGGAGTGAGGAGATGGCATATATTTACGGTACTGGAATGGCCCGTGAGGCACGTCTGCGCGGTAAGGACATGATTCTGGGTCCTGCTATCAACATACAGCGTATTCCCACAGGCGGACGTACATATGAGTATCTGAGTGAGGATCCTTTCCTGAGTTCACGTCTGTCTGTTGAGTACACCAAGGGTGTGCAGGACAACGGTGTGGCTGTGTGCGTAAAGCATTTTGCGCTTAACAACCAGGAGACCAACCGCGGAAGCGTGAACGTGATTGTGAGCCCGCGTGCCATGCGTGAGATTTATCTGCCGCCGTTTGAGGCCGCTATCGTTGAGGGTAACGCATTCGGTGTGATGTCGGCCTACAACAAGATTAACGGTTACTGGTGCGCTGAGAATTATGAGTTGCTTAACTCTATCCTGCGTCAGGACTGGGGCTTTAAGGGTATGGTTATATCTGACTGGGGCGGCACTCACAGCACAGTGGGTTCAGTTACCGCCGGTCTGAACGTGGAGATGCCCAGTTCTACCTATCTGGGCCAGGCTCTGCTGGATTCTGTTGCAGCAGGTGCTGTGTCTGAGGATGTTATCGATGAGCGTGTGCGTGAGATTCTGCGCGTGCGTATGGTTATCGACCCTGTACCCGAGGATAAGGCTAATGTTGAGATTACATGTAAGCCCGAGCAGGCTAAGATATCTTATGAGGTTGCTACAAACTCAATCGTTCTGCTTAAGAATGAGGGTTCTCTGCTGCCGATTGATTTGAATAAGGTAAAGACTATTGCCGTGATAGGTGATAATGCCGAAAAGATTATGGCTACAGGTGGAGTAGGTGCAGGCGTCAAGGCGCTTTATGAGATTACTCCTCTGGCCGGTTTGCGCAACCGTATTGGCGATAAGGCCAAAATTGTTTATGCCCAGGGTTATACTTCACAGCAGGCTCGCGGCGGATTTGGTGGATTTGGAGGTTTTGGCCGTCGCGGCGGCGCTCCTGCTGCTCCCGCCAAGCCTGACGATACTGCCAAGAAGTTGCAGGATGAGGCTGTAAAGGCAGCCAAGGGTGCTGATCTGGTTCTCTTTATTGGTGGCGACAACCGTCAGCATGAGACTGAGGGTAGCGACCGCCGCAGCATGGATCTGCCTTATAATCAGGAGAATGTGCTGGAGGCTGTGGCTAAGGTAAATCCCAACGTTGTGTTTATTGCAGTTGCAGGTGCTCCGGTTGACCTGAACCGCGTTCAGGCCTGCAGTCCTGCTATCGTCCAGTCATGGTTCAACGGTACCGAGGGCGGTAATGCATTGGCCGATATCCTGTTGGGTAAGATTGCACCTAACGGACGTCTGCCGTTCTCATATCCCATCAAGTTGGAGGATAGCCCTGCATATGCTACAGGCAGTTTCCCACAGACCGATGCTCCGATCAACCAGGATGTGTTTGTATCACTGGTTCAGGAGGACAGCAAGGCTGAGGAGATGCTTAAGGGTGCTACGGGCCGCGGTACAGCACTGTACAGTGAGGACCTGCTGGTTGGCTACCGCTGGTTTGATACCAAGCAGAAGCCTGTTATGTATCCGTTCGGATATGGTCTGGGCTACTCTGAGATTGAGTATTCAGGTTACGCCGCAAACCAGTCTGAATACAGGGACGGTGATATGATAACAGTTTCATTTGCTGCCAAGAACACCGGTAAGTATGATCAGCTGGATGTACCACAGGTCTATGTACACAGGGTTGACTCCAAGGTGGAGTGGCCTTACAAGGAACTTAAGGCATTCAAGAAGATCAAGGTGAATGCCGGTGGGTCTGCCATAGTAACACTGGATATCCCGGTTGAATCACTCAAGTACTGGGACGAGGACAAGCATGACTGGGTTCTGGAGCCGGGTAAGATTGAACTGCTGCTGGCTCATGATGCCGGCAATGTGGCGGCTAAGCTGGAGTGCCAGATTAAATAACCAAATTATATGAGAAAGTCATTACTAACCATTGCCGCAGCCATACTGGGATTCACGAGCCCGATGGTTGCACAGGAGGTGATTCCCGTATACAGGAACACCAACTATTCATTCCAGGAGAGGGCGGTTGACCTGGTCTCACGCCTTACACTTGAGGAGAAACAGGCGTTGTTGGGCAACAATATGGCTGCCGTACCACGCCTGGGTATTAAACAGTATAATGTTTGGAGCGAGGCTCTTCACGGAGTGCTTGCGGGTGCAAATGCTCAGGCGGGTCTTCAGGGACCGACTTCATTCCCGGGCAGCGTGGCTCTGGGTTCGTCATGGGATCCGGATCTGCTGCAGTTGGAGGCATCGGTCATAGCCGATGAGGCCCGCGCCATTTTCCAGACAGGTACCAAGGGTCTTACGTTCTGGAGCCCGGTGGTGGAGCCGATACGTGATCCGCGTTGGGGCCGTACGGGCGAGAGTTACGGCGAGGATCCGTTCCTGGCTGCCGTAATGAGCGGCGGATTTGTGCGCGGATTCTTGGGCGATGACCCCAATTACATCAAGGCCGTGCCATGCGCCAAGCACTATTTTGCCAACAACAGTGAGTTTGACCGTCACGTGGGCAGTTCAAATATGGACAGCCGCGACATGCGTGAGTTCTACCTGTATCCTTACAAGGAACTGATTGAGAAGGACAACCTGCCGTCAATCATGTCATCGTACAATGCGGTGAACCACGTTCCTACATCGGCCAGCGGTCTCTATCTGGATACCATAGCCCGCCGTACCTACGGTATGAAGGGTTACGTTACAGGTGACTGCGCCGCAATTGAGGATATATACACAGGTCACTACTACGTGGAGACTGCCGAGGAGGCTACCGCTGCAGGTCTTAAGGCCGGCGTGGATTCAGACTGCGGAAGCGTTTATCAGCGTTACGCCCTGAGCGCACTTGAGAAGGGTCTTATCACCGAGGCCGATATGGACCGCGCATTGGTGAATATGTTCACCATACGTATGCGTACGGGTGAGTTTGATCCTCTGATGAAGGTTCCTTATGCAAACTTCCCGCCCAGCACAGTGAACTCTGAGCGCAGTCAGGCTATCGCCATAGAGGTGGCTACACGCACTCCGGTTCTGCTTAAGAATGAGAAGGTTACGGGTACTGACGCCAAGGCTCTGCCCATTGACCTTAAGAAGATAAAGAGCATTGCGCTGATAGGCCCGCAGGCTGACCGCGTGGAACTTGGACCGTACTCTGGTCGTCCTGAGCAGTCAAGCCGTACAACCCCGTATGCAGGTATCAGCAAGTACATTGCCGACAAGGGGCTGGATATTGAGGTGACTCTGGCATCGGGCGGAAGCACCAAGAGCAAGAGCAACCTGCTGTATGTGGCCTATTTTGATCTGGAGAAGGCCGACGGCAGTACCAGTCACCATGATGCCACCAAGTACAGTTCTTCATCCGAAGGTATCACCGTGGGTTCCGGTATGGGTACCGAGGAGCAGGTGCGTTCAATCGATGACGGCTCCTGGACCGCATATGAGAATGTTGACCTGATAAACGTTGACAAGATTACCATCGGCGCAAATATTCCCACCGAGGGCGGTATCATCGAGGTTCATGTGGGTTCACCCGAGGGTAACCTGATAAGCACCATCGAGGCTACACGTGCATCGGGCAAGAGAGTAGGAGGCGTTTACGGTGCCAGCACGCCCATGGAGGGTAAGGTTAACCGTCTGGGTTACAACGGCCCGCAGACTCTCTATCTGGTATATAAGGCTCCTGAGGATGACGAGATTGCTCAGGATGTACTGGATGCAGCACGTAAATCGGACGTGGCCATAGTATTTGTGGGTACCGATGAGAATACCGCTACCGAGGAGGCTGACCGTCTGACTCTTGATCTGCCGGGAAATCAGGTCAAGCTGATCCAGGCTGTGGCTAAGGAGAACAAGAACACTATCGTGGTGATGCAGACTCTGGGATGCGTAGAGGTTGAGGATTTCAAGAACCTGGAGAACATTCCCGGTATGCTCTGGACGGGTTACAACGGCCAGGCTCAGGGTGCTGCCATTCCGCTTGTGCTGTTCGGTGACGTCAATCCCGGCGGTAAGTTGAACGCTACCTGGTACAAGTCTGTCAAGGATCTGCCGGCCATTACCGATTATACGCTGCGTGCTGAGAACGGCAAGCCCGGACGTACGCTGTGGTACTTTACAAAGCCTGTCTCTTATGAGTTCGGTTACGGTATCAGTTATACCACATTCGAGTACTCAGACTTTGCAATCAGCAAGAGTTCAATAACTCCCGATGACAAGATTACGGTTAGCGTAAATGTCAAGAATACAGGTAATTATGATGGTGATGAGGTGGTTCAGATTTATGTAACTACACCTGAGAGCCCTGCATCTCTGCAGCGACCCATCAAGAGGCTGAAGGGCTTTAAACGCGTCACCATTCCGCGCGGACAGTCCCGTCTGGTGGAGATTGAGATTGACTGTGCCGACCTTTGGTTCTGGGATATGGACAATGACCGTATCACCTATGATTCTGGCAAGTACAACTTTGAGATCGGTTCTTCATCAAAGGATATCCGCGGAACCGTATCGGCCAATATGAACGGCAAGTTCACTCCGCAACTTAAGACTGTGGTGTCAGACTGCCGCGTAACTGTGCTCAATGTGGGACAGACAGCTCAGTTCGTTACATCGGCCGCATTGACCGATGACTCTTTCATTGGGCTGGACAAGACCACCGTGAAGTTTGTGAGCAGCAATCCCGATGTTGCCGTAGTTGATGAGTCGGGCCTGCTGACCGCTAAGGGCTCAGGTATTGCAACTATCACAACCATAGTTACTTATAATGGCAAGAGCGTTAGTGACAGTTACTCAATCAAGGTGAATCCGGATCTTACGCTGGCTAGCCTCAAGGCTGGCAGCAAGTCTCTGCTCAAGGCTGGCAGCAAACAGTACAGCGTGCTGGCAAGCAAGCCCTCCAAGATTATAGCAATGGCTAAGGCCAAGAACCTGGCCACAAGTGTTGAGCAGGCCGATAAGGTGCCTGGAACAGCCGTTGTTACCGTTGCCGATCCCGTTACCGGTGATGCTGACACCTATCTGGTTAACTTTGGCACAAAGGGTGTGTCCGATGAGTTCAACGGTTCTTCTCTGGGTAAGCAGTGGAGCGTAGTACGTGAGGATAAGGCCGGTTATGCTTTGCATGACGGTGTTCTGGAGATTACAGCTGCTGCAGGCGATATCAATGCTGCTGCCGATAATGCTCAGAACCTGATTCTGCAGAGTGCCAACACAGACTGGACCATCGAGACCAAGTTGCAGACATCGGCCGTTCCGGCTGCTCCTGCACAGAACGCAGGTCTGGTGGCTTATCAGGATGATTCACACTTTGTCAAACTGGTTTATGCGGCTCAGGGATTCCGTCGCGGACAGCAGCAGGCTGCTGCGGCTCCTGCAGTGGGAAGCCTGCAGTTGTATGCCGAGCAGAACGGCAGTGCCAAGACTACCGTGAACGTTCCTCTGGCCGATGCCGGAATAAAGGACAATACCGTTTGGCTGCGTCTTGTCAAGGCTGGTAGCGTTTATACCGCTTACTATTCGGCCGACGGCAAGAAGTGGGTTGAGGCCGGTCAGGTGGATATTGCCCTTAAGGATATCCAGGCTGGCGTTATGGCTGCTCTGGGTGCTGCCGGTGGACGTATGGGCGGTATGCGTATGCCGGCCGGAGCACAGGGTGCTCCCGCCGCTGCTGCAACTCCTGCCGCTCCGTTCAAGGCTTGCTTTGACCGGTTCAGCATTAGCAGTAAATGATTCCGTTACGTAGGAGTATAGTCTTGAAAGTGTCACTGACCATAGCGTTGCTGTGGTTGGCGGCACTTTCTTATATTCATGCCGCAACGCCCGTGATTGCGGATATAAAGCCTTTCCAGGATGGATTTGCAGTTGCTTATACCGATGGCAGGATCTGTTTTACCGATATTGAGGGTGTCGTAGAGGAAGATGTGCAACTGAAATGTCAGGTGGCCGGTATTGATGTGCGTGATGACTACGTGCTTGCGGTTAGCCCAGATTGTGAGGTTTTTAAGGCATATCGTAACGGCTCAGTCAGCCGTATTTGCCGCAGTCAGTTGAGGAACAGTGCTGACAGGGTGGTGGGTATTGCCTGCTCCAATGACAGAACGCTGATCCTGACTGCTGGCGGAAAGATATTGAGTACTGTTGATTTTAAGAGTTTCAACACTCTGGATTTCAACGATACTTACAGTTCTTACTACGATTACACCCGTTTTTGCGCGATATGTGCATCGGACAATTTCTTTTATATAGCGGGTACGTACTC
The DNA here is from genome assembly GCA_045535555.1 of Bacteroidaceae bacterium. Taxonomy (GTDB): domain Bacteria; phylum Bacteroidota; class Bacteroidia; order Bacteroidales; family Bacteroidaceae; genus Colenecus. The sequence goes on along the minus strand of JAZSLV010000016.1, from coordinate 33,522 downwards.
CAGCGGGATGCCGGCGGTGTTTACATCGGCCGCGGGTAATATCTGGAGCGAGCGTACGCTTTCTTACACTCAAGGTGCTGAGACTCTGCAACTTGAGCAGCAGCCTCTGGGGTTGGCTTATGACGGCAGGATGGACCGTTTTGTGCTGGGTTGTACGGACGGTTGGCTGTTTTATATGCCGGGATGCTCGCATTGCAACGGGATTGAACGCAAATCTACCGAAGACATTACCGCCCTGGGGTATAATTCAGGCCATTTTTTAGCTAATTTTGCGGTGCAAAACCGTTGAATGATGAATAAGGTCGAAAAGATGGTCCACAAGTATGTGGTCAAGAGTTTTGAGTGTGACCGCAGGGATACTCTGCGCCTGCTTACCCTGCTTAATCTGTTTCAGGATATTGCCGATGACAGCGCAAACAGCATCGGGATAGGGTATGATTATCTGCGTACCGTGGGTAAGGCGTGGGTGCTGATTGCAATGAACGTGCAGATTGACCGTATGCCGCATCTGGCGGAGGAGATTACGGTCAAGAGTTGGCCGTCGGATACATCGGCCTTATATACGGAGCGTGAGTTTGAGGTATGGAGCGCAAGCGGGGAGCGTATTATCCGGGCTTGCAGCCAGTGGATTGTGATTGATTTTGCAACGCGGCGTCCCATGCATCTTAAGGATTGCCTGCCTGAGTACGAGCCTATACACGAGAAGGTGATTCTTGAGGACCGGTTCCCAAAACTACAGGCTCCCGAGCGTAATGATTATACCGAGCGTTTCCTGGTCCGTTACGATGACATAGACCGTAATGATCACGTTAACAATGCGATATATTCACTCTGGGCAAGCGAGAGCCTGGAGCCGCAGTACCGCATTGAGCATGTTCCTGCAGGCTTGATGATTAATTTCCGCAAGGAGGGCCTGTTTGGCGAGAAGATCCTGGTGCACACCCAGATGGACGGCGACACCTCGCTTCACAGCATCCAGGCATCGGAAGATAACCGTGAACTGGCCCGCGTCCGCTTCACCTGGCAAAAATAGTACAAAAGGGGACTGTCCCCTTTTGTATCATTTTGCTATTCTCCCTCCAGTTTGAATTCGTGGAAGTTGTCCTCGTTCAGTTTGAACTTGGGCGTGCAGAAGTAGATGAGTTCGGCACGGGTAAGGACGGTGTTATCGGCATCCATCAATTCGGCCTCGATGAAGGCTACGTTGCGCATCATCTTGCTTATCTTGGCGCGGACGGTGATCTCGTCCAGATGTGAACTGACGGGTTTGAGGTACTCCATGTTCATCTTTGAGGTGACGCCGTTGGTCTGAAGTTTGCGGCATACCACCCAGCCGGCGGTCTCATCGATCAGGAGCGCCTGGATTCCACCGTGCAGGGTGTTCTCCCAGCTCTCATAATCACGTGTAGGCTTGAACTTGGTTACCACATAGTCACCATCCTCATAAAACTCCATGTGCAGGCCCTTGGGGTTGGTGGGGCAGCATACAAAGCAGTTGTAATTATCTTTTCCTATCCAGGGGTTGATAATCTTTCTTAGATTCATTTCTTATCTGTTTTTTTGTTTTTGTCTTCTTTTTTGTCTTGGTAGAGGAAGCGGCGGATCTTGTGCGTGGCGGTCTTGTTGAAGGGTTCTTTCATTACCTCCACGTCGCGGATCTTGAGGAACTGGCTCACTTTGGAGTTCACGAATTCCATCACCTCTTTCTTGCGTTTCTCTATGGCCTCAAGGAACTTTTCCTGTCCCTCCAGGTCCCAGTCTATGGCGCCGTCGTTGAACTGTACCAGTGCCACAAGTTGTCCGGCGCGGCTTATCACGAGCGATTCGTTTACGTCCGATATCTTATTGATGACGCTCTCTATCTCCTCGGGGTAGATGTTCTCGCCCGATGAGCCTATGATTACGTTGCCTGATCGGCCCAGGATGGTGTATCGGCCTTTCTTATCGACGGTGGCGATATCGCCGGTGCGCATCCAGCCGTCATCGGTCATGACTGCCTTGGTGCGGGCGTAATCCTTATAGTATCCCAGCATTACGTTGGGACCCTTAACCTGAAGCTCTCCCTGGCCGTTCTCGGGATTGATATCGGCCAATCGAACCTGGACACCGAACGATGCGGTTCCGGTAGTACCCAGATGGGTGCGTTTGGGGCCGGCGTCGCAGATGAGCGGGGCGGTCTCGGTGAGTCCGTAACCTATTGCATAGGGGAATTTGATGTTCCTCAAAAACTCCTCAACCTCGCGGTCCAGTTTGGAGCCGCCGACGCCGAAGAACCTTACGCGGCCACCGAACTGCTGCTTGACTTTCTTGCCCACCAGGAAGTAGAGTATGCGTGGGAAATGTTTCTTCATGTAGCGCAGGTACTTGCTGCCGGCTATGGTGGGGAATATCTTGCCGCGGATTACCTTCTCGATGATAAGCGGCACCGACAGGATTGTGGTGGGGCGTATCTTGAGCAGCGCCTGGCTCAGTATGGTGGGAGTAGGGGGCTTCTGGATGTAATAGACGGGGCAGCCGGTGGAGAGCGGATAGAGCATTCCGATGCTCATCTCATATGTGTGCGCCAGCGGCAGGATGGACAGGAACACGTCCTTGCGGCGATAGACCTTGTGTGCGTACCACGCCTCCAGCACGTTGTGGCAGAAGTTGCGGTGGCTCAGCATCACGCCCTTGGCGTTGCCTGTGGTGCCCGATGTGTAGATGATGGCGGCTATATCGGTGGCGTCGGGCACTTTGCTGCGTCCGTCGCAGGTGTAGCTCTCGTCCTCAGCCTTGATAAGGTCAAAGGTGCTTATGTCTATGATCAGATTCAGGTGGTTGTAGGTCTCCTGACTGATCTTGGGCAGTTGCTTGCGGCTTACGAATATGGCCTTGGCCTCAGAGTGAACAAGTATGTTCTCCACTTCGTTGGGAGACAGATCGGGCAGCATGGGCACTGCGATGCGTCCGTGAGCGGTTATCGAGAAGAAGGCAACGGCCCAGTTGGGCATGTTCTCGGACAGGATGGCTACCTTGTCGGCGGGGTTGAGCCCGAATGTGCCCAGCAGGCCCGACAGCTGATCGGCCTTGTCACGGAACTGTGAGAATGTGTACCTGCAACCGCCGTCCACAAAGTCCGATGCCAGACGGTCATGGTTCACGGTGGCGGTGTATTCAAGCAGATCTGCAAGGGTTGTAAATCTGTGTCTCATTATCTTGTAAGGTTATTATCGGGTAATGTAGTTTTGAGGGTGGCGTCCCTTTAAATTCATGCTTTCATATATCTCCTGTATGCGGCGGGTATCGGCGTTGGCGTCATCGGTCAGTTCAAATTTCTGGTCTACGGCAACTTTCTTGCGGCCCCAGTCAAAGTAGCATAGATAGACGGGGATGTTTGCGGCCTTGGCAATGAAATGATAGCCGGTTTTCCATCGGGCTATTGGCTTGCGGGTTCCCTCGGGGGCTATGGCCAGGTGCATGAGGTCGGTCTTTTCCATCTCCTTGAGTACGGAGCGCACTACCGATGCGGGGTGCTTGCGGTCCACGGGTATGCCGCCTATGGCTCTCAGAATCCAGCCCAGGGGCGGGAAGAAGAGGCTTTTCTTGACCATGCAGAAGGTCTTGCCGCCTATTGATACGTAGAACAGGTAGGCCACTACAAAGTCAAGCATTGATGTGTGGGGCACGCCCAGGAGTATGCACTTGGGTTCAGGGGGCAGGAAAGGGCTTGTCTCCCAGCCCCAGACTTTGAGTATCCATCCGCAGAATTTTCGCCACATAAGGTTTGTTTTTAATAAGGCTGCAAAATTACTCATTCACTATGGTACTTTTTGTATACTTATTATAAATGTGGTTAATAGGCTTCCCTTTGTGGCGAATTGTTGGGGCGCTTTTTCGCCAAAGTGTCCCACGCGTATCGGCCCTGTGAGCTCTGTGGGCGGCATCGCTGTGGGACACGAGCCTTGGGAAGGGGGATGTCCCACGCTCATCGGCCCAAGAATACGCTCTCACGCGGGTGGTTGTGGGACACTTTGGCGGAGTGGGGAGGTTTGCAGAATTCGTATCATTTGCTAATTTTGCAGTCGTTTTAGAATACTTTGAAATGAGTAAGAGTTACGAGGAGATTAATGAGAAGATCCGGAAGGGTAAGGCGGTGGTGCTGACGGCCGAGGAGGTGTCGGAGATGGCGCGCACGATGTCGCCCAAGGAGATTCTTGATAAGGTTGATGTGGTTACTACCGCTACGTTTGGCGCTATGTGCTCAAGCGGCGCTATTCTGAACTTTGGTCACGCTAATCCGCCTATCCGCATGGAGAGGATTGAACTGAACGGTGTGCCGGTAAGCGGCGGTCTGGCTGCTGTGGATACTTATGTGGGTGCTACCGATTGCAATTCGCAGAATCCGGGTTACGGCGGCGCACACATAATACAGGACCTGATTGATGGCAAGAACGTGACGCTTGAGGCCTGGGGTAAGGGTACCGATTGCTACCCGCGCAAGCACATCAAGACGGAGATAAGCCTCAAGACCATCAACGAGGCCATTCTGATGAATCCGCGTAACGCATATCAGAACTACAACGTGGCTGTGAACTCCACTGACCGCACCTTATATACATATATGGGCACGCTGCTGCCCCGCATGAAGAATGCCTCTTACAGTTCGGCCGGTGAACTTTCACCGCTTCTGAACGATCCCGAATGCCGCACCATCGGCCTGGGAACCCGCATATTCCTGTGCGGAACCCAGGGTTACGTGGTCTGGAACGGCACTCAGTTCAACTGTAGCAAACCTCTTAACGAGTATGGTGTTCCGATGGGCAATGCGCGTACATTGGCCCTGATGGGTGAGATGAGGGAGATGTCCAGCGAGTTCCTGCGCGGTGCATATTTTGAGAAATACGGTGTCACGATGTACGTTGGCATAGGTGTGCCCATCCCGCTTCTGGATGAGGACCTGGCGCATCGTGTGAGCATACGTAACAGCCAGATTGACACATTTATAGAGGATTACGGCCAGAAGGGTGACCTGATTGGTAAGGTCAACTATGAGCAGTTGCGCTCAGGTGAGATAGAGTTTATGGGCAAGAAGATCCATACCGCTCCGCTGTCCAGTCTCAACAAGGCACGTAAGATTGCCGCCATCCTGAAGGATTGGATTGAGAAGGGACAGTTTGAGCTGACCGCACCGGTAAGGCCCATGCCTACGGGAACGTCACTCCAGGGACTTAAAGATTTGAACTTGTAAATCAGCACATTATGACAAAGAAAGTAGTTATATCATTCCCCGATGGTGAGGCCAGCCGACCGCTTATCTATGAGCTGATTAAGAAGTATGACATAATGGTGAGCATCATCAAGGCCGATATCGACGGCGGCCGCAGCGGAAAGCTGGTGCTGGAGTTGGATTCGGACTCCGACCATATTGCCCAAGCCATTGACTTTATGCAGAAGAGCGGGGTGGATGTTAGCCCGCTGGAGAAGAAGATAACATTTGATGAGAGCAAGTGCGTGAGTTGCGGCGCATGTACATCGGCCTGTCCGTCTGGAGCGCTGTCAATAGGCGCTCCGGATTGGAAGCTTAGGTTCCAGCCCGATAAGTGCGTGGTGTGCAAGATGTGCATAACCGCTTGCCCGCTAAAGCTGTTCCATATTGAATTTGCTGATTGACAATGGATTATACCGAGCGCAGTTACCGCAGCCGTTTCTCGGATGACGGGAGACGATGGTTCTGCGTTAAGTTCCTTGAATCAGACCTTTGGATAGGAGTCGACAGCGGCTCCTATCGTGCTTCTATGGAGGATGAGGTCTACACGTTCCTGGTGGATTTGCGCCGTCAGATGGATGCCTATCTGCTAATGGATCCCGCCTACAAGGCCGCCCTGACACCTTACGATGCAGGATTGGAGGCTCCCGGCATATTGAAAGAGATGTCGCGCATAAGCCACAAGACCGGAATAGGCCCCATGAGCGCCGTAGCCGGAGCCGTAGCCAAGCACGTGGCAGATTTCCTGGGTACCAAAGAGGTGATAGTGGAGAATGGGGGAGACATATACGCTTCAGTAGCTGAGGATATGGATATATCAGTGTTTGCCGGTCAATCCCCGCTATCCGAAAAAGTAGGCCTACATATACCTGCAGCCGCATTTCCGTGTGGTATCTGCACCTCCAGCGGCACAGTAGGTCCCTCGCTGAGCCTGGGCCGTGCCGACGCCATGATGATAGTCTGCCAAGACGTCCTCCTGGCCGACAGCTACGCCACCGCAATGGCCAACCGCATTAAGACGGTAAACGATCTGCAACCCGTAATAGAACAAATCCAAAACATTCCCGAAATCCTGGGAGCACTAGCCGTAAAAGACGATCGTCTTGCAGTAACCGGCCTCTACGAGCTAAGACTTTTCCATTAAAAATCCGGGTATACCCGGATTTTTAATGGGAAAGTCGTTCTCTCCATCCAGCAGAATCTCGCCAAGATGTCCCACGCTCATCGGCCCCAGAGTAGCTCCTGATGCAGATGAGTGTGGGACACAGCTCCTGTATGAGGGTATGTAACACAGTGAGCGGTGCCACAGGGCACAGGAGAGGGGTGCGTGTGGGACACTTTGGCGAAATTTTGATAGTGTGCAAAATGTGATTACCTTTGCGTGTAAGACAAACAATTAACCAAATATAGTTATGAGAAAGATCTTAATGGTTCTTGGCGTGTTTGCGCTGACGTGTACATCGGCCATGGCTGCCGATAACAAAGGCATTTCATTCAATGAGTTATCAAGTGACAGGTTCACGCTGATAGAGAACGGCAAGCCCGTGCAGATTCTGGCCGATGAGGCCGATAAGACCGGCGTGCAGATAGCACTGAAGGCACTGCAGCAAGATTTCAAGGCAGTGGCAGGGCTGGAGGCCCAAGTGATAACCGATGCAGCGGCTGTATCCGGCAAGCCCGTGATTGTGGGAACCATGGACAGCAAGTTCATAGCCCAGATAATCAAGGCTAAGAAGATTGACAAGAAGGAGCTGCAGGGCAAGCGCGAGAAGTATATCATGACCGTGATTGCCAACCCCATAAAGGGCATTGACGAGGCTCTGGTGATAGCCGGTAGCGATATGCGCGGTGCCATTTACGGTATCTACGAGTTGTCCGAGCAGATTGGCGTATCACCCTGGTACTACTGGGCAGATGTGCCAATAGAGCATCAGAAGAACGTATCTCTGGCCAAGGGTACATATACTGCCGGTGAGCCCGCAGTAACCTACCGCGGCATATTCCTGAACGATGAGGCTCCGTGCTTGACTACATGGGTAAAGAACACATTCGGCACCGAGCGCGGCGGCCACGAGTTCTACGCCAAGTGCTTTGAGCTGATACTGCGTCTGCGCGGTAACTTTATGTGGCCCGCCATGTGGGACTGGGCATTCTATGCCGATGATCCCGAGAACTCCAAGACCGCCAATGACATGGGCGTGATAATGGGAACAAGCCATCACGAACCTATGGCCCGCAACCACCAGGAATGGGCACGTAACCCCAAGGCATACGGCGGTCAGTGGGACTATACCACCAACAAGCAGGAGTTGCAGAGATTCTTCCGTGAGGGTGTGGAGCGCGCCAAGAATACTGAGGACCTGATAACTATAGGTATGCGCGGTGACGGTGACGCCGAGTTGAGAGGAAGCGACGAGGATAACATGAAGATGCTGGAGGGATTGTTCGCCGACCAGCGCCAGATAATCAAGGAAGTTACCGGCAAGCCCGCCGAGCAGCGTCCACAGGTATGGGCACTCTACAAGGAGGTTCAGACCTATTACAACAAGGGCCTGCGCGTGCCTGATGACGTAATCATCCTTTTGTCCGATGACAACTGGGGTGACATCCGCCGTCTGCCCAATGCCGAGGAGCGTAAGCGCAAGGGAGGCTGGGGTATGTACTACCACGTGGACTATGTGGGTGCACCGCGTAACTCCAAGTGGCTCAATATCACTCCGATACAGCACCTCTGGGAGCAGATGCAACTGACCTATGACTACGGTGTAGACAAGATCTGGGTGCTCAACGTAGGTGACCTCAAGCCTATGGAATATCCCATCACACTGTTCCTGGATATGGCCTGGAACCCCACATCATTCACCGTTGAGACCCTTCTGGACCACACATATGAGTTTTGCAAGGAGTTCTTTGGCGAGGAGGAGGCTCAGGAGGCAGCCCGCATACTGAACCTTTGCTGCAAGTACAACGGCCGCATAAGCGCCGAGATGCTCGATGCCCGTCAGTACTACACTCTTGAGACCGGTGAGTTTGAGCAGGTTTGCGATGATTACGCTCGTCTGGAGGCTGAGGCCCTGCGTCAGTATCTGAGACTCAAGCCCGAGTACCGTGATGCATATCAGCAGATTATCCTGTTCCCCGTGCAGGCCATGGGCAATATCTACGATATGTATTACTCTCAGGCCATGAACCAGAAACTGGTACGCAACAACGATCCCGCAGCAAACTACTGGGCCGAGCGTTGCGAGCGTGACTTTAAGCGTGACGCTGAGTTGTGCGCCTATTATAATAAGGAGATGGCCGGCGGCAAGTGGGACGGCATGATGATCCAGAAGCACATAGGCTATACCTCTTGGAACGATAATTTCCGTGCCGATACACAGCCCAGGGTTTCACGCGTTGAAGTAGGGGACAAGGTTGGCGGATACGTATTTACCCAGAAAAACGGAGTGGTTGCAATGGAGGCAGAGCATTTCTACGCTCAGACCGGCGTTACATCCGGATCGGCCAAGTGGACCACAATCCCGTTTATGGGCCGCACGCTATCAGGCGTAGCTCTGATGCCTTACAGCCAGCCAACCGACGGCGCAACAATGACTTACAAGTTCAATCTGACCGAGGATGTGGATAACTTATCGGCCGTAATAGCAGTAAACGCAACCCTCACATTCTATCGTCTGGAGGGTCACCGCTATATGGTAAGCCTGGATGGCGGCGATGAGATTGAGGTTGTGTTCAACGAGCGTCTGAACGAGGATCAGCGCAATATCTACTCGGTTTATTATCCCACAGTTGCAACCCGCGTAAAGGATGACCGCGTGCAGTTGGGCAAGGCAGCCAAGGGTGAGCACACCATCACATTCCGACCCATTGAGCCGGGTACTGTGTTTGAGAAGGTGGTGATTGATGCAGGTGGATATATAAAGAGTTACCTGTTCATGCCGGAGTCACCGTATGTGAGAGAGCAGTAAAAAAGAAAGGCGGGGTTTCCCGCCTTTCTTTTTTTGTCAGAAGCTCAGGTTTATCGTAGCTCCTAACGATGAGTTGTTTTGCCAGTCTATAAATACCGTTGGTTCAAATTCAAATTGAAGCATCTTGGCTGCCTTCTTGAACGGCAGGTCTTTGTTGTACTCATCGGCCAGTTTCTCAAGAGACCTTTTGGCCTTGCCTTTCTGCAAGCGTCCCCAGGTATAGAATGTGAGGGTGGGGACTGCCAATGCGCCGGATATTATATACAGTTTTTGGGATAGTCCGGGATCATTCGAACTGTAATGGGTCGCGGCGATAAGAGTGAGTATAGCAGTAGGAATACCGCATATAACGCCGATGCTCTCCTTGTTGTCGCCCTTTATGAATTTGCGGTTGGCAAGCTCATATCTCTGGAACTGAAGTGAATCCAGAAGTTGCTTGAGGTCATCTTCACGGATGGCGTTTCCGGCACCACGGCCTTCTACGAATGTGAGGCTGCCGCTGAATCTCTCAATCTCAGTACTGTCATTAAGAGTTGCATAACCTCCCCAGCCGCCGAATCCGCCACGACCGCCACCGCCGCCCTGGAAGTTTCCGCCTCCGCCTCCGCCGCCACGGCCACCGCCGCCGCCAAAGCCACCTCCCATGCCGCCGCCGAAGCCTCCGCGTTGAGCATAGCACGTTGCTGCCACCAGGACAGCGAATAAAATGGTGAGGATTCTCTTAATTCTCATATAGGGTAGCACTTTCAAAGATTATACATCTTTGATGCCGGACCGGGCAAAAGGTTTAATGGGGATTCCTATTTATTTCCAGTTGCTGTCCAGGAATGCTATGCGGTCTGCAAAGAATTTCTTGAGGACCGATATCTCCTCATCGTAGCTGGATACACGGTAGGCTGCGAACATTCCAACGGCATCACCGCCGCCAAAGCCTCCTCCGAATCCGCCCATGCCGCCACCGAAACCACCCATTCCGGGACCGAATCCGCCACCGAATCCGCCGTTACGTCCACCCTGGTTCTGATTCCTTGATTCGGGTACCAGCAGGTTGGCGTACTGGGCAAACTGGCGATCCTTGGCCTCGGCCAGCTGAGATGCATGATTATCGATGTATTTGTTGATATTATCGATACTCAGGACACCTTTACGGAGTTCTTTCCAGCGGGCCTTCACCTTTGCCACGAATGCGGGATCCTCCATGAGGCGCTTGAACATGGCAGGGGTGGGGTTGGTCTCACCGCCGTTATAAATCCATGCCTCTATGTTGTTGCCGTTGGCGAAATTGCAGTTTCCGTATGCCAGGTTATAGTCCCAGACAGTGCCTGCATGCAGTTTGCCACCGGTGCCGTCCTCATTCTGCTTGGTCTTGTAGAAATAGGTGCTGCGCTTAAGGCCGTCGGCATTCAGGCTGAGCTCGGTATGGATTATGTAGTCCACGAATGACTCTACGTCGATATATTTGGCGTAACCCTCCTTGGGATCGGCAAAATTATCGCTCTGGATTACTTTCTCGGTTGTCTTGATGTAATCACTGATGTACTTTTCCTGCTCGGGGGCAAGGTTTTCGGACTTGGGGTAGAAGTAACTCCAGGTAACCGTGGCACGGCCTCCGCCGAATCCGCCGCCGGGACCTCCGAATCCGCCCATGCCGCCAAAGCCTCCCATACCACCGCTGGTGATGATGCCGGGAACTTCGGACTGGAATGATTTTTCACCCTCATCGGGCGGGTCTATGCGTACAATGTAACCGCCTGTGAGTTCAAGGCCGCTGGTATCGGTCTTCTTGAGTTTTGCTATGCTCAGACGGTTTTCGGCACGTTTAATCTTCTCGCAGAGTATGTAGACACCGATGTAATGGCCGTTCATGACAACCTCGCAATAGCGGTTACGCGGTGCCCAGTGGCCCATCTCGTTCCAGAGGTCGAAAGCAAAGGGGTCGCGCATCATGGATATGTCGTTGAATGGAGCCAGCAGCACCCAGTCGTTATCGGCCGACATGCCCAGGAGTTCAACGTTGTTGGCCTTGCCCTCGGGGGTGACGGTCTCAAGCGTAAAGCGCTTCTGGTCAAAGAACAGCGATGAGTTTCCGCGCAGTTTTATCCTGATGTTTCCGTTGTATCCGTTGGCAGGATCAGTTACTTTGTTGCGCTTGGTTCCGTTGTCAATGATTTTCATTGTGCCACCGGACTTCTCACGGTTGGTCAGGGTGGGGCTGTCGGTCTGGATTATCACGATAGGCAGGTTGGACGATGTGAAATCCACATTATCGGTTAAAGTTGAGGTGTTGTAACTGGCATTCATGCCGAATCCGCCGCCAAAACCGCCTCCGCCGGGGAAACCGCCGCCGGGCATCTGGCCGTCCTGCTCCTGAGGATCAAACGGAAACCTTCCGCCGAATCCGCCCGGAAATCCTCCACCGGGAAATCCTCCGCCGAATCCACTGCCTCCGGGGAAACCTCCGCCTCCCGGGAACTGTGCGAAAGCAGCCGCTGAGAACAGGGCTGCAGATACTATTGAGCACAAAAATTTTGCCTTCATACCGTCATTCAAGTGTTTTACTTAAATAGCGATACAAAGGCAAAAAGTTAAACTTTTTCCTGCTTATTTCTCAAACAATTTGAGGTCGATGCAGTTACCCATCTGAACGTAACCTTCGGCGTTGGGGTGCAGGTAGTCGTTCTCAAAGAGGTATTTGGGATTGAGCTGTGCGGGATCGTCGGGGTTGCCCATTGCGGCGTCAAAATCTATGACTCCGTCAAAGTAACCGCTTGAGCGGATCCACTGGTTGAGTTGCTGACGGCCGGCCTCGTGGTTCTCGCTGTAGTAGTTGTTACCCTTGAACTGCATCACGGGAGCACCGTAAACCTTGATTCCGCGCTCGTGAGCCTCGTTGATTATCTGTTTGTAAACTTCCTGAATCTGGTTGGCCTTAGAGATGGCATCACCGCGTCCGCCAAGGTCGTTAACGCCCTCAAACAGAATGATGTACTTGACGCCCTCCTGCTGGAAGAGGTCACGCGGATAACGGCTCTTTCCGGTAGGTCCAAGGCCGCCCTGAAGTATGCAGTTGCCGCCAAGACCCATATTGAGGACCGATACACGGCGGGTTTTCTTGTTGGCAAGCAGACGGCGTGACAGGTTATCGGTCCAGCGGTTCTGCTCGTTGGTGGTAGATCCGCGTCCGTCAGTGATGGAGTTGCCAAGAACAACTATTGCACGTGCTTTCTTCTCAGCCTTGATCTCAATGGCGTTGATGATGTACCAGTGAGCGGTCTTTACTGCATTGCTAAAGTCAGAGCCCTGACCTTCAATGAGATATGAATCGGTACGTGAGCCGGGGTGACCGGTGACGCTAGTTGACGAGGCCTCGCCAAGGTGCATCGTGATGGCTACATTCTGACGCTCTGCCATGGGGAACTTGACGGGATCTGATGTTACAAGTTCGCCCGGCTTGATGGTTACTGATTTGCTGCCTCCAAAGGTAAGGCTTACCTCTGTTCCGGCTACGATTTCACTGCTGGCACCAGCGGTGGCTGCATGGGCGATCTCTGCTGCGTTGATGGTTACAGGACCCTGGCTGAATTCGTTTGAGAACTTTACCCTGACTTCCTTACCGCTGATGGATGTCTGGACTATCTGACGGATGGAGTTGTTGGCCAGACCCGGGGCGGGGGGACAATTGTGAGGTTCCACAACCTGCTCGGCTGTGGCCCAAGTTGCTACCCAATGCTTGCCGGCATTGGCCGGAGCACATACGATTGCCGTCAGAACGGCAGTCAGGATTAATGATTTAAGTTTCATGATCGGTTATTTTGAATAGTTTGGTTATTCTGTTTCCGAATGGTAAAGTTACTAATTAAACCGACTTGAGACTCTCCATATACAAATAAAAGGTTATCTTTGGAACAATTACTTAACTTCAACTGATTATATACCCATGCGCAAGTTGCTTATTCTTGTCCTTGCATTATTGTCCATTGTTCCGATAAAAGCACAGAGAACATACCGATACTCAATGGGGCAGTTGTCAAATAACCGCTTCCAGGCCATCTGTGAAGACAAATGGGGCTTTATTTGGATTGGTACGGAGAACGGTCTTAACCGATACGACGGCTACAATTTCCATAAGTTTTTCCATGACAACAATGATTCACTGTCGCTTATGAGCAACTACATACGTAGTCTCTATACTGATGATGACGGAACACTGTGGATAGGAACAAACCGAGGCGTACAGTATCTCAAACCCAGCGAGAAGAGTTTCCACACGGTTCCGTTTCCGGGAAACAGGTTCCCGTACGTACAGCAGATAACCAAACTCAGCGACGGCCACATATGGATAGCGGCACCCGGCGACGGACTGTATTGGGTGGATCCGCAGGAGCCCGATGTCATAAACGGTATAGCAAGCCTGAACAATTACGCACCCGCGCAGGGTATATTCAGGTCATTCGTGGAGGATACCGAGGGTACGATATGGATCGGAACAGCATCGGGAGTACTTCTGTATGACCCCCGGTCCGATAAGATAAGTGAATTCAGCACGGATGTGATAAGAGGTGATATTACCGGTGTTACGGTCGATGAGAACGGCGACGTACTGATTTCCACCCACAATCATCTCTACAGGTGGAGCCTGTCCAGAAAACGTCTTGTCAGAATTACGCCCGAGGATGGAATATGGGAGATAACGCACTCTTTCATGGACGGTGAAGGACTCAAAATCTCCATCAGAGGCAAGGGCCTGCTGGCTCTGAACGATGATGGCCGTCTGGTACAGTTTGACCTTAAGCCGAATGACCGCAGCCTGAGCAGGCTTGACGTGAGCGCCATGTATATGGACAGGGCTGGTAACAGGTGGATAGGCTGCTTCTTATCGGACCTGATTCTGGTAACAAGGGACCGTAACGAGTTTGAATACTGGAAATTCTCTGATTACAGGGAGGACATATCCGGAACGGTCACTGCCATGGCGGTGGATTCGGAGAGCAGGTTATGGATAGGTTACAACAATAACGGCGTTACCTGTATGTCGGGCAGCGGTCAGGTTATAAAGGACGGCAGGAACTCCCATTATATCAGTTGCCTGTTCCGTGACAGTAAAAACCGGATCTGGGCCGGTTGCCCCAATGTGGGACTTGCACTGCTCAATACCGAGACCGGCGACCTGGATATGGTGATATCCAACGAATACTCCAATGTGTCATCAATTGCCGAGGATTCCAAAGGCAGAATCTATTACTCGGAACTGGGCACGGGATTCAGCCGGATCAATCCCGACAACATGAAGACCGAGGCGTACAGTGATTTTGCCACCAGCAGCAAACGCGGCGCCACACTTACCAATGACTGGATCCATATCATGATAGTGGATAGCTGGAACCGTCTCTGGATAGGTCATGACAATGGAGCGGACTGCTTTGACATAGACCGTAACATATTCATTGACAATGACAATCTGTCTCAGGCAATGGGAACATCGGGCTGTACCTGCATGCTCGAAGAGAGAGAGGGCATCATGTGGTTCGGCACGACCAAGGGTATTATTGTGTACAATATGACAAGCGGTGTGGTGCGTCTGATAAACACCAACCGTGGTCTGTCGAGCAATGATATCCGCGGAATGGTCAAGGATAGCGACGGGTACATCTGGGTGTCAACGCCCGGCGGAGTCAACCGCATCGACCCTTATAATCTGGAGGTGAGCCGATTCTTTACCGAGGAGAAGGCATTTAACGGCGTATCGGCATTCTCTGCTATTGACGACAGGGTGTATTTTGCAAGCAATGTAGGCATTACTGCATTCTATCCTTACCGTATAACTACGGAATCCACAGTGAATCAAGTGGTTATGACCGGATTCTATCTGAACGGCGAACTGATAACATCCGAGTCCATGTCGGGCGGCAGACATATATCGGACAAGCCTCTCAACATTTCCGATCAGTTCCGGCTGGCCTACAAGGATAACTCTTTTACGCTGGAATTCAGTTCGTTGAATTACGGCGACGAGATGAGCCTTATCTACGAGTATTCAATGAGTCCCGGCAGAGACGAGTGGGTGAGCAATCCGGCCGGAGTGAACCGTTTCAGTTTCTCCAAACTGGGTTTCGGCCGATACACACTCTCCGTAAGGGCCAGGCTGAACGATATCGTGTCACAGCCCAGGGCATATACGATAAAGATTGCGGCTCCCTGGTATGCTTCATCAATCGCAATAATCCTGTATATCATACTGATGATGGCCATTCTCATGGTTTTTTTCAGAATCCGACGCAAGACTCGCCAAAGGGAGATGGATGAGGCTAAATTCCAGTCTTTCATTAATGTGGCGCATGAAATCTGCGCGCCTATGACCATGGTTATATCGCCTCTGGAGGATATGCTCCGGAATAATACCATTCCGGCCGATGTACAGCAGAACCTGCGTCAGATGCACAAGAGTTCTACCAGGATTCTGTCTCTTATCAACCAGTTGCTGGATATGCGTAAGTTTGACGAAGGTCAGATGCAGCTTCACTATTCCGAGACTGACCTTATCAATTTCCTTATGGGACCGTTTGAACTGTATACCCAAACGGCCGAGAAACGCAACATTGACTTCTCATTCAGTCATTCAATGGTTGAGCAGCCGGTGTGGATAGACCGTGACAGCATAGACAAGGTTATGATGAACCTGTTGTCAAACGCTTTCAAATACACCAATGACGGCGGTAAGATTGAGATGAAGGTTGAGGTGGGGACCGATGACCATGAGAAGGGACCGCTCCATAATTATGTTGAGGTGTCTGTTTCCGACACGGGAATAGGTATTGACAAGGAGGATATCAATAAGATTTTTGACCGATTCTACCGGGCTGACAATAATCTGACATCGGTTACTATGGGTATGGGCATCGGCTTGAACTACAGTCAGATGCTGGTTCGTCTGCACCATGGAACCATTTGGGCGGATAACCGTACGGACGGTCGGAGCGGCAGTGTGTTCTCTTTCCGTCTGCCTTTGGGAAACAGCCATATCCAGGCCGAGGATATTGTTGACAACGATCAGATAGCACGTCCTCAACTGGAGCGTACGCGTGCCAGCATGGATTATGACGAGCCAGAGGATAAGAACCATATCAAGAGCAATATAAAGGTGCTTCTGGTGGATGACGATGACTCTATGCTGGATTACCTGTCGGACAGCCTGAAACACAGTTACAGGATTATCACGGCCCGAAACGGTAAGGAGGGTCTGAAGTATGCGGTTTCACAGATGCCGGACCTTATCATTACGGATGTGGTAATGCCCGAAATGGATGGAATCCAACTGGTTAAGGCGCTCAAGGGCAACTCTCTGGTAAGTCACATCCCGGTTATCATGCTGTCCGGTAAGAACAAACTGCAGGACCGTATGCTTGGCTTGGATACCGGCGCCGACAGTTACCTTCCCAAACCTTTCTATATGAGTGAGCTTAAGGCTCTCATGTCCAACCTTATAAGTAACCGTCTGATTGTTAAGGGTAAGTACTCGGGGCAGCAGGAGCAGGCTGAGAATGTGGCTGAGGTTCAGTTTGAATCCAGTGACGAGTTGTTTATGAAGCGTGTCATGGAGATTGTGAATGCAAATATCTCCAACAGCGAATTCAATATCACCCAGATGGTTGATGAGGTGGGTATGAGCCGCACTCAACTGCATCGCAAGCTCAAGGAGCTGACCGGATTCTCGGCAGCTCGCTTTATGCAGAACATCCGGATGCAGCAGGCTATGAAACTGCTTAAGGAGAAGCGCGTAAACGTATCCCAAATAGCCTACAGCGTAGGTTTCGCCTCCCAAACCCACTTCTCCACCACCTTCAAGCAGTACTACGGCGTCAGCCCCACCGAGTATATCCGACAACTTGAGGCCGACGAGCAAAAATAGTACAAAAGGGGACAGTCCCCTTTTGTATCATTTTTGCTCTAGTTCGTGCAGGAGGGTGATTTCCTGAGGCCAGAGGGATTCGTCGGGGGTTTCCAGGATGAAGGGGATGTGGTTCAGGTTGGGGTCCTGCATTATCTTTTTGAAGAAGTCCAGACCAAGGAAACCTTTTCCTATGGAATCGTGGCGGTCTACGCGGGAGCCAAGTTCCTTCTTGCTATCGTTCAGGTGGATGGCGCGCAGGTATTCCATACCGATTTCATTATCGAACTCCTCCCAGACGCTCTCGTAGGCGTTCTTGAGGTCATAGCCGGCGGTGTATGTGTGACAGGTGTCGATGCAGACTCCTACGCGGGATTTATCGGACACACCGTCTATTATGCGCTTTATCTGCCAGAAAGCGAATCCCATGTTGGATCCCTGTCCGGCGGTGTTCTCAATCACAGCGGTTACGCCGCTGGTCTTTTCAAGAGTCAGGTTGATGCTCTCTGCAATGCGATCCAGGCACTCATCGGGCGTAATCTGCTTCAGGTGGCTGCCGGGATGGAAGTTGAGCATGGTCAGTCCCAACTGCTCGCAGCGCTGCATCTCATCCAGAAATGATGCACGCGATTTCTCCAGTCCCTCCGGATCTGGGCTGCCCAGATTTATAAGGTAACTGTCATGAGGAAGTATGTATCGAGCCTCAATTCCCGACTTCAAAACCTCAGCCTTAAACTTCTCTATTTCAGCTGGTTGCAAAGGTGTACTAAACCACTGCCGCTGGTTCTTTGTAAACAAAGCAAAGGCCGAAGCCCCAACTGCCATAGCATTTATCGGAGCATTGAAAACGCCCCCCGAAGCCGATACATGTGGTCCAATTTTCTTCATATTTCAATAATATGATAAAGCCGGCTAAACGAGCCGAGGAAAAAAGGGTTATTGGCAGGAAAAACCATCGACGCCCGTGTCGCTGTGAACCGACGAACGAAGAGAGAGTAGAGAAAGCTCGCTTACTCTACCGAACGAGGAGGAGGTCAAGAGCGAAGCTCTTAACGGGAGGAATAGCGAGTCTAGCATTGTTTTGACGTCAATACCCCATTTTTCCGGTGTTAATAAATCAATATAGTACAAAAGGGGTCTGTCCCCTTTTGTATCATTTTTATCCTAGGTCTACTACTGTGATGCCGTGGCCACCGAACTGGATGTGCTCGTCGTGGTAATCACGGACAGCAGGAACGGTGTGCAGATATTGGCGGATAAGGTTGCGCAGTATGCCGTTGCCCGTGCCGTGCAGGATGCGGACACGACTCATGCCGATGAGCGTGGCATCGTCAATAAAGTGCATTACGGTCTGGATTGCCTCGTCACCACGCATGCCACGCACGTCGATGTCGGGTTTGAAAGCCAGTTTGCGGTTATAGATGTCATCGTGGGTCTGCTTGCTCACGTATGTGGCCGTGCGTACATCCTGAACCTTAACGGGCTGGGCGGGCTCCAGACGGTTGGCCTTGACCGATGTCTTGATAAGGCCGAATGCAACGGTAACATCGCTCTTGTTGACCGATATCACCTCACCAACCTGGGTCTGACCGGCCAGACGGACGGTGTCGCCAACCTTGAATGAACGCTTACCGGATGTTACAGGTATGTTGATAGGCTCTGACGGGGCAGGAGAGGCCTGCTGAGCGTGATGCTCCTTGAGCTTATCACGTTTGCGCTGCTCGCGGCGCTCCTGGCTCTGGCGGATGCGCTCCATCTTGCGCTGTATGCGCAGTTCGTCCTCGGAGTTGGCCTGGCGGTCATCAATAGTCTCCTTGAAATCAGTAAGTTCCTGACGAGCCAGACGGGTCAGCTCCTTATCGGCCTGGGCCTCACGGATGGTGCGTATGGTGTTCTCAATCATGGCGTTGGAGTCCTGGATAAGCTGATCGGCCTTTTCTTTGGCCTCACGTATGATTGATTTGCGCTCTTTCTGCAGCGATTCAAGTTCCTGACGGTGCTGCTCAATCTGCTGGTCCAGCTGTTTCTCCAACTGGTGCACGTTCTGGCGCTTGTTCTCCCAGTATCGCTTGTCACGCACAATGTCCTGAAGGTACTTATCGGCATTCACATAGTCACGTCCGACAATCTGGGTGGCATCCTCAATGACATCTTCGGGAAGACCAATCTTGCGAGCAATCTCCACGGCAAATGAGCTGCCGGGATTGCCAATCTGCAGTATATAAAGCGGTTGCATCAGGTGACGGTCATAGAGCATGGCGCCGTTGCGGATGCCCTCATTGCCATCAGCATAATGCTTAAGGTTCTGATAGTGTGTGGTTATGATGCCGAATACGCGGTTGCGATTGAATCGCATCAGCACCGACTCGGCAATGGCACCGCCTATGTTGGGCTCCGTTCCGCTTCCAAACTCATCAATCAAAATGAGTGAGCGATTATCGGCATACTTAATCATGTTCTTCATGTTGAGCAGATGGCTGGAGTAGGTACTCAGGTCATCGTCAATGCTCTGCTCGTCGCCGATGTCTATGAATATGCTCTTGAATATGCCGGCGTGGCTGTTGGGGCGCATGGGTACGGGAATTCCGCACTGCAGCATGTACTGCAGCAGGCCTACTGTCTTGAGGCAGACTGACTTACCGCCGGCATTGGGTCCCGATATGAGCAGGATGCTGTTCTTGGAATCCAAGTCAATGTCCAGCGGAACCACGGTCTTGTCATGCTTGGCAAGCGATAGTTTGAGCAGCGGATGCACGGCCTGAACCCAATCAACCACTGTCTTGCGCTCCATTATGGGCTTGCATGCGTCAAAATCCAGCGTCAAACGGGCCTTGGCGCGGATAAAGTCTATCTGTGCCATGAAGCCGTATGACTCAAGTATTGAGGGTATCTGGGGGCGTATGGAGTCTGTAAATGCTATCAGGATACGTGTAACCTCACGTTTCTCATCGGCCTCAAGTTCACGGATGCGGTTATTGGCCTCAACAACCTCCTCGGGCTCTATGAATACGGTCTTGCCCGATGCGGACTCATCATGTACGATACCGCGTATCTTGCGCTTGAGTCCCGGTGCCACGGGCAGTACCAAACGGCCGTCACGCATGGTGGGAGCGGCATCCTTATCGACCAGACCGTCTGTCTGGGCCTGTTTTAGTATGCTGTTGAGTATGCGTGATATGCTGAATGACGTATTGGTAAGGTCCATGCGGATGCGGTACAACTCGGGGCTGGCATTGTCCTTGAGCTTGCCGAACTTGGTTAGTATCTTGGCTATCCCCTGTGTTATAGTGGGGAATACCGCTACGCTCTGTGCAAGTTCGGTCAGGTTGGGGTAGAGTCCCTGATTGTCCTCCTTGCCGAGGAACTCCACTATGCCGCTGATGGTCGCCAGTGAGCGCCACAAACCTAACAATTCGGCCTCATCGAGCCATGTGCCTACAACCTTTATGCGGGCCAGGGCCTCACGCAAGTCATGATAATTCTGATCGGGGAATGATTTGCCCTCGGTGAGTATCCTGACAAATTCCATGGTCTGGTCCAGGGCCTTCTCAATTGGCTGGAAATCAGTCATGAACTGCATATCGTCAACCAACTGGACACCCAGCGGGCATATGCAGCGGTCGGCGAGCATCTGTCTGATCTCGTCAAAACCGGTCTTATGTTCAAAATTGTCAGGATATATCATCTTACTTGACAAGAATGTTAATGTTGGTGGCACCGGCACGTTTGGTGAGCCAGTCCTTTATCAGATCAATTTTGGGCTGAATATCGGTATCATCCTGGAATGAGATGATGCAGATATATGCGGTATCGGTTGCAGCACCGTCAGTGTTGTATGAAATATGGCGTTGCAGCGACATGTCGTTAATCTCAGGTACGAATATGCCAAGCTCGCGGGTCATGCTGCTCACGGCAAGCGTATCGGCAGTACGAATGGAAGAGAGTTGCTCCTGCAGGTGTGATATCTGGCGGTTCTTCTCGTTGAGCATCTCGGTGTAGTTGCTCTGCAGGGCCGTTATGGCAATTCCGCCGTCCTCCTGGTTGGACTGACGCACTACCAGGTCAACCTTGGGCAGATGGTAAACGCTTGACATCTGCCCGCGTATGTTGTTGATTACGTTGTCCGATAACGGCTCACCGAACAGACGCACCTCAATCACAGACTGTTTGCGCGGGTTGGCGTTGTACTCATATTTGGATTCAACTACGAAAGTGTTGTCATATTTGAAAGCCTCATCCACAAAGTTGCGGTAATTGGCCTCAAATGCTGACCTCTGTATGATTGAGATGGCTATCAGTACGCTGGGCAGGGTGACAATGATGATGACCGCAACCATGGCGTGCTTAAGTTTTTTGAGTTTGTCGGGCTCCAGTTCGCCAATCATCTTGAAATTCATTACACGGGTTACTATGAACGATGCCAGCGCAATGAAAATGGAGTTTATGGTAAACAGATACAGCGCACCCAGCATAAAGCGGAACTGCAGCGTGGCCAGTCCGTAACCTACCGTGCAGAGCGGGGGCATAAGTGCGGTTGCTATAGCCACCCCCGGAATTACGGTACCTGTACGGTCCTTACGTGTCTGGGCAACCATGCCGGCCAGACCGCCAAATAGTGCAATCAGAATATCATATGTGGTAGGCTGCGTACGTGCCAGCAACTCACTTTGGGTGGATGATATAAGCGGAAGCGTAAAGAATACGGCCGATGTGATAAGGCTTACCACAATCATAAACAGGAAGTTACGCAGTGATTCCTTGAGCAGGTTGAAATCATACACTCCCATTGAATAACCCATGCCTATGATAGGTCCCATGAGCGGGGATATAAGCATGGCGCCTATGATAACGGCCGTTGAGTTGGTGTTAAGACCCAGCGATGCAATGAATATAGCGAATATCAGGACCCAAAGGTTTGTGCCCCGAATCATTATTCCCTTATGGATATTGGAATTAACCTCCTCCTGCGATGCCGCATCGGCCCCCAAGGCAAATCTCTCCAGCACCCTGTGCTTAAGGAACTCAGTAACCTTATTCTTGTCCATATTATAATATCAAAAATAACCACACAAAGATAGAAAAAAAGCATAAAAATAAACAGGCTCCCTATTGGAAACCTGTTTGCGGAAGAAGAGGGATTCGAACCCCCGGACCCGTGAAGGTCAACGGTTTTCAAGACCGCCGCATTCGACCACTCTGCCATCCTTCCTTAAAGCGGTGCAAAGGTGGCTATTTTTTTTGGAACCAGCAAATCTAAGGCGAGTTTTTTAATAAAAAAGAGGCGACCGTTTGGCCGCCTCTTTTTTGATTTCCTCTATTTTACTTGGAGATGTTGATCTTGTAGACCTTGGTCTGAGTGCTGGTGGTACCGGGGAAGAGGTACTCAGCGGTGATTACGGCGGTGCCTTCATCGCCCTTGATCTGCTCTACCCAGAACTGCATTGTTGACCAGAGGCACTCTACTGCAACCTTTGACTTCTGACCGGGCTCCAGCTTGTAGTCCATCTCATAATGAGTGTTGTCGGTGTAACCGTTGTTGTCATTTGAGTGAACGGGCTCGGCGGGAAGCTCTATGGCCTTACCACCTATTGTTACGTTAAGGGTGGGAGGTACGGGGCGCTTGAGAGATGTTGTCTTGGTGTTGAATCCGCAGCCATAGAACTGGCCGATAGCACCGTCAATGGCGGCATCAAACACCAGATAGATGGCGTGCTTGCCCTCAACGTCATCAACGAACTCAGATACATCAATGGTATATTTCTCAAGTTTGTCAACCGGTGAATTGGCTGGAATCTTGATCTTACCGATCTCCTTACCGTTCCATACATCGTTCTTCCAGGGGCCGTCCATCATGACCTTTATGTTGATACCGCCCTCACCGGCAGTACGCTTGAACCATACGTTGAATGATGAATGCTGCTTTGAAGTGGTGCCGTCAAATGCCTCAATACCCTTGCTGTCCTTCTTGAGACCGCCCAGACCGAAGTACTTGTAACCTATGATATCGCCGGCGTCAACGTTGCAGATCTGCTCGTTGTTCCAGATATCCCAGTTGTCCTGCAGTGAGTTACGGTTCTGACCGCCTTCCTTGTTCATGAATACGCAAGCGTAACCTGCTGAATAGTAAGCATAAGGAGGCAGACCGTAGATATTGAATCCCTCAGATGTAACCTCAGCGCCGGTGTACTCGTCACCGTTTGAAGCCTTGGCAGTCCAAACCTCATCGGGAGCATAAGGATCATAACCTGTAATGACTACCTTACCGCCCTCTGATACGGGTTTCTCATCCCATGTGATCTTAACGGGGGCAACCATAGCCTGACGGGCGTTACCGTTGCCGCGCGGAGGACGATGATAGAATATGTACCACTGGCCGTTTATCTGCTCGATACTGCCGTGGGTGTTGTGTGCAAAGTTAGCAGTGATCAGCTTGGTGCCGTCCTCGTTGAGGATGGGGCCGCGTGAATCAACAGCTACACCGCCGCTCTTCCAGGGACCCAGAGGAGAATCGCCGTAGCAGTAACGCAGGGCTGAGTTGGTTGACCCCAGACCGTAGTCGGGACCTGAGTAACCGGAGAATATCATCACGTACTTGTTACCCACCTGACGGATTGAAGATGCCTCAAAGAAGTTGAAGTCACCGGGATTCTGACCCTCGGCAAGAGCAGTGTAGACTGTTCCCTGACGGTCACGAACCACACCGTAGCGTGAGCTGGCGGGCAGCAGAGGATCAACCGGAGTGGTACCGGGACGTACTGAGTACATGGTCTCCTGGTCAAGCTGGGCACCTGTTGAGTGCTGGAAGCCCCAGAATCCGTATGCACGGAAGCCCTTTGCATAGTCGGGATCGTTCTTATCGGTTATCTTCTCAATGAATACTGACGGGTCAAAGCCGATGCAGCTGCCTGCGATGGCTGCCTCATTCTCATCCAGGTTCAGGGGAGTGAAGGGGCCGTCGGGACGGTCACCCTTGCAAACCATAGCCTCACGACGGGGACCACGGCTGTGGGGATACAGATAATATACCTTCTTGTCCTTACCTTTGGCATCCTTCTCGATAACCTCAACCAGATCAGGAGCGTACATGACGTCCCAACGGCCGTTGGCAGCCTGATATGTGAATACCGGGCCGTCATCACGCCACTCGTTCAGGTTCTCAACGGGTGCTGACCAGATACGGATATCGGGACCGCAGTAACGGTTTGCGCTTACATCGTGTGAGCCGATGATATATGCACGGTAATGTCCGGGACGGTCAGGGTCCTCAAATACTTTGGGCTCGCCGTCGGGTACATGCTCCCAAAGGGGCAGATAGGGGTTACCGCGACCTCCGTAATTGTGGACAAAGCGCTGTGAGGCTTTGACCTGGCCACCATCCTTGTCTTTTTTCGCAGCGAATGAGTTCTGTGTGGACAGAACCAGAGCGCAAGCCAGAAGAAGCATTACGCTTTTGAAAAGTCTATTGGCTGTCATTTTGATATAATTGGTTATTTGGTTATAGTTTCACTCTCTATTAGATTACAAAAATAGCAAAAAGTTAAATCAGATAAGGTCCAAAAGAAGGGGAATATCCTGCTCTGATATACCTTTTTCAATCAATAGCTGACGGTCTTTACCGAATTCTGTGTCAAACTGTCCGTCTCCCATGGCTTTGCGGCTGCGCCGGTACAATGAAACGGCCATCTGGATGTTTCCGTCAACAAAATAGGCGTGACCTGCGTTAAGGCAGTCATTGGCAGTAGGCTTTCCCTTAAGAAGCTTATCGTAATACTCTATGGATCTGTCAGTTCTGCCGGCCAAAAAGGCGCACCAGGCTATTGCCCTCCATGCCTTGGGGTAATCAGGTTTAAGGTAATCAACCTTGAAGAAACGCGTCAGGGCATCGTCATAACGCTTAAGGTCAACCAGGCAGTCACCTATCTGAATCTGCAGCGAGAGATTATCCGGACTGTTCTTCTCAGCCTGCAACAGCAGTTCAAGAGCCTCATCGGCCTGTCCGAGTATCCTGAGGCACTGGGCCGAATGGCGCAGTGTCCAGTTGTTGCCGCCCTGAAGTATGTCCGACCGGCGATATGATTCGAGCGCCTCATTATAAGACTGGGTACGCTGCAGGGCATATCCCAGTTGCTGATAGAAACGGTAATCGGTAGAATAGGGGTGCGCGGTGGACTCCATCAGGCGGAATGCCTGTACGGCCTCATCATAATAGTTCTTTCCAAGCAGCCAGACTGCTATTGCCTGCTCTGACTCTACGGTTTGGAGAAGAGGTGATACCGGACTGCCTGTCAATAGGTTAAGATTGCTGTCGAAGGGGTTGCTGAATTCATGACGGCGGCTGAACAGATTGAAGAAACGGTACAGGTCATGTGCATACTGACGGGCCGAGAATGTCTCGGCGGCACCGGTGGGCGATGCGCTGGTGGCTTTCTCATCCATGGCCTCGAGCGCCTCCTCGTTGATATGTCCTGTAAGCATGTCACGCTGCTCGCGCGGTATCTGCGAGAAGGTGAGTGCTATGGAGTATTTGTCGGAATTGCAGAATATGCCGCTGGAGAGCATTGATTTGCCTATGGTTGAGGCCAAAGCATCGTCTCCAAGGGCTTTGCGTACATCGGGCTGGTCAATGCTGAAGATACGGAACCAGTTGTGTATCTCGCGGAAGAAGGGATAGTTCTTTAGATTTGAGAAGGTGCTCATATAGACATCGGCCCCTTCCATCTGGAGTTCGGACATCTGCATGAGTTTGTCCTTTATCTCAGGCTTCTCTATCCACTCGTTCCAGTCGGGGCTGACGTCGTCACGCTCCAGTTCCTCGCGCATAAGGTCACCCAGTTTAGGGTTGCGCAACATAGTGGGGATGAACTCCTCACGCATGCGGCGGTCTATCTCCTTGGTCTCACGGCACAGAAGCAGTGACATCTGTACCTTGAGCATGCGCTCGCATATGCCCGGCTCGTCCTGCAGCAGCCTTATGGCATCGGTTACTTCGGGGAAGTAGGGCATAATGTCATTGTAACCGCCCAGCGCCACTGCCAGTCCCGTGAGTGCACGGACCGATACTATGGTACTCAGATTACGGGCAGCCTGACACAGGAATATGCATTTGAGCGGATCAAACCGCTCCATCAGAGAGAGTGTCACGGCGCTTATGGCAAGGGCTGAATCATCCTCTATAACAAGCGGAGAATCAATGAGTTCAAGCAGTGATGCTGAATCACCTGAATTCCACTCTCCGTTGGTCCAGATAAGGTCAAACAGAAGGCCCAGGTTACGCTCGTGGGTGTCGGTATCGCCAAGTTCGGCAAATGATTCCAGCGCCAGGCGGAGTCCTTCTATATTCTCTGTACGTGACTGGGTGGAGCGCAGGTGCTGGTAGTAGAGAAGCATGGACGTAGGCTGCAGGCGTGCCTGGAGTACGTCATCGTTCAAAAGCAGGGCACGGCGCACCAGCTGGCGATAGACCTCGTTGCGGTGCTCATCGGGCGAACCCTGGCTGTAATACTGCAGCATGTACCTGTAGGAACGGTCTATATCCTCAAAACGGGACGATGCGGACCAATCGGCCACACCTGACATCTGGGCCTGGATCTGCTCCAATGCCTCCTTGAGATGTGCGCTGAGCAACAGTTCCCTGATGTGCTGCGCACGCTTCTTTATATCTTCCTCTACACCCATAATAAAGAAACCGCAGGAGTATTGCTGCCGCGGTTTCAAATATACTAAAAATATTTGGGATTAACCCTTGATAGCAGCGATACCGGGCAGAACTTTACCCTCGATAGCCTCGAGCAGGGCACCGCCGCCGGTTGATACGTATGATACCTTATCGGCAAAACCGAACTGCTTTACAGCGCTGACTGAGTCACCGCCACCTACCAGTGAGAAAGCTCCGTTCTTGGCAGTTGCGTTGGCAACAGCGGTAGCGATAGCCTTGGTACCGGCCTGGAAGTTGCTGAACTCGAATACGCCGGCAGGACCGTTCCAAAGGATGGTCTTTGATGACTCGATTACACCGGCCATCATAGCGGCTGACTTGGGACCTATATCCATACCTTCCCAACCGTCGGGTACGTTGTTGTTGTCAACTACCTGAGTGTTGGCGTTGTTGTCAAAGTTATCGGCTGCAAGGCAGTCAACGGGGAGTACAATCTTTACGCCCAGTTCCTCGGCCTTCTTGAGAACGGCCAGAGCAACGTCTACCTGATCGGGCTCGCAGAGTGAGTTACCAACCTTACCGCCCTTGGCCAGAACGAAGGTGTAAGCCATACCGCCGATGATAACCAGGTTATCAACCTTCTGCAGCAGGTTCTCAATGATTGTGATCTTTGAAGATACCTTTGAACCACCGATGATGGCAGTTACAGGCTTAACTGAGTTGTTCAGAACCTTCTCAACAGCAACAACCTCCTTCTCCATCAGATAACCGAACATCTTGTGGTCAGCGTCAAAGAAATCGGCCATAACGGCTGTGGTGGCGTGCTTGCGGTGAGCGGTACCAAATGCGTCGTTTACATAAACATCGGCGTATGAAGCCAGAGTCTTGGCGAACTCCTTCTGAGCGGCCTTGAGTTCCTTCTTGGCTGCATCGTATGCGGGATCCTCCTTCTCAATGCCACGGGGTTTGCCTTCCTCCTCAGCGTAGAAACGTACGTTCTCAAGCAGCAGAGCCTCACCGTCCTTAAGAGCGGCAACCTGCTCCTGTGCCTTTGCGCAGTCCTCAGCGAACTTTACGTCAACACCAAGGCACTCTGATACATGCTTCAGAATGTACTTGAGTGAGTACTTGGGATCCGGGTTCTTCTTGGGACGACCCATGTGTGAAGCGATGATAAGACGACCGCCATCGGCGATGATCTTCTTCAGGGTGGGCATAGCAGCGACGATACGGGTATCATCGGTGATGTTGAAGTTCTCATCAACGGGAACGTTGAAGTCTACGCGTACGAAAGTCTTCTTTCCGGCGAAATTGAATTGATCAATTGTCATAATTACTGTTTGTTTATGGTTAAATTATTTCTCTCTGTTCTGAAAAAACTTGGAGTAGGGCGGCAGGTCCTGAGTAAGCCATACGTTACCTCCAATGATGGTGTCATGTCCGATGGTTATGCGGCCAAGCACCGATGTATTGGAGTAGATTACCACGTTGTCCTCGATGATAGGATGGCGCGGTACGTTTATGGGATTGCCGTTCTCATCAAACTTGAAACTCTTGGCACCAAGCGTAACTCCCTGATAGAGTTGTACATGATTACCGATGATTGCAGTTTCTCCGATAACCACGCCTGTGCCGTGGTCTATGCTGAAATACTCGCCGATGCGCGCACCCGGATGGATGTCAATACCTGTAAGCGAGTGAGCAAGTTCAGTGATTATGCGGGGCAGGATGGGTACTCCCAACTCAAGCAGGCGGTGTGCCATACGGTAGTGGTACATGGCTACCAGTGACGGGTAGCACAGGATTACCTCCTCATGGCTTACGGCTGCGGGGTCACCGTCAAAGATAGCCTTGACATCGGTTCCCAACAGGCGGCGGAGTTCAGGAATGCTCTCTATGAACTGCTGTGATATCTCCTCGGCCGGGCAGGGCATGGACTCATGGAATATCCGGCTGATATAGTCAATCTGATGTGACAGAATGGTATACAGGCGGCTTAAAGACGTGGAGAGGTCAACCGCTCCAAAGAAATTGCCGAACACCACATGGCGGAACAGCTTGACCGCCTCCTTTATCTCGGCACGGTCAATGGAGCGCTCCTCAACCTTGGGGATGTACTTATCGGCTTTCTGCAGGGACTTTTTTACATCCCGGATGCTTTCAAAAATGTCTTTCTTTTCCATTGCCACTGGTAACAGACCGCAAAATTAATCAAAATCACGCAAACATATGTCATTAAGGCAGCAATTTGCACATTTTGGTGTGCGCGCGGTACATACGTAGCGCCCGTGCAGGATGAGCCAATGATGAGCACGTGAAAGCAGTTCTTTGGGGAAGTACTTAACCAACTCTTTCTCAACGCTTAACGGGGTAGTGCAGCGCTTGGGAACAAGACCAATGCGGTGGCTCAGGCGGAATACGTGGGTATCAACCGGCATAGCCTGACCGTTAAATGCCACTGCAAGCATCACGTTTGCGGTTTTGCGGCCTACACCTGGCAGAGAGGTCATCTCTTCCATGGTATCCGGTATACTGCCGTCAAAACGGTCACATACCATACGTGCCATTCCGGCCAGATGATCGGCCTTGGAGTTGGGATAAGAAACGCTTTTGATATACGGGAATATCTGCTCCGGAGTGGCTGCAGCCATATCCTGCACCGTGGGGAATGCCTCAAAGAGGGCGGGAGTGACCATGTTGACGCGCTTATCGGTACACTGGGCCGACAGCATTACAGCCACCAGTAACTCGTATGGAGATGAAAAATGCAGCTCGGTTGCTGCCTCAGGATATGCCTGAGATAGTCTCTCGCTGCATTTGTTGTATAATTCCCTCTTTCTCATAAGAGGTGCGGGTTATCAGTTGGCTGACTCGAACTCCTTGAGGAAACGAACGTCGTTCTCGGAGAACATACGCAGGTCTTTGACCTGATATTTGAGGTTGGTTATGCGCTCAATACCCATACCGAGTGCAAAGCCTGAGTATTCCTTGCTGTTTATGCCGTTGAGTTCCAGCACATTGGGGTCTACCATACCGCAGCCCAGGATCTCAACCCAACCGGTGCCCTTGCAGAATGCGCAACCCTTTCCGCCGCATATGTTGCAGCTTATGTCCATCTCGGCCGAAGGCTCAGTGAAGGGGAAGTAACTGGGACGCAGACGGATCTTGGTATCGGGACCGAACATCTGCTGTGCAAAATAGAGCAGAACCTGCTTGAGGTCTGAGAAACTTACTTTCTTGTCAACGTACAGAGCTTCAACCTGATGGAAGAAGCAGTGTGCACGGTAACTGATGGCCTCGTTACGGTAAACGCGGCCCGGGCAGATGATGCGGATAGGGGGCTCTGATACCTCCATCACGCGGCTCTGGACCGATGATGTATGCGTACGCAGTATGATATCGGGATGTGCCTCTACAAAGAAGGTGTCCTGCATATCGCGTGCGGGGTGATCCTCGGCAAAGTTCATGGATGAGAATACGTGCCAGTCATCCTCAACCTCGGGACCATCGGCCAGAACAAAGCCCAGACGAGAGAAAATATCGATTATCTCATTCTTGACTATGTTGAGCGGGTGGCGTGTGCCAAGTCCTGTGGGGTATTCGGTGCGGGTCAGGTCGGGTTTCTCGGACTCGGCCTTCTGTGCATCAAAAATCTCCTTGAGGGCGTTTATCTTGTCCTGTGCCAGGTTCTTGAGCTCATTGAGTTTCTGACCCACCTCACGCTTCTGCTCGGCGGGAACAGTGCGGAAATCGGCCATGAGGTCATTGATGGCACCTTTCTTGCTCAGGTACTTAAGACGCAGTGATTCAAGCTCTTCGGCAGTTGATGCCTTGAGGCCGTTGATTTCGGCTATAAGCTGTTCTATTTTCTCAATCATCACGATACTTTTTTACAAGGCGCAAAATTAGCAAAAAAAGAAGCTATTTCAACAATTAGAATGAGTAATTTTGCAGCATGACGATTAGAGACAATTGTTCACTTGCGGACAGGAATACCTTCGGTATGGATGTCAGGGCAGACAGGCTTATTGACTGGGCTACTACCGATGAGCTCAAAAACGCCCTGCCGGATATAGAAAAACCCGTCCTGATGATAGGAGGAGGCAGTAATCTGCTGTTTATGGGCGATTTTAAGGGTACGGTACTGCACTCCACAATAACATCGATAGATATCATAGATAGTACTGATGACCTCGTCTACGTAAAGGTGGGCGCAGGAGTTGTATGGGATGATTTCGTGGCATGGTGCACCATTAACGGTTTCTGGGGTGTTGAGAACCTGTCGGCCATTCCCGGCGAGGTAGGTGCCAGTGCAGTCCAGAACATAGGCGCATACGGTGCTGAGGCAAAGGACGTTATCGATACTGTGCAGACCATTTGCCTGACCGATGGAACCGAGCGTGATTTCAGCAATGCCGAGTGCCGCTACGGATACCGTCAGAGCATATTCAAGAATGAACTTAAGGGACAGTATGCGGTTGCATACGTGATATATGCGCTTTCCAAGGTGCCTCAGCCCAAGCTTGGTTACGGAGCGCTGGAGCAGGAGGTGGAGCGTCTGGGCGGTCCCACACTGGCAAACATACGCCAGGCCGTGATTTCAATCCGTGACAGCAAACTGCCCGATCCCAAGGTACTTGGTAATGCCGGAAGCTTTTTCATGAACCCGGTGGTGACAGAACAGGAGTTCAATATAATAAGGAGTAACTATCCCGATGTGCCTTCATATCCGGTTCCGGGCGGAATCAAGGTTCCGGCCGGCTGGCTGATTGAGAAAACCGGCTGGAAAGGCCGCTCGCTGGGTCCTGCAGCCGTTTATGACAAGCAGGCGCTGGTGCTGGTAAACAAGGGTGGGGCCACCGGGGCCGATGTCAGGCACCTGGCTGACACCATCATTGCCGATGTGAAACAGAAATTCGGAATAACCCTCTCTACTGAGGTGAATTATATATGAAACTGACTTTCCTTGGAACCGGAACATCCATAGGCGTACCCGAGATGCGCTGTCACTGCCAGACATGCATGTCAACCGACCCGCATGACAAGCGTCTGCGCACATCGGCCCTGATAGAGACTGATACCACCAAAATCATTATAGACTGTGGTCCTGATTTTCGTCAGCAGGCTTTAAGAGCCGGCATTGAACAGCTTGATGCTGTGATTGTTACGCACGAGCATTACGACCATATAGGAGGCCTTGATGACCTGCGTCCTTACTGCACTACGACCACCATTCCCATCTATGCCGAGAGCAATGTGATAAGTCATATCGTGCAGAGTATGCCGTATTGTTTCAACCAGAATATCAATCCCCGCGTGCCTCATATGGAACTGCGTGAGATCCAACCGGGCAAAAGGTTCAGGGTTGGTGACCTGGAAATTCTGCCCATACGCGTAATGCACGGCAGTCTGCCCATTCTTGGGTTCAGAATCGGAAACCTGACATACATTACCGATATGAAAAGCATGGATGATGAGACTTTCAAGTTGCTGGAAGGCACTGAGACTCTTGTGGTGAACGCGCTGCATACCAAGGAACATCCCACGCACCAGAACGTGCGCCAGGCTGTGCTGTTTGCAGAGAAGGTAGGGGCCAGGGAGACTTATTTTGTCCACATGAGCCACCGTGCAGGCATGCATGCCATAATGAACGCCAAGTTCCCGCCACACATGCAGTTTGCCTATGACGGCCTTGTGATAGAGGCTTTTTAATTGTTACAATCTCATTAAGATTGCATTAAAAAAATGTTACCTTTGTGCAACAATTGACACTACACAAAGGTGGATTCACTATTCTATCAGATTCTTACGATGCTTGGCTGCCTTGCCCTGTTCCTTTGGGGCATGAATCTTATGAGCAGCAGCCTTCAGAGATTTGCGGGCAAGGGCCTGCGTTCATTTATTGAGAAGATGACATCAAATACCGGTAAATGCCTGTTTACCGGTTTTTTGGTGACCGTTCTGGTGCAGTCATCGACCGCAACCACACTTATGCTGGTAAGCTTTGTGAATGCAGGACTTATGACACTCAAGAGCGCCATCGGCGTGATCATGGGTGCCAACATAGGTACTACGGTTACCGCATGGCTGTTTGCCGTCAGTATGGACGGAACGTTCAGCCTGGGTGCCATTGCAATTCCCCTGATTTTTGTAGGATTCGTACTGACATCATTCTTTAAGAAACAGAAGACCAAGGATTTCGGCTCGTTCCTGATAGGATTCGCGTTCCTGTTCCTGGGCTTGAGCATGCTCAAGGATACATCTTATCCGCTGCTGTCAAGCCAGCCGGTACGTGATTTTCTGGCTCCTATAACCGATATGGGCCTTAGCACCGTGCTCTTTATCATAATAGGTGTCGTGATGACTTTCTGCCTGCAGTCATCGGCCGCCGCAACAAGTATCACAATGTTGCAGACATAACAGACGCATATGTGGCCGAGGATGCCATAAACAATATGCGTGACAGCCTTCGTGAGGAGCACCTGAAGAACATGGAGGTCAAATCCTATGATTACACGGCGGGCGTTTATTACTTTGACCTTATCCAGGAACTGGAGACCATGGGAGACTTTATGATCAACATATCCCAGGCTCTGGTAGGTCTGAACGCTTAAATAAAAGAAATGAGGGTGACTAAAAAGTAGTCATCCTCTTTTTTTGTTTTTAACACAGGCCCATCTTTGTCTTGTGACAAAAATGGAATAATAATGGCTATTCTTTTGAATATCAAAGGAATAGCCATTGTAGTTTTGATATTTTTCATTAT